>NZ_CP109327.1:4800000-6135433 GCF_035918155.1 Streptomyces sp. NBC_01591
CCAAGGCTCGCCAGATTCTGGTGAGCGAGCTCGCGCTCGCGGAGAACACGAACGAAGACAAGGCCGAGGCTCTGCTCGACGAGGTTCTCGCGTCCTGAACCGGCTCGCGCCGGTCGTAATCAATGTGCCGCGGTGCCCGCTGACAACCGTATTCACGGTATGTCGTCGGGCGCCGCCGCATGTCCGGATTCAGCTGCGGTATGGCTGGGTGCGGCCGCGGCGTGGCTGAATTTCTGGCGCAGCCTGTCCGGATTACGTCCCGATTCACCGATGCGTTGGCTTCATCGGTGATACCCCCGATACGTTGCTCGCGATCTTGTGTAGCCGATCCCGAGCGACCGGTGCGGCTTGTCCGAATCGACCGGGTGTCACGGAAAGGGCCCGGTCGAGTCGTGGCATGGCGCCCGGCTCGCTTGTGGCCATACCCATGTCGGCTGTGGAAACAAACATGCCGAAGCTCCGGAGTGCAACCGATGTCTGATCAATCGCGTCCGTACCGCACCGCCGCCGTGATTCCCGCAGCCGGCCGCGGCGTACGGCTCGGTCCGGGTGCCCCCAAGGCGCTCCGTGCGCTGGGCGGGACACCCATGCTCATCCACGCGGTCCGGGCCATGGCGGCGTCCCGTTCCGTCTCCCTGGTCGTCGTCGTCGCACCGCCGGACGGCGCCCCCGAGGTCAAGAACCTGCTCGACGAGCACGCCCTGCCCGAGCGCACCGACTACCTCGTCGTGCCCGGCGGCGACACCCGTCAGGAGTCGGTGCGGCTCGGCCTCGACGCGCTGCCCGAGGACATCTCCGCCGTCCTCGTCCATGACGCGGCGCGCCCGCTGGTGCCCGTCGACACGGTGGACGCGGTGATCGAGGCGGTACGGGACGGGGCGCCCGCCGTCGTCCCCGCGCTGCCGCTGGCCGACACCGTCAAGGAGGTCGAGCCGGGTGCGCCGGGGGAGCCGGAGCCGGTGCTCGGCACGCCCGTACGGGCCAGGCTGCGTGCCGTGCAGACCCCGCAGGGCTTCGACCGCGACACGCTCGTACGGGCGCACGCCGCCGTCGCCGTCAGCGGTGAGGGCGCGACGGACGACGCGGGCATGGTGGAGCAGCTCGGGGCGCCCGTCGTGGTCGTACCCGGGCACGAAGAGGCGTTCAAGGTGACCCGGCCGCTGGATCTGGTGCTGGCCGAGGCGGTACTCGCACGCAGGAGGGCGAACGATGGCTTCTGAGGAACGGAACGCTCCGGTGATCCCGCAGGTCGGGATCGGCACCGACATCCACGCCTTCGAAGAGGGCCGCGAGCTGTGGTGCGCGGGGCTGCTCTGGGAGGGCGAGGGTCCCGGTCTGGCCGGGCACTCGGATGCCGATGTCGTCGCGCACGCCGCGTGCAACGCGCTCTTCTCGGCCGCCGGGCTCGGCGACCTCGGGCAGCACTTCGGCACCGGGCGGCCCGAGTGGTCCGGCGCGGCCGGGGTGACCCTGCTGACCGAGGCGGCCCGGATCGTGCGGGCCGAGGGCTTCGAGATCGGCAATGTCGCCGTTCAGGTCGTCGGCGTACGGCCGAAGATCGGCAAGCGGCGCGACGAGGCGCAGAAGGTGCTGTCGGCCGCCGTGGGGGCGCCCGTCTCGCTCTCCGCGGCCACCTCCGACGGGCTCGGCTTCACCGGGCGGGGCGAGGGCATCGCCGGGATCGCGACCGCGCTGGTCTACCGCACCGGCTGACCCGGTCGCGGCCCTGACCTGCCGGTATTCCAGGGCCACAGCCTTGTTGCACATCACTTGCACATACGCTGGTGCGGCAAGCGATGTGTCGTACGAGGGCGGTGGGCGCGTGGATGAGCACGATGGCGGAGGCGCCGGTACGGCCGGAGCCGACGGGTACGTACTGCGCACCGCCACCCCCGCCGCTCACGGGTGCCGCGCTCGCCTTGACCCTTCCGGTGGGCAGGAACGGGAAGCGGGAGCATTGAAACGGGGTTGGGGTACGGGTAGAGGCACCACCGATCCCACTGGGAGGACGTACGCCATGCCCGCCGCACTCTCCGAAGAACTCAAGGCGCTGCTCGACACCCCCGTCTTCGTCACCGTCGCCACCATCCAGCCCGACGGCAGCCCCCAGGTCTCCCCGGTCTGGGTCAAGCGCGACGGCGACGACGTGCTCATCTCGACGACGGTCGGCCGCCGCAAGGAGCAGAACCTCAGCCGCGACCCGCGGGTCTCCGTCGTCGTGCAGCCCTTCGCCGCCCCGTACACGTACGCCGAGATCCGCGGCACCGCCGCCCTGACCACCGAGGGCGGCGAGGAGCTCATCGACGAGCTGTCCGTGAAGTACACCGGCAAGAAGTACGCGGAGTTCAACCCCTCCTCCGCCGACGACGCCGAACGCGTGGTCGTCCGGATCACCCCGCGCAAGGTCGTCGGACGCATCTGAGACACCCCCGCCGTCACAAACTTGTCCCCGCGATCCCCAAGGGGTCGCGGGGCACTGGTGCGCGCCCACTACCCTTGAGGCGTGACTATTCGCCTGTACGACACCAGCGCCCGGCAGATCCGTGACTTCGTACCGCTCACAGCGGGCTGTGTCTCGATCTACCTCTGTGGCGCGACCGTCCAGGCCGCCCCGCACATCGGGCACATCCGCTCCGGGCTGAACTTCGACATCATGCGCCGCTGGTTCGAGTACCGCGGCTACGACGTCACGTTCGTACGGAACGTCACCGACATCGACGACAAGATCATCGCGAAGTCCGCGGAACAGGGCCGCCCGTGGTGGGCCATCGGGTACGAGAACGAGCGGGCGTTCAACGCCGGCTACGACGCGCTCGGCTGCCTCCCGGTCACCTACGAGCCCCGCGCCACCGGTCACGTCCCCGAGATGATCGAGATGATGCGGGGCCTGATCGAACGCGGTCACGCCTACGCGGCCGACGGCAACGTCTACTTCGACGTGCGCTCGTTCCCCGGCTACCTGGAGCTCTCCAACCAGGACCTGGACGATCTGCGCCAGCCGTCCGGCGACGGCGAGACCGGCAAGCGCGACCAGCGCGACTTCGCCATGTGGAAGGCGACCAGGCCGGGCGAGCCCAGCTGGGAGACCCCGTGGGGCCGCGGCCGCCCCGGCTGGCACCTGGAGTGCTCCGCCATGGCGCACAAGTACCTCGGCACCGCCTTCGACATCCACGGCGGCGGCATCGACCTGATCTTCCCGCACCACGAGAACGAGATCGCCCAGGCCAAGGCCTACGGCGACGAGTTCGCGAAGTACTGGGTGCACAACGGCTGGGTCACCATGTCCGGCGAGAAGATGTCGAAGTCGCTGGGCAACTCCGTGCTGGTCAGCGAGATGGTCAAGGCATGGCGCCCCATCGTGCTGCGCTACTACCTCGGCACCCCGCACTACCGGTCGATGATCGAGTACAGCGAGGAGGCCCTGCGCGAGGCCGAGTCCGCGTTCGCGCGGATCGAGGGCTTCGTCCAGCGCGTCACCGAGAAGGCGGGCGAGACGGTCGAGCCCGCCACCGAGGTGCCGCCGGCCTTCGCCGAGGCGATGGACGACGACCTGGGCGTCCCGCAGGCGCTCGCGATCGTCCACACCACGGTCCGCCAGGGCAACTCCGCACTGGCCGCCGACGACAAGGAGGCCGCGGTCGCCCGGCTCGCGGAGGTCCGCGCGATGCTCGGCGTTCTCGGCCTCGACCCGCTCGACGAGCACTGGGCGGGCGAGAGCGACCGCGGCGACGATCTCCACGGGGTCGTCGACACGCTCGTACGGCTCGTCCTGGACCAGCGCCAGTCGGCCCGCGAGCGCAAGGACTGGCCCGCCGCCGACGCCATCCGCGACCAGCTCAACCAGTCCGGACTCGTCATCGAGGACAGCCCCACCGGACCGCGGTGGACACTCGGCCCGCGCCAGTAGTCCCCACCGTGTGCCGCCCGGCGTTCCGGGCGGCACACTTCACTTACGTACGCATGTCTGAGAAGCAACGAAACAGGTAGGTCATGGCCGGGAACAGCCAGCGCAGGAACCGCCGCACGTCCAACAAGAAGGGCATGCAGGTCGGCAGCGGCGGGCAGCGACGCCGTGGCCTCGAAGGCAAGGGGCCGACGCCGCCCGCCTCCGCCCGCAAGGGACACAAGAAGAACCGCGTCGCCAACGCCCAGGCCAAGCAGGCCGCGGCCCGCCGCCCCGCACCGCGGCGCGGCGGCGTCAAGGGCACGTCCGAGATGGTCGTCGGCCGCAACCCGGTCTACGAGGCCCTGCGCGACGGCGTCCCGGCGACGACCCTCTACGTCCAGCAGTACATCGACAACGACGAGCGGGTCCGCGAGGCGCTCCAGCTCGCCGGCGCGCGCGGCAACATCAACCTGATGGAGGCCCCGCGCCCCGAGCTGGACCGGATGACGAACGGCCTGAACCACCAGGGCCTCGTCCTCCAGGTTCCGCCGTACGAGTACGCGCACCCGGAGGACCTCACCGCCGCCGCGTACGACAACGGCGAGGACCCCCTCATCGTCGCCCTCGACGGCGTCACCGACCCGCGCAACCTGGGCGCCATCGTCCGCTCCGTCTCCGCGTTCGGCGGCCACGGCGTGGTCGTGCCCGAGCGGCGCGCGGCCGGGATGACGGCGGGCGCCTGGAAGTCCTCCGCCGGCACGGCGGCCCGTACGCCGGTCTCCCGGGTGACGAACCTGACCCGGGCCCTGGAGGGCTACCAGAAGGCCGGCCTCACGGTCGTCGGCCTGGCTGCCGACGGCGAGCACACCGTCGAGGACCTGGAAGAGCTCGCCGGGCCCGTCGTCATCGTCATCGGTAGCGAGGGCAAGGGCCTCGGCCGCCTCGTCGGCGAGACCTGCGACTACCGGGTCCGCATCTCGATGCCGGGCGGCGCGGAGTCGCTGAACGCGGGTGTCGCGGCCGGGATCGTGCTGTACGAGGTCGCGCGGCGCCGGGCCTGAAAGTCCACCCGGCCGGGGGACGACCGACCAGGGCCTGTCCGGCGGATCAGGCCCTGCCTCCCCCCGCCGGACCCCGTTGACGGGCCTCGGACACATCGGGCCCGTCAAGGCAGTGTCCTAAACACACATCACTCGGTTAGATGAGTGTGGACACCAGAACGCCTCGGTTCGACGAACAACCCGCCCTGAGCATGACCAAGGTGGACTGCGACCCTGCGCAGGTCATCGTCAACCACGCCAGCTTCCGGGTGCAGCTCGCCCCCGGCCAGCGCCCGCGGCTGCGCGGTCTGGCCCCCGCCGGCGCGCCCAGGGTTCCCGCCATGAGCGGCGCAGGAGCGGCCCGCGGAAGGCGCTCGCCCGTCGTGTGGAGCGGCAGGTCCGCCCCCGGCGACCCCGGCGCCACCGGGCTCCTCCAGGCCGTGCGGAACTCCACCGCGGGCCGCCCGGCCACCAGGCGCGACGCCTACGACCCCTACGCGGCCCCGGAGTTCGACGGCGGACACGGCACGGGCGGCACCCAGGTCATCGAGCTCCTCGAAGAGACCCAGCCCAACCCCGTCATCACCGCCCCCCACCAGCCCGGCCGCCGCGGCAACGGACCGCTGCTGCCGCCCATGCGCCAGGCGGTCGGCGCCTACGACAGCGCGCCGTACGCACACGAGGCGTACGACGAGGACGAGTTCGACGACGGGACCGAGGCCCGGAACGGGCGCCAGACCAGCGACTCCGTACGGCACGCCTACTACCCCGGCCGCCGGATGAACCTCGGCGTCGTACTGCTTCCCCTGCGCGTCTTCCTCGGCTTCATCTCCATCTACGCCGGCATGGGCAAGCTGTGCGACCCCGTCTACTTCGACGGCGGCGACCGCGGCTCCATGGTCAAGTGGCTGACCTCGCTGCACCCCTGGGCGCTGGCCGAGCCGCTCCGCGACTTCGCGCTCTCCCACCCCGTCGGCGCCGGGCTCACCGTCGCCTTCCTCCAGGTCGTCGTCGGCGTCCTCACCGTCCTCGGCCTCTGGCAGAGGGTCGCCGCCTCGGTCGGCGCGCTGCTCTCCGCCGCCCTGCTGGTCACCGTGAGCTGGCGCACCGTCGCCGTCTACGACGCGCCCGACATCATCTACCTCGCCGCCTGGAGCCCGCTGATCATCGCGGGAGCGCCCGTCTACTCCGTCGACGGACGCCTCGCCGGCGAGGCCTGGCGCAGGCTCGGCCCGCGCTCGGCGATCTGGGACCTGCGCCGCCGGGTGCTGCGCCGGGGCGCCCTCGTCGCCGCCGTCGTCGTCGGTCTCACCCTTCTCGTGGGCTCCGTGCTCGGCGGCGCGGTCCGCTCCACCGGGGTCGTCACCGTGCCCGGCCCGAACGACCCGACCAACCAGCTCCCCGGCTCCCCGCTCCCGCAGGAGTCCCACAGCGGCCGGGCCTCGCACACTCCGGACGGCCGACGCCCCGTGCCGTCCCGGAGCAGCGTCGCCACGACCCCCTCCACCGCGCCGTCCACGCCCGCCGCGGGCACCGTCCGCGAGTCCGGCCAGGCGGCCGGTGCCGGACAGCCCAGCCAGACCCAGGGCACCGGCCAGACGACCCCGCAGCAGACGACACCGCAGCAGCCCCCGTCCAGCAGCTCCGGCCCGTCGTCCTCCGGCACCACAGGTACGGGTGGCGGCTCCACCGGCGGCTCCACCGGCGGCTCCACCGGCGGCTCGGACGGCGGCGACTCCAGCGGCGGTACCTCCGGCGGCGGACAGAACCCCATCGGCGGCCTGCTCGGCTGAGCGTCGCGCACCGCCCGGCACACGGCGAAGGGGCGGTCACCGGACTCGTACCGGTGACCGCCCCTTCGCCATGCGCCAGGGTTCTTCTACTGCCCGTCGAGCTCCTTGGCGGCCTCGGTGAGGTCCTTCGCCGTGTCGATGGCCCGCCAGTACGCCCCGTGCGGGAGCGGGTACCCGGCCAGCCTGCGCTCGCGGGCCAGCCGGGGGAACGTCGTCCGCTCGTGGTCGCCCCGGTCCGGCAGCAGCGTTGTGAACTCCGGGGAGAAGACGTACACACCGGCGTTGATCAGATACGGCGACGGCGGCGACTCGATGAAGTCGGTGATGTGCCCGAACGCGTCCGTCTCCACGGCACCCCACGGGATGCGGGGACGGGCCAGGGCCAGGGTGGCGGTCGCATCGCGCTCGGCGTGGAACGCGGCCATCTCGCGCAGGGAGAAGCGCGTCCAGATGTCGCCGTTGGTGGCGTACCAGGGCTGCTCGGGGTCGGGCAGCCGGGCGGCGGCGTACTTCAGACCGCCGCCGCGGCCCAGCGGCTCGGACTCCACGACGGTCGTCACGCGCAGCGGCAGCACCGCCGAGTCCAGCCACTCCTGCAGCACCTCGGCCAGATGACCGCACGACACCACGGCGTCGGTCACGCCTTCGGCGGCCAGCCAGGAAAGCTGATGGCCGATGATCGGAGTCCCGGTGCCCGGGATCTCGACCATCGGCTTGGGGCGGTCATCGGTGTACGGGCGCAGCCGCGACCCCTGGCCACCCGCCAGGACCACGGCCTGCGTCGGATACGTATGCATGCCAGGCACGATATGCGGTGCCCGGACCGGCCGGTCAGCTGAACCGGGCGACGCCCGAGGCGAAGGACGTGTCGCAGACGGGGCGCGAGAACCGGTGGGCGTGCGTGGGGCCGTACTTCTCGACGGCGGCGCGGCCCAGTGCCCTGGCGATCGACATGCAGTGCCGGGCGAGCGAGGGGCGGCCCTCGACGGAGCGCTGGAGGTCCGTCAGCGCGACACCCGGGTCCTTCTCCCGGAGCTCCAGGAGCAGCCGGTCACGGAGGGCGTCCTGCGGGGTGCGCGTCTTGGCGCGCTTGGAGATGTCGTGGGCCGACGCGGTCAGCACCTGCGGCTCGGAGCCGTGCGCTGCCCACGGCACGCTGGTGACGGCGAGGGTCCCGGAGAGGACCATCACGACGGGCAGGACGAAGGCGAGGGATCGGCCGATGCGGCGCGCAGTGTGGGTCACGCAGCGAGCGTAGCGGGCAGTGATGATATGGCGACAATTCGTCACCCCTGAGGGGGATGGTTCGAGGGTGCTTTTCGAATCCGGTGTTGACGAACGGTGGCGAAATGACCGGTGTGCCGGGGAATCCGCCGCCGTACGGATCCAAACCCTCCGGCGCCCCATGGCGTGCGAACGGCCCCGCACGCAGAACGTGCGGGGCCGCTGTGGTGCGGGTGTGCGGGGCGTCAGTCGGTGAGACGCTCACCCGTCGACGTCGCGAAGACGTGCAGCTCGTCCGGGCGCGGCACGACGTGCAGCTTGGTGCCCTTCTCCGGGACGGCACGGCCGCCGACGCGGACGACCAGGTCCTTGTGCTCGCCACCGACCTCGGCGGCGCCGTAGACGAAGCCGTCGGCGCCGAGCTCCTCGACGACGTTGACCGAGACGGCCAGACCGGCCGGGGCATCGGCGCTGTCCTTCGAGAGGGACTTCGCGGCGGCGCCGCCGTGCTCGACGATGTCGAAGTGCTCCGGGCGGATACCGACCGTGACGGTCGTGTCACCACGGTCCGCGGCGGCGGTGAGCGCCTCGCGGGAGACCGGGACGACGCTGTTGCCGAACTTCACACCGCCGTCGGTGATCGGGACCTCGATCAGGTTCATCGCCGGGGAGCCGATGAAGCCGGCCACGAAGAGGTTCGCCGGCTTGTCGTACATGTTGCGCGGCGAGTCGACCTGCTGGAGCAGACCGTCCTTGAGTACCGCGACACGGTCACCCATGGTCAGGGCCTCGACCTGGTCGTGCGTGACGTACACGGTCGTGATGCCCAGGCGGCGCTGGAGCGAGGCGATCTGCGTACGGGTGGAGACACGGAGCTTGGCGTCGAGGTTCGACAGCGGCTCGTCCATGAGGAAGACCTGCGGCTCACGCACGATGGCACGGCCCATCGCGACACGCTGACGCTGACCACCGGAGAGCGCCTTCGGCTTGCGGTCCAGGTACTCGGTGAGGTCCAGCATCTTGGCGGCCTCTTCGACCTTCGCCCGGATCTCGGTCTTGTTGACACCGGCGATCTTGAGCGCGAAGCCCATGTTGTCCGCGACGGTCATGTGCGGGTACAGCGCGTAGTTCTGGAACACCATGGCGATGTCCCGGTCCTTCGGGGGCAGGTGCGTGACGTCGCGGTCACCGATGCGGATCGCGCCGCCGTTGACGTCCTCGAGACCCGCGAGCATGCGCAGGGAGGTCGACTTGCCACAACCGGAAGGACCGACGAGGACGAGGAACTCACCGTCCGCGATGTCGATCTCGAGCTGGTCCACAGCCGGCTTCGTGGAGCCGGGGTAGACGCGGGACGCCTTGTCGAACGTGACACTGGCCATGCTGGATCTTCTCCTCCACCGGCAGGAACGTGCCGGACGATCCGAGTGCGGGAGTGGTCTGGTCCACTTGAGTGAACCTTCAGCGACGCTACCTGGCCATTTCGAATCTGTCAGTAGTTCGACGGGCGCGAAATTTTGGGACCGCGCAGGGTGCGGTGTTGGTTACACTGCTCCGGCACGCCTCCTTAGCTCAGCTGGCCAGAGCAACGCACTTGTAATGCGTAGGTCGTCGGTTCGAATCCGACAGGGGGCTCAGGGAAACCCCGGCTCGGACGCTGTCCGAGCCGGGGTTTTGTCGTTCGGAGATGCCGCGACGGCGACGGCGGGAGCGGGTCATGCGCCGCAGTGGGCGTGCTCGGCGCGTGCGCTCGTGGAAGTACGTGGTGAGGGCGTCCCGGAGTTCCCGTCGGGCGGAGGGGGCGCCGTCGGCGAGGAGGCGGACCCATGGCGGTGGGGTGCGGCGCCGGAACTGCGTGGCGAGTTCGTCGCGGAGCCGGGCGGCCGGGGTGGTGTGGATGAGGTCGAGCGAGGTGTTGAAGCTGTCGGCGCCCGACGGGGTGAGGAAGTCGGGGAAGTCCCCTCGGCGCGGGACGAGGGTGGTCACGTACCGGATCAGGGCCCTGAGATCACGTCCGGCGAGCCGGGTGCGGACGTGGTGGAGCCAGGGGCCGTACTCGGCCGGCGCTGTCAGCGGAACGATCCGAAGCGCTCCGCGACAATCGGCAGCCGGTCCGCCGCCAGGGCGTGTGCGGCGGCTCGGGGGGTGCTGCCCTCGGTCTCGGCGCGGGCCAGTATCCGGTCGACGAGGACGCGCATCGACCGGCGGGTGTACGCGAACGCCTCGTCGGCGTCGGCACCGATGTCGCCGAACAGGGTCCACCACCACCAGGCGTTCGTGCCGGAGTTGACGACGACGTCCGGCAGCACGGTGATGCCGCGGGCGGCCAGCAGCGCCTCCGCTTCGGGCACCACCGGCATGTTGGCGGCCTCGACGATCCAACGGGCGGTGATGCCCGCCTGGTTGGCGGCGTCCACGGCGTACGAGACGGCGGCCGGCACCAGTACCTCGGCGTCGGCGGTCAGCCAGGCGTCGGCCGGCAGTTCGCGGTCCTCGGCGCGGAGTGCGGCGCGGTCCACCGCGCCGTGGCCGTCGCGGGCGGCGAGCAGTGCCTCGACGTCCAGGCCGGCGGGGTTGGCGACGGTGCCCTTGAAGTCGGCGACTGCGACGACGCGCAGTCCGGCGCGGGCCAGGAAGCGGGCGGTGGCGCCGCCCATGGTGCCGAAGCCCTGCACCGCGACCCGGGTGCCCCGGTGGGCGACGCCGGCCCGGTCCAGTGCGGTGAGCACCGATTCGGCGACGCCGCAGCCGCCCACCAGCTCGTCCAGGCCGATGCCGTCCACGTCGATGGCGAACGCGTCGGCGAGGCGCCGCCGGGCGGCCCCCTCGTCGTCGAGGAGCGGGTAGACCGCCTGGATGGAGGAGACCAGGCCCGCCTCGGCGGCGGCCCGGTCGACGAGGTCCTGGGTGAGGCCGAGGTCCTCGCCGGTGGTCCAGAACTGCTCGATGTAGGGGCGTACGGCACGCAGGTAGCGGACGAGGACGCCGTAGGCGGCGGGGTCGCGCGGGTCGCAGTCGATGCCGCCCTTGGCGCCGCCCAACGGGATGTAGCGGCCCTGCGGGTTGTAGTGCAGCACCTCCTTCATCGTCATGCCGCGGGCCAGTCCGGCGACTTCCTCCAGCGTGCAGCCGGAGCGCATCCTCAGGCCGCCGCTGGAGACGCCGCGCACCAGGCGGTCGATGACCAGGTGCCCCTGGTGCCCGGTCTCCTGGTCGGTCCAGGTGAGGGAGATCAGGGGGGCGGTGGGGGTGACCGGCGCGGGCTGCGAGGTCGTGAGGGACGTGGTTGCGGGGGACGTGGTCATCGGGATTGCTCCTCGGGGACGGTGATGAGGGTGGGGCCCGCGGTGTCCAGGGCCCGGCGCAGCGCCTCGGCGAGCGCCTCGGGCGAGTCGGCGCGTACGCCGTGGCCGCCGTAGGCGCGGGCCAGGGCGGGCAGGTCGACCGGTGGCAGGTCGACCGCGGTGGGGTGGTCGCCGCGGGACACCATTTCGTCGCGGATCTCGCCGTAGCCGCCGTTGTCGAAGACCACGACGGGCAGCGGGAGTCGCAGCTGTACGGCGGTGGCCAGTTCCTGTACGGAGAACTGGAGGCCGCCGTCGCCGCTGAGTGCGACGACCGGCCGGGTGGGGTCGGCGGCCTTGGCGCCGATGGCGGCGGGCAGCGCGTAGCCGAGCGTGCCGAAGCCCGTCGGGTGCAGATAGCGGCCCTCGGGGGCGACGGGCAGGTGCGGGATCGCGCCGTAGTAGCAGCACTGGGCGCTGTCGGAGGTGAGCACCGTGTTCGCGGGGAGCACCGACCTGATGGCCGCGAGGTACGGCAGCAGGTGCGCGTCCTCGCTCCGTGTCTCGGCGTTTCGCTCGTTGCGGAGTGCTGCGACGGCCCGGTGCGCGTCGAGGTGCGCCTCAGCGGCGCCGGGGCGGGCGGCGAGGAGCGAGCGCAGGGTGTGGCGGGCGTCGCCGACCAGGGGGATGTCGGCGGGCGGCCCCGCGTACATCTGCGCCGGATCGATGTCGGCCCGGACCAGGGTGCCGCCGAGCGTGGGCAGGGGCTCCCACAGGTCGGACTCGGCGAGCTCCGTGCCGACGGCGAGCACCACGTCGCGCTCCGCCAGCCAGTGCCGGACGGCCCGGCTGTGCAGGGAGACGCCGAGCGACAGCGGGTGGGTCTCCGCGACGATCCCCTTGCCGTTGGCGGAGGTCACCACGGGGGCGCCCAGCTCCACGGCCAGCCGCAGGCACTCGGCGGCGGCTCCGCGCGCTCCGCCGCCGAGCACGATCGCGGGCCGGGCGGCCGAGCGCAGCGCCTCGGCGGCGGCCGAGAGCGCGTCCGGGTCCGCCGTCGTGAGGGAGAGCGGCGGGGCGGTCCGTGCCGGCCCGGCCGGTTCCACGGCGGTGAGCAGGTCCAGTGGTACCTCGATGTGGACGGGCCGGGGGCGCCGCGTACGGAAGAGGGTGAAGGCGCGGGCGACGGCGACGCCGATCTCCTCGACCGAGGACACCCGGTGGCTGATGGCCGCGACGCCCCGCAGCGCTTCGGTCTGGCTGCGCATCTCGTGCAGCAGTCCGGTCGACTGCCGGGGGTGGCGCAGCGGCATGCCGGGTGAGACGACGAGGAGCGGGACGCTGTCGGAGTACGCCTGGCCGACGGCGGCCGCGATGTTCAGCAGGGCCGGTCCGGTGGTGGTGATCGCCACGCCGGGTCGGCCGCTGACCCGGGCGTAGGCGTCGGCGGCGTAGCCCGCGCCCTGTTCGTGGCGGGGGTTGATGTGGTCGATCCGGTGGGCGGCCAGGTGCCGGTAGATCTCCAGGTTGTGGGTGCCGGGGATGCCGAATGCCTGGGTCACGCCGTGTGCGGCGAGTGCCCGGACCAGGGCTTCCCCGCCGGTGAGGCTGTCCCGCGGGGGGCGGGTGTGGGTGGTCGGGGGCGGTTCCGGCATGGCGTCTCCAGGCACTGCACAGGCTCCTTACTGAATGAGTAGTCAGTATTTGGAGTGTGGATCGCCCGTGTCAATGTGTGCGGGTACTGAACAATTGTTCAGTTGCCCGGGTGGAGTCCGCCCAGGTCGGAGGCCGGTGCCCCAGCGGGGGCACCGGCCTCGTCACGTCTGGTGCCGGTGGCTCAGTGCCGCCCCGCGAGTCGGTCCGCGGCCTTCGCCACCGGGTCCGTGCCGGCCCGCGGCGAGGTGAGTTCGCGGCGGTCGGCGGCGCGGTAGGCGGCGTACATGCCGTGGACGCCGAGCCAGCGGAAGGGTTCCGGCTCCCAGCGGCGGACCTTGTGGCCGACCCAGGGGAGGGTGGTCAGATCGGTGGGGCCCGACTGGCCGGAGTCCTGCTGGATCAGGTCGCGCAGGGTGCGGGCGGCGAGATTGGTGGTGGCGACGCCGGAGCCGACGTAGCCGCCCGCCCAGCCGAGCCCGGTGGAGCGGTCGAGGGTGACCGTGGCGCACCAGTCGCGGGGGACGCCGAGGACGCCGGACCAGGCGTGGTCGATCCGGACGCCCGCGGTGCTGGGGAAGAGGCGGACGAGGATGTCGCGGAGGGCCTCGACGGTGGCGGGCTGGGTGCGGGCTGTGTCGTTGAAGTGCGCGGCACCCGAGCCGAAGCGGTACGGGACGCCGCGGCCGCCGAGCGCGATGCGGTCGTCGGCGGTGCGCTGGGCGTACATGTAGGCGTGGGCCATGTCGCCGAGGGTCTCGCGGCCGTCCCAGCCGATGGTGTCCCAGACCGACCGGGGGAGCGGCTCGGTGGCGATCATCGAGGAGTTCATGGGGAGCCAGGTGCGCCGCTGGCCCTTGAGGTTCGCGGTGAAGCCCTCGGTGCAGCGCAGGATGTACGGGGCGCGGACGGTGCCGTACGGGGTGTGCGCGTGCTTGGGCTTGATCTCGGTGACCGGCGTCGACTCGTGGATGGTGACGCCGAGCGCCTCCACGGTCGCGGCGAGGCCCTGGACGAGTTTGACCGGGTGCAGCCGGGCGCCGTGCGGGGTCCAGGAGGAGCCGACGGCTCCGGTGACGTTGACGCGTTCGCAGGTCTCGCGGGCGCCGCGCAGGACGCGGTCCGTCTCGCCGAAGGCGATCGCGACGGAGTGGAAGTCCTTGAGCCTGGCCAGCTGCGCGGGCGTGTAGGCGACTTCGAGGACGCCGCCCTGGTGGATGTCGGCGTCGATGTTCTCCTCGGCGGCCACGCGTACGACCTCGTCGACCGTCTCGTTCATCGCTTGCTGGAGCCGGACGGCGGCTTCGTGGCCGTGGAGTTTCGCGTAGCGGTCGCGGCCCGCGATGCCGTTGTAGAGCCAGCCGCCGTTGCGCCCGGAGGCGCCGTAGCCGCAGAACTTGGCTTCGAGGACGGTGATGTTGAGGAAGGGGACGGCCTTCTTGAGGTAGTAGGCGGTCCACAGCCCGGTGTATCCGCCGCCGACGATGCAGATGTCGGCGGTGGCGTCGCCGGGCAGGGGCTCCCGGGCGAGGGGGGTGCCTTGGTCCGCGTACCAGAACGATATGCCGCCGTTGACGGTGCTGACGGTGCTCATGTTGCCCCTGCTTTGTCCGGTGTGAAGCCCTGTCGTGAAGCCCTGTTGCCTCTCGGGCGGGACGTTACTGCGCGACAGCCGCTTTCGTCCCCTGCCGGGAACGGGTCAGTGGGTGACAGGCGAGGCCGATGAGCACGGCGGTGAAGTGGCCGAGGTCGGTGAAGCTGCGGCCGGTGATGAGGGGGACGCCGTAGACGACGAGGACGGCGAAGAGGTACACGTACCGCCAGGGCGGCGGGATGCGGTACGTGAGGACGGCGACGACCCCCGCGAGCGCGTAACTGACGCCGACATCCAGGGTGTTGGCGGCCGACGAAGGTACGTGTCCGTGCCGGATCGCCCAGGCCAGGACGCCTTCGCTGACGAGGGAGGCGAGGACGTGTGCCAGGAGGGCGACGGTGAGCCAGCGCAGGGTGCCGAGCCAGCGTTCGGCGGGGGCGTGGAAGACGGTGTACAGGAAGGCGTAGGGGATCCAGTGGCCGCCGTCGATCCAGAAGGCGCTGGCGAACAGGACGCGCACCGGGTCCTGGGTGAGTTCGTGGATGTTGGTCGAGCGCTGGCGCAGGAAGTCCTCTTCGAACTCCGGTGACATCTGGTGGACGATCACCGTGGTGACGAAGAGCGCGGCCAGCCAGATGTAGGTGCCGGGTGCGCTGCGGATCCATGAGCCGGCGCTGCGGAGCCACACGCCGGCGGTGGTGCGCTGCCGGGCGGGCGGTGCGGGGCTGCTCGGAGTCATAACCGATTGACGCACGGCCCTACGATCGTCGGCGTGATCGACATTCCGGACGGCCTGATCGCCACCCAGTCCAAGTACAACGGCGCCGCCGGGCGGGCATTCCTGGCGGCGCTGCCGGGGCGGGCCGCCGGGTTCCTGGAGCGGTGGGGGCTGCGGCGGGACGGCGAGGCGTTCCACGGGATGTGCGCGCTGGTGCTTCCGGTGGTGCGGGTGCTGGACCTGGACCGGGAACGGGCGCTGGCCTGGACGCTGGGGCGGCTGCTGCAGAACGCGCTGTGGGACGTGGCGGACGGCCGGCGGCGGCTGGAACCGAACCAGGCGGAGATCGCCCGGCAGTTGCTGGGGCGGGGCTGACCGGGGCGGCGCGAGGGGGGTGGAACGAGGGGGAGACGTGCCCTTGCTTACGCTGCCCCCATGATTCGTACCGCTGTCCCCGCCGATGTCCCCGCCATCCACGCCATGGTCCGTGAGCTGGCCGATTACGAGAAGGCCCTGCACGAGGCGAACGCCACCGAGGAGCAGCTGCACGAGGCGCTGTTCGGCGAGCGGCCCGCCGCGTACGCGCACATCGCCGAGTCGGACGACGGCGAGGTGGTCGGCTTCGCGCTGTGGTTCCTGAACTTCTCCACCTGGCGCGGGGTGCACGGCATCTACCTGGAGGACCTGTACGTACGCCCGGAGCGGCGCGGCGGCGGGCACGGGAAGGCGCTGCTGACGGAGCTGGCGCGGATCTGTGTGGAGCGCGGCTACGAGCGTCTGGAGTGGTCGGTGCTGGACTGGAACGCCCCGTCCATCGCGTTCTACGAGTCGCTGGGCGCGCGGCCTCAGGACGAGTGGACGGTGTACCGGCTGACGGACGGGGCGTTGGCGGAGCTCGTCGGGGAGCGGTAGGCGGAGAGAGATGGCCGGACGGCGGTAGGGGGCAGCGGTAGGCGGGCAGTGGTGGCCGGACAGCGATACGGCGGGCAGCGGGTCTTTCGCGGCCCGCCTACCGGCGGTCTCAAGTCCGCTTGAGGCCAAGCCCCTTCGCCGTTGTGCGGCCGCTCCGGGGCTCCGACGCCCTGAGGGCGAGCACGGCCGCCTCCAGCCCGCTGTTGAACGACACCTCGCTGAGCAGTCCGGGCGCCGCGACCTGGTCGCCCGCGAGGAACACGCCGTTGCCGCGGTCGATCGCGGGCCGGTCGCGCCATGTGGTGCCCGGCCGGTCGACCGCGCCGGTGCGGCCCGAGGAGACGGCCTCCCGTCGCCATTCGACGCGCTCGCGCCAGCCCGGGTGGCCGAGGTCGAGCAGCTCCTCGGCGCGGGCGATGCCGACGGTCCTGGGCTCGCCGGGGGCGAGCGGGAACTGCCCCTGGACGAGCTGCTGCCCGGCGGGTGCGAGGGTGCGGTCCTGGGCGCTGAAGCGCTCGATCCAGCCGGGGGCATCGAGGTCGGAGACGGCGAAGGCGTCGCCGCGCCGGGTGCGCAGGGCCAGGTCGATCAGGGCGGTCCGGCCGCTGTCCCAGGTCAGCGACGGGTCGCGGAGCAGGGTACGGGCCGCGTCGAGAGAGGTGGCGACGACCACCGGGCCCTGCCGGGTCAGGGCGTCGAGCGCGTCGGCGTCCACGCGGGACGCCGTCTCGATCCGGACGCCGAGATTCCAGGCGCGGGCCGCCATCCGGTCGATGACCTGGTCCCAGCCGCCGACGGGGTAGCGGGCCTCGGGCGGCAGTGCGGCGGCGCGGCGCAGCCGTTCCTGGACGAACGCGGCGGAGAGCGCGCCGGGGTCGTGGTGGTAGAGCGCCACGGCGGCGTAGTGCGCGGCCGCGTGGGCGGCTGCCTCGCCCGCCTGCTCGGTGGCCCAGGTGCGGAAGTCGGTGTCGACGGGGGCGTGTTCGGCGCGGCGGCGGCCGAGGCGGACGAGGGCGAGGGGCGGGGTGCGGCGCAGGGTGCCGCCGAGGCGGAAGCGGAGCCGGGTGCCTTCGAGGAGCGGCACGGTGGCGACCGGGCCCAGCAGCTTGCGCCGGTCGAGCCAGGCCCAGTGGGGTCCGCGGCGGTAGAGGGCGTGGGGTCCTTCGTTGGTGCGGTACGGGCCCTCGGCGGTCCTGGCCCGTCCGCCGAGGGTGTGGTGGGCTTCGTGGAGGGTCACCAGGGCGCCGGACTCGGCGGCGGTGATCGCCGCGGTGAACCCGGCGAGGCCGCCGCCGATGATGTGGATGCGCTGCATGGTCCCGGTCTCCTTCGCTGACGGGCGCTGTTGTGTACGGGACGGTTCGCGGGGCCCCGTCCGTGACATCGGCGAGCGGGTGTTGTCAGTGGCATGGGTCACGATGGAGGGCATGGCACGCAGCAACAGCAGGAAGACGGACACCATCGCGACGGCGCGACGGCCGGAGGTGCGGCTCCCACCACTCGTTCCGTACGACGGCGAAGGCCTGGAGCCGGACGGGGACTACGACGGAGTGCGGTTCGAGGGGACGGATCTGGCGGACGAGTCGGGTCCGGGAGCCCGGTTCATGGACTGCGCGCTGGACGGCTGCGCGCTGGACCGCACGGAGCTGGTCAGGGCCCGCTTCATCGACTCGGTGCTGACGGGCGTACGGGGGGTGGGCACCGATCTCGCGGGGGCCTCGCTGCGTGACGTGGAGGTGGTGGACGCCCGGCTGGGCGGGGTGCAGCTGCACGGCGGGGTGCTGGAGCGGGTGCTGGTGCGCGGCGGGAAGATCGACTATCTGAATCTGCGGAAGGCGCGGCTCAAGGACGTGGTGTTCGAGGGCTGTGTGCTGTCCGAGCCGGATTTCGGGGACGCGCAGCTGGTGCGGGTGGAGTTCCGCGACTGTGTGCTGAAGCGGGCCGACTTCAGCTCCGTACGGATGGAGTCGGTGGACCTGCGCACGGTCGCGGAGCTGGACATCGCGCGTGGGGTGGAGCGGCTGGCGGGTGCGGTGATCAGCCCGGCGCAGCTGATGGAGCTGGCGCCGGCGTTCGCGGCGCAGATCGGGGTGCGCGTGGAGGCGTAGGACGTGTCCGCGGCCCGGACCGGGTTCAGATACGGGGGAAGCGGGCCTGGAGGTCCCAGATCACGGGGTTGTCGGCGAGACCTTCGTGCATGTCGGAGAGGTCGGCGATCAGATCGTGCAGGAAGTCGCGGGCCTCGCGGCGCAGCAACGAGTGGCTGAAGGTGAGCGGGGGCTCCTCGCCGGGCATCCAGTCGGCCTCGACGTCGACCCAGCCGAAGCGGCGCTCGAAGAGCATCCGGTCGGACGATTCGGTGAAGTCCAGCTCGGCGAACTGCTGCCGGTGCGAGCGGTTGCCGCGTGGGTCCTGGTCGATCTGCTCGACGATGTCGCACAGCGCCCACGCGAAGTCGAGCACCGGCACCCATCCCCAGGCCGTGGATACTTCGCGGTCCTCCTTGGTGTCCGCGAGGTAGACGTCCCCGGAGAACAGATCGTGCCGCAGGGCGTGGACGTCCGCGCGGCGGTAGTCGGTCTGCGGGGGATCGGGGAAGCGTCGGGAGAGGGAGTAGCCGATGTCGAGCACACTTCGATGGTGTCATGCCCGAAGGGGCGTCGACGCCGAGAGGCCCTACGGCAGCAGCCGCTGCTCCTTCGCGACGGCGACGGCGCCCGCGCGGGTGTCGACGCCGAGCTTGTCGTAGATCCGGCCGAGGTGGGTCTTGACCGTGGCCTCGCTGATGAACAGGGCGCGGGCGATGTCGCGGTTGCCCAGGCCCTGGGAGAGCTGAGCCAGGATGTCGAGCTCGCGGTCGGTGAGGGTGGGCAGGGGCTTGCGCATCCGGGCCATGACGCGGCTGGCCACCGGCGGGGAGAGCGTCGTACGGCCCTGGGCGGCCGAGCGGATCGCGGCGAAGAGTTCCTCGGGGCGCTCGGCCTTCAGCAGATAGCCGGTGGCGCCCGCCTCGATGGCCCGGGTGATGTCGGCGTCCGTGTCGTACGTGGTGAGGACCAGCACATGGACACCGGTGGCGGCGATGCGGCGGGTGGCCTCGACGCCGTCGATGCCCTCGCCGAGCTGGAGGTCCATCAGGACGACGTCCGGGGTGAGCTTGGCGGCCAGGGCGACCGCCTCCTCGCCGCTGCCGGCCTCGCCGACGACCTCGATGTCCGGTTCGCTGCCGAGGAGGGCGAGCAGACCGGCGCGTACGACGACATGATCGTCGCAGAGCAGGATGCGTACGGGCGACGTCGCGGTCATGCGAGGTCCTCCGGGGTGGGTGGCGGGGCGGCGGGGGTGAGGGGGACGGCGGCGGACAGCACCGTACCCTCACCCGGTACCGACTCGATCGTCAGCGTGCCGCCGAGCTGGTGCAGCCGGGCCCGGATCGCGGGCAGCCCGTGACCGCGCACACTGCCGGTGACCCGGGTGGCCCCGGTGCGTTCGGCCGGTGTGAAGCCCTGCCCGTTGTCGGCGATGTCCAGGACGACCCGGTCGTCGAGGTGGGTCAGCGTCAGCGCCGCCTCCGTCGCGTTCGCGTGCTCCTTCACATTGGCCAGTGCGCCCTGCGCGATGCGCAGCAGCGCGGACTGCACCCGGTCGGGCAGCGCGGTGTGCGGCTCACCCTCCACATGGCAGCGGACGGTGAGCCGCCCCTGCCCCTGGGCCGTCTCACGGGTGGCCAGTGCGTACAGGGCCGCCTCCAGGCCGCCGCCCTCCGCGAGATCGGCCGGCGCCAGGTCGTGGACGAAGCGGCGGGCCTCGGCGAGGTTGCGTTCCGCGATGCCGGTGGCCGTACGGACGTGGCTGCGGGCGGTCGCCGGGTCGGCGTCCCAGGTGCGGTCGGCGGCCTGGAGCAGCATCTGCTGGCTGGAGAGGCCCTGCGCGAGGGTGTCGTGGATCTCCATGGAGAGCCGCTGGCGTTCGGCGAGGGTTCCCTCGCGGCGTTCGGTGGCGGCCAGTTCGCGGCGGGTGCGCAGCAGGTCGTCGATGAGTTCGCCCTGCCGCTCGGACAGCTCGCGCTGACGTGCGGCCTGACGCTGCATATGGACGAAGACCGCCGTCGCGACCGCGGCCACGGCGGGCGGGGCGAGCACCAGATTCGGGTCGAAGCCCTTGGCCAGCCGCAGTTGCGCGGCGACGACGAACAGCGTGAGCAGGGCGACGAGCGCGAGCGCGGCGCGCGGCGGGAGGATGCGCAGCCCGGTGAAGAAGAGCGGCACTGCGCACCACGCGAAGCTCGGCGCGAGGACGACCAGCACCATCCACACGGTGACCAGCACCCCCAGCCACACCAGGGAGCGAGGTGTCGGACGCGAGCCGAGCACCGGCCCGACCACGTACAGCACGGCGGCGGCGACGGAGAGCGCGATGATCCACGGGGCGCGGGCCTCGCCGGGGTGGCGCAGCAGGAAGCGGGTGAGCGAGGCTCCGAGCAGCAGGAAGAACGCGGCGTGCATCAGGAACGTGAGCCACCGGGCGTCCGGGGCGCCGGCCCTGTCCGAGGCGGCGCCGGCCGTCCGCCCCGCGGTGGAGAGGTTCGCTCTCCGTCCCGCGCCGGGGTCGCCGGCCGTTCTTCCCGTGCCGGTGCCGGGTGCCGATCGGGTTCGGTGCTTCACCTCGTACCTCTCGCTCCTCACCGTCAGCGGCGCCGCTGAGCTGCACGGATACAACCATGGTCACCCCGGATGACCACCCCCGCATCGACCGATCGGCTGATGGGGCCGTCGACCGTCCCGCGTGCGGCGTCGAGCCGGTCCGTCGACCGTGCGGTGCGGGCGGCGGCCGGAGGATCGATGGCAGAGCCGAACACGCTCACCCACCGCTGCTGAGGAGTCCCACCATGAAGAAGCTGTCGCTGCGCACCCGTGTCCTGACCGGTGCCGCTGTCGTCGCCGCCATCGGCGCCGGGACCTTCGGCGCGATGTCCGCCAGCGCCTCCACCCCGGCCGCCGCCCCCGCCGCCGTCGTCAAGGCCGACGCCGCGAACGACAACCTTCAGCAGACCACCCACCTGACCGTGGCCGCCGCCACCAGGGCCGCCCAGGCGACCCTCGACGCCGCGAAGAAGGAGAACCAGCGGGTCTCCGTCGCCGTCGTCGACCGCAACGGCAACACCATCGTCACCCTGCGCGGCGACGGTGCCGGCCCGCAGGCCTACGAGTCGGCCGTGAAGAAGGCGTACACCGCCGTCGCCTGGAACGCCCCCACCTCCGAGCTCGCCAAGCGCCTGACGAACGCCCCCACCCTGAAGGACATCCCCGGCACCCTCTTCCTCGCCGGCGGCGCCCCGGTCGCGGTCAAGGGCGCCCCGATCGCGGGCATCGGCGTCGCCGGCGCCCCGTCCGGCGACCTCGACGAGAAGTTCGCCCAGGCCGGCGTGGCCGCGCTCAACAACTAAGACCGACCGGCAATTGGGGGGCGGCGTCGCGGGGCTGGGTGCGCGCATCTGCCGCGTTGTCGTCAATCACCATGGCTCCGCCATGCCTCAATCCTCCGCCTTGCAGCTGCACGCGCCCAGCCCCGCTCCTTCTCCCACCCCCCAATTGCCGGTCGGTCTAAGCACCGGGCACGCCCAGCAGGAGGAGTAGGACATGAACGCCCTCGATCGACAACTGCTCGACGCCGCACGCACCGGCGACAGGTGAACGTGCGCCGCGCGGTGGTGGCCCTCGTTGCGGCGACGGCCCTCGCGGGCTGTGCGGGCGGTACGCAGGCCGCCCCGACCGCGACCCGTACGCCGGGCAGTGCACCGGCCGGTCAGGCCGCCCCGTCGCCGCCCCCTCCGCGGGGAAGGCCGGCCGGGCCACCCCGCACGGCACGCTCCTCGTCGCCGACTTCGGCGGCGACACCGTGACGTTCGTCGACCCGGATCCCGGCCACGACCGGCACACGCTCGGCTCCGTCGAGGTCGGAACCGCCCCCTACGGCCTCGTCGTCGACGACGACGGGCTGGCCTGGGTGGCGACCGCCGAGGGCGTCGCGGTCGTCGACACGCGCGACCCGCACCAGCCTCGCCCGGATCCCGTACGAGACAGGGACCGGCCCTGTCACGACCGGCGAGTACCGGGGCGGTGGCATGGGGATCGCGCTGGCCCCCGACGGCCGGCACGTCTACGTCGGCGTCAATGTGCCCGGCCGCAACGGTGTGCTGGAGATCGTCGACACCGCGACCCGCAAGGTGACCGGCACGGTTCCGGTCGGCCGCCGCCCCTTCGACGTGGACGTCTCGCCGGACGGCAAGGAGGTGTACGCCACCGGCCACGACTCCTTCGACGTCACGGCCGTGAACACGGCCAGCCGCAGGACGCGGCGCTTCGAGGTCGCCCCGTACGGCACCGAGGGCGGCCTCGGCTCCTGGCTGAAGCCGCACTACGCCGTCGTACGCCCTGCGGACGGCAAGCTGCTGCTGCCGTTCGAGGGCGAACGGCTCGTCGTCCTCGATCCGCGCACCGGCAGGAGCACCATCGAGCCGATGACCGCCAACACCCACCAGCACGGCGCGACGCTCGCCCCCGACGGCACCCTGCTCGTCGTCGGCACCGGCCCGATCCTCTCCGACGACAAGGGCCCGTCGCTGACCATCCGCACCCCCGAAGGCTCCGAGCGCGTCGTGCCGCCGGACGGGCCGCACGAGGACGTGACGGTGTCCGGCGACGGCCGTACGGCGTACGTCACCGAGGGCTTCACCCGCGACGGGTACGGCAACGGCATCACCGTCGTCGATCTCACGGGCAGGAAGCGGCCGTTCGAGGTGGCTGCCGGCGCCCGCCCCCTGGGGATCGCATTCCTCTGAGCCGATATCCCGCGAGCCGATGCCCACGAGCCGATGTCTCGTGAGCCGATATCCCGTCAATCGGACATTCCGCGCCTAGGATTGCCGCTGTGGATCAGCGAACACCTGTACGCCGCACGGCATGCGCCGCCGCTCTCGTCCTGCTGGTGCTGACGACGTCCAACGGCTGCACCGGCGGTGTCGAGGGCAGGCCCGGCGCCGCCGGCCTGCGCGATCCGTACTTCCCGAAGCTCGGCAACGGCGGCTACGACGTCACGCACTACGACCTCGCACTCGACGTCGACCCCGCCGCCCACCGGCTGCGCGGCACCGCCACGATCACCGCGCGCGCCACCCAGGACCTCAGCGCCTTCAACCTCGATCTCGACGGACTCACCGTGGACTCCGCGACCGTCGAGGGCCGCCCCGCCGCCGTCAACCGGGCGGGGCACGAGCTGACGCTGCGTCCCGACGCCGAGGTCATGAGCCGCCTGCGCAAGGGCAGGACGTTCCGTACGGTCGTCCGCTACTCGGGTTCCCCGCGGACCCTCACCGATTCCGACGGGTCCGAGGAGGGCTGGCTGAGGACCGCGGACGGTTCGGTCGCGCTCGGCGAACCGACCGGCTCGATGGCCTGGTTCCCCGGCAACAACCACCCGAGCGACAAGGCGTCGTACGACATCGCCGTCACCGTCCCCAAGGGGCTGACGGCGGTGTCCAACGGCGAGCCGGCCTCCCGCAGCACCTCGGGCGGTACCACCACGTACCGCTGGCACACCGCCGAACCGATGGCGAGCTATCTGGCGACCGTCGCCATCGGCCGCTTCGACACGAAGGCGTCGACGACCCCGGACGGCATCAAGGTGTTCACCGCCGCGGACACGACCGTGGCGGCGGACAGCGCACGGATCCTCGCCCGGATCCCCGAGGTCGTGAAGTGGGGGGCGGAGCGGTTCGGCCCGTACCCCTTCTCCGCCACGGGCGCGATCGTCGAGCGCCCCGGGGACGCCGGCTACGCCCTGGAGACCCAGGACCGGCCCGTCTTCCCCGGCCCGCCGGACACCGGGCTCCTCGTCCACGAGATGGCCCACCAGTGGTTCGGGGACTCCGTCACTCCCGAGAGCTGGCGGGACATGTGGCTCAACGAGGGCTTCGCGACCTACGCGGAGTGGCTGTGGGAGGACGACAAGGACGGCAGCCCGGTCCAGGACCGGTTCGACGCCGCCTTCGAGGACGACGACAACTGGGCCTTCCCGCCGGCCGATCCGCCGACGGCCGCGGACATCTCGCAGGCGCCGGTGTACGGGCGCGGGGCGATGGTCATCCACAGGATCCGGCAGGCTGTGGACGACGACCGGCGTTTCTTCGCACTCGTCAGGGGCTGGACGAAGGCCCACCGGCACGGCAACGCGTCGACCGCCGACTTCACCGCCTATGTGGAGAAGACGACCGGTCAGGACCTGACGGAGCTGTGGAACACCTGGCTGTACGGCAGGAGCCGGCCCGCCTCGAAGGGCTGACCGGCTCCCGGAGTACCTGGCCGAACTACTTCACGTTGACGCCGCTCCAGGCCGCCGAGACGGCGGTGAGCTCGGCGCTGTCCGCCCCGTACAGGTCGGTCGCCGCCTTCTCGGTCGCCTCGCGGGCGCCCGCGTAGTCGGTGGACGACGTCATGTACTCGGAGAGGGCCTTGTACCAGATCTGGACGGCCTTGTCCCGGCCGATGCCGGTGACGGTCGAGCCGTCGGAGGTCGGGGAGTCGTAGTCGACCCCGTTGATGGTCTTCGCGCCGCTGCCCTCGGACAGCAGGTAGAAGAAGTGGTTGGCGACACCGGAGGAGTAGTGCACGTCGAGGTCGCCGACGCTGCTGTCCCAGTAGTCGGCCGAGCCGCCGTCCTTGCTCGGCTTGTCCATGTAGCGCAGCGGGGTGCCGTCGCCGTTGATGTCGATCTTCTCGCCGATGAGGTAGTCGCCGATGTCGGTGCTGTTGTCGGCGGCGAACTCGACCGAGGTGCCGAGGATGTCGCTGGTCGCCTCGTTCAGGCCGCCGGACTCGCCGAAGTAGTCGAGGTTGGCGGTGGACGAGGTCAGGCCGTGGCTCATCTCGTGGCCCGCGACGTCGAGGGCGGTCAGCGCGCTCTTGTTGTCGGCGCCGTCGCCGTACGTCATGCAGAAGCAGCTGTCGTCCCAGAAGGCGTTGACGTATCCGTCGCCGTAGTGGACCCGCGAGTACGCGGCCTTGCCGTCACCGGCGATGCCCTCGCGGCCGAACGCCGACTTGTAGAAGTCCCAGGTCTGCGCGGCGCCGTAGGCGGCGTCCACGGCGGCGGTCTGGCGGTCGCCGCCGGTGCCGTCGCCCCAGGTGTCGTCGTCGTCCGTGACGAGGTCACCGGTGCCGCTCTCGCCCTGGTTCAGGTCGTACGTCTTGTGGCCGCCGCGGTCGCCGTCGGTCAGCTCGAAGCCGGAGCCGGACTCGGTGGTCGTCAGATCGACGTCGCCGCTGTACTGGCTGTGGCCGACGCCGGTCTCGACCGCCTCGTAGCTCTGGAGCTTCTTGCCGGTGATCGCGTCGGTGATGGTGTGCACACGGCTCGGCGTGCCGTCCTTCTGCACGCCGGTCTTCACCGTCTCCAGGGCGAGGACGGGCTTGCCGGAGCCCGCCCAGATCACCTTGCGGGCGGCGGCCGCGGTCTTGATCTTCGGCGTCGTGGACGGCACGGATATCCGGGCCTTGGTCGCCTTGGTGACGCCCTTGAGCTTTCCGCCGCGGGCGGTGTGGGTGACGAGGTCGCCGCCGAGCACCGGCAGCCCGTCGTAGGTGCGCTCGTAGCGGGTGTGGACGGTGCCGTCGGCGTCCTTGATCACATCACGGACGATCAGCTTCTCCTTGCCGCCGAGCCCGAGCGAGTCGGCGGTCGAAGAGGCGTCGCTCTGTGCGGACTTGATGGCGATGGTGCGCTGCGAGGCCTTGTTGGCGCCGAAGGGGACGACGCTGCGAGTGGCGGAGGGACCGTCATTGCCGTTGTCGGGCACGGCGTTTGCCGCACCGGTCTGCATGCCGACGGCGACCATCGCGGCCACGGCGGCCAGGGCTGCGGCGCGACGGGTGTTCATGTGGGGGGTCATGCGCTCTCCGTTGCTCGTTCCGTGGGGGGTTACGAGCCGAGAGCGTGCCACCGAATGACCAGCATTGACGGAGTACTAACAAATACCTCACATTTATTTGACCACTTCTTGTCCGAATGGAATACACATGTGTTCGTTAATCGGCGGGAGTTGGGGCTCGGTGCTCGGTGGCACCGCATACCGGACGCCGGGCACATGCCTCGGTCGCGCACACGCTCCGGTGGCGCGCATGCTTCCGGGCGCGCATGCAGAAGCCCCCGGCCGCAACGGCCGGGGGCTTCTGTGGTCGTGCTCGTGCGTCAGAGGTTGACGCCGAAGTCCTGCGCGATGCCGCGCAGGCCGGAGGCGTAACCCTGACCGACGGCGCGGAACTTCCACTCCGCGCCGTTGCGGTACAGCTCACCGAAGACCATGGCAGTCTCGGTGGCGGCGTCCTCGCTCAGGTCGTAGCGGGCGATCTCGGTGCCGCCGGCCTGGTTGAGGATGCGGATGAACGCGTTGCGCACCTGGCCGAAGTTCTGGCTGCGGGTCTCGGCGTCGTAGATCGAGACCGGGAAGACGATCTTGTCGACGTCGGCCGGCAGACCCGCCAGGTTGACGTTGATCTGCTCGTCGTCGCCCTCGCCCTGGCCCGTGACGTTGTCACCGGTGTGGACGATGGTCTGGTCGGGCGTCGACTTGTTGTTGAAGAAGACGAAGTGGCCGTCGGAGACGACCTTCCCGGCCGGGTTGACCGCGATCGCCGAGGCGTCGAGGTCGAAGTCGGTGCCGGTGGTGGTGCGGACGTCCCAGCCGAGGCCGACCGTGACGGCGGTCAGGCCCGGGGCCTCCTTGGTGAGGGAGACGTTGCCGCCCTTGGACAGGCTTACAGCCATGGGAAGTCCCTTTCATCGTCGATTGCGGGCTTCATGTCATCACGAAGCTACCGTCACAGGTCATAACGCGGACAAGGGACCAGGAGGTTCCTGATCCCTTTACTTTCTTTACCGAAGTCCCCCGGTCGGGCGGACGGCCTGTACGGCAAAAGAAGGTGACGAACACCCTCTGGTCCGGGGAACATGGGTGTCATGTCCGGGCCCTATGTCATCCGCGGTTCGGTCTCCCTGCCGGAGGCCGAGCTCATGTGGCGTTTCTCGCGGTCCTCGGGACCCGGCGGTCAGCACGTCAACACCAGCGACTCCCAGGTGGAGCTCCGCTTCGACCTCGCGGCGACCGAGTCGCTCCCCGAGGTGTGGAAGGAGCGGGCGCTCCAGCGCCTGGAGAGCAGGCTGGTGGGCGGCGTGATCGCGGTACGGGCCTCCGAGCACCGCTCCCAGTGGCGCAACCGCGAGACGGCTCTCGTACGGCTCGCCTCCCTGCTCGCCGAGGCGACGGCGCCGCCCCCGAGGCCGCGCCGCAAGACCAGGATTCCGCGGGGCATCAACGAACGCCGGCTGCGTGAGAAGAAGCAGCGCGGCGAGACCAAGCGCGGCCGCTCCGGCCGCGACTGGTGACGGGCCGGGTCTTCACCCGGGCTCCGGGACCGGCCGTCCGGGGCGCGGCCCCGCCGTCCTCAGCCCAGCTGCCGGTACCGCCCCCGGAAGTACGTCAGCGGCGACCCGTCCCCGCTGGGCAGGGCCGCGCTCAGCACCCGGCCGATCACCAGCGTGTGGTCGCCCGCCACGACCCGCTGCTCGGTGCGGCACTCCAGCGTGGCCAGTGCTCCTCCGATCAGCGGCGCGGCGGTGACCTCCCCCCGGGTGTAGGGGATGTCCTCGAACAGCAGCCGGTCGCTGATCCGGCCCTTCATCGCGAACCGCCCGGCGACGTGCCGCTGGCTCTCGGCGAGCACGGACACCGCCCACAGCGGCTGCTCCGACAGCAGGTCGTCCATCCGGGAGTCGTTGCGCAGGCTGACCATCACCAGCGGCGGGTCCAGCGACACCGACATGAAGGCGGTCGCCGTCATGCCGACGTCCTCGCCGCGTCCGTTCTCGTCCAGCGGCGGCTCCTGGGCGGTGATCAGCACGACACCGGCGGCCAGCCGGGCGAGGGCGCCTCGGAACTCATCGTTGCTCACCCCCTCAGCATGGGGGATGGGCCGGGAACGCGGGGCGGGGGTCTTCGTCTGTGACACATCGGGCACGCTAGCCGCGGAACGAGTGACCCCGCATCGGGCCAGGGGACCAGCCTGGTCCTAGGACCTGTGGTCCGCGACGGGCGCGGCGGCGCTGCGCGACGTACGGATTCGCGTTCAGGAGAACGTACAGATTTGCGTTCAAGAAAAGGATGGGGCGAATCCGTGAGGCACTCGCGACCCTTCACCATCTGTTGTGACTTGAGTCACAGAGTGCAATATTTGTTGACCCTGTGTACCGGCTGCACAGCTCACTGTGATTCAGTTGCCGTGACACTGCAGTAAGTACGTCGATATGAAACCTGGAGTGCTGTCGAGGTCTCGGGGAGTTGCGAGCAATGGAGGCCGAGTCGGAGCCGTACGTCCGTCTTGCGACGATGCGGCAGCTGCACCAGGCCGTGGCCGATCTCAATACGGCGCGGAGCCTGGCCGACACGCTGCAGACCGTGGCCGACGGAATCGTCACCGGTCTCGGCTACGAGCTGGCCTGTGTGAACCTGGTTCGCCCCGACGGTGATCTCGTCGTCGCCGCCTTCGCGGGCAACAGCGCGGCGGAAGCCCTGATCACCGGCCGAGTCGGCTCGCGCGCCTCCTGGGAGCGCCGGCTGACGATGGGGCGGGCCTGGGACGAGCTCCGTTTCATACCGCACACCGACGGCTGGGTCCTCCTCGACGACGACGTACCGCAGTGGCACACCGACGGGCCGGAACCCCGCTTCGAGGACGAGTGGCACCCCCAGGACCGCCTCTACGCCCCGATGTACGCGTCCGGCGGCGGTGCCGATCTCCTGGGCGTCATTTCCGTGGACCGCCCACGCGGCGGCCGCCGCCCCGGCGCCTGGGGCCGCGAGGCCCTCCAGATGTACGCATCACAGGCCGCCATTGCGATCAGCAACGCCCGGCTCAGAGCAAACATGCAGCGGGCGCTGGTCCGTCTCGAACGGGAGCAGCAGGCGCTGCGGGCCAGCGAGGAGTCCTTCCGCCAGGCCTTCGAGTACGCGCCCAGCGGCATGGCCATCGCCGAGATGGGCGGCGATCAGCACGGCCGGCTGCTGCGCACCAACGACGCCCTGTGCCGGCTGCTGGGCCGTCCCGCGTCCGTGCTGCGCCGCTACTCCTTCGCCGACCTGGTCCACCCCGAGGACATCGGCACCCTGCTGCGCACCTCCGCCGAGGGCGGCCGTGCCGAGCTGCGGCTCGGGCGGCGGGACGGCACCTACCTCTGGGTCTCGCTGCGCAACTCCGTCGTCGCCGACACCGCGGACGGCCCCCGCTTCCTGCTCACCCACGTCGAGGACATAGAGGAGCGCAAGCGCCACGAGCTGCATCTGGCGCACCGTGCCTCGCACGACGCGCTCACCGGCCTGCCCAACAGCGCCGAGCTGCGCTCCCGGCTGAGCGCCCGGCTCTGTGAGCGCCCGAACGCGGCGGCCACCACCCCGGTGGAGGCGCTGGACGCGGCCTTCGGTGGCGCCGACGATCCGGACGCGCGGACGCACGGCTACGAGGTGGACTCGGCACCCGGCGGCCCGTACGACCACCATGTGCATGCCGTCGCACCCGACACCGAGCACGACGACGGGGCGAAGGGGCTCGCGGTCCTCTTCTGCGACCTCGACGGCTTCAAGTCGATCAACGACCGCTTCGGCCACCACACCGGTGACGCCGTGCTGATCGAGGTCGCCCGTCGGCTCACCACCTGTGTCCGCGACGGCGACACCGTGGCCCGGCTCGGGGGTGACGAATTCGTCGTCCTCGCCGACGGGCTGGGCGACGCGGACGCCGCGGACCTGGCCGTACGCCTCCGTAACGCCATCATTCCGCCCATCCGGGTCGACGGCCGGGCGGTGCGCGTGGGGGCGAGTTTCGGCATCGGCTGGGCCGCCTGCGGCATGACCGCCGAAGAGGTGCTGCGCTCCGCCGACCAGCGGATGTACGTGGAGAAGCGGTCCCGGTCGAAGGTTCACCGCAGGGCCGGCTGACGTTCACCGCGGCGCGGTCCTTGTGCTCCGCCGCGCTTCCGGTAGCTGCGACGGCAATTCTTGGGGTGGGCCGTTCGAGGTAGGCTCGGCCGGTCGGCCACGGCTGGCAGCATTCGGCGACGGCTGGCGACATGGTGAGGAGTGACCCAGGGATGACGGCCGGGAACAACGGCGCAAACACGCCCGAGGACGACGATCCGTTCGGCTACCTCTACGAGGACGGTCAGGCAGCGGGCGCCCAGCCGCCGCGGCAGGGCGGCTACGGCTACCCGCCGGCGGCACCGCAGCCCGGTGTGCCCCGGACCTCGTACAACCAGGTGCGCACCGTCGGCGAGCGCCAGTACGGCCAGCAGGTGCCGCAGCAGCAGGCGTACGGCCAGCCGAACGCGCAGTACGCCGCCCCGGAGACGTACCCCGGCGCCGCCACCGCGCAGGTCCCGCAGCATCAGGGCGGCCGCGGCCGTCCCGGCGGCCCCGACAGGGGCGGCCCGAACACCAAGGGCCTGCTGATCGGTGCGGTCGCGGTGGTCCTGGTCGTACTCATCGGCATCGGCGCCGCGCTGATCACGGGCGACCCGGACAAGGACAAGAAGAAGGACGAGGCCACCTCCTCCGCCGGTCCCGGCGGCCAGGTCGAGGAGTCCCCGAAGCCCCAGCAGTCCCCCAGCTCCGAGGCCCCGGCCGAGCTGCCCAAGCAGGACGCGGCGACGCTGAAGCTGGGCGGCACGGCCCAGCTGGACAACACGACCAAGGGCGCGGAAGGCCCGAACGGCTCATACGTCACGGGCTTCAACGCGGTTGGGTCATCCGTGACGTGGAAGGCAGCGATGAAGGAGAAAGGCAAGTACCGCTTGACGGTGCGCTATGCGATTCCCGCCAAGGACGCTAATGCGACGCTGACGGTGAACGGGAAGCCTAATTCGCAGCCCATCGGCCTCAAGAACTTCATCCACTCGTCCGACTCGAACTGGGAAAAGAACTGGCAGACCACCTGGGCGCCGGTCGACCTGATCAAGGGTGAGAACGAGGTCAGCATCTCGTGCCAGGAAGGGAATCAGTGCGACGTGATCCTGGATTGGCTGCAAGTCACCCCTGCGAAGGGTTAGCCCATTGAGGGCGAACGCTTTGCGGCCTCTCCCGGCGCCCGAACCCGGGAGAGGTCGCGTGAGCACCCTCACCTAGGCCGGGTCGGGTCGAGCTGCGCGGCGAAAAAGCCGAGGCCGTCCGCAGGACCTCGCTCGCCCGGCGCAGTTCCCGCACCTCGCGCCTGGCCACGGCTTTTCATATCTTATTTTCAGGATGTGCTTGATGCGCTGCTTGGTTGGCGCTCTGAAGCCGAGGACCGGGTGCACCCGGTCCTCGGTCCGGGATCGGGACACTGAACCCGGAAGGCACTCAGCTGTTCAAGACCGTCCGACCTCGCGGCGAGCCAGGATGAGAAAACTCCGTTGCTCGGCGCGCGCGACGCGCTGCGCGCCTGGTCAGCCCATCAGCGCGAGGAACCCCGCCACCGTCGCGGCCATCGCCTCGCGCCCGGGGGCGAGGTACTTCCGCGGGTCCACGCCCGTGGTGTTCTCGGCCAGATAGGCCCGCACCGCGCCGGTGAACGCGGTGTTCAGCGCCGTGCCCACGTTGATCTTGACCATGCCGGAGGAGGCCACGGCCCGGCGGATCTCGTCGTCCGGGACGCCGCTGGAGCCATGCAGCACCAGCGGGACCGGGACGGCCTCGCGGAGCCGGCCGATCAGCTCGTGGTCCAGGGCGGCGGTGCGCTCGGTCATCGCGTGCGAGGAGCCGACGGCGACGGCCAGCGCGTCCACCCCGGTGTCGCGGACGTACGCGGCGGCCTCGGCCGGGTCCGTGCGGACACCGGGGGCGTGGGCGTCGAGCGGGGCCTCGCCCTCCTTGCCGCCGACCTTGCCGAGCTCGGCCTCGATCCAGATGCCGCGCTCACGGCCCCAGGCCACCGCCTCGGCCGTGGCCCGCACGTTCTCCTCGTACGACAGCTTGGACGCGTCGAACATGACGGAGCCGAAGCCCTCGGTGTGCGCCTGGTGGAGCAGCTCCACGGACTCGACGTGGTCGAGGTGGAGGGCGAGCGGGGCACTGGACGCGCGGGCGACGGCGGCGGCCGCGGCGGCGATCGCGGAGAGCCGTCCGCCGTGGAACTTCACGGCGTTCTCGGAGATCTGGAGGATGGCGGGGGCTCCGGCGCGCTCCGCGCCGGCCGCGATGGCCTCCGCGTGCTCCAGCGTGATGACATTGAAGGCGGCGATCCCGCGTCCCTCGGCCTGGGCGGCGGAGACGAGTTCACCGGTGCTGACGAGCGGCATGCTGACCTCTTGCTACTTCTTTCGGACCGGCGGACGGGCCGGTCCGGGACGGGCGCGGCCTATCGGGCCGCCGGTGCGTGTTCCTCGATGCCGACGCGCGACAGCAGCTCCTCGTACGCCGCGCGGTCGAAATCACCGGCTGTCGGGGAGAGCACGGTCGCCGTCGACAGTGCCACCGCCCGCCGTAGCCGGTTCGGCCAGCTCAGCCCCTCGACGAGGCCGGACAGCAGCCCGGCCACCGCGGAGTCGCCCGCGCCGGTCGGATTGCCCAGGACCTTGGCGGGCGGCGCTGCCTGCCAGCTGCCTTCGGGGGTGACCGCCAGCATGCCGTTCGGGCCCAGCGAGGCGATGACCCCGCGCGCGCCGCGGCGGCGGGCGTCGCGGGTGGCGCGCATCGGTTCGCGGGAGCCGGTGAGCTGGGCGAGCTCGTCGGCGTTCGGCTTGATCAGGTCGGGGCGGGCGGCGATGCCGCGGCGGAGCGGTTCGCCGCTGGTGTCCAGGAGCACGGGGACACCGGCGGCGCGGGCCGGGCGGACCAGTTCGGCGTAGGCGCCGACGTGGATGCCGGGCGGCAGGCTGCCGCAGAGCGCGACGGCGTCGGCCCCGGTGAGGAGCTCCTCGTACCGGCCGAGGAGGGCGGTCCACTCGTCGGCGGTGACGAGCGGTCCGGGTTCGTTGAGCTGGGTGGTGTCGCCGGTGGCCCGGTCGACGACGGCTATGGTGCGGCGGGTGTTCCCGGCGACGGTGACGAGAGCATCGGTGATCGGTGCGGGGGCGTTCGGCGAGGTGGCGTCCGTGGGCAGGCCGGCCAGCAGCTCGCGGAGCACGGCTCCGGTGGAGCCTCCGGTGAAGCCGGTGACCACCGTTTCGTGGCCGAGCGCGGAGAGCACCCGGGCCACGTTGAGTCCCTTGCCGCCGGGGCGCTCGGACATGTCGCTGACGCGGTGGCTGGCGTGCGGGACGAGTTCCGGGACGCCGTACGTCAGGTCGAGTGCCGTATTCAGTGTGACCGTGAGGATCACCGCGGCCGCTCCCTCGATCCCTGCTCCGAAGCGCGAGACCGTGGACGGAATGCGCTTTCTCTGGCTGTTCTCCAGGCGATCATGCCAAAGAGGTGACGGTCGGCCCAGACCTCCGGACCAACCGCCGTCTCTTCGTTACGAATTCGACTCACCGTCAATAACGGGGCAGATCAGCCGACCTGGAGCTCTTTGATCCATTCGCCCTTGCGCATGACGCCCTTGAGCCCGAAGTCCTCGTCCAGGACCACCAGGTCCGCGTCCTTGCCCGGTTCCAGCGAGCCGACCTTGTCGTACACGCCGAGCAGCCGGGCCGGGTTGGCGGAGATGGACTGCACGACGTCGCCGACCGGGATCCGGTCGATGGTCACGGCCCGGTGGAACGCGGTGTCCAGGGTGAGCGTGGAGCCCGCGATCGAGTCGCCCTCGACCAGCCGCGCGACGCCGTCCTTGACCTCGACCGCGAGCGGGCCGAGCTGGTACAGGCCGTCGCCGAAGCCGGCCGCGTCCATGGCGTCGGTGATCAGCGCGACGCGGTGGGCGCCCGCGTGGTGGTAGGCCAGCTCCAGGGCCGCGGGGTGCAGATGCGTGCCGTCGTTGATCAGCTCGACGGTGATCCGCTCGTCCTCCAGCAGCGCCGCGATCGGGCCGGGCTCGCGGTGGGCGAGCGGCGGCATCGCGTTGAAGAGGTGGGTGGCGACGGTGGCGCCCGCGTCGATCGCCTCGACGGTCTGCTCGTACGTGGCGTCGGTGTGCCCGATCGCGGCGATGACGCCGTGCTCGGCGAGCAGCCGCACCGAGTCGATGCCGCCCGGCAGTTCGGTGGCGAGCGTGAACATCTTCGCGGTGCCGCGCGCCGCGTCCATCAACTTGCGGACCTCGGCCGGGTCCGGGTGGCGCAGCAGGTCCTCGCTGTGCGCGCCCTTGCGGCACGGCGAGATGAACGGCCCCTCGAAGTGGATACCGGCCAGGTCGCCCTGCTCCACCAGCTCGGACAGGACGCCGGCCCGGTGGGCGAGGAAGTCCATCTCGCCGGTGACCGTGGAGGCGACCAGCGTGGTGGTGCCGTGCTCGCGGTGGGTGCGGATGCCGGTGAGGACCTCGTCCAGGGTGCCGGAGGTGAAGGACGCGCCGCCGCCGCCGTGGTTGTGCATGTCGACGAAGCCGGGGACCACCCAGTGGCCGCTCAGGTCTACGGTCGGTGCGCCCTCCGCCGTGGAACCGGCGATCCGGGTGCCCTCGACGATCACCCGGCCGTTCTCGACCGTCCCGGTGGGAAGCACCACCCGGGCACCTGCGAGAACTGTGCTGTCTGCGCGTCCGGCCATCAGGCGGATACCTCCGTGGAGAGAAGATCCCAGGCGAGCAGCCCTGCGCCCAGGCATCCGGCGGTGTCCCCGAGGGCCGCCGGGACGATGTGGGGCAGCTTCTGGAACGTGACGCGTTCCTCGACGGCCGCACGGAGTGGTGTGAACAAGGTTTCCCCGGCCTCGGCGAGACCGCCACCGATGATGAGCGCGCGCGGGTTGAGCAACGTCAGCGCGGTGACCAGCCCGGCGGCGAGCGCGTCCACCGCGTTCCGCCAGACCTCCACCGCTGCCGGGTCGCCGGACTCGACGGCCTTCGCGCAGTCCGCGGCGTCCGCCTCGGGGTCGCCGGAGGCGGCGGCCCAGGCGCGGCTGACGGCGGACGCGGACGCCAGGGTCTCCAGACAGCCGCGCTGTCCGCAGCTGCAGTCGGGCCCGTCCGGCCGGACCACGATGTGGCCGATCTCGCCCGCGTACCCGTGCGCGCCCGCCTCGATCGTGCCCGCGATGCCGATGGCCCCGGCGATGCCAGTGCCCAGCGGCACGAAGAGGAAGCGGTCGGCGCCCTTGCCCGCGCCGATCCGGCCCTCGGCGAGCCCGCCGGTGCGCACATCGTGGCCGAGCGCGACGGGAACGCCGCCGAGCCGCTCGCCGAGCAGTTGCCGCATGGGTACGTCGCGCCAGCCCAGGTTCGCGGCGTAGACCGCGATCCCGTTCTCGGCGTCGACGAGGCCGGGCACGGCGACACCGGCCGCGAGGGCGCTCTCGCCGAGGTGCTCCTCGCCGTACGCCCGCAGATCGGCGGCGAAGCCGAGGATCGACTCCACGACGGCTTCGGGGCCGCGCTCTCTGCCGGTCGCCCGCCGTGCCTCGTACAGCAGGGCGCCGTCGGCCCCGACCAGTGCGGCCTTCATTCCGGTGCCGCCCACATCGAGGGCGATGACGTGTTTCACGGGAAACAGTTTCGCCCGAGGAGGCAAAAAGGTCTAGTCCACTATCCCGGTTTGTTGCGGATGCATACAAAATCGCGACCACGACTTCGCGGCACCGGAACCGGGCCGTCCGGGACAGCTCAGGGCGAAAGGATCACGCTGCGCGAGAGGTTGCGCGGGTGGTCCGGGTCGTACCCCTTCGACTCCGCCAGCTCGACCGCCAGCCGCTGCGCCCGGATCAGATCCGCCATCGGGTCCGCCGTGGCGTGCGCGACCAGCGTTCCGCCCACCCGCGCCACATCACCGGCGAGCCCCTCCGGCAGCCGGCCGAACACCCACGCCACCCGGTGCGGCCCGGTGATCGAGATCGGGCCGTGGCGGTACTCCATCGCCGGGTACGACTCCGTCCAGGCGCCCGCCGCCTCGCGCATCTTCAGCCCGGCCTCCTGTGCCAGCCCGTACGTCCAGCCGCGCCCCAGGAACGTCCACTGCTCGGCCGAGACCACCGCCTCGTCCAGCGGCTCCGTCACCGCGAGCTCCGCGTCCACCGCGGCGGCGGCGACCGTCTTCACCCCGGCCGGAAGCGGACCCGATGCCTCGAGGCCGGCCCGCAGAAAGGCCAGCGCGGTGGTGGCGAACCGGGTCTGGACGACCGACTCCTCGTCCGCCCAGTCCAGTACGGCCACGGCGTCGGCGGCGTCCATGACCGGCGTCTTCGGGTCGGCGGTCAGCGCGACGGTGGCGACCCTGCCGCGCAGCTCGCCCAGCAGCTCCAGCACCTCCGTCGTGGTGCCGGAACGGGTGATCGCCACCACCCGGTCGTACGGGCGCCCGGCCGGGAACTCCGATGACGGGTACGCGTCCGTCTCGCCCTGCCCGGCCGCCTCGCGCAGCGCCGCGTACGCGATGGCCATGAACCAGGAGGTGCCGCACCCGGTGACGGCGACCCGCTCGCCGGGCCGCGGCAGCCCGTCGAACACCGCCCCCGCCTCCGCGGCACGCCGCCAGCAGCCGGGCTGGGTGGCAATTTCAGATGCGGTACGCGACATGCTGGACGGCTCCTTGCGGCGTGGAACGTAACGATGCGGGCGGTACGGCACAGCGGCGGTGCGGGGCAGATGGGCCCGAAGAGCCCTGCACCGGAACCTACTTAGCAGTAGGCACAGCTCGGGGGCAATGCTCTCAGGTACGCGGGGCCGGGCACCGGCCCGGTTGCGTTGCGAAAGCGATACCGGCTGTGGTGTAGACCATCGGCGAGCGCAAGGGCGTCTCCGTCGGCATGGTGCCGATGCCCGGCAGCGACGGCCCCAGCAAGGGCTCGCTCGGAGTGGCCGACTGGATCACGGGCTTCAAGCAGCACGGCCACCGCGTGCAGCTGGGCAAGTTCTTCGACTATCTGTTCACCGACAAGAACGTCATCGACTTCGCCGACGAGTACGACCTGCTCCCGGTCACCGACAGCGCCTCCGCGGCCATGGAGTCCGACGCCGAATACAAGCCGCTGTGGAAGTTCCTGGCCGCGCTGCCGGACTCGCAGTTCTACCCGTACGGCAAGACGTCCTGGGCCCGGTCCAGCGAGTCGATCAAGGAGAACATCGGCAAGGCGGTCGAGCCGAACGGCAGCCCCGCGAGCGTGCTGGGCCGGATCGCACGCGATTCGGCCGCGGCAGCGGACAAGGACCAGCGGACGAGGACCAGCGGACGAGGACCAGCGGCCTGTCCGGCGGATCGGGGTCTGGCAGGTGGCGGCCCTTCGGGCGGGCGATATGTTGGCTGATATGACCGCCCCCACGAATGGCCCCGACGACCCGGACGGCCTCTCCGACAGGGACCGCGCCGTGCTCGCCGTCGAACGGCAGTCGTGGTCCGGCCCCGGGGCGAAGGAGCGGGCGATCCGCGAACAGCTGGGCATCTCGCCCACGCGCTACTACCAGCTCCTGAACGCCCTGCTGGACGACCGCCGCGCCCTGGAGGAGGACCCGGTGACGGTGAACCGCCTCCGCCGGGTCAGGGCCGCAAGACGCGGCCGCCGCTAGCTCAAGCCCCTCCGGCGATTGAGGAGCGGGGGCCCGGGACAGCGCCCCCGGCAACGCACACCTGCCCCAACCGCGCGCCCCAGCTATAGGCTCCCCCCATGGGCAGCAACCCCGAAGCACCCACACTCCCGACCCCCACCACCCCCGCCGGCCAAGAGGCCCTCGCCGCGATCCTCGCGCGCCCCGACCGCGCCGTCATCGCGCTCGATTTCGACGGCACCCTCGCCGACATCGTCCCGGACCCGGAACAGGCCCGCGCCCACCCCGGCGCCGTCGAGGCCCTCGTCGCGCTCGCCCCGAAAGTGGCCTCCGTCGCCGTGATCACCGGCCGCCCGGCCGGTGTCGCGGTCCGGCACGGCGGCTTCGCCGGAGTACCCGGCCTCGACCACCTCGTCGTCCTCGGCCACTACGGCGCCGAACGCTGGGACGCCGTGTCCGGCACCGTCCACGCCCCCGCCCCGCACCCCGGCATCGCCGCGGTCCGCGCCGAACTCCCGGGCGTGCTGGACCGGTCCGGCTCGTGGCACGGCACCTGGATCGAGGAGAAGGGCCGGGCGATCGCCGTCCACACCCGCCGCGCCTCCGACCCGCAGGCCGCGTTCGAGGCGCTGGGCGGCCCCCTCGGCGACCTCGCCGCCCGGCACGGACTGATCGTCGAACCGGGCCGGCTGGTCCTGGAACTGCGCCCGCCGGGCATGGACAAGGGCGTGGCGCTCGCTCAGTACCTACGGGAGACGGACGCCGAGTCCGTGCTGTACGCGGGCGACGACCTCGGCGACCTCGCCGCTTACGCCGCGGTGGAGAAGTTCCGCACCGAGGGCCCCGACGGCATCCCCGGCCTGCTGGTCTGCAGCGGCAGCGCGGAGGTGCCCGAACTGGCCGAGCGGGCCGACCTGCTGCTGACCGGACCGGGCGACGTCGTCGCCTTCCTGGCGGCACTGGCCCGGCGAATCTGACAGCCCCGGACGCTCAGAGCGTCCGGCAGTAGGCCTCGCGGCGTCGCGGGGGCTGGGGCACGCACCTCGCGGCGTTGTCGTCAATCACCAACGCTCCGCGTTGCCTCAATCCTCTGCCTTGCGATGCACGCACCCCAGCCCCGCTCCTTCACCCGCGCTGCCTACTGCCGGACGCTCTCACTCCCGCCGCAGCGCGTCCAGTTGGTCCAGGAACCACTGCTGCGGCGGCAGCGCTACCGCCGCCGCGGCCAGGCGTTCCGTGCGTGCGGCTCGTTCGTCCTCCGCCATCGTCAGCGCCTCGTGCAGCGCCACCGCCGTCGCCGAGACGTCGTACGGGTTCACCACGACCGCGTCGCTGCCCAGCTCCTCGTACGCCCCCGCCTCCCGCGACAGCACCAGCGCGCAGCCGTGGTCGGAGACGACCGGGATCTCCTTGGCGACCAGGTTCATGCCGTCCCGGATCGGGTTGACGAGCGCCACGTCGGCCAGCCGGTACGCGGCGAGCGAGCGGGCGAAGTCGTCCTTGACGTGCAGCACGACCGGCGTCCAGCCCTCCGTGCCGTACACGGCGTTGATCTCGTCGGCGACCCGCTGCACCTCGGCCGTGTAGTCGCGGTACACCGCGAGGTCCTGCCGGGAGGGGTACGCGAAGGCGACATGGACGACGCGCTCGCGCCATTCGGGCCGCTCGGCCAGGAGCTCGCGGTAGGCGAGCAGGCCGCGCACGATGTTCTTGGACAGTTCCGTTCTGTCCACCCGTACGATCGTCCTCCGGCCGGGGCCGGCCTGCTCGCGCAGCGCCGCCATCCGCTCGTCCACGTCCGCCTCGTGCGCCCGGCGGCGCAGGAAGTCCGCGTCCGCGCCGAGCCCGTGCACCCCGATCCTGGTCCGCCCGGTGCCGCCCAGAATCTGGGTGCAGCAGCCGATGAACGCGTCCGCCCAGCGCCGGGTCAGGAACGCCGCCCGGTCCGCGCCCAGGATGCCGTGCAGCAACTGCTCGGCGATGTCGTCGGGGAGCAGCCGGAAGTAGTCGACGGGCGCCCACGGGGTGTGCGAGAAATGGCCGATCCGCAGGTCGGGGCGGAGCTCGCGGAGCATGCCGGGCACCAGCGCCAGGTGGTAGTCCTGCACCAGCACCGCGGCGCCCTGCCCCGCCTCCTCGGCGAGCGCCTCGGCGAAGGCCCGGTTGTAGGTCTCGAACGAGGCCCACTGCCGCCGGAACTCCGCGTCGAAGACCGGCTCCAGCGGTGTCTGGTACAGCATGTGGTGGACGAACCAGAGCACCGAATTCGCGATGCCGTTGTACGCGTCGGTGTGGACGTCCGCGTCGATGTCGAGCATCCGTACACCCGGCTCACCGACCCCGCGCCGGACCGCCTCCCGGTCCCCGTCGCCGAGCGCGGCGCACACCCACAGCTTGTCGTCGACGGCGCTCAGCCCGGAGACGAGACCGCCGCCGCCCCGTCTCGCGTCGAGCGATCCGTCCGTGCCCAGGGTGTACGAGACCGGGCCGCGGTTGGACGCGACGAGGACCTGGGCGTCGGACCGGGCAGCGGGCTGGGCATCGTGCGCGGAGACCATGTTGCGGAATCTAGCCCGATCACGAACCGCCCAAACGTGCGAAGTCAGGCCACGTCAGGCCGCGCGCCGCGAAACGTACTCCTCGATCTCGCACATCGGGGGCCGCTCCTCGGTGTCCACGGCATGGGTGCGCGGTACGAAACCGTTCGGGCCGCGCTCGAACTGGGTGAGCGCCGGGCGCACCAAGTGGCCGCGGGACAGCCGCAGTTGTGCGGTCCGGTAGATCGCTGCCGCCATCCGGCCGAGCGCCTGCCCGTCCTGGTGCCGGTGCTTGCGCACCCCCACGTCGACCTGGGCCAGCGCGTCCAGCCCCACCGTGTGCAGCGCGTCGACCAGGAGGCCCAGCTCCACGCCGTAGCCGACGGGGAAGGGCAGCCGTTCGAGCAGGGAGCGGCGTACGGCGTACTCACCGCCCAGCGGCTGGACGAAACCGGCCAGTTGCGGCCAGTGCAGATTGAGCAGCGGACGCGCCACCAGCTCGGTCACACGACCGCCCTGGCCTGCTGTGTCACCGAAGGGGCGGTCGTACATCGCCTTCACGAACTGCACGTCAGGGTCGGTCAGCAGCGGGCCGACGATGCCGGAGACGAAGTCCGCCGAGAAGTCCTTCAGGTCGGCGTCGACGAAGCACACGATGTCGCCGCCGGTCACCAGGAGCGAGCGCCACAGCACCTCGCCCTTGCCGGGCACGGCCGGAATCCGGGGGAGTATCGCGTCGCGGTGCACCACCCGGGCGCCGGCCTCCCGGGCCACTTTCGCGGTGGCGTCCGTGGAACCGGAATCGATCACCACGAGCTCGTCGACCAGCTGGATCTTCTCCATCAGCTCGCGCCGGATCGTCGCGACGATCTCGCCGACCGTCGCCTCCTCGTTCAGTGCGGGCAGTACGACACTGACGCTGCCGCGGCCCGCTTCCCCGGCTCTTGCCCTGGCGGCCAGCAGGCGGTCCATCGGGCGGTCGGCGGCCGACCAGGAGCGCCTGGCCAGCCAGCATTCGACCTCTTCCAGCACGGTCGATACTCCCTGTATGTGATCCATCTCGCGGTTCGGACGACTATCTCAACAGTCCGATGCTTCGGTTACAGTCTTGAACAACGCGGACGACCATCGCATGCCGGGGTCCGTCCGCCGATAAATGCCCGGATCGAAGATCCGGTGCCACAGCGCTCATCCAGAGGGACTGAGGGAACGGCCCGTTGAAGTCCCGGCAACCCTCCCGCCGACCGCGAGGTCAGGTGGGGAAGGTGCCAATTCCGTCTCGTGGCGAAACGCGCCGCGAGGAAGATGAGGAGAAAGGGCCTCGCCACCATGGCTGCGCAGACCGTTGCAGTAAGCACCAATTCTTCCGCCGAAGCCACCGAAGCCGCGGAATCCACCGGCGCCCACGCCGTCGACCTCGGTCCCGCCGCGGGGCTTTCCTGCCGCGAGTGCGGCGAGCGTTTCGAGCTCGGCCCCATTTTCGCCTGCGCGTCCTGTTTCGGGCCGCTCGAAGTGGCGTACGACCTGCCGAGCGGCTCCCCCGAAGAGCTGAGGAAGCGCATCGAGGCCGGACCGGCCAACATCTGGCGCTACGCGCCGCTGCTGCCGGTCCCCGCCGATGTCGCCGAGAAGCCGAACCTGAACCCCGGCTGGACCAAGCTCGTCCAGGCCGACAACCTCGCCCGTGAGATCGGTGTCGAGCAGGGCAAACTGTTCGTCAAGGACGACTCCGGCAACCCCACGCACTCCTTCAAGGACCGCGTCGTCGCCCAGGCCATCGAGGCCGCCCGCGCCTTCGGCTTCACCACCCTCTCCTGCTCCTCCACCGGCAACCTCGCCGGCGCCGTCGGCGCCGCGGCGGCCCGCGCCGGCTTCCGCTCCTGCGTGTTCATCCCGCACGACCTGGAGCAGGGCAAGGTCGTCATGGCGGCGGTGTACGGCGGTGAGCTGGTCGGCATCGAGGGCAACTACGACGACGTCAACCGCTTCTGCTCCGAGCTCATCGGCGACCCGCTCGGCGAGGGCTGGGGCTTCGTCAACGTCAACCTGCGCCCGTACTACGGCGAGGGCTCCAAGACCCTGGCGTACGAGATCTGCGAGCAGCTCGGCTGGCAGCTCCCGGACCAGCTGGTCATCCCGATCGCGTCCGGCTCGCAGTTCACGAAGATCGACAAGGGCCTCCAGGAGCTGATCAAGCTCGGCCTCGTCGAGGACAAGCCGTACAAGCTCTTCGGCGCCCAGGCCGAGGGCTGCTCGCCGGTCTCGGTCGCGTACAAGGGCGGCCACGACGTCGTCCGGCCGCAGAAGCCGAACACGATCGCCAAGTCCCTCGCCATCGGCAACCCGGCCGACGGCCCGTACGTCCTGGACATCGCCCGCCGAACCGGCGGCGCGGTGGAGGATGTGAACGACGAGCAGGTCGTCGACGCGATCAAGCTGCTGGCGCGCACCGAGGGCATCTTCGCGGAGACGGCGGGCGGTGTGACGGTCGGCGTGACGAAGAAGCTCATCGAGGCCGGTCTGATCGACCCGTCGCTGACCACCGTCGTACTCAACACGGGTGACGGCCTCAAGACCCTCGACGCGGTGGCCGATACCTCACAGGCGACCGCGACCATCCGCCCCAGCCTGGACGCGTTCCGCGCCGCCGGCCTCGCCACCAGCTGACCACCCGAGACTCCAGGAAGGGCACCCACCATGAGCGTCAAGGTCCGCATCCCCACCATCCTCCGCACCTACACGGGCGGCCAGACCGAGGTCCCGGCCGAGGGCTCGACCCTCTCCCAGGTCATCGAGTCCCTGGAGCAGAACCACCCGGGCATCGCCGCCCGCGTCCTGGACGACCAGGGCAAGCTGCGCCGCTTCGTGAACGTGTACGTCAACGACGACGACGTGCGCTTCGAGGGTGGCCTGGAGACGGCGACGCCGGACGGCGCCGGCATCTCGATCATCCCGGCGGTGGCGGGCGGCTGCTGACGCCCCGTCCGACCGCACCGCGTTATCGAATTGCCCCCTCCGCTTATTGAAGCGGAGGGGGCAATTCTGCATGGTTGAGCGCGGTACAGTGTGGGAAGTCCCCCCAGCTGCCCGTGCCGCCCGCATATGAGAATGCGCCCGGCCACGACAAGATGCAGCCAAAGTGCGCGATCCGCTTGAGGCATAAGTCGCCTTTGCCTGGCCCGACTTGCCCAGGAATCTCATGAATTCCGCATATCCGGGCGTTCGGTGCTGCCTAGAATTCTCGTCCGATTGACCTGTTGCAGAGGGCAGTTGGGCAGATACATTCAGCCGCGGTCGACGCGTTCCGGCGCACACACCCTCTCCTGTCGGAGGGTGAGTTCTGACCCGGGTCCGCGAAGTGCGGTCCTGCGCAAGGGCCAGTAATAGGGGAGTTAGGCATGGCTCAGGGCACCGTCAAGTGGTTCAACGCGGAGAAGGGGTACGGCTTCATCGCGGTCGACGGTGGTGCGGATGTTTTCGTCCACTACAGCGCGATCCAGATGGACGGGTACCGCACCCTCGAAGAGGGTCAGCGAGTTGAATTCGAGATCTCGCAGGGCCAGAAGGGGCCGCAGGCAGACATGGTCAAGCTCGCCGTCGGCTGAGTTCGGCGCGGTCGGCCAACGACACCACTCACGCACTGAGGGCCCGTACCCCGGGGGTACGGGCCCTCAGTGCGTCCCGGTGCGCCCTGAGCGCCCCGAGCCGCCCCCCGGCGCAGTGTCCACATCCCGAGGGGGACGCTTGCACTCTCGGGGGTCGAGTGCTAATCATTGGCGTTAGCACTCTCCAGGTGAGAGTGACAGAACTTGGATCGGGCCGGTGAGGCCCGCAGGGCCGATGGGGCAAGGAACCACCGGTCACGCAGGCCGTCCGTCGCGGGCGCCACTCGGTCCGGAGAAATCCACCCCTGTCCGGGAGGACCACTTCACATGGCCAAGATCATCGCGTTCGACGAGGAGGCCCGGCGCGGTCTCGAGCGCGGCATGAACCAGCTCGCCGACGCCGTCAAGGTCACCCTTGGCCCCAAGGGTCGCAACGTCGTCCTTGAGAAGAAGTGGGGCGCCCCCACGATCACCAACGATGGTGTTTCCATCGCCAAGGAGATCGAGCTGGAGGACCCGTACGAGAAGATCGGTGCGGAGCTGGTCAAGGAGGTCGCCAAGAAGACGGACGACGTCGCCGGCGACGGTACGACCACCGCCACCGTTCTCGCCCAGGCTCTCGTCCGCGAGGGCCTGCGCAACGTCGCCGCGGGTGCCAACCCGATGGCCCTCAAGCGGGGTATCGAGAAGGCCGTCGAGGCCGTCTCCGCCGCCCTCCTGGAGCAGGCCAAGGACGTGGAGACCAAGGAGCAGATCGCTTCGACGGCCTCCATCTCCGCCGCCGACACCCAGATCGGCGAGCTCATCGCCGAGGCCATGGACAAGGTCGGCAAGGAAGGCGTCATCACCGTCGAGGAGTCCCAGACCTTCGGTCTGGAGCTCGAGCTCACCGAGGGTATGCGCTTCGACAAGGGCTACATCTCGGCGTACTTCGCCACCGACATGGAGCGCATGGAGTCGTCCCTCGACGACCCGTACATCCTGATCGTCAACTCCAAGGTCAGCAACGTGAAGGACCTCCTTCCGCTGCTGGAGAAGGTCATGCAGTCCGGCAAGGCGCTGCTGATCATCGCCGAGGACGTCGAGGGCGAGGCCCTGTCGACCCTGGTCGTCAACAAGATCCGTGGCACCTTCAAGTCCGTCGCCGTCAAGGCCCCGGGCTTCGGTGACCGCCGCAAGGCCATGCTCGGCGACATCGCCATCCTCACCGGTGGCACCGTCATCTCCGAGGAGGTCGGCCTCAAGCTGGAGAACGCCGGTCTCGACCTGCTCGGCCGCGCCCGCAAGGTCGTCATCACCAAGGACGAGACGACGATCGTCGACGGTGCCGGTGACAGCGACCAGGTCCAGGGTCGCGTCAACCAGATCCGCGCCGAGATCGAGAACTCCGACTCGGACTACGACCGCGAGAAGCTCCAGGAGCGCCTCGCGAAGCTGGCCGGCGGCGTGGCCGTCATCAAGGCCGGTGCCGCGACCGAGGTCGAGCTCAAGGAGCGCAAGCACCGCATCGAGGACGCGGTGCGCAACGCCAAGGCCGCCGTCGAGGAGGGCATCGTCGCCGGTGGTGGCGTGGCTCTGCTCCAGGCCTCGGCCGTCTTCGAGAAGCTGGAGCTCTCGGGTGACGAGGCGACCGGCGCCAACGCCGTCAAGCTGGCGCTGGAGGCCCCGCTCAAGCAGATCGCCGTCAACGGTGGTCTCGAGGGCGGCGTCGTCGTCGAGAAGGTGCGCAACCTGGCCGTCGGCCACGGTCTGAACGCCGCGACCGGCGAGTACGTCGACATGATCGCCGAGGGCATTCTCGACCCGGCGAAGGTCACGCGCTCCGCCCTGCAGAACGCCGCGTCCATCGCCGCGCTGTTCCTCACCACCGAGGCCGTCATCGCCGACAAGCCGGAGAAGGCCACCGCGGCCGCTCCGGGCGGCATGCCGGGCGGTGACATGGACTTCTGATCCTGACGGATCGGTAGTTCCGGCACAGCTTCACAGCTCTGCCGCGTGGGCCCCGGGACCAGCTGGTCCCGGGGCCCACGCGCGTTCCCCACCTGTCGGCGCTACCGCGCGAACACCATCTCCGGGAAGCGTTGCGAGGGCCCGTCCAGCAGATGGTCGTCGCGCCCGCGCAGCCACCGGTCGAAGAACGACGCCACGTACGCCCGGTTCGCGGCCAGCGCCCGGCCCGGCGGCACCGTCCCGACCGCTCCGGCGAGCCCGCCCTCCGGCACCGCGCCCTGCCGGGCCAGCTGGGGCAGCAGCACCTCGGCGTCCGTGTACGAGGCGTGCCGCGAACCGGTCAGCGTCACATCGGCCTTCCAGCCGCGGGTGTTCGCCCAGAACGCCGCCCACGACGGCTGTTGCCGGTAGTCGCCCGAGCCCTCGCTCCCGGTCCCCATCAGCAGCAACGGCCGGTCGAGCCCGTCCAGGGCCACGCTGCTCAGGTGGGTACCGTCCGGTTCCCGCCCGCCGACGTAGTCCATTACGCCGTCCATGTTGATGCCCGCCCGGACGCGCCGGTCGTCGTGCATCGTCTGCGCCGTGGTGAACCCGCCCGCGGACTGGCCGAACATGCCGACCCGGCGCAGATCGAGCGCTCCGCCGAACCGTGTCCGGTTCAGCCGGGCCAGCTCGTCGAGCAGGAACCTGCTGTCGGCGACCCGTACCGCCACGACCTTCTCCAGCAGAGCGCTGATCGCCTCCGGGTCGGTCGGCGGCGTCCCGTCGAAGATCCGCATGGTGGCCAGCCGGCCGTCGGGGAACTCGACCTCGGTCGCCTCGTGGGTGTGGTCGATCGTGACGACGGCGTACCCCCGGCTCGCCAGGTCCTCCACGAGCGCGGTGTTCCAGGTTCGCGGGTCACCGAGCCCGGGAGAGTACAACACCACGGGCAGTTGCCCGGCCCGGTGGTCGACGGGTGCGTCCTCGTGCGCGTGGGTGAGCGTCGCGCCCCAGTCGACGCTCCCGGGCGCCAGTCCCAGGTTGAGCGCCGCGGCTCCCTCCGCGCTCCCGAAGTGGGCCGCCGCCCCGGCCGTCATCTGCGACACGGCACGCCCCGGTCCGCCCGGCCGGGCCGGGTACCAGAGGCTGACCATCAGCTCCCGGTGGGCGGAGGTGCCCGGCACCCAGGGCTCGGTCCGCGAGCGGTCGACGAGGTGGAGCGCGACGCTTCCGACGGCGAACGGACCGGTGGGACGCGGGAGTTCGGCCTTCGGTAGCGAGGACCGGCGGGTGGCCGGCCCCCCGGAGGTCCGCCCGGTCGCGGCGGCGGGTGACGGCAGGGCGCTCGTGGCCAGCAACGCCGAAGCCGCCAGTCCGGTGACGAGCACCTGACGACGGCTGTGACTACGGCTGCGGCTGCGGTCGCGACTCGGAATGTGCGGGACGGCTGTCACGTGGGGCTCCCCCGTAGGTCTGCGGTCGACGCGCCCACGATGCCCGCCGGAGCATCGTGAGCGCGTGATACCGCAGTCCCCACTTCGTCGTGAGCGCCTGGCTCCCCGGTATGACGGGACGTCGGACACCGCGACGCTTCCGCGTTACGTCCCGTCCTACGGCAGGCGGTCGAGGAGCCAGGTGCAGAGTTCCTCCGTCACGAGGGTGTGTCCCTCGTTCCGGGAAGCGAGCTTGAACTCGTCCAGCCCGCTCGCGTCCTCCGAGGGCTCCGAGATGTTCTTGTACAGCTCCTCGTCCGTGTCCAGATCGCCGACATCGACCGCGCTGACGGACGGCACGAAGCAGTGCGACCGGATGCGTACGTCGGTCTTGAAGCCGAGGATCGGGCTCAGGGCGTTCAGCCCGTCGGCGAGGATGCCGAAGCCTTCGAGTGAGCCGCCGGGTGCGCCGTCGATCGACGGGAGCCCTTTCGTGCGGACCTCGTTGGTCTTCAGCGTCACCACTCGCAGCTTCGCGACGAGTTCGTCGGGGCCCGGCGCCTGGGTGTAGAGCTTGGTTCCCACGACCGACAGGCCCTTGCCCTCCAGGGCCAGTTCGCCCGCCCGCACATCGGTGCCGGTGCCGTCGGCCACGCCGTTGGCGACGCCGATCAGCCGGGGCCGGCGCGGCCATTGGCCGACGGCTGCCATCTCGGCGAGGAACTGGGCGCGCAAGACGCTCTGGTCCGGTGTGTCGTCCCACTTCTCGATGTGTCGCCACAGCAGCTGCTGGGCGGCCGGGCTGTTGATCTGGTCGGAGAACCGGCTGTCGAGATCCTTGATGTAGTGCGCGAACGCCTGGAGCGCGATCGGGATCCAGGCGCCGCGGTGCGGGCTGTCGTACGAGAAGTACAGCGCCGTCTGGTGGTCGATGCCTTCGTACTCCAACTTGGCCAGCGCATGCCGGGTGACGAGCCCGCCCATGCTGAACCCGCCGACGGCCAGCGGAGTGAAGTCCTGTCGTTCTTCGATGGCCCGCATGATCGCGGCCTGCGCGGTGCGGGAGTTGTCCAGAATCGATGCACTGCGTTCGTGGAAGCCGAGAAGGATGACGTCATGGCCACGGCGGCGCAGCTCGCTGATGAGCGCGTAGTCGCCGAACTCCATGATCTCCCAGGAGAATTCCAGCTCGCTCGGCCCCGTGTTGAAGCCGTCGGCGAAGATGACCGGCCGTACGAGGCCGGTGTTCCCCTCGCCGTAGTAGACCCAGGCGGTACCGCCCGGCAGGTCCCACACGGTGCTGGGCGGCAGCGGGAGGGAGACGGGCTTCTCCGCGTCCAGGCGGGGGCCGGGGGCCAGGGCGATGGGGGGCTTGTCGCGGAGCTCGGAGACGATCTGCTCGTGGGACGGTTCGGACATGGTTCGTTCCCCTTTGGGACGGTTGATTACGATGCGCGCCAAGAGGAGCACGCAACGTAGTGGCCAGGGGAGGGGAAGCGGATCAAACCACTCCCAGGTGGGAGCCGGTTTTGGACACTTGGCGCGTTCTCGCGGACCGTCGGGCCAGCCCGGCCCGTACGTCGTTCATCCGGTTGCGTACGCCCTCCGCCGGTACGGCCCCGCTGGGCCTAGTAGGTACGGCGACCGCTTCGCCCCGGCACGGCCTGCACCGGCCGCCGATCAGGGCCTCCGCGCTGCCCGGTGAGCGGCATTCGCTGCATTCGAGGGTGCGCAACACCGTTCGCTGTTGCGCCGGAGTGACTCGTTCGGGTGGCATCTTGTCGGTGAGCCGCCGTTGGACGAGGGCCGCCGCGTGGTGAACGGGGGTGGGGAGCCCGTCGGTGAGCGCGTGCAGCAGCTCCGCTTCCGTGGCGCCGCGCTCGAACCAGTCGGTGACCTGCGGTTCGAGCGCCGTGCAGTCCGCCGCCGACAGCGTGAGCGTGGGTGCGGTACGGCCCAGCGCGGCGAGGAGCGCGAACGCGCGGGAGCGGGTAGGTCGTTGGGGCCGCTCGGGCGGTACGTCGCCCCGGGTGAAAGCCGCCCACCACTCGTCGTCCCGCGCGGTCCGGGAGAAGAACGTCCGGGTCACCCAGAGCAGCACCTCGTCGTTGGCGACGCACTCGCTGCCGCGCCGCAGGTGCCCGGCGTCCTGGAGCCGGTTGAGTGCGGTACGCAGCGCGCACTGCCCGTACGGGAGGACCTTGGCCAGCGTCTTCACGGAGATGTCGGCGCCCTCGGGCAGCCGGTCGATGTACGCGGCGATGGACGCCTCGCGGGCTGGGAGGTGAGTGAAAGCGCGTTCGGTACGCGGACGTTGATCGGAGGCCGAGCGCTTGCCGTAACCCGGATTGGCCATCGGGTGCGGGGGTGTGGGCAGGGATACGTGCGGTGCGCACGGGGCAGCACTAAGCTGGCTGTCAGCCATCAGATCGCTCCTCCTGAACGATCGAAGTGGTCAGGCCCCTGGTTTCGGTGTTCCAGCACCTGCAGGGGCCGTTCTGCGTTTTACGTTGTTCTGCATTCTTCGTTCTGTATTCGGCACGCTAGAGCGTCGCCACCATCCGTGGCAAGTCGGTCACGAGAAGTCAACTCGCCGCTCGGGGTGGGTGGGTGGGAAGTGGCCCACCTCCCATTCCTCGGAAAGAGCGCTCGGACTTCGCGGCTTGAGCTCCGGGTGGAACATCCCAGGTGGGAGGGGCGTGCGCAGTGATCCGAATGCGCCGGGTGCGCTCCGAATGCGCCGCCGCTGACGGGGTGGACCGGTGGGGCGCGACGCGGAAAACGGGAAAGGGGCGGCGGGCTCCTGTGATCTTGGGTGCCGGGCCGACTGGCCCATAATTCCCCCACTCAACTCGTACGAGGAGTCCCGTGCGTATCCGTTCGATCCTCTCTCTCGCCGTGTCCGCCGTCGCGGCCGTGGCGCTGGCCACCCCGGCCCAGGCCGCCGACGACGGCGCCTACCTCATCCGTGACTTGCGCAGCGGTCAGTGTCTCGCGGGCGGCGAAGGCCCGCTCGGGGGCCATGTCGAGCCGTGCAACCCCGGCACCGTGTGGGAGATCCGCAATCAGGGCGACGGCCAGGTCCGGATCGTCGACCCGCGAAGCGAGGACCGCTGCCTGGCGCTTTCGCCGGTCCGGATCTACCCGCCGGTGGTGTGGGTGGACCAGTGCGGCAACAGCCCCGACCAGTGGTCGATCCTGGGCCCGGACAACGGCGAGCCGGTTTCCATCGCCCTCGAACGGGGCGCGTTCGGCTACCTGACCACGGAGGGCAACCGCGTGGTCCTTCTCCCCGGCGACAGGCCCCAGTGGTCCCTGCAGCGGCTCGGCTAGTTCGCCGCACATTGCGTGACCGGGCCCGGGGCTTGAGCTCCGGGCCCGGTCACGTTTCTGCGGGCGTTGTTCCTGGCAGCGGCGGCTCGGAGTGTGGGGGAGCGCGGCGCCGTGCCGACTGTGCCTCGGAACCACTCGATGCGGTGAACATCACGGAGAGTGATGGTATCGTTGCGTGTGGTGCCGCTACGTTCTGTAATCACCGGCTGCCGTGGGGCGGTCCGGTGGGAAGTGAACGGGAGGCGCAGATGATGAAGTCGAAGTCAGTGGCGTGTGCGTTGCTCGCGGCCGGGTTGTTCTTCGGCGGGGCAGGGGCTGCGATGGCTGCCGGGTGGCAGAAGATTTCGGGCCTGGGCAGTACGGGCGTAGAGCTCTCCAGGGCGAAATACCGCTTCAATCCTGCGGGTCAAAATCACGGAGGATTCGAATGGTTGGGCGATCTAGTGGACGCCGATCCGGGCGATGGCCACAACGTGTACGTCCAAGTGCGGTGTCGAGGGGTACAGCTGGAATCGCTTCAACGGTAAGCAGAAGAAGGCAGTTCATCTCCACAAGACCGTCTATGACGGTGCGGCCCAGTACACCGGCCAAGCCTTCATCCGCGCATGCCGTGACCGCGGTTCGCTCCGTCCGGACAACTGCTCACCGACCAAGCACTACAAGAAGTAGCTACCGCCAGGATCCGGGCGGAAGCGCCTGGATCCGCTCTCCCGAGGGGGTTCAGATCAACCAGGTCAGTGGTTCGGAGATCCTGTCAGTAGAGGGCGTCGACCTTTCCTACGGCAGCACGCTCGCGGTCAGAGGTGCTCGGCTCTCCGTCAGTCGGGGCGAGGTCGTGGCGATCAGCGGGCAGAGCGGTTCAGGCAAGTCATCTCTGCTGTATTGCCTCGCGGGAGTTCTGCCGGCCAGTCGCGGGGTCATCCGCTTTGAGGGGCGTTCGCTGCGGGAGTTCGGGGACGAGGAACTGAGTGCGCTCCGGCGGGACCGATTCGGATTTGTCTTCCAGTACGGCGAGTTGCTGCCCGAGCTCACGGTCGAGGAAAACACGGCACTGCCGCTGCGGCTCGCCGGTCAACGCAAGGCGCAGGCACACGCGGCGGCCAGCGTAGTGCTCGGGCGGCTGGGCCTCGGCGACCTGCGCCAGAGAAGGCCCTCACAGGTGTCCGGCGGGCAGAGCCAACGAGTGGCTGTGGCACGTGCGTTGGTCCATCGGCCCGCCGTGGTCTTCGCCGATGAACCGACCGGTTCCCTGGACAGCGCGAACGCCACGGCAGTGCTGGAGGAGTTTCTGGAGCTCGCCCGATCGCAGGGAACGGCGGTGGTGCTCGTCACCCACGACCCTGCGGTGGCGGATCGGGCCGACAGTCGCTACACGATGACGGACGGCACCCTTACCGCAGCGCAGGTGGGGGTATGAGGGAACTCCTCCTGGGATTACGGCTGTTGCTGGGATCAGGGCGTGGCAACCGAACGCGCTTCTTACTGATGGTGCTGGGCGGATCGATCGGGGTGTGCTGCCTCGCGGCGGTCCTCACCATCCCGTCCATTCTTGACGCCCGGGACGGCCGGACCATGGGCCGGGAACCCCGGTTGGGCAAGGAGTCGGCGGGCGCAACGCTGGAGCTCACCCAGAATGATGCGTACGGATCACAACCTTTCCGCCGGGTCTTCTTGGCACGAGGCGAGCACGCCCCCGAGCCGCCGCCCGGCATTCTTGAAGTGCCTCGGCCCGGCGTTGTGTTCGTCTCGCCACGATTGCAGGAAGTCTTGGACCGGGAGCCGGGCCTGAGCGGTCTGCTGCCGGGAAAGGTGCACGGTCTGATCGGCCCCGAAGGCCTCGGGCACCCGAACGAACTCTTCGCGTACATCGGGATGCGCCCTGATCAGCTTCCCGAGGGAACGAGTGTTGCCGGGTTCGGGAAAAGATACGCCGACAGCCCGGCCGTCGAGCCGTCGACTCTCGACATCCTCCGCTTCACCCTGGCCGGCGTGGTGCTGCTGCCCCTGGCCGTCTTCCTCTCCGTGTGCGCCCGGCTCTCCGCGGCCACCAGGCTTCGTCGTCTCGCGGCACTGCGGTTGCTCGGTCTGAGCATCAAGGGCATTCAGCGGGTGAACGCCGCCGAGACGGTGGTTGCCGCCTTGCTCGGGGCGGTGCTCGGGCTCGCCGAGTACTGGGCCGTGAACCAGCTCGTCGCCCGCGTCGGGCTGCCTGGTCTGAAGTGGTACGTGGACGATGGCGCCCTCACGGCCACCACGATGGCCGTGTGCCTCATCGGCTGCCCGGTGCTGGCGTGGTTCGTGGGGAGAGCCGGGGCGGGGAGGGCGGCGGTGAATCCGTTGGCCACCCGGCGAAGTGCGGTGGCGAAACCGCCGCGGGCCTGGGGTGCGCTGCTACTGATCGCAGGCATGGGGATCGTTGCCGGGTACTGCGTGCTCGGTGTGCTGGACCGGCCGCCGCGAGACACATCAGTGTCTGCTGTCTTGGTGCCCGTCGCCGTTGTCCTGGTCGGTGGCGGCCTCGTGCTGACGCTTCCGATCCTCAGCCACCGGCTCTCACGGCGAGTGGCCGGCGTCACCGGCTCGTTGTCGCTCGGGCTGGCGATGCGCCGGAACGAGGTGGAGCCGGGGAGCGCGCTCAGGGTCGCCTCCGGGCTGGTGTTGCTGGTCTTCGCCGCCTCCCTCGCCCAAGGCGTGCTGGTCGAGTTGAACCAGGTGTCCCGTCCGAACACCGTCCAGCAGGACTACCGCATCCCGCTCGACAGTGTCGACGCAGCTGACGAGAATGCTTTGACACTCCTGCCCGGTGTGAAGGGAAGCGTTACCGAGCTGCGGTCCTGGTTCGACCCGAACGTGGATGAGCCCCCGCCGGAGATTTCCGCCACGGTGGCCACCTGCGCACAGCTCGCCGAGGTGGTGATCGACACCACGGGGTGCGTGGACGGACAGGTCATGCGGCTCACGCAGGTCGGCCTGCCGCCCGAGGCGGACCGGCCCGGCGAGGCGTACCCCTTCCGATTCCGGCAGGGCTCGCGGCAAAGGACCGTGACCTTCACCGTTCCGCACCAGGAGGTCCGTTTCCAAGCCCATGCGCTGTCGGCCGTGGGCTCGGCAATTTTGGTGCCCCCGTCGAAGTTGCCCAGGGGTGCCCGGCCGGACAGTTCCACACTCGTCCTGACAAGCAGTCCGGATCCGGCGGTCGTGCGTGAGGTGCTCGACGGTATCGGGGGTATCGCGCCCACCGCCGCCGTCGATCTGGTGGGGACGAACGTCGAGGGTATGCAGCAGATCGCGGTCGTCAAGGCGTTGCTCGGGGCAGGGATGGTGTTGGGGCTGGTGATCGGCGTCGCTGCCTACCTGGTGTCCGTGACCGACCGGGCCGTTGAACGCAGAGCTCAGGTCACCGCGCTCTCCTTGCTCGGCGCGCGCCCTCGGACGCTGCGTGCGGTGCAGTGCGCCCAGGTGGTTCTGCCGCTGATGGTCGGGCTCGTGCTCGCCCTGGTGACCGGGAAGCTCACCGAGTCCAGCTATCTGATCACTGGTGGCGGTGCGGTGTTCTGGGACGGGGAGGGCATTCCGTTGTTGCTGTTCTCGGCGTTGGGTGTGGTGGTGGTCGCGGCGGTGGGGGCGTTGCCGTTGGTGGGGCGGCGGGTGAACCCCGAGCTGATCAGACGGGACTGATCCGTGGTCCGGGGCCTGGTGTGCCGGAAGGGGCAGGAACAGCCTGTCCCTGTTCCGGCACACCGGGCAGGGCGGGTCAGTCGCGGCGGGGGCCGATGACGGTGTTGCCGTCGTGCACGGTGATCGCCAGGGCCGGGCAGATGTCGGCGGCATCCAGGATCAGTTCGTCCGGCTCGGCCCCGTCGGCCCGTGCGCGGGCGCGATCGCCGTCCAGGGCGAACACCTCGGGGACGGTCCCGGCACACATGCCCGACCCCTGGCAGAGCTGGGGGTCGACGCGTACGTTCCAGGTCATGGCGCTCACCACTCCACCGGCATGACGCGCGGGCCGCGCACCAGCATCTCGGACTTCCAGGTCACGTCACCGGCCAGGCGCAGGCCGGGGAGGCGGGTGATGAGGGCGGCCAGCGCCTCCTGGAGTTCCAGTCGGGCCAGCGGGGCGCCCAGGCAGTGGTGGACCCCGTGGCCGAATCCCAGGTGCTGGTTGCTCTCGCGGGCGATGTCGAGCACGCCCGGGGCGGCGAACCGCAGCGCGTCGCGATTGGCGGCGCCGACGGCGACCAGGACCGGGCTGCCGACCCGGACGAGGGTTCCGCCGACCTCGATGTCCTCGGTGGCGTAACGAGGCTGACCGGCGCCGCTGCCCAGCGGCACGAAGCGGAGCAGCTCCTCCACCGCGTTCGGGACGAGTTCGGGCTCGGCCCTGAGCCTGGCCAGCTGGTCCGGGTGGTCGAGGAGGGTGAGGACGAAGTTGGGGATCTGGGACGCGGTGGTCTCGTGGCCCGCGACCAGGATGCCCACGCAGAGATCGATGAGTTCGAGTTCCGAGAGCCGGTCGCCGCCGTCGCGGGCCTCGATGAGCGCCGTCATCAGGTCGTTCTGTGGTGACCGGCGGTGCTGGTCGATCAACCCGGCCATGTAGGCGCGCAGTTCCTCGCGGCTCGCGTCGAACTCCTCGGCGGTGAGGGAGCTGGTCGACAGTGCGTCGTCGCTCCACACGCGGAAGCGCGGCCGGTCCTCGGTGGGTACGCCCAGCATGCGGCAGATCACGGCGACCGGCAGCGGCAGCGCGAACAGGTCGACCAGGTCGGCGGGCGGCCCGGCCGTTTCCAGCTCGTCGAGGAGGCCGGCGGTCAGTTCCCGGACCTGGGGGCGCAGCTTCTCGACCTGGCGGACGGTGAACGCCTTGGCGACCAGGGAGCGCAGCCGGGTGTGGTCCGGCGGGTCCATGCCGAGGATGCCGCCGTCGCGCTGTCCTTCGGACTGCCGGGGCTCGTCGTGCGAGGCGGCCATGGCCCGGCTGAAGCGCTGGTCGCCCAGGACGAGCCGGGCATCGGTGTAACGGGTGACGAGCCAGGCCGGTTCGCCGTACGGCATCTGGACCCGTAAGAGGCCCGGCCGATCGCGGACGCGCTCGTAGGCCTCGGCGAGCTGGAGTCCGTCGGGGGTGTTGAAGGGGTAGGCGAGGGGTGCGACATCTGCTGTGGTCACTGCGGCCTCCCGGATGTAAGCAGCTGCTTACAACGGTAGGAGTGGCCCTCGCGGGCAGTCAACGACGCTTTAAGGCCGTTATCCTGACGGGCCGTCCGAGAGGAATGCCACCATGGAGCCCGGTTCCGTCCCGCCGTCCGAAGAGCGCCGCAGGGACGCCGCGGCCACCCGCCGCCGGCTGCTGGAGGCGGCCCGTGACCTGTTCGCGGAGCGGGGCTACGAGGGGGCGACGGTGCGGAGCATCGCGGCGCGCGCCGGGGTCAACCAGGCCCTGCTGTTCCGGTATTTCGGCTCGAAGCGGGGCCTGCTGACGGAGGTCGTCGCGCTGGGCGGGCTGGAGCAGTTGCGGGCGACGCCGCCCGAGGAGCTCTTCGAGACCGCCCTGCGTTCGATGCTGACCCGAAGCGCGGAGGGTACGGAGGACCGTTCCCTGGAGGTCTACCTGCGGTCGGTCGGGCGGGGCGACGAAGCGGCCGGAACCTTGCGGGAGCTGGGGGAGGAGTACCGGAACGCGCTGGCCGGGCTCTCCGGCGCTCCGGACAGCGAGCTGCGCGCGGACCTCGCCATGGCCTGGCTGCTGGGAATAGGCCTGATGCGAACGGTCGTTCCGCGGGAACCCCTGGCCGGTGCCGAACCGGACGAGGTCTGCCGCCTCGTGCTCGGCACGCTCAGCCATCTCTGGTCCGAGCCGCAGTAGGGAAAGGCGCCCGGGGCTCAAGCGTCGCCGGGCCCGGGACTTGAGCCCCGGGCCCGGCACAGAGGGCAGCGTGCCCTCAGCGGTTGTCGTGCTCTCAGCGGTTGTTGCGTTCGAAGGCAGCGAAGGCCGCCTCCTGACGCCACTCGGTCGCCGCCTTCGGGTTGTCCGCGAGGTAGCGGGCACAGCGCGCGCTCGGGCGGTCGGTGCCCGGCCGGTTGCCCAGGCAGGCGGAGACCGGGCGGTAGCCGGACGGGGCGGAACCGGCGGCCCACAGGCTGCGGCCGTCACGGAACGCGTACTCCAGCGAGGCGCGGGCCAGGTCCTTCAGCTCGACGTAGTTGAGGCCGTACGTCTTGGCCGCGTACTGGTACTCGTGGCTGATGTCGATCCGGGAGACGCCCGGGTCGTCGGTGGCCAGCACGATCGGGACACCGTAGCGGCGGTAGGCGTTGAACGGGTGGTCGTCGCCCGCGATGCCGAGGATCTGCTTGTTGCTGGAGAACGGCACCTCGACGGCCACCTTGCGCTGCGCCATCGTCCGGGCCAGCTGCCGCCAGTCGTCCTCGTGGACCAGGTCGACGCCGTGGCCGATGCGTTCGGCTCCGGCGACGAGTACGGCTTCGCGGATGTGGAAGGTCAGGTCCTCGGGCTTGACCAGGCCGGGGGCCAGCTCACCGGCGTGCAGGGTGAGGTGGGAGTCCGGGTACTGCCCGCGCAGGTACTTCAGCATCCGCATCTGGAGGCTGTAGTTGGCCAGCGAGCTCTCGCTGTCCTCGGGCTGTACGAGGTTGACCGCGACGAACCTCGGGTCGCGCTCGGCCAGTCGCATGCCGACCGCCATCTGCGTGAACACCCGTACCGGGGAACTGCCCCGGGACACCTGGGAGATCCACCTGACGGGGAGCTTGCAGCCCGGGTCGGGGCGGGCCGTGTCGCAGTGCGCGGCCGCCCGGAACTGCACATCGGTGTCGTCGGCCTCCTGGACCGCCTCGTCCACCACCCGGTCGAGCTGGCCGTCGGCCACGAGCTTGCGGTGGAGGGCGGCCAGGTCGGCGTCGTAACCCACCTTGTCGGCAAGCTTCCTGCCGCTGTCCGACGCGGGGGTGACCAGGGTCTCCAGGTAGAACTGGTTCTGCTCGACCACGGTGTTGGCCACGTTGGCGAGCATCTTGCCGCGGGCGTACCAGGTGGCCATGCCGAACTTGCCGAACGTGTCGAAGAAGTGGTCGTGCCCGGACTCGCCGGCCGGGAAGTCCTGCATGGACCAGGCCCGGACGATCCGCTGCCGGAACGCGGCGTCGCTCTGCGCGTCGATCGCGGGCCTCGTGCCCGGCCCGCACGGCGGCGCCACGGCCGTCGTCGTCGCGTCGATGCACAGCCCCTTCTCGCCCGCGAGCTCGATCAGATACTCGGTGGTGACCGCACCCGACAGGTGGTTGTGGAGGTCGCCACCCTTGGGCAGTGCCTTGAAGAAGTCCTTCAGCCGCTCCGGCCTGCCCTGCAACGAGGCGAGGTGGGCGGTGGTCCTGGCCTCGGCCGGGGTGACAAGGCGGGGCAGGGTATGAGCGGCGGGACGTGGCGCCGGGTCCTTGGCAGGAGCGGCAGCGGCCGGGATTGCCGGAAGCAGAGTCAGTACGGCGAGGGCGCCGAACCCGGCCGTGCGCAGGGACTTGGGACGGCGTGCCGTCCGAAATGTTGAGATCACCGCCGAATGATCGCGTTCGGAGAGGCCATTCCTCACCCAAACCGCATGTATGGCCCGAAAGCTCCACCCGTTCGAGCGATTTCCCGCCCTTCTTTTCCCGGTCCCGTGGGTGGACATCGTCCACGGGTGCGCACTGCTGGCAGCTGTGTGCCAACAACCTTGTCCTGTAGGGAAGTTGGGGCAACTGTGTTCGTGGTTTGGATCGGACACCCAATGGGAGGCGTGCAGTGCGCAACACCAGGAGAGTGCTCGGCCGTATCGCCGCAATGGCGGGCGCGGTACTGATGGTGGCAGGGGTCGGACTGGTGGGGGCCTCGCCCGCCGCGGCCGTCGACTACTACTACGAACTTCCCTATCCGGCGGGCGAGGCGTACATGGTCACCCAGGGGAACGGGGGCGGGTACTCGCATACCGACGCGTACAACCGTTACGCCTGGGACTTGGGGCTCCCGGCGAACTACGAGGTCTCCGCCGCGCAGGGCGGCACGGTCCTCGTCTCGGACTGGTCGCCGTACTGGCAGAACGGCATCGAGGTGATCATCCGCCACCCGAACGGCCAGTGCACCCACTACGCGCACCTCAACCGGGCGCTCTACAACACGGGTGACTGGGTCCCGCAGGGCCGGATCATCGGCTGGTCGGGCGCCACGGGTGCGGCGGCCGGGGCGCACCTGCACTTCCAGGTCATCGACTGCAACACCCGCGTGGGCATCCCGGCCGCCATCCAGGGGTGGGTGCCTCCCCAGGGGTCCTGGCCGGTGAGCGTCAACACGAGGGCCTGATCCCGGTGGCCGGCCGCGGCGGAGCGAAAGGAAAGTACTTTCCTTTCGGGAAAGTAGATGTCAGGATGAGGCGGTAGATCGTTCACGCAGTGATCAGCAGGTACGGGAGGCGCGATGGCGCAGCAGGAGAACACCCCGGGCGGAATGCACGTGGTGGACGCCGACCTCGCGGCCGAAGCTCTGCAGAGCGTCGACACGGTGAGGGAGCGGGCCCGTCTGACGGCCGGACTGACTCCCGCCTGGTACGGCCCCGCGGCGGCCGTGGCCCTGATCGTTCCCGCCCTCGTCGACGCCTGGGCCCAGGGGCGGGGCGGTTGGGCGGTGCTCCTGTCCCTGCTGATCGCGTTCGCGGGCCTGGCCGTACTGGTGGTGCTCGTCAACGTTGCCCGGCGACGGTCGGGCGTGATGGTGACACTGCCCTGGTCCGCGCGTCTGCGCCGGACCGGGGCTCCCCTCCTGGCCCTTCTCGCCGCGGGGGGTGCGACGTACGGACTGTGCCGGCAGTTCGGGGCCGATCAGGCGGTCAGCAAGATCGCGCTGTTCGCCGTCCTGGGGCTCGGCGTCTGGGCGGTGTTCGCCGCGCGGAACGCGACGATCAAGCAGAAGCTCCGGGCGACCGGATGACCGCCGCCTCCGCGCCGGGCGAGCCCGCGATCGACGCGGCGATCAACCACCCCACCCGGCTGGCGGTCGTCGCCTTCCTCTCGGCGTGCGACGAGGCCGAGTTCGCCATCGTGCGCAGTAGCTGCCAGGTGTCCGACTCGATGCTCAGCAAGATCGCCTCTGCCCTGGAGGGGATCGGATACCTCGCCATCCGCAAGGGTTACGTCGGCAAGCGCCCCCGGACCTGGCTCTCGCTCACCCCTGCCGGACAGCAAGCCCTGGCCCTGCACATCGCGGCACTCCAGGGCATCGCTGCCACGGCCCGGCAAGCGGGTGCGGAGGCGGGGGCAGAGGCTAGGCGTTCTTGAGGTCCGCGATGAACGACGTCCAGGCCGTGGCTCGGAAGACGAGCGTCGGGCCCTCGGTCACCTTGGAGTCGCGCACGGGGACAACGACATCAACTTCAGGCCGCCGCCCATGGCGGCGTGTGCGCCCTCGCTGAAGGGCAGTACTTGCACGATGACCCGGTGCTGGCGCATCAGCGACGCCAGGTGGTGCAGCGCCTCGGCCATCACCGCAGAGCTGCCTGCCCTTCGTCGCAGCACCGCCTCGTCCAGAACCGTCCACAATTGCGGCGTTGTTGGGTGCGCGAGGAGTTGGCCACGCTCCAGTCGCGCCGCCACCAGGTCGTCGATCTCCTCCTCCGGCGCGGTCGGCTGGTACGCGCGGAACACCGCCCTCGCGTACGCCTCCGTCTGCAACAGGCCGGGGATCAGCAGTGGCGCGTACTCCCTGATCGCCTTCGCGACGGCCTCCGCCTCGGCCGCTTCGGCGAAGTGATCCGGGTACTTCGACTTCTTCACGGCGGCGCAATTGCGGACGAAGAACCCGTCCGCCTTCAGGATCTCGTCCAGCTTCTGGGCCTGGTCCAACTGCATCCGGCGCGTACCGGATTCCAGCTGTCCGATGAAGGAGCCGCTCACGAACAGCAGGAGCCCCAACTCCTCCTGCGAGAAGCCCGCGCTTTCCCTTCGACGGCGGAGTTCGGCGCCGAGCAGGGCGCGTGGAGAGGAGAGGATTCGAATCTCTTGGGACCCGGCATGACAACTCCCTGTGACACATGTGCGGTTGTTGGTTCTGCGCCTCTTCCAGGTTGGCGACCGTTGGACACGCTGGGTATGCATTGTCATCACTCAGCGTGGAAAGGAATGGGTCATGACGATCAAGGAACGGCGCAGGGCGGCGGAGGGCAGAGTGCGGGCAGCGGAGGACGCGGTGGCGCGGTTGAAGGAGGGTTTCTCGGGTGTCGGGATCACGCTGCCGTCGTTGCGGATCGACCCGGTGTCATACGCGGGGAGCGACCCGGTGTCGCCGCTGGTCGACCTCGGCCGGTGCAACCTCGATACGGCGCTGCGGCTGAGCGTGGTGCTGGAGGCGCAGGGGCTGGCCGGTCATGGCGGGTGAGGGCCTTGAGCGGTGCGCGCCGGAGCCGGGGTCGTTCGCGGTGGACACCCGGGACGGGCGGGTCGGGCGCGTGATGGGGAGCGTCGGGCCGTACGTACAACTGCGGGCGCCGGGGGGTGGGGCGAAGTGGGAATGTCCGCCGGAGTCGGTGCGCCCGGCTCCGTTGGGGGAGGTGCTGCGGGCCCGGGTCCGGGAGGTCAACAGGGAGGGGAGGCTGCCTTGACGGCGTCGGGGCGCCGGGTGTGACTCGGCGGTGGACGTACGGAAGGGCGACGCCCTGGATGGGTGCCGCCCTTCGATCGTGGTGGGTCGCTGCGTACCTCACACGATCGTGGGACGCTGATGGGAGCAGCGAAATGCTGCGGAACCGTCGATCTACGCTCCTTTGACAGGCCACAGGAGAAGGGACCCGCGATGACTGCCGCGATGGTCGAGAACGACCAGGCCTCTGAGGGCCGCCCGTGGGACTACCTGCTGCAGACATGGCGTGAACTGGACGTGCCCGAGGGGTGGCGCGCCGAGATCGACGAAGGGCAGATCGTCTTGGTACCTCCGCCTCATGCGCATCACAACGGCATCGCTGAATTGGTGCAGGAGTGCCTGTATCGGGCACGCCCTGCGGGGGTGGGTGTCTACCAGACCCTCGGCGTGCATGTCGTGCCACTCGACAAGCTCTACGTCCCCGACCTGGTCATCATGGAGCGCGAGCTGGTCATGGCCGCCGGTTCGGAGACCAGCGACCCGATGGACGCGGCGGACGCGCTGCTCATCGTCGAGGTCACCTCGAAAGGCAATGCCCGGGACGACCGGACGAAGAAGTACCGCGCCTATGCCCGCGCGGGCGTGCCGATGTATCTGCTCATCGACCGGTTCGACACGCGCGGGGCGATGGCCACCCTGTTCACGGAGCCCAACGAGGACGGGACCTACAAGCACTCCGACCCGGTGCCGTTCGGGAAGCCGCTCACCCTGCCGGAGCCGTTCGGTACGACGCTCCTCACGGATGAGTTCCCGGTCTGAGCGGACAGGGACGAGGGCGGCACCCGGTGTCGGGTACCGCCCTCATCCCTGTCCGCGTGCCCGGAGTCAGACCCCGGCCGGTTCCTTCGTCGGGCTGTCGGGGCCGGTCGTCGGGGACGCCGGGCCGCCCGTTGCCGCGACCGTGGATTCAGCCGGTTCCTGCGAGACGTTGAACTCCGTCAGCAGGTCCTTGCTGAAGCCGAAGAAGTACGTCGCGAGGAACCCGGCGAAGTAGCCGACCAGCAGGCCGCCCGCGTAGATCGCGATCGTGGTGCCCAGGCCGTGGTTGCCGTCGAGGAGGGGGAACAGGGCCCAGCCGGACGGGCCGATGGCCGTGGAGCCGACCTTGTCGCCGAGCTGGTTGAACAGGCCGATGAAGCCGCCGCCGAACGCGCCGCCCACGCAAGCCGTGATGAACGGGCGGCCGAGCGGGAGGCTGACGCCGTAGATCAGGGGCTCGCCGACGCCCAGCAGACCGGCCGGGAGGGCGGACTTGATGGTGCGGCGGATCGACTCGTTGCGGGGGAGGCGGAAGTAGACCGCGACCGCCGCGCCGACCTGGCCGGCGCCCGCCATCGCGAGGATCGGGAGCAGCACGGTGTAGCCCTGCTGCTCGATCAGGGTGGTGTGGATCGGGATGAGCGCCTGGTGCAGGCCCAGCATCACCAGGGGCAGGAAGAGGCCGCCGAGCACGAAGCCCGCGCCCGCGCCGCCGTTGGAGAGCAGCCAGTCGGCGAACGTGCCGATGGCGGTGGAGACCTCACCGGCCACGTACATCAGGCCGAAGATCGTCACCAGGCCGGAGATCAGGACCGTCAGGGTCGGGGTGACCAGTACGTCCAGTGCCTCCGGCACCCAGCGCCGGCACCACTTCTCCACGTACACCGCGAGCACCGCCGCACCGAGCGCGCCCAGCACGCCGCCCTGCCCGGGGGAGAGCTTCTGGCCGAACGCCTCGATGTTCGCGACGCCCGGGAAGACGATGATCGCGGCGACCGCACCGCCCAGGATCGGCGTACCGCCGAACTCCTTCGCCGTGTTGTAGCCGACGAACACGGCGATCAGCGCCATGAAGCCGGATGCCGTCGCGGCCAGGGCGGGGGTGACCGAGGTCAGCCAGCCCAGGTTCACCAGCAGGCCGTTGAGACCGGCGATGATGCCGCAGCCGATGAGCGCCGGGATCAGCGGGACGAAGATGTTCGCGATCCTGCGCAGGAACAGCTTGAACGGGGTGGCGTTCTTCGCCTTCCGTGCCGCCCTCATCGCGGCGCCCTGAGCGGCCAGTTCGTCCGCCGATACCGCAGCCGAAGCGGTGGGGTCGGGGGCTTGGGCAGCGGCCGGTTCAGGGGCCGCCGCCTTGCCCTCCTCGACCAGCTGCTCGAACTCGGGCGTGACCCGGGCGACGGTGCCGGGGCCGAGGACGATCTGGTACGTGTCGTCCTCGACCACACCCATGACGGCGGGGACCGCCTTCAGGGCCTCGTCGTCGACGAGCGAGCGGTCGTGCAGGCCCAGCCGGAGCCGGGTCATGCAGTGGGCGATGGAGCTGACGTTCGCGGCGCCACCGACGAGCGGAAGGATCGCGGCGGCGGTGGCGCGGTTCTTGTCTTCTGTTGCCATGGTGCGTGGTGCCTTGCTGTGCGGGGGTGCGGAGGTGGAGCAGGTGGAGCAGGTGGAGCAGGTGGGTCAGGTGGTGCGGGGGGCGGCGGCGAGGGCGGCGCGGAGATGGCCGTCGGACGCGGTCAGCAGGGAGGCGGCGGTGGGGCCGTCGACCTGGCCGAGGATGGTGAGGATGGCGTTCTTCACCTCGCCGTCGGTCGCGGCGAGGGCGGCCTCGATCTCCTCGTCGGACGCTCCGGTGGCGAGCGAGACGATCCGGCGGGAGCGGGCGCGCAGCTTCTCGTTGGAGGCGCGGACGTCGACCATCAGATTCCCGTACGTCTTGCCGAGCCGGATCATCGTGATCGTCGAGAGCATGTTGAGGACGAGCTTCTGGGCCGTGCCCGCCTTGAGCCGGGTGGAGCCGGTGAGCAGCTCCGGGCCGACGACGACCTCGATGCCGTGCTCGGCCGCGGCGCCCAGCGCGGAGTCCGCGTTGCAGGAAAGACCGATGGTCAGCGCGCCCTTCCGGCGGGCGTGCTCGACGGCGCCGATCGCGTACGGCGTACGGCCGGAGGCGGAGATGCCGACCACGGTGTCGTCGGCGGTGAGGTCCAGCGCGTCGAGGTCGGCGGCGGCCAGCTCCTTGCTGTCCTCGGCGCCTTCGACGGCCTTGACCATGGCGGTCGGGCCGCCCGCGATCAGGCCGACGACCTCGGAGGGGTCGGTGTTGAAGGTGGGCGGGCACTCGCTGGCGTCCAGCACGCCGAGCCGGCCGGCGGTGCCCGCGCCCGCGTAGATCAGCCGGCCGCCGCGGGCCATGCGCTCCGCGGTGCTGTCGATGGCGGCGGCTATCTCGGGCAGCCGGGCGCCGACGGCGGCCGGGACGGACTGGTCCTCGCCGTTCATGATGCGGGCGATCTCAAGCGTGCCGAGCCGGTCGATCTCGGCGAGCTCGGGCCGGAACGCCTCGGTGGTGAGCGTCGCGAGCTGGGCGCGCAGCTCGCCGTATCCGTCGGGGGCGGTGGGGTCGGCGTCGGTGGTGGAGGTCATGGAGGGCGGCTCTGCTTTCTCGGTCTCGTACGGTTCGGCTCGTACGGTTCAGCGGGTGCGGGGGGCTGTGGATCGGCGGGCCGGTCAGCGGGGGCGCGGGGTGTGGCGGTGGGCCAGCGCCTCGTAGGAGGCGGCGAGGGCCGGTGCGGCCGTCTCGTACGTGCGCTGCGCGACGCCTATGAACAGGCAGTCGACGACGAGGAGCTGGCTCGTACGGCTCGACATGGCGGCGGGCCGCAGCTCGCTCTCCCGAGCGGTGGACGTGGTCAGCACGTGGTCGGCGTACTGCGTGACCGGGCCGTCGGGCCGGCCGGTGATCGCGACCGTCGTCGCACCGCGGTCGAAGGCGACCCGCAGCGGCTCGATGACGTCGACCGTGGAGCCGGAGTGCGTGATCGCGATGGCCACATCGCCGGAGCGGAGCTGCACGGCGTTGGTCACCGCGAGGTGCGGGTCCGTGTGGGAGTGCGCGATCAGGCCGATCCGGGCCAGCTTCTGCGCGAGGTCCTGGCCGACGAGGGAGGAGGCGCCCACGCCGTAGATGTCGATCCGCCGGGCGGTGGCGGCGGCGGCCACGGCGGCACCGAGCTGGACGGTGTCGAGCCCCGCGGCCGTGTCGGCGAGGGTCTGCTGCTCGTCGTAGGCCAGCTTGGCGACCACGTCGGCGATGGGGTCGTCGACCGCTATGTCGGCGGTGACGGAGGGGGCCCGGCCGGACTGCTGGTGCGCGGCGAGCCCGGCGAGCGCCAGGCGCAGATCGCGGTAGCCGGGGTAGCCGAGGAGGCGGGCCGTGCGGACCACGGTCGCCTCGCTGGTGCCGGTGAGCTCGGCGAGACCCGTGACCGTGAGGGCTGCGCAGCCTGCCGGGTCACCGGCGACGGCCTCGGCGACGCGCTGCATGGAACGGGTCATGGACGGCGCGAGCGTGCGCACCTTGGCCGCGAGGGCCGCCGGGGCGGGCGGGGAGTCAGCGCTGAAACTTTCCTTCAGGTCATGGGTCACCTTTGAAAGATATTTTCAACCACGTTGCCCGTCAACCCCCCTTTGGTCCCTGCCGCCGACAGCGCGGATTCGGCGGCGGCGGGCGGGCGAGGCGGGTTCGCGGGCGGGTGACAATGGGCCCATGGAGATGAACCCCCTGGAACAGGCGTTGCACACGGCTCGCGCGCTGGTCATGGCCGATCTCGCCGCGGGTGACGTCGCCGAGGCCGGGATCGTCTCTCTGGTCGAGGACGCGGTGACGCACCGCCGCTGGTGGGTCGAGCAGTGGCCGGACGGTGTCGCGTTCGTGGTCGGCCTCGTCGCCCAGGACGTACAGGACGCCCTGCTCGAACGGTACGGTCGGTGGCCGCTCTGCCCGGTCTGTGACGCGGGCGACCCGCACGCCCTGGACGTCGAACCCGAACTGGGCACGGACCCGCACTGGGTGTGCACCAAGGCCGCGGTGGCCGTGGCACCGGTCGGTTCGCTGAGCGGGATACTGCGGCGGTGACCGTCTACATCGACCCGCCCCAGTGGCCGGGGCACGGGCGGCTCTGGTCGCACCTGGTCAGCGATGTGTCCTTCGACGAGCTGCACGCCTTCGCGGCGTCCATCGGCTGCCCGCCGCGCGCGTTCGAGCGCGACCACTACGACATACCGGAAGCGCGGTACGGGGACGCGGTACGGGCCGGGGCGAAGGAGATCGGCTCGAAGGAACTCGTCCGCCGGATCACGGAGGCGGGGCTGCGCCGGCCCAAGGGCCGGCCCGCGCCCGGGTCAGCCGGCTGAGGGACTCGCGTCCGCGCACGCCTCCACGGGCGCGCCCTTCGTCAGGGACGCTCCCTCCTTCACCGACGCCTCCGACGGCACCGTGGCGGGCGACCCCGTCACCCGCCGCGACCTGCTCCCGCCCTGGAGCCGCAGCGAGAACACCACGGCCACCAGCGCCAGTACCGTCATCGCCGCCCCGGCCCACGCGGTCGCCGCGAAACCGAAGTCCGCGTCGATCACCGTGCCGCCCAGCCAGGGGCCGCCCGTGTTGCCCAGGTTGAACGCGGCGGTCGTCGTCGCACCGGCCAGCGTCGGGGCGGCGCCCGCGACATTGAACATCCGGGCGTTCAGCGCCGGGGCCGTGTAGAACGCCGACAGGCCCAGCAGGAACGAGAGCCCGACCGCCGCGACCTGGTTCGACGCGAACAGCGCCAGCGCGACCAGGAAGACCGTCGAGGCCGCGATACCGCTCATCAGCACCCCGAAGAGATGCGCGTCCGCGACCCGGCCGCCGATTGTCGTACCGACCAGCGCGCCGATCCCGAAGAGCGCGAGCACCGTCGGGACCCAGCCCGAGTCCAGCCCGGCGACATCCGTCAGCAGCGGGGCCAGATAGCTGAACGCGCAGAAGACACCGCCCGCGGCGAGCGCCGTGATCACGATCGACAGCCACACCTGCCGGTCCCGGTAGATGCTCATCTCCTGCTTGAGCCGCGGCTTCTGCTCCGGCAGCGGAATGCGCGGAATCAGCGTCGTCACCCCGACCAGCGCCACGGCCGAGGCCGCGCCCACGGCCCAGAACGCCGACCGCCAGCCGAGGTTCTCCCCGAGGAACGCGCCCAGCGGCACACCCAGCACATTGGCGATCGACAGACCGCCGATCATCACGGCCATCGCACGGGCCCGCGCGTTCACCGGCACCATCGCGATGGCGACCGCCGCCCCCACCGCCCAGAACCCGGCACAGGCGAACGCGCTCACCACCCGGGACGCGAAGAGCACCTCGTACGTCGGGGCCAACGCGCCCGCGACCTGACCGAGGCCGAACACGGAGATCAGGGAGATCAGCGTGGTGCGGCGTGGCAGCCGGAGCGTGGCCACGGCGAGCAGCGGGGCGCCGATCACCATGCCGATCGCGAAGGCGGATATGAGAAGTCCGGCACGGGGGATCGAGACGTTCATGTCGTCGGCGATGGGCGGCAACAGCCCGGAGAGCATGAACTCGCTGGTTCCCAGGGCGAAGACCGAGAGCCCCAGGATGTATACGGCCAGGGGCATGCGAGAGCGGCGAGAGGCAGAGTCGGGCATGACAGCTGCCAACAGCGATCGGGCCCCGCGCATTCCCCGCCGCCGCGGACCAGGGCCTGCCCAGGCCTGCCCTAGTGGCTGAGCAGCTCCAATTCGGTCATCAGGTTCTGCCGCGCCCGCGGCTCCCAGTGCTCCGCCCCGTACGGCGTACGGAACAGCCGCGGCAGCCCGAGCAGCTGGCGCAGCACCGTCGCCCGCCCTTCCCGGAACGCGTCGTCGGGTACGAAGCCGTACTCCTCGCGCACCTGCGCCGCGTACGCCGCGTACTCCCTCGGGGCCGCCGCGAGGATGGCCAGGTCCGCGTCGCAGAGAACCTCGCCGTCGGTGTCGCCGGCCGCCGGGTCGTGGGTGACGGTGAGCCGCACGAGCCGGGCCACCTCGGCCGTGACCCCGTCCGGCACACCGGCCTCCGGAAGGGCGCGCTCGGCCAGCGCGGCGCTGCGCTCCTCGTTCTCGGACCGGTCGGGCCGGTACACCGCGTCGTGGAACCAGGCGGCGAGGCGTACCGCGTCCGGGTCGGCCGCGTACCCGGCGAGCGTGTCGATGTGATCGAGCACCGCGACCAGGTGCGCGGTGGTGTGGTACCGCCGCTGCGGCTCGGCCCAGCGCGCCAGGAGGTTGTCGGCGTACGGCGCCGGGTCGGGCCCGGGCGCCCCGCCCCGGGCGCGGGTGAGCGCCTCCTGCCAGCGGTCGCGGAGGGGGTCGTCGGTATCGGTCATGGGACGACCCTAGGCCTTGTCGGCCATGGGACGACCCTGGATGGCCACCTCAAGGGGCCGGCGACGTGGAGACCATCAGCTGCCGTTCACGACAACCCGCCTGGACGCGGCCCCGTCGTGCGAGGGCACCATCACGATCAACCCACGGCGCAGGCGCGCCAGGTCGGCCCGTACGGTGCGTGATCGCGCATGGTCCGCGCCCAGCGCCCGCGTGCTGCCCGGCTGTGCGAGTCAGTAGCTCGGCGTCGTGCACGAAACCGCACTCGCGGGCGCGGCACAGGCGGTGCCGGGAACCCGGGTGCGGTTCGTGCGGGCGGGTCGAGAAGCGGGTGGGTTGAGCGCAGGCCCTACGACGCTGCCCTGAAGCCCCGCAGCCGCAGCGAGTTGCCGACCACGAAGACCGAGGAGAACGCCATCGCGGCGCCCGCGATCATCGGGTTGAGCAGCCCGGCCGCGGCGAGCGGCAGGGCGGCCACGTTGTAGGCGAAGGCCCAGAACAGGTTCGTGCGGATGGTGCCGAGGGTCTTGCGCGACAGCCGGATGGCGTCCGCCGCGGCCCGCAGGTCGCCGCGTACCAGCGTCAGGTCACCGGCCTCGATCGCGGCGTCCGTGCCGGTCCCCATCGCCAGGCCCAGATCGGCCTGGGCGAGGGCGGCCGCGTCGTTGACGCCGTCGCCGACCATGGCGACCGAACGGCCCTCCGCCTGGAGGCGCTTGACGACGTCGACCTTGTCCTCCGGCATGACCTCCGCGTACACCTTCTCGATCCCGACCTCGGCCGCGACCGCCTCGGCCACCGCCCGGTTGTCGCCGGTCAGCAGGATCGGAGTGAGCCCCAGGGCGCGCAGCCGCTCGATGGCCTCCGCGCTGGTGTCCTTCACCGCGTCGGCGACTTCGAGCACCGCCCGTGCCTCGCCGTCCCAGGCGACCGCGATGGCCGTCCGGCCGGCGGCTTCGGCGTCGGCCTTGCGCCGGGCCAGTTCCACGGGGAGGTGGATCTCCCACTCGGCGAGCAGCTGCTCACGGCCGACGAGGACGGCGTGACCCTCGACGACGCCCTGGACGCCGAGTCCGGCGATGTTGGCGAAGTCCTCGGGGGTGGGGAGGGGTGCGCCGGTGCGTTCGGTGGCTCCGGCGGCGACGGCCTGGGCGATGGGGTGTTCTGAGGAATGCTCCAGTGCGCCGGCGAGCCGGAGTACGTCGGTTTCGTCGGTGCCTTCGGCGGTGTGGATGTCGAGGAGGGTCATGCGGCCGGTGGTGACGGTGCCGGTCTTGTCCAGGACGATCGTGTCGACGCGGCGGGTGGTCTCCAGGACCTCCGGACCCTTGATCAGGATGCCGAGCTGGGCGCCGCGTCCGGTGCCGACCATCAGGGCGGTGGGGGTGGCGAGGCCCAGGGCGCAGGGGCAGGCGATGATCAGTACGGCCACGGCGGCGGTGAACGCGGCGGTCAGGCCCGCGCCGTTGCCGAGCCAGAAGCCGAGCGTGCCGAGTGCCAGGGCGATGACGACGGGTACGAAGACGGCGGAGATCCGGTCCGCGAGGCGCTGGGCCGCCGCCTTGCCGTTCTGGGCGTCCTCGACGAGCTTCGCCATCCGGGCCAGCTGGGTGTCGGCGCCGATCCGGGTGGCCTCGACGACGAGCCGGCCGCCCGCGTTGAGCGTCGCCCCGGTGACGGAGTCGCCGACGCCGACCTCCACGGGCACGGACTCACCGGTGAGCATCGACGCGTCCACGGCCGAGGCACCCTCGACGACGGTGCCGTCGGTGGCGATCTTCTCGCCGGGGCGGACCAGGAACCGGTCGCCGACCTGGAGTTCGGCCGTCGGCACGGTCACCTCGCGGCCGCCGCGCACCACGGTGACCTCCTTGGCGCCCAGTTCGAGCAGCGCCTTGAGGGCCGCGCCCGCCTTCCGCTTGGAGCGGGCCTCGAAGTAGCGCCCGGCCAGGATGAACGCGGTGACTCCGGCGGCCGCCTCCAGGTAGATGTTCCCGGCGCCGTCGCTCCGCCCGATGGTCAGCTCGAACGGGTGCGTCATGCCGACCATGCCCGCCGTACCGAAGAAGAGCGCCCACAGCGACCACAGGAACGCGGCCGTGGTGCCGACCGAGATCAGCGTGTCCATCGTCGCCGCGCCGTGCCGGGCGTTGGTGAACGCGGCCTTGTGGAACGGCCAGGCGGCATACGTGACGACCGGGGCCGTCAGCGTCAGCGAGAGCCACTGCCAGTAGTCGAACTGGAGGGCCGGGACCATCGACATCGCGATCACCGGCACGGCGAGGGCGACGGCGGTCAGCAGCCGCTGCCGCAGGGGCCGCAGTTCGTCGGTGTCCGCGGCCCCGGGAGCGTCGTTCTCGGCGCGGACCGGGGGAGTGGGCTCGTGCGCGGTGTAGCCGGTCTTCTCGACGGTGGCGATCAGGTCCTGTACGGATATGTCCTCGCCCCGGTAGCTGACCTTGGCCTTCTCCGTGGCGTAATTGACGGTGGCCTCGACACCGTCCATCCGGTTGAGCTTCTTCTCGATGCGGGCCGCGCAGGAGGCGCAGGTCATGCCGCCGATCGCGAGCTCGACCTCTGCGGCGGTGCCGGTGGCGGCGCCGGTGCCGGTTGTGGCGGTGTGCGCGGACACGATGTCCTCCCTGGCGGAGACGGTGATACCCCTAGGGGGTATCTATTACTGATTCAGGTATACCCCCCTCCCCTATAAAACGCAAGGGTGGATATGCCGCTCGGGTCCGGACCGTGCGCGTTCGGTCACTCGATGTGCGTCTGGCCTCACGTATCTTCGCCTGGCATTGAGGCTGCATCCTCGGTGTACCGGCCCGTAGGCTGGTCATTGGACTAGACCTATTGATGCTTCCTGAAGGATTGGGATCCCATGAGCAACCGTGCAGTCCTGGAGGTGATCGCTCTCGACGCGGAGGACGCGGTCGCTGCCCAGGCGGGTGGTGCGGACCGGCTTGAGCTGGTCACCGACATGGCGGCGGACGGCCTGACCCCGTCCTGTGCGACCTTCGCGGAGATCCGGGCGGCGGTGGACATTCCGCTGCGGGTGATGCTCAGGGTGGCGGACGGCTTCGCGGCCGGCGACATCGAGGTGCTCGTGGCCAAGGCGCGCGAGCTGCGCGAGGCGGGCGCCGAGGAGTTCGTCCTCGGCTTCCTCGACGCCGAGGGCCGCCCGGACCTGGTCGCCGTCGAACGGCTCGTCGCCGAGCTGGACGGCTGCCGCTGGACCTTCCACCGCGCGATCGACCGGGCCGCCGACCGGGACGCCCTGCGCAAGCAGTTGGCGGACCTGCCCGGCCTGGACACGTACCTCACCGCCGGTTCGCCGAAGGGCGTCGACGACGGCATCCCGACGCTGCTGGTCGAGGCGGCGCGCAAGGGCGAGCCCGGTTACGAGCCGCAGATCCTGGTGGGGGGCGGACTGCGGCTCGAACACCTGCCGGAGCTGCTGGCCGCGGGCATCGACGCGGTGCACATCGGCGGTGCGGCGCGGCCGCACGGGTGGTCGGGGCCGGTGGACGCGGCGGCGGTGCGGGAGTGGAGGGCGGTGCTTGACGCGTAGCGGGGCGGGGGAGGGGTGCGGTGGCGGGGCGGGGGCCGGGTGGGGCGGGGCGCCTGCGGCGGGCTTGTTCCGCTGCCCGCCCCTTCCCGTAACGGGGGCTCCGCCCCCGGACCCCCGCTCCTCAAACGCCGGAGGGGCCGGGTTTTGCCAGCTCGGCCGGCAGTTCCGCCGCGTGTACCACCGTCAATCCCGACACCGCACGCGTCAGCGCCACATACAACCGGCGCAGGCCCGTTCGTTCGTCCGGTTCGCCGTCCACCACCGCGGCCGGTTCGTCCAGTACCACGTAGTCGTACTCCAGGCCCTTCGCCAGCGACGCCGGGACCAGGGTCAGGCGGGACTCGGCGGTCGTCTCCTCGCCGGGGGAGAGGTACGCGTGGCCCGCCGCGGTCAGGGCCTCCGCCAGCGCGGGGATCCGTGCGTCGGCCGCGATCAGGCCGATCGAACCCTCCCGCTTCAGGGACTCCTCGCACTCCGCCAGCACCGCCGCGTCCAGCTCCGCCGGACCGGCCGCCTCCCGCACCTCCAGCGAACCCGGCGACTCACGCACCGACTCCACCGCAGCGAGGCCCGGCGAGATCACCGGCAGCAGGCGGGAGGCGTACGCGATCACCTCGCGCGGCACACGGAAGCCCGCCGTCAGCTCCTCCACCACCGCGTCCGACTTGCCGAGATGGTGCAGGGCCTGCGCCCAGCTCTCCGTCGACCACGGCGTCGTGCCCTGCGCGAGGTCACCGAGGATCGTCGCCGAACCGGTCGTGCAGCGGCGGCCCACCGCCCGGTACTGCATGGGGGACAGGTCCTGCGCCTCGTCGAGCACCACATGGCCGAGCGAGTGCGTACGCGCCACCAGATCGTTCGCCTCGTCGATCAGCACCGCGTCCGCCGCCGACCACTTCGCCGACTTCACGCTCCGGGCAGGCTTCGTCCACAGGATCGTCTTCTGCTCGTCCTCGGTGAGCAGCCCCTCCGCGTGCGCGGCCAGGAACTCCGCGTCCGACAGCAGCCGCAGCACCAGCTTCGCCGGGTCGACGGCCGGCCAGATCGCCTTCACGGCCGCCTTCACCGCGGGGTTACGGGCCACCGCGTTCTGCACCCGGTCGTCCGGCGCCTCGCCCGCCTCCTCCATCCGGACCAGGACGGAGTGCGCGATGCGCTGCGGAAGCGCGTCGTGGGCGGCCCCGTACCGCATGTCGCGGGCCAGGAGCTCGGTGACCATCTCCTCCAGCTCGTACGCGGGCACCCGCCAGCGCCGCGAACCGCGCACCACCACGACCGGCTCCGTCGGGGGCGTCACATGCGAACGGATCGCCCGCCGCAGCACCTGGGCCATCCGGGCGTCGCCCTTGACCACGGCGGCGTCCGCCGCGTCCGTGCCGCGCACCTCGACGCCGGCCGCCACCAGATCGTCGACGGTCGCCTGCTTCACCGCCAGCTCACCGAGGGCCGGCAGCACCTGCTCGATGTACTGGAGGAAGGACCGGTTCGGCCCGATGACCAGCGTGCCGGTACGGGCCAGCCGCTCGCGGTGCGCGTACAGCAGATACGCGACCCGGTGCAGGCCGACGGCCGTCTTGCCGGTGCCGGGACCTCCCTGCACACACACCGTCCCGCCGAGCTCGCTACGGACGATCTCGTCCTGCTCGGGCTGGATCGTCGCGACGATGTCCCGCATCGGACCGACACGCGGCCGCTCGATCTCCGCCTGGAGGAGCTTGCTGGTCTGCTCGGCCTCGTCGGGGTCGGTGAGGTGCTCGTCCTCGTACGCGGTCAGCTCACCGCCGGTGTAGCCGAAGCGGCGGCGCTGCCCCACGTCCTGCGGGTCCTTCTTGGAGGCCCGGTAGAACGGCTGCGAGACGGGCGCGCGCCAGTCGATGACCATCGGGTCGCCGTCGGCATCGTGGACATGGCGGCGTCCGATGTAGAACTGCTCGCCCTCCGCGCCCTCGGCCTGCTCGGCACCGACCCGGTGCAGATAGTCCAGGCGACCGAAGAAGAGCGGGGTGTGGGCGAGATCGGCGAGCGACTTGATGCGCTCGTCGATCTGGGCCTGCAGGACGGCCGCGTTGACCCAGTTCGCGGTGACATCGCGGATGTCCAGGGCCTGGGCGTCCTCACGCATGGCGCGCAGCGCGGCGCGGGACGCGGTGAGATGGGCGCGTTCGCGAGCCAGGGGATCGGTGGTGGTGTCGCTTTCGTGTTCGTGCGCGGGCACGGTGTTGCCTCCGGCTTTTCAACGCAGGACGGCGGACCGCACCTCACCCCGGCCGGTGCTCGGGGGCGATGCGGTCCGCTCGGGGATCGATCACGGGTACGCACAGCAGGTGCGTGTACGGCTGTCGGCCGGTTTCCGTCCGGTCGGCGGCGCTCCCCCGGCTGCCGGCGCGCCCTTGCGGGCCGCTGCCAGTACCACGGTGCGGGAGGCGGGCAGACCGGCGATTGTATCGACCGCGTCCGTCGGGGGCGAACGAATTACTCCCGGGGCCGTCCCCCGGCCGCCGGGACCGTCCCCCCGGTCGCCAGGACCGTCCCCTCGGCCGCCGGGTCCATCCCGTAGGGGACGGCATGCGACCGCAGGCCTACTCGCACCGTCGCCGGATTCCGCCCGCGGGCCGATGCCCGCACGGGCCGGGCGCAGGACCATGGAACACATGAGCACAGTCCTCCTGAACCCCCGCAGGACCGGCCCCGCGCACGGCGCGACCGCGGTCACCGGTCACCACCGCACCCACCGCGTCGGCGACGCCGCGCGCGCCGTCAAGGTCTTCGCCCGCGCCGCGTTCGGCGTGGTCGTGCTCGGCGAGTACGCGGAGGAGGCGGGCGTCCGCCGCCACCGCGCACACTGAGAACGGACAGGTCAGAGGTCAGTTCTCGGTCAGCAGCTCGTCCGCGTCCACGATCCGGTACGCGTACCCCTGCTCGGCCAGGAACCGCTGGCGGTGCGCCGCGAAGTCCTGGTCGATCGTGTCGCGCGCGACCACCGAGTAGAACCGCGCCTCGTGCCCGTCCGCCTTCGGCCGCAGCACCCGGCCGAGCCGCTGCGCCTCCTCCTGGCGCGAGCCGAACGTCCCCGACACCTGAATGGCGACGGTCGCCTCCGGCAGGTCGATGGAGAAGTTCGCGACCTTCGAGACCACCAGGACCTTGAGTTCGCCCTCCCGGAACGCGTCGAAGAGCTTCTCGCGCTGGGCGTTGCTCGTCTCGCCCTTGATCACCGGGGCGTTCAGATGCTCACCCAGCTCGTCGAGCTGGTCGATGTACTGCCCGATGACCAGGGTCTGCTCACCGCGGTGCTTGCGCACCAGCGCCTCCGTCACCTTCCGCTTCGTCGCGGTCGTCGCGCAGAACCGGTACTTCTCCTCGGTCTCGGCCGTCGCGTACGCGAGCCGCTCCGAGTCCGTCAGATTGACCCGCACCTCGACACAGTCGGCCGGCGCGATGTAGCCCTGCGCCTCGATCTCCTTCCACGGGGCGTCGAACCGCTTGGGCCCGATCAGCGAGAAGACGTCCGACTCGCGCCCGTCCTCACGCACCAGCGTCGCGGTGAGGCCGAGGCGCCGCCGGGCCTGCAGATCGGCGGTGAACTTGAAGACGGGCGCGGGCAGCAGATGCACCTCGTCGTAGATCACCAGCCCCCAGTCGCGGGAGTCGAACAGCTCCAGGTGCGGGTAGACGCCCTTGCGACGGGTCGTCAGCACCTGGTACGTGGCGATGGTGACCGGCCGGATCTCCTTGCGCGTACCGCTGTACTCGCCGATCTCGTCCTCGGTCAGCGAGGTCCGCTTCACCAGCTCGTGCTTCCACTGCCGGGCCGAGACGGTGTTCGTCACCAGGATCAGCGTGGTCGCCTTCGCCTGGGCCATGGCACCGGCCCCGACCAGCGTCTTCCCCGCACCACAGGGCAGTACGACGACACCCGAGCCGCCGTGCCAGAACCCCTCGACGGCCTGCTTCTGGTACGGCCGCAGCGCCCAGCCGTCCTCGGCCAGCTCGATGGGGTGCGCCTCGCCGTCCACGTAACCCGCGAGGTCCTCGGCCGGCCACCCCAGCTTCAGCAGTGTCTGCTTGATCTGCCCGCGCTCGGACGGGTGCACCGCCACGGTGTCCGGGTCGATCCGCGCCCCGACCAGCGGCTGCACCTTCTTCGACCGGAGGATCTCCTCCAGCACGGGCCGGTCGGTGGAGGTCAGCACCAGGCCGTGCACCGGATGCTTGGAGAGGGTGAGGCGGCCGTACCTGGCCATCGTCTCGGCGATGTCGACGAGCAGCGCGTGCGGCACGGGATAGCGCGAGTACTGCACGAGCGCGTCGACGACCTGCTCGGCGTCGTGCCCGGCTGCGCGCGCGTTCCACAGCCCGAGCGGGGTCAGCCGGTAGGTGTGGATGTGCTCGGGCGCTCGCTCCAGCTCCGCGAAGGGTGCGATGGCACGACGACAGGCGTCGGCCTGGTCGTGGTCGACTTCGAGGAGCAGCGTCTTGTCGCTCTGGACGATGAGGGGTCCGGTCACGCGCGTCGGCCCTTTCTGCGGGGTGCGGCCACGGATGCGGCCAAACGTCCAGTGTGCCGCATGCGGGCGCGGTTGTGCTGGGTGCGGGGCCCGTCCGTCAGTCCGCCCGGCGGCGGCCGCGTCCTTCGGGGAGCTGACCCAGGTGTACGGCGCGGTGGGCGGTCTCTGCCAGTTGCCGGGCGTCCTCGGTGAAGGTGTCGACGCGGATCCTGCGTCCGTCGGTCAGAGTGATGTCGCAGGTGAAACCCATGCCGCGGGCCTCGGCCAGCGGCCGGCCGTCCTCGCCGCGCCCGCCGACGGACGCGATGTCCTGCCACGGGATCAGAGTGGCGGTGCCCGCCACGCGGTGGGTCAGCCCCCGCTCGTGGATGTCGAAGCTCTGCTCACGGGTACGGAACCCCTGGACCAGCCGCCAGATGCCGAGGCCCAGCCCCACCAGCCCGACGCCGAGCAGCAGGCCGGCCAGCTCCGGAGCCCCGTCGGTGGTGCCGATCGACGCGACGGTCACCGGCACCCCGGAAGCCATGCCCGCCGCTCCGACGAGGAGCATGATTCCGGCGTGCCGCAGCCGTCTGCCCCCGTCGGTACGGTGTTCACGGACGAATCCCCCCAGTTGTCTGGCCGCATCGGTGCGCCGCATGACATCCCCCTCCAGCGTCGTGGACACGTCAGAGTGTGCCCTTCGATCGGCCGGCCCGCCCCCGATTCGGACGCACTGCCGCGCCCGGCGGTGGCCGATGAGGACGGGGACGGGGACGCGCTGAGGGTCAGGCCGTGGTGTCGTCGGCCAGTTCGGCGACGCCGGTGATGCGGTGCAGCGGGTACGTGCGGACCTCGTCCGCCGTGTGGTCGTACGCCGTGACGAAGCCGCCCTCGACCCTGACCGGGGCGATGACCCGCTGGCTGGCGGCGCCGTCCGCGTTCACGTAGCCGATCCAGAGCGCCGAGCCGGTCATCGCGGCGGCCTGGACGGTGGCGAGGGTCTCGGCGGAGGTCGTACGGGGCAGCGAGCCGGGCGCGGCCGCGGGGGCGCCGGGGGATTCCGGGGTGTCCTTGCGGACCACCGTGGCGGCCGTGTCCCCGGCGCGGATCGCCCGTACCGCCGCGCCGAGCAGCGTGGCGTCCGGCACCGGAGGGCCCTCGGGCACGGGGACGGGGGCCGTGCGGGGCGGGGTGCGGCGGGCGCCCGCGCGGGTGATCAGGACGTCGCCCTCGGCGGACTCGGCGGCCGGGGCGTAGCCCATCTCGCGCAGCCCTTCGAGCAGGGACGCCGGGTCGACCTGGGCGGCCAGGGCCGTCGGCGCGAGGCGGCGCAGGCGCAGGGTGGCCGAGCGCTTGTCGGCGAGGATCTCGTTCAGCACGGCCTCGTCGTCGCAGCGCACGTACGAGGAGGCGGCGCCGATCCGCAGATGGCCGTGGCGGCGGGCGACGTCGTCGATGAGGTAGCTGAGCGGCTGCGGGACGGGCGTGCGGCTGTGGGCGGCGAGGAACGCGTGCAGGTCGGCCGCGGACTGCCCGGCGTCCAGGGCGCGGCGCACGGAGCCGGGGGTGAAGCGGTAGACCGTCGCGCCGCCCTTCGACTCGATGTCCGCGAGGGCGGAGAGCATGTCCGCCAGGGGGCGTTCCAGCGGGCCGGGGGCGACGGCCGTGAGGTCGGCCTGGAGCAGGACGTGGTCCAGCGGCTCCGGGATGAGGGGCGCGAGCAGCGCGGCGGCCTCGGCCGGTCCGGCGTCGAGCAGGGCGCGGGTGTGCGTGGCGAGCGCGCCGCGGCCGGTGATGCCGAGGAGCTCGGACTCGTTGAGCGTCCACAGGGCGATCAGGGACCGCAGATCGGTGGTGTCCCCGGCGGAGGCGGAGGCGCCGCGCAGGGGGCGTTCCCAGCGCAGCCGGGCGAGGACGGTCTCCGGGTCGGGGGCGGTGCCGGGTTCCAGGTCGGTGAGGAGGGCGAGGACCCGGTGGCGCACCTCCGGGGCGGCGGAGCGGTCGAGCTCGGGGCCCAGCGCGGACAGGGCCCGGCCCTTGGCGTCCTGGCCGCCGACCAGGCCGGAGGTGCGGGTGGCGGAGAGCCAGGCGGTGGCGAGAGCCGCCCAGCGTTCCTGGGCGGGGAGTTCGGCCCAGTCGTCGTACGCGGGCGTCGGCGCGTAGCGTTCGTCGGCCTCCCCGTCGGAGGCCAGCAGCCCGGCCGCGTAGGCGAGTTCGGCCCAGAAGGCGGCGACCTGCTCGGGGACCTCCAGGGCGGTGGCGGTCTTCTTCAGCTCGCGGACGCTGAGTCCGCCGGCCCGCAGTATCGCGGGGCCGCCGCCGTTCCAGCTCTTCAGCAGCTCCTCGACGGTGTTCACCGCCAGGAACGCCTGGCCGGCCGCGGCGCTGTCCACAGCCTGTGGATCGCGATTGGCGACCGCCTCCACGGCCGGCGGCCGCGGTTCCGGTACGCGGTGGGCGCGCCCGGCCCGCAGATGCAGGGCGGCCTCGCGGGGCAGCACCACGGTGCGGGTCGACACGGGCAGCAGCAGCCCGTGGTCGCGGAGCCACTTCACGGGCGGGGTGGGGTTCGGCGTCACTTCCCCGTACGGCGGCCCCCACACCAGCCGGTCCAGTACGGACAGGGCCTCGGCCGGGGCGGAGTCCAGCAACTCGCCCATCCTGGCCCGGTCGGTGAAGAGCGCGGACAGGGACGTCACTGCGGAGACCGGGTCGTGGGTGGCGGGCAGCCCGGCGGCGGCCAGGATCTCCTGGAGGCGGCCCGGGGACATGCCGGAGGTCGCCTCGGCGACGGTCGGCCCGAGACCGGTGGGGGAGGCGTGCTGCGGGGACGGCGCGAGGATTTCGCGCGCCGTGCGCACCAGCCGCAGCCGCTCGTCCTCGCCCCAGACGAGGGCCTGTTCGCGCAGCGTGGCCAGGGCGCCGGGCAGTGCGTCCGCGATCGCCGCGTCCGCGTCGTCGCGGTGCTCGCCGTCTTCCCGGCCGTCGCCGGTGAGCAGGCCGAGCAGCGTCTCGTACGGGGCGGGGTCGGCGGCCACCGCGAGCGCCTCGGCGGTCTGCAGGGCGAACTTGTCGAGGTGCTCCAGCGCGCGTATGACGGAGGCGCGGGTGCCGGCCCTCGTCGCGAGCTGGGTGATGTCGCCCGGCACCGGGTTGAGGAGATCGGGGCGGGCGCGCAGCAGCCCGGCCAACGACTCGTCGTCCCGGGCCCGGAGCGCTTCGGCGAGCGTCCGCGGTGGTGTGGTCATCCCCATCCGTCCCACGGTAGTCGCTCCGGACAGGCCCGAGGGCCTGTCGAGTGGCCTCCGATCGGATAGCGGACGCGGTCTGGTGCGTGCGATTCCAAGGCGGAGGAGGGAGTCAACGCGGAGCGTTGGCGACCGACGACAACGCGGAGGGGGGTCCCCCCTGGCCCTTGAGGCCTTGGGGGAGTGCGTGCCAGGGCGTGGCCGCCCGGTCGGAGGCCACCCGGCAGGCTCTGAGGGCGCTACGGTCGGTGCAGGGCGGTAGAGGGGAACGATCGCGTGGGGATCGAGAGCGACCAGCTGGTCTACGACTATCTGAGCCGGGTCGGGGACCTGGCACAGCAGCAACAGCTGTCCTCGGCCGCCCGGATGAGGCTCGTGTCGACGCTCCGGGGCGAGATCGACCGGCAGCGCGGAAAGCAGTCCGGGGACAGTCCGGCGGCGGTCCGCCGCATCATCGGGCGGCTCGGTACACCGGGCGAACTGGTGGCCGCCGCGGCCACGTCGGGCGACGGCACGGTGGAGCTGCCGGAGCGGCCCGAGCGGACGGAAGCCGTACCGGAAGAGGGGCGCGGAATCCCCCGTCCGCGCAAGGGGATGCTCCGGAAAGACAGTTCCGGCAAGGGCGCGTCGCAGGCGCGGGAGTCCGGCTCCGGTGTGCCGGAGGAGCCCGGATCCGGTACGCCGGAAGCGGTGGGCGGCCGGGTGCCCTCGCCGCCGCACATGGCCGGTACGGACGAGCTGGGGCCGTCGGGGAGCGAGCCCGACTGGTGGCGGATCGAGCCGGGGCCGTCCGACGCCGGGGTCGATGTGCCGGGGTTCGTCGGCGGTGTCGAGATCCCGGACATGATGAGGCCGCCGCCGTCCCGGGGCGCGGTGCCGCGCCCGCGCGCGGCGGGGGACGAGGAGCCGGACGAGGAGCCCGATACCGAGGAGGAAGCGGAGGAGTCGGCGCCGCGGCGCCGTCGGCTTCCGCAGCTTCGCCGCCGTGCGCCGCGCGAGGACGGGGCGGGCGGCCACGGGTTCTCCCACCCGCTGCTGCTGCTCGCCGCCGTGCTGCTGGTGGCGGGCGCCGTGACGGGGTCCTGGCTGGCCCTGGCGGGTGGCTGGCTCCTGGCGTACAGCTCGCGCACGCTGTCCCGCGCGGAGGCGAAGTGGGCCGCGATGGGGCTGCCGGGCGTGGTCGCGGCGGGCGCTCTGGTCTGGCTGTGGGGCAGGAGCGACGGCCGGTGGGGCGAGCCCATCGGAACCGGGCAGATGGGTGACGCGATCGGCCAGATGTGGCCGTGGGTGGTGCGGGGGGCGGCCGTCGCCTCCGCGCTCTACCTGGTGTGGAGATCGCGGAGGCCACGGTCGTGACGGCCGGGCGTCGGCCGGTCGGTTTCGTTTGAAGCGCCAGTCGGTCGGCTTCGCCTGAAGCATCGGCCGGTCGGCCTCATTCGTAACGTCGGCCGGTCGGCTTCATTCGGAATGTCAGCCGGTCATCTTGGCCTGGAACTCGTCGAGGATCTTGTCCGCGGCGGTGTAGCCGATGCCCGCGATCCACAGCCGGTCGTCGACCTTGAAGACCTTGCCGTCCTTGGACGCCTTCAGCCCCTTCCACAGGCCGCTGTTCATCGTCTTGGTCGTCCCGGCCTTCGCCGGGTCGCCGTACGTCGACGTGAAGACGACGTCCGCGTCCGCCAGGTCGATCTTCTCGGGCGACACGTCGTACGAGAAGCCGTCCTTGGCCTTGTCGGTGATCGCGGGGCGGCCCATGCCGAGGTCGGCGAGGATCGAGCCGATGTAGTTCTGCTTGCCGTAGATGCGGATGTCGGCGCCCTCGACGAAGCGGACGAAGTTGACGTCGGTGTCGGCGGCCTTCTCCTTGCCGCCGACCGCCTCGGTCACCTTCGCGACATGGGCGTCGTAGTCGGCGACGACCTTCTTCGCCTCGGCCTGCTTGCCGAGCGCTTCCGCGTGCAGCTGGAAGTTCTCCTTCCAGGCCGTTCCGGTGGACTCCGTCATCACGGTGGGGGCGATCGCCTTCAGCTGCTCGTAGCGGTCGCCGTCACGCACCTTGCTGGTGAGGATCAGGTCCGGCTTCAGCGAGGCGACGGTCTCCAGGTTGGGGTTGGCGATCTCGCCGACCTCCTCGATGCCCTTCGTCCGGTCCGCGGGCAGGTAGGAGGGGAAGCTGTCCTCCGACGCCGAGTGCGTCGCGCCGACGGGCTGCACGCCGAGGGTCAGCGCGGAGTCCAGCTCACCGGTGTCGAGGACCACGACGCGCTTGGGGCTCACGGGGACCTTGACGTCGCCCATGGCCGTCTTGACGGTGTGGGTCTTGGCGCTCGCGGAGTCGGAGGAGCCGCTGGCGCTCCCGCCGGACTCCGAGAATCCGCAGGCGGAGAGCGTGAGCGCGCCGGCCAGGGAGAGAGCGCCGAGAGCGAGGCCGCGGCGGCGGAGGGAGATGGCCATGGGGTGCCTTTCGTAGGGATGGGGGTGGTCGTCGGTCGCGTGAGCGCCGGGGCGACCGGGAGCGGGGCGCGGGTTCACGAAGCCGGTTCGGCCCGCCACGGAGCGCCCGGCACAACGAGCGGCGAACCGGTCACCGGGTCCGGGACGATCACCGCTTCCAGGCCGAAGACCTCGCGTACGAGAGCGGCCGTGACGATGTCCTCCGGGCGGCCCTCGGCGACGATCCGGCCTGCCTTCATGGCGACCAGGTGGTCCGCGTACCGGGCGGCCTGGTTGAGGTCGTGGAGCACGGTGACGACGGTCCGGCCGCGGGTGCCGTCCGCCGCCGGCGCGGTGAGTCGGCGCACCAGGTCCAGTACCTCGACCTGGTGCGCGATGTCGAGGTACGTGGTCGGCTCGTCGAGCAGCAGCAGATCGGTCTCCTGGGCGAGCGCCATCGCGATCCAGACCCGCTGGCGCTGACCGCCGGACAGTTCGTCCACGGACCGGTCGCCGAGCGCGGTGATGTCCGTACGCTCCATCGCGTCCGTCACCGCCCGCTCGTCCTCCTCCGACCACTGCTGCCACCAGTGCTGGTGCGGCTGACGCCCGCGGGCGACGAGGTCGGTGACGGTGATCGCCTCCGGGGCCACCGGGGTCTGCGGCAGCAGTCCGATCGACTGGGCGATCTTCCGGGTGGGGATCTTCGACAGCTCGGTGCCGTCGAGGAGCACGGCCCCGCCGCGCGGTTTGAGGAGCCGGCCGAGCGCGCGCAGGGTGGTCGACTTGCCGCAGGCGTTCGGGCCGACGATGACCGTGACCCGGCCGTCCGGCACGTCGAGGTCCAGGGTGTCGACGACGGTGCGGTCCTCGTACGCGAGCGTCAGCCCCCGCGCGGCGAGCCGGCCGGTCGATGTCGCCGTCCCGGCACCTTTGGTGTCGGACATCGGGGTCGAACTCATGCTGTGCCTCCACTACGACCGCGACCGCCGCCCTGACCGCGGATGATCAGCCAGATCAGATACGGGGCGCCGACCGCCGCCGTCAGTACGCCCACCGGCAGCTCGGTGGGCGAGAAGAGCCTGCGCGCCAGCAGATCCGCGAACACCACGATCACCGCGCCGAGCAGCGCCGAGCAGAGCAGCGGGATCTGTGCGGTGCGGGTCATCCGGCGGGCGATCTGCGGAGCGAGGAGCGCCACGAAGTCGACCGGCCCGGCCGTCCCCGTCGCCACGGACGCCAGGACCACTCCGAGCGCGACCAGCCCCAGCCGTACCCGCCCCAGCCGCACCCCGAGCGCGGTCGCGGTGTCGTCGTCCATCGAGACGGTGCGCTGGGCGCGGGCGGCCCACAGCACGGCGGGCAGCAGGATCAGCAGCGTCCAGCCGATCGGCGCGGCCTCGGACCAGCCGCGGCCGTTGAGCGAGCCGGTCATCCAGATCTGCGCCTGCTGGGCGACCAGGTAGTCGCCCTTCGTCAGGAACAGCGTGGTCACCGAGCGCAGCGCGATGGCGAAGCCGATGCCGATGAGGACGAAGCGGGTGGCGTGCAGCCCGCCGCGCCAGGCGAAGACGTACACGAGCGCCGCCGCGGCCACCCCGCCGATGACGGAGAGGTACGGCAGCACGGTGTACGAGGTGATGCCGAAGGTCATCGCGCCGACCGTGAGCGCACTCGCGCCCTGGCTGATGCCGATGATGTCGGGGCTTGCGAGGGGATTGCGGGCGACGGTCTGGATCAGCGCTCCGGCGATCCCGAAGGCCGTACCGACCAGCAGCCCCACGGTCATCCGCGGCAGCCGCAGCGTGCCGACGACCAGTTCGTCCGGGGACGGCTGCCCCAGCACCACCTTCACGACCTCGCCGGGCGCGACGAAGCTCTCGCCGACGCAGAGGTACGCGACACAGACGGCGGCCAGCAGCACGACGAGGGCGGTGGCGACCAGGGCCGCCCGCCGGTGCAGCAGGAACCGCGCCCGCGCCCCGATCCGTACGACGTGATACCCGGCGGGCCGCACCCGGACCGCGGTTTCGGCACTCATGCGGGCACCGCCTTCCGGCGTACGAGGGCGACCAGGAACGGAACGCCGATCAGCGCCGTCATCACGCCCGCCGGGACCTCGCTCGGCGGGAAGAGGACGCGGCCGATCACATCCGACACCAGCAGCATCACGGGCCCGATCAGCGCCGCCATCGGCAGCACCCAGCGGTGGTCGGAGCCGACGACCGCGCGGGCGATGTGCGGGACGGCGAGCCCGATGAACGCGATCGGCCCGGCCGCCGCGACACCGACCCCGGTCAGCACCGTGGCACCGACACCGCCGACGATCCGTACGGTCGCGACGTTCTGCCCGAGCCCCTTCGCGACGTCCTCGCCGAGCGCCAGCGCGTCGAGCCCACGGGCGACGGACAGCACGAGCACGGTCCCCACCAACAGGAACGGCCAGATCTGCTGTGCCACCTCGGCCTCCCGTCCGGCGATCGAGCCGACCTGCCAGAAGCGGAACTCGTCCAGCGCGGACGCCTTGGTCGTCAGCACCGCCGAGACCACCGAGACCAGCAGCGCGTTGATGGCGGCGCCGCCCAGCGCGAGCTTCACGGGGGTGGCGCCCCCGCGTCCGCTCGACGCGATCGCGTACACGGCGACGGAGGCGATCGCCGCCCCCGCGAAGCCGAACCACACGTACCCCGTCAGGGTGTGGATCCCGGCGAACGCGATGGCCAGCACCACACCCACCGAGGCGCCCTGGCTGATGCCGAGGATGCCGGGGTCGGCGATGGGGTTGCGGGTGATGCCCTGGAGCACCGTGCCCGCGAGGGCCAGTGCGGCGCCCACCATCAGCCCGATCAGGGTGCGCGGCACGCGCATGTTCCGGATGACTTCGGCGTTGTCGGAGTGCCCGCCGTGCAGCAGGACGTCGAACACTTCGGACGGGGGTATGGAACGGGCCCCCACGGCCAGGCTGAGGAGTACCGCCACGAGCAGCGCCACGACGGCCGCCGCCGTCGCGAATGCGCGTCTGGGGCGGCGTGGTGCGGCGGCTGACATCGGACCCAATCAAGTGGCGAAGAAGTGGCGAAGAACAAGTGGCGAAGAACGGTGCGAAGGTAAGGCTTGGCTAAGTCTAAGCACCGCCATTTCGGACCCGATGACCCGCTCCGGGGACGGGTACGCCACCCACCCCCACGACAATGGTTGCCATGCCCTCACACCCCTTGACGGTCGGCTTCGACCTCGACATGACGCTCATCGACACCCGGCCCGGTATCAAGGCCGCCTACCTGGCGCTTTCCGTCGAAACGGGGACGCCGATCGATGCCGACCTGGTGGTGAGCAGGCTCGGCCCGCCGGTCGACGAGGAGCTGCGGAACTGGTTCCCGGCCGACGTGGTGACCGCGACCGCCGACCGCTACCGCGAGATCTATCCCACACACGCCATCGCCCCCAGCCTCGCGCTGCCGGGCGCCCGGGAGTCGGTCGCGGCGATCCGCGAGCGGGGCGGCCGGACGATAGTCGTCACCGCCAAGCACCAGCCGAGCGCGGAACTCCACATGGCGCACCTCGGCATCGAGCCCGACGCGATCATCGGCGGCCTGTGGGCCGAGGCCAAGGGTCAGGCCCTGCGCGAGCACGGCGCGCACATCTACGTGGGCGACCACACCGGCGACGTACGCGGCGCCCGCACGGCCGGCGCCCTGTCGGTGGCGGTCACCACGGGCCCGTGCGACGCGACGGAACTCCGGGCGGCGGGGGCGGACTTCGTCCTGTCGTCCCTGGCGGAGTTCCCGTCGTGGCTGGAGGGGTACGCGGCCTAGGAGTGCTGTCCGCCGGATCACGGCGCAGAGAAAACAGTGATCGCCGATCGGGCGCACGTGGTGCAATGCCGCTCATGGCAACACTTCTCGACAAGGCACAGTTGTTCCGCTCCTTGCACGTTCCCGGCGATCCGCTGATCCTGCCCAACGCCTGGGACGCGGCATCCGCCCGGGTGGTGGCGAACGCGGGTGCTTCCGCGATCGCCACCACCAGCGCCGGGGTCGCGTGGTCGCTGGGCCACGGCGACGGGGACCATCTGAGCCGGGACCAGGCACTGGGCGCGATCTCCCGGATCACGGCCGCTGTCGACGTGCCGGTCACCGCCGACATCGAACGCGGCTACGCGACCGACCCCGCCGGTGTGGGCGAGACCGTGCGCGGCGTCCTGGCGGCCGGAGCCGTGGGCATCAACATCGAGGACACCCTTCGTCCCGTCGCCGAGCAGGTCGCACGGATCGCGGCGGCCCGCAGGGCCGCGGACGAGGCAGGCGTCCCGTTGTTCATCAACGCCCGCATCGACACGCACCGCCTGCCCCCCGGTGACCGCGTGGCATGGCTGGACGAGACACTCACCCGTGCCGGCGCCTACGCGGCGGCCGGTGCGGACGGCATCTTCGTCCTCGGCGCGCCGGACACCCCGACGGTCAGGACGCTCGCCGGATCCGCCCCCCTGCCGCTGAACGTCCTGACCGGCCCCGGCGCACCAACCGTGTCCGAGCTCGCCGACGCGGGAGTCGCCCGCATCAGCGCGGGATCCGCCATCGCCGAGGCGGCCTACGGGCTGGTGCGACGAGCGGCCCGCGAACTGCTGACCCAGGGCACGACCGCCGCCCTGGAAGGCGGATACGACTACGCCACGCTCAACGCCTTGCTCCTGGCCGAACCGACGAACTGAAGCGCGGTCAGGAGCGCAGCCACAGCCGGGTCGCCGCGACGGGACCGCATCAGCGGCGCCAAGGCATAAGGCATACAGCTCACGCCGTAACCGCGATTACCTGCACAGACGACAGATCAAGCACACGATCCCCGAACCGAAGGACCAGCGGAGCAGCGTGGACACCTGGCGACTGTTGAAGACAGTGTCTGCGAACGGCAACAGGTGCCCCAGCGTCGGAAACGCCGACTGATCGAGACCGGCCAGTTCCGTGCCCCAGGCCACGGCCATGGGGGAATTCGAATATGCGGCGAGGCGCGGCAGCGGCGTCCTGCGCACCAAGCGACTCCGAGCGGCCGTCGCGCTGGGAACGGCCGCGCTGCTCGTCGCCGTCTGGTCCACGGTGGGCGACAAGTGGCCTTGGAGCGGCCTGCCGGACCGCGCGTGCTGGGGCTCCATCAAGCGGGCTGCCCTGAACACGGTCGCCGCCTACGTGGGCAGTCCCTGACACGGCGGCCGCTCGCCGCAGCGCGACGTCGCATGAGGTTGCGGTGTCAGGCCGTCGGGCGGGTCCACCGTGCGCCGTACGGCGGAGTCTCTTCCGTCTTCGCCGCGCACTCCGCCCAGAGCAGCTTCCCGCCCTGCCCCGGCAGCCCGCCGCGCATGGGGTACGCGCCCCAACACTCCGCGTACAGAGTGACGAGGTACAACCCCCGTCCACGCTCGGCCAGTTCCTCCGGCGTATGGGCGCCCCACCGGAACGGTGCCGGGATGTGCGGATCGGTGTCCCAGACGCTCAGCCGGATGCGGCTGCGTCCGGCGTCGCGCAGGCGCAGGGAGTACGGCCCCGAGGAGTACAGGTAGGCGTTGGTGACCAGCTCGCTGGCCAACAGCTCGGCGATTTCGGTGAGTTCGGGCATGCCGTGCACGCGTAGGACGTTGCGGAGGGTGGCGCGGGCGACGCCGGGGGCGCGGGGATCCTGCGGGAGTTGGAGTGTGTATGTCCAGGGCGGGGATACCGTGGAACCGACCATGGAAGTCTCCGTTCACGGAGGGAAGTTGAAGGATGCACTTCGAGTTGCCCGGTGACGAGGCCGCTCCGTCGAGCGGGGTACTTCCGGGCGGGTGGCCTGGGTCACACACTAGAGTGCAACATGTAATGCATTCCATGAAGTTCGCGGAATGCATTATAGATACCCTCATGTGGGTGACCAGGCACGGGAGCGAGTGATGTCGGCCAGTACGACACCAACGGCCCGCCGACAACGGCTGGGAGTGGAACTTCGCAGGTTGCGTGAGCGTGCCGGGATCACCGCGACCGAGGCCGCCAGGCTCCTTGGCGGCAACCAGGCTCGCATCAGCAACATCGAAGCCGGCCGCTACGGCGTCAGTGCCGAGCGGGTGCGCACGCTGTCCTGCCACTACGACTGCTCGGACCACGAGTTGGTCAACGCGCTGGCGGCCATGACCGGCGATCGCAAGCGTGGCTGGTGGGAGGAGTACCGCGAGATTCTTTCCAACGGCCTGCTGGACCTGGCAGAGCTTGAGCACCACGGGGCCGCGCTGCGCACCTCGCATACAGCCGGACTGCCTGGGCTGCTCCAGACCACGGACCATGCGCGTGAGGTATTCCGCCAGGTCGTTCCCGCTCTTCCTCCTCCGGAGGTCGAGCACCGCCTGTCCTTTCGTATCAAGCGTCAAAGCGTCGTCTTCCGGGAGGATCCGCCCCCTTACCGTGCGGTCATCCACGAAGCAGCTCTGCACATGGAATTCGGCGGGCCGACCGTGGCCAGACAGCAACTGGCGCATCTCCTGACCATGAGCGAGCGTGAACGGGTCGCGATTCAAGTGATCCCGTTCAGGGCGGGTGCGTACCCAGGAGCGGGCCAGCCCATCTACTACGTCCACGGACCCGTGCCACAGCTGGACACCGTTCAGCTGGATCAGGCACATGGCATCGTCCTCCTGGACGCCGAAGCCCAACTCAACAAATACCGCCAGGTCCTGGCCCGTCTGGAGTCGATTGCCCTGGACGTTTCCGGGTCGCGAGACCTGATACACGCCGTCGCCCAGAACCTGTGAAGGGATCCGAATTGTCGAGTCACATGTGGCAGAAGTCCTCGTACTGCGGCGAGGGCGAGTCCTGCATACACGTAGCCGCCTCCGCCCCCGGCACGGTCAGCCTGACCGAGTCCGCCGACCCCACCGGGGCGGTACTCCGCACCACTCCCGACGCGTGGGCTGCCCTCGTACGCACTCTCAAGGAGAACTGAGCCCATGGCTGACGCCCCCACCGGCCTCGCTTGGGTCTGATCCGGCCCCGAGAGCACCCGGAATCCGATCCGTCGCATCAGTCAGCAGCTGTGAGAGGAACGCCCATGCCCGCATACGACCACTGGCAGAAGTCATCTCACTGCGCCCAGGGCGACTCTTGCGTTCACGTCGCCACGGATGTCGGCGGCGGAGTCAAGGTCACCGAGAGCAGCGACCCCACCGGAGCGATACTCCGCACCACCCCCGCCGCCTGGGCTGCCCTTGTACGCACCCTCAAGGAGGGCCACCGCCAGGGCTGACGCCCGCATCCTTATCGCCCACGCCAGGGCGGTGAGGGCAACCGTCCCGGAGTGGAAGGCGCGCAGGGTTGCGAAGTTGTCAGCGAGGTTTTCAATTCCTACTCGTTTGATGGGATGGGCTCATGTCCGAGACGACTTACGGCTTCGGCGAAGGACCGGCGAAGCGGGTAAGCTTCTCTCTGCCCGAAGGGACCGCTGAAGCGATTCGATCCCGGGCGGGTAAACGGGAGTTCTCCGCGTTCATCGCAGCAGCCGTAGAGCGGAAGCTTCGAGGACAGGTGCTGGACGAGTACCTGGCGGGCGTCGAGCAGCCGCAGGATTTCCCGCGTAGTCGTGCCGTGTGGCCCCCATCCAGAAGCCCGCTGTCAGGTCCTTTGACGTAGCGGCGTTGGGCCACCCACCGTCGTGGTTTCCATGCGCACCACGGACTCGCCTGCCTGTTCCGTCTGACGGGCGCCATTCACGTGGTCGTTGATCTGCCGCAGGCGCTGCCAGGCGGCGGGGTTGGTGCCGTCGCCGAGCGTGTAGTGCAGGGCAGGTCGGGCGGCCGGGCCGAGGTGGGCGGGTGCGGTGTCGGCGAGGGCTTTGCGGGCGTGGTCGAGACCGAGGTCGGCTACGGCGTGGGGGCCGAGGGTGAAGGAGAGGGGCACCGGGGGTGGCTCGTGGTGGGCCGGTGTGGTCAGATCCGCGCGTGCGGTGCGCAGTTGGCTGACCATCGTGGCGAGGTTGTGCCTGGCAGCCAGGGATTCGGCCAGCTCGGGCATGGCGTCCGCCGGAGCGTGCTGATCGGCGCGGTAGCCGACGGCCAGCGTGATGTGCTCCTCGACGCCGAGGTGGGTGCGGGCGGTGCGCACGGTGGCGATCGCCGGGTGGTCGGGTGTGCCGATCGCGACGGCCCAGGTAGGCAGGGACTGCCGAGCGCGGGTGCGGGCCAGGTCGGTCAACTGCCGTGGTGACCAAGGAACGCTGACCGGCTCGGCGGTGGCCCATCCGGCGGGCGGGGCTCCGGTGAGCGTGCGCCAGGCCTGTTCCAGGGCGCCGCCCAGGACTAGATGCTCGTCGGCGGGGTGGACCGTACGGATGGAGATCAACAGTTGCCGTTCGCCTTCAGTGCCGGGTCGGGGTCGGAAGGCGTCCGCGATCTGGGGGCTGTCGTCGGCGGTGTGGGTGAACCGCCCGTCGTGCCAGTGCAGTACGGCTCCGGAGAGGCCGTCGTAGTACCCGCACTCGGGGTCGCTCACGACCCAGCGGGAGGGCAGCCCGTCCAGCAGCGTGTGGGCGGGGAAGGTGAGCCGGGTGCTGGGCGGGGTGACGATCTGCAGTTCGCGTTCGGTGCGGGTCGCGTTGCGTACCACGTCGGTCAGCCAGGTCGTGGCAGCGATCACGGGGCGGCCCTGGATGACGACGGCTGCCTTCTCGGTGAGCAGGTCGACGCCCAGGGGGACGGTGTCCGCGGCGGCGTCGGCGAGATCGGTCACGACGTCGGTACGGCCGGCCTCGCGCGGCCAGACGGTGCCCCCGTGCACGGCGACCAGCCGCCCGGCGACGGATGCGGCCAGCCGCGCGGCCTCCTCCACAGAACTGGTCGCCCGCGCCTCGGTCCACCACACGGGCGCCTCCGCGCGCACGTCCGGTCCGAGCAACCGGGCGACCTCGCCCGGCACTGGGACGTACCGGGGCGCCTCGACCGACACCAACGCCTGCCCGGCAGCCGTGCACAGCTGCGCGACGGACCCGTCGCCCGCCCGGTTCACGAGCAGATCGGGACCGCCGGCGAGGAGCCCGGCCAGCAGCGTGCTTGTGTCCGGCATCTGCGGGGTGAGGGCTATGACGTCCTGGGTCATGTGCGCTCCGTGCAGCCGGAGCCAGGAGGCAGGGAGGCCGGTTTGCCCTCGCGAGCGGTCCGGACTTCTTGTTCGTGGTGTTGGAACATCACTCGCGTCCCGAGAGGTCCTGCAGGTCTTCCAGGGAGGAGGCTTCTTGTTGAGTCCCAGGCACAACGGTTCCGGAACGAGTGCTGCCGGGCCAGGACGCCAATTCATGCAGCGCTTGGGCAGGTGTCAGCCCGCGCTGCTTCGCTTCGCTGAGGCGCATCAGCCAATCCTGTCCGGCGTCGAGTGCCTCATCACCGGCCGGGGTGCGAGGTTCAAACCCTGCGGCAACTCCGTCCTCTGCTGCCCAGAGATAGCCGACTGTACGTCCACCTCTAGCCACTTCGACGAAGCTGACCGGTGCATCAGTCTCTGCCGCAAAGCGAGGTGAGTTCGGCGGCAGGAATGACTGGAGCCACCCGGTCCGACGCGGGACTTCTGCCATATACCAGGAATCCAGAATGTCAGGGTCTTCGTCCGGGAGATCTTCGAACCCGTCCTTGGTTGGGATTCCGTAGGAGGTGAAGTCCGAGGCAACGACCTCAACTCCAACCATCCGTGTAATAGCAGTGAGCGCAGCCTTGAGGCGTGGAGCATTCTCTTTCTGAATCTCTGGCTGCCGATGGCCGCGCAGATCGTGAGACATCCAGGCATCACTGTAGGTGTCAAGTGTTACGGTTCCAGCGCCGCTTGCCCACTCTTCGGCCGAAATCACGAAGAGTTTCTCGACCCGGTGGGCTTTCCCATTGCGCATGCAGGTGCCTGGCGTGGTCAGGTTTACCTCCACCACGCCGACTCGCTCCAGGTCCGTCGACCGCAGGACGGCGAAGAGCCCGCTGTCATCTGCGGCGTCGGCCAGGGTCGCGTGTATTTGCTTGCGCGTGAACAAGACGGCGTGGTCATCCTCGGCGCGCGTACTGATGTCAGCCGTTGCGTCTCCGTTGACGATGCCGAGAGCGTGCATCGTTGCCCACACCTTGAGGACTGTGCGGCCACAGCGCAGTGCGAGGTCCTGTCCCGGTTTGTCTTCCTTGGTTTCCCAGGACCAGCCACCCACAGGATTCGTTGTAATCACAGGACACCTCGCGGGTCGGCCTTGGCGCCCGGAGGGATCGTGATCGTCCCGTCTTCGAGCCGGATGACAAACAGGATGCCACGCCCCTTTCCACTCTTGAGGGCGTGTTCCCCTCGGTGAACCTGAAGCAGCTCTTCGGGGATTCCTCTGGCATGCCACTCGGCTACGGTTCCCTGTCCGTCCACAAGCATGATCTTGTGATCGGCGGTCGACTTCGATAGCTGGCCCAGATGATCCGCCTTCGCGATCGATTCAAATGGGTTCTTGGGATTTTCCAGCCGCTTCATCTGGTATCCGTAACTCTCCCCGTTCGCGTCAGTCACCCGAACGTCCAGATCTGCCTTGTAAGCTTGGTTCTTGATCTCAAATTCGATGTCGCGCAGCCCGCTCCTGTAGAACTGATCGCCGAGTCGGATCTGGTCCATGGCTCGAATATCCTGGCCGCGAACGCCGGACCCTAGCATGGATACAACGTCCCTGAATTTGTGTGTCTGCGAGAGGCGACCAGAGGTGATTATGTCGCTAATTTCCCGGCCCTGAGGGTATGCGCCCATTCGGGTGACGATCTTCTCCAGAACCTTGGGCTTAATATTGTTATTGGGGATTCTGCGCATTGCTTCGCGGAATTGACGCTCCGCCTCACCTCCCAACTCCATGGGCCCGGAGCCGGCGGATCCGGAGGGGGAGTCGGACCCGCGATCGTCATCCGCGTGCCCTGGACCGTCTCCACCACCCCCTGCCGCTGGGGTGTCCACGTGCGCCGCATCTCCATGGCTGGAATCCGGAGCTTCGCCCGAGTGACTGCCGTCGCCCGAATGTTCGCCTGGTCCTGCGCCGTGACCATCCCCGGGGCCGTGCTGCCCCGCAGCGGCATGGCCGCCCTCACCTCCCGGTCCGTGTGGCGCGCTTCCTGTACCTTGGCCGTCGCCCGCGTGGGCGGTCGCTCCGGGCGCACGGCCGCCGACGCCGACCGGTTCGCGATCGCCATGTGGTTGGCCGACGCCCCGTTCGGCGGCGGAGGGCTCGTGCTTGGCCGGGTCCAGGTTGGGTGTGCCGTCCCGGTTGAGCGGGATGAAGTTGCCGTCCTTGTCGACCCGGAAACGGTCGCTGAGGTCGAAGGCGCCGTCGGGGAACTTGGTCTTCGGTATCTGGAGGTGGTCGCTGACGTTGGCCAGGACCTGGGAGACCTTGGGCAGGTCCGAAAGTGCCTTGGCGGCCTTGAACGTGCCGGAGAGCGGGTCGAGGGCGTCGCCGATCTTCGCCATGGTGCCGGCGGCCTTCGCGATCGTGCCGCCTTTGCCGAGCTTCGCGGCAACGGCGAAGGGGCCGGTGGCGAGGGTGAGGATGTTGAAGGAGACCACGGCGTGGGCGCGAGCGGGATCCTCGTTCGCCATGTCGTACGCGATGAACTGCTTGCCGAACTCCTTCGCGTACGCCTTGCTGTCGCGCTGCCAGTCGGACAGGTGCTCGTCCTGTCCGAACAGGTCCATGCCGTAGGCGTAGCCGCCGACGGCGGTGCGTCGCAGACCGTCCCAGGCCTGGTCGCGGGCCTCGCCCCCGTGAAAGCCGACGAGGGTCCCCAGGCCGTCGATGCCGCCCCAGATGCTGTCCTTGGCTATGCCGTCCCACGCCCAGCTCTTGGCGCCGTGCCCCCACCACTCCAGGCTCCAGCGCTCATAGGTGCGTCCTTCGGGGCTGCCCCACGGCAGGTCCTTCATGCCCTTGAGCGTGTCGGCGCTCTGGCCGTACATGCCGAGCCCGTGGGTGCCGTCGTCGATGATCCACGCGGGGCGGCACGCCCCCGGACTGATCGCGTTGATCTTGTTGGCGGCGTTGCGCTCGGCTTCCTGGAAGCCCTCGCATGCCGTCGCCACACCGTCCATCAACGCCTGATGCTTGTCGGTCTTGTCCTTGTCCTCGGTCCAGTCGTCGTCGCCCCGGACACCGTCGACGAAGTCGATCGCGTCCAGCTTGAGCTGCTTGAGCCGGTCGGCGTGCGGCTTGGCCTCGTAGATGAACGTGTCCAGGGCGTCGGCGAGCGACTCGATGTTCCCCGCGAACTCCTCCGCCGTGTCCATCACAGGCTGGGTGGAGGAGAACAGCTTGTCCGCCTCGGGAGCCTTGTAATAGGCGGCCGTCGCCTGGAAACGGGAGTGGACGTCCTTCCCGCCCGTCCGAATGCCCGTGGCACGCGTACGGAGACTGGACGCGGCCTTCTCCAACTGGCCGAAGTCACCCGTGTACTGCGGTATCCCACCCGGCTCGATCATGTCGGCTACTCCCCGCCCCGGTGGCCGGGCTTCTGCCCGACCGCCCTGATCTCGGCGGGAGTGGGGGCCTTCGCCGCGTCGCGCTGGGCCTGGGCGGCCATGGCCAGGTCGCCCTCGATGTACTCGGTGGTGGCCTTGACCGTTCCGTCCATCGACTTCTTCGTGCGGGCGGCCATGAACCTGATCCGGTGCTGGGTGTCCGAGATGAAGTTCGCCACCGCGGCGCCCACCGGTCCGGCGGGCGCCTCACCGCAGTACGGCCCGCTGATCGTCCCCGCGTGCAGCGCGGCGTCCTGCACGCTCTCGCCGTAGCCCCTGACGTCCTTGCTCAAGTCGTCGGCGGCCAGACCCACCAGCGACAGAATGGACTCCACTCCACTCGGCCTGATGTCCCACCCCGTCATGCCGTCCCCCTGCATCCCCCGGTGAATACGTTGTGTCAACTGCGCCCGGCAACACGCGTGCCACTGGCGACAGGAGCTTCATCTGTATCAAGGGGTTCATAGCAATGGCAACGCACTTCAAGCCAAACGCGTGTTGGATTGAACACGCAATGTGGTGTCGGAGTGCCGTGGCGACCGAGGCTCGCTGCCGGGTGAGCAGCTTGGACCCACCTTTTTCGTCTCCTGTCGCCGCTCCGCGAGGCGGCGGTGGGACGGCTGGGCGGCGCGGCTGGTGATGTTTGCGCCAGGGAAGAGAGGGTTGTGGGTGTCCGACCCGCGCTACCGCTTCGGCGAGCCCGCCCGGATCGAGCGGATCACGCCCGCCGCGGCGATCAGGAAGCCGACGCCCATCAGCATGCACAGCGACCAGGCGATGGACGGGAGCGGATGGGTGCCGAGGAAGAGGGGGGCCATGGTGGCCAGGGTGGACAGTGCGCCGACGAAGAAGACGATCGCGCCGATCCGGACCAGCCGGTCACCTGCGCCAGAAGGTGTAGTACTCACCCCGTCAGGGTAGTTCCCGGCAGCGGCGAACCGCCCAGCGGTCAACCCTGAGGCCGACCCCGCGGTCAACCTGCGGCGACCGGTTCGCGAAGCAAGCGCCGTTTCCGGACAGAGTCCGGATGACCAGGCTTGACTAGGGGTACTCCCCCTGGGGAGGCTGCTGCCAGCAGGGGAGCACCACCACTGGATAGCCTGACCTGCTGAGGCTTTGTTCCGGCATACGGGTTGAGATGGGGTGCGTGCTTTGCCGACTGGCAAGGTCAAGTGGTTCAACAGCGAGAAGGGCTTCGGTTTCCTCTCCCGCGACGACGGCGGCGACGTCTTCGTGCACTCCTCCGTGCTCCCCGACGGCGTCGATGCCCTCAAGCCGGGGCAGCGCGTCGAGTTCGGAGTCGTCGCAGGTCAGCGTGGAGACCAGGCGCTCTCGGTGGCGATCCTGGACCCGACCCCGTCCGTCGCGGCCGCGCAGCGCCGCAAGCCGGACGAGCTCGCGTCCATCGTGCAGGACCTGACCACCCTGCTGGAGAACATCACACCGATGCTGGAGCGCGGCCGGTACCCGGACAAGGCGGCCGGCAAGAAGATCGGCGGCCTGCTGCGCGCGGTCGCCGACCAGCTCGATGTCTGAATCCCGGGCGTAGCTCGGGTGAGCGCGTAGCTCAGACGAATGACAGTGCGTCGGGGCCGAGGGGCGGTACCAGCCCCTCGGCCGCCGCGCGCGTCAGCAGTCCGCGGATCGCCGCGTAGCCGTCCTCGCCGAGGTCGGCCGTGAACTCGTTGACGTACAGCCCGATGTGCTGGTCCGCCACGGCCGGGTCCATCTCCTGGGCGTGCTCCAGCACGTACGGCCGGGACGTCTCCGGGGCGTCCCACGCCATCCGTACCGAGGTGCGCACCGACTCGGCGAGCCGCTTCAGCGTGTCCGCGCCCAGCGACCGCTTGGCGATGATCGCGCCGAGCGGGATCGGCAGCCCGGTCGTCTCCTCCCAGTGCCGGCCCATGTCGGCGAGGTTGTGCAGCCCGTAGTTCTGGAACGTGAACCGGGCCTCGTGGATGACGAGACCGGCGTCCACCTTCCCGTCGCGCACGGCGGGCATGATCTCGTCGAACGGCATCACGACGATCTCGCCCACACCGCCCGGCACCACCTCGGCCGCCCAGAGGCGGAACAGCAGGTAGGCGGTGGAACGCTCACTCGGTACGGCGACGGTCCGGCCCGTCAGGTCCGTGTCCGCCCCCTCCCTCGTGAGGACGAGCGGGCCGCAGCCCCGGCCCAGCGCCCCGCCGCACGGCAGCAGCGCGTACTCGTCGAGCACCCAGGGCAGCACCGCGTACGAGACCTTGAGGACGTCGAACTCGCCGCGCTCGGCCATCCCGTTGGTGATGTCGATGTCGGCGAAGGTGACATCGAGGGCGGGCGCGCCGGGGACCCTTCCGTGCGCCCAGGCGTCGAAGACGAAGGTGTCGTTCGGGCACGGCGAGAAAGCGATCCGCAGCGGGTTCGACGGGTCAGGAGTCGTGTCGGTCATGGTGGGTCCAACCTTCCAGTACGGGTACGAGCTTCCCGAACGCCTCGGCGAGCGCGGCCAGCGCGTCGCCGATGCGCCAGGCGTCCCGGTCGCGCGGGCCCACGGCGTTCGAGACCGCCCTGATCTCCAGGACGGGCACGCCGACGCGCTCGGCGGCCTCCGCGACCCCGAAGCCCTCCATGGCCTCGGCGGCGGCCCGCGGGTGCGCGGCGAGCAGGGCGGCGGCGCGCTTGGCGGTGCCGGTCACGGTGGAGACGGTGAGGATGTCGCCGGTGACCGCGCCGGTGGCGGCGGCCACGTCCCGTACCAGCGACCGGGGAGGGAAATGCAGGACCCGGCCGAAGCCGAGCCCGGTGACCGGCACGAAGCCCGTCGCGGTCTCGGCGCCCAGATCCGCCGCGCCGATGCGGTCGGCCACCACCAGGGAGCCGACCGGTGCGACGCCGGCGAACCCGCCGCCGATGCCGGCCGAGATCACCAGGTCGTAGCGGTCCGAGGCCAGACCGAAGGCAGCCGAGGCCGCCGCGGCGCCCGGCCCCGCGCCGCCCGCCAGGACGTCGAAGGGGCCCGTGCGGTGGATCTCCGCGCCCGGAACCCAGTGCACCGGCGCTTCGGGAACGTCCCCGAACGCGCGTGTGACCGCGTCCCGTTCTGCTGGGACAGCGGTCACGACGAGCACACGCACGGGGGGAGCCTCCGAGGCCAGGAGGGGGTCAAGCGGGTGTCAGGAGGGCGTCAGGAGGACTTCTTCAGCTCGAAGTGCCAGACGCCGGTCAGCTGCTTGCCCTTGGTCTCCACGATGCTGATCTGCGTCTTGTCCGTGGTCTCGCCGGTCTGGCTGGAGAAGAACGCGCTGCCCGGGATGGACCGGTAGGTCTTCTTGTACGGCTCCTGCTCGGCCTGCTGACCGTTGATGAACAGGGTCCAGCCGTTGTCCGCGACCTCGGGGTCGACGCCGAAGCGGACCTTGTCGTCCATCGCGACCTCGACGGACTTCTCCGCCTTCTTGTTGAGGCAGCTCTGGTACTCGGACTTCTTGAGGGGCTCGCCGTCGTTGTAGCAGGCCGCCTCGGAGCTCACCGAGTTGCCGCCGACCGTTACGGTCGCGAGCGGCGTCGGCTTGTCGCAGGCGGAGAGGACAAGGAGTCCCGCGGACACGGCACCAAGAGCGACGCCGATTCGGCGGCCCTTACCGGAGAAGAACGCAACGGTCATGGGCCGAAGGCTATCGGTCGCTCCGGCTCATGCCACGCGGGGGTGCGGCGAGCCGCGTCGCGCGGCGCCCAGCAGACCCCGTACGGACGTTGCGGCGCCGAGGGCGAGGATGCCCGCGGCGACCGACATGCCCAGTACGCCGTTGAGGGGGAGGACGATGCCGATGCCGCCGCCGACCACCCAGGCCATCTGGAGCACGGTCTCGGAGCGGGCGAACGCGGAGGTGCGAACCTCTTCGGGTACGTCGCGCTGGATCATCGCGTCCAGCGAGAGCTTCGACAGGGCCAGCGTGAAACCCGCGGTGGCGCTGAGCGCGGCGACCATGACCGTGCTGAAGAAGAGCGCGGCGAGCACCGCGACCCCCAGGGCCAGGGCCAGCATCGAGACGACGATCACCTCGGGGCCGCGGGCCCGCAGCCAGGAGCCGACCGCCGTACCGGACGCGTTGCCCACGCCGGCCGCGACGCCGGCGATGCCGAGCGAGACGGCGGCGCTCTGCCCGGCGAGCGGATGCTCGCGCAGCAGGAACGCCAGGAAGAAGATCAGGAAGCCGGAGAGCGCACGGTGCGCGGCGTTGGCCTGGAGCCCGTTCAGCACGGACGGTCCCACGGACCGCAGACCGGGCCGCTTCTCGCCGTTCCGCTCCTTGCCCCGCCCGAACCGGGACCCCTTCTTCCCGTTCCCCTTCGTCCCGGGCGCGGGGGCCGCCACGCCGTGCGGCGGCACCAGCTGGGCCTTCCGCTCACCCTTCGAGGAGTCGACCTTGTGCGGCAGCGTGAAGGCGAGGACGGTCCCGCCGATGAAGATCACGCACGCGCCGTACAGCGGCCAGCCGGGCCCGATGGTCTGCAGCCCCGCCCCGATCGGGGCGGCGATTCCGGTCGCCAGGAGCCCGGCGAGCGTGACCCGGGAGTTCGCCTTCACCAGGGAGAAACGCGGCGGCAGCAGACGCGGCACGACCGCGCTGCGCACGACTCCGTACGCCTTCGAGCAGACCAGGACGCCCAGCGCGGCCGGATACAGCTCCAGGCCACCAGTGGCGACCGCGCCCGACATGGTGAGTGCGAGCACCGCGCGGGCCAGCATCGCACCAGCCATCGCGGCACGCCGGCCGTGCGGCAGCCGGTCCAGGAGCGGGCCGATCACGGGTGCTAGGAGCGTGAAGGGCGCCATGGTGACGGCGAGGTAGAGGGCGACGCGGCCACGGGCCTCGTCCGTCGGCACGGAGAAGAACACCGTCGAGGCGAGCGCGATCGTGATCATCACGTCGCCCGCGCCGTTCACGGCATGCAGTTCGATCAGTTTGCCGAGCCCGGACTCCCCGGCGCCATGGGCGTGCGTCGCCTTCCGGATTCCCTTGGCGGTGCCGGTGAACGGCATGTGGAGGGCATGACCGATTGCCCGGCCCGTCCTCCGGAGCGGGCCGGATTCCTCGTGCGACCTGGCGGAAGTCACCTCGTCATAGTGCCCCAGCCGCCGTGGCGGCGAACCAGCATCGGCGCGGGGCACAGCGCACTCCGCCCTGTCGGGCCAGTGGTTCACCGCTGTCGGGCGGGGCGGACCCGGCCCGGGGCCGTGGCCGAATGTGAGAGCCCGAGGGCGGTCTTTGCAGGGGACACGACACCGGATACGGCTTTGTTTGGGACGGGCAGGTGGGCGGGGGGCGGCGGAGAGGGTAGCGTGCGTAGCGCGCCACCGGCGGTTGTTCTCGGCCGCGCGCCTCTCGGCGATCCCGCAGAATGGGTTGCAGAAGGTGTGCCCGAGGCAGGCAGCAACGGGTGTGGACGTCGACGCGGCCCTCAGGTCCGCTCCGCCCGCATCCGTCATGGCCGAAACCGATGGATGTGCTGGCGCGCTCGTGAGACTGGCGTAGGAGAGAAGCGAGACCTGTGAGTGCTGCGACGACGCGAAGCCGTACGGCCCGTACCCCTGTTCCCGACCGTCTGTGCGCCGAGGCGGTAGACCTGGCCCGCGCGGCGGCCGAGGAGGCAGCCGCGCCGGGGATCGTCGGCGAGCATGTGGCCGTGGTCTCCGAGGGGGACCGGGTCGTCACGCACTTCTTCGAGTGCCAGGAGCCCGGCTACCGGGGCTGGCGCTGGGCGGTGACCGTCGCCCGCGCCTCCCGCGCGAAGTACGTCACCCTCGACGAGGCGGTGCTGCTGCCCGGCAGCGACGCGCTGCTCGCCCCGGAGTGGGTGCCGTGGAGCGAGCGGCTGCGCCCCGGTGACATGGGGCCCGGCGATCTGCTGCCCACCGAGGCGGACGACATCCGCCTGGAGCCCGGCTACACCGGCGAGGACGAGCCGCCGCCGAACTCCGCGGTCTCCGAGATGTCGCAGGAGATGGCCGACCTCGTCGATGCGGAGGACGCGGAGCTGACGACGCGCCCCGCGACGACCAGCCGGGGCTCGATCGCGGCGGTCGCGGACGAGCTCGGCATGCGGCGGGCGCGGGTGCTGTCCCGGTACGGGCTGCATGCGGCGGCCGACCGGTGGGACGAGGCGTTCGGCGCGAAGACGCCGATGGCCCAGGCGGCCCCGGCCTCGTGCGTCACCTGCGCCTTCCTGGTGCCACTGGCGGGTTCGCTGAGGCAGGCGTTCGGGGTGTGCGCGAACGAGTTCGGCCCGGCGGACGGGCATGTCGTGTCGCTGTCGTACGGGTGCGGTGGGCATTCGGAGGCGGCGGTGATGCCGAAGCCGCCGAAGCCGGCGCCGCATGCGCTGGACACGGTGCAGGCGGACGAGTATCCGTTGCGGCCGGCCCGGGACTCCGGCTCGGTCCCGGCGGAGCCGGATGAGCCTACGGAGGACCTCGGCCACTCGTAGGCGGTGGCCGGGGCGGTGTGGCTTCGCTCGGGGTGCGGGTTGCTCCGGTGGACCGGTTCCGTCTTCAAGCGCCGGACGGGCTTGAGCGGGATGCCGGGCGCCCCTGGCGAACCGCTTTGCCCTCAAGCGCCGGACGGGCTTGATTTTGCCGCCCGTCCGGGGATTTTCTGCGGGTTCGGGGACTTCCCGTCCGTCCGGGCAATCCGGGTCGGCCCGGCAACCCCAGCCCGTCCGGCGATTGAGGACGGAACCCTTGCTGCGGAGGGCGGTGCGGCAACCCTCCGGCCCAGAGGCGGGGCCAGGCGCGGAGCCGCGCGCGGAGCCAAGGGCTCGAACTGGCCGAAGCGCTGTTCGGCGGCCCCCGTCCGGCGCGAGGACCCGGTACCTTCGGGCGCACACTTGGCGGCACGGGCAGTGCGTAACCGGAAAGAGCGGAGTCAGAGCGTGAGCATGAATGCGACCGAGGGGGCCGATCCATTCGGGACCGCACGGCTGCGGCGCGGTGTGCTCGACGCCTGGGGCGCCGGCCCCGCCAGGTTCCGCGAGGACGCCAACGCCGAGGAGGACCTCGCGCTCGGCGGCTACCGCGACCGCCTCGTCGTCGAGCTGGCCCAGAACGCCGCCGACGCCGCCGCCCGCGCCCAGGTCCCCGGCCGCCTCCGCCTCACCCTGCACCCGGCGGCCCCGGACACCCCTGCGGTCCTCGCCGCCGCCAACACCGGCGCGCCCCTCGATGCCACCGGCGTGGAGTCGCTCTCCACCCTGCGCGCCTCCGCCAAGCGCGAGGGGCACGAAGGAGCCGTCGGCAGGTTCGGCGTCGGGTTCGCCGCCGTGCTCGCGGTGAGTGACGAGCCCGCCGTCGTCGGCCGGCACGGCGGCGTCCGCTGGTCCCTCGCCGAGGCCCGCGACCTCGCCGCGCGCACGGCCGTCGCCAGTCCCGGCCTCGGCGACGAACTGCGCCGCCGCGACGGCCACGTACCCCTGCTCCGGCTCCCGCTGCCCGCCGAGGGCACCGCACCCGACGGGTACGACACCGTCGTCGTCCTCCCGCTGCGCGACGGCGGCGCCGAGGACCTCGTGGCCCGGCTGCTCGACGCGGTCGACGACGCCCTGCTCCTCACCCTGCGCGGCCTCGACGAGATCGTGATCGAGACCCCGGACACCGTACGGACGCTGCGCCGCTCCGAGCACGGCCCGTACACCCACGTCGAGGACTCCGCGCACGGCACGAACCGCTGGCGCACCGTCACCCACCACGGCGCCGTCGAACCGGAGCTGCTCTCCGACCGGCCCCGCGAGGAGCGGCTGCGTCCGCACTGGTCGGTCACCTGGGCGGTCCCGGTGGACGCGGAGGGCGCCCCGGTGCGCCCCCGTACCCTCCCCGTCGTCCACGCGCCGACCCCCACCGACGAACCCCTCGGCATCCCCGCGCTGCTCATCGCCTCGCTGCCGCTCGACACCGCCCGCCGCCACTTCGCGCCGGGACCGCTCACCGACTTCCTGGTGCAGCGCGCCGCCGACGCGTACGCCGAACTGCTCGCGGGCTGGCGGCCGGTGTCCGTCGACACCATCGACCTCGTACCGGGACCGCTCGGCAAGGGCGAACTGGACGGCGTGCTGCGCGGCGCGATCCTGGACCGGCTGCCGCGCGTCGCGTTCCTGGCCCCTGCGGCCCCCCGCGACACCACCGCCGAGGCGGACCGGTGGGACACCTGGGACGTGCAGGCGGACGGCCTCCCCCAGGCGGCCACCACGGCGCTGCGGCCCATCGAGGCCGAGGTGCTGGAAGGCGTCGGCGCCGAGACGGTACGGGTGCTCGCCGAGGTCCTGCCGTGTCTGCTGCCCGCCGGACTGGAGCGCCGCAGCGAACTGCGTACGCTCCGGATCGCCCGGGTCCCGCTGACCGAGGCGATCGACCGGCTCGCCGGTCTGGAACGCGACCCCGGCTGGTGGCGGCGGCTGTACGACAGCCTGTCCGGCATCGACCCGGACCGCCTCTCCGGCCTGCCCGTACCGCTGGCCGGGACACCGGAGACCGCGGACTCCGCGACCGGGACCCCGGCCGCGCCCCGCACCACCATCGGCCCCCGCCAGGTCCTTCTCCCGCTCCCCGACGCAGCTGCCGGACCGGTGCTGGAACGCCTCGCCCGGCTCGGGCTGAAGGTCGCCCACCCGGACGCCGCCCATCCGCTGCTGGAGAAGCTGGGCGCCCTGCCCGCCACCCCGCGAGCCGTGCTCACGACCCCGCAGGTGCGGGCCGCCGTCGCAGGGTCGCTGGACGCGGGCGAGATCTGGGACGAGGACGCGCTGGACGGCGACGAGCTCGCCGAGACCGTCCTCACCCTCGTACGGGACGCCGAACTGGCACCCGGCGACGAGCCCTGGCTCGGTGCGCTCGCCCTCCCCGACGAGGACGGCGAACCGGCTCCCGCCGGTGAACTCGTGCTGCCCGCGAGCCCGTTCGCGGCCATCATGCGGGAGGGTGAACTGGCCCTCTGCGACCAGGAGCTGGCCGACCGCTGGGGCGAGCAGCCGCTCACCGCCTGCGGAGTGCTCGCCACCTTCGCCCTCGTACGGACCACCGATGTCGTGCTGGACCCGGACGAACTGGAGCCGCGCGAGGGCGACTTCGCCGAGCCCGACGACGCCGGTCTGCTGGACGCCGTGGACGTGTGGTGCGAGGACATCCTCGACCAGCTGCCCGACACCCCCGTGCCGCCGGTCGCCACCGAGATCGTCGCCGTCCGCGATCTGGACCTGGTCGACGACGACGCCTGGCCGCAGGCGCTCGCCATGCTCGCCCGGCCGCCGCTGCGCGACGCGCTGACCCAGCCGGTGCGGGTGCTGCTGCCGGACGGCACCACGCAGTCGGTGCGCCCGTACACGGCCTGGTGGCTGCGCGACCACCCGGTGCTCGACGGCCGCCGCCCCGCCGGGCTGCGGGCCGCGGGCGGCGACCCCCGGCTGGCCGGGCTGTACGACTCCGCCGACGCGACCGGCTTCGACGACGCGCAGGTGCTGCGCGCCCTCGGCGTACGGACCTCCGTGGCCGCCCTGCTCGACGAGCCGGGCGGCGCCGCCGAACTCCTCGGCCGGCTCGCGGACGAGGACCGCCCGGTCGGCCCCGTACAACTGCACTCCCTGTACACGGCCCTGGCCGATCTCGACCCGGAACAGGTCACGCTGCCGGACGAACTGCGGGCCGTGGTCGACGGCGAGGTGCGGGTCGTCGACGCGGCGGACGCCGTGATCGCGGACGCCCCCGATCTGCTGCCGCTCACCGACGGGCTCCCGCTGCTCCCGGTCGCCCCGACGCGCGCGGCGGACCTGGCCGAGCTGTTCCAGGTGCGCCGGCTCGGCGAGAGCGTCGAGGCGAAGGTGTCGACGGAGGGCGAGGAGCATCGAGTGCCGGACGCGGTACGGGTCCTGCTCGGCGCCGGAACTCCGGACGCGTACGTCGAGCACGGCGAACTGCGCGCGGGCGGCGTCGAACTGGACTGGCGCCGCACCCCCGACGGCACGGTCCACGCCGCCACGCTGGAGGGCGTCGCGGCGGGCCTGGCCTGGGCGGCGGGGCAGTGGCCGCGCCGCTTCGAGGTCGCGGCACTGCTGGAGGACCCGTCCCGCACGGAGGAACTGGCCCGGGACCGCTGGTTCGACTGACGGGCGGTCACGGCGATCGCGGGCGGTCACGGGCACCGGCGGAGGGATCTTCGCAAGAAGTTCATCTCGGGGTACAACCCTTCACATGTGTTGCGGGTCTGGTTTCTCGAGTCAGCAGACTCACAGTCCGAACTAGCCCCGCCCGTGGCGCATCACGTGCCCGCGGGGCCTTTCTCCACTGGGGAAACACATGCGTATTCGTGCCACCGTGGCCGCCGTTTCCGGCGCCCTGGCCCTGTCTGCTCTGGCTGTCCCGGCCGCCCACGCGGGCGACCACTCCGTCCCGAACCTGAACAAGCCGACGTCGGGTGCCGAGGTCTTCGGCACCGCCGCCGCCCGGGGCGCCTCGAAGGCCGCCGCGGCCACCGCCGCCGACGCGTCGGAACCCGTCATCTCCAAGGTCGTCGTCAACGGCGGCAAGGACATCGTCCTGGGCACCACCGCCTTGAAGACGATCTCCATCTCGGTCACCGCCTCGCACGCGTCCGGTGTCGTCGACGCCTACGCCGACCTGTGGCACGGCACCGACCCGTCGTCGGAGGACACCATCGACGGCGCGATCCTGCCGAACGAGGACGTGTCGACGTGCACCAAGGTCAGCGCGACGACCTCGACCTGCAAGCTGACGTTCACGATCGACCCGCGCTACGACCTGTACAAGAACTCCCTGGCCGGCACCTGGCACGTCTCCGCGGGCGCGCTCGCCGGTAACCAGACCGACATCGCCTACACCGACTTCTACAGCACCGCCCGGGTGCAGCGGCTGTCGAAGCTGACGGTCAACGCCTCGCCGGAGCCGGTCAAGAAGGGCGGGACGATCACGGTCACCGGGAAGCTGTCTCGGGCGAACTGGGAGGACCACGCGTACCACGGCTACGCGACGCAGTCGGTGAAGCTCCAGTTCCGCAAGAAGACCAGCTCCACGTACACCACGGTCAAGACGATCAAGACGAACAGCACCGGGAACCTGAAGACCACGGTCACGGCCTCGGTCGACGGCTACTGGCGCTACAGCTTCGCCGGTACGTCCACCACCCCGGCCGTCACCACCGCCGGTGACTTCGTCGACGTGCGCTAGTCCGCCGACGTGAAGTAGTCCCACCCGGCCACACCTGTGGTCACCCGTGGCCACCCGTGAGCAGCGGGATCCCTCCGCGAGGGGTCCCGCTGCTCACGCATCCGTCCTGTGCATCCTCATCCGGCCCCCAAGGCCTTTCTCCACGGAGAGAACCATGCGCATACGTGCCACTGTCGCCGCAGCCTCCGGCGCCCTGGTCCTGTCCGCCCTCGCCGTTCCGGCGGCGCACGCGGCAACGGCCGACCCCGTCATCTCCAAGATCACCATCAATGGCGGCAAGAACACCGTCCTGGGGACGACCGCGCCGAGGACCATCACCGTCTCGGTCACCGCCTCGCACGCCTCCGGCATCGAAACCGGCTGGCTGATCCTGTGGCACGGCAAGGACCAGGAAGAGGGCATGGACGGCGCCCTGCTGCCGAACGAGGACGAGGCCACCTGCAAGGCCGCCAGCGCGACCACCAGCACCTGCTCCTTCACCATCACCGTCGACCCCAGGGTCGACCTGCCGAAGAACGTGCTGGCGGGCTCCTGGCACGTGCTCGCGGGCGCGGAGGCCAAGGACGGCTCCAGCTACTACTCCGACTTCGCCTCCACGGCGAAGGTCCAGCGCTACTCGAAGCTGACGGTCAACGCCTCGCCGGAGCCGGTCAAGAAGGGCGGGACGATCACGGTCACCGGGAAGCTGTCTCGGGCGAACTGGGAGGACCACGCGTACCACGGCTACGCGACGCAGTCGGTGAAGCTCCAGTTCCGCAAGAAGACCAGCTCCACGTACACCACGGTCAAGACGATCAAGACGAACAGCACCGGGAACCTGAAGACCACGGTCACGGCCTCGGTCGACGGCTACTGGCGCTACAGCTTCGCCGGTACGTCCACCACCCCGGCCGTCACCACCGCCGGTGACTTCGTCGACGTGAAGTAACGACGTCCGGTACGGGGGGCGGGGGACCGCCCCCCGTACCGGGAAGCGTCGGCCTACACCGGGAAGCGTCGGCCGACCAGCCGCCAGGCGTACTCCAGGCCGGCCGACGCCACCACCGCGATGGCCACCGCGGCCCACGGCATCGTCGTCCCGACCAGCTTCAGCGCGAAGAACTCCTGGAGCCACGGCACCACCAGCACGATCAGGAACGCCAGCCCCATCGTCGCCACCAGTGCGACCCGCCACCAGGTGTACGGGCGGGCGATGATCGCCAGCACCCACATCGAGACCAGGAACAGCGTGAGCGTGGCCGCGCTGGTCTCCGCGTCGAGGGCGCCCGGACCGGAGTAGTGGTGCCGGGCGAGCAGATACGTCGCGAAGGTGGCGACGGCCGCGATGACGCCCGACGGGATCGCGTACCGCATGACCCGGCGCACGAAGTGCGGATGGGCGCGTTCCTTGTTGGGGGCGAGGGCCAGGAAGAACGCCGGGACGCCGATCGTCAGCGTCGACAGCAGGGTCAGATGGCGCGGCAGGAACGGGTAGTCGACCTGTGTGCAGACCACCAGGACCGCCAGCAGCACCGAGTAGACGGTCTTGGTCAGGAACAGGGTGGCGACCCGGGTGATGTTGCCGATCACCCGGCGGCCCTCGGCGACGACGGACGGCAGCGTCGCGAAGCTGTTGTTCAGCAGCACGATCTGGGCGACGGCCCGGGTCGCCTCGGAGCCCGAACCCATGGAGACGCCGATGTCGGCGTCCTTCAGCGCCAGTACGTCGTTGACGCCGTCGCCGGTCATGGCGACGGTGTGGCCGCGGGACTGGAGGGCGGCGACCATGTCGCGCTTCTGCTGGGGGGTGACCCGGCCGAAGACCGCGTTCTCCTCCATGGCCGTGGCCATCTCGTCCGGGTCGGTGGGCAGCCGGCGCGCGTCCAGGGTGTGCTCGGCGCCCGGCAGGCCCAGCTTTCCGGCGACCGCGCCGACGGAGACCGCGTTGTCGCCGGAGATGACCTTCGTGGCGACCCGCTGGTCGGCGAAGTAGGACAGGGTCTCCCCGGCGTCGGGCCGCAGCCGCTGCTCCAGGACGACCAGCGCGCTCGGTACGGCTCCGGCCGCGATGTCCGGCCCGTCGAGCGCGCCCTCGGCGCGGGCCAGCAGCAGCACCCGCAGCCCCTGCTCGTTGAGCTGCTCGATCTCGGTGAGCGCCGGGTCCTGCTCGGGCAGCAGCACATCGGGGGCGCCGAGCAGCCAGGACGACTCCCGGCCGCCGCCCTCGTCGAACGCGGCGCCGCTGTACTTGCGGGCGGAGGAGAACGGCAGCGTCTGCGTGCACCGCCACTTCTCCCCGTCCGGGTAGGCGTCGACGATGGCCTGGAGGCTGGCGTTGGGCCGCGGGTCGGACGAGCCGAGGGCGCCCAGCACGCCGCGTATGTACGTGTCGTCCGCACCGCCCAGCGTCCGCACCTCGGTGACGTCCATGCCGCCCTCGGTGAGGGTGCCGGTCTTGTCCAGGCAGACGACGTCGACCCGGGCCAGCCCCTCGATGGCGGGGAGCTCCTGCACCAGGCACTGCTTGCGGCCGAGCCGTACGACCCCGATCGCGAAGGCGACCGAGGTGAGCAGCACCAGGCCCTCGGGGATCATCGGGACGATGCCGCCGACGGTCCGGGCGACCGACTCCTTGAAGTCGTTGTCCTTGACGACGAGCTGGCTGATGATGAGGCCGATCGCGGTCGGCACCATCATCCAGGTGACGTACTTGAGGATCGTGGAGATGCCGGTGCGCAGCTCGGACTGGACGAGGGTGAAGCGGGACGCCTCCTCGGCGAGCTGGGCGGCGTAGGCCTCGCGGCCGACCTTGGTGGCGGTGAAGGCGCCGCCGCCCGCGACGACGAAGCTGCCGGACATCACCGGGTCGCCGGGCTGTTTCAGCACCGGGTCGGCCTCGCCGGTGAGCAGCGACTCGTCGATCTCCAGGCTGTCGGCCTCGGCGACCGTGCCGTCCACGACGGCCTTGTCGCCGGGGCCCAGCTCGACGAGGTCGCCGAGGACGATCTCGGAGGTGGAGATCTCGGCCGAGACCCCGTCCCGCCGCACCGTGGGTTTCGCCTCGCCGATGACCGCGAGGCTGTCCAGGGTCTTCTTGGCCCGCCACTCCTGGATGATGCCGATGCCGGTGTTGGCGATGATCACGAAGCCGAAGAGGCTGTCCTGGATCGGCGCGACGAACAGCATGATCAGCCAGAGCACGCCGATGATCAGGTTGAACCGGGTGAAGACGTTGGCCCGGACGATCTCGCGGATGGAGCGGGACGAGCGGACGGGTACGTCGTTGACCTCACCGCGGGCGATCCGCTCGGCCACCTCGGCAGCGGTCAGCCCGCGTGGGTTCACGGCCGGTGCGGGCAGTCTCACCGGGTGGACCGGGTCGAGCTCGGCCCCGGCGTCGATCATGGCCGAACCGGGGGAGCCGGTGGAGTCGATGGAGCTGGTGGAACCGGTTGCTTCGGGGGTCTGCTCACCGAAGGAATGGGGTGCCCGCTGCGTCATGGTTTCGACGGTACGGGTGGATGCTCCGGTTCACCCACTGAGGGGTCCGAAGATCAGACCGGGGGAGGAGGGGAACGTGAAGGGAATGGTCCTGAGGTGCTACGAGGACTCGGTGCCGGCCGACACCGCGGCCTCGGCGGCCGCCCGCTTGATCGCGGCGTCGCGCCCCCGCACGTACCAGATGCCGATCAGGCCGAGCCCCGCACCGGCCAGACAGGTCCACACCCACCACAGGTGCCCGTGGTCGTCGAACCAGCCGTAGAACGGGATCTGGACCAGGAAGAGGACGAACCAGAGGATCGTGCCGCCGGTGATGGTGGCGACGACGGGCCCCTCCAGGGGCTCGGGTGCCTCGTGCTTCGGTGTCCACTTCGCCATGACCTCAGTGTATGGGGCCCCCTGCGCAGGGGCTCCTCGGTCCAGGCGGCCCAAGGGTCTACGCGCGGAGATAGCGATCTTCGCCTTATGTATTCATACTGAATCTGCTTACGGCTGGCTCGAATTATTCGTGTAAAAGTCCAAAGCTGACCACTTTCATTCCCCCTCTACGCACGACTGAGGTCATACATGTCCCCCTCGGCCACCGCTCCGGTCGATGCCAAGCAGCCCGCGGCTCCCCAGCCGCAAGGTGGCCTGGATCGTTTCTTCAAGATCTCCGAGCGGGGGTCGTCGGTCGCACGCGAGATCCGCGGCGGATTCGCCACGTTCTTCGCGATGGCGTACATCATCGTGCTGAACCCGATCATTCTCGGCAGCGCCAAGGACATGTACGGCCATCAGCTCGACGGTGGCCAGCTGGTCACCGCCACCGTGCTGACCGCCGCGTTCTCCACGTTGCTGATGGGCGTCATCGGAAACGTGCCGATCGCGCTGGCCGCCGGTCTCGGCGTCAACACCGTGGTGGCCCTCCAGCTCGCTCCCCGGATGAGCTGGGCGGACGCGATGGGCATGGTCGTCCTCGCGGGCATCGTGGTGATGCTGCTGGTCGCGACCGGTCTGCGGGAACGCGTGATGAACGCCGTGCCGATGTCGCTCCGCAAGGGCATCGCGATCGGCATCGGCCTCTTCATCCTGCTGATCGGCCTGGTCGACTCGGGCTTCGTCTCCCGCGTCCCGGACGCCGCGCACACCACCGTGCCGCTCCAGCTCGGCGGCGACGGCCACCTCAACGGCTGGCCGGTCCTGGTCTTCGTCATCGGCGCGCTGCTCACCCTCGCGCTGATCGTCCGCAAGGTGCCGGGCGCGATCCTGATCTCCATCGTCGCGATGACGGCCGTCGCGCTGATCATCGACGCCGTCGCCGATCTGCCGGCCGGGGCGTGGGGCCTGACCGTCCCGCAGTGGCCGGGCAATCCTGTCGCCACGCCCGACTTCGGGCTGGTCGGTCAGGTCAGTCTGTTCGGCGGCTTCAGCAAGGTGGGCGTGCTCACCGGCATCCTGTTCGTCTTCACCGTGCTGCTGTCCTGCTTCTTCGACGCGATGGGCACCATCCTCGGCGTCGGCGACGAGGCGAAGCTGACGGACAAGGACGGCAACTTCCCCGGCATCAACAAGGTGCTGTTCGTGGACGGCATCGCGGTCGCCGCGGGCGGTGCGAGCTCCGCCTCCGCGGGCACCTGCTTCGTGGAGTCCACTGCGGGTGTCGGCGAGGGCGCCCGCACCGGCTTCGCGAGCATCGTGACGGGTCTGCTGTTCACGGTGGCGCTGTTCCTGACACCGCTGGCGACCATGGTCCCCTCGCAGGCGGCCACCCCCGCGCTGCTGGCGGTGGGCTTCCTGATCATCTCGGGCTCGGTGCGGGACATCGACTGGAGCGACTACACGCTCGCCATCCCGGCCTTCCTCGCCATGGTGATGATGCCGTTCACGTACTCGATCACCAACGGCATCGGAATCGGCTTCATCGCCTTCTCCGTGCTGCGGGTGGCGGCCGGGCGCTGGCGCGAGGTGCCAGCGGCCATGTACGTGGTGTCGTTGGTCTTCGTCTTCTACTACGCGATGCCGGCCCTCGGCCTCACGTGACCTCTTCGGCCCTGATCCCCGCGGTCCCTTCCGGGCCGTAGAACCTCTCCGTCTCGTCGACGGCCGCCTTGAAGCGCTCGTCGAAGTCATCGCGAATGAGCGTCCGGACCACATAGTCCTGGACGCTCATTCCGCGTTTGGCGGCATGCTGCCGGAGCCGGTCGAGCAGCTCACCGTCTATCCGCAGGCTGAGCACAGTCGATCCCATGGCAAGCAGGGTTACGGTCCAGTGCGTCGTTTCGTGTCACTTTCCGGAGCCGACTCACTCGTTCGGGTGACCGATTGGGTGAAGTGCCTCTCGCGCGTGTAACACGAATGGTCTTTAGGGCGACTAATGAGTTACGCTAATAAACATGCCTGACCTGATCCACGACGGCGACAGTGCGGCCGCCGTGAGCTCCCTTCGCTCCGCCGTGATGCTGCTCAGCCGGCGCCTCAAGCACCAGCGTGTCGACGAGTCGCTGAGCCCCACCGAGATGTCGGTGCTCGGCACGCTCGCCAGGTGCGGCTCGGCCACGCCGGGCGAGCTGGCCCGCAAGGAGCATGTGCAGCCTCCGTCGATGACCCGCATCGTCGCGCTGCTGGAAGCGAAGGGGCTGGTCAGACTGGAACCGCACCCCGATGACCGTCGCCAGAAGGTGGTCAGCCAGACCGAGCAGGCGGAAGCCATGCTCGAAGAGAGCCGCTCCAAGCGGAACGCCTGGCTGACCGCCCTCGCCGAGGGCCTGGACGAGGACGAGTGGGAGACGCTCCGCAAGGCGGCGCCCGTGCTGGAGAAGCTCGCCCACCTGTAGCGGGGCAGGCCGCGCCGGACCACAGCCGGCGCACCGCCCGTACCGCCGCACCCCGTCGGTCAGCGAAACGTATACGCCCGAGGAGGCGAACCCTTTTGAGTACGGGATCCGGAGCAGACTCCGCCCCCGCACCGACTTCCACCCACGAGAGCAAGCCCGGCGGGACCTTCTCGTCGCTGAAGATCCGTAACTACCGCCTGTTCGCCACGGGCGCCGTGATCTCCAACACCGGTACCTGGATGTCCCGCATCACGCAGGACTGGCTCGTCCTGAGCCTCACCGGGTCCGCCGCCGCCGTCGGCATCACCACGGCCCTCCAGTTCCTCCCCATGCTTCTGTTCGGCCTCTACGGCGGTGTCATCGCGGACCGCCTCCCGAAGCGGAAGCTCCTTCTCTTCAGCCAGGCGGCGCTCGGCCTGTGCGGGATCGCCCTCGCGGTGCTCACGCTCTCCGGTGTCGTGCAGGTGTGGCACGTCTACCTCATCGCGTTCCTGCTCGGCATGGTGACGGTGGTCGACAACCCGGCCCGCCAGTCGTTCGTGTCCGAGATGGTCGGACCCGCCCAGCTGCGCAACGCGGTCAGCCTCAACTCGGCGAACTTCCAGTCCGCCCGGCTCATCGGCCCGGCCGTCGCCGGTGTCCTGATCACCACGGTCGGCAGCGGCTGGGCCTTCATGTTCAACGGCCTGTCGTTCCTCGCCCCGCTCGTCGGCCTGCTGATGATGCGTACGAGCGAACTGCACAAGGCCGTCGTCGTACCGCGCGCCAAGGGACAGCTGAGGGAGGGCCTGCGCTACGTCTCCGGCCACCCCGAGCTGATCTGGCCGATCGTCCTGGTCGGCTTCGTCGGCACGTTCGGGTTCAACTTCCCGATCTGGCTCACGGCCTTCGCGGACGAGATCTTCCACGGCGGCGCCGGGATGTACTCGTTCTTCAACATCCTCATGGCGGCCGGCTCCCTCGCCGGTGCCCTGCTCGCCGCCCGCCGCCGCTCCTCCCGGCTGCGGATGCTGGTGGCCGCGGGCACGGCGTTCGGTCTGCTGGAGATCATCGCGTCCCTGTCGCCGTCCGTCTGGCTCTTCTCGATCCTGCTGGTCCCGATCGGCATGATCGGCCTGACGACCAACATCAGCGCGAACACGAGCGTCCAGATGGCCGCCGACCCGGCCATGCGCGGCCGGGTCATGAGCCTCTACATGATGGTCTTCGCCGGTGGTACGCCGGTGGGCGCCCCGATCGTCGGCTGGATCAGCGACGCCTACGGGGTCCGTACGGGCATGGCCGTCGGCGGCGCGTTCTCGCTGGTGGCCGCGCTCGGCGTCGGCCTGATGCTGGCCCGCGTCGGCGGCCTGCGCCTCCGCGTCGACCTGCGACCGGGCCGCCCGCACGTCCGGTTCGTCCCACGGGAGGAGCTGGCCACGGCGGCCGAGACGCGCCGGTACGGTGCGACACTCGGCGCATGAGCCGTCTCAGACTCTTCGTTGCCGTGCTGCCGCCCGCCCCCGCCGTCGAGGAACTGCGCCGCGCCGTCGCCCCACTGCACGCGCTTCCCGAGGCCGAGGGTCTTCGCTGGACCGGTGTGCCCGGCTGGCACTTCACGCTCGCCTTCCTCGGGCCCGTGGACGAGGAACTGCTGCCCGAACTGGAGGAGCGCCTCGCGCGGGCCGCCCGCCGCACCGACCCCTTCCCGCTGCGCATCCACGGCGTCGGCCGGTTCGGCGGGCGGGCGCTCTGGGTCGGGGCCGCGGGCGCGATCGACACGCTGCGGCTCCTCGCCGAGCGCGCCGACGCCGCCGCCCGCCGCACCGGCATCCCGATGGACGAGCACCGCCGCTACCACCCGCACCTCACCCTCGCCCGCAGCCGCCGCGCCGAGGTCGACCTGCGGCCCTGCGTCGAGGCGCTCGGGAGCTTCGAGGGAACCGGCTGGGAGGTGGGCGAGATGGCCCTCGTACGCAGCAATCTGCCGGACTCGGGGGTGCCGGGCGAGCAGCCCAGGTACGAGGTGGTCGCATCCTGGTCGCTGGGGCACTGAGGGCGGCGGTTACTCTCGGAGGGTGGATCCGAAGACCAGAAACCGCATCATGGCGGCCGTGCTCGTGCTGATGTTCGTCGTCGTCGCCGTGGCGGCCGCCGCCGGGGCGTGATCCGGCCGACCTCCGTCAGCGTCCGTGCCGCAGTCGGCGGATCCGGCGACGAAGGCCCCGCAGCGGCCGGCGCGCGGTCTCCCGCCGACGGCGTACGCCCTCCCCGGCAGGCGGCACCGGCCGCCATGCGCCATCCGGCGACAGGACCGGGACCTGGCGTTCCGCCTGTGCCCTGATCTCGTGGTACGCCTGGTGGGCGGTGCCCTGGTAGGCCTCGTTGTAGGAGGCCAGGGCCGCGCTCAGGGCCGAGCCCGCGACGCCGCGACGCCGGGCGACGATCGCCAGCCAGGTGAAGAAGCCCATCACGGCGGCCGGCGCGGTGACGATCACGAGCGGCGGAACGAGTTCACCCATGGCATGAGGGCAAGAGCGCCCGCCCCGGCCGCGCACCCCCTCCTCATCGGACGGCGAGGGCCCGCGCGGTCTCCCCGGCGAACGCCTCCGGGTTGTCCAGCATGATGTTGTGCCCGCACTCCGGGACCGCCACGACCCGTACCCCGTGTTCGACGAGCGTCTCCTCGCCGGGCAGCGGCCCGTCGCCCTGCGGCCGCAAGAAGGTGCGCGGAATCTTCAGCTCCAGCAGCAGTTCGCGCATCGTCGGCGTCGTCCCCCGGGCGAGCTGCACCGCGCTGCGGTGCAGCGCCTCGCGGCCCGCCAGGCGCATGGTCGCCCACCAGTGCGGCCCCACCCGGTCGCGCACCTCTGACCAGCCGTGCGACAGGAACTCCTCCTCCGAGTACGCCGCGATGCCGCTGCTGCCCGGCCGGGCGGGGTCGGGGGCGATCGGGTCCAGATTGGCGTCGACCAGCACCAGCCGGGCCACCAGGCGCGGATGGCGCGCCGCGAGCACGATGGCCACCGCGCCGCCCATGCTGTGCGCGATCACGTCCGTGTCGTACGCGCCGGCCGCCTCCAGCGCCGCCGCCACCGCGTCGGCGTGCTCCTCCAGCGTGTAGCCGAGCTCCGTGGGGCGGTCACTGATCCCGAAGCCGAGCAGGTCCATGAGCAGCGACCGGTTGCCGGCCAGCAGGGGATGGACGGCGCTCGTGGTGAAGTACGGGCCGGACGAGGCCCCGAGCCCGTGCAGATAGACCCGGGTACGGGTACTGCCGGGCCGGCCGGGAAGCTCCACCCACCTGATGCGCGCGCCGTCGGCGGTCACCTGTGCGTTGTGCATGTCGTCCTCCTCGCCATCGCCCTGGCCATCGCCAAGCATCGGGACGACTATACATCGGCGTCGATGTATAAGGTCGTCGGAGAGGAGTCGGGGAGGATACGCACATGCTGGAACTGGCCATCCTTGGATTTCTGTACGAGCAACCGCTGCACGGCTACGAGCTGAAGCGCCGGGTCGCCCACCTCACCGGACACGTCCGCCCCATCGCGGACGGCACGCTGTACCCGGCGATCAAGCGCCTGGAGCGCGCCGGATGGCTGGAGCGCCGCACCGAACCCGGCAGCAGGGCCGCCCCCCGCCACACCCTCACCCTGACCGGCCCGGGACGCGAGGAGTTGCGGCGACGCCTGCGGGAGGCCGACGAGGTGGACATCAGCGACGAGAACCGCTGGTTCACCGTCCTCGCCTTCCTGCGCCATCTGCCGTCCCCGGCCGAGCAGGCGGACGTGCTGCGGCGGCGGCTCGCGTTCCTGGAGGAGCCGAGCAGCTTCTTCTACGAGGGGGAGCGGCCGCTCGGCGCCGAGTCGTTCGACGACCCGTTCCGGCGGGGGCTGCTGAGGATCGCCCGCGCGACCAGCGAGGCGGAGCTGAGCTGGCTCGGCCAGATGCTGAAGGAACTGGACGCGCCCTGAAACGGGTACGGAAACGGGCCGCCGCCGCCCTCGCCCCCGACGGGGACGAGGCAGCGACGGCCCGGCGGTCCGGCGGTCCGGCGGTCCGTCAGACGGTCGGCCTCACCAGGCGAACGCCTCCGGCGAAGGCCCCGGACCCGGGAAGATCTCGTCCAGCGACGCCAGCAGCTCCGCGGAGAGATCGAGCTCCAGCGCCCGCAGCGCCGAGTCCAGCTGCTCCTGATTGCGCGGTCCGACGATCGGCCCCGTCACCCCCGGCCGGGTGAGCAGCCAGGCCAGGCCGACCTCGCCCGGCTCCAGGCCGTGCTCGTCGAGCAGGTCCTCGTACGCCTGGATCTTCTCGCGCTGTGCCGCGTCCTTCAGCGCGTCCGCGCTGCGGCCGGAGGCCGAGCGCCCGGCCGTGCCCGCGCGCTCCTTCTTCAGCACACCGCCCAGCAGCCCGCCGTGCAGCGGGGACCACGGGATGACGCCGAGGCCGTAGTCCTGCGCGGCCGGGATGACCTCCATCTCGGCGCGGCGCTCCATCAGGTTGTAGATGCACTGCTCGCTGACCAGGCCCAGCGAGCCCCGCCGCGTGGCCAGTTCATTGGCCTGGGCGATCTTGTAACCGGCGAAGTTCGACGAGCCCGCGTAGAGGATCTTGCCCTGCTGCACCAGGACGTCGATCGCCTGCCAGATCTCCTCGAAGGGGGTGTTCCGGTCGACGTGGTGGAACTGGTAGAGGTCGATGTAGTCCGTCTGGAGCCGCTTCAGCGAGGCGTCGACGGAGCGCCGGATGTTCACGGCGGAGAGCTTGTCGTGGTTGGGCCAGGCCTCGCCGTCGGTGCCCATGTTCCCGTACATCTTGGTGGCCAGGACCACCTTGTCGCGCCGTTCGCCGCCCTTGGCGAACCAGGTGCCGATGATCTCCTCGGTGCGGCCCTTGTTCTCGGCCCAGCCGTACACATTCGCGGTGTCGAAGAAGTTCAGACCCGTGTCCAGCGCCGCGTCCATGATGGCGTGGCTGTCCACCTCGTTGGTCTGCGGGCCGAAGTTCATGGTGCCGAGGACGAGGCGGCTGACCTTGAGTCCGGTGCGTCCGAGCTGCGTGTACTCCATGGCGCCAAGCCAACGCCTTCGAGTCCGCTCGAAGCAAGGGTGACGGGAACGCGGCTGCCCCCGGCGGAGTAGCGGAGTGCCGGGGGCAGTGCGTCATGCGAATGCGGATGAGGATGCGGAACGGCGGTTACTTCAGGTACACGATGCCGTCGGTGGTGACCGTCGGCCGGCCCGATGTGGCGACGACGACGATCTTGACGGTGTGCTTGGCACTGGACGACCAGCTCTTCGTCCACAGCGCGTCGCGGTACTTGGTGGTGCTGGACTTCAGGTCCACCGTGGACACCTTCACCCCGTCCACGTAGACGTACATCTGGCCGGAGGTGGTGGCCCGGGAGGCCACCAGGGCGACCGAGCGGCCGGTGAACGTCCAGCTCAGACTGGCACCCTTCGACGAGCTGGAGTACGACTTGCCGCCGAGGTAGCTGGACGAGGACCGCGTCGTCCAGGTGCCGCTCTTCGTCGCCGAGCTCTCCTGCACGATGACCGGCGTTCCGGCGACCGACGCGGTGGCGGTGTTGCCCGCCTGGTCGTACGCCTTCATGGACCAGGTGGTCGCCACGCCGGACTTGGCGGTGTGCGAGGCGCTGGTGGTCGTCGGGCCGTAGGTCTTGGCGACCGGTGCGGTGAGCCGGACCTCCTTCAGCGAAGCGGAGTCGGTGGCCTTCCACTTCAGGGTGACCGGGACGGCCGTGGTGTTCACCGTGCCGGTGCGCAGGGCCAGGTTCGGCTTGGTGGAGAACGTGGGCGCCGTCTGCTCGGCGACCACGGTGGCCGCCGCGGACGTGGTGACCTTGCCCGACTGGTGGGTGGCGCGGACCTGGACCTGGTGGGAGCCGATGGCGAGGGTGGCCGGCGCGGAGGTGGCGGTGCCCGCGGTGGTGGCGACGGACTTGCCGTCGACCAGCAGCTCGTACTTGGAGACGAACGCGCTCGGCGTGCTCGCCGACCAGCCCACGGTGACCGCGGACTTCGTGTAGTACGTCGTGCCCGAGCGCCCGGCGCCGGTCACCGACTTGACGGTCAGCCCGGTGACGGGGCCCGCGGCGAGGTCGCGGATCGACTTCAGCTGCCCGTACAGCATGTTGCCGGGGCACTGGGTGTTGAAGCCGTCACGGTGCCCGGAGATCTGGCTGAAGGAGTACTTCGTACCGGAGGTGAACGCCTTTCCGAAGTAGTTGCTGCCGGTGGCGCCCGCGGTGAGCAGGGTGCTGCCCGCCGGGTCGCCCTCGTACTGGCCGAGCTTCCACGCGGCGATCCGGGCCACCGACGTGGTCACCGCACCGGGCGCGGTCGAGTCCGTGTACGTGCCGATGACCGCGATACCGGTCGACTCCCGGTTGAAGCCGTAGGTGTGCGCGCCGAACACCGGCCGGTCCACACCGCCCTTGCGGCCCTCGAAGATCGTCCCGCACTTGTCGACCAGGAAGTTGTAGCCGATGTCCTTCCACTGCTGGCTCTTGACGTGGTACGCGTACAGGCTGCGTACGACCGCCGCGGAGTCGGCGCACGAGTAGGTGTTGCTCCCGGCGGTGTGGTGGACGAAGACGGCCTTGATGCCGTCCAGGTACTCCGGCGCCTCCGGGCTGATCGACTCGTCGGCGCCCCAGCCGGCCCGCGAGGTGATCGGCGGCTTCGGCACGGTCGACGGCGGCGCGGGCGGCAGGGTCTCGGCCGGGGAGGAGCTCGGCGAGGCCGAGGGGCTCGGGCTCGCCGGGGGAGTGGGCTCCTCGGTGGCCGGCTCGGACGGGGCCGGTGACGCCGGTTCGGACGGCGTGGGCTCGACGGGCGGTTCCGTGCCGTCGCCCGGCGTGGCCGCAGGTTCGGACGGGGTCGGGTCCGCCGGGTCGGTGGTGGGCGTGGCCGACGGGTCCTCAGCGGGCAGATCGGCCGCGAAGGCGGCCGGTTCCGCGGCGGGCGTGCTGCCCCGGCCCGGGTCCACGGTGTCCAGCCGCAGCCCCGCGGGCAGCTTCGTGGAGACCTTGCCGCCCGCGTTGATCCGTACCTCCACACCGTTGGAGGGGCCCACCCAGCGGGGCTCGGTGCTTCCCCGTACGCCGGACCGGCCGGCCTCCGTACGCCCGTCCGCGTCGGTTTCGAGCGGCACCCAGGACGTCCAGTTCCCGCTGGTGGCGGACTTGGTCCGTACCTCGACGGCGCCGGTGACCTTGGCCGCCGGGTCGGTCCAGGTGATGCCCAGCATGCTGAACGGTGCGGTGTCCCGCTTGCCGAGAACGGCGGACGTGCCGTCACCGCCGACCTTCAGCGAGGTGGCGCGCACATCGGCCTTCGTGGGGCCGGACTTGGCGTCGGTGTTCACCGAGGAGTTGCCCGTCACCCCCTCGAAGACCAGGACACCGGTCACGGCCGACGTAGCCACGGCGGCCGTGATCCAGATTCTTCGTTTCGAGATGGTGTGCTTCGTGATTCTGCGCTTCGATCTCAAGTCGTACCCCAAGGATCGTCTTCGATGTTCGTTTCATGAACCGCTGCGACAGGCGAAAGCACAGGTCACACGTGACCGGTGGGGGGTACGAGTGCTACCGCGCGCATACAGCGGACGCACAGCTTCCCATGCCCGTGTGACGGCCCGGCACCGCCCCCTGCCGACGCGTAGCCTGGGTTCCGTGAATTCCGTACCGCGTGTTCTGGCCGTACTCGACGAGCTGCTCCGCGACGCGACCCGTGACGAACGCGGGGCGCTGTGGCAACTGGCGGAGCAGGGCCGGGAGTTGGATGCCAACCTGGTACGCCTGCCGCCCGGTGGCGAGGTCGGTGCGCACCAGGAGGACGTACTGGACGTCCTCCTGGTCGTCGTCGCGGGCAACGGCCGGATCGACGCGGGGGACGGTTCGCTGGAGTTGACCCCCACCACCGTCGCCTGGCTTCCCCGCACCTCCCGCCGCGCCCTCGCCGCCGGCCCGGACGGCCTCACCTACCTGACCGTCCACCGCCGCCGCCCCGGCCTGACCATCAAGTCCGCGGCCGCCCCGGCCGCCCCCGCCCTGTCGTACGAGGGTGGCGAGACCCCCTGCATGCTGGACCGGGTCTGCCCGGAGTGCGGCCGGCTCTCGCAGGACCCGGAGCCGGTGTTCTGCAGCCGGTGCGGGGAGCGGTTCGACGGAGGGTGAGCGCGGGCGGCCGAGGGGGTCTACGCGCCGCCGCCCGTTCCATCAGCGCGTTGCGGGCGGCGCTGCAGGGTGCGGTAACCGAGCTCGGCCTGACGGGCGACGGCCTCGTCCGGCAGCGGTCCGGAAGACGCTCTCGAAGTGACCGAATCGCAAGTGCCTGTGGGCCACTTCGCATATGACCGAGCGTCTAGTCTGTTGCCTCCATGTAGTCCACAGGGGGTCGCATGCACAGCGAGGGTACGGCCGGTCGCGATTCGGACCACGGACAGGGCGATGGCTCCCCCCGCGGGGCCGACGGCGGTTTGGCGGGCGACTTCCTCCGGAGCGACTCGACCGAGCACGCACAGTCGTGGCCGGAGACGCAGCCGACGCAGGAGTCGTCGGACCCGTCGGACCAGGCCGCGGCCCCCGCACCGCACCACGTGATTGACGGCCGGTACGAGCTCCTGCACAGCCTCGGGCGCGGTGGCATGGGCGAGGTCTGGAAGGCCCTGGACACCCGTCTCGACCGGCACGTCGCGGTGAAGGGCCTGCTCGGCCGGGACGCCATCGGGGCGGCCACGCAGGAGCAGATGATGCAGCGGGCCCGGCGGGAGGCCGCGGCCATCGCCAAGATCAGGCACCAGAACGTGGTGGCGGTGCACGACCGGGTCGAGTCCGGCAACCAGGTCTGGATCGTGATGGACCTGCTCAACGCGCGTTCGCTGGCGGACCTGATGCGCGAGGAGCAGCGGCTCTCGGTGCGGCGGACGGCCGCGATCGGCCTTCAGGTGCTGGGCGGGCTGCGGGCGGTGCACGAGGCGCGGGTGGTCCACCGCGATGTGAAGCCGGCCAACATTCTTTTCGCCAAGGACGACTTCGCGATCCTGGCGGACTTCGGGATCGCCACCTTCGACGGCGCCGCCCCGCTCACCAGGGCCGGTGAGCTCATCGGTACCTACAAGTACCTGGCGCCCGAGCTGCTCGGCCAGACGTCGCAGGAGAGCGCCGCGACACCCGCGTCCGACCTGTGGTCGCTGGGCGTCACGCTGTACGAGATGGTCGAGGGCAGGCACCCCTTCGACCGGCCGAGCGAATACGAGGTCCTGGTCGCCGCCTGCCAGTCCGACCCCCTTCCGATGGAACACGGCGGGGGCCTGGCCGGGGTCGTGGGCCGGCTGATGCACAAGGACCCGCGCCGGCGCCTGAGCGCGGCGAGCGCGGAGGACATGCTTCGGGAGGTCCTCCGCAATTCCGCCGCGAAGCCGGACCCCGTACCCGTACAGGAAGAGGTCCGGAAAGAGGCAGAGGCGGGGGAGGAGGCGGAGGCAGAGCCGGCGGAGGCGCCCGCCGCCGCGCAACCCCGATCGTCGCCCGAGCCCCCGCCCCTGCCACCCCAGAAGCCTCAGGGTCCGCAGGAGCCGAAGCAGCGCATCCGGGCATGGCAGAAAGCCTCGGCGGCCGTGGTGTGCGCGGCATTGGTGGCCGGTCTCGGATGGTTCGCCGTGGACCGGATGAATGGGGACGGCGAGCCGGACGCGGGCGGCCGGTCGGGCCAGGGGCCCGAGCCGGAGCCGTACATCAAGACGCACCCGATTCTGAAGGTGGGCGTCAAGGCCGATCAGCCCGGACTGAGCGAGAAGACCAAGGACGGCAAGTACCGCGGGTACGAGATCGAAGTGGCCCATGCCATCGCGCGCGACATGGGCTACAGCCGTGATCAGGTCGCCTTCGAGCCCGTGAGCAGCGAGAACCGGAGCACGATACTGCAGAAGGGCGATGTGGATCTGGTCATCGCCACCTACAGCATCACGGAGGAGCGCAAGCACGCGAAGGCGCCCGACTACAGCGTCGCGTTCGCCGGCCCGTACTACGTGGCCAGCCGGAGCTTCATGGTCCGCAAGAAGGCGAAGACGGTGTCGATCGACGACTCCAGGATGCTGCGGAAGGAGCAGTTCGAGGTGTGTACCGCGAGGAGTTCGACGTACGAGACATGGCTGCCCAAGGCGGGCTACAACATGACGGGGTCGCTGCCGAACGGCTACGACAGGTGCGTGCGCGACCTGCTGGACCCGAGGTCGTCGGTCTACGCGGTGAGCACGGACGACGTCATCCTCGCCGGGTTCGTCAAGAACAACCCCACCGAGCTCAAGCGGCTGGACAGCGGTCCGGGGGCCGAGGGTTACGGCGTCGCCATGAATCCGGACGAGAAGGGGCTGAAGGGGGAGGTGTGTTCGTCGCTGAAGAAGATCATGACCGACGGCGTCTGGGAGCAGCTGTACGCCCGCCACCTCGCCCCGCTGCTGAACAGGACGAACCCGCCGAACAAGCCGAAGCTGGCGGAATGCCCGTCCTGACGCCCTGATTCGCGGACCGGTCCTCTCCGCCGGTCGACTCAGCGGTCGACCACCCACGCCGCGTCGGCCGGGGGCCGGCCGGTGGCGAGGATGTGGAGGACGATCCGGAGGGCTTCGTCGAGCGGCACGGTGTCCGCGTCGGGGTACTCGTCGGCCTGCCCGTTCGAGAGGACGAAGCCGTCGCTCCACTCCTCCGCCCCGGGGTCCGCGGCGTGCTCGCCCGGAGCGCTTCCGCCGCCGCATCGGCGGACACGGCGATGCGGTCATCGACAAAGACCCACGACTCCGCCGCCGACTCCACCGGTTCCACCATGCGCAGGACGATCTCACACCGCGGACCGGGGAAGCGATGCCGCGGTGTCCCCCGAGGCCGGGCAGCAGACCACCATGGGCGCGAACGCGTCGCAGCACTCGCGGCGGAACCGGACGGGGCGGCGACCTGACCGTACTCGGTAGCCTCACACCATGGGGCTCGACATCACGGTGATGATCACCGACTGGTCATGGCTGGGCGAAGTGCCCGAGCGTGACCGGCTGTTGCGGTTGAGGGACGCCTGGTACGCCGACGAGAGCGGGCTGTGGGACTACGACGCCCCGGTGGTCAAAGGCGACTGGGAGTGGCCGACGGGGCCGAACGGTGCCCACTTCGCCGTCTACGAGTTCCTGCACACCCTCGGTTCGTACAAGCCGCACTTCTGGGCCACGCATTACTGGGAGCGCGTCCGCGACCACGCCGATCCGCTGTTGCGGACCGGGCTGGACACCTTCCTGCTCGGGCTGATCTGGGGTGGCATGGACGGCGAGTCGGGGGAAACGGATCGCGACTTCTTCTCCGAAGACCCGGAAGTCTCGTACGGCCTGCTGGTCGCACGGTCACCGGCCGGCGTCCGGGAACTGGCCGCGACATGGGAGGGCGTACGGCCACAGCTCGGCGGGTTGCGCGAGGCCTTCACCGTGTATTCCGCGGTCCCCGACGGCCGGGGCGGCGACTTCGACGAGTTCGCCCTCCTGCTGGCGGAATGGGGCCGCATCCTCACCGAAGCGGCCCGGCGGGGCTGGGGTGTCGTGGGGCTGAGCGAATAGGGCGGGGCGGCTGATCTCCTCTGCCCGAGCGGCGCGTGGCCTGCTCGGACAAAGAAATCCTCCGCGTCCAGGAGAGCCGCCCCGTTCAAGAATCGAGAAAATGCGTCCGACTCGTTCTCCCCCATGCAATACCCGCCGGTGTGACGGAGTCGGAAGAAGCGTCCTCTTCCATCGACGAGGAGAATCCCGTCTTCGAGGGCCTCGCTGCCGACTTCGAGGGTGCACGGGTACGCCCTCCGGGCCGGGGCGGGGAGCCAGGGGCGGTTCGAAATCCTGTGGAGGGGGCCGGGGACGGCGGCCATGATGGCCGCATGACCGAGCGCGCACTTCCCGTAGAGGCACTGATCGTTGTGGACGTCCAGGCGGACGCGGTCGGCGGTGACCGGGCGGTGCCCGAGGCGGCCCGGCTGCTGGACCGGACGGCGGATCTGATCGCGAGGGCGCGCAGGGGCGGGGCGCTCGTCGTCCACGTGCAGAACGACGGGCAGCCCGGGGCGGGGGACGAGCCGGGTACGCCCGGATGGGAGCTCCACCACTTCGTCGAGGCCTCGCCCACGGAGGTCGTGATCCGCAAGGTCAGGGACGACGGGTTCCACGGGACGGCCCTGAAGAGCCTGCTGACCGATTCGGGGGTGCGGGCGCTCGCCATCTGCGGCGTGATGTCCGAGATGTGCGTACAGGCGACGGCTCGTACGGCGCTGGCGCTGGGGTACCGGGTCGTCATGCCGCACGACGCCCACGCGACGCACGACATCCCGGCCGCGCCCGGGATCAGCGACGGGGTCCCGGCCGCCGCGGTCTCACGGGTCGCCGAATGGGCCCTCGGCAGTGAGCTGGAGGTCGTGGCGCACGCCGCGGACGTCGCGTTCGCCGCCCTGCCCTCGCGGACCGGCTGAATCGGCCGGAGCGGGAACCGCGGTGCCCGTTCCTGTCGTCATCACGCGCGCGCCACCATGCGGGGGCCCACGCCGAGTAGTCGCGCGGGCCGCGCCACACACACGGACACAAGGAGCAGCATGAGAGTCAACGGCAGCACGCGACCCCACAGCGGCAGCCGCAGCAGCACCGTTTCCTCACCGCGACGCAGCTCTCGTGCGGCTCTTCTGAACGGTTCGAAGGCAGTGCTGGCCGTCGCGCTCGTCCTGGGGGCAGCCACTGCCTGCAACAAGTCGTCGAGTGACGGGACCCACGCGGCCAAGGAATGGAAGGTCGGCGACTGTGCAGGGCCCGACAGCAGCGCCAAGGACGCCTACCAGCCCCTGGACTGCGGCGACTCCAAGGCGACGATCAAGGCCCTGGAGATCAAGGACGGCGCCATCTTCTCCGATTCCATCCAGTGCCCGGCCGGCACGGACGCGATCATCTCCGTGAAGGTCTCCATCGGTTCCGGCGACGCCAAGTCCGGCATCCCCAGCAAGACCATCTGCAGCCGCAACCTGACCGGCGACCACCCCGGTGACGCCGGTGCGGGCGGCGGTCAGCTGGTGAAGGGCGACTGCGTGGACGACAAGGCCAAGGAGGTCGCCTGCGGCAGCGGGGGAAGCGGTGTGAGCAAGGTGCTCGACCTGACGAAGACCGCCGAGCAGTGCCCGACCGGAAGCAAGCCGTTGGAGCTGTTCCCGAGCCCGGGCCGGCCGTACGACGCGATCTGCACCGGCAAGGCCTGACCGGCAAGGACTGACTGGTCGGCGCCGGTAGGTGCCGTGCCCACGACGCAGCACGGCCGGTGAAGCGCACGCTTCACCGGCCGTGCTGCGTCCCGGAACCGATGGCCTCCTAGACCGACGCCGGGAACGTGAACCGTACGTCGGTCAGCCGTTCCGACAGCTCCCACAGACGGCGGCCGGTCTCGGCATCCGCTGCCGCGGACGACAGCCGTACCCGGGTCGGCTTGCCGCGCAGCTCGGCCAGGCCGTCCGGCCCGATGAACTCGCCGCCCCGCACGTCCGGGTGGGCCGCCGCGTACAGCTGCGGCAGTGCGCCGCGCGCCGGGGTCTGGGCGAGCGGGGCGAGGACGCGGCCGTACAGCAGCTTCACCAGGCCGACCGGCGCGCTCGTCTGCAGGTTGGTGGCGGTGTAACCGGGGTGGGCGAGCAGGCTGAGCACCGGGCTGCCGGCCGCGGTCAGCCGCAGATGGAGTGCGTGCCCGAAGGCGGCGTTGGCGAACTTCGACTGGTTGTAGAACCCCATCGGCGAGTACTTCCGCTCACCGGACAGGTCGTCGAAGAAGAGGCGCCCCTGCCGGTGATTGGGCGAACTCACCGTGACCACGCGGGGGTCGCGCCCGACGGACAGCAGGTCGAGCAGCAGCCCGGTGAGCGCGAAGTGGCCCAAGTGGTTGCAGGCGAACTGGAGTTCATGGCCCTGCGCGCTCAGTGACCGGGGCGGTGCCATCAGCCCGGCGTTGTTGACGAGCACGTCCAGTCGCGGATGGTCGGCGTGCAGCCGGCCGGCGAAGGCCCGGACGGAGTCGAGGTCCGCCAGGTCGAGACGGCGCACCTCCAGGCCGGCGTCCGGCTGCTCGGCGGTGATCTCCGCGGCGGCCCGGCGGCCCTTCTCCTCGTCGCGTACGGCGAGGATCACGTGTCCGCCCCGGAGGGCGAGCGCCCGGGTGGTCGCCAGGCCCAGGCCGCTGTTGGCTCCGGTGACGACGAACACCCGGCCGGTCTGGTCCGGGATCTGCTCGGTGGCCCACTGCTGTTGCCGTGTCATGTGACACACGTTGCCCCTAGTGGCACTCGGTGTCAAGAAAGTGTCTTGGTGTCGTGAAGGGCATGGGGTTACCATTGGGGGGTGAGTTCCCGCCCTGAAGTGACAGTGACCATGGCCCAGCGCAAGCGTCGTCTCGTCTCGGGCGAGCTGACCGAAGCGGCGCTGCAACTGCTGGCGTCGAAGGGGTTCGACGCGGTCACCATCGACGAGATCGTGACCGCCGCCGGTGTGTCCAAGCGGACGTTCTTCCGGTACTTCGCGTCCAAGGAGGACGTGGTCGTCCAGTTCCTGGCCGACATGGGCGCCGGTATGCGCGAAGAGCTGGCGGCCCGCCCGGTCGAGGAGCAGCCCTCGGTGTCGCTGCTGCGGGCCGTCTCGGTCTCCCTCGCCGCCTGCGCCCACCCCGACCACTCCGAGCGGGCGCTGCGCGTGGTCCAGCTGATCCTGCGTACGCCCGCCCTGCGGGCACGCTTCATGGAGCGTCAGGCGCAGTGGCGCGACGATCTGACGGCGGAGCTGGCGCGCCGGACGGGGCTCGGACCCGACACCGATCTGTACCCGCAGCTGGCCGCCGGGATGGCGCTGACCGCCTTCGACGCCGTGCTGCAGCGATGGAGTGTCAGCGACGGCACCGAGGATCCCGTCGCGTTGCTGGACCGGGCCTTCGCCGTGATCGCCCCGGCGCTGGACGGCGGAGAGGGCCGGAGCGGCGCCGCGGCTTCCTGAACGGCGGCTCCTGCCGCCCGCGTTCAGGCGGTCAGGCGTCCTTCTCGGCGTTCCGGCTGAACAGGGCCGTCCAGAGGAAGGGTTCACCGAAGAGCGGGGAGTCGGACGGTTCGTCGTGCATTCGGCGGAGCTCGATTTCGGTCAGGTCCGAGAAGATCCGGCGCAACGACTCCGGTGTGTAGGCGAGGCCGCCCTGCAGCCCGCCCCGGTCGTAGAAGGCCGCGTCGGGGAGTTCGGAGCCCATGCCGCCCTCGCCGGAGGCGAAGCAGGTGAGGGCGAAGCTGCCGCCGGGGGCGAGGACGCCGTCGAGCAGGGCGAGGTAGCTGACGCGGCGGTGCGGCGGCAGGTGGTGGAAGCAGCCGGAGTCGTAGACGAGGTCGTACGGGCCGGACAGCTCCGCCGTCGTGAGGGCGAAGATGTCGCCGTGGTGGAACCGGATGTCGGCCCCGGCCTCGCGGGCGCGGTCCTCGGCCCAGGCGAGGGCCGACGGGGACAGGTCCACCGCGTCGACCTCGAAGCCCAGGGAGGCCAGATGGATGGCGTTGCGGCCCGGCCCGCAGCCGAGCTCCAGGGCGCGGCCCGGGGCGATCAGGCCACGGTCGGCGTACGAGGCCAGGTTCTCGTCCGGCTTCGCCACGAAGAACGGCACGGGCTTCTCCCGGTCCGCGTAGAAGCCGTCCCACCAGGAACCCGCGTCGGCCGTCCACCGGTCGGCATCCCGTGCGAACAGGCTGTCCATGAGCCTCAGTACGTCGTCGACCGTGCGTATGTTCCGGTCCACGTGGACCCCCTTCCGCCAGGGGAAATCGTAGATCCGCGGGGCCCCGGGGCCCAGTTGGGAAGGCGCCGGCGAAACCTGCCGGCGGCAGCGTGACGGGCGGGAGGAGGCGCGGCCGAAACCCCTGTTGTGCGCGCCTGGTTCGGGTGCGGGGGCGCCCGCGCAGGGGCGTGGAAGGGCAGGTTTCGCGCCCCCCCGACGGCTGTTTCTTCGGGAGTTCCGGAGGTGAGGGTGGCTGTCGACGTGACACATGGGGTGCGAGGTGTCACGTTGCCGTGGGGTACCCACGTGGGCGGACGCGGGGCCGCGAAGGGCCTCATACCAGCAACGGTTCGATGGGTAATCGGACTTGGCCGAGGTACCACCCTGCGCGGGCCGGAGTGCGTGGCGGAGCCACCACCGGCGGGGCGGAGCGGGGAGAGTGGGGGGCAGCGGTACGGACGACGAAGGAGGACCGATGACGGGTGTCGTGGCGAGCCGGCGGAGCGGGGCGGTCGGGCAGCCCATGGAGCTCCTGGGAGCACGGGACCGACTCCTGCGGGCAGGGCGCGAGTTGTTCGGCGCCTACGGGTACGCGCACACGGGTGTCGAGGAGCTGTGCGCCCGGGCGAAGGTGCCCACCCACGTTTTCCAGCAGGAGTTCCTCTCCCGGGAGGTGCTGTTGATGGCGCTGTACGACGAGGTGGCGACCCACGGGCTGCGCGCGGCCGAGAACGCCCTGATGGCGGAGGGCATGGAGGACTGCTCGACGACGGAGCGGGTCCGGCTGCTCTTCGAGGCCTATGTGCAGGCGGTCACCGAGGACAAGTGCGCGGCCCGGGTGGCCTTCGTCGAGGTGCTCGGGGTGAGCCGGGAGGTGGACAACCACCTCGCGACCTGGCGGGCGATGTGGATCGAGTTCCTGACGTCCGAGGCCGAGCGCGCCGTGCGCCGGGGCGAGGCGGTGGCGAGGGACCACACGGTGACCGTCACGGTGCTGAATCACGCGGTGGACGAACTCATGGCCCACCACGGCCGCCGGCCCCGCCAGGTCGACGCGGAGTGGCTGACCGACGAGCTGACCCGGCTCTCGCTTTCCATGATCCTGTCGTCCTGACGCGCCCGGTTGCCGGGACGGCAAATAGTGGGGACATGATGGGGACATGGAAGACGGCGCGGAGCACGCGGAACGACCGGACGACGAGATCACGACCGTTCTGACAGGCGTCGGCCCGCGCCTGCGGGCCCTGCGCCAGGAACGCGGCACGACCCTGGCGCAGCTCAGCGAGACGACCGGGATCTCCCTCAGCACGCTGTCGCGCCTGGAGTCGGGCGGTCGTAAGCCCACGCTCGAACTGCTGCTGCCGCTGGCCAAGGCGTACGGGGTCCAGCTGGACGAACTGGTCGGCGCCCCGGCCACCGGCGACCCGCGCATCCACTTCCGCCCCTTCACCCGCGACGGCATGACGTTCGTACCGCTCACCCGGCATCTCGGCGGGCTGCATGCGTACAAGCAGATCCTGCCCGGCGGCCGCGGGTCCACGGGGCCGCTGGAGCAGCGGGTGCACGAGGGATACGAGTGGCTGTACGTGCTGGCGGGGCGGTTGCGGCTGCTGCTGGGGGAACACGATCTGGTGCTCACGGCCGGTGAGGTCGCCGAGTTCGACACGCGTACGCCGCACGCGTGGGCCAGTGCCGGGCCCGATCCGGTCGAATTCCTCAGCCTGTTCGGGCAGCAGGGCGAGCGGATGCATGTGAGGGCCCGGCCTTCTTCGGAGCGGTGAGCCGCCCCGGGCTCAGAGCCGGAGGTCGGGCGGGAAACCCGTCCAGCACAGTTCGTCGGGCAGATGCCGCATGTCGTTGGAGACCAGGATCGACGCCGGGCGGTCCGGGCCGTAGCGGATCACCGTCAGCGCGGCATTGCCGTGGTTGAGGCCGAGCCAGCGCCACTCCGGTGCGGCCATGGCGTCCCGCACCAGCCACGACACCAGGAAGCTGTGCGTGACGACCAGTTCATGGACGTCCTCGTCGCCCGCAGGCGGACCGGTGAACTCCTTCAGAGCGCGACGCGCCAACTCCGGTCCCCGCACCCGCTCTTCGGCGGTACACGGTTCGAGGAACCGCAGATAGCGGTCGGCGCCGGCGGCCGGCAGATCGGCCCGGTCCGGGAAGTGCGGAACGTAGTCGTCGGCGGTCTCCGTGACCACGACGGGGACGTCACCGAGCTGTTCGCCGATCAGCTGCGCGGTCTGGGCGGCGCGGGGCAGCGGGCCGTGGCGCACCACCGAGATCGGGTGCTCGCGGAGCCGCCTGCCGAGCAGCTGCGCCTGGCGGCGGCCGGCCTCCGTCAGCGTGCCGTCGTCGTCGTCCTCCGGCGCCGCCTCACCGTGCCGGACGAGATAGAGGTGCCGGGTGGCCGTCCCTGTCATGTCAGTCCCTTTCGCGTCCGCTCACGGCCGGGGTGTGTACGGGCCGCCCAGCCCCCACGCCTGATGCATCGCGTCGGCGAACGCGCCCGCCAGCGCGTGCTCGCCGGTGGGCCCGGGGTGCGTTCCGTCGTACGTGTCCTCGTGGATGTCGTACCCCGGAGGGCGGGAGGCCAGCAGGACCGGGGACATCGGGTCGTCGAGGTCGGCGACGGCCTTCGCCAGCAGCTCGTTGAAGCGGTCGCACTCGGCGGCGAACGGGGCGTCCGACTCGGCCCGGATGTTCGGTATCACGGGCATGAGGACCATCTTGACGTGCGGGTTCGCGGTGCGCGCCGCCGCGATGAACGCCCTTGCGTTCAGGGCGGTCTGACCGCTGTCCGTGTAGAACCCGAGGTCTATCAGGCCGAGCGAGACGAGCAGCACGTCCGTGCGGTGTCCGGCCACCGTGTCGGCGATCACCGGGGCCATGTGCAGCCAGCCCTCGCCCCAGCCGGCCAGGTGGGCGCGGGCCTCGGCGGGGAAGTCCGGCGCGCCGTACTCGTGACCGACCGGGGCACCCGCCGCCGTGTCGTACAGCTCGCTGCGCGGCCCGACGATCGCGAACGGAGTGCCGAGGGTGGAGGTGAGGTGCTGCCACATCCGGTAGCGCCAGGTGAAGTCGCCGGCGCAGCCGATGGTCATGGAATCGCCGACAAACGTGAACCGCATGGCGTCATCATCGCGGATCACTCCTGCCACCTGCGACGTGACGATGGACACTTGTGCCATGCGTTCGTACCTGACTGTGTCCGGAGCCGCCGCGCTGCTCCTCCTCACCGGGGCGGCTCCGGCCGTGGCCGACGACGGAGCCGACCGTGGCTTCACGATCGAGGACCCCCGGATCACCGAGTCCAGCGGCCTCGCCGCCAGCCGCGCCCACCCCGGCATCTACTGGACGCACAACGACAGCGACGACGGGCCGTACGTCTACGCCGTCGACTCCCGGACCGGGAAGACCGTCGCGACCATCACCATGAAGGGGGTGGGCGAACCCCGCGACGTGGAGGCCATCTCGCTGGGACCCGACGGCAATCTGTACGTCGGTGACATCGGCGACAACCTGAACGGCAGCTGGGACCACGTCTGGATCTACCGCTTCCCGGAGCCGAAGCAGCTGAAGGACGCGACGGTCGACGCCACCCAGTTCAACGTGAAGTACGCGGACGGCCCGCGCAACGCCGAGGCGCTGATGGTCCACCCCACGACCGGGCGTGTCTACATCGCGTCGAAGAACGAGGACGGCGGCGGGCTGTACGAGGGCCCGGCGAAGCTGACCACCGGCGCCGCCAATGTCTTCCGGCGGGTGGGCGAGGTGCCGTGGGTGACGGACGGGGCGTTCTCACCCGACGGCAAGGAACTGGTGCTGCGCTCGTACTTCAGCGCCCGCGGCTACGTCTTCGAGAACGGCAGGCTCGGCGCCGACCACGCGGTCCGGGCACCGATCCAGCGGCAGGCGGAGTCCGTGACGTACACGGCGGACGGCTCGGCGCTGATGTTCGGCTCGGAGGGGGAGCAGAGCGACGTGGAGCGGGTGGACGTGGACGGCGGCGAGGGCGGCGGCGGGCAGTCGCCGTCCCGGGGCGGCGACTCGTCGGCCTCGTCCGCCGGAGCGGGGAGCGGGGGCGCCGGGGACGTGAAGGGGACTACCCTGACCGGGGTGCTCGTCCTCGCCGGGATCGGTTTCCTCGTGCTCATGGGGCGACGCCGGAAGGGGAACTGAGGGAATGATCCTCGATCCAGAGCCGTTCGGCACCGCGCGGCTGGACGCGCTGCCGCTGAGGGTCGCGCACGCGGACGAGATGGTGGCGGTGCTCGGCGACCCGGTCCTGCACACGTACACCGGAGGCGCCCCGGAGACCGCCGACGGGCTGCGGGCCCGCTACCGACGCCAGACTGCCGGTTCGCCGGACCCCGGGGTGCGGTGGTGGAACTGGGTGCTGCGGGTACGCGACGATGGCCGCCTGGCCGGATACGTCCAGGCGACGGTGGACGTGCCGGGCGCGGAGGCGGAGATCGCCTGGGTGGTCGGGACGCGGTGGCAGGGGCGCGGGTACGCGAAGGAGGCCGCGGCGGGGCTGGTGGCGCACCTGCTGGCGTCGGGGCCGGGGGCGGTGCGTACCGTCCTCGCCCACATCCATCCGGACCACGACGCCTCCGCCGCGGTGGCCGGCGCGGCGGGACTGGTGCCGACGGAGGAGTGGTGCGACGGCGAACGGCGCTGGCAGCGCACGGCCGTTGTCAGTGGTGGATGCGAGAGTGGCCCACGTACGGACAGCACTTGTGGAGGGAACCTCATGGGTACGTGGGACACCGGCCATTTCGACAACGACACCGCTGCGGACTTCTCCGGGAAGATCGACGACACGCCGGAGGCCGGGCGGGAAGCGGTGATTCGCAAGGCCCTGGAGGCGGCGATCGCCCCCACGGATTACCTGGACAGCGACGAAGCCGTGATCGCCGTCGCGTCGGCCGCGCTGGTCGCCTCTCAGTGTCCGGGTGGCGAGCCGGTGACCACCGCGTACGGCCCCGACAAGCCGCTGCCCGTCCTCGCGACGGACCTGCGCCCCCTCGCGGTGAAGGCCCTCGACGCGGTGCTGGGCGAGAACTCGGAGCTGCGCGAGCTGTGGGACGAGGCGGGGGACAAGGAGTGGGCCCCGGGCATAGCCCGCCTCCGGGAGGTGCTGGTGGCGGCGGGCGGGTGATCAGGCGCGGGGGCGGCCGGCCTGGACGAGCTTGTCGACGTCGAGGGTCACCGGGGCGCCGATCGACTCGGGGAGGGTGACGGTCTGCCCGGGGGCGTAGACCTGGTGGCTGTCGTAACCGCCGCCCATGGGCTCGGTCAGGACATGCACCCGGCCGTGCCTGCGGTCGATGATCACGTACACCGGGATCTTGGCCTCGGAGTAGGCAGCGACCTTGTTGCGCAGGTCGTTGTTGTAGTTGCTGGAGGTGACCTCCAGGACGAGGCGGAAGACGGCGGGGTCGTAGCAGTTGTTCTCGACCAGATGCTCGTCGAGATCGGCGTCGACGACCGCCAGGTCGGGGATGGCGTAGTCGGCCGGGCCGCCGGGGAGCCACACGCCGATCCCTTGAAGGACCTCTGCCTCGCCGTCATCGAGACCGGCTGCGATGAACGGGCGCATGACCTTGGTCAACACTCGGGCGTGCGGGGCGTCCGGGGATGGGGCCACTGTGATGACGCCTCCGATGATCTCGACGCGGTAACCCGGGTGCTGCTCCATGAGGCTGTTGGCCGTGTCGAGCAGCGATTCCGGCTCACCGTCACAGGGGTGCTCGACTGCTGCTGCAGACATTGCGGGCCTCCTGAAGGGGTGATGTCGAGGTCATCATCGTAGGCCGATCCGGCCACCAGCGCCCGAAAGCCGTTCCGCCACCCGACCGAGTGAACGAGGAAGGGCCCCGCGCACCGGCGCGGGGCCCTTCCTCGTACGGGTACTACGCCGTTACAGCTTCTCGATCACGTAGTCGATGCAGGCGGTCAGCGCCTGGATGTCCGACGGGTCGATCGCCGGGAACATCGCCACGCGCAGCTGGTTGCGGCCCAGCTTGCGGTACGGCTCGGTGTCGACGATGCCGTTGGCGCGCAGCACCTTGGCGACGGCGGCGGCGTCGATCTCGTCCGCGAAGTCGATCGTGCCGATGACCTGCGAGCGCTTCGCCGGGTCGGTGACGAACGGGGTCGCGTACTTCGACTCCTCGGCCCAGCCGTACAGGTTCTGCGCCGAGGCGGCCGTGCGGCCGGTGGTGAAGTCCAGGCCGCCCTGGGTGTTCATCCAGGTCAGCTGCTCGTTCAGGAGGAAGAGCGTGGCCAGGGCCGGGGTGTTGTACGTCTGGTTCTTCAGGGAGTTGTCGATCGCCGTCGGCAGCGAGAAGAACTCCGGGATGTGCCGGCCCGAGGCGTGGACGCGCGCGGCGCGCTCCAGGGCCGCCGGGGAGAAGACGCCGATCCACAGGCCGCCGTCGGAGGCGAAGGACTTCTGCGGGGCGAAGTAGTAGACGTCCGACTCGGTGATGTCGACCGGCAGGCCGCCCGCGCCGGAGGTGGCGTCCACCAGGACCAGGGAGCCCTCGTCGGCACCCGCGACGCGCTTCACGGGCGCGGCGACACCGGTCGAGGTCTCGTTGTGCGTGAAGGCGTACACGTCGACGCCCGCCTCGGCCCGCGGGTCCGGGTGGGTGCCCGGGTCGGAGGCGATCACGGTCGGGTCGGCGAGCCACGGGGCGAGCTTGGCGGCCTTCGCGAACTTCGACGAGAACTCGCCGAAGTTGAGGTGCTGGGACTTCGTCTCGATCAGTCCGTGCGTCGCGATGTCCCAGAAGGCGGTGGAGCCGCCGTTGCCCAGGATCACCTCGTAGCCCTCGGGGAGGGAGAAGAGGTCGCGCACGCCCTGACGCACCGCGCCGACCAGGTTCTTGACCGGGGCCTGGCGGTGGGACGTACCGAGAAGAGACGTACCGGTGGCGGCCAGCGCGTCGAGCGCCTCCGTCCGCACCTTGGAAGGACCGGCGCCGAAGCGTCCGTCGGCGGGCTTGATGTCAGCGGGAATCTGGATATCGGCCACGAACCGGAGCGTAGTGCCTCACGGACACGGTCGAGCACCGTGTCCGTCGGATGAGACGCCCGCTCCGGTCCGTGGACGGCGTACGGGGAGTGCCGGTCAGCCCAGATCCACCGGCAGGTCGTGCAGGTCGTTCTGGGTGACGATCGGCTTGTTCCGCAGCTCGGACGCGGGTACGGCGAGTTCCAGCTCCGGGAACCGCTCGTACAGCGCGGGCAGTGCCACGCCCGCCTCCAGCCGGGAGAGCGCCGCACCCGGGCAGATGTGCGGGCCGTGGCCGAACGCGATGTGGCGGTTGGGGGAGCGGGTGATGTCGAAGTCACCGGCCGTCGGACCGTGCTGCGCCTCGTCGCGGCCGAGCGCGCCGAAGGAGATGATCAGCCCTTCGCCCTTGGGCAGGACCTTGTCGCCGACCTCGACGTCCTCGGTGGCGAACCGGATCAGGACGTGCGACGTGGGGGTGTTCCAGCGCAGGGTCTCCTCGATCACGTTCTCCCACGGCACCTCGCCGTTCAGCACCTGCTTGCGCTGCTCGGGGTGCGTCTGGAGCGCGACGACCGCGTTCACGATCAGGCTGATCGTGGTCTCGTGACCGGCCGCGATGATCAGCTGGAGGGTGTTGACGATCTCCTCGTCGGTGAGCTGGTCACCGTTCTCGGAGGCCGCGATCAGGGCACTGGTGAGGTCGTCGCCCGGGTTCTCCCGCTTGCCGTCGACGATCTTCGTGAAGAGCTCGCCGAGGTCCGCCATCATCTGCGGGACCTCCTCCGGCGGCGTCTGCGTCGAGAAGAACTTCTCGAACAGCTCCTTCAGCCGCGGGTGGTCCGCGCTGTCCACACCCATCAGCTCGCTGATCACGTTCATCGGCAGCGGGTAGGCGAACTCCGTCTTCAGGTCGACCCGCTCGTCCTTCGGCAGCGCGGCCAGCCGGTCCAGGCTCGCCGTGGTCAGCGCCTCGATGCCGGCCCGCAGCCGCTCCACCCGCTTCACGGTCAGCGCCTGGGCGACCAGGGTGCGCAGCCGGCGGTGGTCCGCGCCGTCGACCGTGAGCATGGAGCGGCCCGGGTTGGCGAGGCCGATCAGCGGCCAGTCCATCGGTATCTCGCCGCGCTGCCAGGCGTTCCAGACGTTGATGTCCTTCACGATCCGGCTGTCGGTGAGCAGCTGCCGCGCCTCGGCGTGGTGGGTGACCGCGTAGCAGTGCACCCCGCCCGGCAGTTCCACCTCGGCGAGCGGGCCCGCGGCACGCAGCCGGGCGCTCTCGCCGTCGAGGTCGGTGACGAAGGGGTCGAGGACGATCCGGGTCATCTCTGGCCTCCGGTGTCGGTTTCCGTGGCGGGTCCCAGTGCGAGGGTGGGCGTGAAGGTCAACGGCAGGCCGGTCAGGCCCCGCAGCCACGGGGACGGGCGCCGGGTGAGCTGTTCGGCGGGGACGGCGAGGTCGATGTCCGGGAGCCGGTCGAGCAGTACCTCGATGCCGGTACGGGCGATGACCTCGGCGGTCTCCTGGGCCGTGAACGGGCAGCGGTGCTCGCCGTGGCCGAAGGAGAGGAAGGCGTTGTTGCCGCCGGTCATCGCGGAGCCGTCGGTGCGGACCTGCGGGTCCGCGTTGGCGGCGGCGATGCCCAGCACCAGCAGGTCGCCCGCCTGGATGTGGCGGCCGCCGAGGCGGGTGTCGCGCGAGGCCCAGCGTCCCGCGATGTTCTGCGACGGCGTGTCCTCCCACAGGACCTCGTTCATGGCCTCGGCGACGCTGTGCCGGCCGCCCGAGAGGGAGGCGGCGAACCGGTCGTCGGTGAGCATCAACCGCAGCGAGTTGCCGATCCAGTCGGCGGTCGGCTGGTGGCCCGCGGCCATCATGACCATCAGGTCCTGCGCGACCTCCTCGTCGGTGAAGTGGCCGCGGTCGGCGAGCATCCGCGAGGTGACGTCGTCGCCGGGCGCGGCGTGCTTGTCGGCCAGCAGCTGGAACATGGACGAGGCGAGGTGCTGCTGGCCGGTCAGCGCCCGCTCCCGGCCGTCGATCATGTCGTTGAGCGAGCCGACGAGCGCGTGGCCGATGGTGTCGCTGAAGCCGTAGATCTTCGCCAGGACGAGGGCGGGCAGCAGCATCGTGTACTCGGCGATGATCTCGGTGCTTCCGGTGGCGCAGAACCGGTCGATGAGACCGTCGGCGAACTCCTCCGCGTACCGCTTCAGCGTGAACGGGTCGACGGCCTCCAGCGCGTTGCTGATCATCGCGGCGCGCTCGGTGTGCCGGGGGCCGACCGTGTACAGGATCGACGGCTGCTTGCGGCCGATCATCGGCAGCAGCGGCCAGTCGTCGGGGATGCGGTCCCACTGGTTCCACAGGTCGGAGTCGCGGCTGAACAGCACCGGGTCGCCGGTGACCTGGTGCAGTTCGCGGTAGCCGATCACGAGCCAGGCGGGGACGTCGCCGTCGAGCACGACCGGTGCCACGGCCCCGTGGTCGCGGCGCATGTCCCGGTAGAGCCCGGTCGGATCGGTCTGGAACCGGGGGCCGGAGAGCGGCACGCGGCCCTGGGAGACGGGGCAGCCGGAGGGCGGCGCCGGGGGCTGGGTCACGGGGTGGGCTCCGGGGTCTTCTCCGGCGCGGGCTCCGGACGGGCGGCGTCGGACGGGGCGGCGGCCCCGCCCTGCGAGAGGGTGTGGAGGTATTCGACCAGCGTGATCAGTACGTACTTGCTGGACGAACGGTCCCGGGCGTCGCACTCCACCAGGGGCACGTCGTCCGAGAGGGCGAGCGCCTCGCGTATCTGCTGCTCGGTGTGGAGCGGGCCGCCGAAGTCGTTGCACGCCACGATGAACGGCGTGCCGTGGTGCTCCAGCCGGTCGATCGCGTACCAGGAGTCGGCGAGCCTGCGGGTGTCGACGAGCACGACGGCCCCGAGCGTTCCGGAGAACAGCCGGTCCCACAGGAACCAGAAGCGTTCCTGGCCGGGGGCGCCGAAGAGGTACAGCACGGAGCGCTCGTCGAGCGAGATCCGGCCGAAGTCGAAGGCGACGGTCGTGGACGTCTTCGAATGCACACCGTCGAGGTGGTCGACGGCCTCACCCGCGCGGGTCATGGTCTCTTCCGTGTTCAGCGGACGGATCTCGCTGACGGAGCGGACCATGGTGGTCTTGCCGACCCCGAAGCCGCCGACGACGACGATCTTCAGTCCGTTGTCGGCCGTCGCCTGCAGGGCGGCACGGTCAGAGGTTGCGGAGTCCAACGAGCACCTGTTCCAGGATCTCGGGGTCGGGGAGCCGGTCCGCGACACGGGCAGTACGGGGGTGACGGGCGCTGATCCGTCCGGTGTCCAGCAGATCGGACAGCATGATCCGCACGATGCTGACGGGCAGCCCGAGGGCCGCCGCGATCTCCACGACTGCGGTGGGCCGTTGGCACATCCGCAGGATCGTGGCGTGCTCCGACTGCATGCCGGGGCTCGGCTCGCACTCGGAGACCACCAGCGTCACCAGGTCGAACGCGTCCGAGTCGGACCGGCTGCGGCCCCCGGTGAGGGTGTACAGCCGGTCCGGATCGTCGTCCCGGCCGGGGCGGCGGGGGCGGGTCATACGGCCGCGTTCACGTCGTCGGCGGTGACCTCGGAGGCCGCCGGGGAGCGCGGCGGGGCGCTGAGGTGCTCGCCGAGCTGCTCGACGAGTTCGCTCATGTTGTGGCCGATGAGGCCGACGTCGGAGTCCTCGGAGGCGACGACCGCGAGATGGGCGCCCGCGCCCGCCTCGACGATGAACAGCACGCCGCCGTAGAACTCGGCCATTGCGGACCGTACGCCGCCGGTGCCGTCACCGAACTCGACGGACGCGCCGTGCGACAGGCTCTGGATACCGGCCGAGATCGCGGCCAGCTGGTCTGCCTGGTCGACGGAGAGCTCGGGGGTGCGGCACAGCTTGAGGCCGTCCCTGGACAGGACGAGGGCATGACGAGTGCCGGGGGTGCGCTCCAGGAGCCCCTCCAGCAGCCAGTTGAGCTTCTCGTCGGTGGTGGCGGTCATCGGGTGTTGCCTTCTTCCGGGTGCGGGGAGTTGGCCCGAACAGCCTGTCGGAAGCTGCTGAAGCGGGCTGCTTGTTCCTTGGGGTCGGAGGTGCGGGGCCGGGGGGCCGCGGCGCCGTCGGTGTTGGCGCGGGCCTCGGCGGCGGCGAGGGTACGGCCGCGGGCGCGCTTGGGCAGCCCGCTCTCGCCGAACCGGGGGAGGTTGCCGGTGGTCTCGGACGCGGGGGAGTCCACGGAGAGGTCCGCCGGGAAGTCCGCCGGCTCGGTGGCGGCCGGTGCGTGCTGCGGGTGCTGCGCGTCGGCCAAGGCCGTGGCCGACGCTGTGGCCGTCGCCGTCGTGCCCGCCGGTGCGGTGCCGTGCGTGGGCTCCGGCTCGGGCACCGGCCGGGACAGCGGTTCCGGGGCCGTTACGGGGGTCCGGGTGAGGAGCTCCTGCGGGAGCATCATCAGGGCGCCCGTGCCACCGCGCGCGGAGGGCCGGAACGAGACGGTCAGGCCGTGCTTGCGGGCCAGCCGGCCGACGACGGCGAGGCCGAGGCGGGTGCCGGAGAGACCCGTCAGGTCCTGGTGGGTGGCCGACACCGCGCGCTCGGCGCGGCGCAACTGCACATCGCTCATGACCAGGCCGCTGTCCTCGACGGTCAGGACGATGCCGGCCGGCACCTCCTCGACGTACACATGGACCTCCGCCGTGGGCGGCGAGAAGTTGGCGGCGTTGTCGAGGAGCTCGGCGAGCGCGTGCATGACGCCCTCGGCGGCGTGGCCGGCGACCGCGACATCGCTGGTCGAGTGGAGCCGCACCCGCTGGTAGCCGCTGATCCGGCCCATGGCGCCGCGCAGGATCGACTCCATCACGATCGGCTTCGCCCAGCGCCGCCCGGAGCGGGCACCGGTCAGCACGGCGATGGAGTCGGCGAGCCGGCCCGCCTGGGCGGTGCGGTGGTCCAGGTGGAGCAGATCGCCGAGCACCTCCTCGGCGGCGTGCCGGTGCTCCATCTCGCGCAGGTCGGCGAGCATGCTGGTGGCCAGGGCCTGCATCCGGCCCGCGGCGTTGGCGCAGGCGGCGACCGCGGCGGAGCGCTCGGTCTCGCTGCGGGTCGCGCGGGCGGTGAGCCGCTCGGTCTCGGCGGTGAGCCGTTCGGTCTCGGCGACGGCCTGCGCGGTGATCCGCGAGGTCTCGGCCTCGGCCGCGGACCTGAGCCGCGCCGTCTCGGCCGCCGCGGCGGCCTTGATCCGGGCGGTCTCGGCGGTGAACCGCTGACCCTCGGCCGCGGAGTTGGACACGAGGCGGCTGATCTCGCCGGTGAACCGCTGGGTCTCCGAGGCGAGCCGGGCGCGCAGACGGTTCGCGTTGGCACGGGCCTGGACGGCGACGGCCACGGCGGCGGACAGCAGCACGGCGGCGGCACCCGCCCCCCAGGCCAGCGTGGTCCGTACCGAGTCGGGGGCGGCGACGACCGCCCACAGACACAGGGATCCGGTGACGGCCAGCGATATCAGCAGGGCCACTGCGGTCGGCCGGGATGAGGGGCTCAATGGGAGTCCTTGGGGCGGACGGGTGCGGACGGACGGAACGGACAGGTGGGACAGGTCGGGCGGGTCGAACGGTTCAGATCGGGACAGTTCGGAACTGCCGGGCTGAATGCGGCAACTGGAGCTGACCATTCCAAGGTAAGTCTCGGTCACTATATGAGAATTGACGCTCTCTTTGGGAAGATCTTGTGGCGTTCTCTGTTACGTATGTGACTACGCGTCCGACGTATTCCGACGTATTGACGTATTCAGGGGAAACGGGCGGCGCCGGAGGGGCCGAGTGGCCCGATCAACGGCATCCTGGGCCCCATGGCCGCACGACAGAATCCGACGGAACGCGCCGAACTCGCACGGGCCCTGCGCACCGCGGTCCGCGGAGAGGCCGACTTCGGTGCCACCGCACGGGCGTTGACGACGATGGACGCCTCCAACTACCGCCGCGTACCGCTCGGCGTCGTCCTCCCGCGCGACGCCGACGACGTGGCCGCCGCACTCGCGGTCTGCCGCGCGCACGAGGTGCCCGTGGTGCCGCGCGGCGGCGGCACCTCCATCGCGGGGCAGGCCACCGGCACCGGCGTTGTGCTCGATCTCACCCGCCACCTGAACAGGATCGTCGAACTGGACCCCGGCTCCCGTACCGCGGTCGTCCAGCCGGGCGTGATCCTGGACGACCTGCGCGCCGCCGCCGCCCCGCACGGCCTCACCTTCGGCCCCGACCCGTCCACGCACAGCCGCTGCACGCTGGGCGGCATGATCGGCAACAACTCCTGCGGTGCGCACTCGGTCGCCTGGGGCACCACGGCCGACAACACGCACGCCCTGACCGTGACCCGCTACGGCGGCGACACCCTGCGACTGGGCCGGGGAACGGTCCCGGATTCCCTGACCGGGCTCCCCGAACTCATCCGCACGAACCTCGCCCTGCTGCGCACCGGATTCCCCGAACTCCCGCGCCGCATCTCCGGATACGCGCTGGACGCCCTCCTGCCCGAGCGTGGGACCGACCTCGCCCGCGCCTTCTGCGGCAGCGAGGGCACGCTCGGTGTGGTGACGGAGGCGACCGTACGACTGGTCGAGGCACCGGCCGCCCGCGCGCTGGCCGTACTCGGCTACGCCGATGAGGCCGCGGCCGCCGAGGCCGCCCCCGGCCTCCTCCCGCACCACCCGCTCACCGTCGAGGGCATGGCCGCCGATCTCGTACGGGAACCGGCCGGGCTGCCGCGCGGCGGCGCCTGGCTCTTCGTCGAGACGGGCGGCACCACCCCGGCCGAGGCGCGGGCGCACGCCGAGCGCGTCCTCCGGGCGGCCGACGCCCTGGACGGCGCGGTCGTCACCGACCCGGCGGCACAACGCGCCCTGTGGCGCATCCGCGAGGACGCGGCGGGCACCGCCACCCGGATGCCGGACGGCACCGAGGCCTGGCCCGGCTGGGAGGACTGCGCCGTACCGCCCGCCCGCCTCGGCCCGTACCTCCGCGACTTCCGCGCCCTGCTCACCGCACACGGGCTGCGCGGCACTCCGTACGGCCACTTCGGCGACGGCTGCATCCACGTCCGGATCGACTTCGACCTGCTCAGCACGGAGGGTGTGGCCCGCTTCCGCCGCTTCTCCGAGGAGCTCGCGGACCTGGTCGTCGCACACGGCGGATCACTGAGCGGCGAACACGGCGACGGCCAGGCCCGCGCCGAACTGCTCCCGCGCATGTACGGGGACGAACTGGTCGCACTCTTCTCCCGCTTCAAGGACATCTGGGACCCGTACGGCGGCATGAACCCCGGCATCCTCGCCCGCCCCGCCCGGCTCGACGAGAACCTCCGCTTCGAGGTGCTGCCGAAACGCCCGGTGGACGTCGCTTTCGGCTATCCGCACGACGGCGGCGACTTCTCGGCCGCGGTACGCCGATGCGTGGGCGTCGCCAAATGCCGTACGGCACAGCCGGCGGGCTCGGGCGTGATGTGCCCGTCGTTCCGGGCGACCGGCGAGGAGGCCCACTCCACCCGCGGCCGGGCCCGGCTGCTGCACGAGATGCTCGCGGGCGAGGTGATCACGGACGGCTGGCGGTCCGAGGAGGTGCGCGACGCACTCGACCTCTGCCTGTCCTGCAAGGGCTGCCGCAGCGACTGCCCGGTGGGCGTCGACATGGCCACGTACAAGGCGGAGTTCCTGCACCACCACTACAGGCGGCGGCTGCGCCCGGCCTCCCACTACACGATGGGCCGGCTGCCGGTGTGGCTGCGCCTCGCGTCCCCCTTCGCGGGCCCGCTGAACGCGCTGGCCCGGGTGCGCTTCCTCGCCGCCCTCGCCAAGCGGCTGGCGGGCGTCGCACCGGAGCGTGGCATTCCGGTCCTGGCGCGGGAGACGTTCACCCGGTGGCTCAACCGGCGCTGGGGCAAGGGCACGTTCATCTTCTCGAACGACGAGGTGGCCATGGTCTGGCCCGACACCTTCACCGAACATCTCTCGCCCGAGGTGGGCCGGGCGGCGGTACGGGTCCTGGAGGCGGCGGGCCGCCACGCGATCCCCGCCGGCCGAGGGCTGTGCTGCGGCCTCACCTACGTATCGACGGGCCAGCTGGACAAGGCCCGCAAGGTCATGCGCCGCACCCTGGACCGGCTGGGCGGCACACTCGGCGCCCCCCTGGTCGTCCTCGAACCGAGCTGCGCCGCCACCCTCCGCACGGACCTGCCCGAACTCCTCCACGACGACCCGAGGTCCGCCGAACTGGCCGCGTCGGTAAGAACACTGGCCCAGTACCTGGAGGAGTACGCCCCCGATTGGCGGCCACCCCGCCTGGACCGCCCGGTCACCGGCCAGACGCACTGCCACCAGCACGCGGTCCTGGGCGACGCGGCGGACCGCCGACTGCGCGACCGGGCCGGACTGACCGGCGAGTTGAGCGGCGGCTGCTGCGGCCTGGCCGGAAACTTCGGCTTCGAACGCGGCCACTGGGACGTATCGGCGGCCTGCGCGGAGGAGAGCCTGCTGCCCGCGGTGCGGGCGTCGGAACCGGGGACGGCCTTCCTGGCGGACGGCTTCTCCTGCCGGACCCAGCTGGAACAACTGGCCGGCGTACGGGCACGGCATCTGGCGGAACTGTTGGCGGAGGGCCTGCCGCCGGAATCGGGTACTTCCTGCGGCTGAGGCGCGGGGCGGCCGGAGCCCGAGCTTCGGGAGCCGGGTTCCGAGCTTCGGGGAGGGCTTGTTCACTCTTTCGTGGGTACGAGGAGAGGCCCGGGTCCGGGTCTTGAGCTTCGGGCTTCGGGGGCCGGGATCCAGACGTCGGGATTCGAGCGATGTCGTACAACCGGTAGGTAAATGAAGGGGGTTGGGAAAACCTCCCCACCCTCCCCGACCCGTCACGGCCAGCAAGTATGACTGGGGCGTGTCTGTCAATTCGGTCGTCTGGTCAGCGGTCTACCCAGTCCGGCGCCCACACGTCGTGCAGGGTTCGCGGGCCTGCAGTGCGCAGATGGTCGCGTAGCGCGGTCAGCACGGGGTGTTGGTCTCCGCTGCGGAACAGCAGCACGTGCGGGTAGACCGGGGTCGGGTCGTGCAACGGGATGCGCCGTAGGTCGTGGGTCTGGAGCCACAGGTACCGGTCCCCGCTGCCGACGAGGGTGGCCAGCGAGGCCGAGTCGGACAGCGCGTCCATCAGGGCCTCGTCACCGAAGTTGGGGCCGAGCGCGTCGATGCTCAGGCCGAAGGCCTTGGACAGCGCCTGGTAGAACGCCGCCCACTCCGTGCCCGGCCTGATCCCGGGGATCCAGATGCGGTGGCCAGTCAGGTCCGCAGGGCTGACCCAGGGCGCGTCAGCCAGCGGGTGGCCGGGTCCGACCAGGAGCTCCAGGGGTGCGTCCAGGAGTCGTTCGGCGCTGATCCCGGCCGGGACCTGGTCTGCCGGCAGGGCACGGAAAGACGCGTCGACGGTCCCTTCGAGCACCGCCTGGGCGGCCTGGGCGGCGTTCTCCTTGCTCAGCGTGACCGCGTCCAGGTCCGTCTCGGGGTGGGAGCGGTAGAACCGGTAGACGGCCTGGGCCGGGGAGATGCGCCGATTGAGGACATCGACGCGCAAGGGACGGCTGCCGGGGCGCACGGCCTGCTCGGCCTGCTCGATGGCCGCCAGGACCTTCTTGGCGTGCGGCAGGAAGACCTGCCCGTCCAGGCTCAGCCGGGAGCCTCGGGAGGTCCGCACCAGGAGCGTGACCTCGATGTGCCTCTCCAGGGCCGCGATCCGCTTGGAGACCGCCTGCTGGCTGATCCCCAGCTTGTCGGCAGCAGCCTGGAACTGGCCGGTCTCGGCGACGGCCACGAACGTCCGCAGCGCTTCAACATCCACGCTTCCACCCTACTTTCACAACCATTGGTTGTGTCTGGTGTGGTGCAGGGTTGTTTGATCGAGTGTTCTGCGCGGTGGTGGGATAAGCGCATGTCTACCCGCACAGAGCAGGTCATGTATGTCCAGACGCCTGAGTTCGCGCGTCATGCGGAGCGGATCGTGGAGGTGACCGATGCGACGTCTCGACTGAACGTGCTTCCGTTCAGCGACAGCGAAGGTCGCGCGGAACTACTTTCTGTTGTGTTCGGTGGCCCGCTGCCGGAGTCGGTGATGATCTACCCGCCGTTCTTTACCGAGTACGGGCTCAACACGACGTTCGGGGAGAACGTCTTCGTCAACCAGGGATGCACCTTCATGGACAAGGGAGGCATCCGTATCGGCAACGGCGTCATGATCGCCCCAAAGGTTAGCCTCATCACCGGAGGCCATCCGCTGCCCCTGGCCGAGCGCCGCGAGTACCTCTCCTTCGCCCCGATCGTCATCGAGGACGACGTCTGGATCGGGACGGCTGCCGTGATCACGCAGGGGGTGACCATCGGTGCCGGTGCGGTGGTCGCTGCCGGTGCGGTGGTCACTCGTGATGTTCCTGCCGGCACCGTGGTCGCGGGAGTGCCCGCCCGGGTGATCAAGACGATCGACTGAGCCCGGCCGGGCTGCCGGCCGCGTGCGCAGCACCTCTGCGGTCTGATCCTGATGCCTCGTCACGCCCGGCTGACCGACCGGCAGTGGGACCGCATCCGACCTCTGCTGCCCTCCAGTACCGGTCGTCGTGGCAGGCCGTGGGCCGATCACCGCCGCATTGTGGAGGCGATCGTCTACCGGTACCGCACCGGTATTCCTTGGCGAGACCTCCCAGCCAGGTTCGGATCCTGGAAGACCGTGTGGGCCCGCCACCGCCGCTGGGCCGCCGACGGGACCTGGGACCGCGTGCTCGGCGTCCTGCTCGCCCGCGCGGACGACGATGGGCTGATCGACTGGCGGGTGGCGGTGGACTCCACCGTCACCCGGGCCCACCAGCACGCCACCAACACCCGCCGCCCCGAGAAGTGCCGGGCCGCAGCCCGAGGGCAGGGCCTCGACGCCCACCGAGAGCCCGCCGGGCACGCGATCGGCCGTTCCCGCGGCGGGCTGACCACGAAGATCCACCACGCCGTGGACGGTCAGGGCCGACCGCTGGCCGTCGTCGTGACGCCCGGGCAGGCGCACGACGGCCAGTCCCTGCCGTTGCTGGGCGACCTGCGAGTCCGCAGGACCGGAGCAGGCCGCCCGCGCACGACCCCGACCATGCTGCTCGGGGACAAGGCCTACTCCTCCCGCGCGATCCGAGCGGCGCTCAAGGCCCGCGGGATCACCACGGTCATCCCTGAACGGCGTGACCAGCAGGAGCACCGTCGCCGCCGCGGTTCAGCAGGCGGGCGTCCGTCGAAGTTCGATCCGGTGGCCTACAAGAACCGCAACGTGGTCGAGCGGTCCTTCGCCCTGCTCAAGCAGTGGCGGGGCCTGGCCACGAGGTTCGGCAAGCTCGCGATCGTCTACCGCTCAGCCGCAGTCCTCGCCGCAGTGCTGGTCTGGGCTCGCATTTAACGGACACGCCTTACTGATCGTTTCAGAATGAAGTTCTGAGTCGTCTCAAGCAGATGATGCTGCATGCGAGTTGGAGCAAGGCGAGGTGTAGGCCCAGGCGCACGGACGGTACGGGGCCGGTGATCGCGCCACGCGGTCGGCGAGGCTCGCCGTGCCCGCTCACGCGCCCTCGGCTGAGTTCGGCACCAGGATGCGGCCGCGCTCCGCGAGCTGATAAGGATGGCGCTCCCACTTGCTCCGGCAGGGTCGACCGGGACCTCGACGACCCATGGTGCGCCGGACGGCGCGATCGGTCCGCGCTCGGCAAGCGGTTCGAGCGCGTCCGCATTCTCGACGAGCCACCCCGCCTCAGCTGCCGCCGCCGTCCCGCCCCACCACCTCGCGCGCCAGCGCGACCAGCTTCGGCAGTGCCGGATGCCCCGGGACATCCCGCCGGGCGAGGAGTACGGGTACGGACGGGGCGTTGACGAGCGGCCGGTAGGCGACGCCGGAGTGCGGATGCATGTCGGCGGTGGACGCGGCGGAGACTCCGACGCCGCGCCCCGCCGCGATGGCGGTCAGCCAGTCGTCGGTGTTGGCGACAGTGAGGATCGCGGCGGGCCGCCCGCCCGGCGGCCACAGATCGACGGTGGTGGTGCCCGAGACGGTGTTGAGGACGACGGTCTCGCCCGCCAGATCGGCGAGGCGGAGCGTGGCACGGCCCGCGAGCGCCCCGTCCGCCGCCACCGCCGCCACCCGGTCCTCCTCGAACAGCACCTCGGTGACGAGGCCGGGTGCCTCCACGGGCCCCCGCAGCAGCGCTGCGTCGACCTCGCCGCGGGTGAGCCCGGCGGTGCGGTCGTCGATCCGCAGCAGTTCGAGCGGGGTCTGCGGGTACAGCTCCTGCCAGCGGCGCAGCAGCGGTGTGGTGTACGGGCCGAACGCCGACCAGGCGTGCCCGAGCCGCAGCGGCCGGCGGCGCCGCCCGCCGGGGTCGAGCGCCTCGTCGAAGGCGGCGACCGCGGCGGCGGCCTTGTCCCGGAAGGCGACGCCTTCGGGGGTGAGGACGAGATGGTGGGTGGACCGGTCGACGAGCCGGATGCCGAGGTACTGCTCCAGGGCGGCGAGGGTGCGGGAGACCGCGGGCTGGGTGAGGCGGAGCCGGGCGGCGGCGCGGGTGACGTTGCCCTCGTCGGCCACGGCGAGGAAGGCGCGCAGATGCCGCACTTCGATGCCGCGACCAGCGCTTTGTCCGGAAGGCCCCATGCTCATGCGCGGGGAGCATAACCGGGGCCCGATCGACATTTCACGTGCCACGCGGAGGTACCTACCGTAAGAGGACGTACCGCATGAGTGGAGTGCAGTATGTTCAATCGAATAGTGCAATGAATTGCACTTTCGGATCCGGGAGGAACACCGCAGGTGAACGACCAGCGCAGTGCAGCAGGGGCGGCGGCCGTGGAGCAGGCCGCGGCCGTCGTCGTACCCGAGGCGGCTCCCGCCCTGGGCGAAGCGGCAGGCCCCGCACGCCCCAGGGGTCGGGGTGCGGCGCTCGCCCCGATCGCGCTGGTGGTCGCGGGCGGCCTCTCCGTCCAGTTCGGCTCCGCCGTCGCGGTCCTGCTGATGCCGCGGGCCGGTGCGCTCGGCGTCGTCACCCTGCGCCTGGCCGTGGCCGCGATCGTGATGCTGGTCGTCTGCCGCCCGACGCTGCGCGGCTACAAGCGCGCCGACTGGGGCACGGTCCTCGCCTTCGGGCTGGCCATGGGCGGCATGAACATGCTCTTCTACCAGGCGGCCGACCGCATCCCGCTGGGTGCGGCCGTCACCCTGGAGGTGCTGGGCCCGCTCGCCCTCTCGGTGTTCGTGTCCCGCCGCCTGATCAACGTGGTCTGGGCCGGGCTCGCGCTCGCCGGCGTCGTGCTGCTGAGCGGGGGCGGCTTCGACCGCCTCGATCCGGTCGGCGCCGCCTACGCGCTCGGCGCGGGTGCCATGTGGGCGGCGTACATAGTCTTCAGCGCCCGCACCGGCCGCCGCTTCCCCCAGGCGGACGGCCTGGCCATGGCCCTGGTCGTCGCCGCGCTCCTCTCCCTGCCGCTCGGCGTCATGGAGTCGGGCTCGAAACTGCTGGTCCCGTCCACGCTGGGGATGGGCGCGGCGGTGGCGCTGCTGAGCTCGGTGCTTCCGTACACCCTCGAACTCATGGCGCTGCGCCGCCTGCCCGCGCCCACCTTCGCGATCCTGATGAGCCTGGAACCGGCGATCGCGGCCACGGCCGGCTTCCTGATCCTCGATCAGGCCCTGACGACCACCGACGCGCTGGCGATCGCCCTCGTCATCGGGGCGAGCATGGGCGCGGTACGCAGCCAGACCCGGCGCGCGAGGCCCCGGGAACGCGCCTGACGCCCGGGGCGGGCCCTTGTCGGCCCGCCCCCGCGCACGGGATCATGGCGGCCCGTTACGCGAGATCCTGCCGGGGGAGCCCATGGTCATCGCCGCCGTCTATTTCGTCATCGCCGTGGGTGCGGCCGTGGTGTCCGGGAGGAACCTGGACCGTCACCTCCAGGGCCCCCGGCTCCGGGCCGCCTGGGCCGAGGGCCTCACGGCCGAGGCCCGATGTACTGCCGTGCGCACCGAGGAGGCCCAGGACGCCGAGGGCGGCTTCGTCCTGCACGCCCACCCCACCCTGGAGTTCCGTACCGGCGACGGGCGCACCGTCAGCTTCGAGGAGCGCCAGTCGCGCCTGACCCCGGCCGAGGGCGACTTCGTCACCGTCTACTACGGCGCCGCGAACCCGCAGGACGCGACCACCCGGGCCCCGTCCTTCGGCATGCGCCACGCCAGGACCGTGATCACCGCGGCGGGCTGCTTCTTCGCGCTGATATCGGCGGTCGTCATCGCCGTGGTCGCCTGATCTGCCGGACCCTCGACCGCGTTCGCCCTCAGTCCGGGTTGACGGTGTCGAAGTACAGGCCGTCCGCCGTCGCGCCGAGGAAGAACCGCCCCATGGGCAGGCCGTCCGCCGGGCCGGGGCCCGGGAGCAGCGCGTCGTAGGAGGCGCCGGCCATCCACCGCGCGTGCGCGGGCGGGAACCCGGCCGGCACACGCGCGTCTGCGCGCCGCCTTCCCGCGTCCTTTCCCGGTACGCCCTGCCTTCCCGCGCCTCCCTCGGTACGCCCTGCCTTCCCGCGCCTCCCTCGGTACGCCCTGCCTTCCCGCGCCTCCCTCGGTACGCCCTGCCTTCCCGCGCCTCCCTCGGTACGCCCTGCCTTCCCGCGCCTCCCTCGGTACGCCCTGCCTTCCCGCGCCTCCCTCGGTACGCCCTGCCTTCCCGCGCCTCCCTCGGTACGCCCTGCCTTCCCGCGCCTCCCTCGGTACGCCCTGCCTTCCCGCGCCTCCCTCGGTACGCCCTGCCTTCCCGCGCCTCCCTCGGTACGCCCTGCCTTCCCGCGCCTCCCTCGGTACGCCCTGCCTTCCCGCGCCTCCCTCGGTACGCCCTGCCTTCCCGCGCCTCCCTCGGTACGCCCTGCCTTCCCGCGCCTCCCTCGGTACGCCCTGCCTTCCCGCGCCTCCTCCGAACACCTCCTCCGGAACGCCCCGTCCCCGCCCAAGTGGGGTGTCACCGGGCGGGGTTCGAAAGTCGCGGCGGGTCCGCAGCGGCGATCGCCGGCGTATGCGTCGCGTGTGCGCACTGAGCCGCCCGCGCGGTATTCCGGCTGCATGAGGGCCGCTGAGGATGGCACTCGGAACCCGGCCTCCCAGGCTCGGTTCTCATCCTCAGCGAAAGGAGGTGACAGACAAATGAACCTTGTTCGCGCATGGAAGGACCCCGAGTACCGGGCCACCCTCAGCGAGGCTCCCGCCAACCCGGCCGGCCTCGTCGAGCTGGCCGACGATCAGCTCGACGGCGTCGCGGGCGGGACCACGTGGGCGTGCGCCACGATCACTCTGACCGTGACGGTGTGCTCCCCGACCGGGACCCTCTGCGGCAGCTGCAGCATGGGCACGCGTGGCTGTTGCTGAGCCTACAGATTCCTACAAGGAGTGATGTTCGTGGACATAGTCCGGTCCTGGAAGGACGCCGACTACCGGCTGTCCCTCGGGAGTGAGGCCCCCGCCCATCCGTCGGGCGAAGGCCTCACCGCAATCACCGACGAGGAGCTGACCGAGATCAACGGAGCCGGCTCCGGAGTTCTCGGCACTCTCGGGTGCTGCTCGTGCCTGCCGTGGTATTCGGGCTGGACCGTATGTGGTCTCGCCTGCAACCCCGGTAAGCCCTGCAAGAACTAGCAGCGTACCGAAGAAACGGCGTGACCGGCAGGGGCGGGCGACTGTGCGCCCCCGCCGGTCACGTTCATGCCCCAGGAGGAAGAGCGGAATGCCTGACGTCGCAAGCGAGCACCCCACCAGCGGGTCGGCCGGGGCCCACCTCCCCTGGCACCGGGCCGCCACCCTGAGCGAAAGACTCGGCGGGACTCCGTCGCAGTCCGACCCGGTGCGAGGCGAGAAGCGCCTGGCCATGTGGAGGGAGCTGGCGCCGCTGACCGGTGAGCGCGCCACGCTGGACGCACGGCTCGCACCGCTTGGCGTCGGCGCCGACGAACTGGCCGCTCTGCTCGGCGAGAGCGACGCGTCCCTCGCCGCCCGCCTGACGGACGAACCCGACTGGCACCAGGTCTTCAGGCGCTGGTGGGCCGAGGGCATGGCCACCACGGACACCACCCGCCGCCTCGACCCCGACATGGGCCTCCTGGAAGTGATCCGCCCCCTCGTGGAGGGTGCCGTCCACGAACTCGACGCACTCGTCGAGGAACGCGTGCGGACCAGCGACGACCCCGTCATGGCCGACCCGGGCCACATCCTCGACGTCGTCCGCGCGACCGCCCCGGCTGCCGACCTGCTCGGCCATGTGCAGCGGACCCTCGTACTCGAACTCAACATCGCCCGCGTCGAGGACCGCCTCGGCGGCGAGACCCCCGAGGAGCGCTTCTCCTCGTACGTCGAACTGCTCCGCTCGGAGGGCAACGCCCTCGCGCTCTGGGACGAATACCCGGTCCTGGCACGGCTGATCGTGGGCCAGCTCCGCTTCTGGATCGACACGCGGGTCGAGCTGATCGAGGCGCTCGTCGCCGACCTCCCCGCACTGCGCGAGAGCCTGCTCGCCGCCCCAGGGCCCCGGCGGCTCGAACGCCTGGAGTTCGGTGCCGGCGACAAGCACCGGCGGGGCCGCTCCGTCGCCATGGTCGAATTCGACACTGCCACCCTGGTCTTCAAGCCCCGCCCGCTGGCCATGGACACCGCCTTCGACGGGCTCCTGGACTGGGTCAACCGGCAGGGAGCCCCGCATGACCTGGCCCGGATCGGTATCGTGGACCGTGGCAGCCACGGGTGGGTCGAACAGGTCGACACCACCGCGACCACCGACGCCGAAGGCGGCGACCGTTACGCCTGGCGGCTCGGTGCCCTGACGTCACTCCTCTACCTGCTGCACGCCACGGACTTCCACTTCGAGAATGTGCTGGCCGCGGGCGAGTACCCGGTTCTCGTCGACCTGGAGGCGCTGCTGCACAACGACAAGACCGCGGCCGTCGTCAAGATCGACGGTGAGACGGACATCGCCGCGGTCACCCTCGCCGACTCCGTCCAGTCCGTGGGCATCCTCCCCAACCACCTGCTGGTGCGCGGCGAGGACGGCACCTTCGGCCTGGACGTCAGCGGACTGGCGGGCCACGGCGGGCAGTTGACCCCCATGCCGGTGCCCACCTGGGAGGGCAGCGGAACCGACCGGATGCGGCTGGTCAAGCGCCGGATGGAGATGGACGCCGAGCGCAACCACCCGATGACCGCCGACGGCGAACCGATCGACCTGGTCGGCCGGGTCGACGCGTTCGTCGAGGGGTTCACCCACGTCTACCGGCTGCTGGAAGCGGGCCGTGACGAACTGCTCGCCGCCCAGGGGCCGCTGGCCCCCTTCGGCCTCGTCCGGACCCGGCTCATCGCCAGGCCGACCCACATCTACGGCCGGCTGCTGCTGGAGAGCACCCACCCGGACTTCATGCGCGACGGCCTCGACCACTCCCGCTCGCTCGCCCGGCTGGCGGGCGGACATGTCGAGATGCCGGAGTCCCGCAACGCGATGATCCTGGACGAGGTCGCCGAGCTCACACTCGGAGACATACCCATGTTCACCGTCGACGCGGAGTCCGGGACCCTGCGCGGCGGACTGGACGGCCGGCCGATCGGTACCCGCTACCCGCCGCTGACCGCCGTACGCGAACGCCTCGTCGCCCTCGGCGACGCCGACCTCGCCTTCCAGGCGCGGGTCATCCGCTCGTGCGTCGCCGCCACCGCCATGGGCGAGAGCGACGCCCGCTGGCCCAACTGGCACCGCCCCCGGCTGGACGGCGCGGCCGACCCCGGCGACTTCGCCGAGGAGGCCCTGCGGCTGGCGCACCGGCTGTCGGACCTGTGCATCCGCGACGAACACGGGCTGGGCTGGATCGGGCTGGACCTGGTCGACGAGAAGTACTGGCAGTACGCGCCCGCACCGATCGGCCTCTACACCGGGACCGCCGGCATCGCGCATGCCCTGGACGCCGTCGCGGCCGTGACCGGCGACGAGCGGACCGGCGAGCTGGCCCAGGCCGCCTTCGACCAGGTGGCGAAGCGGTCGGTGCTCATCGCCGAGACGCTGGCGAGCCTGGCGAAGAAGCCGGGAGCCGCAGAGTTCGGCATCGGCGCGTTCGGCCCGTTCGGCGGTGCCGTCTACGCCCTGGCCCACGCCGCCGTACGCCACGACCGGCCCGAGTACGCCGAAGCCGCCGCCGCCCTGCTGCCCGCCATCGACGAACTCGTCGAGGAGGACCCCCTCCTGGACATCGTCTCCGGCTCGGCGGGCGCGATCCTCGCCCTCCTCTCGCTGGAGACCGCCCGGCCGGGCACCGGAGCGGCCCGGATCGCGGCGCGCTGCGCCGACCGCCTGCTGGCCACCCGGCAGGAACGCGGCGAGGGATGGGGCTGGGCCACCCCCATCAACCCCGAGGAGCCGCTCGCCGGCTTCTCGCACGGCGCCTCCGGCATCGCGTACGCGTTCGCCCGGCTCGACCGGGCCGCTCCCCGCCCGGAGTACAAGGAGGCCGTCCGGCACGCGCTCACGTACGAACGGACCGCCTTCGACCCGGAGCTGCGCACCTGGCGCGACCTGCGGCCGGCCAACCTCGGTGGGCGTACGGTCATGAACGCCTGGTGCCACGGCGCCCCGGGCATCGCGATGGCCCGCAACGCCTTCCAGGAGCTGCGCACCGTCCCGGACCTGGCCGACCTGATCGAGAGCGACCGGCACATGGCGGTCCTCGCCGCCATATCGACGGGCCTCGACCTCGACCCGGTGTCCGGTCTCGGCAACCACAGCCTGTGCCACGGGGACATCGGCAATCTGCTCATCATCGACGAGAGCAGCAGAGCCGACCAGGAGCCGGAGGTCGCCGGCCTGCTGCCCCGGGTGTGGAACACGCTGCTGCACGAGGGCCGGGAGAACGGCTGGCTGTGCGGCGTCCCGAAGGGCGTGGAGACACCCGGTCTCATGACCGGTCTGGCCGGCATCGCCTGGGGACTGGCGCGCAAGGCCGCACCCGAGCGGGTGCCGGACCTGCTGACGCTCGCCGCCCCGGACACCCGGGGGAAGACGTGCTGAACGGCGGGTCCGCACCGGCGGCCCCACCGGACGGCGCCCTCTCCGACGGCGTCTACAGGCCGAGCATGGTGGCGGCCTACCGCGCCAACCCGCGTGGCGCCGCCCGTACCGGCTTCCACCCCGAACGGATGCGGCCGCGGTGGCGATGGGCCCTGGCCGGGGCCCTGCTGCTCGCCGCCACGGTGGTGGCCGGCCTCATGGTGCGGGTGCCCGTCGGGCCGACCGGCACCCTGGCCGGCGTCAACGGACGCCAGGGCGTGCTCGCCTTCCCGGGCTTCGGCCCGCCGGCGAAGGGCAGTGACGTCCTGCTGCGCGTGGACGGCCGGCGTGTGGAGGGCCGGGTGAAGGACTTCCAGACCGGTCAGGGCGGGTCCCAGGTCACCATGGTGCTCGTCGAACTTCCCGGTGGCGTCGCCGGCGGACTGAAGGAGGGCGCGTCCGTGGTCCTCGACCAGGGCACCCGCCCGCTGCTCATGGACATCTGGGACGGAAGGGGCGACCAGTGACCATCATCCGCCGCAGGGTGCCCGTGCGGCTGCAGTCCACCTCGGTCGAGTGCGGCGTCGCCGCCCTCGCCATGGTGCTCGGCTACCATGGCCGCTCCACCACCGTCGCGGAGCTGCGTGACCGGATGGTGCTTTCGCGCGACGGGGCGAGCGCCGCCTCCATCGCCCGGCAGGCACGCGAACTGGGCCTGAAGGTACGGGCCTTCCGCGCGGAACCGGAGGCGCTGCGGGGGCTCGTCCTGCCGCTGATCGCGCACTGGGGCATGAACCACTTCGTCGTCATCGAGCGCTTCACCCGCCGCGGGGTCGACATCGTCGACCCGGCGTCCGGACGGCGGCACATCACCTACGCGGAACTGGACGCGTCCTTCACCGGGGTGGCGCTGGAGCTGGAGCCGACCGAGGACCTCGAACGCCGCGAGGGCGCCGAGGCGGGACTGTGGTCCTTCGTCCGGCCCTTCCTGCCGCGTTCCGTGCCCGTCGTCTCCGGGGTCATCGGCGCCTCCGCCGCGCTCACGCTCCTCGGACTGCTCCCGGCCTTCCTGACGGCGTACATCGTCGACCGCGTCCTGCCCGGGCGCGGCGAGGACACCCTGCTCGTCCTGGCGGCCGGTCTCGTCGCGTACACCGTGAGTCACGGTCTGATGACGCTGGCCCGGGCCGAGCTGTTGCTGTGGCTGCAGACCCGGATGGACTGGTCGATGATGGGCACGTTCCTCAGACACCTGATGTCCCTGCCGTACAAGTTCTTCCAGCTGCGCACCGGGGGCGACCTGCTCGTACGGGTGTCGAGCATGACGTACGTGCGTGACGCCGTCTCCAGCCAGCTCCTGGCGGTCCTCCTGGACGTGGCCCTGCTCGGCGTCTACCTCGTGGCGATCGGCTTCAAGTCCCTGCTGTTCGTCGCCGCGATCCTCGCCGTCGCCACCGTCCAGCTCGTGATCATGTTCGCCTCCGCCCGGACCGCCCAGCGGCTGACCGAACGCGAACTCCAGGCACTCGGAGAGGCGCAGAGCACGCTCCTGGAAGCGGTGACCGGCGCCGAGACGGTCAAGTCCTCCGGCGCCGAACACGTCGTGGTGCGCCGGTGGTCGCAGAAGTTCTCCGAGCAGCTGGAGTCCTCCGTACGCCGGAGCAGACTGGACAACGCGATCGACGGCGTCCTCGGCATGCTGGGCACCGCGTCTCCGCTGCTCATGCTCGTACTCGGCGCCTACCTCGTCTTCAGCGACAACCTGTCGCTGGGAACGATGCTCGCGCTCATCGCCCTGGCCGGCTCCGCACTCGCCCCGGTGGCCCAACTGGGCCGCAGCATCAAGACGTTCCAGACCATCCGGGTCCACCTCGACCGGCTGCGCGACGTGCTGAACGAACCCCCGGAGTCCTTGGGGCAGGGGTCCGGGAAGGCGGACCTGAGCGAGCCGATCACCCTGACCGACGTCAGCTTCCGCTACTCCGGGGACGGACCGGAGGCCCTGTCGGGCATCTCCCTCACCGTCCGGCCGGGCGAGAAGATCGCCATCGTCGGCAGCAGCGGTTCGGGGAAGTCCACCCTGGCCCGTCTCATCCTCGGGCTCTACGACCCGACGGACGGGGAGATCACCTATGGCTCCACCCCGCTGACCGAGCTGGACCTCGGACACCTGCGCCGCCAGTGCGGCGTCGTCACCCAGGACGCGGACATCTTCAGCGGCTCGGTGCTGACCAACATCGCGCTGGTCATGCCCGATGCCACCCTGGACGATGTCGTCGAGGCGGCCCGCCTCGCGGCGGTCCACGAGGACATCACGCACATGCCGATGGGGTACGAGACGATCCTCGGCGAGGGCGGCAACGGCCTGTCCGGCGGGCAGCGGCAGCGGGTCGCCCTGGCCCGCGCCGTCGTGCACCGGCCGAGGGTTCTGCTGCTGGACGAGGCCACCAGCCACCTGGACGCGACCACCGAGGCGGTCGTGCACGAGAACCTCTCGGAACTCGACTGCACCCGCATCGTCATCGCGCACCGGCTGAGCACCGTGCGCGACGCGGACCGCATCCTCGTCATCGACCGCGGCCGGATCGTCGAGGACGGTGACCACGAGGAACTGGTCGCACGAGGGGGTGCGTACGCGGCCCTCGTCGGCCAGCAACTGGTCCATGACTGACCGTTCCCCGCTCACGTACCCCCGGCCCGGCGCGGCACGCGATGCTGGGAGCATGACCCCTGCGACACGCTCCCGGCCGGCGCTTCTGAGGCGGCTGCGCACGCTGACCCTCCTGGAAGCGGCGAACATCGCGCTGATCGGCTGGGCGGTGTTCGCGGCCCTCGGCGCACCCTTCAGTACCGCGAACGCGGTGGGCTTCGCCCTGGTGGCCGGGCTCTTGCTCATCGGGTCCGGGTACTGGGCCCTGAAGGCGCGTCAACTGCGCACCGGAGCACGGCAACCGCCCGCGATCGGGGTGTTCCGTCCGCTCCGTCCGCTGTGCGCCCTGGCCCTGGCGGCCGGCCTCGCGGTCATGGTTTCGGCCCTCCCGGGACGGCCGCCGTCCGACTGGGCCCCCGGCCTCGTGCTGTACGGCCTGGGCCTGGCGGAGTACGTCAACTACTTCCATCGGCAGCTGATGCACGACACCGCGGCGGACTGGCGCAGGCTGCTGCGCACTCGCCGTCTGCGCAGATCGCACCTGGCGGAGGACCTGCGCGCTCACCGCGACCGACACGTACGGACCTGACGGCCTCCACGCACGACTCCAGCGGCCCCGACGCCCGTGCCCGTGACGCCCGGCACGGCAGCCGCGCGAACGTAAGGAACAGAGTTCATGACCCCACCGGAAGTGAAGGACGCGCAGGCCCCGGCCGACGGCCGGCCGATCGAGTTCCGCGGCCTGTCGAAGCGGTACCGCGACAGATGGGCCGTGGAGGACCTGTCCTTCACGGTCGCGCCCGGACGCGTCACGGGCTTCCTCGGCCCGAACGGGGCGGGCAAGACGACGACGCTCCGGATGCTCCTCGGCCTGACGGCCCCGACGTCCGGCACCGCGACCGTCGGCGGACGGCCGTACCGGGACCTGGCACAGCCGCTCAGAACCGTCGGCGCGATGCTCGACGAGTCCGGCACACATCGCAGGCGGACCGGCCGTGACCATCTGCGCGTGCAGTGCGCGGCGACGGGCCTGCCGGCCCGCCGGGCCGACGAGGTGCTCGACCACGTCGGACTGGCCCAGGCAGGCGGGCGGCGTTACGGGGAGTACTCGCTCGGCATGCGGCAACGCCTCAACCTCGCCCAGGCGCTGCTCGGCGATCCACCCGTCCTGATCCTCGACGAACCCTCCAACGGGCTCGACCCCGAAGGGATCGCCTGGATGCGCGCCCTGCTGCGGACGCTGGCCGCCGAAGGCCGTACGGTGCTCGTTTCCAGCCACCTGATATCCGAGGTCGAGCAGACCGCCGACGACCTCGTGATCATCAGTCAGGGGCGGCTGGTGGCCGAGGGGTCGAGCCGCGAGATCGCCGCGCGGGTGCGGGGCGAGGCCCGTGTGCGGGTCCGCGCCTCACGGCCCGCGGAACTGGCGGCGGCGCTCACCTCGGCGGGAGCGGTCGTGACGTGTCCGCCCGCCGGGGACGGACTCCTGATCGTGAGCGGCCTCGGGGCGGGCGAGGTGGCCGCGGCGGCGGCCACCCACGGCGGGGAACTGTACGAACTGGCCGAGGACGCGCCCGATCTGGAACAGGCGTTCCTGCGGCTCACGCAAGGACAGGCGGAGATCCGATGAGGGGGCTGATCGGCAGCGAGCTGCTCAAGCTCCGTACGCTGCCCACCTGGTGGATCGCCGGCGCGGCGATGGCCGCGGTGGCGGTGCTGCTGGCGCTGTGGAACAGCTGGCAGGCCCACACCTTCATGCAGCCGTTCGAGGACTATCTGGCAGGGGCGATCCTGACCCCCCGCGAGGACATGTCCGCCGAGCAGGTCAGCACGATGCGCGACCTCTGGGAGACCCAGTCGGCCCCCGGCCGCATCGCCGCGACCCTCTACACCTCCGGGCAGACCCTCGGCCTGCTGCTGGCGGGCGTGCTGGCCATCCTGCTGGTGACCAACGAGTACCAGTACCGGACCCTGACGGCCACGTTCCTCGCAGCGCCCCGCCGGGGCCGCGTCGTCACGGCCAAGCTCGTCGTCGTTCTCATCTCCTCGGCCGGGCTGTGGCTGGCGGCGACGCTGGGAAGCCTCGTGGTCGGCGGGATCTTCCTGACTTCTCAGGGCACCGGTCTCGGGCTCGGGAGCGGGGACGTGCTCGGTGCGGTTCTGCTGAACCTGGCCGCCTACTTGGTGTGGGGCGTGTTTGGCTTCGGCCTCGGGGTGCTCATCCGCAGCCAGACCGCCGCCACCGTCACCGCGGCGGTGCTGTACTTCCTGTCCTCGGTCGTCGTCGCGTTCGCCTTCCAGGTCGTGCACGACCTGGTTCTGGAGGAGAACTGGGTGCTCCAGGCCCAGGTGCTGCTGCCCGGAGTGGCGTCCCAGATCATGACCACGCCCGGTGAGCTCTTCGCCGGGGCCCCCGCTCCCTGGACGGGCGCCGCGGTGCTCGTCGCCTACAGCCTGGTCGGCGGCCTCACGGGAACGCTGCTGCTGCTCCGGCGGGACGTGACCTGAGTCCGGTGGCCGGACGGCCACCGGACTCAGGTGCGAGGCCTCCGCGTCAGGAAGAAGGACGCGGAGGTCTTCGGCACTGGCACCGCTCCGCGGAGTCCTGGGTCCGGGACGCGACGAGCCGCATGGCCTCCTCACGGTCCCAGTTGAGCGCCGCCGTCCGCATGGCCTCGATACCGGGGGGCAGGTCGAGCCCCAGATCCTCCGCGAACAGCTTCTGGCAGCGGTTGACCACCGACAGCGTGCTGACGGTGTCGCCGTGCAGGCAGTGCACCGCCGCGAGCAGCTCCCACAGGTGCTGGCGGTAAGGGGCCTCGGCGATCACGCTCTCGATGCGGTAGGCCAGCATGATGGTGCGGCCGGCGAGGACGGACGCGGTGAAGAGGTCCTGATAGGCGTCCAGCCGGGCGTTGTTGAGCCCCGCTATGTGGGCGTTGAACCACCGAGTGGGCGGGAGGTCCTGTCCGAAGGGACCGTTCCAGAGGCCGACGGCCTGTTCCAGGGCGTCGACCGCCGACTTGTGGGAGCCGCGTGACAGCCAGTTCCGGCCACGCTGGACCGCGGCGGTGAACCGGGGCAGGTCGAACTCGTCGGGCGCGATCTCCAGTCCGTATCCGCACTGGGCGCCCCGGTAGGTCCGCATCCGGTCGCCGAGCCCGGGCTCGACCTCGTCGAGGTCCCGGCGCAGTCCCGTCACGTGGCTCCGGAGGTTCGCCGTGGCCGAAACCGGCGGGTCGTCCCAAAGGATCTCGCTGAACTCCGCGATGCCGATGGGCCGCCCGTACCGGAGCAGGCAAGCGGTGAGGACCGCGCGCCGGACGGGTGAGGTGACAGACATGGTCCTGCCGTGGAACGAGAGCTGCCCGAGGACGCCGAAGCGCGGATCGGGGCGTTCGCCGTGGGCGCCGGGCGGTGTCGCCGGGGTGGAGCGGCCGGCCGGGGCTGGTTCGTTCCCGATGGTGTGGGGAGCGGATCCGTCGGGAGGATCGGTCTGTGGGGAGCGGATCAACAGGAGTCCTCTCACAGGTACGCAGTGAGGGGCGTGCCGGTGGTGAGCCGCGGAACCTCTTTTGTCCGATTCTCGCCGCCGAACCGGGCAGGGAGGAGGACCCTTCGTTCGATGTCTGGCGAGATCCGGCTCAAGTGCGTCATATCGTCTCCTGCTTGGTCAGGGCAGGGGGAACGCGCACAGGCGTCAGTCTTTTGTTCCCCCGTTGGAACTGCGTTCACGCTTTCAGAGGGAATGAGATCCGGCTAGTAGCAGCGCGTAATTGACTTGAATCCTGCGGTTGGAAATCTTCCGATCGGGGCTACTCGGAGGTAGGATCCTCCGCTTCCGTTCATGGAGGCCCGGCCGATCGGTTCCCGCCAAATCGAGGCAGCTTGCGGGCAGAAAATCATGCAAGCATGCTTGATTGTTTATTGGTCCGCTGCCATGCTCCTGGGCACACCGCCACGCCCCGAGGGAGTGCACCGTGTCCGATGCATCGGCCGTGACCGTCGCCGTACTCGACGACCTGCGTCAGGAGAGCGAGGAACTCGACCGGTTGGTCGCCGGGGTGGACGCGGCCCACTGGGCGAGGCCGACCCCGGCCGAGGGGTGGACCGTCGCCCATCAGATCGCGCACCTGAACTGGACCGACGAGGTCGCCCTGATCGCCGTCACCGAACCGGACGCCTTCGCCGCCGAGGTCGAGAAGGCGCTCGCGCACCCCGAGACGTTCGTCGACGAGGCCGCCGGGGAGCTCGTCGCGCTGCTGTCGGCCGAGGGACTGCTCGTCCGGTGGCGCGAGGGCCGGGCCCGGCTGCACGAGGCCCTGGGTGCGGCCCCGCCGGGCGTGAAGTTCCCCTGGTACGGGCCGCCGATGAGCGTCGCGTCCATGGCGACCGCCCGGATCATGGAGACCTGGGCCCACGGCCAGGACATCGCCGACGCCCTCGGGGTCACCAGGACCCCCACCGCCCGGCTGCGGCACGTCGCCCGTATCGGGGTGCGGGCCCGCGACTACGCCTATCTGGTACGGGGGATCAAGGCGCCCGAGGAGGAGTTCCGGGTCGAACTCCGCGCCCCCGACGGTGAGTCGATCACCTTCGGGGCGCCGGACGCACCGCAGCGCGTCACCGGACCGCTCGTCGACTTCTGCCTCCTCGTCACCCAGCGCGCCCACCGCGACGACCTCGCCGTCCGGGCGGTCGGCCCCGACGCCGACCAGTGGCTCGGCATCGCCCAGGCCTTCGCCGGGCCCGCCGGACCGGGCCGCGCACCCCGTGGCGGCGCCGAGTGACCGGGCCGGCCGCACCGCTGCGCATCGGCAACGCCTCCGGGTTCTACGGCGACCGCTTCGACGCCGTGCGCGAGATGCTCACCGACGGGCCCCTCGACGTCCTCACCGGGGACTACCTGGCCGAGCTGACCATGCTCATCCTCGGCCGGAGCAGACTCAAGGACCCCGCGCGCGGCTACGCCACCACCTTCCTGCGCCAGCTCGAAGAGGGCCTCGGGCTCGCCCACGAGCGCGGGGTGAAGATCGTCGCCAACGCGGGCGGACTCAACCCGGCCGGACTGGCGGACGCCGTACGGGAGTTGGCCAGCAAGGTCGGCGTCCCCGTGCGCGTCGCCCATGTGGAGGGCGACAGCCTCCCCGTACCCGAGGGGTTCCTCACCGCCAACGCCTACCTCGGCGGCGCCGGGATCGCCGCCTGCCTCACCGCCGGCGCGGACATCGTCGTCACCGGGCGGGTCACCGACGCGGCCCTCGTCACCGGACCCGCCGCCGCCCGCTTCGGCTGGGGGCCCGGGGACCACGACGCGCTCGCCGGGGCCGTCGTCGCCGGACACGTCCTGGAGTGCGGCACCCAGGCCACCGGCGGGAACTACTCGTTCTTCCGGGGCCACGACCTGCGCCGGCCCGGCTTCCCCGTCGCCGAGATCCACGCCGACGGCTCGTCCGTCATCACCAAGCACGACGGCACCGGCGGTGTCGTCGACATCGGCACCGTCACCGCCCAGCTGCTGTACGAGACCGGCGGCGCCCGGTACGCCGGACCGGACGTCACCGCCCGGCTCGACACCGTACGGCTGACCCAGGTCGGACCCGACCGGGTCAGGATCTCGGGGGTGGGCGGCGAGGCCCCGCCGCCCACCCTCAAGGTCGGGCTGAACCGGCTCGGCGGCTGGCGCAACGAGGTCGTCTTCGTGCTCACCGGCCTCGACATCGAGGCCAAGGCCGGGCTGGTGCGGGAACAGTTCGCCGACGCGCTCGCCCGCTCCGGCGCCGAACCCGACGAGGTGCGGTGGGAGCTGTCCCGGACCGACCGGGCCGACGCCGCCACCGAGGAGAGCGCGAGCGCGCTGCTCCGGCTCGTCGTCCGCGACCGGGACCAGGAGACCGTCGGACGCGCGGTCTCCGGCGCCGCGATCGAGCTGGCGCTCGGCAGCTACCCCGGCTTCCACGTCACCGCCCCGCCCGGCAAGGGCGCGCCGTACGGGGTGTTCGAGGCGCGGTACGTAACGGCGGGCGAGGTCCCGCATGTCGCTGTCCTCCCCGACGGACGTCGACTGAGCATGGCACCTCCCGCGACCACGCGGCCGCTCCGGGACGCCGGCGAACCGCCGCTGCCCGAACCCCTGCCGGACCCCGGGCCCACCCGGTCCGCCCCGCTCGGCCGGATCGCGGGCGCCCGCAGCGGCGACAAGGGCGGGGACGCCAACGTGGGCGTGTGGGCCGTCGGGAACGACGCCTGGCGGTGGCTGGCCCACGAACTGACCGTCGAACGGTTCCGGGAACTGCTGCCGGAGACCGCCGGCCTCACCGTCGTACGCCACCTCCTGCCGAATCTCCGCGCCCTGAACTTCGTCGTCCACGGGCTGCTCGGCGAGGGCGTCGCCGCCCAGCACCGGTTCGACCCGCAGGCCAAGGCGGTGGGGGAGTGGCTGCGCTCCCGGCACCTGCCCATCCCCGTATCGCTGCTGGAGACCGTCCACGCACCGGAGGCGAACGCATGACCGTCCTGCCCACCGCGCTCGACACCGCGAGCCCCGAATACGCCGCGAACCGCACGGCCATGCTCGCGAAACTCGACGAGCTGGCCGACGCACACACCAAGGCGCAGGCGGGCGGCGGCCAGAAGTACGTGGAGCGGCACCGCTCGCGCGGCAAGCTCCTGGCCCGCGAGCGGATCGAGCTGCTGATCGACGAGGACACCCCGTTCCTGGAGCTGTCGCCGCTCGCCGCCTGGGGGAGCGAGTACGCGATCGGCGCCTCGCTCATCACCGGGATCGGGGTGATCGAGGGCGTGGAGTGCCTGATCACCGCCAACGACCCGACCGTACGCGGCGGCGCCTCCAACCCCTGGACCCTGAAGAAGGCCCTGCGGGCCAACGAGATCGCCTTCGCCAACCGACTGCCCTGCATCAGCCTCGTCGAGTCGGGCGGCGCCGACCTCCCCTCGCAGAAGGAGATCTTCATCCCCGGCGGAGCGCTGTTCCGCGACATCACCCGGCTGTCGGCGGCCGGAATCCCGACCGTCGCCGTCGTCTTCGGGAACTCGACCGCGGGCGGGGCGTACGTCCCCGGTATGTCCGACCACACCGTCATGATCAAGGAACGGTCCAAGGTCTTCCTCGGCGGACCGCCCCTGGTGAAGATGGCGACCGGCGAGGAGAGCGACGACGAATCGCTCGGCGGCGCCGAGATGCACGCCCGCACCTCCGGGCTCGCCGACCACTTCGCCGTCGACGAGCAGGACGCGCTGCGCCAGGCCCGCCGGATCGTCGCCCGCCTCAACTGGCGCAAGGCGCACGCCGATCCGGGCCCCGCCGAACCGTCGAAGTACGACGAGGACGAGCTGATCGGCATCGTGCCCGGCGACCTGAAGGTGCCCTTCGACCCCCGCGAGGTCATCGCCCGGCTCGTCGACGGCTCCGACTTCGACGCGTTCAAACCGCTGTACGGGACCAGCCTGGTGACCGGCTGGGCGACCCTGCACGGCTACCCCGTCGGCATCCTCGCCAACGCGCAGGGGGTGCTGTTCAGCGAGGAGTCGCAGAAGGCCGCCCAGTTCATCCAGCTCGCCAACCAGCGCGACATCCCACTGGTCTTCCTGCACAACACCACCGGCTACATGGTCGGCAAGGAGTACGAGCAGGGCGGCATCATCAAGCACGGCGCGATGATGATCAACGCGGTGTCGAACTCGAAGGTCCCGCACCTGTCCGTGCTGATGGGCGCCTCGTACGGGGCCGGGCACTACGGCATGTGCGGCAGGGCGTACGACCCGCGCTTCCTCTTCGCCTGGCCCAGCAGCAAGTCCGCAGTCATGGGGCCGCAGCAGCTCGCCGGGGTGCTCTCCATCGTGGCCCGCGCCTCCGCCGCCGCCAAGGGGCTGCCATACGACGACAAGGCTGCCGAGGCCGACGCCGGACTGCGCGCCATGGTCGAGCAGCAGATCGAGTCCGAGTCGCTGCCGATGTTCCTGTCCGGGCGGCTGTACGACGACGGGGTCATCGACCCGCGCGACACCAGGACCGTCCTCGGGATGTGCCTGTCCGCGATCCACACCGCCCCGGTCGAAGGCGCCCGCGGCGGCTTCGGCATCTTCCGGATGTGAGGCCACGGATGACCTCGACGAACCAGACGGACGGGAAGGCGAAGATGATCTCCACACTGCTCGTGGCCAACCGGGGCGAGATCGCCTGCCGGATCTTCCGTACCTGCCGCGCGCTCGGCATCGCCACCGTCGCGGTGTACTCCGACGCGGACGCCGACGCGCTCCACGTGCGGGAGGCCGACACCGCCGTACGGCTGCCCGGTGCCGCCCCGGCCGACACCTACCTCCGCGGTGACCTCGTCGTACGCGCCGCGCTCGCGGCCGGTGCCGATGCCGTCCACCCCGGCTACGGCTTCCTCTCCGAGAACGCCGGATTCGCCCGCGCCGTGCAGGACGCCGGTCTCGTCTGGGTGGGCCCGCCGGTCAAGGCCATCGAGCTGATGGCGTCCAAGACCCGCGCCAAGGAACTGATGGCTGCCGCCGGGGTGCCGCTGCTCGCCCCCGTCGACCCGCGGAAGGCGACCGCCGAGGACCTGCCGCTGCTGCTCAAGGCGGCGGCGGGCGGCGGCGGACGCGGGATGCGGATCGTACGCGAACTCGCCGACCTGCCCGCCGAGTTGACGGCAGCGGCCGCCGAGGCCACGGCCGCGTTCGGGGACGGCGAGGTCTTCGCGGAGCCGTACGTGGAGCGCGGCCGGCACGTCGAGGTCCAGGTCATGGCCGACGAGCACGGCGGGGTCTGGGCGCTCGGCACCCGTGACTGCTCGCTCCAGCGACGCCACCAGAAGGTCATCGAGGAAGCCCCCGCACCCGGTCTCGACGACGCGCTGCGGACCCGGCTGCACGACGCCGCCGTGGCCGCCGCGCACGCCGTCGGCTACCGGGGCGCGGGCACCGTCGAGTTCCTCCTCGCCGCCGACGGACGCCCGTACTTCCTGGAGATGAACACCCGCCTCCAGGTCGAACACCCCGTCACCGAAGCGGTCTTCGGCCTCGACCTCGTCGCCCTCCAACTGCGCATCGCCGAAGGCGAACCGCTGCCCACCACCGCACCCCCCGCACCGCACGGCCACGCCGTCGAGGCCCGCCTCTACGCCGAGGACCCCGCCCGCGACTGGCAGCCGCAGACCGGAGCACTGCACACACTCGACGTACCCGACGAACCAGGCCTCCGCCTCGACACCGGATACACCGGCGGCGACACCATCGGCGTCCACTACGACCCGATGCTCGCCAAGGTCATCGCCCACGCCCCCACCCGCACCGAAGCCGTACGCCTCCTCGCCCGCGCCCTGGAACGCGCCCGCATCCACGGCCCGGTCACCAACCGCGACCTGCTCGTACGGTCCCTGCGCCATCCCGACTTCCTCGCCGCCCGCCCCGACACCGGCTTCTACGACCGCCACCTCCACGCCCTCACCCCGGCCCCGGACCCGGCGGAGCCGCGCCTCGCCGCCCTGGCCGCCGCACTCGCCGACGCCGCAGCCCGGCAGCACGGCCCCGGACCGGGCCCCGCCCGCCTCGGCGCCTGGCGCAACCTCTCCTCGCAGCCCCGGACCAAGCGCTACCGCGCCGAACCCGACGGCACCGAACACGAGGCCGCCTACCGCACCACGCGCACCGGCCCCGTCCCCGAAACCGGCGAACGCGTCATCGCTGCCGGGCCCGACCGCGTCACCCTCGAAGCCGACGGCGTCACCCGCCACTTCGACATCGCCGTCCACCGGGACAAGGCGTACGTGGACACCGCCACCGGCTCGTACGCCTTCACCGCCCTGCCCCGCTTCACCGACCCCACCGACCGGACCGAACCCGGCTCCCTGCTCGCCCCCATGCCCGGCACCGTCGTCCGCGTCGCCGACGGGCTCACCACCGGGGCGCCGGTCGCGGCCGGACAGCCACTGATCTGGCTGGAGGCGATGAAGATGGAGCACCGCATCCTCGCCCCCGCCTCCGGCACCCTCGCCGCACTCCACGCCGCACCCGGCCTCCAGGTGGAGGTCGGCGCCCTGCTCGCCGTCGTGCAAGACGTACAGGAGGAACCGAAGCAATGAGCACCGTCCTCGAAACCGAAGAGCACCAGGCCCTGCGCGCCGCCGTCGCCGCACTCGGAAAGCGCTACGGACGCGACTACATGACCTCCGTCGTCCGCGACGGCGCCCACCCGCGCGAACTGTGGACCGAGGCCGCCAAGCTCGGCTACCTCGGCGTGAACCTTCCCGAGGAGTACGGCGGCGGAGGCAGCGGCATGGCCGAACTCTCCATCGTCCTGGAGGAGTTGGGCGCAGCCGGCAGCCCGCTGCTCATGATGGTCGTCTCCCCGGCGATCTGCGGCACCGTCATCGCCCGCTTCGGCACCGAAGCCCAGAAGCAGCAGTGGCTCCCCGGCCTCGCCGACGGCAGCCTCACCATGGCCTTCGGCATCACCGAACCCGACGCCGGATCCAACTCCCACCGCATCACCACCACCGCCCGCAAGGACGGCGAGGACTGGCTGCTCACCGGCCGCAAGGTCTTCGTCTCCGGCGTCGACATCGCCGACGCCACCCTCATCGTCGGCCGCACCGAGGACGCCAGGTCCGGCAGGCTCAAGCCCTGCCTCTTCATCGTCCCCCGCGACGCCCCGGGCTTCGGCCGCTCGCAGATCGACATGGAACTCCAGGCCCCGGAGAAGCAGTTCGAGCTGGTCCTCGACGACGTACGGCTGCCCGCCGACGCGCTCGTCGGAGACGAAGACGCCGGGCTCCTCCAGCTCTTCGCCGGGCTCAACCCCGAACGCATCATGACCGCCGCGTTCGGCATCGGCATGGGCCGCTACGCACTCGCCCGCGCCGTCGAGTACGCGAAGACCCGCCAGGTCTGGAAGGACCCCATCGGCTCCCACCAGGCCATCGCCCACCCCCTCGCCCAGGCCCACATCGAACTGGAACTGGCCCGGCTGATGATGCAGAAGGCCGCCCGGCTCTACGACGACGGCGACGACATCGGCGCGGGCGAGGCCGCCAACATGGCGAAGTACGCGGCCGGCGAAGCCTGCGTCAAGGCCGTCGACCAGGCCGTGCACACCCTCGGCGGCAACGGCCTCACGCGCGAGTACGGCCTCGCGTCCCTGATCACGGCGGCCCGCGTCGCCCGGATCGCCCCCGTCAGCCGGGAAATGATCCTGAACTACGTCTCCCACCAGTCCCTGGGGCTCCCCAAGTCGTACTGACACACGGCAGTCTGTCTCCCCACACCGCCGCCCCGAAGGGACCCACCGCCATGGCGCACGTGTTCCACAGCGACTACCCCGCCGTACCGGCACTCGACCTGCCCATCCATGACGCGGTCCTGGGACAGGCCACCACCACCTACGGCGACACGGCGGCCCTGATCGACGGGACGGACGACAGCTCCACCCTCACCTACCGGCAGCTCGACGCCTTCCACCGGAAGATCGCCGCGGCGCTCGCCGAGGCCGGGGTGCGCAAGGGCGACGTACTGGCCCTGCACAGCCCCAACACCATCGCGTACCCGGCGGTGTTCTTCGGCGCGACCCGGGCCGGCGCCACCGTCACCACCGTCCATCCGCTGGCCACGGCGGAGGAGTTCGCCAAACAGCTCCGCGACTCCTCCGCCCGCTGGATCGTCACCGTCTCCCCGCTCCTGGGCACGGCGCGCGAGGCCGCCGGACTCGTCGGCTCCATCGAGCAGATCTTCGTCTGCGACCGGGCCGAGGGACACACCTCCGTACTCGACATGCTCGCCACCACCGCCCCCGAACCCCGCATCACCGTCGACCCCGGCGAGGACATCGCCGCCCTGCCCTATTCCTCCGGCACCACCGGAACCCCCAAGGGCGTCATGCTCACCCACCGCTCCATGGGCACCAACCTGGAGCAGCTCCGCCCCTTCATCCCGATGGGCCCCGGCGCCCGCATCCTGGCCGTCCTGCCCTTCTTCCACATCTACGGGCTGACCGCCCTGATGAACGCCCCGCTGCGGATGGGCGCCACCGTCGTCGTACTGCCGCGCTTCGACCTCGACGAGTTCCTCGCCACGATCGAGAAGCACCGGATCACCGGCCTGTACGTGGCCCCGCCGATCGTCCTCGCACTCGCCAAGCACCCGTCGGTCGACCGGTACGACCTGTCCTCGCTGGAGTACGTCGTCAGCGCCGCCGCCCCGCTCGACGCCGCGCTCGCCGCCGCCTGCTCCCGGCGCCTGGGACTGCCGCCCGTGCGCCAGGCGTACGGCATGACGGAACTCTCGCCCGGCACCCATGTCGTCCCGCTCGCCGCCGAGAACCCGCCACCCGGCGCGGTCGGCAGGCTCCTGCCCAGTACCGAGATGCGGATCGCCTCGCTCGGCCACGACACCGAGGACGCCCCGGCCGGCACCGACGGCGAGATCCTGATCCGTGGCCCGCAGGTGATGAAGGGCTACCTCGGCCGCCCCGAGGCCACCGCCGACATGATCGACGCCGACGGCTGGGTGCACACCGGCGACATCGGGCACGTCGACGCCGACGGCTGGCTGTTCGTCGTCGACCGGGTGAAGGAACTGATCAAGTACAAGGGCTACCAGGTCGCCCCCGCCGAACTCGAAGCACTCCTGCTCGGCCACGAGGCGATCGCGGACGCCGCCGTCATCGGCGTGTACGACACCGACGGCAACGAGGTCCCCAAGGCGTACGTCGTCCACCAGCCGTCCGCACCGGACCTCACGGCGGACGACGTCATGGCGTACGTCGCCGAGCGCGTCGCCCCGTACAAGAAGGTCCGGCAGCTCGAATTCATCGACGTGATCCCGCGCGCCACCTCGGGCAAGATCCTCCGCCGCGAACTGCGCGACCGGGAGAAGTCCCGCGGAACGACCACCGGCTGAGCACCCACGAGCCGAGCACTCACGAGCCGAGGATCCACGAGCCGAGCACCCACGAGCCGAGGATCCACCAGAAGGAGACGACCGACCCATGACGGCGCTCGCCGGCCCCACCCACGACCGGGGCATCACCACGCTCACCCTCGACTCGCCCGCCAACCGCAACGCACTCTCCGCGGCCCTGGTCGGCGAGGTCTCCGCCGCCCTGGACGCGTGCGCGGCCGACGACACCGTACGGGCCGTCGTCCTCACCCACACCGGCAACACGTTCTGCGCGGGCGCGGACCTGACCGGACCGCCCGACCCGGCGGCCTTCGTCGCGCTGATGCGGCAGATCGTCGCCCTGCCCAAGCCCGTCGTCGCCCGGGTCACCGGCCACGTCCGGGCGGGCGGCCTCGGCCTGCTCGGCGCCTGCGACATCTCCGTGGCCGGTCCCGAAGCCTCGTTCGCCCTCACCGAATCCCGGCTCGGCCTCGCCCCCGCAGTCATCTCCATGCCGCTGCTGCCCCGCACGGACCCGCGCGCCGCCGCCCGCTACTACCTCACCGGCGAACGCTTCGACGCCACCGAAGCCGCCCGCATCGGCCTGATCACGCTCGCCGCCGAGGAAGTGGACAAGGCACTCGTACCCGTCCTGGACGGACTGCGCAAGGCGTCACCACAGGGGCTGGCGGCATCGAAGGAGCTGGTCACGGCTACTGTGCTGAAGAGTTTCGACCAGCATGCCGAAGACCTCATCGCCCGCTCGGCGGCCCTCTTCGCCTCCGCCGAGGCACGGGAGGGAATGACGGCCTTCCTCGAACGACGGGACCCCGCATGGGTGTTGTGACGCCCCCCACCGACCGGACCCCCAAGCAGGACCGCAGCCGGGCCACCCGCCGCGGACTCCTCGAAGCCGCCGTCGCCTGCCTCGCCGAACACGGCTGGGCGGGCTCCACCGTCTCCGTCGTCGCCGAACGCGCGGGCGTCTCACGGGGCGCCGCCCAGCACCACTTCCCCACCCGCGAGGACCTGTTCACCGCAGCCGTCGAATACGTCGCCGAGGAACGCTCCGCCGCCCTGCGCGCCGTCCCCGACCAGGACCGGGCCGCCGTCGTCGCCGCCCTCGTCGACCTCTACACCGGCCCGCTCTTCCGTGCCGCACTCCAGCTCTGGGTCGCCGCCTCCAACGAGGAACAGCTCCGCCCCCGCGTCACCGAACTCGAAGCCCGCGTAGGCCGCGAGACCCACCGCATCGCGGTCGGCCTCCTGCACGCCGACGAGACCCACCCCGGCGTACGGGAAACGGTCCAGGGCCTCCTCGACATGGCCCGCGGCCTGGGCCTCGCCAACGTCCTCACGGACGACACGGCCCGGCGGCGCAGGGTCGTGGCGCAGTGGGCTGCGCTGGTGGAGGACGCGCTGGGGTGAGGGCTTCCGCTACGCCGGACCACCGATGGCGAGCGCTGGTTTCCACATGCCGGTGGCGGGATTCACTTCCCGCTCCTTGCCCTCCGGAGCCAGCCGCTTTCGTAGTGCCGGAAGACGAGTTCCGTCTTGGAGTGGCCGCCCGGTGTGTGCTTGTCCAGGATCGGAACGAGCTGGTTGTAGGAGCGCGCGTACCTGCGGTGATCGGTGAGGTGCAGCAGCAGCCACACCTCGAAGCGGTGGCGTTGGCGCCGAAGAGGCCGACCACAGGGACTGCGGCCCAGTCCGTACCCAGCGGGCGGTCCGCGTCGTAGGCGGGGTGGAGCTGGAGTTCTTGCTCCTCGCGGATCGAACGATGATTGGCTACCCGGAAATTCAGCAGCATGTGTATGCGATGCTGCGAGCCCAGGCCCTCAGCCCCGAAGACACCTTGGGCCTGTTGGACCGTCTGCTGGGAGAGCAATGAGCAACGCACTTGAGTGGTTCACGTCCAGCTACAGCGGTGACGAGGGCGGCGCCTGCGTCGAGGTCGCCGCGCACCCCGTCGCCGTACACGTCCGCGACTCCAAGAACCCCGAGGGCCCGGCCCTCGCGCTCCCGCCCGCCGCCTGGGCCGCTTTCACCGCACACGTGGGCCGCTGAGGAACCGGGGGAATCGTGGGGGACTACTTCCAGACGATCGTCGACCTCGACGCCACCGAGCGGGACGCACAGGAGCTCGGGGCCCGGGTCCTGGACTGGCTGATCGCGGACGGGATCGTGGCGGCCGAGCGCACCGACTGCGTCCTGGGCGGTGACGGATACGGTCACGCCCCCGGCCCGCACTTCACCAAGGCCGTCGATGACCCGGACCCGGTCGACCTGTGGACCAACGGGTTTCACGTCCAGACCGGCCGTACGGTCTTCGACAGTGGCCAGGGAGACGCGGGCGCGGCCACCTGCCCGCTCTGCCGGACCGAGATCCGGCTGGTCGACGAGGTGTGGGAGCCCATCGAGTCCGCCTGGGGTCCCTTCAAGGGGCGGTTCCAGGACTGGGCCGAGGACGGTGGCGAAGGGATCGTGCACTGCCCGTCCTGCGCCCGGCCGTCCGGGATCGACCGGTGGAGCTGGGAGGACGACTACTACGCGTGCGGGCACCTCGGGTTCACGTTCTGGGGCTGGGCGGAGCTCACGTCCGACTTCACCCGGGAGATCGGCCGCAGACTGGGCGGCCACCGCACCGTGCTCCTCGCCGGGAAGCTGTAGAGCGTGGGCCGCGGGCCGGGCGTGCCGTCAGGGACGGGATGCCCGGCCCGCGGACACGGGAACGGCTGATCAGCTGGTCCAGAGGACCGGGCTGTCGCGGTACGCGTCACCCTCCTCGAACGAGGCAACCGCGATGGGATCGGTCTTCGTGGCGCTGAGCGAGCAGGTCTCGTACGACGCGCCCTTGGTGGTGAAGTCGCGGGGTGCCGTCTCGCTGTCGCACTTGCCCGGGAGGTCGCCGACCAGAATGACGCCTGTGGGGCCGCCGCCTTCCAGCTTGCCGCGCAGCCTCAGCGACGCGTACGACAGGTCGGTACCGCCGACGTTCTCCACCTTCATCCGGATGTAGTAGGGCGTCATGCCCTTCGCCTTGCCACCGAATGCGGCCATGTCGGCCTCGGCGCCCTTCTCGATTGCCGTGACGGTCACGGCGACGGTGCCCTTCTTGTCGGTCCCGTACTTGAACGGCAGGACCGCTCGGTCACCGATCTTGAACTTCGTGCCCGGTGCGGCGACGTCACCACCGGCCGGAGCGGCAGCGTCGTCGCTGGGGTCCGCGGACGGGCTCTTGCTGCCCGGGTCGGACGACGCCGGGGCGGAGGCCGACGGCGAGTCCTGCGCCGATGCCGCGTCCTCGCCGTCGTTGCAGGCCGTGAGCCCGAGCGTCAGGGTGGTGAGGGCAACTGCGGAGGCGATACGTCCCTTGTGTGTCATTTTGGCCTAACTGGCAGTGAGGGCTGCCCATACGGCAGCCGGAACGTTCAACTGGGCGAAGCGCCCGGCCATGTGACCGGACGCGCCGGCGCGGCACGACGACGGCGGTGCGTCAACGAGGCGCGCCACGACGCCATCCCAGACTGAGGCGGGAATGACACAGACTCGCCACAGGCACGGCACAGGCACGGCACAGGGCGCGCGGCGGGTGCGGTACAGGGTGCGCGCGAGGGGTGCGGCACAGGTGCGTGACGGGCGCGGCACGGCTCGGAGGGCGTGGCTCCTGCGGCCTGCCTCGCCGAACACGGCACGGACGGGGGTGCCGCGGCGTCTCCCGTCCGTCCGGACCCGGGCCTCAGTTCCCCAGATCCGCCAGCTGCTCGTACCCCGGGATCCCCCGCGGACTCCGCGTGCCCGGTCCGATGTACGTCGCCGAAGGCCGCACCAGCCGCCCCGTCCGCTTCTGCTCCAGGATGTGCGCCGACCAGCCCGCCGTACGGGCACAGGTGAACATCGACGTGAACATGTGCGCCGGAACCTCCGCGAAGTCCAGCATGATCGCCGCCCAGAATTCCACGTTCGTCGCCAGCACCCGGTCCGGGCGCCGCGCGTGCAGCTCCTCCAGTGCGGCCTTCTCCAGCGCCTGCGCCACCTCGAAGCGCGGCGCGCCCAACTCCTTGGCCGTACGCCGCAGGACCCGCGCCCGCGGGTCCTCCGCCCGGTAGACCCGGTGGCCGAAGCCCATCAGCCGCTCGCCCTTGTCCAGGGCCTTCTTCACGTACGCGGTGGCATCGCCGGTCCGCTCGATCTCCTCGATCATGCCGAGCACCCGGGACGGCGCACCACCGTGCAGCGGCCCCGACATCGCACCCACCGCACCCGACAGCGCCGCCGCCACATCGGCGCCGGTCGACGCGATGACGCGGGCGGTGAACGTCGAGGCGTTCATGCCGTGCTCGGCGGCCGACGTCCAGTACGCGTCGACGGCCTTCACATGCTTGGGGTCCGGCTCGCCCCGCCAGCGGATCATGAACCGCTCGACCACCGACTGCGCCTTGTCGATCTCGCTCTGCGGGACCATCGGCAGCCCCTGCCCGCGCGCCGACTGGGCGACGTACGACAGCGCCATCACGGCGGCCCGCGCCAGATCGTTGCGCGCGGTCTCCTCGTCGATGTCGAGCAGCGGCTTCAGACCCCACACCGGGGCGAGCATCGCCAGCGCGGACTGCACATCGACCCGGATGTCCCCCGAGTGCACCGGGATCGGGAACGGCTCGGCCGGCGGCAGACCGGGGTTGAACGCCCCGTCGACCAGCAGACCCCAGACGTTGCCGAACGACACATGGCCGACGAGATCCTCGATGTCGACACCCCGGTAACGGAGCGCACCGCCTTCCTTGTCCGGTTCGGCGATCTCCGTCTCGAACGCGACGACTCCCTCTAGTCCCGGTACGAAGTCGGACATGGCGGCTCCCTCGGTCGACGGCTCTGCGCAGGCCACAGTGGCCTGCCTCAGATACTGGCGGGTCACCCGGGGCGCGGGGAAGCGTGACATCCGGCACAGCACCCCGAACCGGCCCCGCCCCTCCGACACCCTCCTTGCCGGGCCTGGCCTGCCGCTGCGGCAGGATGACCCCGTGCCCACCGCAGATTCCCCCTCCGATTCCACCACCGATCCGGCCGCGATGCGCGAGCAGTACCGCTCCGAGCGCTTCACCGAGGACACGCTGGCCGCCGACCCGATGCAGCAGTTCGCCCACTGGTTCCGGCAGGTCGCCGTCGGCGGGCTGCTCCATGAGCCCAACGCCATGGTGGTCTCCACCGCCACCCCCAAGGGCCGGCCGTCCTCGCGCACCGTGCTGCTGAAGAAGTACGACGAGCGCGGCTTCGTCTTCTTCACCAACTACGAGTCCCGCAAGGGCCGCGAACTGACCGCCAACCCGTACGTCTCGCTGCTCTTCCCCTGGCACCCGATGGCCCGCCAGGTCATCGTCACCGGCCGGGCGGACCGGACCGGCCGCGACGAGACGGCCGCCTACTTCCGCACCCGCCCGCACGGCTCCCAGCTCGGCGCCTGGGCGAGCCCCCAGTCGACGGTGATCGGCTCCCGCGACGAGCTGCTCGCCCGCTACGAGGAGCTCGCGGCCCGCTACCCCGAGGGCGAACAGGTCCCCGCGCCCCCGAACTGGGGCGGTTTCCGCGTCGTCCCCGACACGATCGAGTTCTGGCAGGGCCACGAGAACCGGCTGCACGACCGGCTGAGGTACGTACGCGAGGGCGAGCAGTGGCGCGTCGAGCGCCTGTGCCCGTAGCGAATCCTTTCGGGGCAGCCCCCTGCGGGCATGCAGAGACCCGCAGGCTCTGGTCCCTCCTTGCGGAGGAGCCGGCCGGACTTACCGGCGAGCCTGCGGGTCGGTGACTGCTTGGGATTGGCCGACGACCGGCCTGCACTGCAAAGAGCGCGACAACGGGCGTCAGCCCGCAGCCACCTCACGAGTCCGAGAAGAAATCACTTCCGGAACACCTCCTTTCTTCGCTGGCAGCAGCCTAGGAACGTCCCTGGCACCGCACAAGCGAATTAATGTGCCGGTTGATTTCCGGGAAGTCGGTATGTGCTGGGTCACCTTCGCGTTCAATGGTCTGACGTGCGGAAATGCCGGATGCGTCCTGCGGGGGGTACGGGATGAGTGCGTCCACAAGCAGTGGAACGACCGAGGCGCTCGGACCCGACGAGGGACCGAAGGCGGGGCCCGGGGCCGCGTTGCTTGCCGCGTTGCTCGACGGGATGGACACCGCGCTCTGCGCGTTCGACGCGAACGGCACGATCACCCACTGGAACCGCGAGGCCGAGCGGATCCTGGGCTGGTCCGCCGAGGAGGCCGTGGGGCGGTCCGGGTTCGCCGGGTGGGCGGTGCGGCGGGCGGACGCGGGTGAGGTGCAGGGGCGGCTGATGGCGGCCATGGACGGGCCGGGCCGCCGGGTCCATGAGTTCGCGCTGCTGCGCAAGGACGGCGGGCGGGTGCTGGTGCGGACCCAGTCGGCCGGGGTCCGGGGCGCGGACGGCGGACCGGCCGGGGTGTACTGCGCGTTCAGCGAGGTGCATGCGCAGATCGATCTGGAGCGGTCGATCGCGCTGAGCGAGGCGCTGTTCGAGGACGCGTCCTGGGGTGTGGTGCTCGTCGACGCGGATCTGCGGCCGACGGTCGTCAACGCGCACGCGGCGCGGGCGCTGGGCGGCGGCCGTACGACGCTGCTGGGGCGCCCGCTGGGGGAGCTGATCGTGCAGGGCGTCGAGGATCTGGAGGGCGCGTTGCAGCATGTGCTCGCCGAGGGCGCACCACCGGCGCCCGCCGAGTTGTGGGTGACGCTGCGGACGGCGGAGGGGGAGCGGCGGCGTTGCTGGCGCAGTGGTTTTCTGCAGCTGGCGTCGCCGCTGGCCGAGGAGCCGGTCCCGCTGGGGGTCGGCTGGCTGTTCCAGGACGTGACGGCCGAGAAGCTGGCGGCACAGGAGGCGGACCGGATGAGGTTTAGGTCGAACCAACTGCACCGGGCCTCGCGGTCGGCGTCCGAGTGCGAGGACCCGATGGAGGCGGCGACGTCCTATCTGGACTACGCGCTCGCGGGCTTCGCCGACCATGCGCTGGTCGATCTGGTGGCGGGGGAGCGGCTGGTGCGGGTGGCGGCGACCCCGTCCGGTGAGCCCGGCCCGTGCCTGCCGGTGGCGGGCGGTTCCATTCCGTTGCGGTACGTGGCGGGGCACCCGGCCCTCCAGGCGGTGGACCGGACGGGTTCGGTGCGGGCCAGTGCGGGGGCCGGGCCCGGGGCCGGGGTGTGGGCGGCCGAGCGGCAGTGGCCGGGCGACTCCGTGCACGCGCTGTGCGCGGTGCTGCGGAGCAGGGGGCGCACGCTGGGTGTGGTGACGTTCCTGCGCTCGGCCCACCGCGCGGCCTTCGAGCGTCCCGACGCGGCGTACGCGGAGAGCGTGGCGGTGCGGGTGGCGGCGGCGGTGGACCTGGCGCAGGTGCTGGCGCCGACGAGGTGACGGTGCGCCCTGCGGCCCGTCACCCGGTGGCTCCGGTCATCTCACTGCCGGTAGAAGATGCGGTCCTGGTACTCCGTCATGACGCGCCCGTTCCACTCGTGGCCGCCGTCGACGTTCCCCGACCGCAGCAACGGCGGCTCCACGCCCCGCTCCACGAGCTGTTCCGCCGCGGCGGCCATCATGGCCTGCATCAGCGCGCTGGTGACCACTGTCGACGCGGGGGCGAACGGTGCCTCGATCCCGTCGAGGGTCAGCTCCGCGTCGCCGATGGCGATCTTGCTGTCGAGCACGATGTCGCAGTGGTCCCGCAGGAAGCCGCCCGAGCCGTGCCGGGACCGGGTGCCGTCCGCGTACGCCACCGATGTCACGCCGATGACCTTCAGGCCGAGCGCCCGCGCGTTCAGTGCCATCTCCACCGGGAGCGCGTTGCGTCCGGAGAGCGAGATGATCACGAGGACGTCGCCGGCCGTGGCGGGGCTGGAGTCCAGCACGGCGCCCGCCAGTCCGTCGACCCGTTCCAGCGCGGAGCCGAGGGTCGCGGGCATGACATCGACGCCGACCGCCCCCGGTACGGCCAGCAGGTTCATCAGGGCGAGGCCGCCCGCCCGGTAGACGACGTCCTGCGCGGCGAGCGAGGAGTGCCCGGCGCCGAAGGCGAAGAGCCTGCCGCCCGCCGCGACGGTGTCGGCGATCGCGGCACCGGCGGCCGCGATGTTGCCGGACTCCTCGTCGCGTACCCGCTCCAGCAGGCCGATCGCTGCGTCGAAGAACTGGCCGGCCAGCTTGCTGTCGCTCATCGAGGAGGCCCTTTCCGGCGGGAGAGAGAGTGTTCACGGGTGTCCGTGCCGCGGATCACGTTGCGGTCCGGACCAGTGACCTGTCAATACCGCCCCGGCGGCTCCGCTGCACGGTGTTCGCCGGGCGCGGCACGGTTGTCGGTGGTATGCGTCAGAATTGGGTCAGGGCCAGCGCGCAGCGCTTACGACGTTTTCCTGTCACAGCATCGAGGGGCACGAATGTCCGGACTGATCGACACCACGGAGATGTACCTCCGCACCATCCTCGAACTCGAAGAGGAAGGCGTGGTCCCCATGCGCGCCCGGATTGCGGAACGGCTGGACCAGAGCGGTCCGACGGTCAGCCAGACGGTGGCGCGTATGGAGCGTGACGGGCTGGTGCAGGTCGCGGGCGACCGGCACTTGGAGCTGACCGACGAGGGGCGCCGCCTCGCGACGCGTGTGATGCGCAAGCACCGGCTCGCCGAGTGCCTGCTCGTCGATGTGATCGGTCTGGAGTGGGAGCAGGTCCACGCCGAGGCATGCCGCTGGGAGCATGTGATGAGCGAGGCCGTGGAGCGGCGGGTGCTGGAGCTGCTGCGCCATCCGACGGAGTCGCCGTACGGGAATCCGATCCCGGGCCTGGAGGAGCTGGGCGAGAAGGCCGAGGCCGATCCCTTCCTCGACGAGGGCATGGTGAGCCTGTCGGAGCTCGACCCGGGCGCCGACGGCAAGACGGTGGTCGTGCGCCGGATCGGTGAGCCGATCCAGACGGACGCCCAGCTGATGTACACGCTGCGGCGTGCGGGTGTGCAGCCCGGCTCCGTGGTCAGCGTGACCGAGTCGCCCGGTGGCGTGCTGGTCGGCAGCAGCGGTGAGGCGGCGGAGCTGGACGCCGAGGTCGCCTCGCATGTGTTCGTGGGCAAGCGCTGACCGAGCGCCTCGCTGCCGAGCAGTACCGCTGGGTGGGCGCCCCTGGGGTGGATGCCGCTGAGGGGGCGCCCGTCCTGGCCGCGGATGATGCCGCCGGGGTGCCAGTTGGCCGGATGCCGTTGTCGGGGCGCCGCCGGGGCGTTGAAGCGTGACGTCCGCTCTCCCTTTTTCCGCCCGGAATTGCAGCGCGGGGACGGATCGCGTGCCAGGCTGTGGCTGAGGCATACCTGAGAGTGTCGGCCAACTGGTCGCGCGGTCGGGGAGGGAGCAGGCGCATGCGCCCGTCGTACTGGCGTGTCCGGCATGTCCGGCGCGTGCACCGGAAGGTGGCTGCCACGGTCCCGGCCGCCCGCGAATCGCGCGCCGGCGCCCGCAGAAGTACCCGCGAATCGCGCACCGCCGCCCGCGGAACCGGTGCCGCCGCCCGCCGATGCGCACCGTCGCCGGCGGCTCCCCCGAAAGCAGAAGGCCCCGGCGCCTCGCGGCGCCGGGGCCGGTCCTCCCCTGCTTTGACCTGGAGCCCCGAGCTCTCAAGGTCAATCCCCACGGGCCCTCATCCCCGAGTGGCCCGCCTCCCGGAGAAGGTCTCCCCTGCACCGCCGCCATCAATCCTTGGAGGTGGTCACTCGAACGAGCGGTGTTGAGTGGCGGAGCCGGTTTTCGAATACGAGTTCGATAGTCTGGCGTGACGCGACCACACGGTGATCGGGCAGTGCTCAAGCGGTGATCGAGGACCAGAAGGGGGTGCCAGGACATATGGTGCGGCGCATCGATGTGACCGGGACCGACGGCGTACGCCTAGCGGCCTGGGAGTTCGCCGACCCGCCCAAGGGGCGCGCGGAGGGCGAGCGCGCCTGCGGGGTCTTATTGCTCCACGGTCTGATGGGCCGGGCCGCGCACTGGGCCTCGACCGCCCGCTGGCTCGCCGAGCGGCACCGGGCCGTCGGTCTCGACCAGCGCGGGCACGGCCGCAGCGACAAGCCGGCCGAAGGCCCGTACACCCGTGATGCGTACGTCGCCGACGCCGAGGCCGCGATCGAACAGCTCGGCCTCGCCCCCGTCGTCCTCGTCGGACATTCGATGGGCGCGCTGACGGCCTGGCAGCTCGCCGCGAAGCGCCCCGATCTCGTCCGGGCCCTGGTCATCTGCGACATGCGGGCCTCCGCCCTCGGCGCGGCCTCGCAGCGCGAGTGGGAGGACTGGTTCAAGACCTGGCCGGTGCCGTTCGCGACGCTCTCCGACGTACGGAAGTGGTTCGGCGAGGACGACCCCTGGGTGGAGCGGCCCAACCCGGCCCGCGGCGAGTTCTTCGCCGAGGTGATGGCCGAGCGGGCCGACGGCTGGCGCCCCGTCTTCTCCCGCCGCCAGATGCTCCAGTCCCGCGCGACCTGGGTGTTCGACGCGCACTGGGAGGAGCTGGCGCAGGTCCGCTGCCCGACCCTGGTGCTCCGCGGCCTCGACGGCGAGCTGGGCCGGGCGGAGGCCCAGGAGATGGTCCGCGTACTGCCGCGCGGGCAGTACGCGGAGGTGGCCGACGCCGGCCATCTCGTCCACTACGACCAGCCCGAGGGCTGGCGCGCGGCGGTCGAACCCTTCCTGGAGCAGTTCGCCGAGGACCCCCAGGACGACCGCGAGCCCGTCCCGTCGTAGAGCAGCAACGCGGACAGGTCCTGCGGCGGCCGCCCTCGGAGCCTGTCGGGTGACCTCAGCCCTTGCTGACCGCCGCCAGGATCTCCGGGAGCCGGTTCGCCGTGCGGGGAGCGGCGAGCCGCAGCCCCGCCCAGGAGATCAGCGCCCCGTACACGGCCCCCACGGGCAGCAGCAGCCACAGCCACTGCTCCAGATCGGCGACATGGAGCCAGATCGTCACCGCGATCAGGGGCGCGCAGAGCAGCCCCGCCGCGACCATGCCGCCGAAGATCGAGATCCAGGCGAGCCCGGCCTGCCCGGGCGCCACGTTCTTGAACGCCCCGTCCTGCGGGATCGAGTACGGGAAGTTCGCCGACGCCACCGCGCCCGTCGCCAGCATCCCGCCCAGCAGGGCGAACGACAGGCCCATGGCCTCCGGCAGGTCGCCCCAGTCGCCGAGCACCGCCGCGGTCACCACCGTCACCACGATCGTGTAGGGCAACGTGATCAGCAGCAACGCCAGGGCCCGCGCCCGCAGTTCCAGGTAGGCGTCCCGGGTGGAGGAGATCGTCAGCGACACCATCCAGAACGCGGAGGTGTCCTGCCCGAACTGGTTGTACATCTGGATGCCGAGCATCCAGGCGGCGAAGCAGGCGAAGTAGATCGAGCCGGTGCCCTGGAGCGCGTTGAGTATCGGCACGATCAGCCCGATCGCCAGCGCCGTGGTCCAGGCGGCCTTGGTCTTCGGATCGCGCGCGATGTACCGCAGACTGCGCTCCATCACCGTCCCGGTGCGCCCCTGGGGCAGCAGCGCGGCGAGCCCGGAGCCGCCCTTGCCGGCCTTCTCGCGGCCCGGCCCGGCGGCGGCCAGGGTCGAACCGTCCGGGGCCGTCATCAGCTTCACCAGGCTCCGCTGCCACAGCCACAGCAGCGCGATCAGCGCCACGACGGACAGCAGCAGCTGTACGAAGGCCTCTCCGTACGAGCCCCGCGACGCCGAGTCCACCGCGCCGACCGCCGAGGCGGGCGGCAGCCAGCGCACCACGTCCGCGGCCGGGTCGAGCGCGGCGAGCCCGCCCGCCTGGCCGAGCCGCTGCGCACCGAAGTTGACGACCTGGAAGCCCACCGCGATCACCAGCCCGCTGAGCACCGCGAGATCGCGGCCCTTGCGTGAGGTCAGCAGCCGGGTGTTGGCCGTGGCTACGGCCCGTGCCAGCGCCACGCACAGCAGCAGTGTGAGCGGGGCGGCCACCACGGCGAACGCCGCGGCCGCCGCCCCGTGCGCCACCGCGAACACCGATCCGGCCGTCAGGCAGAGCGTGAACAGCGGACCGATCCCGACCAGTGAGGCCGTCAGCAGCGCGGCCACCAACGGGCGCGGCCGCAGCGGCAGCATCACCAGCCGGCTCGGGTCGAGGGTCTCGTCGCCGCTGGGGAAGAACAGCGGCATCACGGCCCAGCCGACCGCCACCACCCCCGCCAGCAGGACGACGAGGGAGTCGGTGTGGGCGTGCCCGCGCAACGCGATCAGCCCGATCAGCTGGCCCGCGGCGAACAGCAGGGTGAGGACGGCGGAGGTGACGTACGCGGCCCGCCGGCCAGCCGACTGCCGCAGCCCGTTGCGCAGCAGGGTCAGCTTCAGCCGTACGAAGACGCCGACGAGCCCCTCGCCGCCGGCGGTGCCGACCGGTCCGGGGGCGGCCCCCAGGGGGGCGTCGAACACGCTCATCGTCGGCCGCCCAGCCAGTCCAGGGAGTCGTCGGTGGTGCGGGAGCCCGCGCCGACGAGCTCGAGGAAGGCGTTCTGCAGCGAGGACGCGTCGCCGCGCACCTGGGCCAGGGTGCCCTGGGCCCGGATCGTGCCGGCCGCCATGACGGCCACCCAGTCGCATAGGGACTCGACGAGCTCCATCACATGGCTGGAGAAGATGACAGTCGCCCCCGAGCGGGTGTATCGCTCGAGAACCTCGCGGATGGTCTGTGCGGAGACCGGGTCGACGCCCTCGAACGGCTCGTCCAGGAACAGCACTTCGGGGTTGTGCAGCAGCGCCGCCGCGAGCCCGATCTTCTTCCGCATGCCGGTCGAGTAGTCGACGACCAGCTTGTGCTGGGCGCCCGCGAGGTCGAGCACATCGAGGAGCTGGGTGGCCCGCTTGTCGACCTCGGCGCCCGGCAGCCCGCGCAACCTGTGGGTGTACGCGAGGAGTTCGCGCCCCGAGAGGCGCTCGAAGAGCCGCAGCCCCTCCGGGAGCACACCGATCCGGCTCTTCACCTCGACCGGGTCGCGCCACACGTCGTGGCCGGCGACCTCGACGACCCCCTGGTCGGGGCGGAGCAGTCCGGTGACCATCGACAGCGTGGTGGTCTTGCCCGCGCCGTTGGGTCCGACCAGACCGATGAACTTGCCCGCGGGCAGTTCCAGATCGATCCCGGCCACCGCGGTCTGTTCCCCGAACCGCTTCCACAGCCCCTGTACGCGAACGGCGGGCGGCGGCATGGCCGGTCCGCCCGCCTCACCCGCCCGCGTCGCTCTGTCGGTCCCTGTTCCGTCCTGCATGATGCACTGCCTTTCGGTGGCCCCGTTTCCGGGACCACCCTACGAAAGGGGGCTCTGCTGACGGCGTGTTCGTGCGTCGGCCGCTTCCCTGGCGCAGGCGTAGGCGAGCGGGCTGATGAGTTCCTCCGCGTCCGGCAGCCAGCGGTTGGCGGGGGTGGGGCGGCGGGCCCACTGCACCGCTCCGAGACCGCCGACCCGGGTCGGCGGACCCGTCACGTAGTGGCCGTCGCCGCGGCCGACCAGATCGATGGCGGCGGCCCGCCAGCCCAACTTCCGCACGAGGTCGTCCGACTTGGCCGCCGCGCCCGGCAGCACGAAGAAGAACATCCGGCGGTCGGGGCTGCAGGTGACGGGGCCGAGGGACAGGCCCATCCGCTCCATCCGGGCCAGCGCCAGGAAACCGGCGGACTCCGGTACGTCGATCGCGTCGAAGGCGCGCCCGGTGGGCAGCAGGATCGACGCCTTCGGGTGCCTGGACCACATCCGGCGGGCCGCGGCGCCGCTTCCGGTCGCCTGGCCGGCCCAGTCCGGGCCGGTGGGATGGGCGCCGGGCGCGGCGCAGCCGGTGTCGCCGCAGGAGCATTGCTCGGCTCCCTCCACCGCCTCCAGCCAGGTGCCCGGGCACACGTCCCAGTGCCGCTCATCCGCGTACCGCACTGCTGCGTCGAGCGGTTGCTCGCCCCGCTGTCGGGGCACCTTCGCGGCTTCCATGACTCCGACGGGCTCTTCGACTGCGATGGGCTCTTCCACGCTCAGCACAACTACGGCCAACACCCGGGGTTACGGGCGTGACGGGTGCGGTCACGGCGTATCGATCCGGCACACGGGGCGCATGGATGCATGGGCGGGGGCGCGCGTGAGGCGGTGCCCGGCCGGGCGGGTAGCCACATACGGGCAACCGTCGGGCAGCCGATGTGCGGGTCCGGAACGGTCGGCCTCTGTCATATGCCGACAGGAATGACAAGGAACATGACGCACGTGACGAACACGATGAATCTGTGCATTTTCCGCGTATTCGCCGGGCAGTGATCGGCTCAATGATCACTGCGGCCTCAGGGGGAAACATGGCAGCCAGGCCTCTCGTCGCACGCCAGCCGAACGAACGGCTCCAGGCGCTCATTCAGGAAGCCGGATGCTCCAACGCCGGCCTCGCCCGCCGCGTCAACATGGTCGGCGCGGAGCGCGGGCTCGATCTGCGTTACGACAAGACGTCCGTGGCCCGTTGGCTGCGCGGACAGCAACCACGCGGCAGGGCACCGGGAATCATCGCCGAGGCGCTCGGCCGCAAGCTCGGCCGTACGGTCACGATCGACGAGATCGGGATGGCCAACGGCAAGAATCTGGCGTCCGGCGTCGGCCTGCAGTTCGCCCCGACCGTGATCGGCGCGATCGAGCAGGTCTGCGAGCTGTGGCGCAGCGATGTCGGCCGCCGCGACTTCCTGTCCGGTTCGGCGGTCGCCTCCTCCGCGCTCGTCGAACCCAGCCGCGACTGGCTGATCACCGGCGCCGACCCGCAGGTGGCACGGGCCGCCGGGGCCCGCGTCGGGATGTCGGACGTGGCGGCGGTGCGGGCGATGACGGCCGCGCTGGTCGACCTCGACCACCGGTTCGGCAGCGGACATGTGCGGCCGGTCCTGGTGCACTACCTGAACAGCGTGGTCTCCGGGCTGCTCTCCGGGGCGTACCGCGAATCGGTCGGCCGGCAGCTGTTCGCGGCGGTCGCCCGGCTCACCGAACTCGCCGGGTACATGGCGGTCGACACCGGTCAGCCGGGACTCGCCCAGCGCTACTACATCCAGGCGCTGCGCCTGGCCCAGGCGGCGGGCGACCGGGCGTACGGCGGTTATGTGCTGGCCGCCTCGATGAGCCATCTCGCCGCGCAGCTCGGCAATCCCCGGGAGATCGCCCAACTGGCCCGGGCCGCGCAGGAGGGCGCGCGCGGGCGCGTCACCCCGAGGGCGGAGGCGATGTTCTACGCGGCGGAGGCACGCGGCCACGCCCTGCTCGGCGACGCCCGCACCTGCCAGGCGGTGACGGGCCGCGCGCTGACGGCCATGGAGCAGGCCGAACCGGGCACGGGCGACGACCCCGACTGGATCGCCCACTTCGACCACGCCTATCTCGCGGACGAGTTGGCGCACTGCCACCGCGACCTCGGCCAGGCGGAGGCCGCCGCGCGCCGGGCGAAGGAGTCCCTGGCCGGCCACCCGGAGTCCCGGACCCGCCGCCGCGGCATCGGCCTGGTGCTTCTGGCCACGGCCCAGGTCCAGATGCGCGAGGTGGAGCAGGCCTGCCATACGGGCACGCGGGCGATGGAGCTGCTGGGGTCGGTGCGCTCCAGCCGGGGAGCGGAGTATCTGGACGATCTGCAGCAGCGGCTGATCCCGTACGGGGACGAGTCGGCGGTGCGCGAGTTCGGTGCTCGGCTGGAACTCCAGGCGGCCTGACCCGGGTGCGCGTGAAGTCGCCCCTCAACTGCGTCTTGAGAACGCTGAGCGTTACAGCGCTTGTGAAGGGCTGGTGAGTGAGAACACACGCTTGGCGAACGGCGGCGACCACCCGATAGCGTGAGCCGACGATTCCGTAGGTTTACACGTAGGAGTCCCGGTGACGCAGAGCGGACAGGGTGACGAGCAGCAGCTCCCTGCTGTACGGCCCGCGCACGAAGGTGTCGTGCTGCCCGCGGGTGGCGGCGAGCCCTGGATACCAGGGGGCCCGCGGATCAGGCCGCCCCGGCGGGCGGCCAGCCGTGGGGGCAGTCCTGGGGGCCGCAGGCGGCGCACCAGGATGCCTCGCATCAGTCCCAGCCGCAGCACCTGCCCCAGGGGCACGCCCAGGGGCAGGGAGCGTACGGGCAGGGTCAGTACGGCCAGCCGCAGCCGGGGCAGGGGTACGGGCAGCCGCCCGCCCCGCAGCACGCACAGATGCCGCAGGCCCAGCCGCTGCCGCCCGTACAGCCCCAGCAGCCGCAGCAGTTCCAGCAGCCTCTGCCGTCCCAGCAGCAGCCGCCGTACGCGCAGCAGCCCCAGCAGCAGCCGCCGCACGCCCAGCAGCCCCCGCAGTCGTTCGCGCAGCCGTTGCCGCCCGAGGCCGTGCCCGGGATGAGCACGGGCGGCGACGCGGAGGCCACGCAGTACATCGCGCCGGTGGCCGGTGGGCCCACGCCGGGCGGGCTGCCGCCGGAGAACCCCGCCGAGTCGACCCGGCTCCTCGGCCGCGCGGTGCCGCCGCAGCAGCCGCAGGCGTACCAGCAGCAGCCCGCTCCGGGCGGCGACGCCGAGGCGACCCAGTACATCCCGCCGGTCCCCGGCGGCGCCCCGTACGGCATCAGGCCCGGAACCCCGGGTGACCGGCAGCCGCCCGCCGAGTTCGACAACCTGTTCCGCAGCGACGAGCCGGCGGGCGCCACCCAGCAGATGCCCCAGTTCGACTCCAGGCAGCAGTACCAGGGCGCCCAGCAGCCCCCGCATTCTCCGCAGGCGCCGCAGCCCCCGTACCAGCCCATGGACGAGGAGCCGCAGGGGCCGCCGCGCAAGAAGCGGGCACATGTCACGCTCATCGCGGCGGTCGTGGTCGGCTGCGCCGTCGTCGGTCTCGGCGCGGGTGCGCTGATGAGCGGCGGCGACGACAAGGGCGAGGACGACAAGCAGCCGGTCGCCGCGGCGAGTTCACCCGCCGGGGAGGAGCCCTCCACGCAGGCCGCGGCCGATCCGGCGAAGCCGCAGGCCGAGGCGCTCGACAAGCTGCTGGCGGACAGCAACAACAGCCGTGCCGCGGTCGTCGGGGCCGTCGAGAAGACCAAGAGCTGCACGGATCTGGACCAGGCCGTGACCGATCTGAAGGGCGCCGCCCAGCAGCGCCGCGATCTGGTGACCCGGCTTGAAGGGCTGTCCGTCGACAAGCTGCCGAACCACGCCCAGCTGACCGCCTCCCTCACCAAGGCCTGGCGGGCCTCCGCCGCTGCCGACGAGCACTACGCCGCGTGGGCCGCGCAGGCCAAGAACGGCAAGAAGGTGTGCAAGCACGGGAAGGCGCGTACGACCTCCGAGACGCAGCAGGCCACCGTGCAGAGCGGCGAGGCGAGCAAGGCGAAGCGGGAAGCGTCGGGGCTGTGGAACTCGATCGCGTCGAAGTACGGGCTGACCCGGCGGGCGGCGACGGAGCTGTGACGGCCCGTCCCGCGGCGCCCGTCCCGCGAATCCGGGCGGGTGCCGCGGGTCAGCTCTTCGCGCTGGCGTCCGACAACGTCTTCGTGACGTCCATGAATCCCTTCCTGTCCGCGACGAGCCGTCCGTCGCGCACCACCTGAAACGTCACCCTGGTGTTGACGATCCGCGGATACGCGGATGAGCCCAGCACATCCTCGAAGCTCCAGCGCAGCACCGGGGTGAGGCCGCCGGTATCGGCCGGGGTGCCCTCGTTGAGGGCGGAGGTGAGCTTCCAGGGGGTGATCTGCGGGGAGTCGATCGCCGTCACGATCTCCTTCAGCACGGTGTACGCGATCCAGGTGGTCTGCACGCCCGTGTCGTCCGGGTCGATGCGGTTGTCGCCGAAGGCGTGCTTGCGGATCACCTGTCGCATCCCGTCCCAGCGGGCGTCGCCCGCGTCCGGGTACCAGCCGGTGATGTAGGCCCCCTCGAACGGGCTGTTCCGGCCGCCGGTGCTGTCGATCAGCGGCTGGTCGACGCTGCCGAGCACGGAGGAGATCCGCACGCTCCCGTACGACGGTTCGAGCCGCCGGAAGGAGTCGAAGAAGGTCTCCGTACGCTTCCCGAGCACGGCCGTCACACAGCCGTCGGACGCCCCCGCCGCCTGGAGCGCCGGCTCGGCCGCCGCGTCGTACGAAGTGGCCGACTCCGATGCCCGGATGTCGGCGGGCGCGGGCCGGCCCGCCTCGGTGAGGCCGGTCTTGAGAAGCCAGGCCTGGCCGTCGCCGCTCAGGCTGTCGGGGCGGACCACGGACACCCGCTCGCAACTGCGGGCCAGCTGCCGGGCGTTGCCCGCGAGCAGGGCCGGCTGGCCGCCGTTGACCGGGTAGGAGTTGTAGCTGCTCAACTCCTCGTCGGAAGCGCCGTATCCGCCGATGTAGGGGATTCCGGCGGCCTCCAGCGGCGGCATGAACGCCGTCCCGTGCCGGCTGTACGAGCCGACGACCGCCACCGCCTTCTCCTTGACGGCCAGCCGGGCGCAGTTCGCCGCGCCGATCGAGGTGTCCTCCTCGTCGCAGGTGACGACGCGCAGCTTGTGACCGTCCAGCCCGCCGTCGGCGTTGGCCCAGCGGGCGTAGGTGCGTGCCATGGCGGTCATGCCCGCCATGTTCACCGCGTCCGGCCCCGCGACGCCGCTGGGGGCCCACGTCACCACGGTGACGGGCTCCCTGGAGCCCCCCGTGGCCCCAGGGAGTGCGCCGCAACCGGTGACCAGCAGCGCCCCGACCGCCGCCGTACTTGTGAGGAGCTTGTAGGGGCGGGGGGAGGTGGGGCGTCGCCGTCCGGTCATGGGCATGAACATTTCCGGCCGCGGGGTAACGCCGCAGTGTGCCCCGCTCAACGCTCGGTGACATCCAGGTGAATTGCGGGGGCCGGTGCGGGGGGCGGAAAAGGGAACGTACGATCGATGACCGTGCAGCAAGGTTCGGAGAACTCTTCCCGTCGCGGCCGTCGCTCCTCCACCATGGGCGGCATGCCGCTGAATGACATGCCTTGGTGGCGCTGGCGCAGCAACGTGCGCTCGGCGCTGCACATGCTCTCCGACCCCGTCTTCCACCACGAGTGCTGGCTGGCCGGCCGGGAGGGGTACGGCGACGTCACCGACGCCGTGTACCGCCTGGTCGAGGACACCTGGCTGGACAACTGGTCCGCCGAGAAGTACATCGGGACGATCTTCCGCGACACCGGCGAGGCCGCCCTCGTCGACGTCGCCGTGCTCCGGGTGCTGCGCATCATGCACCAGGTCGGCGCGGACGCCCCCGTCTCGGCGTATCTGGAGCACCACGGCTGGCCGGAGGCCGTACGGGCCGCCCGCGAGGCCCATGTGCTGCTCGCCGGCAACGACGGCGAGGACCCCGACACGCCGCCGCGCTCCCTCGACGTGCTCCGCATCATGACCAGATCGGCCTGATGCGGGGCCGGTGTGGCACGCTACGGGGATGACCGCGCCGCAGCCTGCTGAGACCGCCCCCGAGCAGTACGTCCTCACCCTCTCCTGCCCCGACAAAAAGGGCATCGTGCACGCCGTGTCGAGCTATCTCTTCATGACCGGCTGCAATATCGAGGACAGCCAGCAGTTCGGCGACCACGACACGGGTCTGTTCTTCATGCGGGTCCACTTCTCGGCGGACGCCCCGGTGACCGTGGAGAAGCTCCGGGCCAGTTTCGCCGCGGTCGGCGACTCCTTCCGGATGGACTGGCAGATCCACCGCTCCTCGGACCGGATGCGGGTCGTGCTGATGGTCAGCAAGTTCGGGCACTGCCTCAACGACCTGCTGTTCCGTTCCCGGATCGGGGCGCTGCCGATCGAGATCGCCGCCGTCGTCTCCAACCACACGGACTTCGCCGAGCTCGTCGCCTCGTACAACGTTCCCTTCCGGCACATCCCGGTGACCAAGGAGAACAAGGCCGCCGCGGAGGCGCAGCTGCTGGAGCTGGTCCGCGAGGAGAACGTCGAGCTGGTCGTCCTCGCCCGCTACATGCAGGTCCTCTCGGACGACCTCTGCAAGCAGCTGAGCGGCCGGATCATCAACATCCACCACTCCTTCCTGCCGAGCTTCAAGGGCGCGAAGCCGTACCACCAGGCGCACGCCCGTGGTGTGAAGCTGATCGGTGCGACGGCGCACTACGTGACTGCGGACCTCGACGAGGGGCCGATCATCGAGCAGGAGGTCGAGCGGGTGGGCCACGGCGTCACGCCGGACCAGCTGGTCGCGATCGGGCGCGATGTGGAGTGCCAGGCGCTGGCGCGGGCCGTGAAGTGGCACGCGGAGCGCCGCATCCTGCTCAACGGCCGCCGTACGGTGGTCTTCGCGTAGGGGCCCCAGAGCCTGTCCGGCGGATCAGGGTCGAACAGGCCCTACAGGCGGCTCAGCGAGGCCGCGGCGAAGAGCACGTCGCGGATCGCCTCGCGGTCCCCTTCCTGACCGGCCGCCGCCTCCACCGGTGGCACATGCCCGGCCACCAGCTGGCAGAACTCCACGCCGTCCAGCGCGACCTGCGCCACGGTGTGCGCGGGGGAGCCGAGCGCGGCCGGGGAGTCCAGCGGGATGTACCAGTCGCCGCCGCCCGAGCCCTCGACCTCCAGATGCAGCGAACGGCCCGGTGAACCGGCCGTCACCAGATGGCGGGCGGGCCCGGCAAGACCGGTCCTGCGGCGCTCGGCGAGGGCGGCGGGCAGCAGCCGGGCCGCCAGGTCGATCATCCGGTTGAGGTGGGCGGCGGACGGCGCCTCGTACGGATAGTCCACCGCTGCCGCGATGTCGCCGCCGTGCACCCAGCATTCGAAGGCCCGGTCCAGCAGGGCGTCGTGCATCGGAAGGGCGAAGTCCCCGTACGAGACGGAGAGCTCGGAGACCCCGCGGCCGGCGAAGGACACCGTACGGATGAGGGCGTGGGTCTGGTCGCGCCACGGTTCGTGGACCGCACGGGTGGGCGGCCGCCGGTCGGCGGACCAGTACTTCTCGGTACGTGCGACGGGGGAGAGCGGCCAGTCGGCGCCGCGGCCGAGGGCTCCGTCGCCGAGCGGCACTTCGAGGTCGAGGGCGGTGCCGATCAGTCCGTCGACGGTCATGAGATGGCCGATGACGCCCGCGACCGTGGTCTTGCGGTTGGCCTCCTGCTCGTTCTCGAACCACTTCAGACGCACCGGGGCGTGCCATTCCGAGCCGCCGATGTCACGGAGCAGCGCGTCGAGCCGCGCGGTCTCCGCGTCGTACGGGGAGGCCCAGTCCGGCACCGGGATGTCGGCCGGGCGGCGGCTCAGACACGCGTCGATCACCCGCGTGCGGAGCGTCGGATCGAGGTCCAGGCTGCGGTCGGTGTGCAGCAGCCCGACCGCGTCGCGCAGCCGCAGGGCCTCGTCCGTACAGGCGGCGCACTCGGTCAGATGCGCCTCGACGGCCTCGGTCTCCTCCGCCGAGCAGGCCGCCAGGGCCCACGCGCCGAGGAGCGCCCTGAGGACGCGGTGCGCCAGCACCGGCAGGTCCGACGGGGCCGACGGGGCCGACGGGCCTGATGGGTCAGGTGGTGCCGCGGCGGTTTCCGGTTCCGGTGTCGGCGGCTGCGGGCTCGGCCGCGGCTTCTCGGGCGGGGTCGCGGGGACGGGCGGCGGCAGGGGTACGGCGGCGAGGTCGAAGTCGTCCGCGGCGGCCCGGGGTCCCGGTATGCGCCGCGCGCCCCGTACCTCGTCGTCGCGTCCGCCGTCCTCGCGTCCGTTCGCGTCGTCGCCGGTCACAGGGGCCGTCCGTATCCGGGCGGCGACGTCCCTTCGAGCGGGCGGGTGTGCGCGGTGGAGAGCAGTTGCAGCCCGAGCCGGAGCCGGCGGCGGGCCTCGTCCTCGGTGACCCCGAGGTCGGCCGCGGTCTGCCGGTAGTCCCGGCGCTGGATGTACGCGAGCTCCAGTGCGGCCCGCAGCGGGGCGGGCATGGACGCGACGATGTAGTCGGCGCGGGCCGCGGCCGTGGCCCGGTGCACCCGCTCCTCCAGCCCGCTGCCGTCGTCGTCCGCGCCGTCGTCGCGGAGGCTGTCCTCCTCGCGCAGCCGCCGGACGGACTGGCGGTGCGTGAGCCGGGCCACCCAGGAACGCATCGAGCCCTGCTGGGGGTCGTACGCGTCCGGGTTCTCCCACACGTAGCCGAAGACTTCGCGGGTCACCAGGTCGGCGGCGGTCTCGTCGTCGAGCATCCGGTGGGCCTGGCTGTGCACGAGCGAGGCGAACCGGTCGTAGAGCTCGCCGAGAGCCGCCGCCTCACCGCGTGCCAGCCGCTGCTGCATCTTGCGGTCCCAGCGGGGTGGTGCGTTTCCAGCCATGCGACCCCCAGCCCTGTTCCCCTCGTCACACCGAATGTAGTCGGCGGCGTCGAAGATGCACGTCCCTTTACGGCAAGTACGCCCCTGAAGAGGCCCGGGATGGTAGGGAATGCGGACTCGGCGCCGACGGATCGGACCTGAAGTGATCATTTCTGCCTGAATCCGGCTGTGTCCTGACAGGCCGCTCGGTGTTTCATTGGGGTGCGGCCGGGGCAGCCGCGAGAAGGAACGGAAACTTCCGGATCGTCGGAATCCCCGGAACGAGAGGGCCGGTCGCGTGACGCTGAGAGTGGCCGAGACTGTGCAGGGTGAATGGACCGTACTGCACATGCGCGGCGAACTGGATCTGGTGACGTCGCCCTCCGTGCGCCAGTCCGTCCACGACGCGGTCGCCGACGGCCGCCACGATGTGGTGCTCGATCTCTCCGAGGTCCTGTTCTGCGATTCCAGCGGCGTCGGCGTACTGATCGCTTCCCGCCGCCTGATGCGTTCCTGCGGGGGCCGGCTGCGGCTGATCCTGCCGGCCCGGGGCGCGGAGGAGGGCTCCCACGTCAACCGGGTGCTCGCCGCCCTCGGCGTACGCCGGCTCTTCGACGTCTACCCCGACTGGGACACGGCCGTCGACGGAGGGGCCCGGCCGCTCTCCGCGTGAGGGCGCCGATGACTGGGTTGTAACACCGGTGGAGCGCGTAAGTGACACGTGACGCCTCCCGGCGTCGTACGCTCCCCGCATGGACAGCGCAGAGTATGAGCGCAAGATCGCTTTCCGCTTCGCCGCCTTCGACCAGGACGGCAACGGATACATCGATCGCGCGGATTTCAGTGCCGCCGCGGCCCGTTTGCTCGCCGAATTCGGTACGACGGCGCGCTGCGACAAGGGCCAGGCGCTCTACACCGGGGCCGAGGCGTTCTGGCAGGGCATGGCGGGCATCGCCGATGTCGACGGGGACCAGCGCGTCACCCGTGAGGAGTTCGTGGGCGGGGCCGTGAAACGGCTGCGCGACAACCCGGAGCGCTTCGCGGAGATCGCCCGCCCCTTCCTGCGTGCGGCGATCGCGGTGGCGGACCGGGACGACCAGGGCACGGCGGCCGTACCCGCCGTGGAGCGGGCGCTGCGGGTGCTGGGCGCGGACGCCGCGACGGCGGAGCTCGCGGCGCGGACCCTGGACGCGGACCAGGACGGCAGGATCACGGAGGACGGTGCGGTGTCGGCGTTCGCCGACTACTTCACGGTGATCGCCCCGGACGCGTAGGCACACGAGGGGGCGGGGCCCGCCCCGCCCCTCCGTCAGGCGAACTGCTCCCGCAGCCGGTACTTCAGCACCTTGCGCAGGGCCTCGTTGCGCGGCAGCGCCGCCACCACCTCCAGCCGTTCCGGCAGCTTGTGCACGGAGAGCCCCTCGGCCCGCAGATACCCCGCGACCTCCGTCAGCGTCAGCGGTGCGGCGCCCACCGGCTGTTCCACGACCGCGCAGACGAGCTCGCCCCGCTCCGGGTCCGGAAGCCCGATCACCGCCGCGTCCCCGACGTCCGGGTGCTGGTGCAGCAGGTCCTCTATCTCCTTGGCGGAGATGTTCTCGCCCTTGCGGATGATGATGTCCTTCAGCCGCCCGGTGAGCACCAGATGCCCGCTCGCCCTGACGTGGCCGATATCGCCGGTGATCAGGAACCCCTCGGCGTCGAACGCCGCCGCGGACGCCGCCGGGTCCAGATAGCCCTTGCAGACCGCCTCCCCGCGCAGCCGCACCTCGCCGTCCGTGCCGTGCGGCAGCGGCTTGCCGTCCTCGTCGGTGATCCGGATCTCCATGCCCGCGGGCGGACGCCCCTCCGTCCCGGCGAGGTGCTCCGCCGTGTCGTCGGGGGCGCCCATCGTGATCATGGGGACCTCGGTCATGCCGTACCCGTGGGTGAGCTGGACGTCCATCTCCCGTACCGCCGCGTGGTAGATCTCCGGTGGCTTCGGGGCCCCGCCGCCCGCCAGCAGCCGCAGGGTGGGGATCAGTCTCCGGTCCGGGACCTTGCGCTGTTCGGTCAGGAACATCGAGTAGAACGCCGTGGACCCGCCCGCGACCGTCACCCCGTGGCGCCGGTAGCCCTCCAGCGCGTCCGGCATCGCGAAGTGCTCGAACAGCACCGCGGGGAACCCGTACAGCAGCAGCATCACCGCGTAGTCCGGCCCGCCGACATGGGCGAACGGGAAGGCCACCGAGCCGATGTCGTCCGCCGACAGGCGCAGCGCGTGGGCCAGGCAGGAGCCGCCCGCGATCAGGCTGCGGTCGGTGTGCAGCACCCCCTTCGGGTCGGAGGTGGTGCCCGACGTCCAGTAGATCCAGCGCACGGCCGTGCCGTCACCGGGCGGCGGCGGGAGCACCGACGGATCGCCGTCCGGCAGTGACGCGTACGCCTCGAACACCACCGGCGGCCGGTCCGTCGCCAGCCGGCCGGCCATCGCCGTGTGGTCGAAGCCCCGCCAGGTGCCCGGCACCGCGAAGAACTCCGCCTTCGACTCGCGCAGCGCGAAGCCCACCTCGCGGTCCCGGTAGAACGGGATGACGGGCGACTGCACGGCGCCGATCCGGGTCAGCGCGAACGACAGCAGCACCGTCTCGATCCGGGTCGGCAACTGCCAGGCGACGACGCCACCCGGGCGCACGCCCATCTCCCACAGCCCGGCCGCGACCCGCTCGCCGCGGGTGCGCAGCTCGCCGAAGGTGAGCGTCCGGTCGTCCTGGATCAGGAACGGGCGGTCCGGGGTCAGACCGGCCCGGCGTTCGACGAGTTCCCAGAAGGTGCCCGATGCACCCAGGGCGTGCGCGGTCTCGTACACGGCGAACTCCTCATAGCTGACGGACAGTCAGATAGTGCGGAGAGCGTAGAGCGCTGCGCCTTGTCGGTCCAGGGGTGCGGGGCTAGCCTGAGTTCGACGTCAATCTGACGGGTCATCAGAAAAGCGCGTGCCGAAGGGGACACCATGACGGAACTGCCTCGGATCGTCAGCGTCGACGACCATGTGATCGAGCCGCCGCACCTCTTCTCGACCTGGCTGCCCGCCAAATACCGCGAGCGCGGCCCGCAGCCGCTCACCGCGGGCATCGGCGAGCTGGCGTACACGGGCGGCAAGTACGTCATCACGATGGATCCGGACGGCCCGCCCACCGACTGGTGGATCTACGAGGACCTGAAGTTCCCGTACAAGCGCAACATCGCCGCCGTCGGCTTCGACCGCGACGACATGACGCTGGAGGGGATCACCCGGGCGGAGATGCGGCCCGGCTGCTGGGACCCGGCCGAGCGGCTCAAGGACATGGACCTCAACCACGTCGAGGCCAGCCTCTGCTTCCCGACCTTCCCGCGCTTCTGCGGCCAGACCTTCGCCGAGGCCCAGGACAAAGAGGTGGCGGTTGCGTGTGTCCGCGCCTACAACGACTGGATGGTGGAGGAGTGGTGCGGCGACAGCGGCGGCCGGCTGATCCCGCTCTGCATCATCCCGCTCTGGGACATCGACCTGGCCGTCGCCGAGATCAGGCGGAACGCGGCGCGCGGGGTGCGGGCGGTGACCTTCTCGGAGATCCCCACCTACCTCGGGCTGCCGTCGATCCACACCGGCTACTGGGACCCGTTCTTCGCCGTCTGTCAGGAGACCGGCACGGTCGTGAACATGCACATCGGGTCCAGCTCGCAGATGCCCGCCGCGTCGCCGGACGCCCCGCCCGCCGTACAGGCCAGCCTCTCCTTCAACAACGCCATGGCCTCGATGATGGACTTCCTGTTCAGCGGGGTCCTGGTGAAGTTCCCCCGGCTGAAGCTCGCCTACAGCGAGGGCCAGATGGGCTGGATCCCGTACGCCCTGGAGCGTGCCGACGACGTCTGGGAGGAGCACCGGGCCTGGGGCGGGGTGCGCGATCTGATCCCCGAGCCGCCGTCCACGTACTACTACCGGCAGATGTTCTGCTGCTTCTTCCGCGACAGGCACGGCGTCGCCTCGCTCGACGTCGTCGGACGGGACAACGCCACCTTCGAGACCGACTACCCGCACGTCGACTCGACCTTCCCGCACACCAAGGAGGTCGCCCTCGACCACGTCAAGGGACTGGACGACGAGACCGTCTACAAACTGATGCGCGGAAACGCGATCAGGATGCTCGGTCTCGACCTGGACATGGACCGCGAGAAGTAGGCGCGCGATGGACCTCGCGTACACGGAGGAGGAGCAGGAGTTCCGGGCGCGGCTGCGCGAGTGGCTGGCCGCCGTGCTCCCCGGGCTGCCCGCGAAGCCCGGCCCCGACGACTGGCCGGGGCGCCGCGCGTACGACACGGCCTGGCAGCGGATGCTGTACGACGCGGGCTACGCGGGTCTGCACTGGCCCGTCGACGCGGGCGGCCGGGGCGCGACCCCGACCCAGCACCTGATCTTCCTGGAGGAGACGGAGCGGGCCGGGGCCCCGTACGTCGGCGCGAACTTCGTCGGGCTGCTGCACGCCGGACCGACGATCGCGGCCGAGGGCACGGCCGAGCAGCGGGCGCGCTGGCTGCCGCCGGTGCTGCGCGGCGACGAGATCTGGTGCCAGGGGTTCAGCGAACCCGACGCCGGTTCGGACCTCGCCGCGCTGCGGACCAGGGCGGTGCGCGACGGCGACCACTACGTGGTGAGCGGCAGCAAGATCTGGACCTCGCACGCGGAGGTCGCCGACTGGTGCGAGCTCCTGGTGCGTACCGACCCGGCGGCGCCCAGGCACCGCGGGATCAGCTGGCTCGCGATGGAGATGGATGCCCCGGGGGTCACCGTCCGCCCGCTGCGCACCCTCGCCGGGTCCACCGAGTTCGCCGAGATGTTCCTGGACGAGGTGCGGGTGCCGGTCTCCCACCGCGTCGGCGCGGAGAACGACGGCTGGCGGGTCACCATGGTCACCCTCTCCTTCGAGCGCGGTACGGCCTTCGTCGGCGAGGTCGTCGCCTGCCGCCGCACCCTGGACGCGCTGGCGGCCGAGGCCCGGCGCAGCGGACGCTGGGACGATCCGGTGCTGCGCCGCAGGCTGGGCAGGCTGAACGCCGAATTCCGGGCGCTGTGGCGGCTCACCCAGTGGAACGTCAGCGAGGCACAGCGGGCCGGGGGCGGCGGTGGCGTGCCCGGAACAGGCGGCTCGGTCTTCAAGCTGCGTTACTCGCACGCCCGCCAGGAGCTGTACGAGGCGGCGGCCGAGGTACTCGGCGCGGACAGCGCGGATCTGGACCGGGAGTGGGTCCTGGACCGGCTCTCCTCGCTCTCGTACACCATCGCCGCGGGCACCTCGCAGATCCAGCGGAACATCGTCGCCGAACGCATACTCGGCCTGCCGAAGGGGCGCTGACGCACTCATGGACTTCCAGCTCTCGGACGACCAGCGGGCCCTGCGGGCCGGGGTGCGGGAACTTCTCGCCGGGCGCTTCGGCAGGGACCGGATGCGGGCCGCGCTCGACGCCGGTACCGGCGTCGACCGGGCGCTGTGGCGGGAGCTCGGCGAAGCCGGGTTCTTCGCGCTGCGGCTGCCGGAGGCGGAGGGGGGCGTCGGTCTCGGGCTGCCCGAATCGGTCCTGCTCTTCGAGGAGGTGGGGCGTTCGCTGCTGCCGGGACCACTGATCGCCACCCACCTCGCGGCCGGCCCGGTGAAGGGCGCGGCGCAGGGCGAGGCGGTGGTCGCGGTGCTCGACGCCGGGCAGCCGGTGGCGCACCTGGGGGAGGCGGACGCGCTGCTCGTACTCGGCCCCGGAAACGCGGCGCGGGCGTCCGGCGGCACGGTGCGGGACGCCGTACGGGTACGGGACGCCGCCGATCCCGTACGTTCGATCGACCCGTTCACGCCCCTGTGGCGGGTCGCGGACCCTGTGGAGGGCGGCGAGCCGCTGCCCCGGGGCGAGCGGCTGCGCGACGAGGGCGCCCTGCTCGCCGCCGCCGAACAGCTCGGCAGCGCCGCCCGGACGACCGAGATGGCCGTCCAACACGCCGGTGAGCGCGAACAGTTCGGATCGCCGATCGGGTCCTTCCAGGCGGTCAAACACCTGTGCGCCGGGATGCTGGTCCGCGCCGAACTGGCCCGCTGCGCCGTGTACGCGGCGGCCGTGACCGCGGACCCGGTCGAGATCGCGGGCGCCAAACTGCTGGCCGACGACGCGGCGGTCCGCAACGCCCGGGACTGCCTCCAGGTGCACGGCGGCATGGGCTTCACCTGGGAGGCAGATGTTCACCTGCACCTCAAACGGGCCTGGCTGCGGTCCGGGCAGTGGCTGGCGGCCGCTGCGGCCGAGGAGGTGCTTGCGGGGGACCTGTGCTGAAGCCGGACGGGTTCCGTGCAGGCTTCCGGCGCCCGGCAGCGGGCGAATGCCTGGCGCACGCATGTGACAGGCAGGGGTAGGAGCCTCACGCTGCGGAGTTACGCAGTGCAGTCGGTGAGCGCGTGCCCCGGCTCACGTCCTTCACGTCATTCGTCACGGGCCGGAGTCGGCGCCGGGCTCGGGTACGCTCCGTTGGATGCGACAGGAACTGGAACCGGATGATCCGGGTGTTGCCGGTGTGGCGACTCCGGCCCGGGAGCGGTGCCCTGCTCGCGTTCCAGGCAGAAGCGCCGGGCGTGCCCGGGAGGCGGCTCCCGCGGCCTCGATGCGCCTCTGTTCGACTCCCCGCAGCGCGCGTCGCACAGTATGCACCACGCGTACTCCTTCGCGATGGAATATGCCCGAAGCGCTTGTTGCGGTGACTGTACGTCAACCATGCTGTCTCGTAAGGGAATCACGTTCCGTGACCCTGAGGAGGCGCGAGGCGATGTGTCCGCCGGTTCGGATGGTGTGAGCGGTGCAGGTGCTTCAGGTTCAGCTGGAGGTCGGGCCGGATCCCGCGGAGGTCGGGCGGGCCCGTAGATGGGCCCGGTCGAGACTGGTCGGGTCCGGGATAAGGGACGACGAGCCGCTGGCCGAGACGCTCATCCTGCTGATCTCGGAGCTGGTCACCAATGCGGTGGTGCACACCGGGTGTCCGGCCGTGCTGCGCATGCTGTTCGGCCTGACGGGCTCGGCCGGGACCGTCCGGGTCGAGGTGGCCGACACCAGTTGTCGCCCGCCGCAGCAGCGCCACGCGGCGGGCGAGGACACCAACGGCCGGGGCCTGGAGCTGGTCGACGGCCTCGCCGACCGCTGGGGCTGGCAGCCGGAGGGCGCGGGCAAGCGCATCTGGTGCGAGGTCGACCGGGGCGCGCCACTGATCCAGGTGCCGCTGCACTCCGGCGTGCAGGGCGTGCACGGTGTCGCGCAGGGCGTGCACGGTGTCGCGCAGGGCGCGGGGTATGCGGGCCACGATGCGCACAAGGTGTCGCAAGTCTTTACGAACCTTGCATAAAGGTTGAAGCAGTTGCTCCCGGCGAATCAGAGGATGGCGACCGGCGCGACCGGGGTGCCGGTCGCGCCGACGAACGGTTCCGGCATGGCGGAGAGCAGGAAGGCGTACCGCTTCTCCTCCGCACAGGCTGTGGACAGCGCTTCCAGGTTCCAGTTCTGGCCCTGCAGCATGCCCATCTCGACCAGGTCCAGCGCGTGCACCCCCAGCCACAGATCGTCGATCTCCGGCGGGAAGATCTCGAAGGTCAGGGTGTCGTTGGCGACCGCCGCCACATCGCGCGCGCGGAACCACTCGGGCGTCCGGATCGACAGGCCGGGCGACGGATAGCCGTACGCGTGCTTGTCGCCCGCCAGACAGATCTGCACCTGCCCGGTCCGTACGAGCACGATGTCACCGGACCGGACCCGTACCCCCGCCAGTTCCTCGGCCGCTTCCAGGTCCTCGGGGATGACGGCGTGGTCGCCGGGCAGCCGGTCCACACCTCGTGCGCGCGCCACGTCGAGCAGCACCCCGCGCGAGACGATGTGCGGCGCCTTGTCGATCCCGCTGAACTGCGCGCCGCCGTGTGCGGTGATCGTCGTGGCCGGGCGGCCGTTGTAGATCTTTCCCGAGTGCGAGGCATGGGTGAGGGCGTCCCAGTGGGTGGCCGTCTGCAGGCTCAGGACCGCCGTGTCGTCGCTGGTGGCGACGGTGCCGGGGCCGAAGAGTTCCTGGTTGATCTGGACCATGGTGTGCAGCGGATTGATCCGCCCGGGGATCAGCCCGCTCTGCACGCCGTCCTGCTGGAGGGGGAGTGCGAGCGGGATCCGCAGACCGGTGCGGACGGTGGCGGCCGCCTCGCGCACGACGGCGTCGGTGATCAGGTTGAGCGTCCCGATCTCGTCGTCGGCGCCCCAGCGGCCCCAGTTGTTGACCCGCTTGGCGATGTCGTGGAACTCGGCCGGCAGTGACATGGCGCCTCCTGGGGCTTGTGCTCGTGGACCTGATGGCACATAAAATCTAACGGTCCGTCAGAAACCGCGGGAAGGGGCCGGGCATGGGGAACTTCTTGGCAGGCAAGGTGGTGGCCGTGACGGGTGCCGGTCGCGGCATCGGGCGGGCGGTCGCGCTCGCGGCGGCGGCCGAGGGGGCGAGGGTCGTCGTCAACGACTACGGCGTCTCCGTCGAGGGCGGCGAGCCGAGCAGCGAGGTGGCCGAGTCGGTCGTCAAGGAGATCGAGGCGGCGGGCGGCGAGGCGGTGGCGGTCGCCGACGACATCTCCACGATGGCGGGCGGCCAGCGGATCGTGGACACGGCGCTCGCGCGGTTCGGGCGGATCGACGGGGTCGTCTGCGTGGCCGGGATCCTGCGGGAGCGGATGCTGTTCAACATGTCCGAGGAGGAGTGGGACCCGGTGGTCGCCACCCACCTCAAGGGCACCTTCACCGTCTTCCGGGCCGCGTCGGCGGTGATGCGCAAGCAGGAGGGCGGCGGCACGCTGATCGGCTTCACCAGCGGCAACCACCAGGGCAGCGTCGCCCAGGCCAACTACAGCGCCGCGAAGGGCGGGATCATCTCGCTGGTACGGAGCGCGGCGCTCGGCCTGCACAAGTACGGCGTCACGGCGAACGCCGTCGCCCCGGTCGCCCGTACCCGGATGTCCGCCAACGTGCCCATGGAGCTCAAGGAGATCGGCGAGCCGGAGGACGTGGCGGCGCTCGTCGTCTACCTGCTCAGCGAACGGGCCCGCGAGGAGAAGATCACCGGCCAGGTGTACACGGTCGCGGGGCCGAAGATCGCGGTCTGGGCCCAGCCGAGGGAGCTGCGGGCCGGGTACGTCGAGGGGGCCTGGACCCCGGAACGGATCGCGGACTTCCTGCCGGGGACGGTGGGCACGGACCCGATGCCGATGCTGGCGCGACTGGAGGAGATGGCCGCGGCGGCCGCGGCGAAGGCCCGGCCGAACGCGTGAGATCCCGCCGGGGCTCCGCCCCGGACCGGCTTGATGGTGAGCCGCAACAGCAGGAGGCACCCGTGGACTTCAGCTTCGGCCCCGACGACACCGCGTTCCGCGAGGAAGCGCGCGCCTGGCTGGCGGCGCACCTGGTCGGCGCGTACGCGGCGGCGGCCGGCACCGGCGGCCCCGGCAGCGAGCACGAGGGAGTCGCGGTCCGCCGCGCCTGGGAGCGCGAACTCGGCCGCGACGGCTGGATCGGCCTCGGCTGGGACAACCACGGCGCCGGCCACGGCAACCGCCGCGCGAGCCTCACCCAGCAGGTCGTCTGGGCCGAGGAGTACGCCCGCGCCGACGCCCCCGCCCGGGTCGGCCACATCGGCGAGAACCTCCTCGCCCCGACCCTGATCGCCTACGGCAGCGACGAACAGCAGCGCCGCTTCCTGCCCGCCGTGGCACGCGGCGACGCGCTCTGGTGCCAGGGATACAGCGAGCCGGACGCCGGATCGGACCTCGCCGCGGTGCGCACGGCGGCCGTGCCCGACCGGAGCCGCGGCGGCCACCGAGTGACCGGGCAGAAGATCTGGACGTCACTCGCGAAGGAGGCCGACTGGTGCTTCGTGCTGGCCCGTACGGGGCCCGGCTCCAGCCGCCACCACGGCCTGTCCTTCCTGCTCGTACCGATGGACCAGCCCGGCAGGATCGAGGTCCGGCCGATCCGTCAGATGTCGGGGACCAGCGAGTTCAACGAGGTCTTCTTCGACGGGGCGCACGCCGAGGAGTGCGTCGGCGGCGAGGGCAACGGCTGGACGGTTGCCATGGGGCTGCTGGCCCTGGAGCGCGGCGTCTCCACGCTCGTCCAGCAGATCGGCTTCGCCGCCGAACTCGGCCGGGTGGTCCGGGCGGCCGTCGACAGCGGCGCCGTCACCGACCCGGTCCTGCGCGAACGCCTCGTACGGCAGTGGGCCCAGCTGCGGACCATGCGCTGGAACGCCCTGCGCACCCTCGGCTCCACGGGCGACCCCGGCGCGCCCAGTGTGGCGAAACTGCTCTGGGGCGGCTGGCACCAGCGCCTGGGCGAGCTGGCCGTGCAGGTCAGGGGCGCGGCGGCGGCCGTCGGCCCGGACGACTGGTCGGCGAAGGCACCGTACGGACTCGACGAGGCACAGCGCCTGTTCCTGTTCACCCGGTCCGACACCATCTACGGCGGCTCGGACGAGATCCAGCGGAACATCATCGCCGAGCGGGTGCTCGGCCTACCGAGGGAGCCGAGATGAGAGGCGTCGTCTTCGACGGCAAGCGGACCGAGGTCGTCGACGATCTGGAGATACGCGATCCGGGCCCCGGCGAGGTGCTGGTGGCGGTGGCCGCGGCGGGGCTGTGCCACAGCGACCTCTCGGTGATCGACGGGACGATCCCGTTCCCGTCGCCGGTGGTGCTCGGACACGAGGGTGCGGGCGTGGTCGAGGCGGTCGGCGCGGGTGTCGCCCATGTGGCGCCCGGCGACCACGTCTCGCTGTCCACGCTGGCCAACTGCGGGGCGTGCGCCCAGTGCGACCGGGGGCGCCCGACCATGTGCCGCAAGGCGATCGGGATGCCGGGGCAGCCGTTCGCGCGGCGCGGGAAGCCGCTGTACCAGTTCGCGTCCAACTCGGCCTTCGCCGAACGGACCCTGGTCAAGGCCGTGCAGGCGGTGAAAATCCCGGCGGACATCCCGCTGACCTCCGCGGCCCTGATCGGCTGCGGGGTGCTGACGGGAGTCGGAGCCGTACTCAACCGGGCGAAGGTCGACCGGGGCGACTCGGTCGTGGTGATCGGTACCGGCGGCATCGGGCTCAACGTGATCCAGGGCGCCCGGATCGCGGGCGCGCTGACGATCGTCGCCGTCGACGCCAACCCGGCGAAGGAGGCGGCGGCCCGGCAGTTCGGCGCGACGCACTTCCTGACGTCGGCGGACGGTGTGCGGGACATCCTGCCCGGCGGCGCCGACCACGCCTTCGAGTGCGTGGGCCGTACGGAACTGATCCGGACCGCGATCGACCTGCTGGACCGGCACGGCCAGGCGATCCTGCTGGGCGTCCCGGCGGCGACGGCGGAGGCGTCGTTCCTCGTCTCGGCGATGTACCTGGACAAGTCGATCCTGGGCTGCCGGTACGGCTCCTCGCGACCGCAGCGGGACATCGCGCTCTACGCGGAGCTGTACCGGGAGGGCCGGCTGCTCCTGGACGAACTCGTCACCACCACCTACCCGGTGGAGGACTTCGCCAAGGCGGCGGACGACGCGCACCACGGCCGGGTGGCGCGGGGGGTGCTGGTGTTCTGAGCGCGCGGCCTTTCACACCCGACCGGCGCGAAACGTGCGCCGGTACACCGTCGGGGACACCCCCAGCGCCGTCTGGAGATGCTGCCGCAGCGACGTGGGCGTCCCGAAGCCCGCGTCCCGTGCCACCTGGTCGATCGACAGGTCCGTCGACTCCAGCAGGTGACGGGCCCGTTCGACCCGCTGCCGGGTCAGCCACTGGACGGGGCTGACCCCGACCTCCTCCCGGAACCGGCGGGTGAAGGTCCGCACGCTCATCGACTCCTGCTGCGCCATGTCGCGCAGCAGGATCGGCCGCTCCAGCCGCCCGAGCGCCCAGGTGCGTGCCGTGGTCGTGGTCGCGAACTGTGCGTCGGGCACGGGGCGTTGGATGTACTGCGCCTGCCCGCCGTCCCGGTGCGGGGGTACGACGGTGCGGCGGGCGACGTCATTGGCGACGGCGGTGCCGTGGTCGCGGCGCACGATGTGCAGGCAGAGGTCGATTCCGGCGGCGACCCCGGCGGAGGTCAGGACGTCCCCGTCGTCGATGAACAGGACGTCCGGGTCGACCCGGACCTCGGGGAAGAGCTGCTGGAAGTGGTCGGCGTGCCACCAGTGGGTGGTGGCGGGGCGCCCGTCGAGATATCCGGCGGCGGCCAGCACATAGCTGCCCGTGCAGATGGAGACCATCCGGGTCCCGGGCCTGATGTGGGCGAACGCGGCGGCCAGCTCGTCGGTGAGCCTGCCCTCCGTGTAGACGGGGCCGAGTTCGTAACTGGTGGGGATCACCACCGTGTCGGCGGTGGCCAGGGTTTCGGGGCCGCGCTCGACGGTGATCGTGAAGTCCGCGTCGGTACGGACCGGGCCCGGCGGGCGGATCGAGCAGGTCACGACTTCGTACAGACTGCGGCCCTCGTTGTGCGGCTCGGTACCGAACGAGCGGCCGAAGATCCGCTGGGGGATGCCCAGTTCGAAGGGGAGCAGCCCGTCGAGGGCGAGGACGGCGATGCGGTGCGGCATTGGCGGACTCCCTTCACCCCTAGTGGTATAGACCTCAAGCCTGATACATGTCACTCCTGTGAAGGAAAAGTCAGCGGAACACCCGCGCATTCCCGCCGCCGCGCGCGATGGTGCGCAGCCTCTTCTGCCCAGTTCCACCGGTGTGCGCCCGAGGGGCGAGGGCCTGGGTGGCGGACTCGGCGACGGCCTGGGCGAGGGTCTGGGCGCCGGCCTCGGCGACGGTCGGCCGGAGGGGCTCTGGAACCGTAACTTCCGGCTCTTCTTCGTCGCCCGCACCGCCGCGCTCTTCGGTGACGGCATGATCCCGGTGGCGCTCACCGCGGGTCTGCTGGGGGCCGGCCGGCCGCACTCCTCCGTGGGCTTCGCGCTCGCGGCCTGGATGGGGCCGCTGGCGCTCTTCGTGCTCTTCGGCGGCGTACTGGCGGACCGGTTCACCCCCCGCCGGATGATGATCATCGCGGATGCGCTGCGGCTGGTCGGGGCCTCGGTGCTGGCCTTCTCCTTCACCACCGGGAACCCGCCGCTGTGGGCGGTGTACACGCTGAGCGCGGTGGCCGGGGTGGGCGCCGCGCTCTTCCAGCCGGGCGTCGCCTCGACCGTGCCCCGGGTCTCCTCCGACGTGCAGCGGGCCAACGCGGTGCTGAGGGTCTCCGAGGCGCTGATGACCATGGCGGGCCCGGCCTTCGCGGGCATGCTCGTCGGGCTGGCCAGCGCCGGAGCGGTCTACGCGGCGAACGCGGCGACGTTCGCCGTCTCCGGCATCTGCCTCTTCCTGCTGCGGCTCGCACCGGCCCCCTCGGACGACGCGCACCGCGGCGGCTTCGTCGCCGAACTGGTCGACGGGTGGCGGGAGTTCCGGGCCCGCAGCTGGCTGTGGGGGGTGATCGCGATCTGGACGGTGTACGGCTTCACGGTGCTCGGCCCGATGCTGCCGCTCACCGCGGTAGAGGTCACCGAGGCGCACGGCTCGGGGACGTACGGCGTGATGATGGCGGTGAACGGCGCGGGCAGCGTCGTCGGCGGGCTGCTCGCCCTGCGCCTGAGACCCCGCCGCCCGCTCGCGGCGGGGGCCGTCGCGCTGACCGGGGTCTGTGTGAACCTGCTGGTGCTGGGCCTCGGGCTGCCGGTGCCCGCGCTCGGGGCGGGGCAGTTCGTGGCGGGTGCGGCGTTCGCGTTCTGGCTGGTGATGTGGTCGACGACGGTCCAGACCCATGTGCCGCCCGAGGCGCTGAACCGCCTGCACGCGTACGACGTGGCGGGCTCGTTGCTGATGCTGGCGGCGGGCCGGGCGCTGGCGGGACCGGTCGCGGACGAGGTGGGCGCGCCCGAGGTGCTGCTGGCCGGAGCGGTGATCAACATGGTGGCGGTGGCGGCGCTGTTGGTGGCCCGGCCGATCAGCCGGCTGGAGCGGATCGCATGACCGGGGGCGGGGGGCCGGCGGCAGTGTCCCGGACCGCCCCGCGCGCCCGTGCGGTCGCGGCCGGGGCCGCGGTGCTGACCGTACTCGCCGGGCTCGGGGTCAGGGCCTTCATGGACGGCGACCTCGCCAAGTACGCCGGGGACGCGCTCTACACCGTGCTGATCTGCGCCCTGGTCGCCGTGCTCGCGCCCGGCGCCCGGCCGGTCGTCAAGGCCGGGACGGCGCTGGCGTTCAGCTGGGCGGTGGAGCTGCTGCAACTGACCGGGGTGCCCGCGGACCTCTCCCGCCACAGCGCGGTGGCGCGGCTGGTGCTCGGCTCGACCTTCAACGCGCCCGATCTGTTCTGGTACGCGGTGGGGGCGGGGTTCGCCTGGGCGGTGACGGCCCTGGCTACTTCTGACGGCTGCGTTCCTCGGACTTCTGCATCTCGATGACCTCGAAGACATGGGCGCTGGTCTGCCTGCGCACACTGCCGGCGACCAGCAGCCCCGCACCGAGGACGGACAGGGGTGCGGAGATCCCCAGGAGGGTCAGCTGCTTCGGTACGTCGGTGTCCACCTCGCACATCGACGACATGGTGCGGTGGCAGTACATGTCCTGATCCTCCGCCAGCAGGAAGCCCAGCCAGACCCACAGGGCACACGCGATGAGCAGCAGCACGACGCCCCAGGTCTGCATCAGCGCGGAGCGGTGGTGGAAGTGCTGGCGTGCTGCCCACTGCATGGAATCCCCCGGTTCGGTGCGCGACGAGGCCGGCGGGCCCGACCCGTCGGCCGACTGGCGATCGTACGCGCATACGGGCCCGTTCGTTCGGGCCCGCGGGCGACGATCCCGGTGGCCCGATTCCTGCGAAGGGTGTCCCTCCGGCCACTCGTGAGCGGGTGCGCCGCGGCCTGATGCTGAGTGACGTGACCCAGACAACCGAAAGCGCCGCCCGGAACGACGACCGGCAGGCCACCACCCCGGCAGCCTCCGGGCGCCCCTCCCGCCGTCGTGTTCACCGCGCCTGGATCGTCGCCGCCGTCACCTTCGTGACGATCATCGGCGGCGCCGCCTTCAACTCCCTCCCCGGACTCCTCATCGAGCCGCTCAACGCGCGGTTCGGCTGGTCGCGCGGGGAGATCGGTCTCGCCGTCTCCATCGACATGGCGCTGTACGGGCTCACCGCACCGTTCGCCGCCGCGCTGATGGACCGCTTCGGCATCCGCCGGGTCGTCGTGGTCGCCCTCACCACCGTGGCGACCGGGGCGCTGGCCAGCGTATGGATGACGGCCTCCTGGCAGCTGATGCTCTACTGGGGTCTGCTCGTCGGCCTCGGCACCGGCTCCATGGCGCTGTCGTTCTCGGCCACGGTCACCAACCGCTGGTTCGTGGCCCGGCGCGGCCTGGTCACCGGCATCCTCACCGCGGCGGGCGCCTCCGGCCAGCTGGTCTTCCTGCCGCTGTGCGCCTGGATCGTCGAGGAACACGGCTGGCGCCCCGCCTCGGTGACGGTGGCGCTGGCGGCCCTGGTCGTCGTCCCGTTCGTCTGGCTCCTGCTCCGCGACCACCCGGCCGATGTGGGCCTCGCCCCGTACGGCGGCAGCTACGTGGAGAAGCCCGCGCCCGCGCGCGGGGCGGCGAGGCGGACCGTGCGCGTACTGGCCGACGCGGCGCGCACCGGACCGTTCTGGCTGCTGGCCGGTACCTTCGCGATCTGCGGGGCCTCGACCAACGGCCTGATCCGTACGCACTTCGTGCCCTCGGCCCACGACCACCACATGCCCATCACCGCCGCGGCCTCGCTGCTCGCCGTCATCGGGGTCTTCGACATCATCGGCACCGTCTTCTCCGGCTGGCTCACCGACCGCTTCGACGCCCGGCGGCTCCTCGCCGTCTACTACGCGCTGCGCGGGGTCTCGCTGCTCTTCCTGCCGATGCTGCTGGCGCCGACGGTGCATCCGCCGATGGTGTTCTTCATCGTCTTCTACGGCCTGGACTGGGTCGCCACCGTCCCGCCGACGCTGGCCCTGTGCCGCGAGCAGTACGGCGAGGACAGCGCCATCGTCTTCGGCTGGGTGCTGGCCTCCCACCAGGTGGGCGCGGCGCTGGTGGCGTTCCTGGGCGGGGTGGCGCGCGATGCGTTCGGTTCGTACGACGTGGTCTGGTACGCGTCCGGGGCGCTGTGCGCGATGGCGGCGCTGATGGCGCTGGTGATCCGACGGGTCCGGGAGCCTTCGGACGCCGTCGTCGGACTCGGCTGACGGCGCCCGGAGCCCGGCGCTTCAGGCCGACGAGCTGTCGGCGGAAAGGTGCTGGGCGACGGCCAGGAAGACGTGCAGGTTCGCGATGTCGCTGACCGCGGCGCTGCACCGGCGGCCGGAGCCGCCGGTCCCCATGGCGTTGACCCAGCCCGCTGACACTTGGATCTCCTGGATGCCGGACCAGGGGAGGTGGCCCTTCCCCCGGGCGGTCAGGCCGGTGCGGGAGAGCGAGAATTCCCCGAAGTTGACCGTCTCGCCCGCCAGGATCGATTCCAGGACCGCCGGGCCCTGCGCCTGGAGGACGGCCTGCTGCATATGGGGTCCCCAGGTCTCGGGGCCCTCGTAGAAGTGCGTGATCCTCGCGTGGTCCCGGCCCGGGCCCACTGCGGAGTAGACGTACTCGGTGGTCGACGGGATGCCGTTGATGATCTTCTGGGTGATGTCCTGGTAGAGCCGTACGGAGTCCCAGCGGATGACGACCCTGCCGTCGCCGGACTCCGGGTGCACGATCAGTCCGTTCTCGAACAGGTGGAGACGCTTGGCGGCCTGTTTCCGGCTGAAGTCCGGATACCGGCGCAGCCACCAGAAGTACAGCAGGCCGGGTATCACGAGCATCGCCAAGAGGTGGATCATCATGAAGATGTAGAGGACGAAGATCGCCTTGTTCAGGCGCTTGGGGGTGAACGTGCCTTGCAGGGCGCCAAGTTGGTGGGTGGCGGCCAGTTCGGCGGCCTCGGGCGACAGGGTGTTCGGTGCTGCTGCCATGGACGTGTCCCTCGTCTCGAAGCTCGCGAACTCGCCTTGAAACTAGGGCCGGACGAGGCATTCCACCAGCGACTAGATTGCATGTGAGCCATGACTGGGGGGAATGTGTTCGAGATCGACGCGCTGCGTCTGCTGGTGACGGTGGCCGAAGCCGGATCGTTCACGAAGGCCGCGGCCCGGCTCGACTACACGCAGTCGGCGGTGTCCCGGCGCATCGCCTCGCTGGAGAAGGAGTCGGGCGGGCCGCTCTTCGAACGGCTCGCCCGGGGCGTACGGCTGAATCCGGCCGGCCACGCGCTGCACCGGCACGCGGTGGAAGTGCTCGCGCGGCTGGTGAGCGCGGAACACGAGATGGCCGTGATCCGTGCCGGGCGGGGCGGGCGGCTGCGGGTGGGGGCGTTCGCCACGGCCAATGTCTCGTTGGTGCCCGCCGCGCTGCGGGCGTTCGCCCGGGCAAGACCGGATGTCGAGGTCGTCGCGGTCGAGGGCCGGACCGGTGAGTCGATGCGGCGCCTGGCGGACGGGGCGCTCGACCTGGCCGTGGTCAGCGACTACCCGTCCGGTCTGCCGCCGGTCGACGCCGTCACGACCGAGGTGCTGCTGGCGGACGAGCTGTTCGTCGTCCTCCCCCGCGACCACCGCCTGGCCGGATCCGGGACGATCGATCTGCGCGAACTGCGCGACGAGACCTGGCTCCAGGACGTCTCCACCGACCGGCCCATGATGCTCGCCGAGGTCTGCGGCCGGGCCGGCTTCCGGCCGAAGCGGATCACCAGGATCGCCGAGTGGACCGGCAAGTTCGGCTATGCGGCCGCCGGGCTGGGGGTGGCGCTGGTGCCCTCGCTGGCCGCCTGGGCGGTCCCCGCCGAACTCGCCGTCTGCCGGCTCGGCGACCTCGCCCCGCGCCGGACCGTACATGTGGCGCTGCCCGCCGACCCGCTCCCGGCGGCACTGGAACTACGGGATCTGCTGCGTGAGGCGGCCGGCTGAAAGGTCGACCGGCGTGCCGACCTGCCCGCGGCGTGCGCTCAGCCGTCGAGCGGCCCGAACCGCCCGAACGTCCCCCGGTGGAACAGCAGCGGATCGGACCCGTCCACCGCGCCCATCGCTTCCACCCGGCCGACGACGATCAGATGGTCACCCCCGGTGTGGACGGCCTGGATGCGGCAGTCGATCCAGGCCGGTACGGAGTCCAGCAGCGGCGATCCGGTCGCCGGGGCGGCCTCGTACGCCACCCCCGCGAACTTGTCCGAGCCGCTCACCGCGAAGCTCCGGCACAGTGCGCCCTGGTCCGCGCCGAGGATGTTGACGCAGAAGGCCCCGGCGCGCGCGATGCGCGGCCAGGTCGTCGACGTACGGGCGACCATGAACGTGATCAGCGGCGGGTCGAGGGAGAGCGAGGCGAACGACTGGCAGGCGAAGCCCGCCGGGCCCTGTACGTCGTCCGGGGCGTGTGCGGTGACGACGGTGACGCCGCTGGCGAAATGCCCCAGTACGCGGCGGAATTCGCCCGGGTCGACGGGTGGCCGCTCACCGTCGGCGACCGCTCGCAGTTCGGGGCGCGGCAGCGGATCGACCGGCGCCGGCCCTGCGGTCGTGGCGGCGCCGACGGACCTGAGGTACCGGACGGCGATGGCGGCCATGCCTGCGTGTCCCATCACCCTTCGATTAGAGCTGACGGTACGTCAGATGGGAAGGCTCGGGAGGAGGCGGTTTGGACCTGCCTGTGCGCGGCAAGGTACGTGGCATTGCATGGAACCAGGTGACCGCGAGCAAGGCTGAGAGGTGTGGAGGCCGCGGCCGCGTAGTTCCCGGGCCCACCCCCGACGATCGTCAGGGGTGGGCCCTGCCGTTCGGCCCGGGTCCGCCGCTCCCGCCGCTTCTAGGTTCACGTCCCATGAGACGAGAAACCGGAAGCAGAACCCGCAGGACCGGACGGCCGCTGCTCGCCTGCGTCGTACTTGGCTCGGGCGCGGCAGCCGTCGTGGGGCTCGCCCCGGGCGGGTTGGGCACGGCCGACGCGGTGGAGGTGACGGGCGGTGCCTCGGCGTCGATGTACCGCTCGGTGACCGGGGCGGTGGCCGACGCGCCCTCCTGGACGGGACCGTTGCTGGAAGCGGCCACCGACGGCACCCTGGTGGTCCTCGGCCTGCTGCTGGTGTGGGCCTGGTGGAGCGCCGTACGCCGTGGGGACACCCGGATGTCCGCCGGTACCGTACTCACCGGCATCGGCACCGTGGCGGCGTACGCCGTCAGCGAGGCGGCGAAGCTGGTGGTGGACGAGGAGCGCCCCTGTCGGGCTCTGCGCTCCATCGCGGAGACGGCCGCCGAGTGCCCGCCGCCCGGCGACTGGTCCTTCCCGAGCAACCACGCCACCCTGGCGGCCGGCCTCGCGGTGGGCCTGGCCGTGCTGCGCCCGCGCCTCGCCGCCGTCACCCTGCCGGTGGCCGGGGCGGCGGCCCTGCTGCGGGTCATGGTGGGGGCGCACTACCCGCACGACGTGCTGGCCGGTGCGGTGCTCGGGGCCTCGGTGGTGGCGGCCGTGCTGCTCGCGTTCCTGCCGCTCGCCCGGACCGCGGCGTCAGCGCTCGGGAGGCGGCTGCGCGGGCGCGACGATCCCGGCCTCGTGGGCGACGACGGCCGCGGCGGCCCGGTTGTCCACGCCCAGCCGGGCCAGGATGGAGCTCACATGCGCCTTGACCGTCCCTTCCACCACATGGAGCCGCCGGGCGATCTGGCCGTTGGACAGCCCGCTGCCGAGGAAGGCCAGTACGTCGCGTTCCCGGCCGGTGAGCGCACCGACCCGTTCCCGGGCGGCGGTGCGGCGGCCGGCCAGAGCACCCGCGCCCGTCGCCGAGAGATGGGCAACGACCCGAGCCGCGACCCTCGGTGACAGATAGGCGGCCCCGTCGGCCACCGCGCGGACCCCCGCGATCAGCTCCTCGGGCTCGCCCGACTTGATCAGGAAACCGGCGGCGCCGCCTCCGAGCGCCTGGAGGATGTAGTCGTCCTCACCGAAGGTCGTGAGCATCACGACCCCCGTCTCCGGCACGGTGCGACGGATCTCGGCCGCCGCCTCGATGCCGTTCATGCCGGGCATCCGGATGTCGAGCACGGCGACGGCCGGGCGGTGGCCGCGTACCAGCTCGACGGCGTCGTGCCCGTCGGCGGCCTCGGCGACGACGTCGATGTCCGGGTCGGTGGACAGCACGGAGCGCACCCCCGCGCGGATCATCGGCTCGTCGTCGGCGATCAGCACCCGGATCACCGGCCGCTCACCGCCCTGGGGTCTTTCGCGCACGTCGGACTCATGGGGTCAGCGCCTCCTTGGACATCAGCCGGCCGTCCCGGAAGCAGAGCCGGTAGGCGTCCCCGGACCGGTCGTCGAAGCGGTCCGCCGTCATCGCGTAGTACGCGCATGTGATGCCCTCTCCCTTCGGCTCCCCGGCCACCATCGGCCGCTGCCTGGTTTCGCGGTCGGGCAGCAGCCGTCCGACCGACTCCCGATCCTGTCCCACCCGCAGCCGGGCGTAGTCGCCCGGGTCCAGTACGGACTGCCGGGCCGAGCGGATGTCCCAGGCCATCAGGGCGGCACTCAGTCCCGCCCAGGCCACCAGGGGCAGCACGACCGCGACGGCCAGTGCCCGGCGGGCCCGGCTGCGGGCGTGCCGGTGTTCCGGGGGCAGGACCAGGGGAGCGGTCCGGGAAGGCGCCCGGGGTACGGCGGGCGGGGTGTGCGGGATCCGCGCGGTGACCGCGAAGCCGCCCCCGTACGGGCCGTACGCGAATTCACCACCCGTCAGCCGCACCCGTTCGTCGAGCCCGATCAGTCCCCGCCCGGTGCCCGGGACGTCCTCGGCGCGCGCCGGTGCGGGCGCGGGCCCGTTCGCCACCCGGACCGTCGTCTCCTCGGCCGCATGCGTCACCCGCACGTCCACCCGCGCCTGCGGCGCGTGCTTGGCCGCGTTGGTCAGGGCCTCCTGGACCACCCGGTGGGCGGCCCGCGCGGCCGACGGGGGCATGGCTGCGGCGTCCCCCTCGACCCGCAGGCCGACCGCGAGCCCGGCGGCCGCGGCCTCCTCGACCAGCCGGGGAATGCCGGTGCCGGACGGCTGCGGCGGCTCGTCGCCCGCCTCCTCGCGCAGCAGGCCGATCACCTCGCCGAGCCGCTCCACCGAGGCGGCCGCCCGGGCCCGGATCTCCCCGGCGGCGGCCCGGTGCGCCTCGTCGAGGCCGGGGGCCAGCTTGAGGGCGCCGGCCGACAGGGCGATGAGGCTGAGGTCGTGCCCGAGGACGTCGTGCATGTCCTGGGCGATCCGGGCCCGTTCGCGGGACCGTGCCTGCTCGGCGACGAGCCGCTGTTCGCGCTCCAGCCGGCCCGCCCGCTCCCAGCCCGCCCGGACGAGCTCCTGGTACTGGCGCCAGAAGCGCCCGGCGAACCACGGCAGCATCGCGGCCACCGCCACCACCGCGACGAACCGCCCCGCCATCAGCAGCCAGGAGGGCACCAGGGCCACCGCCACCACTCCGCCGGCCACCACCGCGACGAGCACGAGGACCGTGGGCCCGGTCCGTCCCGGCTCCCGCCCCGCGAAGAACGCCGCCGCGGCCGCGGGCAGGGCCCACCACAGACTGACCGCGCTCAGCCCGACACAGACCGCCGCGCCGACGGTCAGAAGACTCCCCGGGGCGACGACGGCCCGCCGGACCGCACCGCTGATCATCACTCTGTCCACCCGGACGACCGTACGCAGCCGAGAAGCGCCCCGACACTGCCGAAAGTCACCGTTGCCAATCGCCTGGCGCGGGGCACGCGGGCTCGGCTAGGGTCTTTGACGAGACGGAGCGTTCCGTCTCGCTGGAGAGGGAGAACCGCCGTGGCGAACGCGGCGTTCCCCATGGACGAAGGAGCGGGATTCTGTGCCGAGCGCCAGGACTTGGTTCATCACCGGTGCGTCCCGCGGCCTGGGGCGCGCCTTCACCGAGGCCGCCCTGTCCGCCGGGGAGCGGGTCGTGGCAGCCGCCCGCGATATCGGTCCGCTCGCCGATCTGGCGGAGAAGTACCCGGACGGACTCCTGCGGCTCTCCCTGGACGTCTCCGACCGCCGAGCCGTGTTCGAGACCGTGGAACGGGCGGCGGCGGCCTTCGACGGCCTCGACGTCGTGGTCAACAACGCCGGCGGCCTGCTGTACGGCATGGTCGAGGAGGCCACCGAGAAGCAGATCCGGGACCACCTCGACGTCAACTTCTTCGGCGCCGTCTGGGTCGCCCAGGCCGTGATCCCCCACCTGCGCGCGCGGGGCTCCGGGCGCCTCCTCCAGATCACCTCGATGGGCAGCGGCGGCGGCATGGCCTCCGTCGGGTTCTACGGGGCCGGGAAGGCAGCGCTCGACTCGGTCAGCGAGGCACTGGCGATGGAGGTCGAGCAGTTCGGGATCAAGGTCACCATCGTCCAGATGGGCGGCTATGCCACGGGCCTGTTCACCTCCGGCACCACGGAGACCGCACCCGACCCCGCCTACGACGAGCTGCGCACCCGGCTCACGGAGATGTGGGGCGACTACGCGGGCCCGGACCCGAGCGAGGCGGCCCCCGCGCTCCTGAAACTGGCCGAACTGCCGGACCCGCCGCAACGCCTGATCCTCGGCGACAAGTCGTTCGACGCCGTCCTGGAGATGGACCGGGCCCGCGAGGAGCAGTACCGCGCCTGGGAATCCCTCAGCCGCATGGCCCCGGGGTGAGCGTGAGCGGCTGTGACCGTGTCTGGTCACGGGCCGCTACTCTGAGTCGTCGGACCGGCTGAGCGGGAGGAGACATCGAATGACCAGTGCGCACGACTACAGCCAGGGCATCGATTCCGAACGCGCTCTGAAGTTCGCGGTGCAGCGGATCCGCGGAGACCGCGCCCAGATCATCGAAGGGATCATCGAGCCCGTGACGCCGACCTGGGACCACGAACGGGCGGCCCGAGTCGTCCGTCGGCAGATCGAGGACCGCGTGGACGAACTCGGCTGCGTCGAGGGCTCGGGCAACCTGGACCTGCCCGGTTCGTCGAACTGGTACGTCCCCGACATCGCCGTCGTGCCCGAGGAGCTGGCGAAGGGCGGCGGCGCCCTGCTCCCCGATCAGACCCTGCTCGTAGTGGAGGTCACCTCGGAGTCGAACGCGGAGACCGACCGCGTCGTGAAGCGGCGACGCTACGCCGAGTACCGCGCCCCGCTGTACCTCCTCGTCGACCGGATCGAGGGCAGCGTGACCCTGTTCTCCGAGCCCGGCCACCTGGGCTACACCCACGTGGACGGCCCGCACCCGTTCGGTGCGGTTCTGAGGCTGCCGCATCCGTTCGACCTGGACCTGCACACCAACGGCCTGTCACCCGCGTGACCGCCCGAAGAACCTAGACCCCCCGGTACTTCGGCACTCGTCGCTCCACGAAGCTCGCCACGCCCTCATTGGCGTCCTGTGTCGTCATGTTGATCTCCTGGGCCATGGCCTCGGCGGCGAAGGCCGTCGGCCGGTCGGCATCCATCGACGCGTTGACGAGCTGCTTGGTCAGGGCGATCGCACGGGTCGGCCCCTCGGCCAGCCGCTGCGCCCACGACCGCGCCGTCGCCGCCAACTCCCCGTCCGGTACGACGCGGTTGACCAGTCCCAGGCGTTCCGCCTCCGCCGCCGGCAGCGAGTCCCCGAAGAACATCAGCTCCTTGGCGCGCTGCGGGCCGATCAGCCGCGGCAGCAGATACGCACCGCCGCCGTCGGGCACGAGACCACGGCGTACGAACACCTCGATGAACTTCGCCGATTCGGCGGCCAGCACCAGATCGCAGGCGAACGCGAGATGGGCGCCGATACCGGCCGCCGTGCCGTTGACGGCCGCGACGACGGGCTTCTCGCAGTCCAGGACCGCGGCGATCAGACGCTGCGCGCCGAGCCGGATCGTACGGGCCACATCGCCCGGCACCCGCTCGCCGGTCGCCGGGGCACCGCGCAGGTCGGCGCCCGCGCAGAAACCGCGGCCGGTGGCGGTGAGGACGACGGCCCGGACCGCCGGGTCTGCGGAGGCCTCGGCGAGCAGGCCGATGAGGCGGTCCCGCTGCTCCCAGGTGACGGCGTTCATCGCTTCGGGACGGTTGAGCGTGATCCAGGAGACGCCGTTGTCAGTGGTGTGGAGTACCAATGAATGGAGCGGGTCGGCGGACTCGACGGACTCGGTGATGTCTTCGGGGGAGGACGGCATGGGACAGCTCCTGGGTGGACGCGGTGGTGGACGCGGTGATGGGCACGATGGCGAGCGATTCGGGCGATGGCGGTGCGACCGGTCAGCGGCAGACGGCGAGCGCGTCCAGCGCCACCGCGCCCTGCCCCCGCCCGAGCACCATCAGCGGGTTGATGTCCAGCTCGGCGAGGTCGTCGCCCAGTTCCAGCGCCATCCGCTGTACCCGCAGCACGACCTCCACGAGCGCGTCCACATCCACCGGCGGACCGCCGCGTACGCCCTCCAGCAGGGCCCGGCCGCGCAGTTCGCCCAGCATCGACCGCGCCTGGTCCTCGCCGAACGGCGGCACCCGCACCGCCGCGTCGTGCAGCACCTCGACCAGCACACCGCCGAGCCCGACCGTCACCGTCGGCCCGAACAGCGCGTCCTGCGTGACGCCGACCATCATCTCGACGCCCCGCTCGACCATCTGGCAGACCAGGATCCCGTCCAGCTCGATGCCCTCGAACCGCGCGATGTCGGTCAGCTCGCGGTACGCGTCCCGCACCTGGCTCGCGGAGGTGAGCCCGACCTTGACCAGGCCCAGTTCGGTCTTGTGGGCGAGCCGGGCGCCCGACGCCTTCATGACCACCGGGTAGCCGACCAGCGCCGCGGCCCGGACGGACGCCGCGGCGCTGGTCACCAACTGCTCGCGCGGTACGCGGATTCCGTACGCCCGCAGCAGCTGCTTCGCCGCGTGCTCGCTCAGCTGCTGGCCCGGACGCATCAGTGCCTGCGCCTTGCGGAACGAGGGCGAAGGCGTGCGGGGCGCCTCGTCGAAGGGGGAGCGGTAGGAAGCGGCGAACCGGTGGTGGTCCAGGTAGGCCTTCACGGCGGTGATGCAGTTGCCGAAGGTACGGAAGGTGGCGACGCGGGACGAGCCGAGCAGCGTCGTGCGGTACGCCTCCTCCGTACCGACGGGCGAGCCCCACACCACGCACACCAGCTTGTCCGTGGTCTCCGCCGCGTCCACCAGGTCCTGTGCGAGCTTGTCGCTCATCGGGGGGAAGGGGCCGGTGATCGGACAGATCAGCACCCCGACGTCGGGGTCGGCGAGTATCGCGTCGATGATCTTCCGGCCGCGCCAGTCGCCGACCGGATGGCCGCCGTTGTCGACCGGGTTCGCCACGTTCAGATAGCCGGGAATCCACTCGTGCAGCTCGCGCTGCTTCGCCTCGGACAGGGTGGGCAGGCTCAGCCCCGCGCCGGTCGCCAGGTCCGAGAAGTGCGCGCCCGTGCCGCCCGAGATCGAATACACGACGACCCCTTCGGCCTGCGGCTTCCGTGCCCGCGCGAGCAGGGCCGCGGTGTCCTGGAGTTCGTCGAGCCCGTCCACCCGGATCACACCGAACTGCCGCATCGCCGCGTCCACCACCTGGTCGGCGCCGGTCAGCTTGCCGGTGTGTGACGCGGCCATCCTGGCCCCCGTCTCCGTACGCCCCACCTTGACCGCCACGACCGGAACCCCGGCCCGCGCCGCCCGGTCCGCGGCCAGCAGAAAGGAGCGCCCGTCCTTGAGTCCCTCCACGTAGCAGGCGATGGCCCCGACCTCGGGCCGCTGCGAGAAGTACGAGATGAAGTCGGCGGTCTCCAGATCCGCCTCGTTGCCCGTGGGTGCCCAGTGCGAGAGCCGTACACCCAGCTCCTGAAGGGTGTAGACGGGGCGGCCCTGGTGGCCGGACTGGGTGATCAGCGCGATGGCCGGCCCGTCCAGATCGTCCCGGAACCTCTCGAAGGCGTTGAGGTTGGTGTTCGGCCCGAGCAGCCGCAGCCCGGACCGTTCCACCGCCGCGGCCAGCCGCGCCTGGGCGGCGGCGCCCTCCTCACCGGTCTCGGCGAATCCGGAGGCGAAGGCGACGGCGAACCGCACCTTGGCCTGCGCGAGTTCCTCGATCACCGGGAGCGGATCGCCGACCAGCAGCACAGCCAGATCGACCTGTTCGGGCAGTTCGGCGACGGAAGGGGAACAGGCCCGCCCGAACACGGACTCCCGGGTGGGATGCACGGGATACAGCCGCGCCCCGACCCGCTCGGCCCAGCCGATCAGCTGTCGGGTGATGCCGGTGTTGGGCCGCCCCTCGGTGTCGGACGCGCCGATGACGGCCACGGACCCGGGCCGGAAGAACCGGTCCAGATCCGGCACGGCCGCGTGCAGCGGCCGGCCGCTGACGTCCAGGACGCACTCCGTGGCGGCATCGACCGTCATGCTGTGGACGGCGGCATGCGGCTCTTCGCCGCAGGCCACCACCCTGGCGCGGAAGTCGGTGGTGAGGGTGCCGTGAGTCGATCCAAGCATCGTTCCGCCCACTCCTGGTCGGGGTCCGTCGGGTGATCGTGCCCGGCCAGCCCAAAGCTGACGCTCTGTCAGGTTACTGAACTGACGGCGCGTCAGGAATGGGTGTGCAGGCAAAGGCTGAGAGAGGGAGTGCGGCGGCGGCCGGGGCCGTACAACTTCCGGGTGATCTTGAACGTCCAACGGTCGGGCCGGAGACACCGGCCGTCGTTCGCCATCGCCGCCGGTCTCCTGGCAGACCTGCGACGCCACGAGCCCCGGCTGTTGCTCGGCGAGGAGGACATCCGCCGACTGGCCCCCGCCGTCGCCGCCTGGTTCGAACGCGACGCTCACCCCGATGCCGTACGCCGCACCCTCGTCGCTGACCTGCCCGAATCGCTGACACGCCCGGCGGGCCTCCTCGCCCACCGCCTCAGGGCGCTCCTGCCGCCACCACTGCCCACCACGGCCCCGGCTGAGGAAGCCGCGCCGTGCCGTGACCCTCTCCAGAACTGCGACGGCTGCGACCGGGCCTTCCGGGCTCCGGAGCCCGGCCACTGCCGCGAGTGCCGAACCGACCTGAAGGAGGCCGCCTAGCATGAACGTGACGACCCTTGCCCCCAGGCACAGACGAGGAGCGCACGCCATGGCCAACGCCCCGGACCACGCACAGCGGGATTCGCTCCACTACCGGGCCATGCGCGACATCATCGAGCAGATGCAGGACGACGTTCCCGGAAAGTTCGAGATCACCAAAGAAGGGATCGTGCACGACATGATGGCTCCGGGGCGTCCCCACGAGACGACGCCGGACGGCCCGCGCTACGCGATCCGCAAGGACTTCGTGTACGGCGAGGACGTCACCATCGGTGAGTGGACGATCTCGACCGACGGGCTGCCGCTGTACGCCTGATGCCCACGGGCAGGCCCGCCCCGCGCGGTATCAGCCCCGGCGTGCCAGCCGCTTCGCGATCTTCCTCGCGTCCAGGGCCAGTTCGCGCAGCATGCCGCTGATCGGGTTGGTGAAGCCGGTGAAGTACAGGCCGGGGGCCTGCTTGGGGGTGCGGGCGCCGTGGACCACCGGCCGGCCCCGGGCGTCCAGTACGTCGAGGTGGCCGACCAGGCCCTCCAGGGCGCGCCGGTAGCCGGTCGCCGCGATCACCGCGTCCGGGTTGATCCGCTCGCCGCCGGCCAGCACCACCGCGTCCCCGTCGAACGACTCGACGGCCGCCACCGGCACCACCCGGCCGCGCTTCACCGCGTCGATCAGCCCCACGTCCTGCACCGGGATCGCGCCGTCCTTGACCCGTGAGTACAGACCGGTGTCCGGACGGGGGAGGCCCTGCGCGGTGAGGTCGGGCACGGCAGCCCTGGCCATCAGGCGCCCGGCCCGGTCGACCAGCCGGACCGGCAGCCTGCGTACCAGGATGCCGGTCAACTGCGCGGGCCAGCCCGCCGTCGAGCGGCGCACGATGTGCGGCACGGTGCGCACGGCGATCCGGACCCGGGACGCCCCACCCTCGACCAGGTCGACGGCGATCTCCGCGCCCGTGTTGCCGATGCCGACGACCAGGACGTCCTTGCCCGCATACGGGGCGGGGTTGCGGTAGTCGGAGGCGTGGACCAGATCGCCGGTGAAGGTGTCGAGGCCGGACCAGTCGGGGATGCGCGGGGTGTGGTTGAAGCCGGTGGCGACGACGACCGCCCGGCCGGTCAGCACCCGGCCGCCGGTCGCGGTCAACTGCCAGCTCCTGCCGTCCGGGGCGCGGTCGATCCGGGACACCTCGACGCCCGTCACCACCTCCAGCTCATGGTGCTCGGCGTACTTGTCCAGATAGCGCACCACATCGTCCCTGGACACCCAGCGCCCGAACCGGCGCGGCATCGCGAGCCCCGGCAGCGCGGACCGGCTCCGGGTCGTGTGGAGGTGCAGCCGGTCGTAGTGGCGGCGCCAGGACGCGCCCACGTTCCCGGACTTCTCCAGCACGACCGCCCGTACGCCCTGCTCGCGCAGGGCCGCCGCGGCGGCGAGGCCGCCCGGACCGCCACCGATGACGTATACGGGCCGGTCCTCGGTGAGGTCGCTCGGGGCCGATATGGGGATACCGGCGGTAAGTGCACTGTCGGACATGGTTCGGAGCGTAATCGCGCCCCCGGTTGATGGGTCTCGGTCAAGACCGGAATCGATTGCGAATTGATCACGGGTGTGCGCTTTTCGTTCGCCTCGCGGCCGCCTCTTGCGCACTCCTTGCACGCCTCTTGCGCGACTCGCCTGCCATCGGGTGAACTGACGTACCGTCAGATTCAGTGAACGGGAGGCCACGGGAGGCCCCATGCAGACGATCTGGCTCGGCGGAGCCGAGTGGCTCGCCGTTCTCCGGATAGGCCTCGGCCTGTGGTGGCTGGAGAGCTGGCGGCACAAGGACAAGAAGGGCTGGTTCGAGCGCGGTACGGGCATCGCCTGGGCCGCCGACGTCGCGGGCAAGCACCGGTGGGCGGCCGTACGTACCGGATTCCGGCGGATCGTCGCTCCGCGCCCCAAGGTCATGGCCTACGTCGTCGTGTACGCCGAACTCGCTCTGGGGCTCGGCCTGGTCGCCGGATTCCTCACCCCCGTCGCACTGGCCGCGGGGCTCCTCCTCAACCTTCTCTATCTCGTGCTGATGATCCACGACTGGGCCGAGCAGGGGCAGAACGCGATGATGGCGCTCATCTCGCTCGTCGCGCTGTTCGCGATGTCCTGGCAGACCTGGTCCCTCGACGAAGCGATCGGACTTTTCCTGTGACCGCGTCCGCCGTACGTTTCGACCTCCCCGAGCCCGACGCCTTCACCCGCCCGTACTGGGACGCCGCCGACCGGGGGCAGTTGCTGCTGCGCCGCTGCGCAGCCTGCGGGCGCGCGCACCACTACCCGCGCGAGTTCTGCCCGCACTGCTGGAGCGAGGACGTCACCTGGGAGCGGGCGAGCGGGGACGCCACGCTCTACACCTGGTCCGTCGTCCACCGCAACGACCTGCCGCCGTTCGGCATCCGCGTCCCGTACGTCGCCGCCGTGGTCGACCTGGCGGAGGGGCCGCGGATGATGACGGAGATCGTGGGGTGCGAGGAGTCCGCTCTCGCCATCGGCATGGCGCTGCGGGTGGCCTTCCGGCGGGAGGAGGGGGCGGAGGCCGTTCCGGTCTTCCACCCCGGAGACTGCTGAGCGCGCTGCGCCGGACAGGCCCGCCCTACTTCTTCCGCTGTGCGGGACCGAGAGCGGGCGGCCACTGGTCGACCTCTGCGGGGCCGGAATCGCCGTCCTTCCACTCGGGGTCGTAGGCACAGGGCACGGAGGCACCGCCGGTGAAGTATTCACGGTCCTGGTACCAGGTGAAGGACATCCGCTCGGACCCGTCGTCCCGCTGGACGTACAGGTCCCAGGTCTTGCTCTTCCCGCCCTCGCGGTAGGACGTGACCTTCCAGCCGTCGTCCTTGAGCTGTCGGTGCAGTCGGCGGAGGCCGGAGACGGCCTGGCTCGCGGGCACGTGGTCCAGCGCCCAGCGGTGGCTCATCCGATAGGCGCCGTCGACGGTCTTGTCCTCCAGCCCGAGCAGACCCCCGTCGTAGCAGTAGCCGGAGCTCAGTGTGTTCTCCGTGCTGACGCCGATGTCCTCGACCCCCGGCTCCACGGTGCGCTTGAACCCCATGAGGTCGTACACCTCCTGGGAACGCTGGAAGGCACGGTCCGCCATCTCCTCGGGTGCGACCCGGGGCATGTCCGTCGACCCGGACAAGAACCATGCGAGCAGGACGACCAGAGCGACAACGGGTACGACGAGGAGCGTGACGCAGCCGCATCCGAGGGCCCCGAGAACGGAAGAGGGGGACCTGGACCCGGTCGGGGCGGGAACAGGATCGGGGGCGGTGTCGGTGGGTGCGGTCTCCTCGGGCATACGGGGGACGGTATGCCGTCGGCGGAGGGCGCTGGATGGGCGCGTTCACCCGCAAGGAGTAGGTATGCGTACTCAGTTGATCCGCACCGGGTGCAGGTGCGGATCGGCGCGGCTCAGGGCTCGATGCCGCGCAGTTTGCGGCGTTCGCGGAAGTTCGGGTGGCGGACGACCACACCGCCCATGCCGCAGGAGCCCGTCAGCCGGAGGAGCGGGGCGCCGGGAGTTTTCTTGTCCGTGGTCTTGTCCTTCAGGCCGCCGAGGCCGTGGTCCAGGCTGTCGGTGTGTACGGTCCAGCCCTCCGGGATCACGATCTTCACCCCGGCCATCTCGCCGCGCACTTCCAGCGAGATCTCGCGCAGCCGGCATTCGGCGCGGGTGAAGTCGATCCTGACGCCGCCGATGCCGCCCTGGGCGCGTATCACCGGAGGCACCTTCCAGACGCCCGAGCGCGTCACGCCGTGCATGCCGCCCTTGAGGACCAGCGGCTCGCCCGTGGCCACCTCGATGGGGACCAGGTCCTCGGTGAGGGGCGCGAGTTCGGCATAGGTCTTGGCGGACAGCGCCTGCCCGAGCCGGGTGTCCAGCTCGTCCATGTCGATGCGGCCCTCGGCCGCCGCCTCCCGCAACTGCTCGACCACCGCCTCGCGATCGGCATCCGAAGCGCGCATACGGTGGGCGGAACGGGCGGGCTCAGCAGTCATGGAAGCGATGATACGGGCGGGTACGCCGCCGGGCCCCCTGTCATCGGGCTCCCCGCGTCACAGCCCCGGCGCCCCCCACACCGGGAACCACCGGGCCAGGTCCTTCTCCATGCGCAGGTCGTCCCCGAGTACCGCCCTGACCTGCAACTCCAACTGGTTGTCCCGCCTCTCGGCGCCGCCGGGCACCGGGGCGAACGGGTAGAACGTGCCGCGCTTGTAGAGGTAGACCAGGGCCAGCGGACGGTCCCGCTCGTCCCGGAAGCCGATCAGGGAGCAGAGCAGGTGCGGGCCGAACCCGCCGTCCTGGAGCAGGGTGTTGACCGCGTGCAGGTCGTTGACCAGGGCGGCGGTGTCGTCGGCCGGACGGCGGGAGAGCAGCCAGGTGTAGCCGTACGTGTCCTGGCTGAACTCCACCGGGATGCCGCCGCGGCCGGTGTCGGCGTCGAGCAGTTCGCGTACGTCCTGCTGGAGGCGGGCGAAGGCGCCGCCCTCGACGCCCGCGAAGCAGACCGAGCCGAGACCGGTGGGTGTGAAGCCCGCGCCCGCCTGGAGGGTGAGGGCGGCGGAGGGTACGGCGAAGAGCTGGTCGAGGTCGGGGCGGACCGGCTTGCTGCGGCCGAGGATGGTGTCGAGAAGACCCATGGGCGTTCCTTCGGGCGTTCCTTGCGGACGGGAGGGCGTTCCTTGCGTCCCCTGCGGACCTCACGGACGGGCGAGGTCGGCGGAGATGCGGGCCAGCTGGTCGAGGCGCTGTTCGAGGGTCGGGTGGGAGGAGAGCAGCCGGCTCAGGCTCTCCTTGGAGGAGAACGCGGGGACGAAGTAGAAGGCGTTGTACGGCTGCGCCTTGCGCAGGTCCTCGGTCGGGATGCGGGCCATCTGGCCGTTCACCTTGGTGAGGGCGGAGGCGAGCGCGGACGGGCGGCCGGTGAGCAGGGCGGCGGTGCGGTCGGCGGAGAGCTCGCGGTAGCGGGAGAGCAGCCGGGTCAGCAGGAAGCTCAGGGCGTACACGACCGCGCTGACCAGCGGGATCAGCATGATCGCGATGCCGACGGGGTCGCTGCTCCGGCTGTTGCGGGAGAGGCCGCCCCACAGGGCGACCCGGGTGATGATGCCGGCGAGCACACCGAGGAACGAGGCGATCGTCATGACGGCGACATCGCGGTGCGCGACATGCGACATCTCGTGCGCGAGCACGCCCTCCAGCTCCGCGGGCTCCAGTCTGCGCAGGAGCCCGGTGGTGGCGCAGACGAGAGCGGTCTTCTCGCTGCGGCCGGTCGCGAAGGCGTTCGGTACGTCGCTCTGGGCGATGGCCACGCGGGGTTTCGGCATATCGGCAAGAGCGCAGATCCGGTCGACGGCGCCGTGCAGCTCCGGCGCCTCCTCCGGGGTGACTTCATGGGCTCCCATGCTGAAAGCGGCGATGCGGTCGCTGAACCAGAACTGCGCGATGAACATGCCGCCGACGAAAATCAGAATGATCGGCCAGGCGCCGCGCAGCACGGCGAGCAGTACGCCGACCAGGACCACGTACAGCAGGCCGATCAGGAACATGGTGCCGACCATGCGTGTGGTCAACCCGCTGTCCGGGGCGTAACGGGAGTGGGTGCGCGTACGGGAACGGGTTCGGCTCATTTTCGCCTCCAGTCGCCCTGGTGCCTTCCATCTTGCCCCTTTCATTTGGAAAGCGGAGACGAGCGGGTGGCTCGAAATGCCCGCTCGGTCCGGCGGGCGGAAAATGGATCTCTCCGAGGACATTTGGCCGAACAACACCTAGACCCATTAGGTGCCCGAGGCATCTAGTGGCAAGGGATCGGTAGGACTCCCCCATCTCTTTGCGAGGTCCGCCATGGCAGACGCCGAGACCGTCTCCTTTCCGCAGAACCGCACCTGCCCTTATCACCCGCCGACGGAATATCGCAGCGAGCACCGGGGGCAGCAGCCGGTGTCCCGCGCCCGGCTCTTCGACGGCCGTACGGCTTGGCTGGTGACCGGGCACGCCGAGGCGCGTTCGCTCCTGGTGGACCCGAGGCTGTCGTCCGACCGGGAGAACCCCACGTTCCCGATCTTCGCCGAGCGGCTGGCCAGGAGCTCCCTGCGGCGCGTCGAGCTGCTCGGCGTCGACGATCCGGAGCACAACGTCCAGCGCCGGATGCTGATCCCGAGCTTCACGGTCAAGCGGACGGCCGCGCTCCGGCCGCAGATCCAGGAGACCGTGGACCGGCTGCTCGACACGATGGTCGAGCAGGGCCCACCGACCGATCTGGTCGGCGCCTTCGCCCTGCCCGTGCCCTCCATGGTCATCTGTGCGCTGCTCGGGGTGCCCTACGACGACCATGAGTTCTTCGAGGCGCAGTCGCGCAAGCTGCTCCGCGGCCCGGCGGCCGCGGATGTCGAGGCGGCGCGGGACGCGCTCGACGACTACTTCCGCGTGCTGATCGAGAGGAAGCGGGTCACCCCCGGCGATGGGCTGCTCGACGAGCTCATCGTCAAGCAGCTGGAGACCGGGGCCGTGGACCACGAGGAGCTGGTGCGGCTGGCCCAGATCCTGCTCATCGCCGGGCACGAGACGACCGCGAACATGATCTCGCTCGGCACGTTCACGCTTCTCCAGCACCCCGACCAGCTGGCCCGGATGCGCGAATCCGATGGGCTGATGGCCAGCGCGGTCGAGGAACTGCTCCGATTCCTGTCCATCGCCGACGGGCTTTCGCGGGTGGCCGTCGATGACATCGAAGTGGGCGGGGTGACCATCCGGGCGGGGGACGGCGTCATCCTGACCACGTCGGTGATCAACCGGGACGAGACCGTGTATCCGTCACCGGACGAGCTGGACCTCGGCCGGAACGCGCGCAATCACGTCGCTTTCGGGTTCGGAGTCCATCAATGTCTGGGCCAGAATCTGGCACGGGCCGAGTTGGAGATCGCGCTGCCCGCGCTTTTCGACCGCCTTCCCGGACTGCGGCTTGCGGTACCCGCCGAAGAAATCCCGTTCAAACCGGGTGACACCATCCAGGGCCTGCTCGAACTTCCCGTGACATGGTGAATCGAAACATGGCGATCGGAATGCGACCGGAAGGTTCAGCTGGGATGCAGACGCAGATCAGTATCGACAGGGATCGGTGCATCGGCGCGGGGCAGTGCGCGCTCACCGCACCGAAGGTATTCACCCAGGACGACGATGGGTTCAGCGAACTGCTGCCCGGCTACGAGGACGCCCTCGACGGTGCCATGGTGAAGGAGGCCGTCCGCGCCTGCCCGGTACAGGCGATCTCCCTCGGTTGACGGGCCGCCGGGGCCGTGCCCGTACGGCCGGGGCCGTGCGGGCACGGGGCGGGGGCTACGGCCAGAGCAGCTCCCGGGTCCAGGCCGCGTCGTTCCGGGCCGCGTCCGGCCTGCGGTAGCGCAGCCGTACGTGTCTGCGTCCCGCGTCGCCCTGGAAGAACTCGACCTCCCGCGCCTCCACCACGTACCGGGTCCAGCTCGCGACCTCCGCGTCCGGTTCGGCCCGCGCCCGTTCCCAGGCGGCGTCGGCGGTGCGGGCCAGCTCCTCCCGCGAGCCCAGCACCTCGCTCTGCGACCCGGTCAGCGCCGATGCGAGCGCCCCGGTCGAGCGGGCGTGCAGATCGGCCAGGCTCTCGGCGGGCGCGCATGCGGTGACCGGACCCCGCACCCGCACCTGCCGGCCCTGCGCCGGCCAGTAGAAGCCGAGCGCCGCGTACGGCCGGGCGGCGAGCTGGCGGCCCTTCGCGCTGGTGCGGTGGGTGGCGAAGTGCCAGCCGCGCTCGTCCGCGTCGTGCAGCATCAGCGTCCGCACGTCGGGGTGCCCCTCGTCGTCCGCGGTGGCCAGCGACATCGTGTGCGGCTCCACCTGCCCGGCGGCCACCGCCTCGGCGAACCAGCTGTGGAAGAGGGGGAGCGGGGCCGGGGGAGCGGCAGCCGGGTCGAAGCCGGGAAGCTCCACGTCCCAGACGCGCTGGGCGTGGAGCAGGTCCAGGAAGCTCTGGTGTGCGTCGGTCATGCCCCCATTGCAGCGCATGGCCCGGTACGGGATCTGCCCCCTCGTCCCACCCCTCACCCCCGCCCCAGCACCACCGTCCCCGACGAGCAGAACCAGCCGCCCGTCCCCGATGCCACCGCCAGTTCCGGGAGCCGGCCGCCCGCTTTGCGCACCTGGCGTTCGCCCGCCTCGCCGCGCAGTTGGCGTACCGCCTCCACCAGCAGGAACAGTCCGCGCATCCCGGGATGGCAGGCGGACAGGCCGCCGCCGTCGGTGTTCACCGGAAGCTCGCCGGTGAGCCCGGTCCGGCCCTTCTCCACGAAGGCGCCGCCCTCGCCCTTCGCGCAGAAACCCAGGTCCTCCAGCGTCACCAGCGTCATATAGGTGAACGCGTCGTAGATCTCGGCGAGATCGATGTCCGCGGGCCGCACCCCCGCCCGCTCGAACGCCAGGCGGCCCGAGACCGCCGCGGGGGAGACCGTGAAGTCGTCCCACTCCGACATGGTGGAGTGCGAGACGTGCTCACCCGTGCCGAGGATCCACACCGGCGCCTTCGCCGTGTCCTGCACGTACTCCTCGGCGGCCAGCAGCACCGCGCAGCCGCCGTCGCTGCGGATGCAGCAGTGCAGTTTGGTGAACGGGTCCGCGATCATCGGCCCGGACAGCACGTCGTCCACCGTGACCGGGTCCCGGAACATCGCGTCCGGGTTGGCCGCCGCGTTCGCCCGCGCCTGGACCGCGACCTCGGCGAGCTGCTCCAGGGTCGTCCCGTACTCGTGCATGTGACGGCGGGCGGCCATCGCGTACTTGGCGATCAGCGAGTGCCCGTACGGCACCTCGAACTGGAGCGGGCCGCGCGCCCCGAAGGAGAGGTTGGAGGTCCGGCGGCCCGCCTTGATGTCCGCGCGCGCCGTCGACCCGTACACCAGCAGTACGGCATTGGCGTGCCCCGCCGCGATGGCGTCCGCCGCATGGGCCGCCATCACCTCCCAGGTCGAGCCGCCCACCGCGGTGGAGTCCACCCAGGTGGGTTTCAGGCCCAGGTACTCGGCGACCTCGACCGGGGCGAGCGTGCCGAGCCCGGCGGAGGCGAAACCGTCGACGACGGACCGGTCCAGCCCCGAATCGGCCAGCGCCCGGCGGGCGGCCTGGGCGTGCAGGGCGTATGGCGTGGCCGTCTCGACGCGTCCGCAGTCGGCGAGGGATATGCCGACGACAGCGACCTTGCGGTGGGAAGAAGGCATGAATCTGACGGTACATCAGATCTGTTGCGGGTGGACCGCTCGGTGGTGCGGTGATCTTCCGGCTTCCCGGCTCGGGATCTTCCGGCTCCTCCCGTGCGCGACTCTGGGCATCTCGGTGATTCACCCCTAACATGACGCACCGTCAGATCAGAGGCCGGAGGCTTCTGAGGGGAAGGAGTCCGACGATGGATGCCGCCTTCACCGCGGAACAGGACGAGATCCGCCGCACCTTGCGCGAACTGCTGGCCGCACGCTGCGCACCCGACGACATCAGGAGCGCCGTGCGCACCGCCGACGGGTACGACGCGGACCTGTGGCGACGGCTCGCCCAGGACCTCGGGCTGCCCGGACTCGCCCTCCCGCAGGAGCACGGAGGCGTCGGCTGCGGCCTCACCGAGCTCGCCGTCGCCTGCGAGGAGACCGGCCGCGCCCTGCTGCCCTCGCCCCTGATCGCCACCGCCGCGCTCGCCGCGCCCCTGATCGCCGCACTCGGCACCGATGCCCAGCGCACCGCCCTGCTGCCGCGCATCGCGGCCGGTGGGCTGACCGCGACCCTCGCCGTCCCCGGCGGCTCGCTCGCCACCGCCCTCGGCCTCACCGGCGACCCCGTCGACGGCACCTGGGCGGGCGGCGGCCGGGCGGGCGGCATGCAGGCCAGGCCGGTCGCCGGCGCGGAGGGCTGGCGGCTGTACGGGGAGGCCGCGCAGGTCCTCGACGGGCACAGCGCCGGACTCCTCCTGGTCGCGGCCCACGCGGGCGGCTTCCCGCGCAGCCGTACGCTCCTCTTCCTGGTCCGCCCGGACGCGGCGGCCGGAGCCGTCCGCACCCGCCTCACCTCGCTCGACGAGACCCGCCCGCTGGCCCGGATCGAACTCCGCGACACCGAGGCCGAACTCCTCGGCGCGGACGACACCGTGGACGTCACCGGCGCCCTCGCCTCGGCCGGGCACCCGGTTGCCGCGCTGCTCGCAGCGGAGGCGGTGGGGGCGGCGGCGAGCGCGCTGGAGCGGACGGTCGAGTACGTCAGGGCGCGCGAGCAGTTCGGCCGGGCGATCGGCTCGTTCCAGGCTGTGAAGCACCGCCTCGCGGATCTGTACGTACAGGTGCAGGCGGCCCGCTCCGCCGCGTACTACGCGGCCTGGGACCCGGCCGCCGCCGGGGGACTCGCCCTGGCCCAGGCCCTGGAGGCGCTCCGGATCACCACCGCCGAGGCCGTCCAGCTGCACGGCGGGCTCGGCTTCACCTGGGAACACGAGGCGCATCTGTACTTCAAGCGGGCGGCGGCCGACGAACTGCTCTTCGGCCCCGTCCACCGGCTCCGCGACCACGCGGCGCAGCGGGCCGGACTCTTCACGGGAACGGCCCTGGGGCCGGCTGCTTCCGGACCGGCTGCTCCCGGACCGGTCGAGCAGGTGGCGGTCTGATGGCGCCCGGCGTCCGGCTGATCCAGAAGGTCTCCTCCACCCGCACGTTCGCGAGGATCGCCCCGCATGTCGTGCCCGTCATGGACCGTACGGTGCACCGGCTCACGCGCGGCAAGGTGCTGCTCAGCGCCCAGATGCTGCCGGGGCTGATCCTGACGGTGCCGGGGGCGAGGAGCGGGCAGCTCCGAACCACTCCACTGGCCTGCATGCCGGAGAACGGGGCGGTGCAGAGCTGGATCCTGGTCGGCAGCAACTTCGGCCGCACGGGGCACCCGGCCTGGACCGCGAATCTGCTGGCCGGTCCCGACAAGGCGGTCGTCAACTGGCAGGGCAGGGACGTTCCGGTGCGCGCCACGATGCTGGAGGGCGCCGAACGGGACGAGGTGTGGCGGGCGGCGCTGAAGTTCTGGCCGCCGTACGCGACTTACCAGGCGCGGGTCGATCGGGAGATCCGGCTCTTCAGACTGGTGATCCGGGCGTCGTGAACACGGTCCGGGTGCACCGACGGCGGACCACATGCGTGGCCCGCCGTCGGTGAGACAGGACCTGGGGCGCCCGGGACGGCCGCGCGATACCCGGTGGGGGAGGGGCCGTCGGCGCCTGTGCTACCTCGTCGGCTTCTTCCCGGTGATGCCCAGATGTACCAGCAGGGCGAGATTCGGCTTGAGTTCGGCCTGCTTCACGCCCCAGGTCGTGAAGCCCTTCTGGTGCGAGGCGACGGCGGCCAGCATCGCGACCAGCGAGCCCGCCATCGCGGCGGCGCTGACCTCCTTGTCGACCTTGCCCTTGGCCTGGAGCTCCTTCACCGAATCGGTGAGGGAGTTGGTGACCGAGTTCAGGATCTTCATGCGGATCTTGTAGAACCGCTTGTCGCCCTCGGCCGCACCGAGGTCGACCACGCGCAGGATCGCGTCGTGGTGCCGCCAGAAGTCGAGGAAGCCCTCGACGAGTTCTTCGGCTGTCTGCCAGCCGGCCTTGCCGACCCAGGAGCGGCCGGCGACCAGTTCGGTCAACCCGGCGCCCTCCTTGGCCATTTCCTCGGCGATTTCGAGGACGGCGCCCTCGACGTCGGGGAAGTATTGGTAGAAGGTCGCGGGTGAAGTCCCCGCCTTCCGGGCGACGTCGATGACTTTGACGTCCCGGTACGGCGAGGAGCTGAGCATCTCGCTGAGGCAGTCGAGCAGCTTCTGCCGCGTCGCCTGTCCGCGTCGACCGGCCACGCGGCCGTCGACGGTGCGCACTTGTCCTGTCATGCCGTCAGCTTACCGAGGGGTGATGGGAGCGCGATTCGGCCGACTGCAAATGGGGTTCACCGCAGGAACGGTGGGGGGAGTGGCCGGATTTCGACGTATGCGCACCCGGAGTGCGCCACGGAGCGATAAGTCTTATCAACAGCCTGTGGATAACTTCCGTGGATAACTTTCCGTGATGCCGTGAGCAGGGACTCTGCCGCCGGGGTTCCGTTGGGGTTCTATCGAAAATGCGTTCGATGTGGACGGGTCGGGGCGCGATGCGCGCGACCCGCGGTTACGTTTGCTGTGACGAGTGTCACTGCCACGGACGGCGAGCGACGCGTGATCACGGAAGGACCTGGGCCCATGGCCTCATTCGCGCGATCCGCGCCGTGCTGGGTGGATGTGCAGCTTCCCGACCTGGAAGCGGGCAAGCGCTTCTACGGTGAGCTGTTCGGCTGGACCTTCCGGGCCGGTGAAGGACCGTACGCGGACGCCTTCAGCGGCGGGAAGCTCGTCGCCGCGCTCGCCGCCAAGCAGGACGGCCGGATGCCCACCGCCTGGGGGATCTACTTCGCCACCGACGACATCGTCGCGTCCGTCGCCCGGATCAGGGAGGCGGGCGGCCAGGTGATCACCGAGCCCGTCCGGGCCGGCCGGGCCGGAGTGCTCGCCCAGGCGGCCGACCCCGGCGGAGCGGTCTTCGGACTCTGGCAGGCCGGTGACCGCGAGGGCTTCCAGAAGCAGAACGAACCCGGCTCCTTCTGCTGGACCGAGGTCTACACCCGGCAGAAGGACCAGGTGGACGCCTTCTACGAGGAGGTCTTCGGCTTCCAGGGCACCGATCTCTCCCAGGGCACCGAACTCGACGAATCCGGCGAGGGCGAACCGGGCACGGCCGAATCGCGCCCCGCATCCCGCCCCGACTTCCGCATGTGGTCCCCGGCGGGCACCGAGCCAGGACCCGACACCGCGGTCGGCGGCCGCAGCGTCATCACCGACGCGTTCCCGGCGGAGATGCCCAGCTACTTCCTCAGCTACTTCGCCGTCGAGGACTGCAACAGCGCCGCCGGGAACGCCGTACGCCTCGGCGGCCGCATCTCCGCGCCGCCGTTCGACATCCCGTACGGGCGGATCGCGGTCCTCCAGGACGATCAGGGTGCCGTTTTCGCCGTACTTCAGCCCCCTGTGTCCGAGAAGGGGGCAGAGTGAGCTGTGACACCCCGATCCGCCCCCGGGTTCGCAACCAGGGCCTCAGCCAGGAAGAATCGGGGGTGCGCACCGCCGGGTGGTGCCCAGTGGTGAGACGCCGTGCAGGGCGGGTTTTCGCGGGCTTCTGTTCCTGAGGCTCGTACGGGGAGGTGGCAGGGCAAGTGGTGGAGCAGCTGACGCAGCACGACCCGAGGCGGATCGGCCCGTTCGAGGTGCTGGGACGGCTCGGTGCCGGTGGCATGGGGCTGGTCTATCTCGCCCGCTCGGCTTCGGGCCGACGCGTGGCGATCAAGACGGTCCGTACGGAGCTCGCCGAGGACCAGCTGTTCCGGGTCCGGTTCACGCGCGAGGTGGAGGCCGCCCGCGCCGTCAGCGGTTTCTACACGGCCGCGGTGGTGGACGCCGACCCGCGCGCGGCCGTGCCGTGGCTGGCCACCGCCTATGTGCCGGCCCCCTCGCTGGAAGAGATAGTGAGTGAGTGCGGGCCCATGCCCGTCCAGGCGGTGCGCTGGCTGGCCGCCGGTATCGCCGAGGCCCTCCAGTCGATCCACGGTGCGGGACTGGTCCACCGCGACATGAAGCCGTCGAACGTGCTCGTCGTCGAGGACGGCCCGCGGGTGATCGACTTCGGGATCGCGTCCGGGGTCTCCAACACCCGGCTGACCATGACGAACGTCGCCGTGGGCACGCCCGCGTACATGTCGCCCGAACAGGCCAGGGACTCGCGCAGCGTCACCGGGGCCAGTGATGTCTTCTCGCTCGGCTCCACGCTGGTCTTCGCCGCCACCGGTCACGCGCCGTTCCACGGCGCCAACCCCGTCGAGACGGTCTTCATGCTGCTGCGCGAAGGACCCGACCTGGAGGGCCTGCCCGGCGAACTGCGGCCGCTGATCGACTCCTGCATGCAGATGGACGCCGGGCTGCGGCCCACCCCCGCCGACCTCCAGGCCCAGCTCGCCCCGCACCTCTTCGCCTCCGGCGGCGACGACAGCGGTACGGCCTCGGCGTGGCTGCCGACCTCCGCCACCGCGATGATCGAGCAGCGCCGCGGCGGCCGGAAGACCACGGCACCCGCCCCGGTTCCGCCGCCGCCCCAGCAGCCGCCGGGCGCCGACCCGCGCTCCCTGGCCGTCGGACCGGCTCCCGGACCGTCGCCGGTGTCCGACGCGGGCGGTCCGGTGCGGCTGCCCGGTGCGAAGGTGCCGATCGGCCCCGGCCCGCGGGCCCAGGACGTCCGGGCCACCGCCACGGCCACCGCGGACGCGGGCCCCGCGACCGGCTGGGTGCGCCCGCCCGTCGGGATGAACGGTTCCGCCCAGACAGCGCCCGCCGCCCCCGTACCTGTACCCGGACCCGCGCAGCCGCCGGAGCCCCCGCCCGGCCCGGACCGCTGGCGGCCCTGGCGGTTCCGGATGTCCAACGACGTCTGGGGGACACCCGTCGTCGCCGGGGACCTCCTCTACGTCACGTCGTTCGAGGTGCACGCCCTGGACGTCGGCAACGGGCGGCGCCAGTTCAAGACCCGGGACGTGGCCTGGGTGATGGCCGTCGAGGGCGGCCGTATCCACGCCTCCGACGGGCCGTCCCTGTACGCCCTGGACGCGGCGAGCGGCGGCGAGCGGTGGCGGCTGCAGACGGACGCCTGGGTCTACTCCCTCAAGGCCGACCGCGGCACCGTCGTCACCGGCACCAGGGGCGGCGGCGTCCAGGCCTGGGAGGCGTCCACGGGCGAGAAGCTGTGGGAGAGCGGCGGCGTACAGACCGACTTCGAGACGGCCGAGGCCGGACCCACGATCCACGACGGCACGGTCTACCTCTGGCAGGACGCCCGGCTGCGCGCCGTCGACGCCCGTACCGGCATCGAGCGCTGGTCGTACCCCATCGGCGACGCGGCCTCCTGCGGCGGTGTGCCGGTCCGGGTGACCGCGGCGCCGGACGGCTTCGTCTACGTCAGCGCGGGGGCCCGGGTCCTTGCCGTGGACACCGTGTCCGGGCATGTGCGCTGGCGCTTCGAGTCGCCCACGGTCTTCCTCTCCCCGCCCGCGTTCGCACCCGGCCCCGCCGTCACCGGCGGCGGCGTGTACCTCGCCGACTACCTCGGCACGGTGTACGCGCTCGACGCCTCGACCGGCAAGGACCGCTGGCGCATCGCCACGGAGGCCCGCCAGTCGATCGAACCGGTCCTGGTGACGGCCGGAAACGTCCATGTCGGCAGCGGCAGCGCGCTCTACACGCTCGACGCGGTCACCGGCACCCCGAAGTGGCGGTTCGCGGCGGGCGGCGAGGTGGTGGGCGCCCCGGTGGTCGCCGACGGCCGGGTCCACTTCGGCTCCGCCGACCACGTCCTGTACACCCTGGACGCGGCGGGCGGCCAGCTCCGCTGGAAGCTGGCGACGGGCGGTGAGATCACGGGTTCGCCGGTGGCGCAGGGCGGTGTCGTGTACGCGTGCAGCAAGGACCGCTGCGTGTACGCGCTCGACGCGCTGAAGGGAACGGGCACGGGCAGCCGGGCCAGGACGTAGACCGCGTCGAAGACGTGAAATCCAGCCCGTCCGGCGTTCGAGGAAGGAACCCCGGGCGCGGAGGGCCTCAGCGGCCCGGGCGCCCGTCCGCGTCCGGGCCCTCGTCCGGCACGACGGGGTAGGGGGCCGTATCCCGGTCGTCCGAGGCCGAGCCCGGCGCGGACCCCGGCCCCGACGCCGCGTCCGGGCGCCGGTCCGCCGGGTCCGGCCCCGTGTACAGCTCCGGCTCGGGCTCCGGCAGGGTGCTCGTCTGTACGGACGGCCCCGGCTCCTGCGTCGGCGGCCAGGTGTCCGGGTGCTCCGAGCCGGGCGCCGCGTACGGCTGGTTGCGCGCCCTGCGGGCAAGCCGGCGCCGGGCACCGCGCCGCCCCGACATCACCGCCGCGCCCAACAGCAGCAGCACCCCGCCCGCCGCCGCCCCGGCCACGCCCCACCCCAGCCCGGAACCGTCGCCCGCGACCGCCAGACTGCCCGCCGCCTGTCCCTGGCGCACCATCCACAGCACGGTGAACCCGAGCACCACCACGCCCGCGGCCGCCACCAGCAGCCGTGACCGCAGCGCCACACCGACCACCGTCAGCACGGCGGCGAACAGGAAAGCGAGCAGGATCGAACCCAGCGGTCCGGGCCGGCCGGCCGTGATGCCGGTGAACAGCTCGTCGATCCGGTAGTGACGCCCGAGGCGACCGTCGTACCAGTCACGGAAGGGGCTCAGCACGGCGGCCGCCGCTCCGGTGAGAGCGAGCACCGAGCCGAGGACGTTGCGGATCATCATCGGCCTCCTGCGCGTGCGCGGACCGGCGTCACAGCTCTGCACCGCTCTCGGCCTCGACGCTACGCCCGGCCCTTCACCCCCGCCACCTTGCGCTACCGTGACGCACGGTCGTTCGACAACTGCAGAAACGGACAACAACACAAGGGGGGCTGCATCGATGATGCGGCAGCACATAAAGCTTTCCGCGGTACTGGTCGTGGTGGTACTCGCACTCACCGGTTTCTCGACCTCCAGCCACGGCGGCCGCAGCGGCAAGAGCAAGAGCGGCGGGTCGAGCAGCAGCGGCGGCGGCTGCTCCAACTCCAAGAAGAGCAACGACAGCTACAACAGCAGTGACTACGACGACGATGACTACGACTCGTCGAGCAGCTCCTCCGGCGGCACCGACTACGCGACGGCGCCCCCGACCGCCACGGCGTCCGATGAGCCCCAGGCATACGTCTTCCGCTGTGCCCAGCCCCGCAAGGGCAAGCGCAAGGCCGTCACCACCTCCGCCGTCAGGCTCACCGCGAACGCCGCCGGCTCGCACAGGTACGAGGTCGAGGTGGCCTTCCTCAACGCACGCGGCAACGCCATCGACATCGGTTACGCCACCGTGGACGCCGAGGGCGGCGAGACCAAGACCGTCTCCGTGCGGATGGACGACCCGCGCAAGGTCTCCAAGGTGAAGAAGTGCCGGGTCGAGGCCGAACTGACCTACTGACGCGCAGGCGGGCCCACCATTCGGCCCGTCAGCGCGTCCGGAACCCGCCCCCGCCCCGCCCCCGGAACAGCTCGGCCTGCCGCTCCGGTGGCAGATTCCCGAGTGCGACGAGGTGCGGGGCGTGGGCCATGGCCTGCGCCCTGGCCGCCTCCCGCGCGGACCACACCGCCCGTACCGTCCCCTGCACCGCCTGAGTCGGGTACGAGGCGATCACGCCCGCCGCCCGCAGCGCCGCGTCCACCGCGCCGCCGGGCGCAGTCAACTCGCTGACCAGGCCGGTCTCGTACGCGCGGCGGGCGGAGACCCGTTCCGCCGTCCCCATCAGCGCCATCCGGGCCACCTCGCCGAACGGCATCCGCTGAGCCATCGAGATCGCCTCGAACGCGCTGACCATCCCGTACGTCGTGTGCGGGTCGAAGAACGTCGCCTCCTCGGACGCGATCACGAACTCCGCCTCGCCCAGCAGATAGAACGCCCCGCCGCAGGCCATCCCCTCCACGGCCGCGATCACCGGCTTCCACAGGTCGTTCGCCTTCGGCCCGATCGCGAGCAGCGGATCGTCGATCGTGTACGGGGACGAGGGCTGCGGCACGTCCACGCCCCGGTCGATCCCCGTGCAGAAGGCCCGGCCGCCCGCACCGGTGAGGACCACGGCCCGCACCCCGTCGTCGAAGCGGAACGCCCGCCAGGCGGCGGTCAGTTCGGCGGCCGTGGCCAGGTCGATCGCGTTGTGCTTCGCGGGCCGGTCGAGGGTGACGAGCGCGACCCCGGTCTCCTTGTCCGTCTCCGTGCGCAGCGCCATCGCCCCTCACCTCTCCAGCAGCCAGCGCACCAGGGTCACCCCGGAACCGGCCGGGCAGAACGCCGCCCGCACCGGCGCACCGATCCGCAGCCGCCCCGGATCGACCGAGTCCAGCGGGGCGTCCGGACCGCTCACCACATTCCCGACCAGGCGGATCTGCGGGGCGTCCGCCAACTCGACCACGACGGCGTTGTACGGGGCCTGCGCGGCGTACGCGGGCAGCAGCGGCGGATGCGGCAGCACGTAGGACCAGATGCGGCCGCGTCCGCTCATCGGCCGCCACTCGCTCTCGAAGGACTGGCAGTGCGGGCAGCACGGCCGGGGCGGGAAGCGGAGCCGTCCGCACTCCGGGGCGGCGCACGCCTGGACGCGGAGTTCACCGCGGGCCGCGTACTCCCAGAAGGGTGCGCCGTCCTCGTCCACGACGGGCAGCAGCAGAGCATCCATCCCGGTCAACTCCTCAGTAGCACGGCGGAGGTGGGAACGCCCTCCCCGGCGGTGACCAGACACGTCCCGGCGTCCGGGACCTGGGCGGTGGAGACGCCGCGCAACTGCTTGACGCCCTCGTTGATCAGGTTGAAGCCGTGCACGTACCCCTCACTGAGCCCGCCGCCCCCGGTGTTGATGGGCAGCCGACCGCCGCTCTCCAGCGCCCCGCCCTCGGTGAACGCGGCGCCCTCGCCGCGTCCGCAGAAGCCGTAGCCCTCCAGGGAGAGCGGGATGAGCGGGGTGAACGCGTCGTAGATCTGGGCGACATCCACATCGTCCGGGCCGAAGTCGGCCTGCTTCCACAGCTGCCGGGCGGCCGTCCAGGCGGGTCCGGTGAGCGGGTCGTCGTTCCAGTAGTTGACCATTCCGTGGTGCTGGGCGGGCAGACCCTGGGCGACGGAGTGGATGTAGACGGGCTTCTGCCGGCAGTCGCGGGCCCGCTCGGCGGAGACGATGACGCAGGCCAGCGCCCCGTCCGTCTCCAGGCAGTTGTCGAAGAGGCAGAGTGGCTCGCTGATCCAGCGCGAGGTCATATACATGTCGCGGGTCAGCGGCCGCTCGTACATCACCGCGTCCGGGTTCTGGTTGGCGCGGTTGCGGCAGGCGAGGGCGACGTTGAAGAGGTGGTCGCGGGTCGCCCCGTACTCGTGCATGTACCGCCGCGCCAGCATCCCGATCTCGTCGGCCGGCCGCAGCAGTCCGTACGGGCGGGTCCACTGGGCGGGGGTGGGCAGCTGCACGGCGGTGTTCTTCCACGGCCGGGGCCCCGACCCCCGCTTCCGCGACCGCCAGGCGACCCCGACGCTCGCCTGCCCGGTCGCCACGGCGGCGGCGAGATGGGCGATCGTCGCGCAGGAGCCGCCGCCCCCGTACCCCACCTTGCCGAAGAAGGTGACGTCACCGGCACCGATGGCCTTGGCGACCTCCACCTCGTCGGTCTCCTCCATCGTGTACGAGGCGAATCCGTCCACCTCCGACGCGGCGATGCCCGCGTCGTCGAGCGCCGCGACGATGGCCCGACAGGCCAAGGTCTTCTCGGATTCCGGCAGTTGTTTCGCGAAGGCCGTCTGCCCTATGCCGGCTATCGCCGTCGCGTCCTTGAGTGCCGTCACCGCCACCTCCCAGGCCGTCATGACTGCTGACAGCGGCTGAGGCTACAGCTAATCTGACGGATAGTCAGCTACTGCGTCAGGGAGGGCGAGCGATGCGCGGCGACGAGGAGTGGGGCACCATCCCGGAGCTGGTCCGGGCGGCGGTGCGACGGTACGGGGACCGGGAGGCGGTCGTCGAGGGCCGCACCCGGATCTCGTACGCCGAACTCGGCGATCGCGTGGAGCGGGCCGCCGCCGCGTGCATGGCCTCGGGCGTCGAACCGGGGGACCGGGTCGCGGTCTGGGCCCCGAACACCCTGGACTGGATCGTCTCCGCGCTGGGGGCGGTGACGGCCGGCGCGGTCCTCGTCCCCCTCAACACCCGCTTCAAGGGCACCGAAGCGGCGTACATCCTGCAACGCAGCCGGGCCAAACTCCTCTTCGTCACGGGCACCTTCCTCGGCACCTCGTACGTGGCGTCGCTGCGCCGGGCGGAAGCCGAACTCCCCCACCTGGAAAAGGTGGTGGTGCTGGCGGACGCCGCCCCCGACGACTACGTCACCTGGAAGGACTTCCTGGCGGCGGGGGAGGGGGTGTCCGGCGCGGCGGTACGGTCCCGCGCCGACGCGATCGCCTCCTCGGCCCCCTCCGACATCATCTACACCTCGGGCACCACGGGCCGGCCCAAGGGCGCCGTCATCACCCACGCCCAGACCCTGCGCTGCTACGCGATCTGGAGCGAACTGGCGGATCTGCGCGAGGGCGACCGCTATCTGATCGTGAACCCGTTCTTCCACACCTTCGGCTACAAGGCGGGCATCATCGCCTGCCTGATGCGGGGCGCGACGATGGTCCCGCAACCGGTCTTCAACGTGGACACGGTCCTGGCCAACATCGCCGCCGAACGCATCTCGGTCCTGCCCGGCCCGCCCACCCTCCACCAGTCCCTCCTGGACCACCCGGCACGCTCCGCCCACGACCTCTCCGCCCTCCGCCTGGTGGTGACGGGCGCGGCGGTGGTCCCCCTGAGACTGGTGGAACGCCTGCGCACGGAGCTCCACATCGCCACGGTCCTCACCGCGTACGGCCTCTCCGAGGCGAGCGGCATCGTCACGATGTGCCGCCGCGGCGACCCGGCCGAGACGATCGCCTCGACGTCCGGCCGGGCGATCCCGGGCACCGAGATCTGCGTCCTGGCCGACCCCGGCTCGCCCGGCGAGGTCCTGGTCCGCGGCTTCAACGTGATGCAGGGCTACTTCGAGGACCCGGAGACCACGGCCGCCGCGATCACCCCCGACGGCTGGCTCCGCACCGGCGACGTGGGCGTCCTCGACGAGGCGGGCAACCTCCGGATCACCGACCGGATCAAGGACATGTTCATCGTCGGCGGCTTCAACGCGTACCCCGCCGAGATAGAGCAGCTCCTCGGCCTGCACCCGGACGTGGCCGACGTCGCGGTGATCGGCATCCCCGACCCCCGCCTCGGCGAGGTGGGCAAGGCGTATGCGGTGCGCCGGCCGGGCGCGACGGTGACGGCCGACGACCTGATCGCCTGGTCCCGCCGCGAGATGGCGAACTACAAGGTCCCGAGGTCGGTGGAGTTCGTACCCGAACTGCCGCGCAACGCGAGCGGCAAGGTGGTGAAGGGGGAGCTGCGGGGGCGGGAGGCCTGACGCGCGTCAAGGGCTCGGCTGCCCCGTCATCCCTTCGGGTCGAGCTGGGGGAAGGGGGCGCCGGAATGCCCGATGCGTCGGTATGGTGATAGGTATGGCAACCAAGAAGTACACGGTCACGCTGCCGGAGGAGCTCGCGGAGGAGATCCGCAGCGAGGTGGGTCCGGGGGCGTTCAGCGCGTATGTCACCCACGCCATAGAGCGCCAGCGCGAGCATGACCGGCTGGGGGAGCTGGTGGCGTGGATGGAGGAGAAGCACGGGCAGGTGACGGAGGCGGAACTGGCGGCGGCGGAGGCGGAGCGCCGCGAGATCGAGCGCTGGTTCGACGCTCAGGAGGCAGGCGCGAAGGCGCACAGGGACGCTGCCTGATGGCGGGCGCCTGCTATGTGCTGGACTGCGAGGCGCTTTCGCGGGCTGCGCTCGGAGACCTGGAGATGAAGGCCAGACTCAAGGATGCGCACCGGGCGGGCGTCCGGGTCGTGACGAGCTCCATGACCCTCATCGAGGCCTATCACAGCAGGATCCGGCGACCGGAGTGGAACTGGGCGATGTCCCGGATCATCGTCGAGCCCGTGACCAAGAAGGTCGCGGACGAGGCGATCGGACTGCTGGCGGACACAGGTCTGCACGGCCACAAGTACGCCATCGACGCGGCCCTCGCAGTGATCGCGGGGCGGCAGCAGGGCCGGGTGGTGGTCTTCACCTCGGACGAGGACGACATGGGGAAGCTGTGCGGGGCGGGGGTGCTCGTCCGGGAGCTGTAGCGGTGAACGCGCAGAGGGGCACGAGCCGATGGCTCGTGCCCCTCTCCGGTTGTGCTGTACGCCCCCCGACGTACAGCGACCGCGACGGCTCCCCCTCCGCGCCGCCGCGGCCGCTCTCCCCGTCGAGTGAGGTTCAGGCCTTCTCGGAACCCGCGTGGTTCTCCTGCGTCTTGAGCAGGTCCTTCGGCGTGCTGCCGGCGTGGTTCTCCAGGGTCGTGATGTCCTCGCTCGCGCTGCCGGCGTGGTTCTCCAGCGGCTTGACGGCGCCGCCGTTGCTCGGGCTGCCGGCGTGGTTCTCCTGAGTGGTCGCGGCACCGGTCTTCGGCTTCAATGCGTCGCTCATGCCTGTCAACTCCCAAAGTTCTTGCTTGCGTGGTCGGCGATGCCCGTCCGGCTGCTCCCCCGTGGGCTGCCGGACGGGCATATCAGGGCCGTTCACCCTAGCGGTGTGGTCCCCCGTGCAACCCGCCTGCCCCCCGACACGACGGATCGATGGGCTTAAGACTGACGAGTGGCGATAAACGTTCGATGAACGCCGCCGGTTCTCTGCTGGTTCCGGCGTGTCAGGCGGCACTGGCCGGGGAGAGGAGGGCCCGGACCTTGTCCGCCTCCGCAGCTCCGAACTGTTCGTGGATGGCCAGTGCTTCGGTCCAGCATGCATGTGCCCGGTCGATCTGACCCAGGCGTTCGAGGGCGTGTCCCAGGGTGATCAGAACGTTTCCCCGCATCCATTCGCCTCCGATGACACGCAGAGCCAGTGCCTGCTCCGCGTGCTGAGCCGCCCGCGCGGGGCGCTCGTCGGCCAGGTGTGCCTCCGCCATCCGGAAATGGGTCGAGCCCTCCCAGAGGCGCTGGCGGTTGCCCTGGAACACGCGCAGAGCCTCGTCGAGCTCCGCCAGGGCCTCGGTCGGCCTTCCGGCCTGAGTAAGCGCGATGCCCAGCGCGAAGCGACCGTTGGCCGTGCGGAGGCTGAGTCCCATTCCGTCGAAGATGGCTGTGCCCTGCTGGGCGAGCTCGACCGCGCTGGCCGTGCGGTCCATGTTCACGTGGATACGCGAGAGATTGCACAACGCGGACGCCTCGCCGACCAGGTTTCCGTCCGCGCGGTAGCTGTCTATCGCCTGCTGCAGGAACTTCTCGCCCTCTTCGTACCGCCCCTGGTAGAACGCGATGATGCCGCGGTCGTTGGGGGCCCAGCATGCGGGGATCGGGTCCTCGGTGCTCCTGGCCAGATCCATCGCGTGCCCGGCCTCCTCGTCGGCCAGCGTGAAGCGGCCGGAGACGAGGTAGACGGTGGACAGCGAGGCACGGGCCCGTGCCTCGGACCGAGGGTCTGCGGCAGCCATCGCCGCGTCGCGCAGAGCCACGCCCGTGGTCTCGTACTGGCGGGAGTTCGCGCCCGACTCGGCAAGGTCCTTCGCCGCGCAGAGCAGGTCGACGGCACGCTGCAGCATTCCGCTCGACGCGCTCTGGTGGGCGCAGGCAAGCAGCGAATCAGCCTCGCTGTACAGCCAGTCCACCGCCTCGTGCCCGTCGGTGAACGCGAGCCCCGGGTGCTCGGTGGTCACCAGGTGGGCGACAGCGCGGTCCCCCGGCCGCTCCAGCGCGTACACCCCCGCCGCCGTCGCCAGGTAGAAGTCCAGCAGCCGTGACAGCGCCGACTCCCGTTCCTCCAGAGGCTCTTCGCCCCGCTCCGCGCAAGAACGCGCGTAGAGGCGCACCAGGTCGTGGTAGCGGTAGCGGCCGGGGGCCGCGGACTCCACGAGGCTGGTGTCCACCAGGGACTCCAGGAGGTCCTCGGCCGTGTGGGTCTCCAGGTTGAGCAGGGCCGCCGCGGCGGCCAGGGAGATGTCCGGGCCGTCCGCCAGGCCGAGGAGGCGGAAGGCGCGGGCCTGGGCGGGCTCCAGCTGGCCGTAGCCGAGCTCGAAGGTGGCCTTCACCGCGAGGTCGCCGGCCTGGAGTTCGTCCAGGCGGCGGCGTTCGTCGGCGAGCTTGGCGGCCAGGACGGAGACCGTCCAGGTGCGGCGGGCGGCCAGGCGGGAGGCGGCGATGCGGATGGCCAGGGGGAGGAAGCCGCAGGCCGCGACCACGTCCAGGGCGGCCTCACGCTCGGAGTTGATGCGCTCCTCGCCCACGATGCGGGTGAAGAGCTGGAGCGCCTCCTCGGGCGACATCACGTCCAGGTCGACCAGATGGGAACCGGCCAGGTCGACCATCCGGACGCGGCTGGTGATCAGCGCCGCGCAGCCCGCGGTGCCGGGGAGCAGGGGGCGGACCTGGGCCGCGTCGTGGGCGTTGTCGAGGAGGACCAGTATCCGGCGTCCGTCGAGCGTGGAGCGGTACAGCGCGGCGCGCTCGTCCAGGGAGTCGGGGATCGCCGAGTCCGCCGTGCCCAGCGCGCGCAGGAACGCGCCGAGGACCGTCTCCGGCTCCGCCGCCCGTGCGCCCGCGCCCTGGAGGTCCACGTACAGCTGGCCGTCCGGGAAGTGCTGGCGCGCCTGGTGGGCGACGTGGACGGCGAGGGTCGTCTTGCCGACGCCGCCGATGCCGGCCAGCGCCGAGACGGCCATCACCGAACCCTCGGCGGTCGCCAGCCGGTCGCCCAGTTCGCGTACGAAGGAGGCGCGGCCGGTGAAGTCCGGGACGGTGGCCGGGAGCTGGGCGGGGCGCACCGGGGCCGGGGCGGGAGCCGGTTCGTCCGCGGGGCGGGCGAGTTCCTCGTCGGCCCGCAGGATGCGCTGCTGGAGCTGGGCGAGCTCGGGGCGCGGGTCGACGCCCAGTTCGTCGGCGAGCAGCCGGCGGGTGTCGGCGTAGACGGCCAGCGCCTCGGCCTGGCGGCCGCTGCGGTACAGGGCGATCATCAGGAGCTCGCGCAGCCGTTCCCGCAGGGGGTGCGCGGCTGTGAGCGCGGTCAGTTCGGAGACCGCCTCCGCGTGGCAGCCGACCTCCAGATCCAGGTCGAGGCGGGTCTCGGTGAGCTGGAGCCGCCATTCCTCCAGGCGGGTGCGCTGGTTCTCGGCGTACGGTCCGGGCACGGAGGCCAGGACCTCGCCGTCCCACAGCCCGAGCGCCTTGTTGAGCAGGGTCCGGGCCTGGCAGCGGTCGCCGGACGCGCGGGCCTTGTCCGCGTCGGCCGCCAGCTCCTGGGCCACCGTCAGGTCGAGGGCGTCGTGGCCGGCCCGGATCGCGTACCCACCGGCGTCGCTGACCAGCGTCTGCGGGTCGAGGACCTTGCGGAGCCGGGAGGCGTACGTGCGTATGGCGGCGAGCGCCTGCGAGGGCGGCTCGTCGCCCCAGATCGCGTCGATGAGTTCCGAGGCGGTGGCCGTGCGGCCGCCGCGCAGCAGGAGTGCCGCCAGCAGGGCGCGCTGCTGCGGCGAACCGGACGACAGCGCTTCGCCGTCCCGCCATGCCCGTACCGGACCGAGTACGGAGAAGCGCAGATCGACGCCGCCCGCCGACCGCTGTTGTGGAGCGCGCTGCTCCGGAACACGCACGTGTGGCCCGATGTCACGGTCCATTGCTGCCCCCTGCCCTGCTCGCCCCGCCTGTGCTGCCCATCGTGCTTGATGCCGTCCGCCTGGATTGCCCGCCCATGCGCCGGTCCGGGGCGGGTGGATGCGGATTGCTCGGTACCGCTGGTATCGCGCTCAACAGTCTGCCTTGTCTTGGGTGGCACGTCAGCAGTGGGTGACTCTCTGCACAAGCCCTCGACAACGATTATCGAACGGGGTCCGGCCCGCATAGCTGACGGTTCGTCAGATCAGCGCTACGGTGGTGTATATGGAGACCTTCCCGAAGATCATCTCGGTGGACGACCACACGGTGGAGCCCGCTCATGTCTGGCGGGACCGGCTCCCGTCGAAGTACCTCGACCGCGGCCCGCGGATCGTTCGCGCACCGCTCAAGGAAATGACCTTCATGGGTGGGAAGTTCGCGCCCGTGATGGGTGCGAAGGGCGACGACGGGCCGATCGGCGACTGGTGGGTGTACGAGGATCTGCACCGTCCGCTCACCCGGCTCGACACCGCGGTCGGCTACGACCGGGACGAGATCAAGCTGGAAGTCATCACGTACGAGCAGATGCGTCCGGGTTCGTTCTCGGTCCCCGACCGGCTCGCCGACATGGACGTCAACCACGTCCAGTCCGCGCTCTGTTTCCCCACCTTCCCGCGCTTCTGCGGCCAGACCTTCACCGAAGCGAAGGACCGCGAGCTGGGGCTGCTCGGAGTGCGCGCGTACAACGACTGGATGGTCGAGGAGTGGTGCGGGCCCGAGGCGCACGGCCGGCTCATACCGCTCACCCTGATCCCGCTCTGGGACGCACGGCTGGCCGCGGACGAGGTCCGGCGGAACGCGGCGCGCGGCGTGCGCGCGGTGGCGTTCTCCGAGATACCCCCGCACCTCGGACTGCCCTCGATTCACACGGACGAGTGGGATCCGTTCCTGCGGGCCTGTGACGAGACGGGGACGGTGATCGCGATGCACATCGGCTCGTCCTCGAAGATGCCGTCCACCTCGGCCGACGCCCCGCCCGCCGTGGGGTCCACCATCACCTTCGCCAACTGCTGCTTCTCGATGGTCGACTGGCTGATGAGCGGCAAGTTCGAACGGTTCCCGAACCTCCGGATCATGTACGCGGAGGGACAGATCGGTTGGATCCCGTACATCCTGGAACGCGCCGACGTGGTCTGGGAGGAGAACCGGGCCTGGGGCGGTGTCGCCGACAAGGTCCACCGCCCGCCGTCGGAGCTGTTCGCCGAGCACGTCTACGGGTGCTTCTTCGACGACGCCTTCGGGCTGAAGAACCTGGACGCGATCGGCGTCGGAAACGTCCTGTACGAGACGGACTACCCGCACTCCGACTCAACCTGGCCCAAGTCGCGTGAGGTCGGCGAGGCGCAGATGGGGCATCTGGACGCCGATGTGGTGGACCGGATCGTGCGCCGCAACGCGATCGACCTGCTGGGGCTGACGGACGACGGGCTGTGGGCAGGGCCCGGCGGAGGTCAGTAGAAGGTGTGGAAGAACGTGACACCCCGGGGTGGGGTGTCACGTTCTTCCGACCTCCAGGTGTTCCGGCGGGTCAGACCCTGGCGATCGGCTCCTGGAGCTCCGTCACCCACTCGTCCCGGTCCTCGGGGCACTCCAGGCTGATCTCCCGGGCGTAACCCGCGGACCGGTAGTCGTTGGCGTCGATCCAGCGGGCCAGGGTCTGGGCCGTCGGCAGCACGCTGTCCATCGAACCCCGGTGGACGATGGTCGCCGCCTCGAACGGGGGCAGTTCGACCACCGTGATCCCGGTGTCGCCCAGCGGGCCCACCGGGGCGGACACCGTGACGCCCGCGTGGACGACGACGCCGCCGCCTTCCGGGGCATCCTCGTAGTACGCGATCCCGGGGCCGCTCGGACTGACGCCCGCCCCGTCCAGCAACGGGAACAGCCGGTCGTACAGCGGGCCGATCACCGGAGTGATGTCCTCCGGCTCGTAGCTCGCCGCGGTGCCGGCCAGCTCGGCGACCCGTACCGCGGCAACATTCTTGACGACGACATCGTCCACAGACATGCGTCCCTCGCTCTCGATCGACCGGAGCCTCGCCTCGACCTGCGCCAGCCGTGCGGCCGCCGCCCTCATGGCCTCCTCCAGCTCCGCCTGGCGCAGCCGCAGCATCCCGCGCAGCTCCTCCGGCCCCACCTGCTCGTCGAGGATGGCCTGCACCTGCTGGAGCGTGAAGCCGAGGTCCTTGAGGGCGATGATGCGGTTGAGGCGGGCGAGCTGGGCGGCCCCGTAGAAGCGGTAGCCGGTGGCGGGGTCGGTGCGGTCGGGGTGCAGCAGCCCGATGGCGTCGTAGTGACGCAGCATCCGGGCCGACACCCGTCCGTACCGGGCGAAGTCTCCGATGGTGAACATGATGTCTCCCAGCGCACCGCTTCACACGGTGTCAAGGTCAAGCGTCGCCACCCTGCGGACGGGCATCGGAAGAAATGAGGGGGGAGAGCGGGAGCGGGATAAACCGGGGAGCGGAAAAGGCAGGAGCCCCGCTCCTCCGCCGAGGCGGAGGAGCGGGGCTCCTTGGGTACTACTAGCCGGCCGCGATCGGCCGACCCGGGCAACTAGGCCGGGGTGACGTTCTCAGCCTGCGGACCCTTGGGTCCCTGAGTGACGTCGAAGTTCACGACCTGGTTCTCCTCGAGAGAGCGGAACCCGGACGCGTTGATCGCGGAGTAGTGGACGAAGACATCCGGGCCGCCGCCGTCCTGGGCGATGAAGCCGAAGCCCTTTTCAGCGTTGAACCACTTGACGGTTCCGGTAGCCATAAGCCCTCCTTGGGCCAAAGGGTTGCCCTGCTCCAGAACCTGCAAAGAAGTCTGAAAACTACAAAAGCCTGCGGGTTACATGCTCCGCAGGCTCTGTACTGCAAGGGAAACCAAACTGCAACTTGCGTCGAGCCTAGCACGCAGCGTGTATCGAAGGGTAGAGGGAAAGATCACTTCACTCGGACGTTTGATTGCCGTGCTGATGGGCTGACGGAGCGGGCGTACGGGAGGGTGTCGCAGAGGCGACTTCGAGGGGTACGGAGGAGGCCGGGGAGTGAGATCCGGGAGCGCCTCGCGCCCCCGGTGCCGTTCGGATCGCGCCACGGGTCTAGCCTCGCGATGTGGACAATTCAACCGTCTCAACCGTCGCAGGCGACGACCGTCGGAGCCGGCCGCGCGTCGGCCACATCCAGTTCCTGAACTGCCTTCCCCTGTACTGGGGACTGGCGCGCACCGGGACCCTGCTCGACCTGGAGCTCTCGAAGGACACCCCGGAGAAGCTCAGCGAGCAGCTGATCAGGGGCGATCTGGACATCGGCCCCGTCACGCTGGTGGAGTACCTGCGCAACGCCGACGACCTGGTCGCCTTCCCCGACATCGCGGTGGGCTGCGATGGGCCCGTCATGTCGTGCGTGATCGTGTCGCAGGTGCCGCTGGACCAGCTGGACCGGGCCCGGGTGGCCCTCGGCTCGACCTCGCGCACCTCCGTGCGGCTGGCCCAGCTGCTGCTCGCCGAGCGGTACGGGGTCAACCCGGACTACTACACCTGCCCGCCGGACCTCGGCCTGATGATGCAGGAGGCGGACGCCGCCGTGCTGATCGGTGACGCCGCGCTGCGCGCCAACCTGCACGACGCGCCCCGGCTCGGCCTTCAGGTCCATGACCTGGGCCAGATGTGGAAGGAGTGGACCGGGCTGCCGTTCGTCTTCGCGGTCTGGGCGGCCCGCAAGGACTACCTGGCGAGCCTGCCCCACCAGGTGAACAAGGTGCACGAGGCCTTCCTGGCCTCGCGGGACCTCTCGCTGGAGGAGGTCACCAAGGTCGCGGAGCAGGCGGCGCGCTGGGAGGCCTTCGACTCGGAGGTGCTGGAGCGGTACTTCACGACCCTGGACTTCCGCTTCGGTCCGGACCAGCTGGCGGGTGTGCAGGAGTTCGCGCGCCGGGTCGGTCCGACGACCGGCTTCCCGGCGGACGTGAAGGTCGAGCTGCTCGGCGGCTGACGGAAGCGGGGCGGGGTACGGGCGGGGTGCGGGCGCGGGGCGTGCGCCGCGCGCCTTGCACGGGAATGCCCCGGGATATAGGTGAATTCTGTACCTTTCCGGGCCGCCTATCCCCCGCTCTTCTCCCTCCGCACTTCTCCCTCGTCTTCTCGCGCGCCTTCTCTCGTCGCTTCTCCCGGCACTTCTGCCGGTACGGCCTCGATTCGGGTTAATACGCGCCGAATAGTCGATTCCCGGGCGGTGCCGGCCGTGCGTCCCGGCCGGCTCCGGAATCGCTCGGGTGAACGACGCATTCACGCCTTTTGTTGTATCGAAAGCCGTTGTTCGTTCCCTTAGGGGTGAAATAGGCGGATGGTTTCCTCTGTGACGCGATGACCTTCGCCCCCTAGGCTTCGGTCGGAGGTCGGGCCGGTCCACAGGGGGAGTCCATATGCAGCCGCTGGAAGCCGGCGAACCGCTGACCATCGGTGCCTACCGATTGCTCGGCAGGCTCGGTGCGGGCGGCATGGGCCGGGTCTATCTGGGGCGCAGCGCGGGCGGGCGCACCGTCGCGGTCAAGGTCGTGCACCCGCATTTCGCGCTCGACGAGCAGTTCCGCGCGCGCTTCCGGCGCGAGGTGGACGCAGCACGGCGGATCGGTGCGCAGTGGACGGCTCCCGTGCTGGACGCCGACCCGGACGCGCCCATTCCGTGGGTCGCCACCGGCTACGTGGCCGGCCCCCCGCTCTCCGCCGCGGTCGCCGAGTACGGGCTGCTGCCCGAGAACGCGGTACGGACGCTGGGCGCCGGACTCGGGGAGGCGCTGGCCGCGGTGCACGAGCAGGGCCTCATCCACCGTGATGTGAAGCCGTCCAACGTACTGCTGGCCCTGGACGGCCCCCGGCTGATCGACTTCGGGATCGCCCACGCCATCGGCGCCACCGCCTCGCTCACCTCCACCGGGGTCTCGGTCGGCTCGCCCGGCTACATGGCTCCGGAACAGATCCGGGGCGTCGACATCTCGGGCGCGGCCGATGTCTTCTCGCTCGGCGCGGTGCTCGCGTACGCGGCGACCGGTACCGCTCCCTTCCTCGGCGACTCCTCGGCCGTACTCCTCTACAAGGTGGTGCACGAGGAGCCCGAGTTGGGGGAGTTGGAGGGGGATCTGCGGGAGATCGTCGCCGGGTGCCTGGCGAAGGAGCCGGAGGACCGGCCCACGCCCATGGAGCTGGCCCGGCGGCTGGCGCCGGGCGGGGCCGCCGCGCTGGTGGCGGCCGGCTGGCTGCCCGGACCGCTGGTGCGCGAGGTGAGCCGGGCCGCGGTTGCGCTGCTGGACCTGGAGCCGCAGGACGCGCCGGTGCAGTCGGGGCCGGTGCCGTTCAGCGGCGCGGCGTGGGATGCGGGCGGCGCCAACGGATTGAACGGCGCCAACGGGGCCGGGGCCGGGGGCGTGGGCGGCGGGTACGGGTCGCCGGCCGAGCCCTTCCCCACGCACGACCCGACCCGGCTGTCCCATCCGGGCGTACTGCCCTCGTGGCCCACGGCCGAGAGCGCGGCCCAGTCGGCCAGGACATCGGGGACATCCGGGGTATCCGGGCCGTCGCGGCATGCCGGTGAGTCCGGGCTGCCCGGACAACGTACGTCCGATCCCCGTTTGTCCGTCACCGTCAGCGCGGACTCCGGCCCGGCCTCTCCGGACGCGAACCGCGGCCGGAGACTGAGCTGCACCGTCGCCCTCGCGGTGGCGGGTGCTCTCGCCGCCGTGACCGTGGGCAGCGCGTTCATCTTCGACCTGATGCCGGGCGGCGGCGGCCAGAACAACGCCGAGCACGGCAACGTCGGCAGCACCCCGCCGGCCGCCACCGCGACCGGCCGGCCGTCGCAGCCCACGGACTCGGGCTCGGCGAGCCCGGAGCAGATCACCGCACTCCCGAAGGAGTTCATCGGCACCTGGAAGGGCCCGGTCACCGAGAAGACCAGCGGGCAGCCGCACGGCACGCTCACCGCCGTCTTCACCGCGGGGAAGAAGGGTACGGACGTGGTCCGGATGAACACCGAGGTCACCAGCCTCGGAGTCACCGTCAGCTGCAACAGCGTCGCCAGCCTCACCTCCGGCACCGCCGAGGAACTGACCCTCCACGAACGCGTCGACCCGGACCGGCCCAGCACCCCGGCCCTGTGCACCTCCACCACCACCGACGTCCACTTCACCCTGGCCGCCGACGGCACCCTGCGCTTCCGGTCCGAGGAGCGGGGCGCGGGTCTGCCGTACGGCACGCTGAGCCGGTCCGGCGGCTGACCCCGCAAGGGGCTGGCGTACGCTGAACCGGTCCGTAGATCCGTTGAAGAACCGCCGAAAGGTGACAGCCCGGTGACCGAGAAGGCCGACCTTCAGCCCATCCTCGACCGAGCCGCCGAGGGCGGTCGGATCTCTCCGGAGGAGGCGCTCGACCTCTACCGTTCGGCGCCGCTGCACGCACTGGGCGCGGCCGCCGACGCTGTACGCCGCCGCCGTTACGCCGGTACGGAGCACATCGCGACGTACATCATCGAGCGCAACATCAACTACACGAACGTCTGTGTCACGGCCTGCAAGTTCTGCGCCTTCTACGCCGCGCCGAAGGACACCGCCAAGGGCTGGTCCCGCGACCTCGACGACATCCTGCGCCGCTGCGCGGAGACCGTCGAACTCGGCGGTACGCAGATCATGTTCCAGGGCGGGCACCACCCGGACTACGGCGTCGAGTACTACGAGGAGCACTTCTCCGCGATCAAGAAGGCGTTCCCGCAGCTGGTCATCCACTCGCTGGGCGCCTCCGAGGTCGAGCACATGGCCCGGATCTCCAAGGTCTCCGTCGAGGAGGCCATCCAGCGCATCCACGCCGCCGGTCTCGACTCCTTCGCGGGAGCCGGCGCCGAGCTGCTGCCGGCCCGGCCGCGTACCGCGATCGCCCCGCTCAAGGAGTCCGGCGAGCGCTGGCTGGAGATCATGGAGATCGCCCACCGCCTCGGTGTCGAGTCCACCTCCACCATGCTGATGGGCACCGGCGAGACCAACGCCGAGCGCATCGAGCACCTGCGGATGATCCGCGACGTACAGGACCGGACGGGCGGCTTCCGCGCGTTCATCCCGTACACGTACCAGCCGGAGAACAACAAGCTGAAGGGCCAGACGCAGGCCACGCTCTTCGAGTACCTGCGGATGATCGCCATCGCCCGGATCTTCCTCGACAACGTCGCGCACATCCAGGGCTCCTGGCTGACCACCGGCAAGGAGGTCGGCCAGCTGTCGCTGCACTACGGCGCCGACGACCTCGGCTCGATCATGCTGGAGGAGAACGTCGTCTCCTCGGCCGGCGCCAAGCACCGCTCCAACCGCCTGGAGATCATCGACCTGATCCGCAAGGCGGACCGGGTGCCCGCCCAGCGCGCCACCACGTACGAGCACCTCGTCGTCCACGACGACCCGGCGAACGACCCGGTCGACGAGCGCGTGGTCTCGCACATCTCGTCCACCGCGATCGAGGGCGGCACGGCTCACCCGGAGCTGAAGCTCCTCAACGCCAACTGAGGCCGCTTTGCTGACCGTTCATGCCGCGCCGCTGGTTCTTCCGGTCGGCGCGGCTGCCGTTGCGCAGGGTGCGGTGGCCGTGGAGGGCGACCGGATCGTCGCGCTCGGACCGTACGACGAGGTCGTGGCCGCCCACCCCACGGCCCGGGTCCGTACATGGCCGGGCGTCATCACGCCGGGGCTGCGGCAGTGGCACGGGCTGTGGCTGCTCACCCGCTGCTACCACCCCGACCCGCGAGAGGCGGACGAGCTCGGCGACCAGCCGCTGTGGGGCGAGGCGTTCGAGCGGCTGGTCGGTGAGATGGACGCGACGCGGCGGGCGGGCAGCGTACGGCGCGGGCTGCAGCAGATGCTGCGGTACGGCACGACGCACCTCGCGGGCCGCTTCCACGACCCGGCCGTCCGCACCGCCGTCGCCCGCTCGGGTATGACGGAGGTCTCGGTCGTCGGCGCCCCCGGCATCCTGGTCGGCGAACCGAGCCTGGACCCGTTCGTGGAGGGGTACGACCTGCCCGGCTCCGTGCACGGCCCGCTCACCGTCGGCGGCCGCGCCGACCTCGCCGTCTTCGACGTACCCGATGAGGCGGCGCTGTGCGCGGCGGGGGCGGGGCGGTGCGTGGCCACGGTGCTGGGCGGGCGGCTGGTGTACCGGCGGCGCTGAGAGCCTGTCGGGTGACCTCTGATCGGGCGGCCACGCTCTGGCACGCACGCTTCCCACGTTGCCGAAATGCCCTAGTAGCTCCGCTACGAGGACATCCCGGCGCCTTGGAATCGCACGCACCAGACCGCGTCCGCTATCCGATCGAAGGCCACCCGACAGGCTCTGAGGCGTGTGCGCCGGTTGCTGTACTGCGCGGCAGATCAGGGCCGGCCTGCGGGGACTGAGCACGCTCTCCCCCGAGGAGCAGGCCGTGGTGAGGTTTCTCGGATGTGGTCGCAACCTCGGGGGGTGTCGCACGTCTGGTGGGTTGAAGGCGCCTCTCAGCTGTTGCTCCAGACCGTGTTTCCGTCACTTCCTCAGGAGAGTCCCATGTCTACGCACGCCAAGTGGAACCACTGTCTCCGCCCCCGGGTCCTGGGTACCGTCACCGGTGTCGCGCTGCTGCTGGGCGGCGGCTTCGCCATGCAGGCCGTCGCCGACTCCGGCGTGAAGCCGGCCCCCGCCGCGCCGAAGGTCACCACGACCGGGGACGCAGCCCCGCAGACCGTGTCGAAGCCCGTCGGCTCGAAGCCCGCCGGCACCCCGAAGGTCGTCGAGGCGGGCAAGCGGGCCGACGCGGGCAAGCCCGGCACCGCGCCCGTCCCGGCCGAAGCGCCCCGGGTGATCAAGCCGGGCAGCGGAGCCCAGAAGTAGCAGCAGCGGCAGCACCACGGGGCGGGCCGGCCTCTCCGCAGGCCCGCCCGCCCCTCCCGCAATGGATCGAGGTCCATGCAGTACGCCATTCCCACAGCGCCGCCCTGGTGGTCCCGTCTGTTCTCCCGCATGCCCCGGACCGAGGCTGCGCCGGAACGGGGACATCATCTGCGGGCACTCGGTACGCCGTACGACGACGAGCCGCCGCCCACGCTGACCGAGCTGTACCAGGCGCGGCGACTCGACATGGTGCGGCTCGCGCTCTTCCTGGTGGACGATCTGCACACCGCCGAGGACGTCGTCCAGGACGCCTTCGCCGCAGTCTGCCGCTCGCACGGCACCTCGCTGGACGGGCTCCAGGACCCCGGGGCCTACCTGCACACAGCCGTGGTCAACGCGGCCCGCTCCGTGCTGCGCAGACGTCGCACCGCCCGTGCCTACACCCCGCCCCACCAGGGTTATGGGCCGCCCGTCGACGAGGGGCTGCTGCTCGCCGAGGAGTACCGTCAAGTTCTCGACGCAATGGCACAATTGACGCAGCGTCAGCGAGAGGTGCTGGTGCTGCGCTACTGGTCTGAGCTGACCGAGGCGCAGATCGCGCAGACGCTCGGGCTGTCGCGCGGCACGGTGAAGTCCACCGCGAGCCGCGCGCTGGATGCCCTGGAGAAGAAGCTGGGGGCGGGCCGATGAAGCCGAACGCCGAAGACCGCCGACTTGCGACCGAGGACCGGCTGCGCGCCGCGCTGGCCGCCCGCGCCGCGCTCGTCACGCACCGCGACCTGCGCCGCGATGCACCCCCGCAGGGACGCAGTTGGGGAGTGCGCCGGGTACGCAGGATGGCCTTCGCCGCGCTCGGTGTGGCTGCCGCCGTGGTGACCGTGTGCCTGCTGGTGCTGCTGCCCGGCAGCCCGCTGGACCCGGCTCCGGTGCCGCCCGCCCGCCCCCCGGGCATCAATGAACCGGTGCCGGCCACATCTCCGCGCCCGGTCGGCCCGTCCGGTGCGGACCCCAGTGTGGCCGGCCAGCCATAGATCACGTCCGGATCGCGGCCGGTACGGCATATTCGCCCGCCCGGCGGCGCCTTTGGTGCCGTACCCCGGAACAGCTCCCACCCACCGCCTGCGACCTGCGGCTTTACGCTCCACGTGTGTGCCCGCATTCCCCTTGTCGCCGGTGCTCCACCTGGGCACCACCACAGCGGCGGCACGGACCCCTGGCTCCCGGTGGCTCTGTGTTCCCTTCCGTACCGACTGCGGGTGGCCCGGATTGGTTCAGTCCACCCGGGCCCGACTCGCGACCGGCGCGGAGCGCCGCGGACCGGGCTGCTTGAATGGGTGGGTGACCCGAGCATCCCTGGAAAAGCAGCCGCACGAAGTCGCCACGATGTTCGACGACGTGGCGGCGAACTACGACCTCACCAACGATGTGCTGTCACTCGGCCAGGCCCGCCTGTGGCGCAAGGAGGTCGCGAAGGCGGTGCACGCCCGGCCCGCCGAGAAGGTCCTCGACCTGGCCGCGGGCACGGCGACGTCGTCGCTGCCGTTCGCCGCGACGGGCGCGTACGTCGTGCCGTGCGACTTCTCCCTCGGCATGCTCCAGGAGGGCAAGAAGCGCAACTCCTGGCTGCCCTTCACCGCGGGCGACGCCACCAGGCTGCCGTTCCGCGACGAGACCTTCGACGCGGTGACGATCTCCTTCGGGCTGCGCAACGTCCAGGACACGGACGCGGCGCTGCGCGAGCTGTACCGGGTGACCAAGCCGGGCGGCCGGGTGGTGATCTGCGAGTTCTCGCAGCCGACCTGGGCGCCGTTCCGCACGGTCTACACCGAGTACCTGATGCGGGCTCTGCCGCCGGTCGCACGCGCGGTGTCGTCCAACCCCGACGCGTACGTCTACCTCGCCGAATCCATCCGCGCCTGGCCCGACCAGCCCGGGCTCGCGGCCGCGCTCCAGCGGGCCGGCTGGTCGAAGGTCGCCTGGCGCAACCTCACCGGTGGTGTGGTGGCGCTGCACCGGGGCGTGCGCCCCTGAGACAACGGTTCGGCGAATTCCGCAGACGGGAACCGGGCGGCGGGGTAGATGTGTCCGTTGAAACGCACATGTCTTCCCCGACATCGTCGTCCCCCTCCCCGTTGCTGCCGCCGGAGTTCGCATGCCGTTGTACTGCCCGTTCTGTGGAACACAGGCCCCGGACGGGGCACTCTTCTGTATGAAGTGCGGGCGCGAACGCCCGACCGCGGAGACGGAACCGGAGGCCGGGACGGCGCGGCTCGCCCCGCCCCCCGTCCCGCCCCTGGCCCCGCCGCCGATGCCGCCGGCCGCGTCTCCGCTGTCCGGTCCGGCCGTTCCGTCGCCCCTCGGCGCGTTCTTCGGCCGGACCTTCCGCGGTGACTGGGCGGGTTCGGTGAAGGCCGCCGCCTGGCCCAGCGGACTGATCCTCGCCCTCGCGGTGGCGCTCGCCATCCCCTCGTACGGGCAGGGCGACGACATCGTCGTCGGCTGGAGCGACCGGCTGCGGATCGCGCTGGCGATGCTGCTCCAGGCGTTCGGCGGCGGCTTCGAGCTGCGGCCCACCGGCCCGGGCGGCGGTGAAAACAGCGGCGGTTTCGGCGACAGCGGTTTCGGCGACGGCGGGTACGACTTCGACGGAGGCATGTCGCAGGGCGGCGCCTCGCTCTCCATGGTCCCGCTGACCGTCACCGTGCTGTGGGTGGGCGCGCTGATCCTGGGCGCCCGCAGGGCCCGGGCACAGGGCGGCGGGCTGGAGGCGGCGGTACGGATCGGCCTGGTGGCCTCCGCCGCCGTCCTGGTCCTCGGGCTGTTCGCCCAGCCCGATGTCGCGGGTGTCTCGGTCTCGTCCGCACCGCTTCTGGCCACGCTCGGGGCGCTGGTCATCTCGCTGCTCGTCACCGGCGGCGTACTCCAGCGCGACGTCTCGGCACAGTGGCTGGCCGCACGGCCGGTGGCGCTCACCACGGTCCGGGCGGCGGGAACGGCGGTACGGGCACTCGGCGTCGTACTCCTGCTCTGCAGCCTGATCGGGTTCATCGTGTACGCCAATGCCGACGACGTGGACGGCGAGGCCATGCTGATCGCACTGCCGCTGCTGCCGAACATCGGCCTGGCGGTGCTCGGGCTGAGCTGGGGCGCCCCGGTCGAGTACGACGTCCGGGGGCAGGTGAGTTTCTTCGGCTCGGGCATGGAGCACGGCGGCTTCGGGCTGTCCGAACTGGGCGAGGCAGTGAACGGCTGGGCGGTGACCGGAGCGCTGGCCATCGGTGTCGTCTGCGCGCTGGCGGTGGGGATCTCGGCCGCGCGACGCTCGGCGGACCGGCGTGAACAGGTCACCGCGGGCGCGATGTTCCTGGCGATGTTCCTGGTGCTGAGCGGGGTCGGCGGGGTGTCCGTGGCGCTGTCGGGCGGCGGCTTCGGGGACGTGGGCGGCCAGGGCACGGGGGAGCTCGCACCGAGCGTGTCGGACGCGCTGCTGTTCGGGCTGTTGTGGGTGGGCGGCGCGGTGCTCGTGGCGCCGTACCTGCTGCGCCTGCTGGGACGGGCCACGCCGATGTCGGGGCCGGGGACGGCTCCGACGCCGCCCGGTGCGGCTCCGGGGGCCCCGTACGGCCCGGGGGCTCCGTACGACCCGGCGACCCCGGCCGCGTACGCCCCTTCCGTCCCGTCGACCCCGGCCGTCCCACCGACGCCGACTCCCACCCCGACTCCGACCCCGGCTCCCACGCCGTCCCCGTCCCCGTACGACGCGGCTCCGTACGACCCGCAGACCGTCGGGCTGACCGTCGAGCCCGTGGCGCGTCCCGCCTCCCCGGCCGGTGACCGCAGGCGCACCGCCCTCATCTGGACCGGCACCCTCGTCGCGGCGCTGCTCGTGGGCGGCGGCGCTACCGCGGGGGTTCTGGCCCTGATGGACAGCCGGAGCGGTGACGGAGCGCCCAAGGACGACAAGCCCGCCGCCGAGGCCCGGAGCAGTCAGGAACCCTCGGCCGAGCCGTCGCAGCAGCAGACCCCCTCCACCAGCCCGACCGCCACCGCTTCCACCACCCCCTCCGCCCCCACCGTCCCCGAGGGCTTCCGGCTCGTCTCCGACACCGCCGGGTTCTCCTTCGCCGTCCCCACGGTCTGGGACCGGCGGAGCGAGGAGAACAACCAGATCACCTACGCGGGTTCCACCGGCCGGGCGGCGCTCAAGGTCGGCGTCATCCGCAACGCCCCGTACAGCTCGTACGAGAACTTCGTGACGCTGGAGCGCACCGCCGACGCCAACCAGAAGAACTACCGCCGCCTTGAGCTGACGGCCAACTCCTTCCAGGGACGGCCGGGCGCGATCTGGGAGTACACGTACGAGGACCGGGAGAGCGGCGAGACGATCCACGCGATCGACCAGAGCTACATCGCGGACGACGGCACCGAGTACGCCATCTACACCACCGAACGCGACACCGAATGGCCCGGCGCCCGGCGGATCTTCGACACCGCACTGTCCACGTGGATGCTCAACGACACCGACTGACGCCCGCGTTCACGGCGTCAGGGCCAGCCGGAAGCAGACCACTTCCTGGGCCGGCTGCGGCGTCGTGAAGCTCTCCGCCCGCTCCATCCCCAGCCGCCGGGCCACGGCGATCGACCGCTCGTTCCCCGCGTCGATCGTCGCCACCACCCGCTCCACCCCGGCCGCGCGCAACCGCTCCAGCGTGAGGCGCGCGGCGGCGGTGGCGTAACCCCGGCCCCACGCCGACCGGGCCAGCCGCCAGCCGATCTCGATCTCGCCCACCGGTCCGTAATCGGTCCGCGGCCAGGGCTGGGCGCCCGTGAAGCCGGCCACCTCGCCGTCCTCGCCCAGCACCGTCCACAAGCAGTAGCCGAGTTCGGCGTCGAGCCTGCGCTGCCGGGCGGTCCACTCCTCGTACATCGAGAGTTCCTCCGACGCACCGCCGAAGAACTCCATCACCTCGGGATCGTCGAACGCGCGATGCCAGGACAGAGCGTCCTCGTCGGTCGGGACGCGCAGCTGTATGGAGGGAGCGCCGGGAGGCACGGTCGACATCTGGGAGCCCTTCGGAATGTTGATCAGCAGACCCCCATAGACTGCACGGGACAGGTGCCGCGCGGCACGCGATTTCGAGTCTTCGGGAGATCCGACCGTGACCGAGCAGCCCCTCTCCGAACACAGCGCGGATGTGATCGTCGTCGGGGCAGGCCCGGCCGGCTCCACGACCGCGTACTACCTCGCCAAGGCCGGACTGGACGTCCTGCTTCTGGAGAAGACGGCCTTCCCCCGCGAGAAGGTCTGCGGCGACGGCCTCACCCCGCGTGCCACCAAGCAGCTCGTCTCCATGGGCATCGACATCTCCGAAGAGGCCGGCTGGCTGCGCAACAAGGGCCTGCGCATCATCGGCGGCGGCGTCCGTCTCCAGCTGGACTGGCCGGACCTCGCCTCGTACCCGGACTACGGACTGGTCCGCAAGCGCGACGACTTCGACGAGCAACTGGCCCGCCAGGCGCAGAAGGCGGGCGCGCGGCTGTACGAGCGCTGCAATGTCGGCGCCCCGATCGTCGACGACCGCACCGGCCGCATCACCGGCGTCAACGCGAAGCTCGGCGAGGAGAAGACCCCGGTCACCTTCCACGCCCCGCTCGTCGTCGCCGCCGACGGCAACTCCACCCGGCTGTCGCTCGCCATGGGCCTGCACCGCCGCGAGGACCGCCCGATGGGCGTGGCCGTCCGTACGTACTTCACCTCGCCCCGCCACGACGACGACTACCTGGAGTCCTGGCTGGAGCTGTGGGACCGCCGCGGGCCCCAGGACCGGCTGCTGCCCGGCTACGGCTGGATCTTCGGCATGGGCGACGGTACGTCCAACGTCGGCCTCGGCATCCTCAACTCCTCCTCCGCGTTCAAGGAGTTGGACTGGCGCGAGGTCCTCAAGGCGTGGTGCGCCTCGATGCCGGAGGACTGGGGCTACACCCCGGAGAACATGACGACGCCGATCCGCGGCGCCGCCCTCCCGATGGCCTTCAACCGCCAGCCGCACTACACCAAGGGCCTGCTGCTCGTCGGTGACGCGGGCGGCATGGTCAACCCCTTCAACGGCGAAGGCATCGCGTACGCCATGGAGTCGGGCCAGATCGCCGCGGACGTCATTGTCCAGGCCCACGCCCGCGCGACCCCGGCCCAGCGCGAACTGGCGCTGAACAACTACCCGAAGGTGCTCAAGGAGACCTACGGCGGCTACTACACGATGGGCCGCGCCTTCGTGAAGGTGATCGGCAACCCGAAGGTCATGAAGGTCGCCACCCAGCGCGGCCTGACGCACCCCCTGCTGATGAAGTTCACCCTGAAGATGCTCGCCAACCTGACCGACCCGACGGGCGGCGACGCGATGGACCGCATCATCAACGGCCTGTCCAAGGTGGCTCCGAAGGCCTGAGTTCGTGAGCGACCGGGAAGGCGTGACCCCGCCCGTGGGGTCGGCACTCGGTCGAGGAGGAGCGGACAACCGACTGCGGATTGCGTGCGGGGGTGGGGCTACGTCCCCATGACGTAGGCGTTCCAGATCCGGAGCGGGAAGACATTGCCGCGCCCCGAGTCGGGTCCGCCCACGCCCTGCATTCCCAGCAGTTGAGGGGTGCCCGGCTTGCTGCGGAACATCGTGACGGCCGTGGTCAGCCCCTTGGTGTGGCCGATGAACCAGGCCGACTTCATCCGGTCGTCCTCGCCGGTCGCGCCTGCCGAGACGTCGTCGGCAGCCTTGGGCCCGGCCATCATGGCGAACTTCCCGTCCCGACCCAGCCGCGTCCAGGCCACCATCCCCAGGGTGTTGTTCACATCGTTGGCCACCGAGGCGTCCATCGCGCGCCGCAGCTCGGGCTTCCCGAAGCCTTCGACCGCCTCGCCGTCCCGGGTCACCCTGGTCACCGAGTAGGGATCGGCCCTCATACCGTCGTTACTGAAGGCGGTGTACGCGTCCGCCATCCTGACCGCGCTGGGTGTGGACGTGCCGAGGGGAAAGGACTTGTCCAGGCGGGCCAGGCTCTCCTCGTGCAGCCCGGCCGATACCGCCAGTTCCTTCACCTTCTTCAGCCCGATGCCCTTGCCGAGCAGCACGAAGGTTGCGTTGGACGACTTGACCAGCGCATCGCGCAGGGGCGTCGGCGCCGTGACCATCACCTGGCCGGGACCGGCACCCGGTGGGGTGGGGGGCGCCGCGTACGGGCCGTCCTTGATCAGACGCCCCTCACTGTCGTAGCCGCTGTCCAGGGTGATCTCGCCGCCGCTGTGCTGAAGGGCCGCGGCCAGCACGAAGGGCTTGAAGGCCGAGCCGACGGGGACGCCCGCGGTGTCGGCGTTGTTGGTGAAGTGGGTGACCGCGTCGGCTCCGCCGTACACCGCGACCACGGCCCCGTCGGACCGCACGGATGCGGCGCCGACCTCGACGTACTTGTCCTCGGGGCGCTTCTTGGGGTCGAGGTCGCGCTTGCGCACGCTCCGCACGGCCCGTTCCAGCTGCCCCACCCTGGCCTTGTCGAACGTGGTGTGCACCCGGTAGCCGCCCCGGAAGAGGTCCTTGTCGGTGAGGCCCGAGCGCTTCTTGATGTACTTGTTGGCGATGTCGACGAGATAGCCGGTCTGGCCACCGAGGCTGGTCGGCTTGGCGGCCGGCCTCGGCTCGGGGAACGTCTGGTACGCGGCCCGCTCGGCCTTCGTCATCGTGCCGATCTCCACCTGCCGGTCGAGGATCCACTCCCAGCGGTCGACGGCTCGTTCGTGGTTGCCTTTGCCGCCTGCGGGGTCGTACTGCTCCGCCCCCTTGAGCAGGGACGCGAGCAGCGCCGCCTGGCCGGGATCGAGGTCCTTCGCGGGGATTCCGTAATACGCGTGCGCCGCTGCCTGGATGCCGTAGGCGCCGCGGCCGAACCAGCTGGTGTTCAGATATCCCTGGAGGATCTCCTCCTTGCTCTGCTTGTTGCTCAGCCTCAGCGAGATGAAGAACTCCTTGAACTTCCGGGTGGCCGACTGCTCCTGGCTGAGATAGGTGTTCTTCACGTACTGCTGGGTGATGGTGGAGCCGCCCTGGGTCTCACCGCCTTTGACCATGCTGACGGCCGCGCGGGCGATCCCCTTCGCCGATACCCCCGAGTCGGAGTAGAAAGTCTCGTTCTCGGCGGCGATGACCGCGTGCTCCACCGAATCGGGTATGTCGGCGAGCGTGACGTTCTGCCGATCGACCGCGCCCACGCTCACCAACTGGCTGCCGTCCGCCCAGTAGTAGACGGTGCCCTGCCTGCGCGCCTCGGCGTTCTCGTCCGGGATGTCGACGGACGCGTACACCACGACGAACAGCCCGGCCAGCGCACCGAATCCGAGCAGGATCCCGCTCAGCACCTGCCGCCACGAAGGGACCCAGCGGCGCCAGTTGCTTCTCCCTCGGCGGGGGTAGTCGACACGGAGCCTGCGAAGGCGGATCGGGCGGATGGGGCGTCGGGCCATGCTCCGGCTCCTCGTTCACCGTCCCGCACCGGTGTGGTGCGGGCTTGTGAGAGGAGATGTTCCGGATCGCGATCAGGTTGTCTCGGGGCCCCGTCCGACACGGGTGGCGAACTCGCACCGGACGACCTTTCCGGGGAACGGTCCGCGACACCCCACTTGTCGGCCGGCGCGGCGACCAGGCGCAGACCCGCGTACCGTGACGGCAGAGCAGCGCCGAATTGGAGCTCGGCAACCGATTGCGGTGTGTAACGGGGTGCGGGCGCCCCCGCTCGCGGCCCAGGCCGTTTCTTCAGGATCAACACGCTGCCCACGAGGAGAATGTCGGCGCGACCGATGAGTCTCGCTCCTGCGTGTGGTCAACATCGGTGAGGCAAGCACACGGATGGGAGCAGCACATGGGACAGCTGGTCGTGGTCAACTTCGTATCGCTGGACGGCGTCATGCAGTCGGTCCTCTCGGCCGACGAGGACCGGGACGGTGGGTTCGACCAAGGCGGCTGGGTGCTGCCTTATGTCGACGAGGCGGTGGAGCGGTTCATGAGCGAGGCCACGGCCAGTGCCGGAGGCCTGCTCCTGGGTCGCAGGACATACGAGATCTTCGCCGCAACATGGCCGTATGCCGATATGAACGACCCCGCGGTGGCCGCGATGAACACGATGCCCAAGTACGTGGCTTCCCATACGCTCAGGGATCTGAGGTGGGCGAACTCCACCCTCCTCGGCGCTGATCTGGCGGAGGAGGTCAGCCGTATCAAGGCCGCATCCGAGACCGAGACGGTGGTGCTGGGCAGCGGAGGGCTGCTCGGAACCCTGATCGAGCACGACCTCGTCGACGAGTACCGACTGCTGGTCTTTCCCCTCATCCTGGGCAGTGGAAAGCAGCTCTTCGCCGATGGCAAGAGCCCGCGCCGCCTGACGCTCACCGCCACACAGTCGACACCTTCCGGCGTCTTGATCAACACGTACCGCCGCCGCGCTGAGGATTGAGGGCCCTCTTTCGGATCACCGGCGGACCAGAGGAATATGCCTGCGATGTGGAGCCCGGCCAGGAAAATGGTCGCGGTCTTCTCGTAGCGGGTGGCGATCCGAAAGCGAGCGCGTCACCGGCCTGCCCTGCGGTGAGAACGAAAGCCGGGGGCCGGCAGTGAGCGTCGGTTGCCAGATGGACGACGCGACGGGGCAAAGCTTGCCGGGAGGGGCACTAGTTCTGCGGTGCCAGGGTGCGTAGGACGCAGAACTCGTTGCCCTCGGGGTCGGCCATGACCACCCAGTTTCGGTCTGAGCCTTGGCCCACATCCGTCTTGGTGGCACCGAGACCGAGCAACCTGGTCACCTCGTCCTCGGTGCTGTCGTCGATCGGGCTGACGTCGAGGTGAAGCCGGTTCTTCACGGTCTTGCCCTCGGGCACCTGGATGAACAGCAGGGTGGGCGACATCTGGCGGACCCGAACGTCCTCGACGGTCGGCACCCAGGAGCCGATCTCGACCTTGCCCTCGCTCCGGTCGATCACCTCGAAGTCCAGGACCTCGCACCAGAAGGCCGCGAGCCTCTCCGGATCGTGGCAGTCAACGACCAACTCGGTGAACCTACTTGTCATGACTCTCCCAGACAGAGTGGACGGGGCTCGGAGTATTGGCTCATGCCGCCCGTCCGGAAGCAGAGCACTTCGATCGCTCGGCCGGCGAGTACTTCTGACTTCGAGTCAACGTTCGCTTGAATCGGGCCCGAGGGCCCGAGCCGCCACCCGGCGTTCCTCGTCGGCCTCGGTGCGCTTTCCGCCGGTGGCGACCACGCGGCCCCTGGGCCTGCGCGGCAGCAGCCGGCGGGTGAGACCGGACTCGTAACGGGGCTGGAGCAGCAGGATCAGGCCCACCGCGCAGACGAACGCGACCCCGAACAGCATCCAGGACTTGGCGCCCCGCGCCGAGTAGGCCACGATCCCGAACGAGAACAGCGCCGACCAGAAGTACATGAGCAGCACGGCCCGGCGGTGCGAGTGGCCGAGCCGGAGCAGGCGGTGGTGGAGGTGGCCCTTGTCGGCGGCGAAGGGGGACATTCCGTTCCACGTACGCCTGATGACGGCGAGCACCAGGTCCGCGACCGGCAGCGCGATGACGGACAGCGGCAGCAGCAGCGGAATGTAGACCGGCACCATCGCGGCCGAACCGGATGTGCCGTCCATCGACTGCTTGAGGAGGCTCGGGTCGACCTCGCCCGTCACGGAGACCGCGCATCCGGCGATGAGCAGGCCGAGCAGCATCGAGCCCGAGTCGCCCATGAAGATCCGGGCCGGGTGGGAGTTGTGGACCAGGAACCCCAGGCACATGCCCGCCAGGATCGCGGACAGCAGCGTGGTGGACGCGGCGGCCTCGATGCCGTAGCCGTACCAGAGCCGGTACGCGTACAGGAAGAACGCCGACGCCGCAATGCCCACCGTGCCCGCGGCCAGCCCGTCGAGCCCGTCGACGAAGTTCACCGCGTTGATGGAGACGACGATCAGTCCCACGGTCAGCAGCGTGCCCTGCCAGTCGGAGAGGTAGATCCCGTCGGTGCCCGGCACCGGGAGCCAGAGGATGGTCAGTCCCTGGAAGACCATCACCCCGGCGGCGAGCACCTGGCCGCCGAGCTTGACCAGCGCGTCGACGCCCCATTTGTCGTCGAGCACGCCGAGCAGACAGATCAGGGCCGCGCCGGACAGCAGTGCCCGTGGCGTCGAGCTCTGGGTGAAGATCTCTTCCAGGTGCGGCAGGTGGGAGGCAACCAGCAGTCCGGCCAGCAGCCCACCGAACATGGCCATGCCGCCCAGGCGCGGAGTGGGCTCGCGGTGGACATCGCGCGCCCGGACCTCGGGGACCACCCCGATCGTGATGGCGAACTTCCGTACGGGGCCGGTCAGGAGATGGGTCACCGCTGCCGTGACGAACAGCATGAGCAAGTAGTCCCGCACGGGCGGCCTCACATTCCGGCCCAGCGGGCCGATACCTGAGCCCGATCGATGCCCTCGCTGCGCCCAGGCGAGCCTAACTCATACGGATTTTCGTGCGATGGGGCGTGGGGCGGGACGGAGGTGGGTGCGGGCGTCGAGCGATACGTACGTCAGCGGGCGGACGCGCCACTCGATGTGCCGGCCACCGCGCAGCATGAGCGTGAACCCGCAGGGTTCACCGCGGTGGAGTGCACCCAGGGCCTGCACCCAGCCGCCCTGGTCGGACCAGTGGAGGGCGCGGATCAGCTCGCGCGGTGTGAGGCCGAAGAGATGGTTCGCCCGGAGCTGGAGGCGGATGGCGCGGATGGCCTCCTGGGGCGTGGCCATGATGCGCAGGTCGATCGGCTCGGGGACGAAGCCGGTGGCGGGGCTGTAGCGGAGGGTCTCGAACCGGTAGCCGCGCTCGACGACCGGTTGTAAGGGGGTGAGGGGTGTACGCATCGTCGGTCGTCCGATCGCAGCGGGCGCGCCAAATGGCGTGCGAGTGTGGGGGAGTTGTGGCGCGGGGCGGCACGGCGGGGCGGTTGGCCCCCGTAATGCGGCGACGCAGAGCGACGGTAGCGTTACGGGAGTGTGGGGCGCAACCATGCCCCGGGGCATGGTTGCCTCCAGGCAGCAGGAGAGCCCCCGCCCGGTACGGACGGAGGCTCTCCTGCGGCAGGCGGGACGGCGCTACTGGACGAAGTGGTCGAACTCGCCTGCCTTGACGCCCTGGATGAACGCGGCGAACTTGCTGCGGCTCGTCCTGGTCACCACGCGCGGGTCGTCGCTCTCGCGCACCAGGATCTCCTCGGCCTGCCGCGAGACCTCGACACACTGTTCTCCGCCGCCGCCGGAGAACGACGACTTCTGCCACTCGATGTCTGCGCTCATGCTGCGGATTATCACAGGTCCCGTGCGATGTGGTGAATGAAGCTCCGCGACTCCTCGGGGGCGAGGCTGACCCGCTGGGCGAAGTCGAGTTGCATGCGGTACCGGTTCAGATCGGCCACGGCGTCCAGCTGAACGCCTCCGAACGGGGCGTCGATGTGGACAGTGTCCAGCTGCGGCGCGACTCCGCCCGCGTACAGCACGGTCTGTGTCACCTCGACGAACTTCTCGCTGGCGAACGGGATCACGCGCACGGACACGTTCGGCCTGTCGGCCGCCTCCAGGAGGCGCACCAGCTGGCCGCGAGCGACCTCGCGGCCGCCGACCCGCATGCGGAGACCGGCCTCGTGGACGATGACGTCGAACTTCGGTGGCTTCTCGCGGTCGAGCACGGCCTGCCTGCGCATGCGGTGCTCGACCCTCGTCTCCACCTCGTCCTCGGGCAGCTTGGGCAGCACTCCCTCGAACAGCGCCCGCGCGTACTGCGGCGTCTGGATCAGTCCCGGCAGCGTCACGGACTGGAGGCAGCGCATATGGCTCGCGTGGTGCTCCAGCTCCGCGATGTCGAGGAAACCGGGTGCCAGCACGCCGCGGTACTCGTCCCACCAGAACTGGCCCCGATGCTCCCGGGATATGGCGCACAGCGCCTCGATCAGCACGGCGTCGTCGCATGCGTAGAAGCTGGCCAGGCGGCGGATTCGCGCCTCGCTGATGCCGATGCGGCCCGCTTCCATGTGGCTGATCTTCGACTGATCGGTCGAGATGAGTCCGGCGGCCTCGCGAGCCGTTCGGCCGGCCTGCTCCCGCAGCTTCCTCAGTTCGCAGCCCAAGCGTGCCTGGCGTGCGGTCGGATTGTCCCTCGGTGGCATGTCACCATCCTTCGTCCCCGCGCAGTCTTGCGTGGTGCGGCCGCCCCGGTCCACCCGATCGCGTGAAGTGGCAGGGGCAACCTTGCTACGGGGCATTCTGGCGCCCTATGGTCCCAGTGGGCGACGCTCAAAGGCGTCATCGTTCGAAGTGCAGCCACCCGTAAGCGAGTTGAACGCCCACGGACCGGCCAATGCCACGGACCACGCCCACCGCACAACGCCCCGGAGACCGCATCACGCAGGGAGACCGCACCATGACCCCCGTAACCGCTCCTCCATCACCCGCCCCCTACCTCCCCCAGCGCGGCGAGCGATACCGGCTCGTCGCGCCGAACACCCCCGCCGCGCCCAAGATCGTGCGGGACTTCGTGGCGACGGTGCTGTGGGCCACCGGGCACCCACGCCTCGTCGACGACGCCCGGCTCTGCGTGAGCGAGGTCGTCTCCAACGCGTACTGCCACACGGAATCGCCGCAGGTCCGGGTGGAGGTCACCGTCAACCACCGGCAGGTGACGGTGTACGTGACGGACGACGAACCCGGCCGCCTGCCCGTGCCGCCACCCCCGCGTACCCCCGGCGTGGACGAGGGCGGCCGGGGGCTGCTCCTTGTCGACGCGCTGGCCGTCCGGTGGGGGACCACCGCGTACGGGGCGCGGTCGCCGCATTCGAAGACCGTGTGGTTCACCCTCTCCGCCGCGAGCGCGGCTCACCCCTCCATTTGATTTGGACGACCGTCCAGGACTATCGTCCAAAAAGACGGAGACTCCCGCACGTACACGTATCGGAGAGCGTGATGAATCAATCCTTGCTGGCGACCGTGACCGCGGCACTCCTGGTCTGGGAGGCGCTTCTGCTGATTCCCATGGTCCCGGGGAAGCTGATCGACACGAGGGACTTCTCCCCGCTTCCGCGGTGGCAGTACAACAGCTTCAACGTGTTCCTGACCTCTCTCGGGCTCGCCAGCTTCGTGGTGGCCGGGTTCGCCATGGCCGGTCAGCACTGGGCCTTCGTGGCGGCACTGGTGCTGAGCCTCGGCTACATCGCGGTTTTCGCGGCCGACCTCGGTGCGGTCTTCCCCGTCGTGCCGGACCCCCTGCCGGTGCAGCTGCTCGTCCTCGAAGCGATCGCGCTGGCCTCGGCCGGTGTGATCGCCGTGATCGCGATCCAGGGGGTACGGCTGTGATGAGCGAGTCGACGAGCCCCTCGCGCCGGACGGATACGCGCGAGAAGATCATCGAAGCCGCTGCCTCCCTCATTCCCGAGCTGGGCTGGGGCGATGTGAGCAGTCGGCGGGTGGCGGAGCGCGCAGGCGTGAACACCGGAGTGATCCACTACCACGTGGGGAGCATCGGCGAACTCCGGCGCATCGCTGCGGTACGGAAGATCCGGACGTTCTTCCTCGACCGGATCGGCGAGGCCCTGGCGCAGGAGGATCCGGCCGTGGCCGTGGAAACCATGCTCCGCGCGCTGTCCGCCAACGATCCCCGTGATCCGGAACTGCTGCTGCTGTACGAGTCTCTCGTCGCCGCGAGCCGGGACGACGAGCTGCGTGCCGAGATCGCCGCCCTGCTGGCCGAGCTGCGGCAGCGGCTGTGCGACTGGTTCGCGGACCGGGGGATCGCGCATCCGCTCACCCTCGCCGTCACCCTCACGGCGGCGATCGACGGATACCTCCTCCAGCGGTCGCTCGACCCGTCCCTTGAGCCTGGCCCCCTCATCGAGGGACTGGTCGGCCTGGTCCGGCAACAGCTCGCAGCCGACGGCTCATGAGATGCGGGGGCGCGAGAGCCGCCTCGCGTACGGGGCGCGCGGGCGCCGTACGAGAGGCGGCCCTCATCAGCTGCCCTGCCGGGAGAGAACCCGGGCACCTTCATGGCGCACCACCGGCTGAACGGGCACGGTGCGAATGCCCTGCGCGGCGTCAGCCTTCGGAGCGCTCTTCTCCCGTACGACGAGCAGTCCGGTCAGCACCAGCGCCACGCAGAGCACCGGACCGAGCGGGTTTCCGGGGGAAATGAAACCCTGCGCGGCGAGTCCGAGGAGACCACCGGCGGAAAGCACGGCCGCGAGAACGACCTTGCCGAGGCTCATTTCCGATGCCGCACCGGAACGGCGACGGAATTCGAACCGGCCGAAAATTCCAGTGAAGCACACCAGGAAGGTTCCCGAAACGCCGACCCACAGCGGAGCCACCGCGAACCACATCGGGCTGCCGGGCGTCGGTGTCGAAAAGCCGAGTCCGACAATTGCGATTCCCGCCGTCATCACGAGCGCGGGCATGTGCCAGAGATACAGCGTCATGAAGCGGGTTCCGCACCACTGAAGTACGGCGGTGGCCATGGGGCGTTCGGCGAATCGCGTTATCACCGGCTTGAGCGTCAGCCAGAGTCCGAGCTGGCCGATGGTCAGCGACATCATCAACGCGGTCGGCGGGCTCATGTTGGAGACAGGGGCCCCGGGCATTCCGATCATGGACGCCGGGTAGGGGCCGAAGAACACGGCGGCCGCGGTGAGTCCGAAGCCGACCGAGGCCAGACCCGACGACACCCACGCGTTCCGCATGCGCAGGCCGCCGTCGGCGTAGTGGAAGCCGAACTGGTGGGCCGCCAGCCAGACGAACAGGGCGTTCAGGAAACCGATCGCGGGGCTGAACTCGAAGCGCAGCACATCGACGACCAGGGCACAGGCGCCGAGGGCTCCGATCACACGCCAGCCGTACCGGCGGTACAACTTGAACATCACCGGGGTGAGCGCCACCACGAGCACATAGACGGCGAGGAACCAGAGCAGCTGGCCGGCTATCTTGCCCGCCATCAGCACCGGCTGCTCCGGCAGCCCCGCGCCGATCAACACGTGGGGCAGCAAGAGCCACACGGCTGCCAGGGGTATGACCGGCACCAGGAGCCGCGCGATTCTGCTCCGGAGCCAGGTGTTCACCGATTTCACAGATCGGAACGAGAAGAAATTGGCGGCCCCGCCGGCGAAGAAGACCACGGGCATGACCTGCGTCAGCCAGGTGACAATCCACCAGCCGGGGCTCGCGAGCGCATTCCCGGTACTCAAATTCCCATTGTCATAGGCCAGTACGGGCATGAGCCAGTGCTGGGAAATCACGGCCAGCACGCATAGCGCTCTGATGACGTCTATGAATGAATCGCGACCGCGACCGGGCGAATGAGCGTGGGTTTGCTGCATGTAAACAGCGTGACGTCAGGAGGCGATACGCACAGTGAAGTGGCCCCCCGAATCATTGGGGTGCCAGCACTGCGTGCCATGGTGGGGTTCTCCCTACCGGGCTTCGTGCACCCGAGCGGGCCGGGTCGGGTCGACCTTGACGTACTTGAGCTGTGGGCGCTACGGACCTGCCTGGCCAAGCATCGGGGCTCAGATCAGGTGGTCGAACTCCCCGGCCTTCACGCCGAGCATGAAAGCGCGCAGCTTGGCGACGCTGGTGGTGACGATGACATCCGGATCGTCGCCCTCGCGCATCTTGATCGAGCCGTTCACGGCGGCCAGTTCGATGCAGCTCTGATTGTCGTCCGCTCCGGAGAAGGAGGACTTCTGCCAGCTGATTGCGTCGGTCATGCGGGTGGGCTCACATTTCTCGCACGGCAGGGTCGGCCCGCAGTGTAGACCGCGTGGCTCACCCCCGCCGCCCCCGGACGCGGAAGCGCCCCGGGTCTGTCCCCGTTGCGGCCACCACGGCCACCACGAAGGCCGCGGTCGCGCCGCCGAGCAGCATGACCGCCGACACGGACATGTGGTCGAGGACGGCTCCGCCCGCCAGGGCGCCGAAGGCGAAGGTCGCCTGGAAGGACGCGGTGAACAGGACGGACGCCGCTTCGGGCGCATCGGGCGCGGCCTTGGCGAACCAGGTCTGCGAGCAGACCGGCACCGCACCGTAGGCGACACCCCAGACGATCAGCAGCGCGACGGCTCCGGCCTCCCATCTGCCCAGGACCGGGAGCAATGCGGTAGCGGTGGCGATGAGCCCTGCGGCGAGGCAGACCGCGGCGCGCGGGCGGCGCGTCATGAGTGCGCCGCCGACGAAGTTGCCGACGATCCCGGCGGCGCCGTAGATCAGCAGGAACACCGTGATCAGCGCCGGACCGGCGTGCGTGACCCGTTCCAGGAAGGGGGTGACATAGGTGTACGTCGCGAAGTGGGACAGAACAATGAGAAAGGTGATGAGCAGGGCGAACCGGGTGCCGGGCCGGGCGAGCACGGTGCGCAGCAGGCTCGCGCGGGTGACCCGTGCCGGCGGCAGCGGCGGAACCACCAGGAGCATCAGGGCCAGTACGCCCATGCTCAGCATCCCCATGACCACGAACGCCGTCCGCCAGCCGGCCAGGCCGCCGATGAACGTACCGGCGGGGACGCCGAGCACGGAGCCCAGCGGGACGGCCGAGAAGATCACCGCTGTCGCTCGGGCGGCCGACGCCGGTCGGACCAGCCGGCCGGCCAGTCCGGCCCCGATGGACCAGAAGCCGCCGATGGTGACTCCGACCATCACCCGGGAGACCAGGACGAGGCGGTAGTCGGTCGCGGCGGCGGTGAGGAAGTCGGCCAGGGCCAGCAGGAGCATGAAGGCGCAGAGCATCAGGCGTCGGTCGACACGCGCCGTCGCCACGGTGACCAAGGGGGCGGAGACCGCCGCGAGGAGTCCGGGCATGGTCATCATCAGGCCCGCCGTGCCGTCCGAGACGGTGAAGTCGGACCCGATCGAGGTGAGCAGGCCGATGGGCAGGATCTCGGTGGTGACGATCGAGAAGATGCCCAGCATGACGGAGAGGACGGCGAGCCGGCCGCGTAAAGGGGTGCGGGCCGGGAGGGCGGTGCGTTCGGAGGGGGTGGAGGCCGCGGTGGGGTTCATGGCGGATGCCGTCCTGTGCTCGGTGACGCGAGGGCTGTTCGCCCCAGTTCACAAGCGGCGGTGGACGGTGTCCGGCAGGTTCGCGACGTCAATGCTGCCGGCCGGGGTGATGTCGCTTTTTCGCCGGAGGCCGGACACTTTTCGCCGGAGGACCGGGAACGGCGAAGGGCCGTCGCTCCCGAGCGGGGGAGTGACGGCCCTTCACCGCGCGCCGCGAAGGCGCTTGTGAATCCGAGAACTCAGAGAACGCGGACCGCGCCCGACGGCGGGTCGTAGGACAGCGGACGCTGCACCACACCGGTGCCGGAGTTCTGCGCACCGACGAACTCGCCGCCGCCCACGTAGATCCCGACGTGGTACGCGCTGCCCGCGCCGCCCCAGTACAGGATGTCGCCCGGCTGGAGGTTGCTCAGGGAGACCTGGGTGCCGACGGTGGACTGGGACTGCGAGACGCGCGGCAGGTCGATGTTGACCGAGCGGAACGCGGCCTGGACGAGGCTGGAGCAGTCCCACGAGCTGGGGCCGGTGCTGCCCAACACGTACGCGTCACCGAGCTGCGCCTTCGCGAAGGCGATGACGGCCGCTGCGGAGCCGGTCGCGTTCGACGAGGAGGAAGAGGAGGACGTGGACGCGGCCGTACCGGCGTTGGAGCCGGAGGTCGCGCTGAGCGTCGTACGGGCGGTGGAGCGGGAAGCGCGCTCGGCGGCCTCCGCCTTGGCCTTGGCGGCCGCCTCCGCCTTCTTCTTGGCCTCTGCCTTGCGGACCGCCTCGGCCTTGGCCTTCTTGGCGGTCTTGGCCGCGGTGGCGGCTGCGGCGTCCTCCTGGGCCTGCGTCTGCAGGTCCTGGGCGACCTGCTGCGTGGCCTGAGCGGACGCGGCGACGGCGGTGGAGAGCCCGGAGGTGATGGTGGGCATCTCGATGGTCTGGGTCACCGGCTCGGCCTGGGCCGGACCGGCAGCGCCTGCGACCGCGATGGTGCTGAGGACGCCACCGGCAACTCCGGCCCGCAGCGCCGTCTTCGAGGCGTTTCGGCGGGGCTTCCGGTGGCTGGGTATGTGAGCGGTGTGGGACATGAGTACTAGCGCTATCAGGGCCTCGGGGTTGCCATCAAGAAACGTGTGTTGCGACACAGTTACGTCCGGAATCTGTGAATCCGCTTTCTGGCGGCCTTTATTGACGCCGTAACGGGCAAAACGGTCATGCCTGATCACCGCTGTGATCACGGGCTTTCGGTAATACGTCCGAATTGCCCGCCACTTACCATCCGTTCGCACCGATGGCCAAGCCCCCTTTTGTTGGAGCCTTGATGGAGTGACGCAGGTCACAGTGTGATCGCCGCGCGGGGGGCGGTTATGCGCCACGCACTCAAGGCGGCGCCGGGCGAGGGGAGATGTCCCGTTCGCTCCGAAGATCGCAAATGCTCATACTCGTCCACTTCGCTCCTCGCGGCACCCCCTCCCGGGTGAGTTCGAGCGGTCCGGATGGGGCGAAGTGGGTGGGGGTCGAGGTAGGGAGGGGGTGGTCGGGGTCTGGAGGGTGAGGGGGCCTCTATCACTCCGGGTTGTCCATCGCCAATTTGCTTGGCACTGCCATCTCTTGATAGAGCGACAGCCGTTTGACCAGCGGTAACGGCATCGAATGTCACGTCTCGTGATCACTCGGCCGCTTCGCGTGTGAAGATCACCGCTCATCCGACTTCATGATCCTTCGTCAGGTGGTGGAGATCACAAAGGCGTTGTCGTACCCCGTGTCGCAGATCACAGGATGGCGGGCATAGGATGCGGGGCAGTCGGGCTTGTGAACTGCCTCACATGTGCACGATCTTGGTGAGGCGGTGAGCCGGTCGCCCGATGCGGTCCAACGGTCAAGGACGACTGGAAGGAGCGAGGAGCGTGAATGCCTACGCGCCCATCCTCGTGCTCGGCGCCCTCGGGGCAGGGTTTGCGATCTTCTCCGTGGTCATGGCCACGCTTATCGGCCCCAAGCGGTACAACCGGGCAAAGCTCGAAGCGTACGAGTGCGGTATCGAACCCACCCCCACTCCAGCCGGAGGCGGCCGCTTCCCGATCAAGTACTACCTGACGGCGATGCTCTTCATCGTCTTCGACATCGAGATCGTCTTCCTCTATCCCTGGGCGGTCACCTTCGACGCCCTGGGGATCTTCGGGCTCGTGGAGATGCTGCTCTTCGTGCTCACCGTCTTCGTCGCCTACGCGTATGTGTGGCGTCGCGGCGGCCTGGAATGGGACTGAGGGGCTGAGGGGCACACCATGGGACTCGAAGAGAAGCTGCCCAGCGGCTTCGTGCTGACCACTGTCGAGCAGGCCGCCGGCTGGGTACGGAAGTCCTCCGTCTTCCCTGCCACCTTCGGCCTCGCCTGTTGCGCCATCGAGATGATGACGACCGGGGCCGGGCGCTACGACCTGGCCCGTTTCGGCATGGAGGTCTTCCGCGGATCACCGCGGCAGGCGGATCTGATGATCGTCGCAGGACGGGTCAGCCAGAAGATGGCTCCCGTCCTGCGGCAGGTCTACGACCAGATGCCCAACCCCAAGTGGGTGATCTCCATGGGGGTTTGCGCATCATCGGGCGGAATGTTCAACAATTACGCCATTGTTCAGGGTGTTGATCACATTGTTCCGGTTGACATCTATTTGCCGGGTTGTCCGCCGCGGCCCGAGATGCTGTTGGACGCGATCCTCAAGCTCCACCAGAAGATCCAGGGCTCCAAGCTCGGGGTCAACGCGGAGGAGGCCGCCCGCGAGGCGGAGGACGCGGCACTCAAGGCACTGCCCCTGATCGAGATGAAGGGGCTGCTGCGATGAGCGGGAACAACAACCACGACGAACAGAGCAACAACAACGGTGTGCCCGCCCCGCGCGCGGACACCGGCGAGGTCATCCGCGTACGCAAGGGCATGTTCGGCGCCGACAACGGCGGTGACACCTCCGGCTACGGCGGCCTCGTCCGCACCGTGACCCTGCCGGGCGCCACGTCCCGTCCGTACGGCGGCTGGTTCGACGAGGTCGCCGACGAGCTCGAAGGGGCCCTGGAGGAGCAGGACCTGCTTCCGGCAAACGCTATCGAGAAGACCGTCGTCGACCGCGGCGAGCTCACCTTCCACATCGCCCGCGAGCACCTCGTCCGGGTCGCACAGACCCTGCGCGACGACCCGGCGCTGCGCTTCGAGCTCTGTACGGGGGTGAGCGGCGTCCACTTCCTCGGTGACAAGGGCCGCGAGCTGCACGCCGTCTACCACCTGCGCTCGATCACGCACGGTCGGCTGATCCGCCTGGAGGTGTCGGCCCCGGACAGCGATCCGCACATCCCGTCCCTCGTCGCGGTCTACCCGACCAACGACTGGCACGAGCGTGAGACCTACGACTTCTTCGGGCTCATCTTCGACGGGCACCCCGCCCTCACCCGGATCATGATGCCGGACGACTGGCAGGGCTTCCCGCAGCGCAAGGACTACCCGCTCGGCGGCATCGCCGTCGAGTACAAGGGCGCCCAGATCCCGGCTCCGGACCAGCGGAGGTCGTACTCCTGATGTCTACTCCACATGCAACGCCTCGGGACACGACCGAGGGGACTGTATATACAGTCACCGGCGGCGACTGGGACGAGGTCGTCGAGGCCGCGGCCAAGTCCGACGACGAGCGCATCATTGTCAATATGGGCCCCCAGCACCCGTCCACGCACGGTGTTCTGCGGCTGATCCTGGAGATCGACGGCGAGACCGTCACCGAGGCCCGCTGCGGCATCGGCTACCTCCACACCGGCATCGAGAAGAACCTCGAATTCCGGAACTGGACGCAGGGCACCACCTTCGTCACGCGCATGGACTACCTGACGCCCTTCTACAACGAGGCGGCGTACTGCCTGGGCGTCGAGAAGCTTCTCGGTATCGAGGACCAGATCCCCGACCGGGCCAGCGTCCTGCGCGTGCTCCTGATGGAGCTCAACCGGATCTCCTCGCACCTGGTGTGCATCGCCACCGGCGGCATGGAGCTCGGCGCCACCACGATCATGATCTACGGCTTCCGCGATCGTGAACTCGTTCTCGATCTCTTCGAGCTGATCACCGGCCTGCGCATGAACCACGCGTTCATCCGCCCCGGCGGACTCGCCCAGGACCTGCCGCCCGGCGCGATCGACCAGCTGCGCGAGTTCGTGAAGACCATGAAGAAGAACCTGCCGGAGTACGACAAGCTCGCCACCGGCAACCCCATCTTCAAGGCCCGTATGCAGGACGTCGGCTATCTCGACCTGACCGGCTGCATGGCACTCGGCGTCACCGGCCCGATGCTGCGCTCCGCCGGACTCCCGCACGACCTGCGCAAGACGGACCCCTACTGCGGGTACGAGAACTACGAGTTCGACGTCCCCACCGCCGACACCTGCGACGCCTACGGCCGCTTCCTCGTCCGCCTGGAGGAGATGCGCCAGTCGCTGCGGATCGTTGAGCAGTGCATCGACCGGCTCGCCCCCGGTCCCGTGATGGTCGCCGACAAGAAGATCGCCTGGCCGGCCCAGCTCGCGCTCGGCCCGGACGGACTCGGCAACTCGCTCGACCACATCAAGAAGATCATGGGCACCTCCATGGAGGCCCTGATCCACCACTTCAAGCTGGTGACCGAAGGCTTCCGGGTCCCGGCCGGACAGGCGTACACCGCGGTCGAGTCACCCAAGGGCGAACTCGGCGTGCATGTCGTCTCGGACGGCGGCACCCGCCCCTACCGGGTCCACTTCCGCGACCCGTCCTTCACCAACCTTCAGGCCATGGCGGCGATGTGCGAGGGCGGCCAGGTCGCCGACGTCATCGTCGCCGTCGCGTCCATCGACCCCGTGATGGGAGGCGTCGACCGGTGACCGAAGCACGTCAGGAAGTCAGTCTGGGGATGCCGCAGCTCCCCGCCCCCGCCTACCCGGCCGAGGTGCGCGCCAGGCTCGAAGCGGACGCGAAGGAGGTGATCGCCCGCTACCCCGGCAGCCGCTCCGCGCTGCTGCCCCTGCTGCACCTGGTGCAGTCCGAAGAGGGCTTCGTCTCCCGTACGGGCATGGCGTTCTGCGCCGAGCTGCTCGGCCTCACCACCGCCGAGGTCACCGCGGTCGCCACCTTCTACACGATGTACCGGCGCAGGGCCGGCGGTGACTACCAGGTCGGCGTCTGCACCAACACGCTGTGCGCGGTGATGGGCGGCGACGCGATCTTCGACCGGCTCAAGGAGCACCTCGGCGTCGGCAACGACGAGACCACCGAGGACGGGAAGATCACCCTCGAACACATCGAGTGCAACGCGGCCTGCGACTTCGCCCCCGTGGTGATGGTCAACTGGGAGTTCTTCGACAACCAGACGCCCGAGAGCGCGACCCGCCTGGTCGACGACCTGATCGCCGGGCGCACCGTCGAACCCACCCGCGGCGCCCCGCTGTGCTCGTACAAGGAGACCGCCCGGATCCTGGCCGGCTTCCCGGACGAGCGCCCCGGTGCCGTCGAGGCCTCCGGCGGCGCGGGCCCCGCCTCGCTGATCGGCCTCCGCCTCGCCAAGGGCGAGGATCCGCACCCGCGCGTCGTCGCCCCGCGCGGCGAGCGCCCGCGCGGCGGGTCCGGTCACAAGGCCGCCCCGCAGGACCCGGACCACTCGTCCGGCCCGATCGCCGAGGAGGGGGAGTGATGACGTTGGCGACCGAGATCAACGACAACGGAAGCGGCAACGGGGGCAGCCCGGAGAAGCTGCTCGCACCCGTCCTCTCCGCCTTCTGGGACCAGCCGGAATCCTGGACCCTGGAGACGTACCGGCGCCACGAGGGGTACGAGGGACTGCGCAAGGCTCTCGCCATGGCGCCGGACGACCTCATCGCCTACGTCAAGGACTCCGGTCTGCGCGGCCGCGGCGGCGCAGGCTTCCCCACCGGGATGAAGTGGCAGTTCATCCCGCAGGGCGACGGAAAACCGCACTATCTAGTTGTCAACGCCGACGAATCGGAACCGGGCACCTGCAAGGACATCCCGCTCCTGTTCGCCAACCCGCACAGCCTCATCGAGGGCATCGTGATCGCCTGTTACGCGATCCGTTCGTCGCACGCGTTCATCTACTTGCGCGGTGAGGTCGTCCCCGTGCTGCGACGTCTGCACGAGGCCGTACGAGAGGCGTACGAGGCGGGTTATCTGGGGACGAACATCCTGGGATCAGGGCTCGATCTGGAACTCACGGTGCACGCCGGTGCCGGCGCGTACATCTGTGGTGAGGAAACCGCGCTGCTCGACTCTCTCGAAGGACGGCGTGGCCAGCCCCGGCTGCGGCCTCCCTTCCCCGCGGTCGCCGGTCTGTACGCCTGCCCCACTGTGGTGAACAACGTCGAGTCCATCGCCTCGGTTCCCGCGATCCTGAACCGGGGCAAGGACTGGTTCAAGTCGATGGGCAGCGAGAAGTCCCCGGGCTTCACGCTGTACTCGCTCAGCGGGCATGTCGCGGGTCCCGGCCAGTACGAGGCGCCGCTCGGCATCACGCTGCGCCAGCTGCTCGACATGAGCGGCGGCATGCGCCCCGGCCACCGGCTGAAGTTCTGGACCCCGGGCGGCTCGTCGACCCCGATGTTCACCGACGAGCACCTCGACGTACCGCTCGACTACGAGGGCGTCGGCGCCGCCGGATCCATGCTCGGCACCAAGGCACTCCAGTGTTTCGACGAGACGACCTGCGTCGTGCGGGCCGTCACCCGCTGGACCGAGTTCTACGCCCACGAGTCCTGCGGCAAGTGCACGCCCTGCCGCGAAGGCACCTACTGGCTGGTCCAGTTGCTCCGTGACATCGAGGCCGGCAAGGGACAGATGGCCGACCTCGACAAGCTGAACGACATCGCCGACAACATCAACGGCAAGTCCTTCTGCGCCCTCGGCGACGGCGCCGCCTCGCCGATCTTCTCCTCGCTGAAGTACTTCCGCGAGGAGTACGAGCAGCACATCACGGGCAAGGGCTGCCCCTTCGATCCCGCCAGGTCGACCGTCTGGGCCGACGACAAGAACGCTCACCAGGGGGTGAACGCATGACAGTCACCACGAGTGCGCCCTCCGGGGGTGGCGAGGCGGCCATCCCGCCCGAGGACCTGGTCACGCTGACCATCGACGGCATCGAGATCAGCGTGCCCAAGGGCACCCTGGTCATCCGGGCCGCCGAACTCCTCGGCATCGAGATCCCGCGCTTCTGCGACCACCCGCTCCTCGACCCGGTCGGCGCCTGCCGCCAGTGCATCGTCGAGGTCGAGGGCCAGCGCAAGCCGATGGCGTCCTGCACCATCACGTGCACCGACGGCATGGTGGTGAAGTCGCAGCTCACCTCGCCGGTGGCCGACAAGGCCCAGAAGGGTGTGATGGAGCTGCTGCTCATCAACCACCCGCTGGACTGCCCGGTCTGCGACAAGGGCGGCGAGTGCCCGCTGCAGAACCAGGCGATGTCGCACGGCGAGGCGGACTCCCGCTTCGACGGCAAGAAGCGGACGTACGAGAAGCCCGTCCCGATCTCCACCCAGGTGCTGCTGGACCGTGAGCGGTGCGTGCTCTGCGCGCGCTGCACCCGGTTCTCCAACCAGGTGGCGGGCGACCCGATGATCGAGCTGATCGAGCGCGGCGCGCTCCAGCAGGTCGGTACGGGCGAGGGCGACCCGTTCCAGTCGTACTTCTCCGGGAACACCATCCAGATCTGCCCGGTCGGCGCGCTGACCTCGGCGGCGTACCGATTCCGCTCCCGCCCCTTCGACCTGGTGTCCTCGCCGTCGGTGTGCGAGCACTGCGCGGGCGGTTGCGCGACCCGCACCGATCACCGGCGCGGCAAGGTCATGCGGCGGCTCGCCGCCGACGACCCCGAGGTCAACGAGGAGTGGGTCTGCGACAAGGGCCGCTTCGGCTTCCGTTACGCGCAGCAGCGGGACCGGCTCACCACTCCGCTGGTACGGAACGCGGACGGTGTCCTGGAACCGTCCGGCTGGCCCGAGGCGCTGGCCGCCGCGGCCGCCGGCCTCTCCGCCGCGCGGGGCCGGACGGGGGTGCTCACCGGCGGTCGGCTGACCGTCGAGGACGCCTACGCGTACAGCAAGTTCGCCCGGATCGCGCTGGACACCAACGACATCGACTTCCGGGCCCGGGTCCACAGCAGCGAGGAGGCCGACTTCCTGGCCGCCCGCGTGGCCGGGCGCGGCCGGGACCTGGACAGTGAGGGTGTCACGTACACCTCGCTGGAGAAGGCCCCGACGGTGCTGCTGGTCGGGTTCGAGTCGGAGGAGGAGGCGCCCGGCGTCTTCCTGCGGCTGCGCAAGGCGAACCGCAAGCACGGGCAGCGCACCTTCGCCGTCGCCTCGCACGCCACCCGCGGCCTGGAGAAGGCGGGCGGCACGCTGCTGCCCGCAGCCCCCGGCACCGAGACGGAGTGGCTGGACGCGATCGCGGGCGGCGTCGGGCTCGACGGCGACGGAGCCGCGGCGGCCGAGGCGCTGCGCGGCGAGGGCGCCGTGATCGTGGTCGGTGAGCGGCTGGCCGTGGTGCCCGGCGGGCTCACCGCCGCGGTACGGACGGCGACCGCGACCGGGGCCGCGCTGGTGTGGATCCCGCGCCGGGCCGGCGAGCGGGGCGCGGTGGAGGCGGGCGCGCTTCCGTCGCTGCTGCCCGGCGGCCGTCCGGCGACCGACCCGCGGGCCAGGGACGAGGTGGCGGCCGTCTGGGGCGTCGCCGAACTCCCGTCCCGCTTCGGCCGCGACACCGGCCAGATCGTCGAGGCCGCGGCCACCGGCGAACTGGGCGCGCTGGTCGTCGCCGGGGTCGAGCCGGTGGACCTGCCGGACCCGGCACGGGCCCTGGAGGCGCTGGACCAGGTCGGCTTCCTGGTCTCGCTGGAGCTGCGGCCGAGCGAGGTCACCGAGCGCGCCGACGTGGTCTTCCCGGTCGCCGCGGTGGCCGAGAAGTCCGGCACCTTCCTCAACTGGGAGGGCAGGGCGCGGATGTTCGAGGCGGCGCTGAAGCCCGAGCAGATGACGCGCGCGCTCGCGCCGGGCGACGCCCGGGTGCTGCACATGCTGGCCGACGCCCTGGACGTCCACTTCGCGCTGCCGGACCTGAGGTCCGTACGTCGTGAGCTGGACCGGCTCGGCGGCTGGACCGGGGCGCGCGCCACCGAACCGAACGAGTCGGCGCAGCCGCTGCCCAGGCCCGGCGACGGCGAGGCGGTCCTCGCCGGCCACCGGATGCTGCTCGACCTGGGCCGGCTCCAGGAGGGCGACGAGGCACTGGCCGGCACCCGGCACGCCGCGGTCGCCCGGCTGTCCGCGGCCACCGCGGCCGAGACGGGCGTGAAGGACGGCGATCTGCTGGCCGTCACCGGCCCGGCGGGCAGCGTCGAATTCCCGCTGAAGGTCACCGACATGCCGGACCGGGTGGTCTGGGTGCCGCTGAACTCCGTCGGGCGGGGCGTCCCGGCCGACACCGGCGCCCGGCCCGGCGGTCTGGTCCGGATCGGCCCCGCCGCACCGGGTACTCCCGACGTCACACCGGAGGTGGGGGCGTGAGTGCCTTCGCTCAACTGGCCGCGGCACCGCACGGTGCCGTACTCGCCGCCGAGGATCTGTCGATGTTCGGCACCGACCCGTGGTGGCTCGTCGTCATCAAGGCGGTGTTCTGCTTCGCGTTCCTGATGGTGACCGTGCTCTTCTCCATCGTGTGGGAGCGCAAGGTCGTCGCCTGGATGCAGCTGCGCATCGGTCCCAACCGGCACGGTCCCTGGGGCATGCTCCAGTCGCTCGCCGACGGCATCAAGCTGATGCTGAAGGAGGACGTCGTCGTCAAGCGGGCCGACAAGGTCGTGTACGTGCTCGCGCCGATCGTCGCCGCCATCCCGGCGTTCATGGCGATCGCCGTGATCCCGTTCGGCCCGTCCGGCAACGAGGTCTCGATCTTCGGGCACCGCACCACGATGCAGCTCACCGACCTGCCGATCGCGACGCTCTACATCCTCGCGGTCGCCTCGGTCGGGATCTACGGCATCGTGCTGGCCGGCTGGTCGTCCGGATCGACGTACCCGCTCCTCGGCGGTCTGCGCTCCTGCGCGCAGATGATCAGCTACGAGATCGCGATGGGCGCCGCGTTCGCCTCGGTCTTCCTCTACTCCGGGTCGATGTCGACCTCGAAGATCGTGGAGGCGCAGCAGGACCGGTGGTTCATCCTCCTGCTGCCGGTCTCGTTCATCATCTACATCGTCACGATGGTCGGCGAGACCAACCGCGCCCCGTTCGACATGCCGGAGTCCGAGGGCGACCTGGTCGGCGGCTTCAACACCGAGTACTCGTCGATCAAGTTCGCGATGTTCATGCTCGCCGAGTACGTCAACATGGTCACCGTCTCCGCGGTCGCCACGACCCTGTTCCTGGGCGGCTGGCGGGCCCCGTGGCCGATCAGCACCTTCTGGGAGGGCGCGAACCACGGCTGGTGGCCGATGCTCTGGTTCGTCGTCAAGGTCCAGCTGCTGCTGTTCTTCTTCATCTGGCTGCGCGGCACGCTGCCCCGGGTCCGTTACGACCAGCTGATGAAGCTCGGCTGGAAGGTCCTGATCCCGGTCTCCGTGGTCTGGCTGATACTGGTCGCGACGGTGCGGGCGCTGCGCAACGAGGGCTACGACTTCACGAGGATCGTGCTGTACGTGGCCGGGGCCGTGATCGCGATCCTGCTGATCTCCTTCGTCGCCGACATCTTCCGCGACAAGAAGGGCCAGGCTGCCGAGGCGGAGGCCGGACCGGAGCCGGCGTTCGACCCGATGGCGGGCGGGTTCCCGGTGCCGCCGCTGCCCGGACAGACCCTGCCGCCGGTGCCGCGCCGCAGGCCGCGGGGCGAGCGGGAGCTCGTTGTCAGTGGCGGGTCGGATACTCAGAGTGACGGAAATTCGAGTGACGGAAAGGAGGCCGACGGTGTCTGAGTCATCGGAGTCCTCGGGGTCCTCGGGATCCTCGGAGGAGAAGTTCCAGAACCCCGTCGCCGGCTTCGGCGTGACCTTCAAGGCCATGTTCAAGAAGCGGCTGACCGAGCAGTACCCGGAAACGCCGAAGGTGACGGCGCCGCGCTTCCACGGCCGGCATCAGCTCAACCGTCACCCGGACGGCCTGGAGAAGTGCATCGGCTGCGAGCTGTGCGCCTGGGCCTGTCCGGCGGACGCGATCTACGTCGAGGGCGCGGACAACACCGACGAGGAGCGCTACTCCCCGGGTGAGCGCTACGGCCGCGTCTACCAGATCAATTACGCGCGCTGCATTCTCTGCGGACTGTGCATCGAGGCCTGCCCGACCCGGGCGCTGACGATGACCAATGAGTTCGAGCTCGCCAACACCACCCGCGAGAGCCTCATCTACACCAAGGACGAGCTGCTCGCGGGCCTGGAGGAGGGCATGGTCGACAGCCCGCACGCGATCTTCCCCGGGATGGACGAACAGGACTACTACCGGGGTCTCGTCACCGAGGCCGCGCCCGGTACGGAGCGCCAGATCGCCGTCTCCGAGGGCGAGAAGCCGGACGACACGCACAGCGAGAACAACGGCTCGGCGCAGGAGGTGGGCGCATGACCGCCCTGGCCGCTGCGGCCTCCCAGACCTCGACCGGTGAGGCCGTCCAGTTCTGGGTGCTCGGCATCGTCGCCGTGATCGGCGCGCTGTCCACCGTACTGATGAAGAAGGCCGTGCACAGCGCGCTGAGCCTCGCCGGGACCATGATCGTCCTGGCGGTGTTCTACCTCGCCAACGGCGCCTACTTCCTGGGCATCGTCCAGATCGTCGTCTACACCGGCGCGATCATGATGCTGTTCCTCTTCGTGGTCATGCTCGTCGGTGTCACCGCGGCCGACTCGCTGAAGGAGACCCTGAAGGGGCAGCGCTGGCTGGCCGCGGGCTGCGGGCTCGGCTTCGGCGTCCTGCTGATCGCGGGCATCGGCAACGCCTCGCTGAACAGCTTCAACGGGCTCGGCACCGCCAACACCGAGCACGGCGGAAACGTGGAGGGGCTGGCCAGCCTCATCTTCACCAAGTACGTCTTCGCCTTCGAGATCACCGGCGCCCTGCTGATCACGGCGACGGTCGGCGCGATGGTGCTCACCCACCGGGAGCGCACCGAACGGGCCAAGAACCAGCGGGAGATGTCCGAGGAGCGCGTACGCGGACAGCAGCTGCCGCCGCTGCCCGCCCCCGGTGTCTACGCCCGGCACAACGCCGTGGACATCCCGGGTCTGCTCCCGGACGGCACGCCTTCCGAGCTCACCGTCATGCAGACGCTGCGCAACCGCGGCCAGATCCGCGATGTGTCGAAGGAGTCGCTGGACCGGCTCAAGGCGCTGGAGCAGCGCTCCGGGGAACGGCTCGGCCGTGACAACGAAGAAGAGGAGGTCGCCAAGTGAATCCGGTCTACTACCTCTATCTCGCAGCCCTGTTGTTCACCATCGGTGCGGCCGGGGTGCTGATCCGGCGGAACGCGATCGTGGTGTTCATGTGCGTGGAGCTGATGCTCAACGCCTGCAACCTCGCGTTCGTGACCTTCTCCCGGATGCACGGCAATCTCGACGGCCAGATCATCGCCTTCTTCACGATGGTCGTCGCCGCGGCGGAGGTCGTGGTCGGGCTCGCGATCATCGTGTCGGTGTTCCGTTCCCGCCACTCGGCCTCGGTCGACGACGCCAGCCTGATGAAGCTGTAAGGGGACGTTGAATCGTGGAGAACCTGATCGCGCTGCTCGTCGCGGCGCCTCTGCTCGGAGCGGCGGTCCTGCTCTGCGGCGGCCGAAGGCTGGACCGCGCCGGACACTGGCTCGGCACCCTGCTCGCCGCCGTGTCGTTCGTCATCGGTGTCGTGCTCTTCCTCGACATGCTGGGGAAGGGCGCGGAGGACCGGACGCTGCACCAGAAGCTGTTCAGCTGGATCCCGGTCGAGGGCTTCCAGGCCGATGTGGCCTTCCAGTTGGACCAGTTGTCGATGACGTTCGTGCTGCTGATCACCGGTGTGGGCACCCTGATCCACATCTACTCGATCGGCTACATGGAGCACGACGAGCGCCGGCGCCGCTTCTTCGGCTATCTGAACCTGTTCCTCGCGGCGATGCTGATCCTGGTCGTCGCCGACAACTACCTGCTGCTGTACGTCGGGTGGGAGGGCGTCGGTCTGGCGTCGTACCTGCTCATCGGCTTCTGGCAGCACAAGCCCAGCGCGGCCACGGCCGCCAAGAAGGCATTCCTGGTCAACCGGGTCGGCGACATGGGCCTGTCGATCGCGATCATGCTGATGTTCACCACCTTCGGCACCTTCGCCTTCGGCCCCGTCCTCGAATCGACGGGGGAGACGAGCGAGGGCAAGCTGACGGCGATCGGCCTGATGCTGCTGCTCGCGGCCTGCGGCAAGTCGGCCCAGGTGCCGCTGCAGTCCTGGCTCGGTGACGCGATGGAGGGCCCGACCCCGGTCTCGGCCCTCATCCACGCCGCGACCATGGTGACCGCGGGTGTGTACCTCATCGTCAGGTCCGGCGCGATCTTCAACGCTGCGCCGGACGCGCAGCTGGTCGTCGTGGTCGTCGGAGCGGTCACGCTGCTCTTCGGTGCGATCGTCGGTTGTGCGAAGGACGACATCAAGAAGGCCCTCGCCGGGTCGACGATGTCGCAGATCGGCTACATGATCCTGGCCGCCGGGCTCGGCCCGATCGGCTATGTCTTCGCGATCATGCACCTGGTGACGCACGGCTTCTTCAAGGCCGGGCTCTTCCTCGGCGCCGGTTCGGTCATGCACGGCATGAACGACGAGGTCGACATGCGGAAGTTCGGCGGCCTGCGGAAGTACATGCCGGTCACCTTCATCACCTTCGGCCTCGGCTATCTGGCGATCATCGGCTTCCCCGGTCTGTCCGGCTTCTTCTCCAAGGACAAGATCATCGAGGCGGCCTTCGCCAAGGGCGGCACCGAGGGCTGGATCCTCGGCTCGGTGGCCCTGCTGGGCGCCGCGATCACCGCGTTCTACATGACGCGGGTGATGCTGCTGACGTTCTTTGGCGAGAAGCGCTGGCAGCCCGACGCGGAAGGCCACGAGCCGCATCCGCACGAGTCCCCGAAGTCGATGACCATCCCCATGATCATCCTGGCGTTCGGTTCGGTCTTCGCCGGAGGCTTCTTCTCCATCGGTGACCGCTTCCTGAACTGGCTGGAGCCGGTCACCGGACACAGCCACGGACACGCCCCGGTCAGCGCCACGACGGTCACCGCCGCCACCATGGTGGTGCTCGTCATCGGCGTCGCCATCGCCTGGGCGATGTACGGACGCAAGCCGGTGCCGGTCGTCGCCCCGCGTGGCTCGCTGCTCACCCGGGCCGCCCGCCGCGATCTCCTCCAGGACGACTTCAACCACGTGGTCCTGGTCCGCGGCGGCGAGCACCTCACCCGCTCCCTGGTGTACGTCGACCACACCCTGGTCGACGGCGTCGTCAACGGCACGGCGGCCTCGATGGGCGGGCTCTCCGGCCGGCTGCGCAAGCTGCAGAACGGCTACGCCCGCTCCTACGCGGTCTCGATGTTCGGTGGTACGGCGGTTCTCATCGCCGCGACCCTGCTGATGAGGGCGGTCTGATCACCATGTCCTTTCCCCTCCTGACAGCGACGGCGGCGCTCCCGGCGATCGGTGCGGTCGCCACCGCCGCCGTCCCGGCCGCCCGGCGCACCGCCGCCAAATGGCTGGCGCTGATCTTCTCGCTCGCCACACTCGTACTGGCGGGCATCGCGCTCGCCCGCTTCGAGCCCGGCGGCGACCGCTACCAGCTCACCGAATCGCACGCCTGGATCAAGGACTTCGGCGTCCGGTACGAGCTGGGTGTGGACGGCATCGGGGTGGCGCTTATGGCGCTCACCGCCCTGCTGATCCCCTTCGTCATCCTGGCCGGCTGGCACGACGCCGACCCCCTGGAGACCAAGTCCTCGCGCTGGCGCCCGACCCAGGGCTTCTTCGCCCTGATCCTGATGGTCGAAGCGATGGTGATCCTCTCCTTCGAGGCCACCGACGTCTTCCTCTTCTACGTCCTCTTCGAAGCCATGCTCATCCCGATGTACTTCCTCATCGGCGGCTTCGGGGACCGGGCACACACCGGCAGCGACGAGAACGCGGCGGCGCAACGCTCGTACGCCGCGGTCAAGTTCCTGCTCTACAACCTGGCCGGCGGGCTCATCATGCTGGCCGCCGTGATCGGGCTCTACGTGGTCGCGGGGACGTTCTCGCTCTCCGAGATCGCCGAGGCCCGCGCGAGCGGCTCGCTCTCCATGGCGACCAGCACGGAGCGCTGGCTCTTCCTCGGGTTCTTCTTCGCCTTCGCGGTGAAGGCCCCGCTGTGGCCGTTGCACACCTGGCTGCCCAACGCGATGGGCGAGGCGACCTCCCCGGTCGCCGTCCTGATCACCGCGGTCGTCGACAAGGTCGGCACGTTCGCGATGCTCCGCTTCTGCCTCCAGCTCTTCCCGGAGGCCAGCAAGTGGGCGACGCCGGTGATCGTCGTCCTGGCGCTGATCAGCATCGTGTACGGGGCGCTGCTCGCCGTCGGCCAGCGCGACATCAAGCGCCTGATCGCCTACGCGTCGATCTCGCACTTCGGCTTCATCATCCTGGGCATCTTCGCGATGACCAGCCAGGGCCAGTCCGGCGCCACGCTCTACATGGTCAACCACGGCATCTCGACCGCCGCGCTGATGCTGGTGGCGGGCTTCCTGATCACCCGGCGCGGTTCGCGGCTCATCGCCGACTACGGCGGGGTGCAGAAGGTGGCGCCGGTCCTGGCCGGCACCTTCCTGATCGGTGGTCTGGCCACCCTGTCGCTGCCCGGGCTCGCACCGTTCGTCAGCGAGTTCCTGGTCCTGGTCGGCGCGTTCAGCGCCTATCCGGCGGCGGGCATCGTCGCCACGACCGGCATAGTGCTCGCCGCGCTCTACGTCCTCGTCCTCTACCAGCGGACGATGACGGGCCCGGTGAAGGCCGAGGTCCAGGGCATGGCGGACCTCAAGGTCCGGGAGCTGGTGGTGGTCCTTCCGCTGATCGCGCTGCTGCTCTTCCTGGGTGTCTATCCGAAGCCGCTGACGGAGATCGTCAACCCGGCGGTGCAGCACACCATGTCGGACGTCCAGAAGAAGGACCCCCAGCCTGAGGTGGAGGCCGCCAAGTGAGCGCAACAGCTGTCCACAGCTTGTGGACAATGGCGGGCGGGGTGACATCGGCCGCCCCGGTCGAGAAGTTCAAGGCACCGGTCATCGAGTACACCCAGTTGGCCCCGGTCCTCATTGTGATCGGTGTCGCCGTCGTGGGCGTACTCGTCGAGGCCTTCGTGCCGCGCCGGGCCCGTTATTACACGCAGGTCTTCCTCACGGTCGTCGCGCTGGCCGCCGCGTTCGCCGCGGTCGTCGGACTGGCGGCCGGCGGATACGGCACGACGAAGGCGCACATCGCCGCGATGGGCGCCATCGCGATCGACGGGCCGACGCTGTTCCTGCAGGGCACCATCCTGCTGACCTCACTGGTCGCCGTCTTCACCTTCGCCGAGCGGCGGCTCGACCCGGCCTCGCACGGCAACCAGGTCGACTCCTTCGCCGCCCAGGCCGCCTCGGTCCCCGGCAGCGACAGCGAGAAGGCCGCGGTCAAGGCCGGATTCACCACCACCGAGGTCTTCCCGCTGGTCCTCTTCTCGGTGGCCGGCATGCTGATCTTCCCCGCGGCCAACGACCTGCTGACGCTCTTCGTGGCCCTGGAGGTCTTCTCCCTCCCGCTCTACCTCCTGTGCGCCGTCGCCCGCCGCAAGCGGCTGATGTCGCAGGAGGCCGCGGTGAAGTACTTCCTGCTCGGCGCCTTCTCCTCGGCGTTCCTGCTCTTCGGGATCGCCCTGCTCTACGGTTACGCGGGCTCCGTCTCGTACGCGTCCATCGCCCACGTGGTCGACGGCTCCGTCACGAAGATCGACCCGGCACTCGCCGACACCATGGGCAACGACGCGCTGCTCCTGATCGGCGGCGCGATGGTCCTGACCGGGCTGCTCTTCAAGGTCGGCGCCGTCCCGTTCCACATGTGGACCCCGGACGTCTACCAGGGCGCCCCGACACCGGTCACCGGCTTCATGGCCGCGGCCACCAAGGTCGCCGCGTTCGGCGCGCTGCTGCGCCTGCTGTACGTGGTGCTGCCGGGCCTCGCCTGGGACTGGCGCCCGGTCATGTGGGCCGTCGCGATCGTCACGATGCTGGGCGGCGCGATCGTCGCCATCACCCAGACCGACATCAAGCGGCTGCTGGCCTACTCCTCGATCGCCCACGCCGGATTCATCCTCGCCGGTGTGATCGCCACGACCCCGGACGGCATCTCGTCGGTCCTCTTCTACCTGGGCGCGTACTCCTTCGTGACGGTCGGCGCGTTCGCCGTCGTCACCCTGGTGCGCGACGCGGGCGGCGAGGCGACGCACCTGTCGAAGTGGGCCGGGCTCGGCCGGCGCTCGCCGCTGGTCGCCGCGGTCTTCGCGGTGTTCCTGCTGGCCTTCGCCGGTATCCCGCTCACCTCCGGGTTCTCCGGAAAGTTCGCCGTGTTCAAGGCGGCGGCGGACGGCGGCGCGGGCGGACTGGTCGTGGTCGGTGTGATCTCCTCGGCGATCGCCGCGTTCTTCTACATCCGGGTCATCGTGCTGATGTTCTTCAGCGAGCCGAAGGCGGACGGCCCCACGGTCGCCGTCCCGTCCCCGCTGACGATGACGACGATCGCGGTCGGAGTCGCGGTCACGCTGGTGCTGGGCCTGGCCCCGCAGTACTTCCTGGACCTGGCGAGCCAGGCGGGAGTGTTCGTGAGGTAGCGCACACGCCACGCAGCTGGAACCCCGCCGGACGGGCTTGAGAAGTCAAGCCCGTCCGGCGTTGTCGTAGGCGGCGCCTATCGTGGCAGGGGACGGCGGCAACACGGAAAAAGCGGGACGGACCCGGGGGACAGAGCGATGGGCACGACGGGCGGGACCATGGATGTGACCGAGAGCGACGCGCGGCGGACGCTGCACAAGGTATTCGGGTACGAGGCGTTCCGCGGCGAGCAGGAAGCGATCGTCGACCATGTGGTGGCGGGCGGGGACGCCGTCGTGCTCATGCCCACCGGTGGCGGCAAGTCCCTCTGCTACCAGATCCCGGCCCTGGTCAGAGCGGGTACGGGCATCGTCGTCTCACCCCTGATCGCCCTGATGCAGGACCAGGTGGACGCGCTTCGGGCGCTCGGGGTCCGGGCCGGCTTCATCAACTCCACGCAGGACTTCGACGAGCGCCGCTCGATGGAGGCCCAGTTCGTCGCCGGTGAGCTCGACCTGCTCTACCTGGCCCCGGAGCGGCTCCGCCTGGACTCCACCCTCGCGCTGCTCTCACGCGGCGAGATCTCCGTCTTCGCGATCGACGAGGCGCACTGTGTGGCCCAGTGGGGCCACGACTTCCGCCCGGACTATCTGACCCTCTCCGTCCTCGGCGAGCGCTGGCCCGACGTACCGCGCATCGCCCTGACGGCGACCGCGACCGACGCCACGCACCAGGAGATCACCCAGCGTCTGGGCATGCCCGACGCCAAGCACTTCGTCGCCAGTTTCGACCGGCCCAACATCCAGTACCGGATCGTGCCGAAGGCCGACCCGAAGAAGCAGTTGCTCTCCTTCCTCAAGGACGAGCACGCCGGGGACGCGGGCATCGTCTACTGCCTGTCGCGCAACTCGACCGAGAAGACCGCCGAGTACCTCTGCCGCAACGGCATCGACGCCGTCCCGTACCACGCGGGGCTCGACGCGGGCACGCGCGCCGTCCACCAGTCCCGGTTCCTGCGCGAGGAGGGCCTGGTCGTCGTCGCGACCATCGCCTTCGGCATGGGCATCGACAAGCCGGACGTACGCTTCGTCGCCCACCTCGACCTGCCGAAATCCGTCGAGGGCTACTACCAGGAGACCGGCCGCGCCGGCCGTGACGGACAGCCGTCCACGGCCTGGATGGCGTACGGACTCCAGGACGTCGTCCAGCAGCGCAAGCTCATCCAGGGCAGCGAGGGCGACGAGGCGTTCCGCCGCCGCGCGGCCTCCCACCTCGACTCGATGCTGGCCCTGTGTGAGACGGTCCGGTGCCGCCGCGCCCAGCTGCTGACGTACTTCGGCCAGGAACCCACCACGGCGGACTGCGGCAACTGCGACACCTGCCTCACCCCGCCCGAGAGCTGGGACGGCACAGTGGCCGCGCAGAAACTGCTGTCGACCGTGGTGCGGCTGAAGCGGGAGCGCGGGCAGAAGTTCGGCGCGGGCCAGATCATCGACATCCTGCTGGGCCGCAAGACGGCCAAGGTCATCCAGTTCGACCACGACCAGCTCTCGGTCTACGGCATCGGCGAGGAGCTGGCCGAGGCCGAATGGCGCGGCGTCGTACGCCAGTTGCTCGCCCAGGAGCTGCTCGCGGTCGAGGGCGAGTACGGCACGCTGGTGCTCACGGAGGAGAGCGGCTCCGTGCTCGGCCGGCAGCGCGAGGTGCTGCTGCGCAAGGAGGCACCGAAGCCCGCGTCGCGCTCCACGAAGGCCGAACGCAAGTCGAAGTCGCAGGCGGCCGCCGCCGAGCTGACCCCCGAGGCCGTCCCGGTCTTCGAGGCGCTGCGGGCCTGGCGGGGCGCTCAGGCGAAGGAGCAGGGCGTCCCGGCGTACGTCATCTTCCACGACGCGACGCTGCGCGAGATCGCCACGGTGCGGCCGGACTCGGTGTCCGCGCTGGGCGGGATCAGCGGCCTGGGCGAGAAGAAGCTGGCGACGTACGGGGAAGGGGTGCTGGAGGTGCTGGCGTCGCTCGGGGAGGCGGGTGCGGGGGCGGAGGCCCCGGCCCGCGAAGCCGCACCGGCCCCGGCGGCCCCGTCAGCCCGCGAAGCCGACCCCGAGTTCGGCTGGGACGAGGAGCCGCCCGAGTACGAGTGAGCGCGGGGGCCGGGCGGCGCTGCGGACCGGCCTACTGCGGGTCCGCTGCCCGGCGGCGCGCGGTGATCGCGGTGAGGTCGAGATCGACGGGGAAGGGGACGGAGACCTTCATCCGGTCGTGGAAGATGCCGGTGGAGGTGTAGGCCCCGGTCGACGGCTCCAGCTCGAAGACGTAGACCACCGCCCGGCCGTCGTGGTTCTCCACCCGCCAGTAGTGAGAGATCTTCGCCCGTGCGTACTTCATGGGCTTGGTCTCCCGGTCCCGAGTCAGGGACTCCGGGGAAACGACCTCGATGGCCAGCTGTACGGACTCGGCGGGGAAGCGGGTCTGGCTCGGGTCCTGGATGACCTCGCCGTCCACGACGATCACATCGGGTTCGGGCCGGTTGTAGCGGTCGATGTCGATGGTGAACTCGCGCACGACCTCAAGGTCACGCGGCACCAGCGACTGCAGCTGCCATTCGAAGAAGCTGACCGCCCGTGAATGGAACAGGGTCTGCGGACTCACGAAAACAAGGCTCCCGTCGATCAGCTCCGTGTGCGGAGGCAGATTCGGGAGTGTGTCCAGGTCATCGGCGGTCCAGCCGCCCACGGGCGGAACCGCCCACCGCGGCTCGGGGGCCTCGGGTTCGACGCTCATCAGTGCTCCCATGACGCAGAGTCTCGCGGGTCTTTCCAGCGTATCCGCCGGGAACTGGAGAGGGTTCCCCTGAACGTGTGAACGCCTGTGCGAAGCTGACCCGACCCGCCCCGCTCAGTCGCCCCCGGAGCCCCCGCCGCCGCTGCGCCTTCTTCTGTTGTTCCGGTTCGCCCTGTCCTGGCGGACGTTCCGGTACACCGCGTGCGCGGTCCACTCCTCGTCCACCAGGTCGCGCATCGCCCAACGGTCTCGCAGGCCGCCCCGGGCCACCGCGCCCGACAGGCCGATCGCCGAGACCAGGGCGGCCAGGGTCCTGCTGCGCGGGTCCGGGAAGCCGGCGGCCTCGGCGGCCGCGAAGCGGTCGCGGACGGCGAGCGACAGGGCCGGGGCCACAGCCGGGTGGCGGTGGTACGGCAGCAGGCCGAGGAGGCGGTGGGTCTCCCTGCGCAGGACAGAGCGGCGTACCAGGTGTTCCAGGCAGAGCTCCTCGACGTGCGGGGCGGTCCGACGTATCCACACCGGCGTGTCGACGCCGCCCGCGAGCCCGCCCACGCCCGGGTCCGAAAGGCTTCCCAGGACCTGGGCGAGGAACGGATCCGGGGGAGCGAGCGGGCTGACCACCCGTGTCCGGCCGCCTTGTCCGGTGACCCGGCCCTGGAACTCCAGCTCCCGGAGGACCGCGCCCGCAGTCCCGTACGACAGGAAACGACCGGAGCAGTACGGCTTGCCGCGCAGCGGGTCCAGCGCGAGCAGCAGCAGTTCCTCGGGGAGCGTGAGTTCCAGGGCGGGCGGCGTCATGGCGCGGGCACGATCCGTCCCGCGACCTCGCCGAGCCCCACCCGGGTGCCGTCCGGCCCCGGGGCCCAGGCGGTCATCGTCACCGTGTCGCCGTCCTCCAGGAAGGTGCGCTTGCCGTCCGGGAGGTCCAGCGGGTCGCGGCCGTTCCAGGTCAGCTCCAGGAGGGAGCCGCGCTGGCCGGGCTCCGCGCCGCTGACCGTGCCGGAGCCGTACAGGTCGCCGGTGCGCAGCGACGCGCCGTTCACCGTCATCTGGGCCAGCATCTGGGCCGCCGTCCAGTACATCGTGGCGAACGGCGGCTCGGCGACCACCTGTCCATTGATCGCGACGGAGATCCGCAGGTCGAGGCCGCCGTCCTCGTCCTCGTCGGCGTCCTCCAGATAGGGGAGCAGCGGGAAGTCGCGGGCCGGGGGTGCGATGCGGGCCGACTCCAGGGCCTCCAGCGGTGTCACCCAGGCCGATACGGAGGTGGCGAACGACTTGCCGAGGAACGGGCCGAGCGGGACGTACTCCCAGGCCTGGATGTCGCGCGCCGACCAGTCGTTGAGCAGGCAGAGCCCGAAGACATGGTCGCGGAAGTCGCCGAGCGGCACCGGGCGGCCCTGCTCGGAGCCCACACCGACGACGAAGCCGACCTCGGCCTCGATGTCCAGCTTCACGGAAGGGCCGAAGACCGGGGCCGCGTCGGCCGGCGCCTTGCGCTGGCCGGACGGGCGCACCACGTCCGTGCCCGAGACGACGACGGTGCCGGACCGGCCGTGGTAGCCGATCGGGAGGTGCTTCCAGTTGGGCGTGAGCGCTTCGGCGTTCGGCCGGAAGATCTGCCCGACGTTGGTGGCGTGGTTCTCGCTCGCGTAGAAGTCGACGTAGTCCGCGACCGCGTACGGCAGATGGAGCGTCACGGAATCGACCGGGTGCAGCAGCGGTTCGATGTCCGCGCGGTGTGCCGGGACCGTCACCCACGCGGTCAGCGCCCGACGGACGTCCCGCCAGGCGGTGCGGCCCGCCGACAGCAGCGCGGTCAGGTCCGGCTGCGCGAGGAGCTGCGCGTAGGGAGAGCCGAGCGTGTGCGCCGCGGCTCCGGCGTCCAGTACGTGGTTGCCGATGCGGACGCCGACCCGGCGGTCCTCGGGGTGGTCGGGGGTGGAGAACACTCCGTAGGGAAGGTTGTGCGGACCGAAGGGGTCGCCCTCGGCCAGATCGAGCGGGCTGCTCTGCTCGGGCATGTGTTGCTGCCTCGCTTTCCAGGTCGCTTGGGGGACACGTTACGTCGGTGCCACCCGCTCGCGGGAGTGTCCCAACTGCTCCAGATGCCCGGAAAGTTCCGCCGCGCCCCGGGCCTGCGGGGCACGGCGGTGGGGTTCAGCCCGCCGTGCGCGGGATCCGCTTCTCCCAGGTGCGGTGGAAGACGACCTCGCCGCCGTCCTTGCAGACCACCTCGTTGGAGGTGATGAAGCCGGTGTCGTCCGCACTGATCTCGGAGCGTGTCTCGACCCGTACGTCCCACGCCATCTCCGGCCGGTGCAGCCGGATCGCCCAGTCGGAGCGGGTGCGTGCGGAGAGCGGGTCGTTCTCCTGGACGGTGTACGTCTCCAGGGCGTCCTCGGTGAATTCCAGGCCGTCCGGGTAGACGCGCGTGCCGCCGTAGCGCGGGTCGACCTCCAGTCGCCATTCGCCCTTGGCGACATCGCGGACCACCAACCGCTCCGGGCGCTGTTCGTCGAGTGTCACCGGGTAGACCACGCCGAGCGGCTCCGACTGCTCCGGCTCCTCGAACCGGATCGCGGGCTCCTCGACGGGCCGGCGCACCGGCAGTTCGACCAGGCTGCCGTCGGCGTCCAGGGTGAAGCCCACCGACCCGGCCTGCGGCCAGATCCACGGCCAGTACGAGGAGGAGACCGCGAGCCTGATCCGGTGGCCGGGCGGGAAGGTGTGCCCGATCCCGTTCAGCTCGAAGGTCACGTCCTCGGTGCCGCCCACCGGCCAGTCCTCCGCGCGGTCGCGGCCGTTGCGGACGGAGAGGTTGAGCGCGCCCCGGGTGACCAGGGTGGAGGAGCCGTCCGGTGCGATGTCGCAGAGCCGGGCGATCGCCTGGCCGCGCGGCACGTCCATCCGGATGCGCAGCTTCACCCGGGGGCGGCCGAGGATCTCGATCGGGGCGCCCTCGACCGGGAACTCGAAGCAGACCGACTTGGCGTCCTCGTCGCGCTGGTCGGGCGGCAGGTCGGCGTCGTTGCCGAACGGGAAGAAGCGCCCGGCGTCCAGCCCCGTCTGCTGCGGTGAGTCGACGATCTGCGGGCCACCCTGGAGGGCGTACGCGACCGGCGCGATGTTCGGGGACGGCCAGCTGTTCTCACCGACCCAGCGGCCCGGCAGCGTCTCGTACACCGTGGCGGGACGGTGCGACTCGCTGATCCAGGACCGCAGCAGCGGCTCGGACATGACGCCGGTGTCCTTGTCCTTCAGATGCTGGTCCCACCAGCGCAGCGTCTCCTGGAGGAAGCCGATCGACGGCCCCGGCGGCAGACCGCGGTCCGGGTACTGGTGCGACCACGGCCCGATCAGCCCACGGATCCGGTCCGGGTCGAGGTGCTCGACGAGCCGCAGGACGGTGTCGCGGTACGGGTCGTGCCAGCCGCCCACCGCGAGGACGTTCGCCCGGATGGCGGAGTAGTCCTCGCAGACGCTGCCGTGCTTCCAGTAGGCGTCGCGGGTCTGGTGCGCCAGCCAGGTGTGGATGAAGGGGTCCACCGCCTCCAGCCGCTTCAGCCACATGTCCTTCCAGCCGTCGCCGACATGTGCCGGGTCCGGCGGCCGGGAGACGAAGGCCAGCATGGTGGCCGCCCAGGCGTGCATGTCGACGGCGAGGACCGAACCGCCCATGTAGTGGACGTCGTTGTCGTAACGGTCGTCGGTCGAGCAGACGGTGACGATCGCCTTCAGCGGCTCGGGGGCCAGGGCCGCGATCTGGAGCGAGTTGAAGCCGCCCCACGAGATGCCGAACATGCCGACCCGGCCGGAGCACCACTCCTGCTCGGCCAGCCAGTGGATGACGGCGACGCCGTCGGCCAGCTCCGTCGCGTCGTACTCGTCACCCGGAAGGCCCTCGCTGTTGCCGTGTCCGCGCACATCCACCCGGACGGAGGCGTAGCCGTGGCCCGCGTACCAGGGGTGGCGCTGCCAGTCCCGCGGCGCCGTCCAGTCGCTCAGCCGGTAGGGCAGGTATTCGAGGAGCGCGGGCACCGGCTCGTCGGTGATGGGCCGCCAGATCCGGGCGTACAGCTGGGTGCCGTCCGGCAGCGGGATGTAGACGTCCTCATGGGTCGTGTCGTACGGGAACGTGGTGCGGATGTGCATGGCGGTACCTCAGTGGACGGGGTGCATGGTGCGCTTGAGCCAGGGTGCGGCGGCGATGACGGCCACACCGGCCACCACCGCGATCGCGCCATTGACACCGAAGTAGGCGGGGTTGGAGACCTCGCCGTACAGCTTCACGACTTGGGCCTGGATGCCGTTGGCGAGGGCCAGCGAGAGGAACCAGAGCGCCATCGTCTGGCTGGCGAACGCCTTGGGGGCGAGCTTGGTGGTCGCGGACATGCCGGAGGTCTCCAGCAGGATGTCGCCGAGGCCGAGCAGCAGGTACGAGCCGACGATCCACCAGGCGGCCATCCTGTAGGTGTCGCCGGAGTGCCCGGAGGTCGGCAGCACCATCAGCAGGAAGGACAGTCCGCCGAGGATCACCCCGATCGCGATCTTGTTGGAGGCGTGCGGCTGACGCGGCCCCATCCGGGCCCAGACGGCGGCGACCACCGGGGCGAGCGCGACCTCGAAGGCGCCGAGCGCGGAGGCGTACCAGCTCGCCGGGAAGTGGAAGCCGAAGATCTCGGTGCGGGCGTTGGTCGACGCGAGCAGCATCATCGTCGAGTACGCCTGGAAGAGGATGAAGTTGAAGACGACGGAGGCCAGGAACAGCACCACGTACGGGCGCAGCCTGCCGCGTTCCTCCGGGGTGACCCGCGGGCTGCGGAACATCACCACGAAGTAGACGACCGGTGCGATCACCGAGATCAGGGTGAGCAGGTCGACGAAGCGGTCCATGGTCAGCCAGCCCGCCAGGGAGAGCGCGGTGGCGACGGCGGCGACCACGACGACGCCGGCGACGATCAGCCGAATGGCGCGGCGCATGGGTGCCGGTGCCAGTGCGAATTCGGCGCCGTGCTTTCGCCCGGCCAGGTGACGCCGGCCCAGGACGTACTGGATCAGGCCGAGGGTCATGCCGAAGGCGGCGGCCGAGAAGCCCCAGTGCCAGCTCGCGTGGTCCCCGAGCCAGCCGGTGACCAGCGGGCCGAGGAACGCCCCGATGTTGATGCCCATGTAGTAGAGGGCGAAGCCGGCGTCGCGGCGCTCATCGTCGGTGCGGTAGAGCTTGCCGACCATGGTCGCCGCATTGGGCTTGAGCAGACCGGTTCCGGCGCTGATCAGACCGAGGCCGACCCACGTCATGGTGTCGGTGGGCACCGCCATGGCGTAATGCCCGCAGGCGATGAGGATTCCGCCGTACAGGACGGCGCGGTACGAGCCGAGGATCCGGTCGGCCAGCCAGCCGCCGGCGACGGAGACCAGGTAGACGAGGGTGCCGTAGGCGGCCGAGACGGAGGCCGCGGTGCCCGCCTCCATGCCCATGCCGCCGTGGGCGACGGTGTCGGCGAAGTAGAGGACCAGGATCGCCTGCATGCCCAGGAACGAGAACCGTTCCCAGACCTCCAGGCCGGACAGGGTCATCAGCCCTCGTGGCTGGCCGAAAAAGGCATGGTCGTCTTCGGGGGGCGGCTGACTCGGTTCGGTGTCGGTGGCCGTGTGGGACAAAGGGAGAACTCCTGATCGTATGAGCTGATCCCGAACATACCGGCGGTGGCGGGAAGGCGCCCATGGTGATCCAAAGGGGACCGGATACGCTGAGTTGAGTGATGACAGCGACACATCGACATTCCGTGTGATCGTCAGCAGACAGGAGATCCCCTCGTGACCGTCGTCGGGCCGTTCGGGCTGAGCGTGCGGGACCAGGCACTTGAGGCCGATGTCCAGGCCGGGTTGGCTGCTGTCGAGTCCGGGCTGCTCGATGCCACCAAGAGCGGCGTGCCCTTCATCACGGAGGCCGCGCAGCATCTCGTACGCGCCGGGGGCAAGCGTTTCCGGCCGCTGCTGGCGATGCTGGCCGCCCAGTTCGGTGACCCGGACGCGCCGGGCGTCGTGCCTGCGGCCGTCGTCGTCGAGCTGACGCATCTCGCGACGCTCTACCACGACGACGTGATGGACGAGGCGGACGTGCGCCGCGGCGTGGACAGCGCCAACAGCCGCTGGGGCAACTCGGTGGCCGTGCTGACCGGCGACTTCCTCTTCGCCCGCGCCTCGCACATACTGGCCGACCTCGGCCCGGAGGCCGTACGCATCCAGGCGGAGGCGTTCGAGCGGCTGGTCACCGGCCAGATCCTGGAGACCGCGGGGCCGGGCGACGGCCGCGACCCGGTCGAGCACTACCTGGAAGTGATGCGCGGCAAGACCGGCTCACTGATCGCGGTGGCCTGCCGGTTCGGCGCGATGATGGCCGGTGCGGACGAGTCCGCGGTCGACATCCTCACCCAGTACGGGGAGCGGCTCGGCGTCGCCTTCCAGCTCGCCGACGACGTACTCGACATCGCGTCCGACTCCCACGAGTCCGGCAAGACCCCGGGCACCGACCTGCGCGAGGGCATCCCGACGCTCCCCGTGCTCCACCTGCGGGCGCAGGCGGCGGCCGACGGGAAGCCGGACGACCTGGAGCTCGTCGAGCTGCTCGACGGCGACCTCAGCGACGACGCCCGGCACGCCGAGGCGCTGCGCAGGCTGCGCGCCCACCCTGCGCTGGAGCAGGCCAAGCGGGACACCGTCCGGTACGCGGAGGCGGCGCGCGCGACGCTGACGCCGCTGCCCGAGGGCTACGCGAAGTCGGCGCTGCGCGAGCTGTGCGACGCGGTGGTGCACCGCGCGGGCTGAGCGCCCGTCCGAGCCGCCGTCGTGGCGTCCCCTACTGGACGGGGGAGGAACCGCCGTGCGGTGTCATACCGAAGAGGTAGGCGGAGTTGCTCCCGCGGGCTGACGCTTCCGCGCCGCCGGTTTGGTCAGATGGAGAACAACCACTCCTGACCAAACCGGGTGAGAATGGCGGCGCGGAGTGGACGAGTGCAACCGGACGGAAGCCGCCGACCACGGAGGTAGGGCACAGATGGCACCGAACGACAGTGCAGAGACCAACGGCGGGACCAGGGGCACCGCCGCCGGCCGCCGCAAGGCGGCGCGCTACATCGTCCCGGTCGCGGTGGCGGGAGTGGCGGCCGCGACGATCGGGCTCGTCCCGGCGCTCGCGAGCTCCGGCGACCCCGATCTGCCGAAGATCAGCGCACAGGAACTCATCGAGAAGATCGCCGCTTCGGACGCCGAGCAGCTCTCCGGCACGGTGAAGATCACCACGGACCTCGGCATCCCGTCGCTCGGCGGACTGGCCGAATCCTTCGCCCCGGGCGGCGCGGGCGGTGCGGGCGGCAAGGGCGGTTCGAGCGCCGACCCGCAGGAGCGGATGACGGAGCTGGCGTCCGGCACGCACACCCTCCGGGTGGCCGCCGACGGCCCCGACAAGCAGCGGCTTTCGATCCTGGACAACACGTCCGAGTACAGCCTGATCCGCAAGGGCGATCAGGTCTGGGCCTACGACAGCAAGTCCGACGAGGCGTACCACGCCACCGAGGACCGGGCCGGCAAGGACGCCGGGAAGGACGCCGGGAAGAAGTCCGGGCACCCGGTTCCCGAGGGCGTGCCCACCACCCCGAAGGCACTCGCCGAGCAGGTGCTCGAGGCCGCCGGCCCCACCACGTCGGTGACGGTCGACGGCACCGCGCAGGTCGCCGGGCGCGACGCGTACAAGCTGGTCGTCAAGCCGAAGCAGAGCGGTTCCACGATCGGCTCGGTCACGGTCGCGGTCGACGCGGAGAACGGCGTGCCGCTGAAGTTCACGCTGCTCCCGAGCAGCGGCGGCAAGGCCATCGTCGACGCCGGATTCACCAAGGTCGACTTCTCGAAGCCGGACGCCTCCTCGTTCACCTTCACCCCGCCCAAGGGCACCGAGGTGACCGAGGCCGACGACGCGAAGGCGCAGCACGAGGCGGACAAGGGCCTCGGCGACCTGATCCCGGGCGCCGAGGGGCTGGGCGCCGGGGACCAGGGCGCCAAGAACACGAAGGTCATCGGCGAGGGCTGGAACGCGATCGCCGAGATCACGACCCCGGGCTCCACCGGGCTTCCCTCGAAGGCGTCGGGCGACGTCCCGGCCGAGGCCCAGCAGTTCCTGGACGCGCTGGGCGACAAGGTCACCGGCAAGTTCGGCTCGGGCACGGTCTTCAAGACCCGCCTGGTCAACGCCCTGATGACGGACGACGGCAAGGTGTACGTCGGCGCGGTCACCAAGGACGCGCTGGTCCAGGCGGCGAACAACGCCTCCTGACACCGGGACACGCCCGCGCGTCCCGAACCGCTCACCCGCCCCGCCGTACGCTCCGTACGGCGGGGCGGTCCGCCATCGCCTGTCCGGCGGACGGGCCCTGCCCGACCCATGGGGAGTACGCATGACAGAGTCCGGGACCGTCATCGAACCGACGGCGGTCACCGAGCCGGGAGCCGTGATCGAGACCCGGGGCCTGACCAAGCGGTACCGCGGCGGCCAGCTCGCCGTCGACGGCCTCGACCTCAGCGTCCCCGGCGGCAGCATCTTCGGATTCCTCGGCCCCAACGGCTCGGGCAAGACCACCACCATCCGGATGCTGATGGGCCTGATCGACCCGACCTCCGGCACCGCGCGGCTCCTGGGCCACCCCATGCCGGGCGCCGCCCGCACCGTGCTCCCGCAGGTCGGCGCGCTGATCGAAGGGCCCGCGCTGTACGGCTTCCTGAGCGGCCGGGACAATCTGCTGCGGTACGACTCCGCCGACCCGACCGCCGATCCGCGTACCCGCCGCTCCCGGGTGGACCAGGCCCTGGACCGGGCCGGACTGGCCGCGGCGGCCGGAAAGAAGGCCAAGGCGTACTCGCTCGGCATGAAGCAGCGCCTCGGTCTCGCCGCCGCCCTGCTCCAGCCGCGCCGCCTGCTCGTCCTCGACGAGCCGACCAACGGCCTGGACCCGCAGGGCATGCGGGAGATCCGCACCCTGGTCAGGGAACTGGCGGCGGACGGCACCACCGTCTTCCTCTCCTCGCACCTCCTCGACGAGATCGAGCAGGTCTGCACGCATGCCGCGGTGATGGCCAGGGGCCGGCTGATCACCCAGGGCCCGGTCGCGGAACTGGCGGCGGGTGCCCGCGGCCGGCTGTCCGTCACCACCCCCGACCCGGGGGAGGCCGCCCGGGTCCTCAAGGAGCTGGGCGTCACCGGGATCGCGGTCGACGGCGACCGGGTGAGCGCCGAGGCCCCGCCCGGCGATGTCGAACTCGCCGACCTCAGCGCGGCGCTGGTGCACGCCGGCGTACGCCTGAGGTCCTTCGGCGTCGAACGGGCCTCGCTGGAGGACGCCTTTGTCGCACTCACCGGAGAGGGTTTCGATGTCGCAGGCTGAAGCCGCAGTAGCCGGGGCGGGAAGGGCGCCGAGCCCGCTGTGGACCTTCGGGATCCTCCGCTCCGAACTGACCACCACACTCCGCCGCGGGCGCACCCTCGCACTGCTCGGGGTGCTGGCCGCCGTGCCCGTGCTGATCGGCATCGCGGTGCGGATCGAGACGAACGACGGCTCCTCGCCCGGACCGGGCGGCGGCGGGGGAGGCCCGGCGTTCCTCTCCCAGATCACCAACAACGGACTCTTCCTGGTCTTCGCCGCCCTCGCCGTGACGCTCCCGGTCTTCCTGCCGATGGCCGTCGGGGTCATCGCGGGCGACTCCGTCGCGGGCGAGGCGAACGCGGGAACGCTGCGCTATCTGCTGGTCGCCCCGGCGGGACGGACCAGGCTGCTGCTGACGAAGTACGCCTCGGTGCTGGTGTTCTGCCTGGTCGCGACCCTGGTCGTGGCCCTCTCCGCGCTCGTCGTGGGTTCGCTGCTCTTCCCCGTCGGCGAGGTCACGACCATCTCCGGAACACGGATCGGCTTCGGCGAGGGGCTGTTGCGGGCCGGGCTGATCGCGGTGGTGGTCGCGGCGTCGCTGATCGGGTTCGCGGCGATCGGCCTGTTCATCTCGACCCTCACCGGCAGCGGCATCGCGGCCATGGCCGCCACCGTCGGACTGCTGATCACCGTACAGATCGTGGACGGCATCCCTCAGTTGAGCGGGATGCACCCGTATCTCTTCCCGCACTACTGGATGTCGTACGCGGACCTGTTGCGCGCCCCCGTCTACTGGGACGAAGTGGTCAAGAACCTGGGGCTTCAGGGCTTGTACGCGGCGGTGTTCGGCTCGGCGGCCTGGGCCCGTTTCACGGCGAAGGACATCACCGCCTGACGCACGGGGTGCAACGCCCCACTCGCGCCGTCGGCCGGGCGAGCCGTCCCCCGATCGGCTCGTCGCGGCACGAACGGCACGAACGGTGCGAATTTACAGAACGACACGACACGGCACGTTCCGTTTCCGCCTGGTTATTGTTCGATCTCTGGCGACAGGCTGTCAACAAGAGCCGGTTCGAGCACGCTTATGCTCACCGAATGATCACATCGCCGAGTTCACTGCGCCGCAGCGAGAGATCACGGAGGGCGACCCTGGAGGCCGCTCTCGAACTGTGCACGGAGAAGGGGTACGGCCGCGTCACCGTCGAGGCCATCGCGGCCAGAGCGGGCGTCAGCAAGAAGACGATCTACCGCTGGTGGCCGTCAAAGAGCGCGGTGATCCTGGAGGCCTTCACCGACGCGCTGGTCGGCACGACGCCGTTCGCCGACACCGGCGACATCGTCGCCGATCTGCGGACCAATCTGGCGGGCGCGGTGAAGCTCATCAACACGCCGCCCTTCGGCCCCGCGTTCGCCGGGATCCTCTCCGAGATGCACCACGACGTCGCACTCGCGCAGACCGTCCGGGCGAAGCTGGTCGACCCCCGCTTCGAGCAGGCGGTCGCCCGCCTGCGCCGGGCCCAGGAACAGGGCCAGATCCTGCCGGACGCCGATCTTCCGCTGGCCGTGGAGATGCTGTACGGCCCGATGTACTACCGCCATGTCCTGCGCAAGCCGATACAGGACGAGGAAGAGATCGCGGCACTGGTCGCGCATGTGCTGCGGGCGATAGGAGTGCCGCCGGAGCCGTGAGGACCGGGCGGGACGTGCCAGGGCCGGGCCGACTGTCAGACGGCCGTGCGAGCATGCGACGCATGGGAAACCTGTACGACTACTTCAGCGCACCGGACGACCCGACGGCCCTGGCGACGTTCGGCCAGGGTGTCGAGGCAGCCGGTCTCCCCATGCTCCCGGTCAAGGGGATCGACCCGTACGTGCAGTTGGGCCGGGCCGAGAGCATGCTCACCGGCACGCCGTACGACGACGTCACGTCGTTGCCGCGCTTCAACCGGCTGCTCAGCTCCCCCGAGGACGAGTCCCGCTGGCTGGTCACGCTCACGGACGAGTTGCGCGACGCCCTGGCGGCGGCGAGACCCGGCGGGTTCACGGCGGTGGCCGAGGCATGGTCGCGCATCGAGGAGTTCGGCGGCGAGTGCCGGCCCGACGAGCTGGCCGACTTCCTGAACATGCTGGCGGACCTGGCCGAGGAGGCGCGGGCCCGCCCCGAGCCGCACCGGCTGTACTGCCTGATGTCGCTCTGACACCCCGCCGCCCGGTACGGAGGAATCGGCCGGCACCGGCTCAGCCGAACACCCGCTCCAGCACCTCCGCGACCCCGTCGCCCTCGTTCGACGACGTCACCTCGTCCGCCGCGGCCCGCAGCTCCGGATGGGCGTTGGCCATGGCCACGCCGTACCCGGCCGTGCGGAACATCGGCAGGTCGTTGGGCATGTCCCCGAAGGCGATCGCGGACTCCGCGACCACGCCGAGGTAATCGGCGGCCAGCGCGAGCCCGGTCCCCTTGTCGACGCCGTACGGCTGAAGCTCGACGGTGCCGGGGCCGGAGTGCGTGACGGTGGCGAGATCGCCGACGGCATCACGGGCCGCCTCGGCCAGCGCGTCGTCCGTGAGCTCCGGGTGCCGGATGAGCACCTTCACCACGGGGGCGGACCACAACTCGTGGCGGTGCCTGGTCCGTTGGGCGGGCAGCGTCGGATGGGGCATCGCATACCCCGGCTCGATCAGGGTCCGCCCCTCGGCCCCGTCCTGGTCCACGGCCGCGAAGACCGGCCCCACCTGGGCCTCGATCTTGCCGAGCGCGGTGTCGGCCGCCTCCCGGTCCAGGGTGAGCGCGCGCACCAGCCGCCCGGTCCCGGCGTCGTACAACTGGGTCCCCTGCCCGCACACCGCCGGGCCCCGGTAGCCCAGTTCGGCGAGCAGTCCGCGTATCCCGGGCACGGGGCGCCCGGTGACCACGAGGTGCCGAGCACCGGCGCGGGCGGCCAGGGCGAGCGCGGCGCGGGTGCGGGGGCTCACGGTGTCGTCGCGGCGCAGCAGGGTGCCGTCCAGGTCGGTGGCGACGAGGGCGTATGCGGGTGGGGTCGGCATGGCACAAGACTAGGAGTTGTCCGGGCGATCATGTGCGAAGCCGGATGAAGAGCGTTCGGCACATGGAAGGGTGCGCGTTGACAGGCCCCCGCCGAGGTGCGTGTAATGAACGCGGTGTCGCGTGACGCCGGCCAAAGAGCAGTGGGCCGGCCGGCGGTCGGGCGAACACCCTTCACCGAGGGGCCCGTCATGAGTTCATACTCCGCGCCCTGTATCTGACGCACCGGTATCCGACATAGCGGCGACCGCTCGTCGCAGTCTGCCGTCCCGCGTGTCCCGGCACCGTGCACCGTCATGGGCCGCGCATCGCGATCACTCGTTCCTCAGGTCACCGCGGCCCCAAGCTGCGCCCGCACCTGTGCCTGCGCCTGCACCCATGGAGACACAGAACGTATGCCCACACCTTTCAATCAATCCGTCATCGAGGAGTTCCGCGCCAACGGCGGGAAGGTCGGTGGTCCCTTCGAAGGCGGGGACCTGCTCCTGCTGACCACCACCGGCGCGAGGTCGGGGAAGGAGACCACCACGCCCCTCGGCTACGTCCGCCACGGCGACGCGCTGCTGGTCATCGGCTCCAACCTCGGCGCCCCGCACCACCCCGACTGGTACCACAACCTGCTCGCCCACCCCGTGGTCCGGGTGGAGCTCGGCACCCGTACGTTCCAGGCCCTCGCGGTCCCCGCAGAGGGGGCGCGGCGCGAGGAACTGTTCGGGCACGCGGTGCGGGCGGCGCCCGGATACGCCGAGTACCAGGCCCGGACCACCCGGCCCCTCCCGGTCGTGGTGCTGGAACGCGCCGAGCCCGACGGCTGGGAGCCGTCCCGCGACGTCAACACCCTCGCCGACAAGGTGATGGAGGTCCACACCTGGCTGCGGGGCCAGTTGCGCCAGGTCGGGGCGGAGGTGGACGCCCACTTCGCCGCACGGGCCGCCCACCGCGGCCCCGGCGCACCACCGCCCCCGGGCCTCGGGCTGCAGATCAGGCAGCGCTGCCTGGCGTTCTGCCAGTCGCTGGAGTTCCACCACACCAGCGAGGACGAGCACCTGTTCCCCGGAATCGCCCGCTACCACCCGCACCTGACCGACACTTTCGACCGGCTCGCCGCCGAACACCGCACGGTCGCCCGCATCCAGGGCGAGCTGGTGGCCCTGCTGGCGGACATCGGCACCGCCGACGCCGAGCGCTTCCGCGCCGAGCTGGACCGGATGTCCACGGAGCTGAACGCACACCTCGACTACGAGGAGGAGCAGATCGTGCCCTTGCTGGCCGGGGTCCCGTGGCCTCCGGCTCCTCCGGCGTGAGTCACGCTACGCAATTGATGGCTACGCATGGTAATCATGGCGAGAGGGTGCATCGGGCGCCCTCGCAACAGCCAGGAGAACCCTCATGCGTCGCGTCCTCACCGCGTTCGGCACCCTCGCCGCCGCGGCAATGCTCTCCGTATCGGTCACCCAGTCGGCCAGTGCAGCCCAGGGGGACCTGGTCGTCAACGGGACGGTTTACAGCGACCCCTCCGGGTGTTATCCCTCCGACCGTTGGCCGCTCAGCGTCGAGAACTACACCAACGAACCGGCGCTGATCTTCGGGTCGGCGGACTGCTCCGGCCCGATCCTCGGGTTCGTCACGCCGGGGTCCTCGCAGGTGTCGGAGTTCGGCGGAAGCGTCTTCATCCGCTGACCCCGCTGGGCGATCTTCCCCTCTTGAGCCCCGGCGGTCCTCGTGACCGCCGGGGCTTTCGCCACCGGAACGGACCTCAGCGGCCGGCCGTGGCGAGGGCGTGTCTGAGCGCCTCGTCGAGCAACTCCCGCAGAGCCGAGGAGGCCGGGGCGACAGCGGTGGCAAGCAGTGCCGGGCCGCCGGCCAGAGGCGCGAGGACCGCACAGCCGTCCTTGATCCCTTCGCGGAGCAGGACGGGGGCTCGGCTGACGTCCAGATCCGGTTTCACGACGAGGAGTTGGCCGACGGCGCGGTGTCCGTCCAGGACCGAGGGGCCGTCCCACCCGGGCGCCGGGTCCCCGTAGGCGGTGTGCTGGTCGAGCAGCAGGCGGCCGGCGTGGTGGACCCGGATGCGGCTGACGAGGTGGCCCGGCTCCTCGTCGGCTCTGCCCAGGATCTGCTCCTCGCGCAGCAGCAGTCGCGAGGTCGCGGCAAGGTTGACGGTGCAGGTCTGGTGCAGATTGCTGCCGGCGGCGCTGATCAGCGGCTGTGGCAGCCAGCGCAGGCAGGCGTGCTCCCCAGCGGTCAGCCGTACGTCGTAGGTGGCCGGCGCGGTGGTGGGACCGCGGAGGGCGAGTGTGGCGGCGGCCGTGGTGACCTCCAGTTCGGCTCGGTCTTCGGCGGTGATGTCGAGGGCGAGTCGGTCGCCGCCGAGCGGGGCGCTCATCGCACCGATGATCCCCACTGTGGCGGCCCGTCCGCCGGTGCGCATGCGTCGTAGATGGAACGGGCCGTCACTGCGCAACTGCGGGAGTGTGGTGACGCGTCCGTTGTACGTGGCACGGATGCGGGCGGTGGCATGCACACCGTCCGGGTGTCCGCAGGATGCCCGGGCGGCGGGGACGGCGGGATCGAGCGTGGTATCGGGCTCGGCGAGTCGGGAGCCGGAGCTCATGCCGCCGCCTTCGCGCGCCACCGGGTGAGGTGTCCGGTGATCCAGTCGGCGATCTCGCGGATGCCGTCGTCGGAGGTGAGGCTGGTGAAGACGACGGGAAGGGCGCCGCGTTGCCGTTCGGCGTCGGCGGCCATGGTGGCGAGGTCGGCACCGACGTGCGGAGCGAGGTCGGTCTTGTTGACGACGAGGAGATCGGCGGTGGTGATGCCGGGTCCTCCCTTGCGGGGGATGTCGTCGCCACTGGAGACGTCGATGACGAAGATCTGCACGTCGACAAGGCCCTTGGAGAAGGTGGCGGTGAGGTTGTCGCCACCGGACTCGACGAGCACGAGATCGAGGGGGTCGAGGGTCTCGTCGAAGTGCTCGACGGCCTCCAGGTTGGCGGAGATGTCGTCCCGGATCGCGGTGTGCGGGCAGGCTCCGGTCTCCACCGCGGTGATCCGCTCGGGCGGCAGCACGGCCTCGCGCAGCAGGAACTCGGCGTCCTCGCGGGTGTAGATGTCGTTGGTGACGACGGCGAGGGAGAGCCTGTCGCGCAGCGTGCGGCAGAGCGCGGCGACGCTGGCGGTCTTGCCGGAACCGACGGGACCGCCCAGGCCGACGCGGAAGGCGCGGAGGCTGCCGTCCGCGCGCAGCGGCTCGGCGCTGTAGGTGTGGCGGTGGGGCATGGTCACGGGGTGATCGAGGTGCATGGAGGCTCCAGGGGGCAGGGGTGGGTTCAAGAGGCGAAGAGCCGCACGGTCCAGGCGGCGTGCTGTTCCGCGGTGATGTCCAGCAGCGGAGAGGACGCCGACGGCAGGGCGTCAAGACCTTCGGTCTTTACGCGGGCCGCCGCGCCGGCGGCGTTCGCAGCGACGGCGTCGACCTCCGTGCTCAGGCGTGCCAGCAGCCACGAGGCGGCGAGGGGATCGAGGCTGAGCAGGCGCACCGCCGCGGTGGCCGGGCCGCCGACGGCCTCGTACGCTGCGGCACAGGCGGCGTCCTCCGGGGTGAGCCCGGCGGCTCGGGCGGCGATGCCCTGGACAATGGGCTGATGGGCACCCTGGGGTCGCTCGGCGGCCAGGCGGTCGAGTTCGGCGGACGGGAAGGTGGCGCGTGCCGCGCGCATCATCTGCCGGCCGAGCTTGCGGGCCACGGCGCGCAGCGCGGGGACGGGGGTGCGTGCGTCGGCGGCGTCGTCCAGCATGAGGGGGTCGCAACCGGCGGCGGCCGCGGCAGCCAGGCCGGCCGTGGTCAGACCGGTGGTGTGCAGGCGCCCGCGGCAGAAGGCTTCGAGGCTGTTGATGTCGTGTACGGCTTTGTGGGCGACCGCGGCTTCGACGCCGCCGGAGTGGGCGTGCCCGCCGGCGGGGAAGCGACCGTCGGCCAGCAGGAGCAGTGCGGCACGGCTCATGGGCGATCCGGCTGCCTTTCGAGGGGTCGGATGGCGTAGTGGTCCAGGAGGGCACGGGTGCCTGCCCGGACCACTGCTGCGGTGACGGCGTCGCCGTCCGGGCAGAGGCCGGTCAGAAGAGGAAGTACCGCTGAGCCATGGGGACTTCACTGACGTAGGACCGCGGCACGGTCACTCCGTTGAGTTCCGTGCGGGCGTCCCCTGTGGTCGCACCGCCGATGGTGACCTCGAAGCTGTTGTGGTCGACGTGGAGACTCTCCGGCACCGTGTCGTTCAGCTTCATGTCGGCCTTGGTGACGTCCCGGATGCTCGTCGAGATGTCCATGAACTTCTTGCCGAGGCCGAGCCCACCGGTCGCCATCTCGGTGACGTTCCCGCTGCTGTCCTGGACAGTGACGACTCGCGAGTTCAGCTCGTCGGCCACGCCCGGTGCCACGAAGTTGTACGAGTTGCTCAGGGGGGAACGGCCGGTGGAGCCCCAGACCGCTCGCGGCAGGAAGGGCTGCGGTGTCGTGATCGATGCGTTGGCGTCGCCCACCTGCGCGTAGGCGAGCTGCCCGCCCTTGAGGACCATGTGCATCTTGACGCCGAAGAACTTCGGTTCCCAGAGCACCAGGTCGGCGAGCTTCCCGGTCTCCACGGAACCGACGTGACCGTCGATGCCGTGCGTGATCGCGGGGTTGATCGTGTACTTGGCGACGTAGCGGCGCGCCCGGTAGTTGTCGTTCGGGATCAGCCTCTCCGCGTTGTGGGAGTGGTCGGCGTCGTCAGCGATCGGGCGGACCTTCGCGTTGGCGAGGTCCTCCTTCAGAGGGCCGTATCGGGACTTCATGACGTGTGCGGTCTGCCAGGTGCGCATGACCATCTCGCCGATGCGTCCCATCGCCTGGGCGTCGGAGGACATCATCGAGATGGCGCCCATGTCGTGTAGGAGGTCCTCCGCGGCCATGGTGGACGGCCGGATTCGGGAGTCGGCGAAGGCCATGTCCGCCGGAATGTCCGGATTGAGGTGGTGGCAGACCACCATCATGTCGACGTGCTCCTTGACGGTGTTCACCGTCAGGGGGCGGGTCGGGTTGGTCGAAGCGGGCAGCACGTTCTTCTCTTTGACCAGTTCGATCATGTCCGGGGCATGGCCACCGCCGGCGCCCTCGACGTGGAAGATGTGGACGGAACGCTTTCTGTCGTCTCTCGTGAAGGCGTTGCGGGTGCTGTCCAGGAAGCCGGATTCGTTCAGTGAGTCGGCATGCAGGGCCAGTTGGACCTGACGGCTTTCGCACACGTCCAGCGCCGCGTCGATCACGGCGGGCGTGGCTCCCCAGTCCTCGTGGACCTTGAACCCGATGACGCCTGCGTCGACCTGTTCGTTGAGGGCATCCGTGTTCACCGTGCTGCCCTTGCCGAGCAGGCCGATGTTGACCGGGTACGCGTCCAGGCTTTCGAAGGCCCGGGTGATGTGCCACGAGCCCGGGGTCACGGTGGTGGCCGTGCTGCCCTCGGCGGGGCCGGTGCCGCCGCCAATGAGCGTGGTCACGCCCGAGGCGAGGGCCTCGTGGATCTGCTCCGGGCAGATGAAATGGACGTGGGTGTCCACGCCCCCCGCGGTGAGGATCCGCCCGTTGCCGGAGATGACCTCGGTGCTCGGACCGACCACGAAGTTCGTCGGCCGCACCGTCTCCGGCAGCTTGTCGCTCGGGGACGTACGGTCCGGCATCTCGAACTCGTTGTCCGGGATCGGGTCCATCGTCTCGGGGTTGTACGCCTTGCCGATCGCGGCGATCACACCGCCGCGAAGCCCGACGTCGGCCTTGACGACCCCCCACCAGTCGAGGATCAGCGCACCGGTGACGACCGTGTCCACGGGCGTGCGGCCTTCAGCGTCCCCGTCTCTGGGGATGTGGGACATTCCCATCGACTCCCGGATCACTTTTCCGCCACCGAAGATCATCTCGTTGCCGCTGTGCTTCGGACCGCCGCTCCAGTCCGCCTCGATCTCGACGGTCAGGGCGGTGTCGGCCAGGCGGACGCGGTCCTTGGCGGTGGGCCCGTACAGAGCGGCGTAATCGGCCCGCTTCAGCACGTTGCTCGGCGGGGTCGATTTGTTGTTGCTCACCGGTGCGCCACCTCACGCAGTCCCTTGACCTGTCGATCCCCCTGGATCTCCACCAGTTCGACGCAGCACTCGTCGCCCGGCTCGAAGCGCACGGACGTACCCGCGGCGATGTTCAGCCGCCGCATCCGCGCCGCCTCGCAGTCCTTGAGTTCCTGGGGCGACTCCAGTTCCGGACCGGAAGGGACCTCGACCTTGAGGACCTTCAGCCCCGGGTTGACGTCGGCGAAGTGATAGTGGGAGCCGACCTGGACAGGGCGGTCCGACATGTTCTTCACCCTGATCCTCGTCCTGCCCCCACCCGGCAGCGTGGTGGCATCCTCCTGCAGGTCTGCGTTGAACGCGATCGCCTTGTACCAGGACTCCGCGTCCCGGCACTTGTCACAGCACGACGGCGAATCGCTGCCGCTGCCGCTGTCGCCGTCGCAGCCGACCGGGCAGCCCGGTTTGCGGGGCGGCCGGGGGTGCTCGACCTTGCCCGGGTGGATTTCGGGCTCCTCGATTGCCTCCGGGAAGGGATCGTGGATGGTGACCAGCTTGGTGCCGTCCGGAAAAGTGGCCTCCACCTGAACGTTCTTGATCATCTCCGGAACGCCGTCCATCACTTCGTCCCGGCCCAGCAACTGCCGGCCCGAGTCCATGACGTCGCTGACGGTGCGGCCGGCGCGTGCCTGCTCGAAGACGTGCACCGTCAGCAGGGCCATCACTTCGGGGTAGTTGAGGAGCAGCCCACTACTACGGCGACGCTGCGCCACGTCAGCCGCCACATGGATCAGCAGGCGCTCCTGCTCATGCGGAGTCAAATGCACGATGAGCCATTTCTCTTGAACGGGCAGTGCGAGCGGCCGGGCCTGCGGAAGGACACGGAACACGTCCTCGGGCGGCGCCAGTCGCTCACCGATCATGAGCGGCAGAGTTCATCGAGCAGGACACGTCACGGATCGCGTACACGATCAGGTGAAATCGAGTCGGGCGGTGCGCAGTCTCTGGCCTTCCGGCCGTATATGCCGAGGCTGCCGAAGCGGTCGGACGGTGCCGGACTCTCCGTCTTTGACGCCCGTCACGAAGGAGGCGAACGAGGCGGGGGAGGTGTTCAGTACCGGGCCGCTCGGGTTCTTGGAGTCGCGGACGGGGACCACGCCGAGCGGGGCGGCGAGGCGTGCGGCGACCTACAACAGCACCCAGGGCCACAGCGTCTGCGATGCCATCAAGTGGGCGGAGGGCATCTTCGCCCGCTTCCCCGACCAGGTGGCCTTCGTGCACCCCAACGCCAGGGGTCACCAAAACGCTGCCGATCACGTCGCATCGGCGATCCTGAACGCCATCGGCGTGAGCTGACCCGCACTGTCCCTGTCCGAACCGCCTCCGGTCCAGTGTCCGGAGGCGGTTCAGGGCGTTGGGCGTCGAAGCCCGCCCCTCGCCCGCGCGCCTGTCGGCGTCACTGCACGCAGAACTCGTTGCCCTCGGGGTCGGTGAGCACTGTCCAGGTGCCGCCCTGTTCCGCCACCTCGCGGAGCACCGTCGCGCCCAGCCCCACCAGGCGCTCGACCTCGGCCTCGCGGCGCTCCGGTCCCGCGTGCACGTCCAGGTGGAGCCGGTTCTTCGTCGTCTTGGCCTCCGGGACCCGCTGGAACAGGAGCCGTCGCCCCAGGCCCGCCCCGCTCTCCTTGTCGTACGGGTCGTCGGGGTGCCGGACCCCCGCGAGGTCGCGCCAGGCGCGGCGGTCATGTGCCACGAGGGTGACGTCCTCGGGCACCGCGCCGAAGCCGAGCAGCCGCTCGATCAGGACGCTGTGGTCCTCGACGAGGTAGCCGAGGGCCTCGCCCCAGAAGGTGGCCTGGGCGTGCGGGTCGGTCGAGTCGATGACGACTTTCCAGTGCAGGGTCATGGGAACCGTTCCTAGCGGTTACGTGATCGAGTCGTCAACGGACGTGCCTGACCGGAGATCCAGCTGTTCGGCCGGGCCCCGCCGCCCCGCCGCCCCGCCGCCCCGTCGTCAGGCCGTACCGGCCAGGCGGTCGAGGTAGTCGACGACCGCCGCGCTCTTTGCGGCCGGGGCGATCAGGGCCACGTGGTTGTCGGGGCGGACCAGGACGAGGAGGGCGGTGGCGGGGGCGACGCCGTACGCCGTGCGGGCGTGGCCCGCGTCGTCGGTCAGGTCGTGCGGGGCTCCCGCGTCCACCCCGTACGCCCGCACCGTGTCGCCGTACGCCGCTTCCGTCGCCCGTAGCGCCTGAGCCGTGTCCGGGCCGAAGCCCAGCAGGGTGAAGTGCGGGCCCGCGAACGCCTCGAACAGGCGGGTCGGCGCGTCCGTCGCGGTGTCGCGGCAGGGGGCGTCGGGGGCCCGGTCGCCCGCCCGCAGCCGGGGGGTGGAGCCGGGGGCGGAGAGGGAGCTCCAGGGGTAGCCGAGGCCCAGGCCCGCCGTGTCCCCGGAGACCGCCGCATCCAGGCCGCCGCCCGGCCGCTTGATCGCTTCGAGGGTCGCCCGCAGTCGCTCGGCGGTGATGTCCAGCGTCCAGGAGGCAACGGGCAGCCGCTCCTCCTCGTAGGTGTCCAGGAGGCGGGCGTCCGACCGGCCCTCGACGACCCGGGCGAGCTTCCAGCCCAGGTTGTACGCGTCCTGGATGCCGGTGTTCATGCCCAGCCCGCCGGCGACGGAGTGCACATGTGCCGCGTCCCCGGCCAGGAGTACGCGGCCCACCCTGTATCGGTCGGCCATGCGCTCGTTGACGCGGTACGTCGACAGCAGGGTGGCCTGTGACAGGCGGGCTGCCGGGAGTCCGGTGTGCTTGGCGAACAGGCGCTGGAAGCTCTCCAGGGACGGGGGCACGGGGGCTCCCGTCGCGTCCCGCTCCGGCCCGGCCTGGAACCACCAGCCTGTGCGTGTACCCGGGATCGGGCACAGCATCACGGCGCCGTCCTCGTCGAACCACTGGTGCCAGATACCGCGGTCGAGGCCGTCCACTTCGACGTCCCCGCAGATCATCATCTGCTCCTCGGTCGTCTTGCCCTCGAACGGGACGCCGAGCAGTTTGCGCACCGGGCTGTGGCCGCCGTCGCAGCCCACCACGTACCGCGCCTCGATGCTCCGGCCGTCGGCGAGGGCGACGGTCACGGACTCCGGCCCCTGCGACAGGCCGACCGCCTCGGAGCCGAGCTCCACGTGCACGCCGTACTCCGCCAGGCGGTCCCGCAGGATCTCCTCCAGCTGCCACTGGGCGATGAGCCGGCCGTGGGCGTACGGGGTGTCCGGCGTCGGGCGCGAGGACTCGGACGGATCGGTGTCGGCGACCGGCAGTCCGTTCCGGTACTTGCGCATCGGCAGCGGTCCCGATCCCGCGGCCAGGACCCGGTCGGCGATGCCCAGGTCCTCCAGCACCTCCAGGGAGCGGGGGTTGGGGCCCTTGGCCCGTGAACTGCGCGGGAACTCGGCGGTCTTGTCGATGATCCGTACGCCGACGGAGCGTCGTGCCAGGTCGCAGGCGAGGGTCAGGCCGGTCGGGCCCGAACCGACGATCAGTACGGGGGTAGGGGTGGTGGGTGTGGTTGCGGACATGTCGGCTCCTCGGTCGCGGTCCGTGAATGTCCCAGGAAAACGTAACCGAGTTAAAAAAGCAACCGGGTAATTAAAGTTGTGCGCGTGAGGCGGGCTCATCGGCGGCAGGCGGATTCGGCTGCGGCGCTTGCTGCTGCGCCACCCGCCGCGCCTCGCGCACCTGTGCCCTCGTCCGCCGCGCCGTCCGGAACGCGTCCCACGTCAGCAGGGTGAGCGCCAGCCACACCAGGGCGAACCCGGCCCACCGCTCCGGCGGCATCGCCTCGTGGAAGTAGAGGATGCCGAGGGCGAACTGGAAGACCGGCGCCAGGTACTGCAGCAGGCCCAGGGTCGAGAGCGGCACCCGGATCGCCGCCGCGCCGAACAGGACGAGCGGGACGGCCGTGACGAGGCCCGCCGAGGCCAGCAGCGCCGCGTGGCCGACGCCGTCGGAGGTGAACGTCGACTCGCCCTGGGCGCCCAGCCACAGCAGATAGCCGAGCGCGGGCAGGAACACCACGGCGGTCTCGGCGGTGAGCGACTCCAGGCCGCCCATGTCGACCTTCTTCTTCATCAGCCCGTAGGTCGCGAAGGAGAACGCCAGGATCAGCGAGATCCACGGCGGGCGCCCGTAACCGATCGCCAGCACGAGCACCGCCGCGAAACCGGTGCCGACCGCCACCCACTGCACGGGGCGCAGCCGCTCGCCGAGGAGCAGGACGCCCATGGCTATGGTGACCAGCGGGTTGATGAAGTAACCGAGCGACGCCTCGACGACATGGCCGTTGTTCACGGACCAGATGTACAGGCCCCAGTTGACCGTGATCGTGGCCGCGGCCACCGAGATCAGGCCGAGCTTCCTCGGCTGCCGCAGCAACTCGCCGATCCAGGACCAGCGGCGCAGCAGCAGCAGTGCGACGGCGACGAAGCCGAGGGACCAGACCATGCGGTGGGCGAGGATCTCGATCGCGCCGGCGGGCTTCAACAGCGGCCAGAAGAGCGGGACGAGTCCCCACAGGCCGTACGCGCCGATGCCGGACAGGAGTCCCGCCCGCTGTTCATTGATCCCCTTCACGGGCCCTCCAGGCGTGTCTGCGTCAACTGCACGACGGTAGCGCCGGGGAGGGCCCCATGTCATACCCGTATCGAGATACGGTCATGACATGGGGCCCCTGAGGTGTGGGGGAACCGGGTGTTACGCGGCGGCCGCCGCGGCGGCCACCGTCTCGGTGAGCGGCGTCGTCGGGCGGCCGATCAGCCGGGCCAGGTCGCCGCTCGTGGCGGCGAGCAGGCCGCGCCCGATCGCCTCGTCGACGTCGACGAGGATCGCCGCGAAGCCCTCGGGCAGTCCGGCGCCGACCAGGATCTCCTGGTGCACGGCGGCCGGGACGTTCTTGTACTCGATCTTCTTGCCGGTGGCGGCGGAGACCGCGGCCGCGTACTCCGCGAACGACCAGGCGACATCGCCGCTCAGCTCGTAGACCGCGCCGATGTGGCCCTCGCCGGTCAGTACGGCGGCGGCCGCGGCGGCGTAGTCCGCGCGGGTGGCGGAGGCGACCCGGCCGTCGCCCGCGTTGGCGACGACGGCGCCGTGCTCCAGGACCGGGGCGAGGTTGGCCGTGTAGTTCTCGGTGTACCAGCCGTTGCGCAGGAAGGTGTGGGGCAGTCCGGAGTCGAGGATCAGCTGCTCGGTGACCTTGTGCTCGGCGGCCAGCTGGAAGTCGGCGTCGGGGCCGCCCAGTACGCCGGTGTACGCGAGCTGGGCGACGCCCGCCGCCTTGGCCGCGTCGATGACCGCGGTGTGCTGCGGTACGCGCCTGCCGACCTCGCTGCCGGAGATGAGCAGGACCCGGTCGCCGGCCCGGAAGACGTCCTTGAGGGACTCCGGCCGGTCGTAGTCCGCGACACGGAGCTCGATGCCGCGGGCGGCGAGCGGGGCGGCCTTCTCCTCGTTGCGCACGACGGCGGCGATCTCGCTCGCGGGCACGGTGGCCAGCAGCTGCTCGATGACGAGACGGCCGAGCTCTCCGGTGGCTCCGGTGACGACGATGCTCATGGGGTTTCTCCTCCTGGGTGGAACCGGTGGCACTTATAACGCTTGTGGCACTTGTCCTTGTTCGGGCTCGTACGACTCGCTGTATGGGGTGCACTAACTAATCGAAAGTACCCACTTTGAAGTAAGGTACTGGTGTGAACGTGAGTGAACAGGGCGCGCGGCCCGACGTGAACCGGCCGATGTGTCCCTCCCGGCTGGTGCTCGAACATGTCACCAGCCGCTGGGGCGTCCTGGTCCTGGCCGCCCTGCTTGAGCGCCCGTACCGCTTCAGCGAACTGCGCCGCGAGGTGGGCGGCGTCAGCGAGAAGATGCTGGCCCAGACCCTCCGGACGCTGGAGCGCGACGGATTCGTGCACCGGGACGCCAAGCCGGTGATCCCGCCGCGGGTCGACTACTCGCTCACCGGGCTGGGCCGGGAGGCCGCCGAGCAGGTGTGGGCGCTGGCCCGCTGGACCGAGCGCCGCCTGGACGCGGTGCACGCGGCGCGCGAGACGTACGACGAACAGAAGGCGCACGCCCCGTAAGGCCCGCGTGGTCACTCCGGCTGGGGCGCGCGTCCCTCCTCCAGCGCGCGCAGCGCACGCGACACGTCGAAGGGCAGGATCGTCACCGCCACGTGCGGCAGCTGCGCCAGCGTCTTCGCCATCTGCTCGCCCGTACCCCGGTGCAGCAGCTTCCCGAGCGCATTGGTGTACATCCGCCGCGGCACCAGCACCGTCAGCGAGGTCCTGCCGTCCTCCGTGGTGCGGGTGGCGAGCTCCTTCATCGCGTGGCGCAGCCGCCGGTCCGGGCACTCCACCAGCTCCAGGGACACGGACGTGGCGGCCGTCGCCTCCCACCGGGCGGCCAGCCGTCTGCCGTGCGCCTCGTCGATCGCGAAGTGCACGGCCCGGATCTCGTCCGGGCGCAGCTCGTGGGCGTACCGCAACGCCTTGATCGTCGCCAGGTCCAGCGTCTCGACGAGGACGAAGACCAGATGGCGCAGGTCCCGGGGCCGGTCGGCCCCCGGCGGCTGGAGGCTCTGCAGCACCGCGGCCTCGCGCCGGTACTCACGGTTGATCCGCGTCAGCGCCCACACACCGAGCGGGAAGACCACCACGACCAGCCAGGCGCCCTCGGTGAACTTGGTGACCGCGAAGATCAGCACGACCGCGGCCGAGATGACCGCGGCGAGCCCGTTGACCGTGATCTTCGTCCTGCGGTACGGCTCGCGGCGCCGCAGGTGGTACGCGGTGAGACCGGCCCCGGCCATGGTGAAGGCGGTGAACACGCCGATCGCGTACAGCGCCACCAGCTTGTCCACGCTGGCCTCGGTGACCAGCAGCAGCGCCAACGAGACGACGGTCAGCGCGATGATGCCGTTGGAGAACGCGAGCCGGTGTCCGCGCCGGGTCAGCTGCCGGGGCAGGAACCGGTCCTCGGCGACGAAGCTGGCGAGGAACGGGAAGCCGGTGAACGGTGTGTTGGCGCCGGTGTAGAGGACCAGCGCGGTCGCCAGCTGCACGAAGACCAGCCCGGCCGTCCCCAGCGGCCCGCTGCCGAAGGCGAGATGGGCCTCCTGCGCGATGACCGTCGGAGTGCCGTCGGTGTACGGGACGGCATGGGTGAAGTGCGCCAGTGTGGAGACCCCGAGAACCAGGACGCCGAGTACACAGCTCATCGTGATCAGGGTGCGGCGGGCGTTGCGGCCCTGCGGTTCGCGGAACGCGGAGATGCCGTTGGAGATCGCTTCGAGTCCGGTGAGGGACGAGCCGCCGTTGGCGAACGAGCGCAGCACGATGAAGAGCGAGGCGCCGTACAGCCAGCCGTCGCCCGGGGTGCCGAGCGGTACGACTCCGGCGGCGTGCAGGTCGGCGTGCGGCAGCTCGCCCGTGAGCCCGCGCACCGCGGCGACGAGGAGGACGAGACCGACGGCGGCCATGAAGAGATAGGCGGGCAGCGCGAAGGCCCGGCCCGCCTCGCGGATCCCGCGCAGATTCCCGTACGCGAGCAGCACGATGACACCGACGGAGACCGGGATCTGGAGGTGGTCCAGGCCGGTGAAGTCGCCGCCGACCAGATGGGCGAGCGAGATCAGGGCGTTGGTGCCCGCGGAGACCTGGACGGCGACGGTGACGATGTAGTCGACGAGCAGTGCCACGGCGGCGATCTGCGCGATATTCGGCCCGAAGTTCTCCCGCGCGACGACATAGGACCCGCCCGCCCGGGTGTAGATCATGACGACATCGCTGTAACAGAGCGTCAGAAGCAGCAGCACCAGCAGGATCGCGCCGGTCACCGGCATCAGGAGCGTGAACGCGGCGGCCCCGACGACGGGTACGAGAACCCGGAGCATCTCCTCGGAGCCGTACGCGGACGAACTGATGCAGTCGGAGGCGAGCACCCCGAGCGCCGTCCGGTTGTTCAGCTTCTCCTCGCTGATGCGCTCGGTGGTGAGCGCCTTGCCGAGCAGACGCCGCTTGATGCGGTACGCGGGACGGTCCAGGGTCATGGCCACATCGTGCGCGGCGGCCGGCCGCACGCCCGGTACGCCGTCGCCGGACGGGCCGAAATTCAGCCCGTCCGGCGACGGATGATTCAAATGATTCAAACGGGACGAACTAGCCGACGACCGTCCAGTTGTCGTTGCCGGCGAGGAGCGCGGCGAGGTCGCCCTTGCCGTTCTGTTCGACGGCGGTGTCGAGTTGTTCGGCCATGAGGGTGTCGTAGACGGGGCGGTCGATGTCGCGCAGCACGCCGATGGGGGTCTGGTGGAGGGTGTCGGGGTCGGCGAGGCGGGAGAGGGCGAAGGCCGCGGTCGGGGACGGGTTGTGGGCGTCGTGGACGAGGACCTGGGACCGGTTCTCCTCGGTGACGGTCACGACCTGGAGATCGCCGGTGGCCGGGTCGCGGGCGACGCCCTTGCTGTTGTCCACGCCGAAGAGGATCGGCTGTCCGTGTTCGAGGCGGATGACCGCGTCCTGAGCCCGTTCCTTGTCCTTGAGGGCCTCGAACGCGCCGTCGTTGAAGATGTTGCAGTTCTGGTAGATCTCCACCAGTGCCGTGCCCGGGTGGTCGGCCGCCGCGCGCAGCACGCTCGTGAGGTGCTTGCGGTCGGAGTCGATGGTGCGGGCGACGAAGGAGGCTTCCGCGCCGATGGCCAGGGAGACCGGGTTGAAGGGGGCGTCGAGGGAGCCCATCGGCGTGGACTTGGTGATCTTGCCGATTTCGGAGGTGGGGGAGTACTGGCCCTTGGTGAGGCCGTAGATCCGGTTGTTGAACAGGAGGATCTTGAGGTTCACATTGCGGCGCAGGGCGTGGATGAGGTGGTTGCCGCCGATGGACAGGGCGTCGCCGTCGCCGGTGACGACCCAGACGGACAGGTCACGGCGGGAGGAGGCGAGTCCGGTGGCGATGGCCGGGGCGCGGCCGTGGATGGAGTGCATCCCGTAGGTGTTCATGTAGTACGGGAAGCGGGAGGAGCAGCCGATGCCGGAGACGAAGACGATGTTCTCCTTCGCCAGGCCGAGTTCGGGCATGAAGCCCTGCACGGCGGCGAGGACGGCGTAGTCGCCGCAGCCGGGGCACCAGCGGACTTCCTGGTCGGACTTGAAGTCCTTCATGGACTGCTTGGCCTCGGCCTTGGGCACCAGGTGCAGGAGCTGGTTGGCGTCAGGCATCGATGGCCTCCTTGAGTGCCGTTGCGAGCTGTTCGGCCTTGAACGGCATGCCGTTGACCTGGTTGTAGCTGTGTGCGTCCACGAGGTACTTGGCCCGGATGAGGGTGGCCAGCTGGCCGAGGTTCATCTCGGGGACGATGACCTTGTCGTAGCGCCCCAGGACTTCGCCGAGGTTCTTCGGGAACGGGCTGAGGCTGCGCAGGTGGGCCTGGGCGATGGGGTGTCCGGCGGTACGGAGGCGGCGGACAGCGGCGGTGATGGGGCCGTAGGTGGAGCCCCAGCCCAGCACCAGGGTCCTGGCGTCGGAGGGGTCGTCGACCTGGAGGTCGGGGACCTCGATGCCGTCGATCTTGGCCTGGCGGGTGCGGACCATGAGGTCGTGGTTGGCGGGGTCGTAGGAGATGTTGCCGCTGCCGTCCTGCTTCTCGATGCCGCCGATGCGGTGTTCGAGACCGGGGGTGCCGGGCAGCGCCCACGGGCGGGCCAGGGTCTGCGGGTCGCGCTTGTAGGGCCAGAACACCTCGGTGCCGTCGGCCAGTTCATGGTTGGGGCCGGTGGCGAACCGGACGCGCAGGTCGGGCAGCTCGTCGGTCTCGGGGATCTTCCACGGCTCGGAGCCGTTGGCGAGGTACCCGTCGGAGAGCAGGAAGACGGGGGTGCGGTAGGTCAGGGCGATCCGCGCGGCGTCGAGCGCGGCATCGAAACAGTCCGCCGGGGTCCTGGGGGCCACGATCGGGACGGGGGCCTCGCCGTTGCGCCCGTACATCGCCTGGAGCAGGTCGGCCTGCTCGGTCTTGGTCGGCAGGCCAGTGGACGGGCCACCGCGCTGGATGTCGACGATGATCAGCGGCAGCTCCAGGGAGACGGCGAGCCCGATCGTCTCCGACTTCAGCGCCACGCCGGGCCCCGACGTCGTCGTCACCGCGAGCGAACCGCCGAACGCCGCGCCCAGCGCCGCCCCGATTCCCGCGATCTCGTCCTCGGCCTGGAAGGTGCGCACCCCGAAGTTCTTGTGCTTGCTGAGCTCGTGCAGGATGTCGGAGGCCGGGGTGATCGGGTAGGAGCCCAGGTAGAGCGGCAGGTCCGCCTGCCGGGACGCGGCGATCAGCCCGTACGACAGGGCCAGATTCCCCGAGATGTTGCGGTACGTACCCGCCGGGAAGGCCTGCGAGGCGGGTGCCACCTCGTAGGAGACGGCGAAGTCCTCCGTCGTCTCCCCGAAATTCCACCCGGCGCGGAACGCGGTCACGTTCGCCTCGGCGATCTGCGGCTTCTTCGCGAACTTGGCGCGAAGGAACGCCTCGGTCCCCTCGGTCGGCCGGTGGTACATCCACGACAGCAGACCCAGCGCGAACATGTTCTTCGACCGCTCGGCCTCCTTGCGGGAAAGGCCGAACTCCTTCAGCGCCTCGATCGTGAGCGTCGTCAGCGGCACCGGATGCACGCTGTAGGCATCCAGCGAGCCGTCCTCCAGCGGACTGGTCTCGTAGCCGACCTTCGCCATCGGCCGCTTGGCGAACTCATCGGTGTTCACGATGATTTCCGCACCGCGCGGCACATCGCCGATGTTCGCCTTCAACGCGGCCGGATTCATCGCGACCAGCACGTTCGGCGCATCGCCCGGCGTGAGGATGTCATGGTCCGCGAAATGCAGCTGGAACGAAGAAACCCCCGGCAGGGTGCCTGCGGGGGCGCGGATCTCGGCGGGGAAGTTCGGCAGCGTGGAAAGATCGTTCCCGAATGACGCGGTCTCCGAAGTGAAGCGATCTCCGGTGAGCTGCATACCGTCTCCGGAGTCACCCGCGAAACGGATGATCACCCGGTCGAGGCGGCGGATCTCCTTCTCGCCGGCGCCCGCATGATCGGGACGGGGGGCACGCTGTCCCCCGACGAGCGCCTCGCTGGCCTCATCGGCCTGTTCGGCTGGGCTACTGACCTGGCTGGTCACTGAACTGGACCTCCCTCGGGGCGGCGGCTCGGGTACCGCCGGCCCGCCGACGGTCCCCATGCCCACCCTACGTCGGTAAGGGTCGCCTTCCCTGGACCGATCAAATGGTGGACGTGATTTTGGGACGCGATTTGATACCGGTTTGTCATGCTTCGCAAGCCCCTCAGCCGTTCGATGAAGACGCTTTGCACTCATTCTTTGGTGCTAGGACGTGTCCGCCCCGGGGCCCGGTCACCGCGGCAGCCGTGGCCGGCTCTCCGCGGTGACCTCCACCAGGTATCTGACAGAGTGTCAGTTCGTCAGGAGTTCAGGTAGGTCAGTACGGCCAGTACCCGGCGGTGATCCCCGTCACTGGGGGACAGGCCCAGCTTCAGGAAGATGTTGCTGACGTGCTTCTCCACGGCGCCGTCGCTCACCACCAGCTGCCGGGCCACCGCGGAGTTCGTCCGCCCTTCCGCCATCAGGCCGAGCACCTCGCGCTCGCGTGGCGTCAGCCCGGCCAGAACGTCCTGCTTACGACTCCGGCCCAGCAGCTGCGCCACCACCTCAGGGTCCAGCGCCGTCCCGCCCTGCGCCACCCGGACCACCGCGTCCACGAATTCCCTGACCTCGGCGACCCGGTCCTTCAGCAGGTACCCCACGCCCCGGCTGGATCCGGCCAGCAGCTCGGTTGCGTACTGCTCCTCGACGTACTGCGAAAGGACCAGGACCCCTATCCCCGGGTAGTCCTTCCGCAGCCGCACGGCCGCCCGCACACCCTCGTCGGTGTGGGTCGGGGGCATCCGCACATCGGCGACCACCACATCGGGCAGCGCGTCCTGCCCCGCCAGGTCGCCCACCGTCTTGATCAGCGCCTCGGCGTCCCCCACTCCGGCGACGACGTCATGCCCGAGATCGGTCAGCAGCCGGGTGAGTCCTTCCCGGAGCAGCACCGAATCCTCGGCGATGACTACTCGCACCCTGTCCTCCACCATCACCATGAAGCCGTTGCCCCCACTGTTCGCTGGTCCCGCACGTACGGTCTCCAGCATCCCAGCATCGGCGGGTGGTGTCCTCGGCCGACGGGTGGACTTCGGTCGTACTCGGCCGTGCTCGGGCGTGCTCGGGCGTACCCAGTCGTACTCAGCCGCATTCAGCTGCACTCAGCCGTGCTCAGCCGCGCCACGGCAGCTCGGCCGTGATCCGGGTCGGGCCGCCCTGCGGGGAATCCACGACCAGGACGCCGTCCACCGCGTCCAGCCGCTCGGTCAGCCCGGCGAGCCCACTGCCCGCCGACGCATCGGCGCCGCCGCGTCCGTCGTCGGTGACCTGGAGCATCAGCCGGTCCGCCGCCCGCCACACATCGACCGACGCGCGGGTCGCCCGCGCATGCTTGCTCACGTTCTGCAACAGCTCGGAGACCGTGAAGTACGCGATTCCCTCGATCGCCTGGGCCGGCCGGGAGGCCAGATCCACCTCGACCTTGACGGGGACGGTGCAGCGGGAGGCGATGGCGGAGAGTGCGGCGTCGAGTCCGCGGTCGGTGAGGACGGCGGGGTGGATGCCGCGGGCGAGGTCGCGGAGTTCCTGGAGGGCGACCTTGACCTCGCCGTGGGCTTCGTCGACCATGCGGGCCGCGGCTTCGGGGTCGTCGGTCAGCTTCTCCTTCGCCAGGCCCAGATCCATGGCGAGGGCAACGAGGCGGGCCTGGGCGCCGTCGTGCAGGTCGCGTTCGATGCGGCGGAGGTCGGCGGCGGCGGTGTCGACGACCACCCCGCGGTCCGTCTCCAGCTCCGAGACGCGGGTCGCCAGCCGGGACGGCCCGAGCAGCCCGGCCACCATCACCCGGTCCACGCTCACCAGACCGCGGATGATCCACGGCGTGACGAGCACGAACACCAGGCCGACCGCACTGGTCAGGGCCAGCTCGACGGAGGTGTCGAGGTAGACCTCGTGGGCCCGGTCGCCGTACAGCTGAATGCCGTCGCTACCCACGTACGTCGGGAAGACCCAGTGCCACAGCGGGTAGGTGAACGCGGTCCACCCGCACATCCAGAACGTCACCGCGACGGAGAAGGCGAAGGTCGCCCACGGGAGGTGCAGCAGCGTGTAGAGCAGATGGCGCCAGGACACCCCGCTCTTGAGGATCGCGCCCACCCAGGACATCAGGCCACCGGTCCTGCCGCGCGCCGGCGCCGGGGCCGCCACGTCCAGCTTCAGCAGTCCGCGCGCCCGTGCCCGTTCCATCGCGCCGAAGCCGCGGCACAGGGCCAGCGCGCCGGCCAGGATCGGAACCCCGAGGAAGGTGATCAGCAAACCGACACCCAGCGTCGTCAGGGTGATCGAGAGGCTGAACAGGACGAGGCTGATCGGCAGGCTCAGCAGCAGATAGGCGAACTCGCGCCAGGTCCGGCCCTCGACGGGCGCCCGCAGCGCGGCGGGGAAGAAATGCTTCACCGGGGGATGGTCCCCGAAACCGGCTCCGGACCGCTGGTGGTCCCGAGTGTCCGGTCCGTATGCCGTGGCCATGGGTGCTGTCCGTTTCTTCTCAGCGGTCTGCGATGCGGGTGTGCGATGCGGTGGGTGGTGCGGTGCGCGATGCGGTGGGTGGTGCCGGGGTCGGGGGCCGGGGATCGGGTGCTGTTCCGGCCATTACGACAAGGGTGCTGTTTCGCGGGCCGGCGCACCATGAGGGGGGTATCCCTCTTCGACCGGGGGTTTTCCCCACCATGGGGGGTTCCGGGGCGGCCCTAGAGGCGCTTGACCGCTGCCCCCGTACCCCTCGGCTCCGTGCCCTTCTTCTGCTCGCGGTCCCGCCAGGGCAGTTCCGCCGTGACCGTCGTGGGTCCGCCGACCGGCGAGTCGAGGACGAACAGCCCGTCGACGGCACCCAGCCGCTCGGCCAGCCCCGCCATTCCCGTACCGCCGTCCATCCGGGCCCCGCCCCGGCCGTCGTCGGTGACCTGGAGCAGCAGCCGGTCCCCGGAGCGCCACACCTCGACGGCCGCCGAACGCGCCGCGCTGTGCTTGCTCACGTTCTGCAGCAGCTCGGAGACCGTGAAGTACGCGATCCCCTCGATCGCCTCCGCGGGGCGCCCCGGCAGATCCACGCCCACGGTGACGGGGACGGTGCAGCGGGAGGCGATGGCGGAGAGTGCGGCGTCGAGTCCGCGGTCGGTGAGGACGGCGGGGTGGATGCCGCGGGCGAGGTCGCGGAGTTCCTGGAGGGCGACCTTGACCTCGCCGTGGGCTTCGTCGACCATGCGGGCCGCGGCTTCGGGGTCGTCGGTCAGCTTCTCCTTGGCCAGGCCGAGGCCCATGGCGAGGGCAACGAGGCGGGCCTGGGCGCCGTCGTGCAGGTCGCGTTCGATGCGGCGGAGGTCGGCGGCGGCGGTGTCGACGACCACCCCGCGGTCCGCCTCCAGCTCGGCGATCCGGCGCTCCAGCTCGTCGGAGGGCGAGAGCAGCCCGCGCACCATCGCCCGGTCCCCGTTGCTGAGAAGCCGAGTGATGTGGGGGAGCAGCGGCCAGAGCACGAGGAAGCTCACGAGCGTCACCGTGAAGGTGAGTACGCCCCAGGGCAGCCGGACGAAGGAGTACAGCACCGTCCGCCAGCCCACCGGATCCTTGAGGCTCGACCACAGCCAGGAGAAGAACCCCTTCTCCCGGCGGGACAGATCCACCGGGCTCGGCTCGTCGATCCGCACCCCGAGCATCGCCCGCGCCCGGCCCCGCTCGGCCTTGCCGATCAGCCGCGCCCCGTGCAGCCCGACGGCGAGCAGAGGCAGACCGACCACCGTGACCGCAAGCCCCACGCCGACGCCGATCATGAACACGGTGTAAACAAACCCGACCAGGGCCATGGGGAGATCGGCCAGGAGATGGCCGATCTCCTTCCATGTCCACCGGTCGGGGATGCAGCGGGCGGGCGGTGGCCGGTCGTCGTCCGGCACCAGGGGGCTCATGGTCATACGCCCCAGCCTGCCGGGCCGGACCGGCGCACGCCATGGGGCTCGTGGGTGGGGTGAAGTGGGGATAACCCCACCCCTTGTCCGATGCGGCTGCTTACCCTCTCTTTAACAGGGCCTAGACTCCCGTGCGTACAGATCACCGGACGGATTCGAGGGAGCGAGGGGCGGACGTGGCGGACGTAGCGGACCTGCCGGAATCGACCGTTCTCGCGTCGGACTACTTCCACGGCTATTCAGTGGTCGGACTGCTCGCCGTGATCGGCGTGCTTTTCGTCGCCGTCGCCTTCGGGGCCGGCCGACTGCTGCGCCCCGTGGTTCCGACGCCGGAAAAACTCCTGACGTACGAGTGCGGCGTGGACCCGGTGGGTGAAGGATGGGCACATACAAAGGTCCGTTATTACGTCTATGCCTTCCTGTACGTGATCTTCGCCGTCGACTCGATCTTCCTGTTTCCGTGGGCGACGGTATTCTCCGCGCCCGGATACGGAGCGACGACGCTGGTCGAAATGTTCATCTTCCTCGGTTTCCTGGCCGTAGGACTGCTCTACGCATGGAAGAAGGGCGTCCTCGAATGGACGTGACCAGCCCGCAGGCCGACGAGGGATCCGAGCCGCAGCCCGTGCCGACCTTCCTGCCGGAGCCCAAACGGCTCGGCGTCCTGTCGCGCCTGGCGCCCGAGCCGATGAAGGTGGTCCTGAACTGGGGCCGCCGCTACAGCCTCTGGGTCTTCAACTTCGGGCTCGCCTGCTGCGCCATCGAATTCATCGCCGCCTCCATGGCCCGGCACGACTTCATCCGGCTCGGCGTGATCCCGTTCGCGCCCGGCCCGCGCCAGGCCGACCTCATGATCGTTTCCGGCACGGTGACCGACAAGATGGCCCCGGCGGTGAAGCGGCTGTACGAGCAGATGCCCGAGCCCAAGTACGTCATCTCCTTCGGCGCCTGTTCCAACTGCGGCGGCCCGTACTGGGACTCGTACTCCGTGACCAAGGGCGTCGACCAGATCATCCCGGTCGACGTCTACGTACCCGGCTGCCCGCCCCGGCCGGAGGCGCTCCTCCAGGGCATCCTCAAGCTTCAGGAGAAGATCGCCCGGGAGTCGCTGGGTGAGCGGTACGCGACGGGCGGCGGCAGCCGTCCCTCCGCCACCGCACTGCGCAGCGGCCTGGTCGCGCCCCCGCAGGCCCCGGGTCCGGCCTCGGCCCCGGCTTCGGGGAAGGACCGCGCATGACCACAACCCCCGCTGACGCCTACGACCGCCTGCCGGACGCCGCCGCCGAGCTCTTCGGCGAGGACGCGACGGCGGAGTACGCGTACGAGCTGCTGACCGTCGACGTACCCGCCGCTTCTTGGATCGCAGCCCTCGAAACGGCCCGCGACCGGCTGGGCTGCACGTATTTCGACTGGCTGAGCGCGGTCGACGAACCGGGCACCGGCTTCCGGGTCTGCGCCCATGTCGCAGCCCTGGCCGGGGGCAAGGTCCGTCGGCTCCTGATCCGTACGACCGTTCCGCACGAGGCGGCGGTCCTGCCCACCGCCATCGACGTCTACGCGGGCGCGGCCTGGCACGAGCGTGAGACGCACGAGATGTTCGGCATCGGCTTCGACGGCCACCCGCACCTGGTGCCGCTGCTGCTGCCGGAGGGCTTCGAGGGCCACCCGCTGCGCAAGGACTTCGTGCTGGCGGCGCGCGTCGCGAAGGCCTGGCCCGGCGCGAAGGAGCCGGGCGAGTCGGAGCACGGCGGCCCGAAGCGACGCACGATGCTGCCGCCCGGCGTCCCCGACCCGAACGAGTGGGGCCCCCTGAAGGGCCAGCTCCCGCCCGCCCCGTCCCGCCCGGCCCGCACCCCGCGTGCGGCGGGCGACCGCCCGGTGCGCCGCACCCGCAGCGCGAGCGAGGGCTCGGCCGCCCAGCGGACGGCAGCGGCGGCAGCGGCGGCAGCCCCGGAGGCGGGCACGGAGGCGGGCACGGGCACGGAGCCGACACCCCGGACCGCGACCCCGCAGACCGCGACCCCGCGCCGTACCCGCAGCGCCTCCCAGGGCTCGGCGAGCCAGCAGCGACAGCCGGCCGCACCGGAGCCGGGGACGGCAGCGGGAACGGGAGCGGGAGCGGGAATGGGGCCAGGAACGGAGACGGGAACGGGGACAGGGACGGGGACGGGGACCGGGTCGGCGCAGCCGAGCCCCGGAACCAGCGATGCCCCGTGGCACCACGCCCGCCCGGCCTTCGCCCCGGGTGCTCCCGAGTCGGACGGAGCTGCCTCGGACCCGGGTACTCCCGAGCCGGACGAAGCTGCCTCGGACCCGGGTACTCCCCAACCGGGCGGCACCACTCCGGACCCGGTTGCTCCTCAGCCCCTCCGGCGTTTGAGGAGCGGGGGTCCGGGGGCGGAGCCCCCGGTTCGGGAAGGGGCGGGTAGGGGAGAAGCCCCGCGCAGCGGCACCCCCGCCACCGCCACCGACACCGACGCCACCCCCGACGACCCCACCACCCCCGCGAACCAGCCCGAACCCTCGGCGCACCCGGAAACCCCGGAAACCCCGGAAACCCCGGAAACCCCGGAAACCCCGGAAACCCCGGAAACCCCCGAAACCCCGGAAACCCCGGAAACCCCAGAAACCCCTGACCACCCCGCCGGAGGCGATACCGCGTGAACGACGTACTGGACGTCGCCCTCCGCCTAGTCATCGTCTTCGCCGTGTTCATGGTCCTCCCGCTCGTCGTCGGGCAGACCGAGCACAAGGTGATGGCCCACATGCAGGGCCGCCTCGGCCCCATGTACGCGGGCGGCTTCCACGGCTGGGCGCAGCTCGTCGCGGACGGTGTGAAGTTCGCGCAGAAGGAAGACATCGTCCCGGCCGAGGCCGACCGCCGCATCTTCCAGCTCGCGCCGGCCGTGGCGCTCCTCCCGTACCTCCTCGTGCTCGTCGCCATCCCGATCGGCCCCAGCGAGGGCGCGGTCGGACAGGTCGTCGACGCGGGCATCTTCTTCGTGCTCGCCGTGATGGGCGTGGGAGTGCTCGGCTCGCTGATGGCCGGCTGGGCCTCGGCGAACAAGTTCTCCCTCCTCGGGGGCCTGCGCACCGCCGCCCAGCTGCTCGCGTACGAGCTGCCGATGCTGCTCGCCGCCGCCTCCGTGGCGATGGCGGCCGGCACCGTCTCCCTCCCGGGCATCCTCAATGCCTTCGAGTGGTGGTGGCTGCCCTGGCAGATCGTCGGCGCACTGGTCTTCTTCGTGGCCGGACTCGCCGAGCTGCAGCGTCCGCCGTTCGACATGCCGGTCGCCGATTCGGAGATCATCTTCGGCGCGTACACCGAGTACACCGGCCTGCGCTTCGCCCTGTTCCTGCTGGCCGAGTACGCCGGCATCGTCGTGCTGTGCGGACTGACCACCGTCCTCTTCCTCGGCGGCTGGCACGGCCCGTTCGGTGCCGATGGACTCGGCTGGGTCTGGACGCTGCTCAAGACCGCGGTCCTCGCCTTCGTCGTCATCTGGCTACGGGTGTCCTACCCCCGGCTCCGCGAGGACCAGCTGCAGAAGCTCGCCTGGACCGCGCTCATCCCGCTCGCTCTCGCGCAGATCGCGCTCACCGGCATCGTGAAGGTGGCGATCAGCTAATGTCTCCGATCCCCGGCTCCGGCCTGGCCAAGGGCCTGGCCGTCACCCTGCGGACGATGACGAGGAAGACGGTCACCGCGCAGTACCCGGACGTCCAGCCCGAGCTCCCGCCCCGCTCGCGCGGCGTCATCGCGCTGTTCGAGGAGAACTGCACGGTCTGCATGCTCTGCGCCCGCGAGTGCCCGGACTGGTGCATCTACATCGACTCCCACAAGGAGACGGTGCCGGCCGCAGCCCCGGGCGGCCGCGAGCGCAGCCGCAATGTCCTCGACCGCTTCGCGATCGACTTCTCGCTCTGCATGTACTGCGGTATCTGCATCGAGGTGTGCCCCTTCGACGCGCTGTTCTGGTCGCCGGAGTTCGAGTACGCGGAGACGGACATCCTCGAACTCACCCATGAGCGCGACAAGCTCCGCGAATGGATGTGGACGGTGCCGGAACCGCCCGCGCTCGACCAGGGCGCCGAGGAGCCGAAGGAGATCGCCGCCGCCCGCAAGACGGCGGAGAAACTCGAAGCCCAGCGAGCCCAACAGGCCCAGGAAGCCCAGCAGACCCAGAAGGAAGCAGAGGGGGAGGAGTGACACTCGCAGCCACTGCGGCCAACGCGGCCAACACGGCCACTGCGGCTACCGCGGCCCCCTCCGGCTTCCTCTCCCCGACCGGCATCGAGATCGCCTTCGTCCTCGTCGGCATCGCCACCCTCGGCGCGGCCCTCGTCACCGTCACGACCAAGCAGCTGGTGCACGCCGCCCTCTGGCTGGTCGTGGCGCTCGGTGGTCTCGCCGTCGAGTACCTCCTGCTCACCGCGGAGTTCATCGCCTGGGTGCAGGTACTGATCTACGTCGGTTCCGTGGTCGTCCTCCTTCTCTTCGGGCTGATGCTCACCAGGGCCCCCATCGGCCGCTCCCCGGACGCCGACTCGGGCAACCGCTGGGCGGCCCTCGCCGTGGCGGCCGCCGCCGCCGGCGCACTCGTCTGGGTCGTCGTCGACGCCTTCCGCACCACCTGGATCGACCTGGACGGACCGGCCCAGGGTTCGACCGAGGTGACCGGCTCCTTCCTCTTCCGGCACTGGGTGCTGCCCTTCGAAGCACTCTCCGTCCTGCTGCTCGCCGCCCTCGTCGGCGCGATCGTCCTGTCCCGCAAGCGCGGTAAGGAGCAGAGCTGATGCACCTCGCCTATCCCGCGGTGCTCGCCGCCCTCCTCTTCTGCACCGGGCTGTACGGAGTGCTCGCCCGGCGCAACGCGATCCTGGTCCTGATGTCCGTCGAGCTGATGCTCAACGCCGTCAACCTCAACCTGGTCGCCTTCGACGTCTGGCTCCGCGACACCCTGCACTCCGGCCAGGCCCTCACCCTCTTCACCATCGCCATCGCGGCGGCGGAGATCGGCATCGGCCTGGCGATCGTCCTCGCCGTGTACCGCAACCGCGGCAGCTCGGACGTCGACCGCCTACGCGACACCGCCGAGACCGACGCCGCCGAAGCCCTCCCGGGCGACGAGTCCGACACCGGCACCGAAGACCAGGCCACTGCTGCGGCAGGGAAGGCAAAGAAGGCAGAGGCCACCGCGTGACCACCACGACCCTCGCCGTCCTCGTCCCCCTCCTTCCCTTCCTGGGCGCCGCGGCCGGTCTCCTGCTCGGACGCACCGCCCCCGGCTTCGTACGGCCCCTCGCCGTACTGCCCACCCTCCTCGCCGCCGTCCTCGCGGCCGTCGTCGCCGCACGCCAGGGCGGCGGCCGGGCCATCGACGCCGCGACCCAGCTCACCCCCACCGGCTCGGTCCCGATCGACCTCGCCCTGCACCTCGACGGCTTCGCGGTCCTCGTCGCCGTCCTGGTCGGGCTCGTCGCGACCTGCGTGCAGATCTACTCGACCGCCTACCTGCGCGACGACCCCCGCTACCCCTCGTACGCCGCCCTCGTCTCTCTCTTCACCTCCGCGATGCTGCTCGTCGTCTACTCGGGCGACCTGATGGTGCTCCTGGTCGGCTGGGAGATCATGGGCATCTGCTCGTACTTCCTCGTCGGCCACTACTGGGAGACGCCCGAAGCCCGCGCCGCCTCCCTCAAGGCCTTCCTGGTCACCAAGCTCGGCGACGTCCCCTTCCTGATCGGTCTGTTCGCGCTCGCCGCCGACACCGGCACCTTCCGCATCACCGGCATCCTGGGCGCCGTCGCCAACGGCGGCCTGGACCACCCCACCCTCATCGCCCTGCTGCTCCTCGCCGGCGTCGCCGGCAAGTCTGCGCAGTTCCCCCTGCACACCTGGCTGCCCGACGCGATGGCCGGCCCCACCCCCGTCTCCGCGCTCATCCACGCCGCGACGATGGTCGCCGCCGGCATCTACTTCGTGGCCCGGCTCCTCCCCGTCTTCGCCGAGTCCGGCGCGGCCCTCGTCGTACTCGCCGTGATGGCGGCGGTCACGATGATCGGCTCAGGACTCGCCGCCCTCGCCCAGGACGACATCAAGCGCGTCCTCGCCTACTCGACGATCGGCCAGCTCGGCTACATGGCCGGCGCCCTGGCCGTCGGCGACCGCGGGGCCGCCGTCTTCCACCTCCTCTCCCACGGTGCGTTCAAGGCCGTCCTCTTCCTCGCGGCCGGCGTCGTCATCCACGCCGCCGGGACCAACTCGCTGGCCGCCATGTCCCGCATGGGCGGCCTGACGAAGCGCATCCCGGACGCCTACTGGACGATGACCGTCGCCCTGCTCGCGCTCGCCGCCATCCCCCCGTTCGCCGGCTTCTTCTCCAAGGAAGCCGTCCTCGTCGCCGCCGAGCACACCGCGCTCGGGGACCGGCACATCGCCCCGGCCGCCGCCGGCTGGACCGTACTCGTCGCCGGACTGCTCGCCGCCGTCCTCACCGCCGCGTACGCCACCCGCCTCTGGCTCCTCGCCTTCCGGGGCCGCGGCGCCGAGGCCCCCGGCCACGGCAGGCAGCCCGTCGCGATGACCGCCGTCCTCTGGGTCCTCGCCGTCCCCACCATCGCCTTCGGGCTGACCGTCGGCGCGATCACCGACTGGTTCGACGGCCACGGCCTCACCCCGACCGTGACCACCGCCGTCCTCTCCACGGGCGTCGGCCTCGTCGGCGGCCTCGTCATCTACGGCGCCTGGCGCCACACGTCGGCGCTCGCCGCCCGCACCACCGTCGGCACCTTCGTCGCCCACCCCGACGCCGAACCCGCCCTCATCGAGGCCCAGGCCATGACGGCACACACCGCCGCCTACGGAGCCGACGGGGACGCCCCCGACCCGGCCGACCCCGGCCGCCTGCTGCTCGGCCCGCTCCACCACCACGCCGCGGCCGGCTTCCACCTCGACGCCCTGTACGCGGCGCTGTTCGTCCGCCCCGTCCAGGCCGCGGCGAGCCTCGTCCGCTTCCTGGACCGCGAGGTCGTCGACACCTACGTACGCGGTTCCGGAGCCGTCGCACGCGGGCTCGGCACCGCCGTCCGCCGCGCGCAGACCGGCAACGTGCAGACCTACCTCAGCGCACTGCTCGCCGGTTCGCTGGTCCTGGCGATCGCCGCCGTCGTCTTTGCCAACGTCAATGCCGGGTCGTGAGCCGTGATCGATATCAGTGAATCCGTGATGCAGTTCCTTCTCGCGTTCATCGTCGTCATCCCGCTCATCGGCGCCGTGGCCGCCCTGTTCCCGGCCCCGCCGGGACTGAAGGGAACCAGCCCCGACCAAGCCGTGCTCCGCCACGGCGTGACCGTCACCGGCGCGATCCTCGTCGCCGCGATCGTCCTCGCTGCGGGCTTCGACCACGACCACCCGTCGAAGATGCAGGCCACCACCGACATCAGCTGGATCCCGGCGCTCGACGTCCGCATCCATCTCGGCATCGACGGCATCTCGCTCCCCCTTCTCGTACTGACCGCGCTGCTGACCTTCCTCTGCGCGCTCTACAGCTACTTCAAGCTGCCCGCGGGCCCCTCCCCGAAGGCTTTCGTCGCCCTCCTGCTCGTCCTGGAGTCCGGCACCCTCGCGACCTTCGCCGTCCTCGACCTGCTGCTGTTCTTCCTGGCGTTCGAGATGGTGCTCATCCCGATGTACTTCCTCATCGCCCGCTGGGGCGGTGCGCAGAGGCAGGCCGCCGCCTGGAAGTTCATCCTCTACACACTGCTCGGCTCGGTGGTCATGCTGCTGGGCCTGCTCCTCATCGGGCTGAAGAGCGGCACCTTCGACATGGTGGCACTCGCCACTGACAACGGCCGTGGGCTCACCTCGTCCGTGCAGGTCATCGCCGTTCTGGCGATCGGCATCGGACTCGCCGTGAAGACACCGATGTGGCCGCTGCACAGCTGGCTGCCGGACGCCCACACCGCCGCCCCGACCGTCGGCTCGGTCCTGCTCGCGGGCGTCCTGCTGAAGATGGGCACGTACGGATTCGTCCGCATCCTGCTCCCCATCACTCCCGACGGGATGCACACCTTCGCGCCCTACCTCGCCGCCTTCGCGGTCGTCGGCATCATCTACGGATCGCTGGCCTGCCTGGCGCTGGTCCGCCCCGGCTCCAAGGGCGACCTCAAGCGCCTGATCGCGTACTCCTCCGTCGGCCACATGGGCTTCGTGCTCCTCGGCATCGCGAGCATGACGCCCACCGGGGTCAACGGCGCGCTCTTCGCCAACATCGCCCACGGCCTCATCACCGGGCTGCTGTTCTTCCTGGTCGGAGCAGTCAAGGACCGGTACGGCACCGCCGACCTCGACACCCTCTCCGGGGCGACCGGGGCCGCGCTCTACGGCCGGGCACCCCGCCTCGGCGGCCTCCTCGCCTTCGCCGCCGTCGCCTCCCTGGGCCTGCCGGGCCTCGCCGGATTCTGGGGCGAGATGCTCGCCCTGTTCGGCTCCTTCGACCCCGCCGACGGCCTCAGCCGGCCCGCCTTCCTCACCTTCATGTCGATCGCCGCGTTCGGCACCCTGCTCACCGCCGCGTACATGCTCATGGTCGTACGCCGGGTCTGCATGGGCGAGAAGCGCGAAGAGCCGCAGCTCGCCGATGTCCAGACGTACGAGTTCGCCGCCTGGACCCCGCTCGTCGCGCTCACCGTCCTCGCCGGTCTGTGGCCCGCGGCCCTCCTCGGCCTCACCGACCCGGCCGTGCAGAAGCTCCTCGCAGGAGGCAAGTCGTGACCCCAGCCGTCGTCACCCGGGGCGTCGCCACCCCGGACCTCGTCACCACCGCGGCCGAGAGCACCACCAGCCTCATCCAGTCCGTCGACTGGCTCGCGATCGCACCCCCGGTCGTCGTCGCGGCCATGGCCCTGATCGTCCTGGTCACCGACCTCTTCCTCCCCGAGCACCGCAAGCCGCTCCTCGGCGCGCTGACCATCGCCGGACTCGTCGCCGCCCTGGCCCTCCTCGTCCCGCTGCGCGACGGCGACCGTTCCACCTTCTGCCTCACCGCGGCCGCCACCGGATCCGGCCCCGGCGCCTGCAGCTACACCGCCGACCACTTCGCCCTGGTCATCCAGGCCCTCGTGCTCGGCGGCGCCCTGCTCACCGCCCTGCTCTCGCTCGGCGACACCCGCAAGCTCCCCGCCGGCGAGTTCTGGTTCCTGCTGCTGTCCTCCGCGTCCGGCGCCGCGCTCCTGCCCGCCGCCCGCGACCTCGCCACCCTCGTCGTCGCCCTGGAAGTCGCCTCGCTGCCCGCCTTCGCGCTCGTCGGCATCAAGCGCGGCGACCGGCGGTCCTCCGAGGCGGCCCTGAAGTTCTTCCTCTCCTCCGTCGTCGCGACCGCCGTCATGCTGCTCGGCGTCAGCTTCGTGTACGCGACCACCGGCACCCTGCACCTCACCGAGATCGCCGCCCGGCTCGACGACGTACCCGGCCAGTTCGACACCCTCGCCAAGGCGGGCGTCGCCCTCACCCTCGTCGGCTTCGCGTTCAAGACGGCCGCCGCGCCCTTCCACTTCTGGGTTCCCGACACCTACATCGGCGCCCCCCTGCCGATCGCCGCCTACCTCTCGGTCGTCGGCAAGGCGGTCGGCTTCTCCGGCCTCATCCTCGTCACCGTGATCGCGTTCCCGGCGTACGCCGACGTCTGGGGACCGGCCCTCGCCGTCCTCGCCGCGCTCACCATGACGATCGGCAACGTCGCCGCACTGCGCCAGAACGCCGACCGGGCACGCAGCGCCGTACGCCTGCTCGCCTGGTCGTCCGTCGCCCAGGCCGGCTACCTGCTGGTGCCGATTGCCGCCGCCGCGTACACCAGCGACGAGCACATCGGCTCCACCGTCGCGTACGCCCTCATGTACGCCGTCGTGAACCTCGGGGCCTTCGCGGTCGCCGCCCTGGTCGCCCGGACCAGCCCCGGCAACCGGATCACGGACTACCGCGGGCTGTACGCCACCCGCCCCCTCGCCGCCCTGGCGATGGCCTTCTTCCTGCTCTGCCTGGCCGGCCTGCCGCCCGGCATCATCGGCCTCTTCGCCAAGGTCACGGTCTTCTCCGCGGCCGTCGACGCCGGACTCGGCTGGCTCGCCGTCGTCATGGCCGTCAATGTCGTGATCGCGCTCTACTACTACCTCCAGTGGACCGCGACGCTCTTCCGCGCCCCGGCGGAGGCCCCGGAGGGAACCCCGGCGACGGCGGTCCGCGAAGAGACCCCGGCGGAGGACGCCGTACGCGCCCCCACCAGGCACGGAGTTCCGGCCTCCCTCACCGTCGCCATCGCGCTCACCGCCGTGGTCGGCGTAGCGCTCTCAGGCGCTCCGCAGACGGTCCTCAGGTTCGCCGCCGTCAATCTCTTCTGACATACCGAAGATCGGTTTGCCCGGAACGGTACGTACAAGGCAAGGTCTTGCCCGCACACCCCCCACACGTACGCATTCCAGAGGAGCAAGAGCAGTGCTGAACGGGTTCAAGGACTTCATCCTGCGCGGAAACGTCATCTCCATGGCCATCGGGCTGGCCGTCGGAGCAGCGTTCACCGCCGTCGTCACCGGATTCAGCACGGCCTTCATCACCCCGCTGATCGGCCTCGCCACCGGTTCCGTCGGCGACTTCAGCTCGGCGCAGTTCACGGTCGACGGCGCCATCTTCCCGTACGGGAAGTTCCTCGCCGCCGCCATCGCGTTCCTGATCACCGCCGCCGTCCTCTACTTCTGCGTCGTCGTTCCCATGGCGAAGGTCCAGAGCCGCTTCGCCAAGGCGGAGAAGCTCGACATCAAGGCCGCCACGCGCGACTGCCCCCGCTGCTACACCGAGATCCCGGCCATCGCCTCCCGCTGCGCCCACTGCACCAGCGAGATCAAGCCGGACCCCGAGGCCCTCGCGGTCGCCGGCCTCCCCGCCCAGCGCTGAGCCACCGGGCACCGGACCGGCACACGCACAGCCACTGACCCGCACGGCCCAGGGCCTGATCCGGCCGCAAGGGCCGGACAGGCCCTGCCCTGCGGCGGCGCGCACAAGGGAACTAGCTCCTCTCGCCTGGCGTTGACCTGTACGGGAGGCTCCACTGGGGGAGTGGAGACCACCAAGCAATGGGTTCCCCTGCCGCACCACTTGGAGGGCGTACCGTGCACCGCCGGCACAACGGGCTGAGAACCGCCGTACTCCTCGGGGGCCTGTCCGCACTCATCATCGTCATCGGAAGCTTCTTCGGACGTACGGGCCTGATCGTCGCGCTCCTCGTAGCCGTCGGCACCAACGCCTACGCGTACTGGAACAGCGACAAGCTGGCGCTCAGGGCCATGCGGGCCCGCCCCGTCAGCGAGTTCGAGGCACCACAGCTCTACCGCATGGTCCGCGAGCTCTCCACCGCCGCCCGGCAGCCCATGCCCCGGCTCTACATCTCCCCGACGCAGGCTCCCAACGCCTTCGCCACCGGCCGAAATCCGCGCAACGCCGCGGTCTGCTGCACCGAAGGCATCCTACGAATCCTGGACGAGCGGGAGCTGCGCGGCGTACTGGGCCACGAGCTGAGCCATGTCTACAACCGCGACATCCTGATCTCGTCCGTCGCCGGAGCACTCGCCTCCGTCGTCATGTTCCTGGTCAACTTCGCCTGGCTGATCCCGGTGGGCCGGTCCAACGACGACGACGGACCGGGGATCCTCGGAATGCTGATGATCATGATCCTCGGCCCTGTCGCGGCCTCCGTGATCCAGCTGGCCGTCAGCCGCTCCCGCGAGTACGAGGCGGACGCCTCCGGCGCCCAGCTGACCGGCGACCCGCTGGCTCTGGCCAGTGCCCTGCGCAAGCTCGACGCAGGAACGAAACAGCTCCCGCTGCCCCCGGAGCCGAGGATCGAGACCGCGAGCCACATGATGATCGCGAATCCGTTCCGCCCCGGCCAGGGCATGTCCAAGCTGTTCTCGACGCATCCGCCCATGGCGGAGCGCATCGCCCGACTGGAGCAGATGGCGGGCCCGCGCCCCTGAAGCCCCTCGGGGCTTTCGTTTGGATCAGGCCGGGCTCGCGTGCCCCGGCACCGCGCCTCGCCGCGTTGTCGTCGGTCGACGACGCTCCTTCCCCAAGCTCTCGGCTCCGCTCGAGCAGGGGAGACCCCATCCGACTCCCTCCTCCGCCTTGCGATGCACAGCGCCGGACCCCGCTCCCTGATCCGGCCTGATCCAAACGAAAGCCCCTCACCGACACCCGCTGAGGCGCACGCGAGCGGCCCCGGACTCCTGGTCCGGGGCCGCTCGCGTGCGCCTCGGGGCCTAGCGGGCTCCGAAGGCTTCGTCGCTCGGGACCACCTCACGGCCCAGCGGCATGAGCGAGATGGGGATCATCTTCAGGTTCGCCCAGCCGAAGGGGATGCCGATGATCGACACGAACAGCGGGATGCTGGTGATCAGGTGCCCCAGCGCGAGCCACCACCCGGCGAAGACGAGCCAGATCACATTGCCGACGCAGGACGGCGCACCCGCGTCGGGCCGTTCCACGGTCGTCCGCCCGAACGGCCACAGCACGTAACCGGCGATTCTCAGGGATGCGATGCCGAACGGAATCGTCACGATCAGCACGAAGCAGATGATCGCGGCGACGAGGTAGCCGAGGGCCATCCAGAACCCGCAGAGCACCACCCACAGGATGTTCAGGATCAGCTGTATGAGCTTCATGGTCACTCGCCTTCCGAGGGTGTTGCCCGTCATCGCTCTGCATGGTCAGTATCAGCCCCGGTCACGGACAGGAGTAACCGGAGCGGGCTCGTGGAGTGACTGCCCCACCGCCCCACGGCCTCACGGCCTCCGCAGCCCCGCAGCCCCACCGCCCCGCCCGATTGTCAGTGCCGTCATTCACCATGAACGCATGAACGACACCGAGCAGTTGCTCGCAGCCGCCGAGAAGACCGCCCGCACCACCCCGCGCTGGGAGAAATACCCCCTCCCGGCGCCCCTGTCCGCCGAGGACGTCGTGCGCGCCGAAGCCGCCCTCGGCTTCACCCTGCCGCCGCTGCTCACCGCCCTGTACACCCGGATCGCCAACGGCGGCTTCGGCCCGGAGTACGGCCTGATGCCGCTGATCGGCGACCGGGCGCCGGACGGGGAGGAGTCCGCCGTCACGCAGTACCTCGCCCACCGCCGGGACGCGACCGAGGAGGGCGGATGGCCGTGGCCGGAGGGCGTGCTGCCGATATGCAGCCTGGGCTGCGGGATGTACTCCTGCGTGGACTGCCGCAGCGAACGCACCACGGTGCTGCTCTTCGAGCCGAACGCCGACGAGCCGGAGCACGCCTGGTACGTGGACCGGCCCGACCTCGCCCAGTGGCTCGGCAGCTGGCTGGACGGCACCGCGTGGTACTCCGAGGAGTCCGAGGACGATGCGGCCGATCTGGTGCCCTGGCCGGAGTTCAGCGCCCGTACATGAGCCATGGGCGGCCGGGGCACGGCCCGTTCACGGAGCGCACCGGCAACCGTTCCACCGGCACGAACGTCTTGGATTCCAGGAACGAGTGACGGGTAGGTTCGCACGCATGAGCATTATCGGATGGATCATTCTCGGGCTGGTGGCCGGAGTCATCGCCAAGGTCCTGCTCCCGGGGCGTGACCCGGGCGGCCTGGTCGGCACCACCCTCATCGGGGTCGTCGGCGCCTTTCTCGGTGGCTGGATATCGTCGCGCTTCCTCGACCGCCCCATTTCCAACGACTTCTTCGACATGGCCACTTGGGTCGCCGCCATCGGCGGTTCGCTGGTCCTGCTGATCGCCTACCGGCTGCTGTTCGGGAACTCCCGCGAACGACGCTGACCCCCGGCGGTGCCGAAGGCGCCCAACCCGGTCTCACGCAGGGTCAGATTGAGCCGGCCACGGCTCATCCCCGCCGCGGGATCGGCGGTCCCGGGGCAGACCTTCGGTACGCCGTGGAACGCGAAACGTGACGGGCCGCCGAAGACGAACAGATCGCCGGAGGCCAACTCCACGTCGGTGTAGGGCTTTCCGCGGTTCTCCGTGTTCCCGAAGCGGAAGACACAGGTGTCGCCGATGCTGAGCGACACCACCGGAGCGTCGGACCGCTCCTCCTTGTCCTGGTGCATGCCCATCCGCGCCGCTCCGTCGTAGAAGTTGATGAGCGCGGTGTCCGGCGCGTACGTCCGTACCGGGCACTCGTCGCCGTACGCCGCAGTCAGCGCCTCGCGCCCCAACTCGGCCAGCCAGTCGGGGAATTCCGCCACCCGCGCGCCGTTCACATCGTCGGCCGTGCGCGTATACCGGTACGGCTGCCAGTGCCACCCCACACAGACCGTCTGCACGGACATCACCCCGCCGCCCGGCAGAACCGTGTGCCGCAGCGGCACGGGCCCGCGCGCCCATTCCCGGCAGGCCGCCACCAACTCCCGACGGCGTTCCGGCGGCAGCCACTCGGGCACATGCACGGCCCCCGGCGCGACGACCGTACGAGGCCTCGGGAAGAGCCCGGACATCTCAACGCACCGCCAGGGCGCCTTCCAGCCCCAGGAGCCGCTCCTTGCGCTCCAGGCCGCCCGCGTAACCCCGCAGCGCCCCGTCCGCGCCGATCACCCGATGGCACGGCCGCACGACCAGCAGCGGATTGCGCCCGATCGCCGTCCCCACGGCCCGGACCCCCGCCCCCGGAGTACCGACGCGTTCGGCGATCTGTCCGTACGACACGGTCTCCCCGTACGGGACGGTGTCCAGGGCGGCCCACACCCGGCGCTGGAAGTCGGTGCCCACGCCGTCCGCGTACACGATGTCGAAGCGGGTCAGCCGCCCCGCGAAGTACTCCCGCAGCTGAGCGGCGATCCCCGCGAAGGCCTCCGGTGCGTGGACCCACCCTTCCCGGACGACCGCGGCGCCCTTCTGACCGGGCAGTGAGAGCGAGGCGAGCGCCACCCCGTCGGTGGTCTCCTCGCCGACCAGCAGCAGTTCACCCAGCGGGCTGTCGACCGTTGCGTACATGGTCATGACTCGTCCCTTTCCTGCACGTCATGCCGGGATTCGACCGGATCGTCGCCCGACATGGACAAGTCTGCGTTCCCCGCGCCGTCGCGACCGGCGGTTTTCGGACATCGCACCCCGGGTGCGGAGCGGTACCTCCCGCTCCGCACTCCGGTGAAGGGCGGGACCTACCGGTAGTTCACGAACTGCACGGCGAAATCGAAGTCCTGGCCCTTCAGCAGCGCCTGCACGGCCTGCAGGTCGTCCCGGCTCTTCGAGCTGACCCGCAGCTCGTCGCCCTGGACCTGCGCCTTGACGCCCTTCGGGCCCTCGTCGCGAATGATCTTCGCCACCTTCTTGGCGTTCTCCTGGGAGATGCCCTCCTCGATCGTGGCGAAGATCTTGTACTCCTTGCCGGACAGCTGCGGCTCGCCCGCGTCCAGCGACTTCAGCGAGATGCCGCGCTTGATCAGCTTGGACTGGAAGATGTCGAGGATCGCCTTGACCCGCTCCTCGCCGTTCGCCTCCATCAGGATCTTCTCGCCGGACCAGGAGATCGAGGCGCCGGTGCCCTTGAAGTCGTAACGCTGCGAGATTTCCTTGGCGGCCTGGTTGAGGGCGTTGTCGACCTCCTGCCGCTCGACCTTCGAGACGATGTCGAAACTGGAGTCGGCCATGACGTGTGGCTCCTTGTATCGGGGGATCGGAAACGCGGTGCATAAGGGCGGCAGCGGGCCTGTCGGCCCCGCGGCGCCGATCAAAGCCTAGCCACCCGCGCCCGGTCGGGCCGCTGATCAATCCGGTGGCGAAGCACCCCCGGGCATCGGGTATCGTTTACGTCGTTGCCACGGAGCGCCGCCGAAAAGCGGTTCTCACGGCAGCAATCCCTGGCGGTGTGCCCGAGTGGCCAAAGGGAGCAGACTGTAAATCTGCCGGCTCAGCCTACCCAGGTTCGAACCCTGGCGCCGCCACATGGTAAGGCCCCTGTCTCAGACAGGGGCCTTCTTTGTTTTCTGCTGCGAGTTTTCTGCTGCGAGGGGCCGTGAACATGGAATCCGTACTGGTCAGCGCCTGTCTGCACGGTGTGCCCTGCCGCTTCGACGGCCGCGGCAAGGCCTCCGCCGCAGTGGCCGAGGCCATCGGCCACCGCCGCCCCGTGGCCTTCTGCCCCGAGGTCTCCGCCGGACTGCCCACCCCGCGCCGCCCCGCCGAGATCGTCGGCGGCGACGGCCATGACGTGCTGGACGGCCGCGCCCGGGTCGTCGACGACACCGGGCACGACGTGACGGAGGAGTTCGTGGACGGCGCAGAACGGGCGCTGGAGGCCGCGCGCCGCACCGGGTGCACCGAGGCGCTGCTGATGGCGCGCAGCCCTTCCTGCGGGCACGGAACGGTCTACGACGGTACGTTCACGGGCGAGCTCCGCGAGGGCGACGGTGTCACCGCGGCGCTGCTGGAGCGGCACGGCGTCACCGTCCGCCCGGCACCGCGCACCTGAGCCCCGAGGCCCGGCACGGAGGCCTGCCGCCGGGTCAGTTCCCCGCGATGTCCTTCACCGCGACCGACACCGGCACGTTCCCCGAGATGAGCTCCAGCGTCAGCCCCGCCGTCGCCGGGGTTTCCAGCAGCTCCAGCAGCGCCGCCGCCACGTCGTCGCGCGGCACCGGCCCGCGGCCGGTCGACGCGGTCAGCAGGACCGCCCCCGTGCCCGCGTCGTTCGTCAGCATGCCGGGGCGCAGGATCGTCCAGTCGAGTGCGGTCCTGGAGCGCACGTACGCGTCCGCCGCACCCTTGGCCCGCAGATACGCGTCGAAGACCTCGTCGCCCGGGTGGTCGGGATCGGCGCCCATCGACGAGACCACGACGTAGCGCCGTACGCCCGCCCGCTCGGCGGCGTCGGCGAACAGCACCGCCGCCCCGCGGTCCACCGTGTCCTTGCGTGCCGAGCCGCTGTCCGGGCCCGCACCGGCCGCGAAGACCACCGCGTCGGCGCCGTGCAGCACCTGAGCCACCTCATCCACGGAGGCGGATTCGAGATCCAGGACGACCGGCTCGGCACCCGCCGCCCGGAGGTCCTCGCCCTGGTCCGGATTGCGGATGACGCCCACGGCTTCGTCCCCGCGCGCGGCGAGCAACCGCTCCAGCCGCAGCGCGATCTGACCATGTCCACCTGCGATGACAATGCGCATGCTCACGACCGTACGCCGCGGCGGCCCGCCGCGCTCAGGGCCCGCCGCAAGGACCGGAATCCGGTCTCCCCTGGCGGGGCAGATCGAGGGCGACGACGGTCTCGGAGTCGCAGTACCGGCGCACCGCGCTCGTCCGCGCCACCACCCGGCCGCGATGCACCACGATCCGGCTGTAGGCCAGCGAGAGCACGCCCGGGAGCTGCTCCCCGCGCACGGCGAGCAGCTCGGCCGGGAAGCCCGCCTCGACCCTGACCCCGGGCAGCCCCATCGCCGTCCTGGCGACCGAGGACACCGCCTCGTACGCCTCCTCGGCCGGCAGTCCGTGCTGCGAGGCCAGCAGGTAGGCGGCCTCCAGAGGATCACCGCGGCCCACGGGGTTCGCGATGTCCCGCAGCGCCCCGCTGCCCGCCGTGACCCGCACCCCGGCCGCCCGTAGCAGCCGTACGGGGGCGGTGCCCCGGCCCTCCACGCCGCAGCAGCCGCCCTGGGGGAGGCAGACCACCGTCACCCCGGCCGCGGCCAGCTGGTCGGCGGCGCGGGCCGCGGCCTGCGCGGGGAGCCGGGCGAGGCCGGCGCACGGGCCGAGCGAGACGCCGGGCCGCAGCCCTCCGGCCATGGCGGCCAGCCGGCCGAGCCGGGCCGGATCGTCGCTGTCCGTGTGCAGATCGACGGGGCAGCCCTGCTCGGCGGCGACCTCCAGGACGGCTTCCGCGTACCCCGCCGGGTCCGGATCGAGGTCAGGGCAGCCGCCGACCGCACCGGCCCCCATCTTCACCGCGTCGCGCAGCATGGCCAGGTTGCCGGCGCCCGCGACGCCGGTGAGCAGCCGGGGCACGGCGACCGGTGTCAGGTCGGCCAGTCCGCGCAGCGAACGGCATGCCTGCAGCACGGCTTCGAGCGGGGCGAGGCCCTGGACGTCCCCGATCCGCACGTGCGAGCGCAGCGCCGTGGCGCCGTGACCGAGCTGCAGCAGGGCGGCCTCGGTGGCGCGGCGCCGGATGTCCTCCGGGCGGTGCGACACCGGTCCCGGGATGCCGGGGCCCGCGCCGTCGGCGGTGAGCGCGGTGTCGCTGTGGGCGTGGGGTTCGGCGGGGGCGGGGAGCAGCAGATAGCCGCGCAGGTCCAGCCGCGGACCGGATGCGGTCAGGCTGCCCGCCGTACCGACGGCCTCGATGCGGCCGCCGCCGAGCCGTACGTCCACGACGCGGCCGTCGGTGAGACGGGCGCCGCAGAGCACCAGTCCGGTCCCGGCCGGGGTGACGGTGTCGGGGCTGCCGGTCGCATCGGCCGCGTCGGCGGCGTGGTCGTCCGGCTGCCACGGCTGGCTGTCGGGCATCGCGCTCCTGGGAATGGGGACAAGATCACGCAGAGTGAGTCGAGCCTAGGGGCGTGTTCGGTCCGGTTCGAGTAGGAGCGAAATAGTCGTACCGGTGTGGCCCCGGGGGAGCGTGGGGTGCGGGTGTACGACCGTGGCGGAGGTGCCCCGAGGGGAGGCTGAGGCGCTGCTCAGGCGGCCGGCGGGCGGTTTCCGAGGCTGTCGATCACGGTATCGGCGGGGCGTCGATCAAGGGCGCCGGATGGGGCCCCGAAACGGATTTGGGCGATCGGCGACAGACCGTGTAATGTCTTCATCGCTCGCCCCAATAGCTCAGTCGGTAGAGCGTCTCCATGGTAAGGAGAAGGTCTGCGGTTCGATTCCGCATTGGGGCTCTGGTGATCGGGAAACCCCGCTTCGGCGGGGGGGCTCGTCATCAAAGCGGTGTAGCTCAGTCGGTAGAGCAAGCGGCTCATAATCGCTGTGTCACCGGTTCAAGTCCGGTCACCGCTACTTACGGTAGCCGATTGTGGGGTCGGTCCTTCGATCGGCTACTCTTTTTTGCGTTCATCCGTCCATCCGTCCGTCCAAGGAGCACTCACGTGGCTGCCACCGACGTCCGCCCGAAGATCACGCTGGCCTGCGTGGAGTGCAAGGAGCGGAACTACATCACCAAGAAGAACCGGCGTAACAACCCGGACCGTCTTGAGATGAAGAAGCACTGCCCGCGCTGCAACTCGCACACTGCGCACCGCGAAACGCGCTAAAAACAGGCTCGTACACGAGGCCGTCCCCATTGGGGGCGGCCTCGTGTCGTTGTATGAAGACTGTTCTTCGGCCTGTTCATCTTTCATCAGGAGGTAGCGAGCTCATGGCGCTCGACCAGTCCTTCGTGGGGCGGACCTATCCGCCCACCCCGCCGTACGAGGTCGGCCGGGAGAAGATCCGCGAGTTCGCCGAGGCGGTGGGCGACGCGAATCCGGCGTACGTCGACCCCGAGGCTGCCAAGGCGCTCGGCCACAGCGATGTGATCGCACCGCCGACATTCGTCTTCTCCATCACGTTCAAGGCAGCCGGACAGGTGATCCACGACCCGCAGCTGGGCCTGGACTACAGCCGGGTGGTGCACGGTGACCAGAAGTTCGCCTATGTGCGTCCCGTGCGGGCGGGGGACCGGCTGACGGTCACCTCGACGATCGAGGCCATCAAGTCCTTGGCGGGCAACGACATCCTGGACGTCCGTGGCGAGGTCCACGACGAGTCCGGCGAGCACGTGGTGACCGCGTGGACGAAGCTGGTGGCGCGCGCTGCCGAGGAGGCGTGATGACGGCGAAGGTCGCATACGAGTCGGTCGAGGTCGGTACGGAGCTGCCGGCGCAGTCCTTCCCGGTTACCCGGGCCACGCTGGTGCAGTACGCGGGCGCCTCCGGCGACTTCAACCCGATCCACTGGAACGAGAAGTTCGCCCGTGAGGTCGGACTGCCGGATGTGATCGCGCACGGCATGTTCACCATGGCCGAGGCGATCCGGGTGGTCACGGACTGGGCCGGCGACCCGGGTGCGGTCGTCGAGTACGGGGTGCGGTTCACCAAGCCGGTCGTCGTGCCGAACGACGACAAGGGCGCCCTGATCGAGGTCAGTGCCAAGGTGGCCGCCCTGCTGGACGACAAGCAGGTGCGGGTGGATCTGACGGCCATGAGCGAGGGCAAGAAGGTGCTGGGCATGTCCCGCGCCGTGGTGCGACTCGGCTGAGGCCGTATCGCGCGACACAAGTGAGGGGCACGGTCCGCGGGGCCGTGCCCCTCACCTGTGTCGGGGCATACCGCTTGACCAGGTTAGTGATTGAGTACTAACTTTCTTGCATGGCGAGGATGAGTGCAGATGAACGGCGCGAGAGCGTCATCCTGGCGGCGATCACCGAGTTCGCCCGCGGCGGGTACAGCGCCACCTCCACCGAGGCGATCGCCAAGCGTGTGGGTGTCTCGCAGCCGTACCTCTTCCGTCTCTTCCCCAACAAGCAGGCCATGTTCCTCGCGGCCGTCGAGCGGTGCCTCGCGGACACCCGCAAGGTCTTCGCCGAGGCCGCCGAGGGGCTCGAGGGCGACGAGGCGGTGAAGGCGATGGCTGTCGCGTACCAGCGGCTCATCGTCGACGACCCCGACAAGCTCCAGATGCAGATGCAGACCTATGCGGCCGTCGCGAGTGCCGAGGCGTCCGGGGGCCACGAACTCGGTGATGCGGTGCGTGCCGCCTGGCTGAAGATGTGGGACGACGTCCATCTCGCCCTGGGCGCCGACGTCAAGGAAACGACGACGTTCTGGGCGTTCGGCATGCTCATCAATACGTTGGCCTCGCTCGGCTTCCCGGCCGGGCACCGGGTCTGGTCGGGGTTCTACGACGAGGCCAGGCCGATCGCCTGAACAGTGCGACCCGGGTTCCGCCCGGTGTGTGACCCGGGTTCCGCCCGGTTTTCTGCCCAGAGAAGTTAGTCATTGACTAACCCCCAGGGGGAGCAGTGAACCAGCACACAACGGGCCGCTCAGGAGCGGTCTGGGCCCTCGTCATCACCAGCGTCGCCGGATTCATGGCGGCCCTCGACAACCTCGTCGTCACCACCGCCCTGCCCTCCATCCGCAAGAGCCTCGGTGGCGAGCTGGCCGAGCTGGAATGGACGGTGAACGCCTACACCCTCACCTTCGCCGTCCTGCTGATGCTCGGGGCGGCCCTCGGTGACAGGTTCGGCCGCCGCCGGCTGTTCCTCGCCGGGCTCACCGTCTTCACCGGCGCCTCCGCCGCGGCCGCCCTCTCACCCGGGATCAACGAGCTGATCGCCTTCCGGGCGGTCCAGGGCGTGGGCGCCGCGATCATGATGCCGCTGACGCTCACCCTGCTCACGGCCGCCGTGCCGCCCGCCCGCCGAGGCGCCGCGCTCGGCGTCTTCGGCGCCGTCACCGGACTGGCCGTGGCCAGCGGACCCCTGATCGGCGGCAGCCTCACCGAGCACCTGTCCTGGCAGTGGATCTTCTGGCTGAACGTCCCGGTCGGACTGGCCCTGCTGCCGCTGGCACGGCTGCGCCTGACCGAGTCGTACGCGCCGGACGCACGGCTGGACATACCCGGCACGCTCCTGGTCAGCGGCGGGCTGTTCGGCATCGTCTACGGCCTGGTCAGCGCCAACTCCGAGGGCTGGACCAGCCCCACCGTCCTCACCGCGCTGATCGTGGGCGCCGCGCTCGTCGCGGGCTTCATCCGCCACGGTTTCCGTGCGAAGCGCCCCATGCTGCCCATGCGGCTCTTCCGCGACCGCGCGTTCTTCGGGATCAACATGGCGAGCATGCTGATGTTCCTGGGCATGTTCGGGGCGATCTTCCTGCTCAGCCAGTACTTCCAGGGCGTGCTGGGGTACTCGCCCACCGAGGCCGGCCTGCGGATGCTGCCCTGGACCGGGATGCCGATGCTGGTCGCCCCCGTCGCGGGGATACTCTCCGACCGGTTCGGCGGCCGCCCGGTGGTCGTGGCCGGACTCGTCCTCCAGGCGGTCGGCCTCGCGCTCTTCGCGATGACCATCGCGCCCGATGCCTCGTACGCCTCGCAGCTGCCCGCCCTGATCGTCGGCGGGGTCGGTATGGCCCTGTACTTCGCACCCGCCGCCAGTCTCGTGATGTCCAGCGTCCGCCCCGCGGAGCAGGGCATCGCCTCCGGCGCCAACAACGCCCTGCGCGAGGTCGGCGGAGCACTCGGGGTCGCCGTGCTCGCCACGGTCTTCTCCTCGCAGGGCGGCTACGACTCCGCGCGGTCCTTCACGGACGGGACCGTTCCGGCGGTGTGGATCGGTGCCTCGGTGGTGGCTCTGGCCGCCCTCGCCGCCCTGCTGATCCCGGGCCGCCGCAGTACCCCGGCCCCGGAGCCCGCGACTGCCGGGAAGCGCGCTCCCGTCGCCGTCTGAACCGCGGTTCCGTGCGTACGGTCCGTGCCCCGCCCGAGCGGTGGGGGCACGGACCGTACCCTTGTCCCCGTGCAGGAACTCCATGACGCCCCCCTCGCCCCCCTGACCACCTTCCGGCTGGGCGGCCCCGCCTCCCGGCTCCTCACGGCGACGACCGACGCCGAGGTGATCGAAGCCGTGCGCGAGGCCGACGGGAGCGGCACCCCGCTCCTCGTCATCGGCGGCGGCAGCAACCTGGTCATCGGCGACAAGGGCTTCGAGGGAACCGCCCTGCGCATCGCGACCAAGGGCTTCGTGCTGGACGGCACGACGCTGGAACTCGCCGCCGGTGAGATCTGGACGGACGCCGTGGCCCGCACCGTCGAAGCCGGCCTCGCGGGCATCGAGTGCCTGGCCGGAATCCCGGGCTCCGCGGGTGCGACGCCGATCCAGAACGTCGGCGCGTACGGCCAGGAGGTCTCCGCCACCATCACGGAGGTCGTCGCCTACGACCGGCACACCGAGGAAACGGTCACCATCCCGAACGCCGACTGCGCGTTCTCGTACCGGCACAGTCGCTTCAAGGCCGACCCCGACCGTTTCGTGGTGCTGCGTGTCCGCTTCGAGCTGGAGGACGCGGGCGGTCTGTCCGCGCCGCTGAGGTACGCCGAGACGGCCCGCACCATGGGCGTCGAACAGGGCGAGCGCGTCCCCGCGGCGGCCGCCCGCGAAACGGTGCTCAGGCTCCGCGCGGGCAAGGGCATGGTGCTGGACCCGGAGGACCACGACTCCTGGTCGGCGGGCTCCTTCTTCACCAACCCGGTCCTGGAGGAGGCGGAGTACGAGGCGTTCCTCGCCCGCGCCAAGGACCGGCTCGGCCCCGAGGTGACGCCCCCCGCCTTTCCCGCGGACGGGGGGCGCGTCAAGACCTCGGCGGCCTGGCTCATCGACAAGGCCGGTTTCACCAAGGGATACGGCACGGGGCCGGCCCGTATCTCCACGAAGCACACCCTCGCCCTCACCAACCGCGGCGAGGCGACCACCGAGGACCTCCTCGCACTCGCCCGCGAGGTCGTCGCCGGGGTCCGCGAGGCATTCGGCGTCACGCTCGTCAACGAACCGGTGACGGTCGGCGTGAGCCTGTAGGGCCTCTTGCGGCCGCCGGGCTCAGTACGCCACGCCCACGCCCTGCTTCACCGACGCCGGATCGTCGACCAGCGCCAGCATCGCGTGCGCCACATCGGCGCGCGAGATGGTCCGCCCGCTGCGCGGGGTGCTGCCGACGGCCGTCCGGTACTTCCCCACCAGCGGCCCGTTGGTGAGCTTCGGCGGCCGTACGGACGTCCAGTCCGTCGCGCTCCGGGCCAGCGCGGCCTCCATCTGCGTCAGGTCCGCGTAGACCTCCTTGAGGATCGCCCCGACCACCTTGCGGACCAGCCGGTCCAGCAGCGGGTCGTCGGCCGGTCGCGGGCCGACCGGGGCCGCGCTGACCACCAGCAGCCGCCGCACTCCCTCCGCCTCCATCGCCGCCAGCACCGACCCGGTGAGCCGCTCGGCGACCCCGTCCGCCTTCCGGCCGCGCGAGCCGAGCGCGGAGAGCACCGCGTCCCGGCCCGCGACCGCCTCGCGCAGCGCCTCCGGCTCGTCCATGCGCCCGACCGTGTGGACCTGTACGTCGGAGAGCGGGACGGGCAGTCGCGCCGGGTCGCGGACCACCGCCGTCACCTCGTGGCCCGCCGCCACCGCCTGGCGGACGATCTCCTGACCGACGCCGCCCGTGGCGCCGAACACCGTGATCCTCATTGCGCACCCTCCCAGGGTGGGTAAGTATTCACTCACCCGTAGAGTGAGTGAATACTCACCACCTCGTCAAGCTTCGTTGGAGTGCACATGGAGCAGAAGCCGGCCCGCGTCCGCATCATCGACGCCGCCCACCAGCTGATGCTCACCATCGGCCTGGCCCGCGCCACCACCAAGGAGATCGCCAGAGCCGCAGGCTGCTCGGAGGCTGCGCTCTACAAGCACTTCGCGAGCAAGGAAGAGCTGTTCGTGGCCGTGCTCAAGGAACGGCTGCCGAAGGTCGACCCGCTGCTGAAGCGGCTCATCGCGTCCCCGGGGGCGGGGGAGCGGACCGTCGAGCAGAACCTCACCGAGATCGCCCGCCAGGCGGCGCTCTTCTACGAGCAGAGCTTCCCGATCGCCGCCTCGCTGTACGCCGAGCCCAGGCTCAAGGAACGCCACAACGAGGCGATGAGGGAACTCGGCACCGGCCCGCACATGCCCATCCGCGGCCTGGACGCCTATCTGCGCTCCGAGCAGGCAGCCGGCCGGGTGCGGGCCGACGCGGACACCTACGCGGCCGCGTCGCTGCTGCTGGGAGCCTGCGCGCAGCGGGCGTTCGCCTACGAGGCCACGGCGGGCGGGGAGCCGCCGCAGCCCCTCGACGAGTTCGCCGCGTCCGTGGCGAGAACGCTGATGCGGGGCGTCGGGGCGTAGACCTGTCCCGCAGGCCGAGGGAAGCGACCTCTAGCCCGCCGGCTTCGCCAGCCAGTCGTCGACGCCCGCCAGGAGCTCCGCCCGCACCGGGGCCGGCGCGGCGGAGCCCCGTACCGACTGCCGGGCCAGTTCGGCCAGCTCCTCGTCCGTGAACGCGTGATGGCGCCGCACGAGGTCGTACTGCGCGGCCAGCCGGGAACCGAAGAGCAGCGGATCGTCCGCGCCCAGCGCCATCGGCACCCCGGCCTCGAACAGTTTGCGCAGGGGTACGTCGGCGGGCTTCTCGTAGACGCCCAGCGCCACGTTCGACGCCGGGCAGACCTCACAGGTCACTTGGCGCTCCGCCAGCGTGCGCAGCAGCCGCGGGTCCTCGGCGGCCCGGACGCCGTGCCCGATCCGGGCCGCGTCGAGATCGTCCAGGCAGTCCCGCACGCTGGAGGGGCCGGACAGCTCACCGCCGTGCGGCGCCGCCAGCAGGCCGCCCTCGCGGGCGATGGCGAAGGCCCGGTCGAAGTCCCGGGCCATCCCGCGGCGCTCGTCGTTGGAGAGCCCGAACCCGACCACGCCCCGGTCCACGTACCGCACCGCGAGCCGGGCGAGCGTCCGGGCGTCCAGCGGATGCTTCATCCGGTTCGCCGCGATCACCACCCGGATCGGCAGCCCCGTCTCGCGCGACGCGCTGTCCACCGCGTCCAGGATGATCTCGATCGCCGGGATCAGCCCGCCGAGCAGCGGGGCGTACGAGGTGGGGTCGACCTGGATCTCCAGCCAGCCGGAGCCGTCCGCGACGTCCTCCTGGGCCGTCTCGCGCACCAGCCGCTGGATGTCCTCGGGGGCCCTGAGGCAGGACCGGGCGATGTCGTAGAGCCGCTGGAAGCGGAACCATCCGCGCTCGTCCGTGGCCCGCAGCCTGGGCGGTTCGCCGCTGGTCAGGGCATCCGGCAGCCGCACGCCGTACTTGTCGGCGAGTTCGAGCAGGGTCGTTGGCCGCATCGACCCGGTGAAATGCAGGTGCAGGTGGGCCTTGGGCAACAGCCGTACATCACGCTCCATTCCAAGATCCTGCCGCACACGTGGGGTCGAGCGGTAGCCGCTTTCCCCATCGAGTTGACCCCCGAACAGAGAAGCGACCCCCGGCCGGAGCCGGGGGTCGCCACCGAATGTGCGCGACGCGCTACGCCTTGGCCTCGCCCAGCAGCTTCTGGAGCCGCGAGACGCCCTCGACGAGGTCGTCGTCGCCCAGGGCGTACGAGAGCCGCAGGTAGCCCGGCGTACCGAAGGCCTCGCCCGGTACGACCGCGACCTCGGCCTCGTCCAGGATCAGGGCCGCCAGCTCGACCGAGGTGGCCGGGCGCTTGCCGCGGATCTCCTTGCCGAGCAGCTCCTTCACCGAGGGGTACGCGTAGAACGCGCCCTCGGGCTCCGGGCACAGCACCCCGTCGATCTCGTTGAGCATCCGGACGATGGTCTGCCGGCGCCGGTCGAAGGCGGTACGCATCTCGGCGACCGCGTCCAGGCTCCCGGAGACGGCGGCCAGCGCGGCGACCTGGGCCACGTTGGAGACGTTGGACGTGGCGTGCGACTGGAGGTTGGTCGCGGCCTTGACGACGTCCTTCGGGCCGACGATCCAGCCCACCCGCCAGCCGGTCATCGCGTACGTCTTGGCGACACCGTTGACCACGATGCACTTGTCACGCAGCTCGGGCACGATCGCGGGCAACGAGGTGAACTTCGCGTCGCCGTAGACCAGGTGCTCGTAGATCTCGTCGGTCAGCACCCACAGGCCGTGCTCGACGGCCCAGCGGCCGATCGCCTCGGCGTCGGCCTCGCTGTACACGGCGCCGGTCGGGTTCGACGGCGAGACGAACAGGACAACCTTCGTGCGCTCGGTGCGTGCCGCCTCCAGCTGCTCGACGGAGACCCGGTAGCCGGTGGTCTCGTCGGCCACGACCTCCACCGGGACACCGCCGGCCAGCCGGATCGACTCGGGGTAGGTGGTCCAGTACGGAGCGGGGACGATGACCTCGTCGCCCGGGTCGAGGATCGCGGCGAACGCCTCGTAGATGGCCTGCTTGCCGCCGTTGGTCACCAGGATCTGCGAGGCGTCGACCTCGTAGCCGGAGTCGCGCAGCGTCTTCTCCGCAATGGCGGCCTTGAGCTCCGGGAGCCCTCCTGCCGGGGTGTAGCGGTGGTACTTCGGGTTGCGGCAGGCCTCGATCGCGGCGTCGACGATGTAGCCGGGGGTCGGGAAGTCGGGCTCACCGGCGCCGAAACCGATCACCGGGCGGCCGGCGGCCTTGAGGGCCTTGGCCTTGGCGTCGACGGCGAGAGTGGCGGATTCGGAGATCGCACCGATGCGGGCGGAGACCCGGCGCTCGGAGGGGGAAGTTGCAGCGCTCATGGCCCCCATGGTCCCAGACCGTGATCCCAGTCGGCGCAGGGGTTTCAGGGACCGGACACGACTCGGACAGCATGCGGACAACATGCGACCAGGAGTTGTCGGGAGCTATCTGTTCGACGCCGGGCCGTTGAACACGTACACTCACCTGTCGTTGGCCTTCACCAGCCGCACTGTTCCTGCACCCGGGTCATCCGGGGAGATGCGGTAGGTTGGTGGAAACCACAAAGGGTCGTAGCTCAATTGGTAGAGCACTGGTCTCCAAAACCAGCGGTTGGGGGTTCAAGTCCCTCCGGCCCTGCTACACACTCCTTCGCCAGGATGTGTGCGCATGTACGTACTTCTATGCACCGCCGTGCGGCTCCACCGGGCGCGGCACGGCCATGACCCGGAATCAGGTGAGAAGCGTGACGGACGCCGTGGGCTCCATCGACATGCCTGATGCCGAGGATGAAGTACCCGAGTCGAAGAAGAAGACCCGGAAGGGCGGCAAGCGCGGAAAGAAGGGCCCTCTGGGCCGCCTCGCGCTGTTCTACCGCCAGATCGTCGCCGAGCTGCGCAAGGTCGTCTGGCCGACTCGTAGTCAGCTGACGACATACACCACAGTGGTGATTGTCTTCGTCGTCGTCATGATCGGTCTGGTTACCGTGATTGACTTCGGATTCCAGCGGGTCATCAAGTACGTCTTCGGCTGATCCCGCGGAGGGCGCCTCATGGGCGCCCCTTTCGCATGTTCCACCCATTTGTATCCAGGAAGAAGCAGCCACCGTGTCTGACCCGAACCTGAACGACGCCGTCGAGCCGACGGCGGGCGCCTTCGAGTCCGCCGAGGACGAGCTCGACATCGTCGAGGCGGCGGACGCCGAGGAGCCGGACCAGGCCGAAGCTGCCGACGACGCCGCAGGTGAGCCCGCCGAGCAGGCCGCCCTGCACGTCGAGGACGAGGACGAGGAAGAGGCCGCGGAGGCCGACGCCGACCCCGACCCCGAGAGCGACGAGGACGCCGAGGAGCCCGCCGAGGCCGACGAGGAGGAGGCCGAGCCGGCCGCCCCCGTCGACGCCGTCACGGCCCTGCGCGACGAGCTGCGCGGCCTTCCCGGCGAGTGGTACGTCATCCACACGTACGCCGGTTACGAGAAGCGCGTGAAGGCCAACCTGGAGCAGCGCGCCGTCTCGCTCAATGTCGAGGACTTCATCTACCAGGCCGAAGTGCCCGAGGAAGAGATCGTCCAGATCAAGAACGGCGAGCGCAAGAACGTCCGCCAGAACAAGCTCCCGGGCTACGTCCTGGTGCGCATGGACCTGACGAACGAGTCCTGGGGCGTCGTCCGCAACACCCCCGGCGTCACCGGCTTCGTGGGCAACGCCTACGACCCGTACCCGCTGACCCTGGACGAGATCGTCAAGATGCTCGCCCCGGAGGCCGAGGAGAAGGCCGCCCGCGAGGCCGCCGAGGCCGAGGGCAAGCCGGCTCCGGCCCGCAAGGTCGAGGTCCAGGTGCTCGACTTCGAGGTCGGCGACTCGGTCACCGTCACCGACGGCCCGTTCGCGACGCTGCAGGCGACGATCAACGAGATCAACGCCGACTCGAAGAAGGTCAAGGGCCTCGTCGAGATCTTCGGCCGCGAGACCCCGGTGGAGCTCAGCTTCGACCAGATCCAGAAGAACTAGCGGCTTCCCGCCAGTTTCTGGACACATGCCTACCGAGCAGGTCAGACCGGCTGTGAAGCCCGTCTGACCTGCTCGGTTTTTGGTCGCGCAGCTATACCCGTTATCGTTGTGCGGTATGCCTCCATCCGGATGATCCGGACGGCGGCGAAACACTCTCACTAGGACCCGGAGAGAGCAATGCCTCCCAAGAAGAAGAAGGTCACGGGGCTTATCAAGCTCCAGATCAACGCTGGTGCGGCCAACCCGGCCCCGCCGGTCGGCCCCGCGCTCGGCCAGCACGGCGTCAACATCATGGAATTCTGCAAGGCCTACAACGCCGCGACCGAGTCGCAGCGTGGCATGGTCGTGCCGGTGGAGATCACGGTCTACGAGGACCGTTCCTTCACCTTCGTCACCAAGACTCCGCCGGCCGCGAAGCTGATCCTCAAGGCCGCGGGCGTGGAGAAGGGCTCCGGCGAGCCGCACAAGACCAAGGTCGCCAAGCTGACGGCTGCCCAGGTCCGTGAGATCGCCACGACGAAGCTCCCCGACCTGAACGCCAACGACCTCGACGCCGCGTCGAAGATCATCGCTGGCACCGCCCGTTCCATGGGCATCACGGTCGAAGGCTGATTCAGCCCCTCACATCCTCAGTGGTAGGGCCAAGCGCTGGCCCGCACCACGACTCCACACCCTGAAACCAACAGGAGTAGAAGTGAAGCGCAGCAAGAACCTCCGCGCTGCGGACGCCAAGGTCGACCGGTCGCGCAACTACGCGCCGCTCGAAGCCGTCCGTCTCGCCAAGGACACCGCCTCCACCAAGTTCGACGGCACCGTCGAGGTCGCGTTCTGCCTGGGTGTCGACCCGCGCAAGGCCGACCAGATGGTCCGTGGCACCGTGAACCTCCCGCACGGCACCGGCAAGACCGCCCGGGTCCTGGTCTTCGCGACCGGTGACCGTGCTGCGGCCGCGGAAGCCGCGGGCGCCGACATCGTCGGCGCCGACGAGCTCATCGACGAGGTGGCGAAGGGCCGTCTGGACTTCGACGCCGTCGTCGCCACCCCGGACCTCATGGGCAAGGTCGGCCGCCTCGGCCGGGTGCTCGGTCCGCGTGGTCTGATGCCGAACCCGAAGACCGGCACCGTCACCCCCGATGTCGTGAAGGCTGTCAACGACATCAAGGGCGGCAAGATCGAGTTCCGCGTCGACAAGCACTCGAACCTGCACTTCATCATCGGCAAGGTCTCGTTCGACGACACCAAGCTGGTGGAGAACTACGCAGCGGCGCTGGAGGAGATCCTCCGTCTGAAGCCGTCCGCCGCCAAGGGCCGCTACATCAAGAAGGCCACCCTGGCCACCACGATGGGCCCCGGCATCCCGCTGGACGCCAACCGCACCCGTAACCTCCTCGTCGAGGAGGACCCGGCCGCCGTCTGAGCCCTCGCGCTCGGCAGCAAGCCGCGTCACGTGTGACATTGACGGGCCCCGCAACCTTTCGAGGTGCGGGGCCCGTCCTTGTATCCGTATTGCCAGAGGCTGTGTCGGACCCGTGCGTTAGCGTGAGGCCCCGACAGAGCCGAACGAGGGGTGGAAGCTGACATGAGGACCAATACCGTGCGACGCGTGTGTCTGTCGGTGGCAGCGGCAGCGGCGCTGACGTCGGTCGCGGCCTGCAGCGGATCGGACAGCGGCAAGAGCGACAGCAACGGCAGCGGCGTCGTGAAGGCCGACCCGATCGCCGCGCTGCTCGACGTACAGAAGAAGACCGGTGGGGAGAGCTCGGCCAAGGTCGAGGGCACCACGCAGATGGGCACCACCATGTCCATGAAGCAGACCGGCACCATCGACTGGACCGACGGTCTCACCGGCACCATGGAGATCACGTACACCGGCGGCAGCATGGCGGACGCCATGAAGCAGACCGGTGGCACCGGCACGATGCAGGCCCGCTACTTCAAGGACGGCTACGTCGTCAACATGGGCGACGGCTTCGCGAAGCAGACCGGCGGCAAGCACTGGATCAACTACGGCTACGCCGACCTCGCCAAGATTGCGGGCGCCTCCGGCGAGGCGATGAAGCAGCAGATGCAGAACACCACCCCCGACCAGGGCGTGAAGTCGCTGCTGGCCTCCGGCGACGTGAAGAAGGTCGGCAAGGAGGATGTGCGCGGCGTCTCCACCACGCACTACTCCGGCACCGTCGACGTCGCCGCTCTCACCGCGAAGAACTCCGAGCTCGACGCCGACCAGCTGGAGCAGCTGAAGAAGCAGCTGAGCGACGCCGGCATCACCACGGAGACGGTCGACATCTGGGTCGACGACAACGACCTGCTGGTCAAGAAGACCGAGCGCGGCCAGATGAAGACCGGTGAGCTCAATTCCACGGTGTACTACAGCGACTACGGGACGAAGGTCTCGGTCGAGCAGCCCCCGGCCGCCGACACGGTCGACTTCGCCGAGCTCCTGAAGCAGCAGCAGGCAGCGGGTTCGGGCGCGTCCTGAACCTCCCTCGCCGCCCCTGAGCGGGACGGATTTGCTCGGCGCGACCCCGGTCGCGTACTCTCCTACAGAAGCCAAAGACCGCTGGTCGTTGCTGTGCTCTCGCAAGAGGGAACAGTGACCGAAGGATCCGTTGAGTACGGGCGACCTGCGCAGGTGACTGTGGAAAGCTCCCGGATTCGTTCGGTCGAGCTACGCCCTGGCGCCTGCGCCGGGGCGTTTCGTCTTTCCCGGCCCCTTCTGAGCGGTCCTCATCACCCGGAAGGAGGCCGACGCTCATGGCAAGGCCCGACAAGGCTGCCGCGGTAGCCGAGCTGACGGACCAGTTCCGCAGCTCGAACGCCGCCGTGCTGACCGAGTACCGGGGTCTCACCGTGGCACAGCTCAAGGAGCTGCGCCGTTCGCTCGGTGAGAACGCCCAGTACGCCGTGGTGAAGAACACGCTGACCAAGATTGCGGCCAACGAGGCCGGGATCACTTCGCTGGACGACCAGTTCACTGGTCCGACGGCGGTTGCCTTCATCACCGGTGACCCGGTGGAGTCGGCGAAGGGTCTTCGTGACTTCGCCAAGGACAACCCGAACCTGATCATCAAGGGCGGTGTCCTTGATGGCAAGGCGCTGTCCGCCGATGAGATCAAGAAGCTTGCGGACCTCGAGTCCCGCGAGGTTCTGCTCAGCAAGCTGGCCGGTGCCTTCAAGGGCAAGCAGTCTCAGGCTGCTTCGCTCTTCCAGGCGCTGCCGTCGAAGTTCGTCCGCACCGCGGAGGCGCTTCGCGTCAAGCTCGAAGAGCAGGGCGGTGCCGAGTAACTCGGCTCGCGCAATGATCGTCGCCCACTAGGGAGACGGTCGCAGCGGGCCGAACGTACGCCCGCCTACATGTACATCCGGCACCTGCCGAATTAGTGGAAGGACGCCATCATGGCGAAGCTGTCCCAGGACGACCTGCTCGCGCAGTTCGAAGAGATGACCCTCATCGAGCTCTCCGAGTTCGTGAAGGCCTTCGAGGAGAAGTTCGACGTCACCGCCGCCGCGGCCGTCGCCGTCGCCGGTCCGGCCGGCCCGGGCGCCGTTGCCGAGGCCGTCGAGGAGAAGGACGAGTTCGACGTCATCCTCACCGGCGCCGGCGAGAAGAAGATCCAGGTCATCAAGGTCGTGCGTGAGCTGACCTCGCTGGGTCTGAAGGAGGCCAAGGACCTCGTCGACGGCACCCCGAAGCCGGTCCTCGAGAAGGTCGCCAAGGAGGCCGCCGAGAAGGCTGCCGAGTCCCTCAAGGCCGCCGGCGCTTCCGTCGAGGTCAAGTGACTCAGGGAGTCTGCTGACTCCTTCTGGCGCCCCGTGCCGCACGGCACGGACGTCATCTGACGAAGGGCGATCACCCATCCGGGTGGTCGCCCTTCGGCGTACCCGAGGCGGCTGCCTTGCTCTTCCGGCGGCGACGAGTATGGTGATCTTCGCCGTTGCCTCTCCGGAGCGGCCGACCGGCGCCGGGAGGCGGTCGGGTGCGGACCTCGGGGCGTTGTCCCCGCAGGGGGGCCTTGACGAACCGCACGCGGCGCGCAATTCTCAGGACGCGTCGTCACATCGATCCGAATCCGAGGCATGGATCGTGGGCGAAGCGGGCAGTAAAGAAGAGCGCAGCACGCGCAAGGGCTAGCCATAGGTGTTGAGAACAGCTGTTGAGAGCAACGTGGGTCTCTGAGAACCCCGACTGGACATCAGTGTGCCGTTTGGCTACACTGACCCTTTGCGCTGCCTGTTAGCTGCCTCCTGCCCGTCACCAGGGGCATGCCCTCGCTTGAGCACCGATGACTGATCGTCTCTGACCTGGCCTTATTCGGCTGAATCAGGAACAGACTGTCACCGTGTCCGGCTTGGGACCGGTACGCGCGTAGTGAGTCCGAGCCCTCGGAAGGACCCCCTCTTGGCCGCCTCGCGCAACGCCTCGACCGCGAATACGAACAACGGTGCCAGCACCGCCCCGCTGCGCATCTCCTTTGCAAAGATCAAGGAGCCCCTCGAGGTTCCGAACCTCCTCGCGCTGCAGACCGAGAGCTTTGACTGGCTCCTCGGCAATGCCGCATGGAAGGCTCGCGTCGAGGCTGCTCTGGACAGTGGACAGAACGTCCCGACCAAGTCCGGCCTGGAAGAGATCTTCGAGGAGATCTCGCCGATCGAGGACTTCTCCGGGTCGATGTCGCTGACTTTCCGCGACCACCGCTTCGAGCCCCCGAAGAACTCGATCGACGAGTGCAAGGAGCGCGACTTCACGTTCGCCGCCCCGCTCTTCGTCACCGCCGAGTTCACCAACAACGAGACCGGCGAGATCAAGTCCCAGACGGTCTTCATGGGCGACTTCCCGCTCATGACCAACAAGGGCACCTTCGTCATCAACGGCACCGAGCGTGTCGTCGTGTCGCAGCTGGTCCGCTCGCCGGGTGTCTACTTCGACTCCTCGATCGACAAGACGTCCGACAAGGACATCTTCTCCGCCAAGATCATCCCGTCCCGGGGTGCCTGGCTGGAGATGGAGATCGACAAGCGCGACATGGTCGGTGTCCGCATCGACCGCAAGCGCAAGCAGTCCGTCACCGTTCTCCTGAAGGCTCTCGGTTGGACGACCGAGCAGATCCTGGAGGAGTTCGGCGAGTACGAGTCGATGCGCGCCACCCTGGAGAAGGACCACACCCAGGGCCAGGACGACGCGCTGCTCGACATCTACCGCAAGCTGCGTCCGGGCGAGCCGCCCACCCGTGAGGCCGCTCAGACGCTGCTCGAGAACCTCTACTTCAACCCGAAGCGCTACGACCTCGCGAAGGTCGGCCGCTACAAGGTGAACAAGAAGCTCGGCGCCGACGAGCCGCTCGACGCCGGTGTGCTCACCAGCGACGACGTCATCGCGACGATCAAGTACCTGGTCAAGCTGCACGCCGGTGAGACCGAGACGGTCGGCGAGTCCGGTCGCTCGATCATGGTCGAGACCGACGACATCGACCACTTCGGCAACCGTCGTATCCGTAACGTCGGCGAGCTGATCCAGAACCAGGTCCGTACGGGTCTCGCCCGTATGGAGCGCGTCGTGCGCGAGCGCATGACCACCCAGGACGTCGAGGCGATCACGCCGCAGACCCTGATCAACATCCGGCCGGTCGTCGCCTCCATCAAGGAGTTCTTCGGCACCAGCCAGCTGTCCCAGTTCATGGACCAGAACAACCCGCTGTCGGGCCTGACGCACAAGCGTCGTCTCAACGCCCTCGGCCCGGGTGGTCTCTCCCGTGAGCGGGCCGGCTTCGAAGTCCGTGACGTGCACCCCTCGCACTACGGCCGCATGTGCCCGATCGAGACGCCCGAAGGCCCGAACATCGGTCTGATCGGCTCGCTGGCCTCCTACGGCCGGATCAACGCGTTCGGCTTCATCGAGACGCCGTACCGCAAGGTCGTCGAGGGCCAGGTCACCGACGAGGTCGACTACCTGACCGCCGACGAGGAGGACCGCTTCGTCATCGCGCAGGCCAACGCGCCGCTGACCGACGAGCTCCGGTTCGCCGAGTCCCGCGTGCTGGTCCGCCGCCGTGGCGGCGAGGTCGACTACGTGCCCGGCACGGACGTCGACTACATGGACGTCTCGCCGCGCCAGATGGTGTCCGTCGCGACCGCGATGATCCCCTTCCTGGAGCACGACGACGCCAACCGTGCCCTCATGGGCGCGAACATGATGCGTCAGGCGGTGCCGCTGATTAAGTCGGAGGCCCCGCTCGTCGGCACCGGCATGGAGTACCGCTGCGCCACCGACGCCGGTGACGTGCTCAAGGCCGAGAAGGACGGTGTGGTCCAGGAGGTCTCCGCGGACTACATCACCGTGACCAACGACGACGGCACGTACACCACGTACCGCATCGCCAAGTTCATGCGCTCCAACCAGGGCACCTCGGTCAACCAGAAGGTTGTCGTCTCCGAGGGCGACCGGGTCGTCGCCGACCAGGTCCTCGCCGACGGTCCGGCCACCGAGAACGGTGAGATGGCCCTCGGCAAGAACCTGCTCGTGGCGTTCATGCCGTGGGAGGGTCACAACTACGAGGACGCGATCATCCTGTCGCAGCGCCTCGTGCAGGACGACGTCCTCTCCTCGATCCACATCGAGGAGCACGAGGTCGACGCCCGTGACACCAAGCTCGGCCCGGAGGAGATCACCCGGGACATCCCGAACGTCTCCGAAGAGGTCCTCGCCGACCTCGACGAGCGCGGCATCATCCGTATCGGTGCCGAGGTCGTCGCCGGTGACATCCTCGTCGGCAAGGTCACGCCCAAGGGTGAGACCGAGCTGACCCCCGAGGAGCGCCTGCTCCGCGCGATCTTCGGTGAGAAGGCGCGCGAGGTGCGCGACACCTCGCTGAAGGTGCCGCACGGCGAGATCGGCAAGGTCATCGGCGTCCGCGTCTTCGACCGCGAAGAGGGCGACGAGCTGCCGCCGGGCGTGAACCAGCTGGTCCGCGTCTACGTCGCGCAGAAGCGCAAGATCACCGACGGTGACAAGCTCGCCGGCCGTCACGGCAACAAGGGCGTCATCTCGAAGATCCTGCCGATCGAGGACATGCCGTTCCTGGAGGACGGCACCCCGGTCGACATCATCCTCAACCCGCTGGGTGTCCCGTCCCGAATGAACCCGGGACAGGTCCTGGAGATCCACCTCGGCTGGCTCGCCAGCCGCGGCTGGGACGTCTCCGGCCTCGGTGACGAGTGGGCCAAGCGCCTGCAGGCCATCGGCGCCGACCAGGTCGCCCCCGGCACCAACGTCGCCACCCCCGTCTTCGACGGTGCGCGCGAGGACGAGATCTCCGGTCTCTTCGAGGCCACGATCCCGAACCGCGACGGCGACCGCCTGGTGCAGCCCTCCGGCAAGGCCAATCTGTTCGACGGCCGCTCCGGCGAGCCGTTCCCGGACCCGGTCTCGGTCGGCTACATGTACATCCTGAAGCTGCACCACCTCGTCGACGACAAGCTGCACGCTCGTTCGACGGGTCCGTACTCCATGATCACCCAGCAGCCGCTGGGTGGTAAGGCTCAGTTCGGTGGTCAGCGATTCGGTGAGATGGAGGTGTGGGCCCTTGAGGCTTATGGCGCCGCATACGCCCTCCAGGAGCTCCTGACGATCAAGTCCGACGACGTGACCGGCCGCGTGAAGGTCTACGAGGCCATCGTCAAGGGCGAGAACATCCCCGAGCCGGGCATCCCTGAGTCCTTCAAGGTGCTCATCAAGGAAATGCAGTCGCTCTGCCTCAACGTGGAGGTGCTGTCCTCGGACGGCATGTCCATCGAGATGCGCGACACGGACGAGGACGTCTTCCGCGCGGCGGAGGAGCTCGGTATCGACCTGTCCCGGCGCGAGCCGAGCAGCGTCGAAGAGGTCTGACGGGTTGGTCGGCCGGATCCCAGTGATCCGGCCGGCTCTCCCCGGACCCGTTCAGACCATTGCTGAAGTGCCCCGATTTCTCGCCTGACGCGAGGGGGCTCGAACCCCCGAAAGAGGGATTGACGACAAGTGCTCGACGTCAACTTCTTCGACGAGCTGCGGATCGGCCTTGCCACCGCGGACGACATCCGGACCTGGTCCCACGGCGAAGTGAAGAAGCCGGAGACCATCAATTACCGCACGCTCAAGCCCGAAAAGGACGGACTCTTCTGCGAGAAGATCTTCGGTCCGACCCGGGACTGGGAGTGCTACTGCGGCAAGTACAAGCGTGTCCGCTTCAAGGGCATCATCTGTGAGCGCTGTGGCGTCGAAGTCACGCGCGCCAAGGTGCGCCGTGAGCGCATGGGTCACATCGAGCTTGCCGCTCCCGTCACCCACATCTGGTACTTCAAGGGCGTCCCGTCGCGCCTTGGCTACCTCCTCGACCTCGCGCCGAAGGACCTCGAAAAGGTCATCTACTTCGCCGCGTACATGATCACGTTCGTGGACGAGGAGCGCCGTACGCGCGACCTGCCCTCGCTGGAGGCGCACGTCTCCGTCGAGCGTCAGCAGATCGAGAACCGCCGCGACGCCGACCTCGAAGCCCGCGCCAAGAAGCTCGAGACCGACCTGGCCGAGCTGGAGGCCGAGGGCGCCAAGGCCGACGTGCGCCGCAAGGTGCGCGAAGGTGCCGAGCGTGAGATGAAGCAGCTGCGCGACCGTGCGCAGCGCGAGATCGACCGTCTCGACGAGGTGTGGAGCCGCTTCAAGAACCTCAAGGTCCAGGACCTGGAGGGCGACGAGCTGCTCTACCGCGAGCTGCGTGACCGCTTCGGCACGTACTTCGACGGCTGCATGGGTGCTGCCGCCCTGCAGAAGCGCCTCGAGTCGTTCGACCTCGACGAGGAGGCCGAGCGCCTCCGCGAGATCATCCGTACCGGCAAGGGCCAGAAGAAGACCCGTGCGCTCAAGCGCCTCAAGGTCGTCTCCGCGTTCCTGCAGACCAGCAACAAGCCCAAGGGCATGGTGCTCGACTGCGTGCCGGTCATCCCGCCGGACCTGCGTCCGATGGTGCAGCTGGACGGTGGCCGCTTCGCGACCTCCGACCTGAACGACCTGTACCGCCGTGTGATCAACCGCAACAACCGCCTCAAGCGTCTCCTTGACCTCGGTGCCCCCGAGATCATCGTGAACAACGAGAAGCGGATGCTGCAGGAGGCCGTCGACGCGCTGTTCGACAACGGCCGCCGCGGTCGCCCGGTCACCGGTCCCGGTAACCGCCCGCTCAAGTCCCTCAGCGACATGCTGAAGGGCAAGCAGGGTCGATTCCGTCAGAACCTTCTCGGTAAGCGTGTGGACTACTCCGCGCGTTCCGTGATCGTCGTCGGCCCGCAGCTCAAGCTGCACCAGTGCGGTCTGCCGAAGGCCATGGCGCTGGAGCTCTTCAAGCCGTTCGTGATGAAGCGCCTGGTCGACCTGAACCACGCGCAGAACATCAAGTCGGCCAAGCGCATGGTCGAGCGCGGCCGCACCGTGGTGTACGACGTCCTCGAAGAGGTCATCGCCGAGCACCCGGTGCTGCTGAACCGTGCACCGACCCTGCACCGCCTCGGCATCCAGGCCTTCGAGCCGCAGCTGGTCGAGGGCAAGGCCATCCAGATCCACCCGCTCGTCTGCACCGCGTTCAACGCGGACTTCGACGGTGACCAGATGGCCGTGCACCTGCCGCTCTCCGCGGAGGCGCAGGCCGAGGCCCGCATCCTGATGCTGTCCTCGAACAACATCCTGAAGCCGGCCGACGGTCGTCCCGTCACCATGCCGACCCAGGACATGGTGCTGGGCCTGTTCTTCCTCACCACGGACGAGGAGGAGCGCAAGGTCATCGGCCAGGGCCGTTCCTTCGGCTCCACGGCCGAGGCGATCATGGCCTTCGACGCCCGCGAGCTGTCGCTCCAGGCGAAGGTCGACATCCGCTTCCCGGTGGGCACCATCCCGCCGCGCGGCTGGGTGCCGCCGGTCGCCGAGGAAGGCGAGCAGGAGTACCAGCAGGGCGACACGTTCCGGCTGCGTACGTCCCTGGGCCGCGCGCTCTTCAACGAGCTGCTGCCCGAGGACTACCCGTTCGTCGACTACTCGGTCGGCAAGAAGCAGCTCTCCGAGATCGTCAACGACCTCGCCGAGCGCTACCCCAAGGTCATCGTGGCGGCGACGCTCGACAACCTGAAGGCGGCGGGCTTCTACTGGGCGACCCGTTCCGGTGTCACCGTGGCCATCTCCGACGTCGTGGTCCCCGAGGCCAAGAAGGCGATCGTCGCGGGCTACGAGGCGCAGGACGAGAAGGTCCAGAAGCAGTACGAGCGCGGTCTGATCACCAAGGACGAGCGCACGCAGGAGCTCATCGCGATCTGGACCAAGGCGACCAACGAGGTTGCCGAGGCGATGAACGCGAACTTCCCCAAGACGAACCCCATCTTCATGATGGTTGACTCGGGTGCCCGAGGAAACATGATGCAGATGCGTCAGATCGCCGGTATGCGTGGTCTGGTGTCCAACGCCAAGAACGAGACGATCCCGCGTCCCATCAAGGCGTCCTTCCGTGAGGGCCTCACCGTTCTGGAGTACTTCATCTCCACGCACGGTGCCCGTAAGGGTCTGGCGGACACCGCCCTGCGTACCGCCGACTCGGGTTACCTGACCCGTCGTCTGGTGGACGTCTCGCAGGACGTGATCATTCGCGAGGAGGACTGCGGCACCGAGCGCGGCCTCAAGCTGAAGATCGCCGTCAAGGGTGCGGACGGTGTGCTCCGCAAGACGGAGGACGTCGAGACCTCGGTCTACGCCCGCATGCTCGCCGAGGACGTCGTCGTCGACGGCAAGGTCATCGCGCCTGCCAACGTCGACCTCGGTGACGTCCTGATCGACGCCCTGGTGGGCGCCGGCGTCGAGGAGGTCAAGACCCGTTCGGTCCTGACCTGTGAGTCCGCGGTCGGCACCTGTGCCTTCTGCTACGGACGCTCGCTCGCCACCGGCAAGCTGGTCGACATCGGCGAGGCGGTCGGCATCATCGCCGCCCAGTCCATCGGTGAGCCCGGTACCCAGCTGACGATGCGTACCTTCCACACCGGTGGTGTGGCCGGTGACGACATCACCCAGGGTCTGCCCCGAGTCGTCGAGCTCTTCGAAGCCCGTACGCCCAAGGGTGTCGCCCCGATCTCGGAGTCCGCGGGCCGGGTCCGGATCGAGGAGACCGAGAAGACCAAGAAGCTCGTGGTCACGCCGGACGACGGCAGCGACGAGATCCCCTTCCCGATCTCGAAGCGCGCCCGTCTGCTCGTGGGCGAGGGCGACCACGTCGAGGTGGGCCAGAAGCTCACCGTGGGTGCCACCAACCCGCACGACGTGCTGCGGATCCTCGGTCAGCGCGCGGTCCAGGTCCACCTGGTCGGCGAGGTCCAGAAGGTCTACAACTCGCAGGGTGTGTCGATCCACGACAAGCACATCGAGATCATCATCCGGCAGATGCTGCGCCGCGTGACGATCATCGAGTCCGGCGACGCGGAGCTGCTGCCGGGCGAGCTCGTCGAGCGCTCGAAGTTCGAGACCGAGAACCGTCGTGTGGTCACCGAGGGCGGTCACCCCGCCTCCGGCCGTCCGCAGCTGATGGGTATCACCAAGGCCTCGCTGGCGACGGAGTCGTGGCTGTCCGCGGCTTCCTTCCAGGAGACGACCAGGGTCCTGACGGACGCGGCGATCAACGCCAAGTCCGACTCCCTGATCGGCCTCAAGGAGAACGTCATCATCGGTAAGCTCATCCCGGCCGGTACGGGCCTGTCCCGCTACCGCAACATCCGGGTCGAGCCGACCGAGGAGGCCAAGGCCGCGATGTACTCGGCCGTCGGCTACGACGACATCGACTACTCGCCGTTCGGCACGGGCTCCGGCCAGGCCGTTCCGCTGGAGGACTACGACTACGGTCCGTACAACCAGTAAGCGAGTCGCTTGACCGACCGGAGGGCGGTCACCCCGTTTCGTACGGGGTGGCCGCCCTCCGGCGTGTCCCGATGTGCCGCACCGGCGGCCGTGGCTACAGGTAGTGCCGCAGATGGTGCAGCCGGGTCGGGACGTCGGGGTGGGTGGAGAGCAGTCGGGCAGGCGTCGACCCGCGCTCCATCCGTTCTCCTGTGACGGGGAGCGCCTTCTGCCGCGCCCGGATCTCGTTCGCGTGCATCGTCTCCAGCACCTCGGCCAGTTTCGGTGCGAATCCGAGTGCAGCGGCATGGCGGTCGGCACGCAGTTCGGCACGGCGTCCCACCGCCGCCGACAGATACGGAAGTACGAGAAGCATCGGAATCCCGTACAGGACCGCGGCGGCGGTGGAGGCGAGCCCGCCGATCGCGAGGAGCAGGACGCCGACGGCGAGGTAGACGGCACACCTGGCAGGCGTGACGAGGGAGCGGGCCATCGCGCGGAGGGCGCGCCAGGCCGCCCGGCCCGGCAGCCCGTACCAGTGGCCCAGCAGCGACGACCACGCATGACCGCCGGTGTGGTGGCCCAGCTCATGGGCGAGCACGGCGGCCAGCTGGCCGCTCGACAGCTGTTCCAGGGCGAACCGGGTGACCCCCACGATGTGGCCCGCGGCGGCGTACGCGTTGAGGTCGTCGCTCTCCTCGATCCAGAGCTGATACGACGCTCCGTCGACCCCGGCGATGGCTGTCACCTCGTGCCAGACCGGCTCCAGCCGTGCGGCCTCCTTGGGCATCGGGCGCCGGAGCCCCAGCAGGTAGCGGGCGAGCAGTTCCTCCGTGGGCCGGTGGAAGACCAGGGCGCCGGATGCCAGCCAGAGCGCGGCCGGTATCCAGAACGGAAGCCCGAGGCAGCCGTCCAGGACCGCGCCGACGAGCAGCACCACCAGCGTGTTCGTCAGGAAGGCAGGCAGTGCCAATGTCAGCCGTCCGAGTACGGTGATGTCCACACGCCGCTGGTGCGCCGTGTAGTACACACGTCGGCCCGGCCCGTGCTCGTAGATCAAGTCATCGGGCGCGGGTGGGGCGGTGGCGGTCAGGTACGGGTCCGGGGGTGGTACGAACCCGTCGCCCGGGTCATGGGACTGAGGTTTCGGTGGATTCATGGTCATCCTTTGGCGGGAGGAACATCAGCCGAGGAGTAGCGAGGCGGGGAGCAGGACGGTGCCGACGGAGTAGGCGAGCAGCCCCACGCGTATCCACTGGTGCTTGCATACGGCGATCCGGCTGGTTTCGGTCAGGGCCGTGACGAGTGCCGTGGCCTGGGCGCTCTCAGTGGCGTCGAGCGCTTCCGGCAACCGGTTCTGTCGGGCGGCGCGCCGGATGTCCGCGAAGTAGGTGAGCGGGGCTCCGGGGACCCAGGTACTGCCGCGGTAGCGCGGGAGTATGGCCATCAGCATGGAGAGCAGCGCCGTCGCCAGCCCGCCGGTGCCCGCCCACCACAGGGCCGTGCCGGGGGAGGAGAGCGCGTTCGGTCGCCACTCGCTCCCAGCCAGCCAGCCGCTGATCACGCCTGCGGTCATGCCGAGCGCGGCAACCAGTACGGATGCCTTGCTGTCGGCTCGTGCGATCTCGGACCGCAGATCGAGGAGTAGCCGCGCCCCGGCATCGGTGTTCTGGATCGGTGGGCTGTCGGTCATGTGCTGTGGTCCTCCTGGCCCGGCGCTCCTGCCACGTCCGTGGCCCGGGGCGTGTCCGATGTCCTCGGCGGGTTCGCAGCCCCGGGAGCGTCCGCAGGCTCGGCTGCGTCGGTCGCCCCACTCCGGCCGGCCGCTCCGGCGGCGTCCGCCGTCATGTCCTCGGCGGAGGCGGAGGCGGGCCGGGGGTCGGGAGATGCCGCGGCAGTCACAGTCCGTGCCTTCGGCACGCCGGTCCCGCCGGGTGCTCTGCGCACGTCTTCCGCACCGGCCGATGGCGTGGCGGTGCCCGTCGGCCTCAGAGGCGCGCTGCCATAGCCCGGCGGCGGCTGCCAGCCCGGGAAGGGACTCGACGGGTCGCCCGTCTCCGGATCGGCCTTGCGGAGGGGCGTCCCATCGAGCCGGTGCACCTCCCGGCTGTTTGCCTCAATGCCGTCGGTCAGGTCGAAGTCCGGCCGGGACATGCTCCGCATGACCGCTTCCGGCGCCGCTCTCAGTGCGTCCTGCGGCATCGACACGGTCAGCCGGCCTTCGGCCGTGCTCTGCGCGGTGACGCCGGGAAGATGCTGGTTCAGTACGTCGATCAACGCCTGGAGAGCCCTCTTCTTCGGTGCCTCCAACTCGTGGTTCTCCGCGCTGTCGCCCTGCAGCAGCTCGCCCGCCAGCTCCATCTGCGCCTGGATCATGTGTAGTTGGTCCTGGCGCAGGCTTGTCACCACGAGCTTGGTGTCCTCGGGATGGTCGGCCAGATGGAGCGCCCATGCGCGGACCCCGCCCTGTTCCAAGTGCTTTTCGTAGAAGGCGATCTTTTCCGCGTTCACCTGCTGCAGCTCCATCTGCCGACGGGCCCGGTCGACCGCCTCCGTGTGCTGCCACTTCTGCTGCCGCAACCTCAGTTCGTGCTGCTGCTCATCGAATTCGGCCGCGCGCCCCCACTGCAGTGCGTCCTGCTCCCTGACGCGCCGGTCGATCGCAGCATCGTGCTCCCGGCCCCGCCGCTCGGTGTGGACCTGCTCGGTGGCCGCATGGTCGATGGACCTCATTCGCCGTACATGGTCGATGGCTTCCTGGTCCCCGCGCAGCCGTACGGTCCAGGCCACGGCGAGACCCGCTCGCGTGCCGAGTGAACCCTGTGCGCGTACTTCCCGCAGCAGTGCCTCCTCGGCCTCCGCACTCCGGGAGGCGGGGTAGCGGCGGGTGACGGCCCGGGCCGACTGTTCCAGCTCGCCGATCAGCAGTCGTGGTACGTCACGGTGTCGGCTCGCCACGAACAGCGCGGGATCGACGACCTGCCACGACAGTTCGACGACCACTCCGAACTCGAAGGCGTCATCGTTGCTCGGCAGGCCGATCTCCTCGCGTACGGGATGGACCCCCATGTCGACCTCGTACACCGAGGTGTATCGCTTCGCGGCGGCTCCGGCCCTGGTGGGGCGGACCGGCGGGAGGTAGGTTTCGTACGAGCCGTCCCGGGCCGAGAAGACCAGGGCGTGGTCGATGCGGGTGAGCGGGCGGCGGGCGAATCCGAAGCGGGACAGTTGCCGGACCGTGACCACCGGGTCGGACAACCGCGTTCCGCGGTCGGCCCGTTGGTCCCAGTCGGGTGCTCGTCGGAATTCGGGCATGGGCACTCTCCTGTTGCTGTGGACGAGATCGCAGGTCAGGGATGAGTCAGGACGGCCAGTAGCCGGCCTGTCACGGGCGGGGGGTCGGTGCCGTCCTCGCCGGGCATCGTCCGCAGGAGATGGCTGAGCCGCTGGTGCTCCGACGGCGTGGTGACGAGTGAGGGCAGCAGCGCGGCGAGCGCCCACTCCGTGCCGGGATCGTGGTCCGCCGACAGCACCCAGCGGCGCAGCACGTCGAGGGCGTCCCGGGTGTGGCCGCGGCTCCCCAGGGCGGTGCGCCACAGCTCGACGATGCCGGTGGCGGCCGGTGTCCGCGCGGCCGACGCTCGCGCGTACCAGGACAGAACGAGCGGCTGCCCATGGCGCTCGTCCTGCTCGGTCCGACGGCAGGCGCTGATGAAGCCGCCGAGCGCGAGGTCGGTCGCCGGACGGTCGTCGTGCAGCGTCCTGAGCAGCCCCGCGAGCACGTCCTCGCCCGCTGGTGACAACAGCAACAGCTCTACGGACTCGGCGAGTTGCCCCGAAAGATCCGTGTCGGGCTCCGGCTGTCCTGCCTGGTGCCGGGCCGCCGAGCGCAGCGCTGCCAGGGTCTCGGAGGGGCGTTCCGGCCCGATCAGCCCATGGGCGCGGATGGCGACCCAGCGCAGCGGCGACTCGTCGCTCTCGCACCAGGCGTCGAGGATGCGCGGCACGTTGGGAGTGCCCAGCACGTGGGTGAGTGTGAGCGCGTTGACGGCGACGAGGCGGTGCCGGTAGAGGTGTGAGGAGGCCCATGGCTCGATGACCAGCGCCATGGCGGACGGCAGATCGGTATGGGCGAGCACGGCGACGGTGGAGGCGGCGCGGGTACGCACGAACGGCCGTCCGTCCCCGGCCAGCCGTTGCAGCCAGTGCACGAGTGCGGGCCGTGCCGAGGGGTGCCCGGTCCATATCTCGCGCAGCAACACGAGTGGGGCCCGCTCGTCCCGGTAGGCGGCCTTCACCTGTCGGACCGGACCCCACTCGGTGGGCTCCTCGGCCTCGAACCGCCGGGCACGGGCGAGCTGGAGCCGCTTGCCGATGTGCGTGCCGAAGACCGGGACGGTGGCGGACCGCAGCCCGCTCTCGATTTCGTGGAGGAAGACGTAGAGCAGATCGCTCAGCTCCGCCGTCAGGGCGTACGGGCCCTCGTCGAAGGCGGCCAGGGCGACGAGGAATGCCTTGTCCCGCAGGTGCAGCACGGTCCCGTCGTCCTCGAACCACTCCTGGACCTGGTTCTCCAACGCGATCAGGGAGAAGTCCCCGAGCTCAGCGGTGTCGGCCTCCCCGGTCGCGTACCTCGCCAGGAGCCGGGCGAACTCGGCGGCCTCGCGCGGCTGATGGTTGCGTTCGAGGAACGCGGTCACGGCCGGCAGGGAAAGCAGCTCCGGCACATGGTCCTCGCCCACCAGCACCCCCAGGTGCGCGGCGAGGACATCGCCCGGCGGGGGAGCCTGCCAGCTCACCACCGGTACATCCTCCAGCAGGGCCGTCGGCCCCACGGTGATCACCAGATACGCGTCCTCGCCCAGTTCCTTGCGGGCAGCCAGCAGATCCGCCTCCCGCAGCGGTCGGCCCGGCTCGGTGATCAGATCGCAGAGGACATGGCCGGTTCGGCCGTCGCGTGTCTCGCCGCCACCGAGACCGGCTGTGAGCTGTCCGGGGGTGGTGTCCCGGCCGATCGCCTGGACCGGATCTGCGCGGAGCCGGTGCAGCAGCATGAGTGCGGCGGTCCGCCGACCCGCGAAATACGGGCCCGAGACCACCAGGACATGCTCTTCGCGCAGCCGGTCGACCAACGCCTCGAAGTCGGCGCACGCAGGCACGAAACAGGCCGACAGCTCCTCCAGGGTGGACTGTGCGATCTCGCCCGAGGTGTGGAGTGCGGAGGAGGCGCCGAACTGGTAGATGATCTCGGTCCTGTCGAGCAGGATGTCCCCGTAGAAGGTGCCGCCGCCGATGCCGTGGTTGATCCCGCCGAAGACGCCCCCGCCGACCTGGGCGCCGTCCCCGAATCCCATGGTCCGTGGGGTGTGGTTCTCCAGGTCCCGCCGGGCTGCCCAGGCGGGCTGCGGCTGGTCGGTCTCCTCGGTTGTCTCCCCGTCGGCCTGGCGGCCGTCCTGCGCCTCGGAAGACTGGTCGCCCCCTGTCGAGGGCTGGGAGCCGTGCGGTTGTTCCTCGGCGCTCACCGGCGGTCTCCCCGGCCTCCGTCGCCGAGATGGATGTCTCCGGAGAAGGTGCCGCCGCCGATGCCGTGGTTGGTCCCGCCGAAGACACCTCCGTTGACTGTGGCGCCGCCGAAGTCGAAGGCCTGGGCCGGTTCCTGCGGGGTGGGCGGGGCAATGCCGGAGACCGACGGGGCGTCCCCCTTCCCGCTCGCGGGGTGCGGGCGCTCACTCGGAAGCGGACCGTGCAGCCACGCAGCGAGCGGACCGTTCTTGCTGTCCACCGTGACGGAGCGGAACTCCTCGGCCGGAACGCCGGCGTGGCTGTGCCGTACAACGCCCCGGTAGACCGGATCGGACACGCACAGCGCGAAGTCGTCCGGGCGCTCCCGCAGCGCCGTCCGCAGCAACTCCGTGTCCAGCAGTCTGCACGCGTGGTTGAGATCGCTGCCGACCCATCCGTCGAGCCGGTCCACGGCGACGTACCCCGAAGCGACCACTCCGCGAAGCCGCATCTGAGCCGAGGCGGAGGCTCGCCGGTTCTGGCTGCGCAACTGGGCCGGCACCTCGGTCAGCAGCGCCCGCAGCAGGGCGATCACCGAGCAGTTGGCGTCGATCAACTCCATCACGGAGTCGCCGCGGTCCGCCCGCCTGCGCCGGGTCTCGTCGATCCCGGCGGCGAGCAGTGCCCGGTCGGTGAGGTCATAGAGCATGCGGCGCAGATACGCCTGCTCGACATCGTCCCGCTCGCTGTACTTCTCGATGTCGAGCAGCAGGATCGTGCTGTTCACGGGATCGTTCATGGGGGTGCCTCTCGCTCGGGTCTCCGCGGGCCGAAGACACGAGCGTGGGGCTGATGGGACTGCGGTGGTGAGGGCGGATGACTCACTTCGAGTGTGACCGTGTGCACAGAGTCGTCTGCGGCCGCGCTTCCTCCGCAGAGCGCGCGGAACCTGCTCTACGGAGGGAGCGGGGCTTCGTGGCGGACGACCGGTCGGGCAGAGTCCTGCGCCCGGGCGATCCGGCGGAGCGCGTCCGGCCGCACGATCACCATCGCCCGCCGCCCTGTCAGTACGATGCCCCGTTCGCGCAGGTCCTTCAGCAGCCGCTGGACCATTTCCCTGGAGGCACCGACCGCCCCGGCCAGCTCCTGTTTGCTGAGCGGTATGTCGAGTTCGATGCCTTCATCCGTACGGCCGCCGTGGGTGTGCGCCAGATCCAGCAGCAGAACGGCGAAGCGCTCCCGTACCGTCATCGCCGCGAACTCCAGGCTGCGCCGATCCGCAGCGCGCGTACGGTCGGCGGTCAATGCCAGGAGCGTGAGCGAGACCTTGGCGGAGCCTGCCACGAACGCGCGGAACTTCTCGTGCGCCACGACCACGGCCCGCACGGGGGAGAGCGCGGTCACCGTCGCCGAGCGTGGCCGGCCGGTCAGCGCGGCCGACTCGCCCACGATGTCGCCGGGGCCGCGCAGGGCGTGCAACGCCTCGTAACCGTTCGGCGCGGACGTGGTGACCTTCGTCCAGCCGTTGACGATCAACAGGACGTACGCGGACGGTTCGTCCTGCCTGAGCAGCGGGGCCCGGGAGGCGAAACTCAGCTCGCGGCCCAGTCCGAGGAGGGACACCCGGTCCTCGCGCTCCAGGCGGGCGAGAAAGGGCACCCGGTCGTCGAGCCCGTCGCCATCGGGTATGTACGCCGCCGCCATCCCGTCCCCCGATCGTCCACCGCGCGGTTCAATGTACTGAGGACGCGTATGACCGGACCGACAAGGTTGTTTTCCTGCCGTGCGTCCGCGGCCGGCTGTCTCAATTCCGTTGGCCGTGAGCTGCGGAAGTCCGGCGTGTCGTGGCGGACAGCATTTGTTTTGACCGGAGTCGACGAGGTAGGTACGCTCAGACCTTGTGCCTGGGGTGTGCCTGGGCTCGTGTGCGTGTCCTCAACCGCATGGCGAGTCCGTCAGTGGCTACCGCAATCTGCGCTCCTTCTGCCTTGCGGCAGGAGCTTGCAGTATTCGACACACCCGACCGCGTGGGTCGGTGACGTTCCAGGTTAGTTTCACGAACGGCACACAGAAACCGGAGAAGTAGTGCCTACGATCCAGCAGCTGGTCCGGAAGGGCCGGCAGGACAAGGTCGAGAAGAACAAGACGCCCGCGCTCGAGGGTTCGCCCCAGCGCCGCGGCGTCTGCACGCGTGTGTTCACGACCACCCCGAAGAAGCCGAACTCGGCACTCCGTAAGGTCGCGCGTGTGCGTCTGACCTCCGGTATCGAGGTCACGGCCTACATCCCGGGTGAGGGACACAACCTGCAGGAGCACTCCATCGTGCTCGTGCGTGGTGGCCGTGTGAAGGACCTGCCGGGTGTTCGTTACAAGATCATCCGTGGTTCGCTCGACACCCAGGGTGTCAAGAACCGCAAGCAGGCCCGCAGCCGCTACGGCGCCAAGAAGGAGAAGTAAGAATGCCTCGTAAGGGCCCCGCCCCGAAGCGCCCGGTCATCATCGACCCGGTCTACAACTCTCCTCTTGTCACCTCGCTGATCAACAAGATCCTGCTGGACGGCAAGCGTTCCACCGCCGAGCGGATCGTGTACGGCGCCATGGAGGGCCTCCGCGAGAAGACCGGCAACGACCCGGTCATCACGCTGAAGCGCGCGCTTGAGAACGTCAAGCCCTCGCTCGAGGTCAAGTCCCGCCGTGTCGGTGGCGCCACCTACCAGGTGCCGATCGAGGTCAAGCCCGGTCGCGCCTCCACCCTCGCGCTGCGCTGGCTCGTGGGTTACTCCCGCGCCCGCCGCGAGAAGACCATGACCGAGCGCCTCATGAACGAGCTGCTCGACGCCTCCAACGGTCTTGGCGCTGCCGTCAAGAAGCGCGAGGACACCCACAAGATGGCCGAGTCCAACAAGGCCTTCGCGCACTACCGCTGGTAGTCGCTACCCACATCGAGACCGAGAGAAGATTGAGCCTTATGGCCACCACTTCGCTTGACCTGGCCAAGGTCCGCAACATCGGGATCATGGCCCACATCGACGCGGGCAAGACGACCACCACTGAGCGGATCCTGTTCTACACCGGCGTCTCGTACAAGATCGGTGAAGTCCACGACGGCGCTGCCACGATGGACTGGATGGAGCAGGAGCAGGAGCGCGGCATCACGATCACGTCCGCCGCGACGACCTGCCACTGGCCGCTCAATGATGTTGACCACACCATCAACATCATCGACACCCCGGGTCACGTCGACTTCACCGTCGAGGTGGAGCGTTCGCTCCGCGTCCTCGACGGCGCCGTCACCGTGTTCGACGGTGTGGCGGGCGTCGAGCCGCAGTCCGAGACCGTCTGGCGTCAGGCGGACCGCTACGGCGTGCCGCGTATCTGCTTCGTCAACAAGCTCGACCGCACCGGTGCCGACTTCTTCCGCTGCGTTCAGATGATCACGGACCGCCTCGGCGCGACCCCGATCGTCATGCAGCTCCCGATCGGTGCCGAGGCCGACTTCACGGGTGTCGTCGACCTCGTGACGATGAAGGCGTTCGTCTACCCCGTCGAAGCGACCAAGGGCGAGGCGTACGACATCGTCGACATCCCCGCGGAGCTCGCGGAGAAGGCCGAGGAGTACCGCGGCAAGCTCATCGAGGCCGCCGCGGAGAACGACGAGGCGCTCATGGAGCTCTACCTGGAGGGCGAAGAGCCTTCCGCGGAGCAGCTCTACGAGGGCATCCGTCGCATCACCATCAACTCGGGCAAGGGCGGCGAGACGACCGTCACCCCCGTGTTCTGCGGCACCGCGTTCAAGAACAAGGGCGTCCAGCCCCTGCTCGACGCCGTCGTGCGCTACCTCCCCTCCCCCCTGGACGTCGAGGCCATCGAGGGCCACGGCGTCAAGGACCCGGAGGAGGTCGTCAAGCGCAAGCCGTCCGACGACGAGCCGCTCGCGGCCCTCGCGTTCAAGATCATGAGCGACCCGCACCTCGGCAAGCTCACCTTCGTCCGGGTCTACTCGGGCCGCCTGGAGTCCGGCACCTCGGTGCTGAACTCCGTCAAGGGCAAGAAGGAGCGCATCGGCAAGATCTACCGCATGCACGCGAACAAGCGTGAGGAGATCGAGTCGGTGGGCGCCGGCGACATCATCGCCGTCATGGGCCTGAAGCAGACCACCACCGGTGAGACGCTGTGTGACGACAAGAACCCGGTCATCCTGGAGTCCATGGACTTCCCGGCGCCGGTCATTCAGGTCGCCATCGAGCCCAAGTCCAAGGGTGACCAGGAGAAGCTGGGTGTCGCCATCCAGCGCCTCTCCGAGGAGGACCCGTCCTTCCAGGTGCACTCCGACGAGGAGACCGGCCAGACCATCATCGGTGGTATGGGCGAGCTTCACCTCGAGGTGCTCGTCGACCGCATGAAGCGCGAGTTCCGCGTCGAGGCCAACGTCGGCAAGCCCCAGGTCGCGTACCGCGAGACGATCCGCAAGGCCGTCGAGCGCATCGACTACACCCACAAGAAGCAGACCGGTGGTACCGGTCAGTTCGCCAAGGTGCAGATCGCGATCGAGCCCATCGAGGGCGGCGAGGCCTCGTACGAGTTCGTCAACAAGGTCACCGGTGGCCGCATCCCCCGTGAGTACATCCCCTCGGTGGACGCGGGTGCTCAGGAAGCCATGCAGTTCGGCATCCTGGCCGGCTACGAGATGGTCGGCGTCCGCGTCATCCTTCTCGACGGTGGCTACCACGAGGTCGACTCCTCCGAGCTGGCGTTCAAGATCGCCGGTTCGCAGGCGTTCAAGGAGGGTGCCCGCAAGGCGTCCCCCGTGCTCCTCGAGCCGATGATGGCCATCGAGGTGACCACGCCCGAGGACTACATGGGCGATGTCATCGGTGACATCAACTCCCGCCGTGGCCAGATCCAGGCCATGGAGGAGCGCAGCGGCGCTCGCGTCGTGAAGGGCCTCGTGCCCCTCTCGGAGATGTTCGGCTACGTCGGAGACCTCCGCAGCAAGACCTCGGGTCGCGCAAGCTACTCGATGCAGTTCGACTCCTACGCCGAGGTTCCGCGGAACGTCGCCGAGGAGATCATCGCGAAGGCCAAGGGCGAGTAACTCTCCCGAGCTCACGCTTTAGGCTTGTCACCGGAGCCTGGTGGGGCATTCGTCGCAGAGCGGAAGTTTTGCGCCGAATGCCCCCGGCTCCGGCATCCCAGCAAAGATCACCTGGCGCCGATGAAGCAAGGCGTACAGAACCACTCCACAGGAGGACCCAGTGGCGAAGGCGAAGTTCGAGCGGACTAAGCCGCACGTCAACATCGGCACCATCGGTCACATTGACCACGGTAAGACGACCCTCACGGCCGCCATTACCAAGGTGCTGCACGACGCGTACCCCGACCTGAACGAGGCCTCGGCCTTCGACCAGATCGACAAGGCTCCCGAGGAGCGCCAGCGCGGTATCACGATCTCGATCGCGCACGTCGAGTACCAGACGGAGTCGCGTCACTACGCGCACGTCGACTGCCCGGGTCACGCGGACTACATCAAGAACATGATCACGGGTGCCGCGCAGATGGACGGCGCCATCCTCGTGGTCGCCGCCACCGACGGCCCGATGCCGCAGACCAAGGAGCACGTGCTCCTGGCCCGCCAGGTCGGCGTTCCGTACATCGTCGTCGCCCTGAACAAGGCCGACATGGTGGACGACGAGGAGATCCTGGAGCTCGTCGAGCTCGAGGTCCGTGAGCTCCTCTCCGAGTACGAGTTCCCGGGCGACGACCTGCCGGTCGTCAAGGTCTCGGCGCTCAAGGCGCTCGAGGGCGACAAGGAGTGGGGCCAGACCGTCCTCGACCTGATGAAGGCCGTCGACGAGAACATCCCGCAGCCCGAGCGTGACGTCGACAAGCCGTTCCTGATGCCGATCGAGGACGTCTTCACGATCACCGGTCGTGGCACCGTCGTCACCGGTCGTATCGAGCGTGGCATCCTCAAGGTCAACGAGACCGTCGACATCGTCGGTATCAAGCAGGAGAAGACCACCACCACGGTCACCGGCATCGAGATGTTCCGCAAGCTGCTCGACGAGGGCCAGGCCGGTGAGAACGTCGGTCTGCTCCTCCGTGGCATCAAGCGCGAGGACGTCGAGCGCGGCCAGGTCATCATCAAGCCCGGTTCGGTCACGCCGCACACCGAGTTCGAGGCCCAGGCCTACATCCTGTCGAAGGACGAGGGTGGCCGTCACACCCCGTTCTTCAACAACTACCGCCCGCAGTTCTACTTCCGTACCACGGACGTGACGGGCGTGGTGACCCTTCCCGAGGGCACCGAGATGGTCATGCCGGGTGACAACACCGTCATGACGGTCAACCTCATCCAGCCGGTCGCCATGGAAGAGGGCCTGAAGTTCGCCATCCGTGAGGGTGGCCGGACCGTGGGCGCCGGCCAGGTCACCAAGATCGTCAAGTAATTACCTGACTGTCTGACCTGGTTGCTCCGCACAGAGCACCGAGAAGGGCCCCGGCCCGCCGCGCGAGCGGTGGACCGGGGCCCTTCTTCATGTCCGGGCGCAATGCCTGGGCAGGTTCTCGTTCAGGGGCGCCAGAGCCAGGGCAGGGCGTCCGGCCCCAGGGCCACCACCGTCGGCCGTCCGTCCTTCCCGACGTGCAGGGCCGGCCCGTCCAGCGCCACCGGTCCGTGCCGCCGTACGAAGAGCCCGCCGGGCGTACGGAGCTGGACGAGGCCCTCGGCGGTGCGGCCGAGCAGCACCGGGGCGCCCGGCGGCCCGGCGGCGGCCACCGGCCCGTACCCGTCGAAGCCCGTCCGGTCGCGGACCGGGCGCCCGTATCCGTCGATCCCGGTCTCGTCCGCCGTCTCCCCGGTCCGTACGGTCGTCAGGGCGGCCTTCGCCGCCGCGCGGTAGAACAGCCCGATGCTCCCGTCCGCCCCCGGCAGCGCGGCCGGCCCGTCACCGGGCACCGGCACCCCGGTGATCTGGGTGCGCGCGGTCAGCGCGTCGCCGGGCGCGTCCTGCGTCCAGTGGTGCACCGCGAAACGGCCCGCCGCGAAGACATGGACCCGGCCCTCGGCGTCCACCACGGCACTCAGCCCGTCCTGGATCTCGCCGCCGCCCATGTCCAGCCACCCGCTCCACCGGCCGGCCGTGTCCCGTACCCGGGTACTGACACCCTTCTCCGCGTTCCGTACGAAGAGATGCACCCGCCCGTCGGGCGCGGCGACCGCGACCGGGACACCGATCCGGCGCCCGCCGTCGTGCCCGCGCACCGGGTTCCCCAGCCCCTGCCAGGCTCGGAAGGCACCGCCGGGGGAGCGCTGCTCCAGCGCGACGATCTCGCGCTCGTTGTCCGCACCGTGCCCGCCGATCGCCGAGAACCGCAGCCCGAAGAGCAGATGGCGCCCGTCCGGCAGCGTCGCGCTGCCCAGGACCGGTGCGAGCGGGCCGCCGCCGAGGTCGTCCGGCGCGTCCCACACCCCGCTGCCCGGTGCGCTCTCGCGCCGGCGCACCGCCCGCAGGCCCAGCACCCCGTACGTGACGAGCCGGCCGTCCGGTTCGGTGGCGAGGGCGGGCCGGGGGCCCGGGTAGCGGTAGTGGGTGGACCGTACCCAGCCCTTCCGGTTGGTCAGCGGCCGGTCGCCGCCCACGTTGTAGTCCCCGCAGCCCGCCGGGTTGCCGCACTGCCAGTCGGCCGAGCCGCCGTACGGCACCAGGTGCGAGGCCTTCTCGGCGAGCACGGCGGGCGGCAGGTTCTTCGGCCAGTGCCGGTTGTAGTAGGCCCGGAACGCCGTGGTGGCGAAGCTCGGCACCTCACCGCCGCCCCGGGTGGCCCCTGCCACCCACCGGATCAGCGACGCCCAGGTGAACAGCGCGGCGGCGGTGTGGTCGGGGTGGTCGGAGTAGCCGTGCTGCTCGCTGTCCCGGCGCCGGACGGCCTCGCTGCTGTGCTGGATGTCGGGGTCCGGGTCCAGGGTGTGCAGGATGCTCGGCCGGTACCGGTCGAAGAGCCCGACCAGGACATCGATCAGCCCGTCGTAGGTGTACGAACCCGCCTTCTCCAGCGGGGAGCCGTCGGCGACGACGGTCGGCAGGACCAGGCGCCGGTCCTGCCAGAGGCTGGGCAGTCCGAGACGCCCGTACGAGGTGTGCATGGCGGTGTTGATGAAGATCAGCTCGACCCTGCGGCCGCGGTTGCCGAGGGTGTTGAGCTCGGCGCGGTGGCCGCCGTGCAGCTCGATGACGGACTTCTGCCACGGGGTGAACCTGCCGAGGCCGAGCAGTGTCGCGTACGCCTGGCGGAGCCCCTGGTGACGCGAGGAGGAGTACGCGGCCTTGTCGGGTGCGGGCAGCGGTCGGCCGGGTATTCGATTTATGCCGGTGGCCTCACCGCCGGTCAGATAGACGCAGACCAGCGGGGTCCCGGAGTCGAGGGCCTGCTGGGTGTCCGGGTTCATGAAGTACAGGTCGTCGTCCGGGTGGGCGAGGATCTGCATCATCAGGGCCGGGTGCGAGGTACTGATCGGCATTCCGGGCATCGGGTCCGCGGCGGGATCGCGGCGGCGGGGCGGTGAGGGCGCCGTGCAGGCGGTGAGGGCCGCCAAGCCGGTCGCGCCGGCCGCCGCCGTCATCAGAGTGCGCCGCGGCAATCCCGTGCGGGATGCGCGCGGCGCGGGTCGATCCGTCACACCGTGCTCCGTCCGTTCCCCCGCAGCGGGCGGCTGGGCGGCCCTGTGCTGCGTGCTGATCGCGTGCAGGCCGCGGCGGAAGGGGCGCGAGCCGCTGCTGCGGGGGGATAGACGGGGATTCCCGGGGGCGGGTTGCCTGGGTGTGCCCGGGTGTGACCAGGGACGGTTCAACGCGAGGGTGCCCGGGACGGTTCAACTCGCCGGTGTACGCACCATGAACACATCGATCGGGTCCTGCCGCTCCTCGGTGAACCCGTGCCGTTCGTAGAGCGCGCGGGCGGCGCTGCCCTGCAGCACGTCCAGCCGCACGGTCACGCCTTCCTTGTCGGCCCGCGCGAGCAGCGTACGGAGCACCGCGGTGCCGATCCCGCGCCCCTGGAGGGCGGGGGAGAGGTAGAAGTTCTCCAGCCACAACCCGTCCTCGACCGGGCGCAGCGTGACGCAGCCCGCGAACTCCCCGTCCACGACCACGAGCGAGGAGTGCTCCGGCGCGTAGACGTCGCGCAGCCTCTGGCGTACGCGGTGCTCGTCGTAACGCCCGAGCCGCTCCAGGTCGGGACGCATCACGGTGGCCCTGAGCTCGGCTATGGCCTCGACGTCCTCGGGGCGGGCCGGGCGCAGGGCCCAGGTCGTGGTGGTGTTCGTTGTCATGGTCGGATTCTCGCAGGGCCGGTGGCGCGGGTTCTCGGCGGTCACCGCAGCTCAGGCGCCCACGAAGGTGGGCTTGTACCTGTGGGGGAGCCGGTGAACGGGTTGCGGGCCTGTGGGTAGGCGGGGCGCAGCCACCGGGATGAGCTACTCCTCGGTGAAGATCTCCTCGGCAGAGGTGGCGGTGACGGCTCGCATGAGCCACCGGCGCAGAGTCTCGGGGTCGCCGCAATCGGTGATCCGCTCGCGAACCTTGTCGGGAACGGCGATGCGGCGCTGTTCCAGTACGAGCAGGATGTCCTCGGCGCGGCCTTGCGCCCGGCCTTGCGCGCGGCCTTCGTCCCGGATTTCTTCCGACATGAAGGACTTGTAGAAGGAGAGGTCCACGGCCACCAGGTTCCTCCAGTGCTGTGCGGCCGGGCGGTTGCCCAGGCCCTGTGCGGTGAGTTCGACGATGGGGTCGGCGATTGCTTCCGGTGTGTCCCGCAGTGCGGCGGACAGGGTTTTCAGTATGGCACCGACGTCCGGATTGTCGGCGTGTGTGATGGCGGCCAGGGTGGCGAGCGCGAGGTCCTTGCGAGCCTCGGCCACATCGGTGATGACCGGCATGTTGTGCGGTCCCGCGACGAGGGGGTGCAGGGTGAGTGTCTGCCATTGCCGGACGCCGATGGAGATGGGGCGTGCGGCCCAATCGGCGGTGGCGCGGTCCTGGCAGACGACCAGTAACAGGACGGGCAGCCCGTATCTGTTGTGGAGATAGCTGACGTAGTACGGCCAGCTGGCGGTCTTGCGCGGGTCCTTCTTGCCCTGGGCCTCGATGGCGAGGACGAAGGGCCCGTCGTGCTCTGTTTCGATGCGCAGGAGGGTGTCCACCCGGCGTTCGACGGGACGGGCTTCGGTGAGGTCGGTGGGCAGCGCGGTGGCCGAGGTGGGTGGCGGGATGTCGACTCCGAGCACTTCGGAGACGCGGGAGAAGAGGCCGGGGTACTCCTGGAAGATGCGGTGCATTGCCTCGTGGGGCGAGCTGACCATTCAGATCCGTTCGGGTTGTGGGTGATGTTCCAGTCAGGCGGCTGTGTGGAGGTCTGACCGGCAGTCGCGGCAGTGGCCTGGGTGGCGGGAGCGGAAGGCGCGGTCGCAGCGGTCGCAGTTCTGGAGCGGGATGACGATGACGCCGGGGCGTGTGAGTGCGATGTCCTGGGCTCCCGGTAGCGGTGGTGGCAGGAGTGCCGTGATCCGGTGGCGCAGGAGCTTGGCCGGGTGTTTCAGGGGGTTCGGGAGGTCGGTGGTGAGGGCGTGGCGGATGGTGTCGGGGTGGGCGTCGTGTTCGAGCCAGGTGGCGACGCCGGGGGCGAGGGCGTGGATGTCGCTCTCGGAGAGGACGAGTTGAGGTGCGTGGCGGCGCAGGTCGGCGAGGAGTGCGGTGGCCGCGCGCTGGAGCCCCGGTGTGAGCTCCTGTGGCTGGGGGAGCGGCGGAGGCGGCGTCGTGCGCGCGGTGGGGGCCGGTACCAGGACGGGGGCGGGCTGTGGCAGCGGCTGCGGTTGCGGTTGCGGTGTGAGCGCCGGGGCGGGGCGCGGTTCGGGGGCGGCCTCGCGTGGTGGCTGTGGGGCTGCCGGTTTGCTGCGCCTGGTCCGGGGCTGAGGGGCTGCGACGGCGGACGCGTCGGTGCTCGGCTGGTTGTACGAGACGGTGCGGGTGATGATGCGGCCGTCGGGGAGGCGTACGCGGCTGCGGTGGAGGTAGCCGTGGGCTTCGAGTTCGCGCAGGGCGGCGGCGATGCGGGTTTCGCTCTCGGGGAAGCGTTCGGCGAGGTGTTTGATGCTGATCCTGGCTCCGGCGGGGAGCGACTGGATGTGGGCGGCCAGTCCGATCGCGGCGAGGGAGAGTCCGCGGTGCTGGGCGAGGTGGTTGCCGATGACGGTGAAGCCAGCGGCATGCCGGAAGTTGATGTGGATGACACCGGATGACGGTGTGGCGTCTCCGGGTACGGGGGATGGACCGCGCGAGGGCGCGGTAATCTGCGAGGTACCCATCGGGAAGCTCCTACTTCCTCGGTGGTCAGGCCCCCGGTTGAGAGTGCGAATCTCGGTCGGGGGCCGTCGCATGTCTGGAGTTGTCGCGGCGAGCATATGCCAGCCAACCCGTATGAAATCCAGCTCAGTTGCCCCATGTCACCCGCGTGAGTGACGGGGTCGGGTTTGGGTGGGGAGGGTAATTTCCCCAGGTTCTTTAAGGCTTTATGCGTCGTGGAACGCGGGGACGTGGTGCACCGGGTCGTGGGTTTCCGCGACCCGGTGGAGCGGTCGCGGTACGAGGTCGAGTTCGGCCCAGACGGTCATGTGCGGGACGGGTCCCACGTCGATGCCCCAGCGGTCGGCGAGTGCCTCGACGATCAGCAGGCCGCGCCCGCTCTCCGCGTGCTGGTCGGGGGTGGATGCGACGGGTAGTTGCTCGCCCCGGGTGTCGGTCACCTTGATCCGCAGGAGCCCGTCGCGGTGGGCGGTGAGGCTGAGTTGGAAGTCCCGTCCGGATGCGCGGCCGTGGACGGCGGCGTTGGCGGCCAGCTCGGCGACGATGTGCGCAGCGGACTCAGGAGGAAGCCCCCAGTCGCCCAGATGCGCCATGGTGAGCAGACGGGCGAGCCGCGCGCCCCGGCGGGTGGGGGAGAGCAGCACGGTGAACTGCCGGGTGGGAGCGGAATGTTCGGTTCGGGTGATGTGTTGGTTCACGTCGCTCAGCGTGGCCGTGGCGTGCGTACCGTGAACAGCGGCGAGCCGCTTGCGTACGGCGATTGTCCAGGGCTTGTCCAGTGCTGTCCCGGCTGTCCGGGGTGACGTGCTGGGGACGACCAGGGTTGGGCCAGGAACGGCATGCACATCGGAAGTGGGGCACGGAAGAGCGTGGATGAGACCGGTACGGAACGTGGCGACGCCGGGGCGGACGAGCCGGGCTGGGACGTCGACCCGGACGACGAGTCGGGCGTGGCAGTGCTCGCCGCGGTGGGCCGCCAGATCAAGGCATGGCGGGAGGCGGCCGGGCTGCGGGCCGGCGAGTTCGGGGCCGCGATCGGGTACGGGGAAGACCTGGTCTACAAGGTGGAGGGCGGGCGGCGCATCCCCCGGCCGGAGCTTCTGGACAGGGCGGACGAGGTGCTCGGGGCGGGCGGGAAGCTCGCGGCGATGAAGCAGGACGTGGCGGAGGTCCGGTACCCGAAGAAGATCCGGGATCTGGCGAAGCTGGAGGCCAAGGTCGTCGAGCTGGAGGCGTATCACCACCACAACATCAACGGCCTGTTGCAGACCGAGGAGCATATGCGGGCCCTGTTCGCGTCGTGGTTGCCCGCCTACACGCTGGATGAGATGGACCGCGTGGTGGCCGCTCGCATGGCTCGACGATCCATCTTCGATCGAGATCCCCTTCCGTCGCTGAGTTTTGTCCAGGAGGAGGTGACGCTTCGCCGTCCGGTCGGAGGCACAATGGTGTTGCGCCGACAACTCGAACACCTCTTGGAAGTAGGGCGGTTGCGGAATGTGGCGATCCAGGTGATGCCGACCAACCGCGAGGAACATCCTGGGACGGGTGGACTGATCGAGGTGCTGAAGTTCCCCGACGGCAGTGCGGTGGGGCGTTCCGAGGGCGCGTTCGGTGGCCGTCCGGTCTCCGACCCGAAGCAGCTCAGGATCCTTGGGTTGCGCTATGGGATGATCCGGGCCCAGGCTCTTACGCCACGGGAGTCGCTGGCCTTCATCGAGCAAGTGCTGGGAGAGACATGATCGACAAGCCCTCTGCCGGGGACGCTTCCGAGCTGGAGTGGTTCAAGAGCAGTTACAGCAGCAGTGGCGACGGCAACGACTGCGTCGAGGTCGCGTCCACCCCGGGCGCGGTGCTCGTGCGCGACTCCAAGAACGTGCAGGGGGCCCGGCTCGCTTTCGCCTCAGGCGCTTGGGCGGGCTTTGTCTCGTACGCCGCCGGGCACTGAACCCACACGCACTCGCGCCCCCGAGCCCGGTTGATGCCGGACCGGGGGCGCGCTGCTGTCGGGAGATCCCGTCCTGGGGGCGTCGTCCAGTCCGTCAGAGGGCGAAAGCCGGGTCTCCGGTCGGCCGGAGATCGGACAGTTCCACCCGGGCCAGCGAGGCGTCCGGGATGCCGCGCAGGAGCTCCGCCCCGATCTTCGCCAGCCGGTGCCCGTCGGGCGGCGTAGCGCCCAGGCCGATCGCGTATCCCGCCAGACCGTCGGCGGTGAGCGGGCGCGGCCAGATACGGGAGTCCGGGGCGCCCGCCCCGGCGAGGGCGGCGGCTGTGGCGAGGAGACGGCCGCGCAGCCGCCCCTCGTCGGGGCCGGGCCGCACGGAGGCGAGGGCCCAGGCGGTGTGCTGCGCGTGCAGCGGCGGTGGGGCGCAGAGCAGGGCGTGCGGTACGGGGTCGGAGTCGTCGGCGGACTCCAGGATCTCCCAGGCGCGGAAGAGTTCCTCGGCGACGAGGTCGCGGCCGGCGGGGGAGACCTGCGGGGTGCAGGAGCGGACGGGGGCGGTCGGGGTCAGCACGGTGAGGGGGAGTCCGCCGGTCCCGGCGGTCGCGCCTGAGCCGCCGGTGCCGCCCGTCCCGCCGGAGCCGACCGCGCGGTCCCAGTCCCAGGTGGCCCAGGCCGCGAAGAAGTGCCTGAGCAGGGGGAGCGGCGGCAGGTCGCCAGACTCGTGGGCGGTACGGGCCGCCAGCACGGACCAGGCGAGGCCCGGCAGTCCACCGCACGGGGCGGAGTCCAGCCCGCGCGCCCGCGCCCAGGCCTTCACCGCGCGGGCGAGCCGGGTGAACGCCGCCCGGTGCGGGTCCGCCGCCGCGAGCACGGCCTCCGCGTCGCTCACCGCGCTGAGCGCCGTGGCCGCCGCCTCGCCCAGCTCGGCGCGCCGGGCCACCGCCTCGGCCGGGGGCAGGCCGCCCGTCGCCACGGTCACCAGGTCCACCCGCAGGCCGCCGAGGGCGAAGCGCAGGCCCGGTACGCGGGCACCGGTCACCTCGCGCAGGCCGACCGCGTCCGGCAGGGCGGCGGCCAGTCGCTCCCGCACCCCCGGCAGATCCACGGCGCCGGGCAGCGCCGCGACCAGGTCCACATCCGCGCCGGGCAGCGCACAGCCCATCCGCCGGGAGCCGACCAGGTGGACGCACCCTTCGTGCAGGGCGGCGGCCACCCGGCGCACGGCATCGGCCGCGCACGCCTCCTCCGCCTCGTCTTCCGCGGCGAGCGCCGCCGACACCGCGTCGGCGGCCAGCTCCACGCGTACCCCGAAGTGGTCCGAGACGTACAGCCCGTCCGGCGCCGGCACGTCGCCCAGCAGCACCGCCGAGGCGGGCCGCAGCCGCTCCGAGCGGACCAGCACCCGGTCCAGCCGGGACACCCGCCCGGTCAGCGAGGAGACGGCGGCCAGCGGGTTGACCGACGGGTCGAAGGTGGGCGTCCGGTCGTCCGCGCCGTGCACCTGGCTCCAGGCGTCCGCCATCCCCAGCCGGTCCTGCGGCGTGTCCCCGCCGTCGTTGAAGTCGCCGAGCAGCGTCACATCGCCCTCGACCGCCGCCAACCCCGGTGCCAGATCGGCCAGTTCGGCATCGCGCCGAAGGGCGCCGTCGGCCGAGTGGTCACTGCTGAGATGGGTCACCGCGACCGTGACCGGTCCCTCCGGGCCGTCCACGACGACCGCCGCGACCGCCTTGTGCGGGCCGAGGGCATGCAGGCCCGCCTCGCGCACGGGGACCCTGCTGAGCAGCAGCAGCCCGCAGTCGGTGACGTCCCGGCCCGCCGGGTCGGCCCAGAGCGTGTAGCCCTCGCGGACCCAGGGCGCCGCCAACAGCAGGGCGAGCAGGGCGGGTTCGGCCTCCTGGAGGGCGATGACGTCGGCGTCCGCGGCGCGCAGGGCGTCGAGCAGGAGCGGCCGGCGCCGGGCGGTGTCGATGCGGTCGCTGTCGTAGCGGTCCCAGAGGGTGTTCCAGGTCAGCAGCGTGAGCGAGGCGGGCGGCTCGGGCGTCGGCGCGTCCTCGGGCATGGGCGTCCAGGCCGCCTCCGGTGCGGAGTACGCGTGCGGCGTGCGGGAGATGAAGTACGGGGACGGCAGCCGGCGCGGGGCACGTACCCGCCCGGCGTCCGTCGCGTCGATCCGGTCCATGCCCGAGGACCGGTCCCAGACCAGCTCACCGTCCGCCTCGAAGAACAGCACCCGGTGCCAGGGGATGTCCCCGCCGGGCGTGAAGCGGGGCAGCGGCACCCGCTTGGGCACGGTCCCGCGCTGCGCCACGCCCATCACGAAGCGCGCCGGGTCGAACCGGGTGTCCCAGCGGACACGGTGGTAGATCTCCTCGCTGGTACGCATCTACGCACTGTCCTCCACGGTTCCGCTCGCGCCGATGTACCAGGTGCGGTGTGCCTGGCCGGGGTACGGGGGAACGAATCTGTGCAGCTGCGAGGTCAGCACCTCGGGCGGTACGGGGTGGCTGCGGCGTTCGTTGCGGCGGATCAGCTCCGCCTCGTCGACCAGGGCCACGGCGTGGGTGAGCAGCGCGTCCCTGCGCCGGGCGACCCCGTGCACCAGGGAGCGCTGGTGCGCGTTGAGGGAGGTGGCGTCCCAGACGACCGTGGAGCCCGGGGTGAGTGCGGCGTCCAGCCGGTCGAGCCCCTCGCGCAGCACGTCCACGTTGGCCTTCTGGTCGGCGCGCGAACCCCGGGCCTGGCGCAGATCGTCGAGCGAGAGGTACGTGTCGACGCCGGGCAGCGCTCGCGCGAAGGTGCTCTTGCCGCTGCCGGACGGGCCGACCAGATGGACAAGGCGCGGGAAGTCCCCGGACCGCCAGCGCCAGGTCGCGGCAACCGCCTCCTCGGCGGTGGTGACCCGGCCCAGGGCGTACGCCTCGCGGGCCTGCGCCAGGCAGCGGTCGGCGGCGTCCGGTTCCAGATCCGTGAACGCCTCCCGCAGCCCGGCCGGTTCCGCCAGGTCCTCCGCGTGCAGCGCCGACCACTCCACCTGCTCGCGCGCCTCGGCGGTGTCCGCCACCGTGGCGGCCAGCGCGTGCAGCAGCGGCAGATCGGCGGCGAACGACATCCGGACCAGTCCGGTGCGACGCTCCTCGTCCGGGTACGGGCGGTGCAGCCCGGGGTGCAGTCCGACGAGGTCCGCGACGCGGCGGGCGAGCGGCATCCCCAGCGCCGGTGCCAGCGCGGGCGCGAGTCCGGTGCGGCGGGAACCGTGCAGCAGCGCGGCCAGCACCCCGGTCAGCCGGTCCTCGCCCGTCCGGCCCAGCGCGTCGAGGGCGTCTCCCATCGCGGCGGCGGCCCCGGCGTCCCCCGCCTCCGTGCCCGTGGCGGCGGCCAGTGCCGCCGCGTCGACCGGAGCTCCGGACCGTACGGCCCACAGGGCGGCGGCCGGGCCGAGCCCGTTCTCCACGACGGCGGCGTGCATCCAGTGCGTATCGGTCTGTACGTGACCGGGCCGCACCCACTTGGCCACCAGGCGCCCGAAGTCCGGTGCGCCGAAGCCGTCCACGGGCCGTACGACGTACCCCTCCTGGCGCCCGGTGTCCGGCTTCAGCGCCCGCAGCGCCTTCTCGGCGCGGGCGTCGAAGGTGCCGCGCCACAGCACGGGCGGCACCGGTATCCCCAGATCCCGCAGGAACGCCACGGTCCGGTCCCAGCCCAGGCAGCGCTCCCCGTCCCAGACGGAGAAGCCGTAGAAGAAGCTCTCCAGGCCGTCGTACGGGATCGAGTGGCGCGCGAACATGTTCTCGCCGCACACCCGCCACCCGTCGGGGATCCGCGCCCCGATCCGGCCCTGGAGCGCCTTCACCCAGCCCCGCGAGGGATGGTGCGCGGAGTCGAGGGAGCGGGCGTGGAGCCCGTCCGCGTAGAGCGTGGTGTTCTCGCCGTCCAGCTTCTCGGTGACGACGACCTCGCGGCCGGTCAGCGCGGAGAGATCCGCGATCCGTACGTCGTCCGAGGTGGCTCCGGGGGACCAGGGCAGATGCGCGGTGCGCGGATAGTGCGTACGCATGATCGATGCCCCTGGAGACGACGGTTTGCCCGGCCGGTCACTCTAGGGCCTGTCCGGCGGATCAGGGTCGGACAGGCCCTAGGCACGGGGGTGCGCACCGCTCGACCCAATTACTGCGCACCGCTCGACCCGATTACGATGAGCGCGCCCGGCACGGCTCCCGCTGAGCGCCCGCGTTTGACCGAGCGACCACGCGGGGTAAGATCCTCCGCCCGATTGGCCAGGCTCACGCCCCGTATGGCACACTGACCAGGTTGCTCGGTTGAGTGTCAATGCTGCGCGCCTCCCGCCGGGAGGACCGGAAGCGAGTCCCACAGTACTCGTCGACCCCTTGCGGGTCGGACGTACGGGAATCTTCCGGGAAGCGTCAGTGGGGCACCGGCCAGGCACCCGGTGGGTGTTTCGCCCCCGGTCCTGCGGTCCTCGGGCCCGCACCCCCTTGGTTGGGAAATCCTTCGGGAGATCTGCGTAGAGGGGATGCGACACGCCCGACCGCGTGGGTCGGAGGTGGAGTCGTTAGAACTCCCGGGTTCCAGAGCGTTATGAGAGACAGGACTACTAGTAGCCATGGCGGGACAGAAGATCCGCATCCGGCTCAAGGCCTACGACCACGAGGTCATCGACTCCTCGGCGAAGAAGATCGTCGAGACGGTGACCCGCACTGGTGCGTCGGTCGCGGGCCCGGTGCCGCTGCCCACTGAGAAGAACGTGTACTGCGTCATCAAGTCGCCGCACAAGTACAAGGACTCGCGCGAGCACTTCGAGATGCGCACGCACAAGCGCCTCATCGACATCCTCGACCCCACGCCGAAGACGGTTGACTCGCTGATGCGTCTCGACCTGCCGGCCGGCGTCGACATCGAGATCAAGCTCTGAGGTGACGCGCGAGATGGCTAAGAACATTAAGGGCGTCCTGGGCGAGAAGCTCGGCATGACCCAGGTCTGGGACGAGAACAACCGGGTCGTCCCGGTGACCGTCGTCAAGGCCGGGCCCTGCGTCGTCACCCAGGTCCGCACCAACGACAACGACGGCTACGAGGCAGTCCAGATCGCCTTCGGCGAGATCGACCCCCGCAAGGTGAACAAGCCCCTCAAGGGCCACTTCGCCAAGGCCGACGTGACCCCGCGCCGCCACCTGGTGGAGCTCCGCACCCCTGACGCCAGCGAGTACACGCTGGGCCAGGAAGTCACTGCCGAGGTGTTCGAGTCCGGCGTCAAGGTTGACGTCACGGGCAAGAGCAAGGGCAAGGGCTTCGCCGGTGTGATGAAGCGTCACAACTTCAAGGGTGGCAAGGCGTCCCACGGTGCCCACCGTGTGCACCGTATGCCTGGCTCCATCGGTGGCTGTGCCACCCCCGGCCGTGTCTTCAAGGGCATGCGCATGGCGGGTCGCATGGGCAACGAGCGTGTCACCACCCAGAACCTGACCATCCACGCGGTTGACGCGGAGAAGGGTCTGCTCCTCATCAAGGGCGCAGTCCCCGGTCCGAACGGCGGCCTCGTCCTGGTCCGTACCGCGGCCAAGGGGGCTTGAGGTAATGAGCACCATTGACATCCTTTCGCCGGCAGGCGACAAGGCCGGTACCGTCGAGCTCCCCGCGGAGATCTTCGACGCGAAGACCAGCGTTCCGCTGATCCACCAGGTCGTCGTCGCACAGCTGGCAGCTGCCCGTCAGGGCACGCACAAGACCAAGACCCGCGGCGAAGTCCGTGGTGGTGGCCGCAAGCCGTACCGCCAGAAGGGCACCGGCCGCGCGCGCCAGGGTTCGACCCGTGCGCCGCAGTTCGCCGGCGGTGGCGTCGTCCACGGCCCGCAGCCGCGTGACTACTCGCAGCGGACCCCGAAGAAGATGAAGGCCGCCGCCCTGCGCGGTGCCCTCTCCGACCGGGCCCGTCACTCCCGCATCCACGTCGTCACCGGCGTGGTCGACGGTGCAGTCTCCACCAAGGCCGCCAAGACGCTGTTCGGCAAGATCTCGGAGCGCAAGAACCTGCTCCTGGTCGTCGACCGTGCCGACGAGGCCGCGTGGCTGTCCGCCCGCAACCTGCCCCAGGTGCACATCCTGGAGCCGGGCCAGCTGAACACGTACGACGTGATCGTCTCTGACGACGTGGTCTTCACCCAGGCCGCCCTCGAGTCCTTCGTGTCTGGCCCCCAGACCGCTGAGACCGAAGGGAGCGACGCCTGATGAGCGAGGCGACCGTTACCAGCAAGACCTACTCGGACCCGCGCGACGTTCTCGTCAAGCCGGTCGTGTCCGAGAAGAGCTACGCGCTGCTCGACGAGAACAAGTACACGTTCATCGTCGCGCCCGGCTCCAACAAGACCCAGATCAAGCAGGCCGTGGAAGCGGTCTTCTCGGTCAAGGTCACCGGGGTCAACACGATCAACCGGCAGGGTAAGCGCAAGCGCACCAAGACCGGTTTCGGCAAGCGCGCTGACACCAAGCGCGCCATCGTGACCCTCGCCGAGGGCGACCGTATCGACATCTTCGGCGGCCCGACCTCCTGACGGAGGTCGAGTCGTCCGGAATCGGACGAGGACTGAGAAATGGGTATCCGCAAGTACAAGCCGACGACCCCGGGCCGTCGTGGCTCCAGCGTCGCCGACTTTGTCGAGATCACGCGGTCCACGCCGGAGAAGTCGCTGGTCCGCCCCCTGCACAGCAAGGGCGGCCGTAACAACGCCGGTCGTGTGACCGTTCGCCACCAGGGCGGTGGCCACAAGCGCGCCTACCGAGTGATCGACTTCCGTCGTCACGACAAGGACGGCGTGCCGGCCAAGGTCGCGCACATCGAGTACGACCCCAACCGCACCGCGCGCATCGCGCTCCTGCACTACGCGGACGGCGAGAAGCGCTACATCATCGCGCCGCGTGGCCTGACGCAGGGCGACCGTGTCGAGAACGGCCCGGCCGCCGACATCAAGCCCGGCAACAACCTGGCGCTGCGCAACATCCCGGTCGGTACGACCATCCACGCCATCGAGCTGCGGCCCGGCGGCGGCGCGAAGTTCGCCCGTTCCGCGGGTGCCTCCGTGCAGCTGCTGGCGAAGGAGGGCACCATGGCCCACCTTCGTATGCCGTCGGGTGAGATCCGCCTGGTCGACGCCCGCTGCCGCGCCACCATCGGTGAGGTCGGCAACGCCGAGCAGTCGAACATCAACTGGGGCAAGGCCGGCCGCATGCGCTGGAAGGGCGTTCGCCCGACCGTCCGCGGTGTCGCGATGAACCCGGTTGACCACCCGCACGGTGGTGGTGAGGGCAAGACCTCCGGTGGTCGCCACCCGGTCTCGCCGTGGGGTCAGAAGGAGGGTCGTACTCGTTCGCCGAAGAAGGCATCGAACAAGTACATCGTCCGCCGCCGCAAGACGAACAAGAAGCGCTAGGAGCGGGTTTAGATGCCGCGCAGTCTCAAGAAGGGGCCCTTCGTCGACGGCCACCTCATCAAGAAGGTGGACGTACAGAACGAGGCAGGCACCAAGAACGTCATCAAGACCTGGTCCCGTCGCTCGATGATCGTCCCGGCCATGCTGGGTCACACCATCGCGGTGCACAACGGCAAGATCCACGTCCCGGTGTTCGTCACCGAGTCGATGGTCGGCCACAAGCTCGGCGAGTTCTCGCCGACTCGCACCTTCCGCGGCCACGTCAAGGACGACCGGAAGTCGAAGCGCCGCTAACCGCGGGGTGGAAACGACTATGACTTACACCGAAGGGACAACCATGGAAGCCAGGGCCCAGGCGCGGTACATCCGCGTCACGCCCATGAAGGCCCGCCGCGTGGTGGACCTCATCCGTGGCATGGATGCCACGGAGGCTCAGGCGGTCCTGCGTTTCGCCCCGCAGGCCGCGAGCGTGCCGGTTGGCAAGGTGCTGGACAGCGCCATCGCCAACGCCGCACACAACTACGACCACACCGACGCCTCTTCGCTGGTCATCAGCGAGGCGTACGTGGACGAGGGCCCGACCCTGAAGCGGTTCCGTCCGCGTGCTCAGGGCCGTGCCTACCGGATCCGTAAGCGGACCAGCCACATCACCGTGGTCGTCAGCAGCAAGGAAGGAACCCGGTAATGGGCCAGAAGGTAAACCCGCACGGGTTCCGGCTCGGCATTACCACGGACTTCAAGTCCCGTTGGTACGCCGACAAGCTGTACAAGGACTACGTCAAGGAAGACGTCGCCATTCGTCGCATGATGACGAAGGGCATGGAGCGGGCCGGCATCTCGAAGGTCGAGATCGAGCGCACCCGCGACCGCGTCCGCGTTGACATCCACACCGCCCGCCCGGGCATCGTCATCGGTCGCCGTGGCGCCGAGGCCGACCGCATCCGTGGCGAGCTGGAGAAGCTGACCGGCAAGCAGGTCCAGCTGAACATCCTCGAGGTCAAGAACCCCGAGGTGGACGCTCAGCTGGTGGCCCAGGCCGTCGCCGAGCAGCTCTCCTCCCGCGTCTCCTTCCGTCGTGCCATGCGCAAGAGCATGCAGAGCTCGATGAAGGCCGGCGCCAAGGGCATCAAGATCCAGTGCGGTGGCCGCCTCGGCGGCGCCGAGATGTCCCGCTCGGAGTTCTACCGCGAGGGCCGTGTGCCCCTGCACACGCTCCGCGCGAACGTCGACTACGGCTTCTTCGAGGCCAAGACGACCTTCGGCCGCATCGGTGTGAAGGTCTGGATCTACAAGGGCGACGTCAAGAACATCGCTGAGGTCCGCGCCGAGAACGCCGCTGCCCGCGCCGGTAACCGCCCGGCCCGTGGCGGCGCTGACCGCCCGGCCGGCCGTGGTGGCCGCGGTGGCGAGCGTGGCGGTCGCGGTCGCAAGCCGCAGCAGCAGTCGGCTCCGGCTGCCGAGGCCCCCAAGGCCGAGGCTCCCGCCGCTGCCGCTCCGGCTGCCGAGAGCACCGGAACGGAGGCCTGACCGAAATGCTGATCCCCCGTAGGGTCAAGCACCGCAAGCAGCACCACCCGAAGCGCAGCGGTATGTCCAAGGGTGGCACGCAGGTTGCGTTCGGCGAGTACGGCATCCAGGCGCTGACCCCGGCGTACGTGACGAACCGCCAGATCGAGGCTGCTCGTATCGCGATGACCCGCCACATCAAGCGTGGCGGCAAGGTCTGGATCAACATCTACCCGGACCGTCCCCTGACGAAGAAGCCGGCCGAGACCCGCATGGGTTCCGGTAAGGGTTCTCCCGAGTGGTGGATCGCGAACGTCAAGCCGGGTCGGGTGATGTTCGAGCTGTCCTACCCGAACGAGAAGATTGCTCGTGAGGCGCTTACCCGCGCTGCTCACAAGCTTCCGATGAAGTGCCGGATCGTTCGGCGCGAGGCAGGTGAGTCGTGATGTCGGCCGGTACCAAGGCGTCCGAGCTGCGCGAGCTGGGCAACGAGGAGCTCCTCAACAAGCTCCGCGAGGCCAAGGAAGAGCTGTTCAACCTCCGCTTCCAGGCGGCGACCGGGCAGCTCGAGAACCACGGCCGGCTCAAGTCCGTCCGTAAGGACATCGCCCGGATCTACACCCTGATGCGCGAGCGCGAGCTGGGCATCGAGACGGTGGAGAGCGCCTGATGAGCGAGAAGACTGTGACTGAGACCAACACTGACCGCGGTTTCCGCAAGACCCGTGAGGGTCTGGTCGTCAGCGACAAGATGGACAAGACCGTCGTCGTCGCTGTCGAGGACCGTGTCAAGCACGCGCTGTACGGCAAGGTCATCCGCCGTACGAACAAGCTCAAGGCGCACGACGAGCAGAACGCCGCCGGCGTCGGCGACCGCGTCCTCCTGATGGAGACCCGGCCGCTGTCCGCCACGAAGCGGTGGCGCATCGTCGAGATCCTCGAGAAGGCCAAGTAATTCCTGAGGGGCACTCCCCTCAGGCAAGTTCCGCCAGGCTCGGTGGGGGCCCGCTCCGGTGACGGAGTGGCCCCCGCCGGGAACCGGCAGACGATCAGGAGATAGACGTGATCCAGCAGGAGTCGCGACTTCGCGTCGCCGACAACACGGGTGCGAAGGAAATCCTCACCATCCGTGTTCTCGGTGGTTCGGGTCGCCGCTACGCGGGCATCGGTGACGTCATCGTCGCCACCGTCAAGGACGCGATCCCCGGTGGCAACGTGAAGAAGGGTGACGTCGTCAAGGCCGTCATCGTTCGCACCGTCAAGGAGCGTCGCCGTCAGGATGGCTCGTACATCCGCTTCGACGAGAACGCCGCCGTCATTCTGAAGAACGACGGTGACCCCCGCGGCACCCGCATCTTCGGCCCGGTGGGCCGGGAACTGCGCGAGAAGAAGTTCATGAAGATCATCTCGCTCGCGCCGGAGGTGCTGTAAGCATGAAGATCAAGAAGGGCGACCTGGTTCAGGTCATCACCGGTAAGGACAAGGGCAAGCAGGGCAAGGTCATCGTGGCCTACCCCGCTCAGGACCGCGTCCTCGTCGAGGGTGTCAACCGGGTCAAGAAGCACACCAAGGCCGGTCAGACCGCTCGCGGTTCGCAGACCGGTGGCATCGTCACGACCGAGGCCCCCATCCACGTGAGCAACGTTCAGCTCGTCGTGGAGAAGGACGGCAACAAGGTCGTCACGCGCGTCGGTTACCGCTTCGACGACGAAGGCAACAAGATCCGCGTTGCCAAGCGGACGGGTGAGGACATCTGATGGCTACCACCACCACTCCGCGTCTGAAGACGAAGTACCGCGAGGAAATCGCCGGCAAGCTGCGTGAGGACTTCTCGTACGAGAACGTCATGCAGGTCCCCGGTCTGGTCAAGATCGTGGTCAACATGGGTGTGGGCGACGCCGCCCGCGACTCCAAGCTGATCGACGGCGCCGTGCGCGACCTCACCACGATCACCGGTCAGAAGCCGGCCGTCACCAAGGCCCGCAAGTCCATCGCGCAGTTCAAGCTGCGCGAGGGTCAGCCGATCGGCTGCCACGTCACCCTCCGTGGTGACCGGATGTGGGAGTTCCTGGACCGTACGCTGTCGCTCGCGCTGCCGCGTATCCGTGACTTCCGTGGTCTGTCGCCGAAGCAGTTCGACGGCCGTGGCAACTACACCTTCGGTCTCACGGAGCAGGTCATGTTCCACGAGATCGACCAGGACAAGATCGACCGGGTCCGGGGCATGGACATCACCGTGGTCACCACGGCGACCAATGACGACGAGGGTCGTGCCCTCCTTCGTCACCTCGGCTTCCCGTTCAAGGAGAACTGACCGTGGCGAAGAAGGCTCTGATCGCTAAGGCCGCCCGTAAGCCGAAGTTCGGCGTTCGCGGGTACACCCGCTGCCAGCGCTGCGGCCGGCCCCACTCCGTCTACCGCAAGTTCGGCCTGTGCCGCGTGTGCCTTCGTGAGATGGCTCACCGTGGCGAGCTGCCGGGCGTGACCAAGAGCTCCTGGTAAATCTCCTTCGCCCTTTGGGCGTTGGGATTACCCGGAGACTCTCGGTAAGCATCTGGTCGGCAGGAGCCCCTCCTTTCATGCCGTAGGCTTGAAGGGTTGGGCGCCTGCCGCCCAAGACCGACTTACTACGCCGTAGGTCCCCGCACCGCACCCGTCCTGCCTCTGAGTGGGGAGAGGGATGGCGCATACAGGAAACCCCGGCGAGAGAGGCCGAAGGCCAACTCATGACCATGACTGATCCCATCGCAGACATGCTCACGCGTCTGCGTAACGCGAACTCGGCGTACCACGACGATGTCGCGATGCCGCACAGCAAGATCAAGTCGCACATCGCGGAGATCCTCCAGCAGGAGGGCTTCATCACCGGCTGGAAGGTCGAGGACGCCGAGGTTGGTAAGAACCTCATCCTCGAGCTGAAGTTCGGCCCGAACCGCGAGCGCTCGATCGCCGGCATCAAGCGAATCTCGAAGCCGGGTCTGCGTGTATACGCAAAGTCCACCAACCTGCCGAAGGTTCTCGGCGGCCTGGGCGTGGCGATCATCTCCACGTCCCACGGTCTCCTGACCGGCCAGCAGGCCAGCAAGAAGGGCGTAGGTGGGGAAGTCCTCGCCTACGTCTGGTAGTCGGGAACGGAGGAATAGCTCATGTCGCGAATCGGCAAGCTCCCCATCCAGGTTCCCGCCGGTGTGGACGTCACCATCGATGGCCGCACGGTCGCGGTGAAGGGGCCCAAGGGCACCCTCTCGCACACCGTCGCGTCGCCGATCGAGGTCACCAAGGGTGAGGACGGCGTTCTCAGCGTCACCCGCCCGAACGACGAGCGTCAGAACAAGGCCCTTCACGGCCTGTCCCGCACGCTGGTGGCGAACATGATCACCGGTGTGACCCAGGGATACACCAAGGCGCTCGAGATCAGTGGTGTCGGTTACCGAGTCCAGGCGAAGGGCTCCAACCTGGAGTTCGCCCTGGGCTACAGCCACCCGATCCTGATCGAGGCCCCGGAGGGCATCACCTTCAAGGTGGAGTCCCCCACGAAGTTCTCCGTCGAGGGCATCGACAAGCAGAAGGTCGGCGAGACCGCGGCCAAGATCCGCAAGCTGCGGAAGCCTGACCCGTACAAGGCCAAGGGCGTCAAGTACGCCGGCGAGGTCATCCGCCGCAAGGTCGGAAAGGCTGGTAAGTAGCCATGGCATACGGCGTGAAGATCGCCAAGGGCGACGCCTACAAGCGTGCCGCCCTCAAGCGTCGCCACATCCGTGTCCGCAAGCACATCTCCGGTTCGCCGGAGCGTCCGCGCTTGGTCGTGACGCGGTCCAACCGCCACATGGTCGCTCAGGTCATCGACGACATCGCGGGCCACACGCTCGCGTCGGCGTCGACCCTGGACGTCTCCATCCGTGGTGGCGAGGGCGACAAGAGCACCCAGGCCAAGCAGGTCGGCGCCCTGGTCGCTGAGCGCGCCAAGGCCGCAGGCGTCGAGGCCGTCGTGTTTGACCGCGGTGGTAACCAGTACGCCGGGCGGATTGCCGCTCTGGCTGACGCCGCCCGTGAAGCCGGTCTGAAGTTCTGAGCCCGGTTCCTACGCACAGCGGACGTAACAGAGAGAGGTAAATCCAATGGCTGGACCCCAGCGCCGCGGAAGCGGTGCCGGTGGCGGCGAGCGGCGGGACCGGAAGGGCCGTGACGGCGGCGCAGCTGCCGCCGAGAAGACCGCGTACGTTGAGCGCGTTGTCGCGATCAACCGCGTCGCCAAGGTTGTGAAGGGTGGTCGTCGCTTCAGCTTCACCGCGCTGGTCGTGGTGGGCGATGGTGACGGCACCGTCGGTGTCGGCTACGGCAAGGCCAAGGAAGTTCCCGCGGCCATCGCCAAGGGCGTGGAAGAAGCCAAGAAGAACTTCTTCAAGGTTCCGCGCATCCAGGGCACCATTCCTCACCCGATCCAGGGCGAGAAGGCTGCGGGCGTCGTCCTGCTGAAGCCTGCTTCCCCCGGTACCGGTGTTATCGCCGGTGGCCCGGTGCGCGCCGTTCTGGAGTGCGCCGGCGTTCACGACATCCTGTCGAAGTCGCTCGGCTCCGACAACGCGATCAACATCGTGCACGCGACCGTGGCGGCCCTCAAGGGCCTGCAGCGTCCCGAGGAGATCGCGGCCCGCCGCGGTCTGCCGCTCGAGGACGTCGCCCCTGCGGCTCTGCTTCGTGCACGTGCGGGAGCGGGTGCGTAATGGCTCGCCTCAAGATCACGCAGACGAAGTCGTACATCGGCAGCAAGCAGAACCACCGCGACACCCTTCGTTCGCTCGGGCTCAAGCGCCTGCACGACGTGGTTGTCAAGGAGGACCGCCCCGAGTTCCGCGGAATGGTGCACACCGTCCGCCACCTCGTGACGGTTGAGGAGGTCGACTGACATGGCGGAGAACAAGCCGCTGAAGGCCCATGACCTCCGGCCCGCCCCGGGCGCCAAGACCGCCAAGACCCGTGTGGGTCGTGGTGAGGCGTCCAAGGGTAAGACCGCCGGTCGTGGCACCAAGGGCACCAAGGCCCGTTACCAGGTTCCGGAGCGCTTCGAGGGTGGGCAGATGCCCCTCCACATGCGCCTCCCGAAGCTCAAGGGCTTCAAGAACCCGTTCCGCACCGAGTACCAGGTCGTGAACCTGGACAAGCTCGCGACGCTCTACCCCGAGGGTGGAGAGGTCACCGTGGCCGACCTGGTCGCCAAGGGTGCGGTGCGCAACAACCACCTCGTCAAGGTCCTCGGACAGGGCGAGATCTCCGTGGCACTGCAGGTTTCGGTTGACGCCGTCTCCGGCTCCGCCAAGGAGAAGATTGCCGCCGCCGGCGGCACCGTCACCGAGCTCGTCTGAGACAACTCGATGGCTTGAACATCCGACCGGGGATGCCTCTCATATGGGGCATCCCCGGTTGGTCGTTCCTAGGGGGGCATGGTCGCCGGTAAGGTGGCGTGCGTTGTTGTGTGGTACCCCTCTGGGCACCCGCCCCGGGGACTTTGACTTTTACGTATTCGTCGATCCTCAAGACCGTCACCTCTACGCATTGCGCGGGGGTCGCAGGAGGCACCGTGCTCACCGCGTTCGCCCGGGCGTTCAAGACGCCCGACCTGCGCAAGAAGCTGCTCTTCACGCTCGGCATCATCGTGCTCTACCGGCTCGGGGCGCACATCCCGGTACCGGGAGTGAGCTACGAGAACGTCCAGACCTGTGTTGATCAGGCCAGCAAGGGCAACAACAGCCTCTTCGGCCTGGTGAACATGTTCAGCGGTGGTGCACTGCTGCAGATCACGATCTTCGCGCTCGGCATCATGCCGTACATCACGGCCAGCATCATTCTTCAGTTGCTGACCGTGGTGATTCCCCGACTCGAGGCACTCAAGAAGGAGGGGCAGTCCGGCCAGGCGAAGATCACGCAGTACACGCGTTATCTGACCGTCGCGCTCGCCATCCTCCAGGGCACCGGCCTGGTGGCCACCGCCACCAGCGGCGCCCTCTTCAGCGGCTGCCCGGTCGCCGACCAGATCGTGCCGAACCAGTCGATCTTCACGACCATCGTGATGGTCATCACGATGACCGCGGGTACCGCGGCCGTCATGTGGCTCGGTGAGCTCATCACCGACCGCGGCATCGGCAACGGTATGTCGATCCTGATGTTCATCTCGATCGCCGCCAGCTTCCCCGGCGCCCTGTGGGCCATCAAGACCAGCGGCAAGCTGGCCGACGGCTGGATCGAGTTCGGCACCGTCATCCTGATCGGCTTCGTGATGGTGGGCCTCGTCGTCTTCGTCGAGCAGGCCCAGCGCCGTATCCCGGTGCAGTACGCGAAGCGCATGATCGGCCGCAGGTCGTACGGCGGTACCTCGACGTACATTCCGCTGAAGGTCAATCAGGCGGGTGTGATTCCCGTCATCTTCGCTTCTTCGCTGCTCTACATCCCTGCCCTGATCGTCCAGTTCTCCAACTCCACTGCGGGCTGGGCGACCTGGATCAAGGACAACTTCGTGACGGGCGACCACCCGTACTACATCACGGCGTACTTCCTGTTGATCGTCTTCTTCGCCTTCTTCTATGTGGCGATTTCGTTCAACCCCGAGGAAGTCGCCGACAACATGAAGAAGTATGGTGGGTTCATCCCGGGTATCCGGGCTGGTCGACCTACTGCCGAGTACCTGAGCTACGTGCTCAACAGGATCACTTGGCCGGGCTCGCTGTACCTGGGTCTGATCGCTCTTGTGCCGACGATGGCGTTGGCAGGCTTCGGTGGAGCCAACCAGAACTTCCCGTTCGGCGGGACGAGCATCCTCATCATCGTGGGTGTGGGTCTGGAGACCGTGAAGCAGATCGAGAGTCAGCTCCAGCAGCGCAATTACGAAGGGTTCCTCCGCTGATGCGAATCGTCCTCGTCGGGCCGCCCGGTGCCGGCAAGGGAACGCAGGCTGCGTACCTTGCCAAGAACCTGTCGATTCCGCAGATCTCCACGGGCGATCTCTTCCGTGCCAACATCAGCCAGGGCACCGACCTTGGCAAGCAGGCCCGTGCCTTCATGGATGCAGGGCAGTTGGTGCCGGACGAGGTCACCATCGGGATGGCCAAGGACCGCATGTCCCAGCCGGACGCCGAGAACGGTTTCCTGCTGGACGGCTTCCCGCGCAACGTGGGTCAGGCCGAGGCTCTTGACGCCATGCTCAAGGACGAGGGCACCAAGCTCGACGCGGTCCTGGACCTGGAAGTCCCCGAGGACGAGGTGGTCAAGCGCATCGCCGGCCGCCGGATCTGCCGGAACGACGGCTCCCACGTCTTCCACGTGACGTACAACCCGCCGAAGACCGAGGGCGTCTGTGACGCCTGCGGCGGCGAGCTGTACCAGCGCGACGACGACACCGAGGACACGGTTCGTACCCGGCTGGAGGTCTACCACTCGCAGACCGAGCCGATCATCGACTACTACCGGGCCCAGAACCTGGTGGTCACCATCTCCGCGCTCGGCAAGGTCACCGATGTGACCGAGCGCGCGATGGAGGCTCTCAAGTCCGACAAGGGCTGAACGAAACACCCGCAGTACTTGTGCAGTCGGCCGCGGCGTCCATGGGCGCCGCGGCCGACTGCTTGCGCCGTATCGTTGTGTGAGTACGCCGCAGACATCACCGTTCGATGCAGTCCGATGCAGAGAGGCGCCACGCAATGGTGCAGATCAAGACCCCCGAGCAGATCGCGAAGATGCGTGAGGCGGGGCTGGTGGTCGCTGCCATTCACGCGGCCACCCGCGAGGCGGCGGTGCCCGGCGCCACCACGCTGGACCTGGACCGGGTCGCACGCAAGGTGATCGCCGATCACGGTGCGAAGTCGAACTTCCTCGGGTACGGCGGGTTCCCCGCGACCATCTGCACCTCGGTCAACGAGGTCGTCGTCCACGGCATCCCGGACGACAAGACCGTCCTCAAGGACGGCGACATCATCTCCATCGACGCCGGCGCGATCGTCGACGGCTGGCACGGCGACGCCGCGTACACGGCCTTCGTCGGCACGGGTCACGCTCCGGAGCTGGTCGAGCTCTCCCGGGTGACCGAGGAGTCCATGTGGGCCGGTATCGCCGCGATGAAGGTGAACAACCGCCTCGTCGACATCTCGAAGGCGATCGAGTCCTACATCCGGCGCCAGCCCCGTCCCGCCACCGGCAAGTACGGGATCATCGAGGACTACGGCGGCCACGGCATCGGCACCGAGATGCACATGGACCCGCACCTGCTGAACTATGTCGCCCGCAAGCGCGGCAAGGGCATCAAGCTCGTCCCCGGCGTCTGCCTGGCCATCGAGCCGATGGTCTCGCTCGGTACGGCGCAGACCGAGGTGCTCCAGGACGACTGGACCGTCATCACGACGGACGGCACCTGGTCCTCCCACTGGGAGCACTCGATCGCCCTCACCGAGCAGGGCCCCCTGGTCCTGACCGCCCCCGACTGCGGCAAGGCGAAGCTGGCGCAGTACGGGATCGAGGTGGCGCCGGATCCTCTGGGGTGACGATGCCCGGGGGATTTGACCCGCTTGTCGAGGTCTAAGGATCTCCTCCGGTGGGCAAACTTGACGGATTCGTCTTTTGGGGTCCGCTGACGTAGACTGACTCGTCGGCTCTCGTGCATCAGTGTGTCCACATGCGATGCCGAAAGTCGATCAAGGTAGCCGATTCGAAAGGCGAAGCGTGGCCAAGAAGCAAGGTGCCATCGAAATTGAGGGCACCGTGATCGAGTCCCTCCCGAACGCCATGTTCAAGGTGGAACTCCAGAACGGTCACAAAGTCCTCGCGCACATCAGCGGCAAGATGCGGATGCACTACATCCGAATCCTCCCGGATGACCGGGTCGTCGTGGAGCTCTCCCCGTACGACCTGACGCGTGGTCGGATCGTCTACCGCTACAAGTAGATCTTGCCTCCACCACGCTTTCGCGCGGTGACGGCACTGACCCGGAGAACCTGACATCCCATGAAGGTCAAGCCGAGCGTCAAGAAGATCTGCGACAAGTGCAAGGTGATCCGCCGTCACGGTCGGGTCATGGTCATCTGCGACAACCTGCGCCACAAGCAGCGCCAGGGCTGACGCACGACCCCCTGCATCTCGCAGCACTTCGCGCGACGCACGTAAAACGTACATACGCAGAGTCCGTCCAAGCTTCGGCTGACGACACCTCCGGTGGGGGCCGGGGACCCGGGCGTACCACCTCTCGTCACGAGAGGTCGGCGATCGGGAGCGGCACTGTGGAAGACCCCCGAATTAACAACTGGAGCCATTGAATGGCACGCGTTTCAGGTGTTGACATCCCGCGCGAAAAGCGCGTGGAGGTTGCCCTCACCTACGTCTTCGGTATCGGGCGCACCCGGTCCAAGGAGATTCTCGCCACCACTGGCGTGAACCCCAACACCCGCGTTCGCGACCTGGCCGAAGAGGACCTGGTCAAGATCCGCGAGTACGTGGACGCCAACCTCCGCACCGAGGGTGACCTCCGTCGCGAGATCCAGGCCGACATCCGCCGCAAGGTCGAGATCGGCTGCTACCAGGGTCTGCGTCACCGCCGCGGCCTGCCGGTCCACGGCCAGCGCACCAGCACGAACGCTCGTACCCGCAAGGGCCCGCGTCGCGCGATCGCCGGCAAGAAGAAGCCGGGCAAGAAGTAGTCCTCAGCGGACGCACTGCGGGCGTCCGGGCCACCGGTCATCCGCAGCAACCAGCGGTCTTCGCTGTAGGACCGATCACCTCCCCTCTCCATCTGGAGTCAAGACATGCCCCCCAAGGGTCGTCAGGGCGCAGCCAAGAAGGTGCGTCGCAAGGAAAAGAAGAACGTCGCTCACGGCCACGCGCACATCAAGAGCACGTTCAACAACACGATCGTCTCGATCACGGACCCCTCGGGCAACGTGATCTCCTGGGCCTCCGCCGGCCACGTCGGCTTCAAGGGCTCGCGCAAGTCCACCCCCTTCGCCGCGCAGATGGCCGCCGAGTCGGCCGCCCGCCGCGCGCAGGAGCACGGCATGCGCAAGGTTGACGTCTTCGTCAAGGGTCCGGGCTCCGGCCGCGAGACCGCGATCCGTTCGCTCCAGGCCACCGGCCTGGAGGTCGGTTCGATCCAGGACGTCACCCCCACCCCGCACAACGGATGCCGGCCGCCCAAGCGTCGCCGCGTCTGATTTCGTGCTCTGCTCCGAGCAGTAGCTCGTGAGTGGGTCCGGGCGGTACGGCCTCTTCGAGGTCGTGCCGCCCGTACCCTTGTCAGTATCTGGGGGCGTCAAATAGTGGGCGCCCACGACTGAAGGAACGCAACATGCTTATCGCTCAGCGTCCGTCGCTGACCGAAGAGGTCGTTGACGAGTTCCGCTCCCGGTTCGTCATCGAGCCGCTGGAGCCGGGCTTCGGCTACACCCTCGGCAACTCTCTCCGCCGTACGCTCCTCTCCTCGATCCCCGGCGCTGCTGTCACCAGCATCCGGATCGACGGTGTCCTGCACGAGTTCACCACCGTGCCGGGCGTCAAGGAGGACGTCACCGACCTCATCCTCAACATCAAGCAGCTGGTCGTCTCCTCGGAGCACGACGAGCCGGTCGTGATGTACCTGCGCAAGCAGGGCCCCGGCCTGGTCACCGCTGCTGACATCGCCCCGCCGGCCGGTGTCGAGGTCCACAACCCGGACCTGGTCCTGGCCACGCTGAACGGCAAGGGCAAGCTGGAGATGGAGCTGACCGTCGAGCGCGGTCGCGGCTACGTCTCCGCCGTCCAGAACAAGCAGGCGGGCCAGGAGATCGGCCGTATCCCGGTCGACTCCATCTACTCGCCGGTGCTCAAGGTCACGTACAAGGTCGAGGCGACCCGTGTCGAGCAGCGCACCGACTTCGACAAGCTGATCGTCGACGTCGAGACCAAGCAGGCCATGCGTCCCCGTGACGCCATGGCTTCGGCCGGTAAGACCCTGGTCGAGCTGTTCGGTCTGGCGCGCGAGCTCAACATCGACGCCGAGGGCATCGACATGGGCCCGTCCCCGACGGACGCCGCGCTCGCCGCCGATCTGGCGCTGCCGATCGAGGAGCTGGAGCTCACGGTCCGTTCGTACAACTGCCTCAAGCGCGAGGGCATCCACTCCGTGGGTGAGCTCGTGGCTCGTTCCGAGGCCGACCTGCTCGACATCCGCAACTTCGGTGCGAAGTCGATCGACGAGGTCAAGGCGAAGCTGGCCGGCATGGGCCTGGCGCTCAAGGACAGCCCGCCCGGATTCGACCCGACGGCCGCGGCGGACGCGTTCGGCGCGGACGACGACGCGGATGCCGGTTTCGCGGAGACCGAGCAGTACTAGTACGCCTCCGGCTGGGGTGCCCGTCTTTCTGGTGGGTGCCCCGGACCGGGCGAGGGCTTTGTCCTCAATCGCCGGACGGGCTTGATTTTCGGGCTGAGGCTCGATGTTGGGTGCGTCCGGCGGACGAAGACTTCCGTGTGGCGTCCGCCGCGCGGGAACTGACACCGGTACCTGATACGGCCGGTGCAGCACACAAGGAGAAAAACCATGCCGAAGCCCGCCAAGGGTGCCCGTCTGGGCGGCAGCGCCGCGCACGAGAAGCTGCTTCTCAACAACCTCGCGAAGTCGCTGTTCGAGCACGGCCGCATCACCACGACCGAGGCCAAGGCCCGTCGCCTGCGTCCGGTCGCCGAGCGTTTCATCACCAAGGCGAAGAAGGGCGACATCCACAACCGTCGCCTGGTGCTGCAGTCGATCACGGACAAGGGCGTCGTTCACACGCTCTTCACCGAGATCGCCCCGCGGTACGAGAACCGCCCCGGTGGTTACACCCGCATCACCAAGATCGGCAACCGTCGTGGCGACAACGCCCCGATGGCGGTCATCGAGCTGGTCGAGGCGCTGACCGTGGCCCAGCAGGCCACCGGTGAGGCCGAGGCCGCCACGAAGCGTGCGGTCAAGGAAGACGCCCTCAAGAAGGACGAGGCTCCGGCCGAGGCCGTCGAGGACGCCAAGCCGGCCGACGACGCCGAGTCCAAGGACGCCTGAGCGTTCTGAGACCACTGGACGGGCCCGCATCACCCTTCGGGGCGGTGCGGGCCCGTTCTGTATGTACCTGCGAGTAGCTGCGGAAAAGGATCCCTGGGTGAGTGACGAAGTGGAGCCCGGCTTCGTACGGGTGCGGCTGGACCTGGCGTACGACGGCAAGGATTTCTCGGGCTGGGCCAAGCAGACCTCCAGGCGGACCGTCCAGGGGGAGATCGAGGGCGCGCTGCGGACCGTGACGCGGTCCTCGCGGACGTACGACCTCACCGTCGCCGGGCGGACCGATGCCGGGGTGCACGCCCGGGGCCAGGTCGCGCATGTCGATCTGCCGGACGAGGTGTGGGCCGAGCACGCGGACAAGCTGCTGCGGCGGATGGCCGGGCGGATGGCGCCCGATGTACGGATCTGGCGGATCGCGCCGGCGCCCGTGGGGTTCAACGCGCGGTTCTCGGCGCTGTGGCGGCGTTACGCGTATCGCGTGGCCGATCGTCCCGGTGGGGTGGATCCGCTGTTGCGCGGTCATGTGCTGTGGCACGACCGGCCGTTGGACGTGGACGCCATGAACGAGGCGGCCGGCCGGATGGTCGGGGAGCACGACTTCGCCGCGTACTGCAAGAAGCGCGAGGGCGCGACGACCATCCGTACGCTGCAGAAGCTGAGTTGGGTACGGGACGGGGCGACCGGGATCCTGACGGCGACCGTGCAGGCGGACGCGTTCTGCCACAACATGGTCCGCGCGCTGATCGGTGCGGCGCTCTTCGTCGGGGACGGGCGCCGTCCTGCCGAGTGGCCGGCCCAGGTGCTCGCGGCCCGGGTGCGCGACCCCGGGGTGCACGTAGTGCGCCCGCATGGGCTGACCTTGGAGGAAGTGGCCTACCCGGCCGACGAGTTGCTGGCCGCCCGCGCCGTGGAGGCGCGCAATGTGCGCACGCTCCCCGGGGGCGGTTGCTGCTGACGCGCTTACTTCCGGGCCGCTGTCGCGGTTGCCGCGTGTGCCCGGCGCCGGCGCCAGGCACGCGTCAGCCCGGCCGCCAGGGACAGGGCCGCGAGCGTGTACGCCGTCGCGAGGGCCGGGGTGATGTCGGGGGCCGCCCAGCCGTGCACCGCGGCCGCCGAGAACAGCAGCAGGCCCAGCACGCGCAGCAGCCACCAGCGCGGCCGGCGGGGCCGGTACGCGTCCGGGGGCGCGGGGTGTTCGCCGTCCTGGGTGGTCATCGCGGAGCGCATGCCCGCCAGCAGTCCCCGGCGGGTGAGTACCCGGGCGCCCGGCAGGGTGTCCAGGACGTCCGGGCGGTCACCGAAGCCCGGGGGGAGCGGGGGCAGGGCCAGGGCCGCCAGGAGGTCCGACTGGTGGCGGGGTGGGTTGCCGGTGGAGCGGAGTATGTGCGTCAGCGGGCGGGGGTCCGCGAGGGCGAAGGCACGGGCCAGGGCCTCGGCCGTGGCGGTGACCGCGGAGTGGTCGGGGGCCGGGGACGTGGCGTTCCACTCGTGGGCGGCCAGGGGCCTGCCCTTGAGGAACAGCGTGAGTCCGCAGCGTTCGGGGGTGCGGCGCAGGACCAGCGTGGGCCACTTCTCGCCCGTGGTGAAGTTGTCGGCCGCCGTGGTCAGCGGGTCCTCCGTGGACAGGACCGAGCGCTTGGCGGGGCGGGCCTCGGCGACGGCCTCGATATAGGTGTGCGTGTCGGTCGCGGGGGCGGTGCGGAGCGAGACGCCGCACATCAGCGCCGCCTGCGCCACGTCCGCCGGGCGGGCCGCCGCTATCGCGACCGCGCAGGGGGCGCCGGGTGCACGGACGAGTGCGGGGGCCGGTGCGGTGCGGGGCTGTGGGGGACGGCCGAAGAAGGGGGTCAGGGAGGCCAGTTGGATACGGGTGCCGGAACGGGTCTCGAGGAACTCCTGGCGCGGGTCGTCGCCGAAGTACGCCCAGGGGAACCTGGTGGCATGGGTGCCGATGCCGCGGAAGGCGTCGAGCGCCTCCTCCCAGCGCTCCGCGCGCAGCAGCATCAGGGCCAGGCAGTTGCGGAAGCCGGCCGCCTCCTGGCTGCCCGGTCCGTATGCCGCCGAGAGGTCCAGGGCGCGGGTGAGCGCGGCTGCGACGCGGGACGTGTACGGGGCGTCGGGGCCGGGGGAGAGGACCACGTACTCCAGCGCCGCGAACAGGGGCAGCGCGTGCAGCTTCGAACCGGGCGGGGCCGTGTCGGCTGCCCGCTCGGCGAAGTCGAACATCTCCGCGTGCGAGCCGTGCCACTTCGCGCTGAGGTATTTGAGGGCGGCGGTGTGGCATCCGTAGTGGTGCGGGTCGCGGGCCAGGGCCTGCGACCAGTAGCCGTCGAAGACCTCGCGGGGCGCCTGGCTGCCCAGCGCGTGGGTCAGGGCGATGCGCCAGGGCACGGGGTCGGCGGGGTTGAGTCCGGCCGCCCTGCCGACCACCGGCACGGCGTCCTCCAGGAGCGCGAAGAAGGCCCGGAACCGGTCGGGCGGGACCTGCCCGGCGCCTTCCGCGGTGCGTAGCTCCCATGCCTGGTGGATACGGAGGTCCGCCCTGGTCAGGGCCGCGTCCGGATCCTCGGGGTGTTCGGCCTGCCAGGCGTCCAGCCAGCCGGGGTTGTGCAGGGCGGCCTCGGCGAGCCGTGACACGTAGCCGTCCCTCAGCTCCCACTGCGTGTGCTCGCGGGTCCCGGCGAGCAGTTCCCGGGCGGGGCCGTGGTCGCCGTCGGCGGCCGAGGCCAGGGCGGCCCGCAGCGCGGGGTCCGGCGCGTCGACGGACACGGCCTCGTCCGGCGGCAGGTCGGCGCCGATGGCCGCGCTGTGGCGCAGCACGCGGGGAACGGTGAGCAGGAACGGCAGGCGCACGGGACCCCGTTGCCCGTCAGCCGGTCTGCGCGGTGGCCGCGGCCGAGGCCTGGAGCTCGCCGCGGTGGTGGATCTGACGGAACGTGAAGTTCGTCAGGTCGTCACCGGTGGCGTAGACGTTCTTGTGGGCCGTGGTGACGCTCTTGCCGTTGGTGAACCCGCTGATGGCGAAGTAGGCGTATCGGCCGTAGGAGTTGGCGGTACGGCGGCAGACCGATCCTGGTGTACAGAAGGCCGGTACACCGTTGCCGCTCAGCGTGGCGATGCTGCCGCTGGCCTGGCGGGCCGCCTTCTTGGCCTGTGCTTCCGTCCGGAAGACCGCGAGGCCGACGGTGACGGCGACGCCGTCCTTGCTGTACGTGGCCCGGACGACCTGGTCGCAGCCGTTGTTCACGAGGATCGAGCCGAGCGCGCCCTTCGTGGTCGCGGCGCAGTTCTTCGTCTGCTGCGTCGCGCCCTTGACGTAGACGCGGTCGCCCATCGTCAGCTTCTTGCCGGGGAAGAACGCGTCGACGGTGATCGGCGCCCGGTCCTTCTTCGCGTCGGAGATGTAGTCCTTCGGGTCCGGCGGGGGCGGCGGCGCCACCGAGGAGAAGGACGGCTCGGGCTCGGCGGTGTCGTTCGGCAGGTCGCTCGGCGCGGGCAGCTCGTTCGCGTTCTTGCCGGAGTTGCTGCCGTTGTTCTTGTTGGTCGAGATGACCGCCGTGGCCACGATCGCGCCGATCGCCGCGGTGGCGAGCACGCCGCCGCCGATCAGTAGCCACCTCTTGCGCCGGCTGCGCGCGACGGACTCGTCGGCCAGCGCTGCCCAGTCCGGAGTCTGTGTGCCCCCGGGCCCCCAGGAGGGCCCCCCTTGCCCAAAGCTCATGCCGCGATCCTAGAGGAGACGTAAACCGGTTGGGCCAGGGCTTCGCGGGCCGTGACAATGCTGTGCATGGGACATCTTGAAGCAGGCCACCTGGAGTACTACCTACCGGACGGGCGGGTGCTGCTCGGCGATGCTTCGTTCCGGGTGGCGGACGGTGCCGTGGTCGCCCTCGTGGGGGCCAACGGGGCCGGCAAGACGACGCTGCTGAGGCTGCTCGCCGGCGATCTCCAGCCGCACGGCGGTTCCGTCTCGGTGAGCGGCGGGCTCGGGGTGATGCAGCAGTTCGTGGGCTCCGTGCGGGACGAACGCACGGTCCGGGACCTGCTGGTCTCCGTGTCCCAGCCGCGCATCCGGGAGGCGGCCCTGGCGGTCGACAGGGCCGAGGAGCTGATCCTCACCGTCGACGACGAGGCCGCGCAGATGAAGTACGCGCAGGCCCTGAGCGACTGGGCGGAGGCCCGTGGGTACGAGGCCGAGACCGTCTGGGACATGTGCACCATGGCCGCGCTCGGCGTCCCGTACGAGAAGGCGCAGTGGCGCGAGGTGCGCACGCTCTCCGGCGGTGAGCAGAAGCGGCTGGTGCTGGAGGCGCTGCTGCGCGGCCCCGACGAGGTGCTGCTGCTCGACGAGCCGGACAACTATCTCGACGTGCCGGGCAAGCGCTGGCTGGAGGAGCGGCTCAAGGAGACCCGTAAGACGGTCCTCTTCGTCTCCCACGACCGCGAGCTGCTCTCACGGGCCGCCGAGAAGATCGTCAGCGTGGAGCCGAGCCCGGCGGGCAGCGATGTGTGGGTGCACGGCGCCGGCTTCGACACGTACCACCAGGCCCGCAAGGACCGGTTCGCCCGGTTCGAGGAGCTGCTGCGGCGCTGGGAGGAGGAGCACGCCCGGCTGAAGGCGCTGGTCCACCGGCTGCGGCAGCAGGCGGCGATCAGCCCGGACATGGCGTCCCGCTACCGGGCGATGCAGACCCGGTTCAAGAAGTTCGAGGACGCGGGCCCGCCGCCGGAGCCGCCGCGCGAGCAGGACATCAAGATGCGGCTGCGCGGCGGCCGGACCGGCGTACGTGCGGTGACCTGCAAGAACCTTGAGCTGACCGGGCTGATGAAGCCGTTCGACCTGGAGATCTTCTACGGGGAACGGGTCGCCGTCCTCGGCTCGAACGGATCGGGGAAGTCGCACTTCCTGCGGCTCCTCGCGGGCGAGCCGGTCGCGCACACCGGGGAGTGGAAGCTCGGGGCACGCGTCGTACCCGGGCACTTCGCGCAGACCCACGCCCACCCGGAGCTGCTGGGCAAGACGCTCGTCGAGATCCTGTGGACGGAGCACGCCAAGGACCGCGGCGGCGCCATGTCCGTACTGCGCCGCTACGAGCTGGAGCGCCAGGGCGACCAGCCCTTCGAGAAGCTGTCCGGCGGGCAGCAGGCGCGGTTCCAGATCCTGCTCCTGGAGCTGGCCGGAACGACCGCGCTGCTGCTGGACGAGCCGACGGACAACCTGGACCTGGAGTCGGCGGAAGCGCTGCAGGACGGCCTTGAGGCGTACGAGGGAACCGTGATGGCCGTCACGCACGACCGGTGGTTCGCGAAGTCCTTCGACCGCTATCTGGTGTTCGGCTCGGACGGCGTCGTACGCGAGACGACGGCGCCGGTGTGGGACGAGCGGAGGGTGGAACGGGCGCGGTAGCGCGCGGCGGCCGGAGCGGTGGTGACACGGCCCGGAACCCCGACAGGGCCGGGGTTCCGGGGCTGTTTTGACCCGTGCGGGGGAGCGACGGTATTCTTCTGGTTTGTTATGCGTATTGGCTTGGTCGTTCTCACGCGAGGGGCCCTTACGCCGGTCCACCGGGCCGATGACCAGCGGCAGGCACTCGGGTTGCGTCCCCGCAGCGCCGCCAAGGCTGGTGTGATCGTCCGGGTGGCCTTGTCAGGACTCACTCACTGAAGAAGCGAAGGCTACGACCGTGCGTACGTACAGCCCCAAGCCCGGCGATGTGACGCGCCAGTGGCACATCATTGACGCGCAGGACATCGTCCTGGGTCGTCTGGCCACCACGGCTGCGAACCTCCTCCGCGGCAAGCACAAGGCGATCTACGCCCCCCACATGGACATGGGCGACTTCGTCATCATCATCAACGCCGAGAAGGTTCACCTCTCCGGCAACAAGAAGACCCAGAAGATGGCGTACCGCCACTCCGGGTTCCCGGGTGGTCTCCGCTCCGTCCGTTACGACGAGCTGCTCGCCAAGAGCCCCGAGAAGGCCGTCGAGAAGGCCATCAAGGGCATGATCCCCAAGAACAGCCTGGGCCGTCAGATGCTCTCGAAGCTCAAGGTCTACGCGGGCGACCAGCACCCGCACGCTGCTCAGCAGCCGGTCCCGTTCGAGATCACCCAGGTCGCGCAGTAGTTCCGGCCTCCCCCTAAGACCAAAAGAAAGATCTGAGGAGAATCGTGGCCGAGACCACTGTTGAGAACCCCGTCGAGGGCACCGAGGGCGAAGAGGTCTTCGCCGAGGTGACCACCTTCGAGTCCGAGGTTCCCGTCGAGGGCGAGTACACCAGCGAGTCGCTGGCGTCCCGCTTCGGCGACCCGCAGCCCGCCGCCGGCCTTGGCCGTCGGAAGAACGCCATCGCCCGCGTCCGGATCGTTCCGGGCACCGGCAAGTGGAAGATCAACGGTCGCACCCTTGAGGACTACTTCCCCAACAAGGTGCACCAGCAGGAAGTCAACGAGCCCTTCAAGGTGCTCGAGCTCGACAACCGCTACGACGTCATCGCCCGCATCTCGGGTGGCGGCGTCTCGGGTCAGGCCGGCGCCCTGCGTCTCGGCGTGGCCCGTGCGCTGAACGAGGCGGACGTGGACAACAACCGCGCCCCGCTGAAGAAGGCCGGCTTCCTCTCCCGTGACGACCGTGCGGTCGAGCGCAAGAAGGCCGGTCTCAAGAAGGCCCGCAAGGCCCCGCAGTACAGCAAGCGCTAATCCGCCTGCTCTTCTGCTTTATACGTTCGCCCCGGCGGCACACCTCGTGCTGCCGGGGCGTTCGTTTATCGGCACCCTCGGGCGTATAACGGCATAAGGCGTTCATAGGCTTGTTGCGTTGCTTTGGTTGATTTGGTTTTGCGGTTTCGGAGCATCTTCGGAGGACACCAGTGGGACGACTCTTCGGCACGGACGGTGTGCGCGGTGTCGCCAATGCGGATCTGACGGCTGAGCTGGCGCTCGGTCTCTCGGTCGCTGCGGCGCATGTTCTCGCCGAGGGGAGCACCCTCGACGGGACCCGGCCGACAGCCGTGGTGGGCCGTGACCCACGCGCGTCCGGAGAGTTCCTGGAGGCCGCCGTCGTGGCCGGTCTCGCCAGCGCCGGCGTGGACGTCCTGCGCGTCGGTGTGCTGCCCACCCCGGCGGTGGCGTACCTCACCGGCGCGCTGGGGGCCGACCTCGGTGTGATGCTCTCCGCGAGCCACAACTCCATGCCGGACAACGGTGTCAAGTTCATCGCCCGCGGCGGTCACAAGCTCTCCGACGAGCTGGAGGACCGGATCGAGTCGATCTACCAGCAGCACCGCACCGGTGAGCCGTGGGAGCGCCCGACCGGTGCCGGTGTGGGACGCGTCACCGAGTACGCGGAGGGCTTCGACCGTTACGTGGCCCACCTCGTCGCGGTCCTGCCGAACCGGCTCGACGGGCTGAAGGTCGTGCTCGACGAAGCCCACGGCGCGGCCGCCCGGGTCTCGCCCGAGGCCTTCGCGCGGGCCGGCGCCGAGGTGATCACGATCGGGGCCGACCCGAACGGCCTGAACATCAACGACGGCTGCGGCTCCACCCACCTGGAGCCGCTGAAGGCCGCCGTCGTCGAGCACGGCGCCGACTTCGGCATCGCGCACGACGGCGACGCCGACCGCTGCCTGGCCGTGGACGCCGCAGGCGAGGAGGTCGACGGCGACCAGATCCTGGCCGTCCTCGCCCTCGCCATGCGCGAGGCCGGACAGCTGCGCAAGGACACCGTGGTCGGCACCGTCATGTCCAACCTCGGCTTCAAGATCGCGATGGAGCGGGAGGGCATCCAGCTCGTCCAGACCGCCGTCGGCGACCGCTACGTACTGGAGTCGATGAAGGCCGAGGGCTACGCGCTGGGCGGCGAGCAGTCCGGCCACGTCATCGTCCTGGACCACGCCACGACCGGCGACGGCACGCTGACCGGCCTGCTGCTGGCGGCCCGGGTCGCCGCCACCGGCCGTACGCTCGCCGATCTGGCCGGGGTCATGCAGCGGCTGCCGCAGCTGCTGATCAACGTCCGTGACGTCGACAAGTCCCGGGTCGCGACCTCCGCCGAGGTCGCCGCGGCCGTGGCCGACGCCGAGCGCGAGCTGGGCTCCACCGGACGCGTGCTGCTGCGCCAGTCGGGCACGGAGCCGCTGGTGCGGGTCATGGTCGAGGCGGCCGACATCGAGCAGGCCCGGGCGATCGCCGAGCGGCTGGCCGATGTGGTGAAGTCCGCGCTGGGATAGGGAGTGCGCGCACCGCCGTCCGGTGGACGGCGGTGCGGGTGCGTGCCGCTGTCACCGGGCCAGGGCCTGGTCGGGTTCCGGGGCAGGTGCGGTGGCGCGGTCCTGCGGGTGGCCGCCCGCGGCGGGCCGCGGGCGGACCGGCCACCAGAGGCTCCGGCCGAGGAGTGCGGCAAGGGCGGGGACCAGCACCAGCGAGAGTACGAGCGCGGAGAGCATGATGCCGAGCGTCATCGCGAAGGCGATCTGTTCGTTTCCCGGGGTCGTGGCGAGCGTGGCGAAGGAGCCGGCCAGCACCAGCCCGGCCGTCGCGATGGCCGGTGTCGTGTGCCGTACCGCGCGGGCCACGGCGGCGCGGGCCGGGCCCGGTCGTTGCATCTCCTCCCGGATCCGGTCGGTGATCAGGATGTTGTAATCGGTGCCCAGTGCCACGACGAACAGGAACAGCACCAGTGGCAGGGTGAAGTCGACGCCCGGCTCGCCGAGGGTGTGCTGGAAGAGCAGCGTGGCGGCGCCGAGGGTGGCGGCGAAGCCGAGCCCGACGGAGAGCATCAGGACCACCGGTGCGAGCAGGCTGCGCAGGAGCAGCAGAAGGATCAGCGCGATCAGCGCGGCCGCGACCGGGAACACGATCCTCAGGTCGTGGTCGACGGCGGTCGCGACATCGGCGAAGATCGCCGCCGTCCCGCCCACATATGCCGTCGTCCCGGCGGGTGTGTGCCGGCCGACCGTGGCCCGGATCGGTCCGGAGGCCAGGTCGCGGGCCTGTTGGCTCTGCGGGTCGGCGGTCGGGTAGAGGTCGATCCGGGCGGCACGGCGGTCCTTGTTCAGGACGGTCGGTGCGACCTTCCCCACACCGTCGACCCGGGTGAGCGCCCGGGAGAGGCCGGCCAGCCGGTCGGTGGTGAGGGTGCCGCCGTCCTCGGCGGTGACGAAGACGCTCGTCGGGTCCGACACTCCGGCCGGCAGTGTGCGGGAGATCTCGGCCGCGGTGACCGCGGCGGGGGTACGGTCGCCGGAGTCGCCCAGGCCGTAGTCCATGCGGATGCCGGTCAACCCGGCGGACAGCGCGGCAAGCAGGGCGACGGAGGCCGTCAACATCGTCAGCGGTCGCCGCGTGACCAGCGCGCCCAAGCGGGCGGCACGGCCTTCGCCCGGCTTCCGGCGAAGGGTTTTGGAGGGCCAGAACATCTTGCGCCCGGCGGCCGAGAGCAGCGCGGGCAGCAGGGTGAGGCTGCCGAGCAGCATCACCAGGACCGCGACGGCGATCGCGGGGCCCAGCGAGCGGAACTGCCCGAAGGTCGCCAGGCCCAGCGTGGCGAACGCGGCCACGATGGTCAGCGCCGCCGAGGTGATCGCGGCGCCCACCCGGCCGGAGACCTCCTCGGCCGCCTCGCGGGCGGGCTGCTCGGGCCGGTTGCGCAGTTGCTCGCGGAAGCGGAACAGCAGGAACAGCAGGTAGTCGATGCCGATGCCGAGCAGGACCACGTTGATCAGCCCCGGGGTGCCCGCGTCGAGCTTGCGCCCGGTGAGCATCGCGGCACCCGCCACGGATCCCGCCGCCACGCCGCCGATGACGGCGACCGCGAGCAGCGGCAACAGGGCCGCCAGCGCACTGCGGAACACCAGCACGTTGAGCAGGACGATGAGCCCCATGACGAGGGCGCTCCCGACCGTCGCGGCGGTCTCGTGGGCATCGGTGGTGTCGACGGTGTCGGCGAGACTCCCGGTGAAACCGGTGCGCATCCCCGCCTCGGAGAACTGAGTCCGGGCCGCGTCCCGGAAGGTCCGGTAGACGCCCTGGACCCCCTTGTCCGTGGGATTCCCCATCAGCTGGACGGAGAGCAGTTCGAAGCTCCGGTCGGGCGCCGTCATCGCCGGGGCGATCTCGGGCGTCTGGGAGCGGTCCGGGACCAGGAACCGCGGCATGTCGTCTTCCCTGGGCATGATCACCCGGCGCTGGGCCAGCTTCGCCGCCTCGGCCTCGACCCGCTTCCGGTCGGCGGCGTCGAGGGCCTTGCCGTCGGACCGGGCGACCAGCATCGTCACCGTGGTGGCGTCGGGGTTCACCCCGAACTGTTCCTGGGCGATCCGAAGCGCGGCGGCCGAGTCGTAGCTGCGCGGTAGGAAGTCCCCGGTCCGGTGCTGGGTGACGCGGCCGATCAGGGTCGGGGTCAGGGCGCTCAGCACGATACCCAGCACCGCCCAGAGGGCGATGACCTTCCACGGGTGTCTGGTGGAATATCCGGTCAGGGCGCGGATCACGAGGTCCTCCGGCGGACGGACTTGAATGCGGACGTCTGCCGGGGGTTCCCGGCACCGGTCTCCAGACCATCAGCACGAGAAGCGGCGGGCGTCGTGGCAGCGGATGATCCGGACCGGGGACCTGGGTCCTTCCCCGGCCCGCGACCAGGACCCTGGTCCCCGTCCTGGTCAAGGGCCTGCGACTGCCGCGGGCGGTGCTGTGCAACCCTGTCCCCGGGGGCCGGACACAGGGGGAACAGACATGCGCAAAAGCCGGTACATCGGGCCCGACGGTGCCCGGGAGTCGCCGCACATCGACAGCGCCGAGCCGCCGTGGACCCGTAACGACGCACTCGTGACCGGCGGGGCCTGCGCGATGAACCTGCTCAGCTACGTGTTCTTCGACGACCCCGACGGCCGGCACGACGTGAGCGTGGCCGGGTTCCTCCTCCTCGCCCTGGCGGCCGTGCCGCTGCTCGCCCGGCGAAGCCACCCGGTGGCGGCGCTCGCCGCCGTACTGGCACTCGACGCGACGGCCACCCTGACCGTCCCGCTGCCCAGCCACTTCGGTGCCGTCCTGGTGGTCGCCCTGTACACGGTCGCCAGGTCCTGCCCCGGTCGAGTCACGGCGGTCGCGACTGTCGCGACGATGTCGCTGACACTGCTGAGCCAGAGCAACGGCCGGATCCCGCCCTGGAAGGAGGCCATCACCCCGCCCCTCTCCACCTTGATCGTCGTCGGCACCGCCCTGGCGGTCAACCGCTGGCAGCGGGAGGTGGCGGCCAACCGCAGACTCCTTGCCGAACGTGCGGTGGCCGACGAACGCCGCCGCATCGCACGGGAGTTGCACGACATCGTGGCCCACCACATCACCACCATGCAGCTGATGGCCGGTGGAGCCCGGGCCAACCTCGCCCGACCGGAGGTGGTCCGGGACGCCCTGGTCACCCTGGAGTCCTCCGGGCGGCTCGCGCTGCGCGAGATGCGCCAGCTCCTCGACGTGCTGCGGGCCGGCGACGAACCGGAGTCCGCGCCGTCGCTGCCCCAGCCCGGCGTCGAAGACCTCGACCGGCTGGTGGCCGAGTCCCGCCTCGCCGGACTGCCGACCGAGTTCGCCGTCCACGGGCCGCGGCGTCCGCTGCCGCCGACCGTCGGCCTCACGGTGTTCCGGATCGCCCAGGAGGCCCTCACCAACACCCGCAAGTACGCGGGGGACGCCCGTGCGTCCGTACAACTGACGTACCACCAGGAGCGGATCACCGTCGAGGTGCGGGACGACGGCGGGGGCGCACCGCCGCGGGAGCGGGCGTCGGCGGTGGGCTCGGGCGGTTACGGTCTGATCGGCATGCGCGAGCGCGTCGCCCTGCACGGCGGCACCCTGACCGCCGGCCCGCAGGCCGGTGGGGGGTTCGCCGTGGTGGCCGAACTGCCGCTGAGCACGGACGAGGCGGTCGAGGCGGCCGTCCAGCACAAGGGGGCACACCGATGAACGGGACCGGACCGACGACGCCGCCGAGGATCAGGGTGCTGATCGTGGACGACCAGCCGCTGGTCCGGCGCGGTCTGTCGCTGATCCTCTCCCCCGACCCGTCCTTCGAGGTGGTGGGCGAGGCCGGGGACGGCGCGCAGGCCGTCACCCTCGCCCGCCGACTGTGCCCCGACGTCGTGGTGATGGACATCCGGATGCCCGTCCTCGACGGGGTCGGCGCGACCAGGGAGCTCGCCGTCACCGTGCCCGGCTGCCGGGTCCTGGCCCTCAGCACCTTCGACCTCGACGAGTACGTCGTGGGCGCCCTGCGCGCCGGGGCCTACGGGTTCCTGCCCAAGGACAGCTCCCCGGAGGATCTCGGCGCGGCGATCCGCACCGTCCACGCCGGAGAGGCCGTCGTCGCGCCGCGCCTGCTCACCCGGCTGATCTCCACCCACGTACGGGCATCGCGCGATGCGCGGCCGGCCCCCACCGGCCCGACCGGCCCGGGTGAACTCACCCCCCGCGAGGTCGAGGTGTGGCGCCTGATGGCCACCGGCCTCGACAACACCGAGATCTCCCGCGCCCTGGACATCAGCCTCTCCACGGTCAAGAACTACATCACCAGCATCTTCGGCAAGCTCGCCGTCCGCGACCGCGCCCAGGCGGTCATCGCGGCCTACGAATCGGGCCTGGTCACCGCGCGCGCGGACTAGGGCCTGTCCGGCGGATCAGGGTCGGACAGACCCTAATCGCGGGACGGGTTCGCGACCAGGCCCGTCCGGCGGAGGTGCGCCGCCCACAGGGCCTTCTGGACCAGCAGGGTCAGCGTCCCCGCGACCACGATCCCGCCGAGGTTCGCCAGCAGCTGGGTCGTGGAGCCCGACATCTGGTGGTAGTCGCTGTAGCTGAACGCCACCGCGGCGTTGGCTGCGGCCGGCACGGTCGTCACCGAGATGGCGACCCCGATCAGCGCCCCGGACTTCGCCGAGGTGAGCGAGAGCGTTCCGGCGATCCCGGCCAGGAAGGCCACCACGAACGACATCGCGTCGGGCTTCCAGATGAACGCCGTGTTGGGACGGTCGGCCTCGATCATCGAGCGGGTGAACAGGCCGAAGCCGTCCATCAGCCAGGCGAACCCGGCCGTCAGCACCATCGCGGCGGCGAAGCCGCCGAGCAGCGCGTAAAGCGACCGCAGCGCCAGTCGCGGAGCACGCTGCACCAGGGCCGTGGAGATCCCGGCCAGCGGCCCGAACTCCGGGCCGACCGCCATCGCGCCCACGATCAGGATCGCGTTGTCGAGCATCACACCGCAGGCGGCGAGCATCGTCGCGACGGTGAGGAACGCCACGTACGTGGCGCTGAACGTCGACTCCTCGTGGGTCGCCTCCGTCAGTTCCTCCCACAGCACCGCGTCCGCGCCCTCACCCGGCGCGTCCTTCTCGGCCTTGTCGGCGTGCGCGGAGAGCGTCAGGTCCATGTTCTCGACGGTGATCGAGCCGGACTTGTCGATGCCGAGGCGGCGCAGCGCGGAGATCAGTCCGTCACCCGCCTCACGGGCCACATCGCACAGCACCATGTCACCCGCCGGGTTGCGGGCGGCCCCGGCCAGCACGACGAGATGTGTCGTACCGAGGGTGCTCTCCATCAGGTGCACCACCTCGTCCGTACGGTCGGCGGGGACGATCAGGCGCAGATGCAGCACGTGGCCACTCCCAGGAGGCTCGGGGGTTCAGAGTTTGCGCAGGGACAGCCGCTGGACCTTGTGGTCCGGGCCCTTGCGCAGCACCAGGGTGGCACGGCCCCGGGTGGGCGCGACGTTCTCCACCAGATTGGGCTTGTTGATGGTCCGCCACATCGTCGCCGCGTACTCCATGGCCTCCTCCTCGGAGACCTGGGTGTACTTGCGGAAGTACGAGAACGGGTTCTGGAACGCCGTCGCGCGCAGCTTCCGGAACCGGTCGAGATACCAGCTCTCGATGTCCTCGGTGCGCGCGTCCACGTACACGCTGAAGTCGAAGTAGTCGGCCAGACCGACCCTGGTCCGGCCGTCCTTGCCGGGCATCGCGGGCTGCAGCACGTTCAGCCCCTCGACGATCAGGATGTCGGGGCGGCGTACGGTGAGCCGCTGGTCCGGCACGATGTCGTAGATCAGGTGCGAGTAGACGGGCGCCGTCACCTCGTCCTTGCCGGCCTTGATGTCGGCGACGAAACGGGTCAGGGCGCGCCGGTCGTACGACTCGGGGAACCCCTTGCGCGACATCAGCCCGCGGGTCCGGAGCTCCTTCATCGGCAGCAGGAACCCGTCCGTGGTCACCAGCTCGACGCGCGGATGCTCGGGCCAGCGGGCCAGCAGCGCCTGGAGGATGCGCGCGGTGGTGGACTTGCCGACCGCGACACTGCCCGCGACGCCTATGACGAACGGGGTGCCGCGCTGCTCGCCGTGGCCGTTGCCCGCGTCCCCGAGGAAGGTGTTCAGGGCGCCGCGCAGGCCCGAGGTGGCCTGGACGTAGAGGTTGAGGAGCCGGGAGAGCGGCAGGTAGACGTCCCGCACCTCGTCGAGGTCGATGACGTCCCCGAGCCCGCGCAGCCGCTCCACCTCGTCGGCGGTCAGCGGCAGCGGCGTCTTGTCGCGCAGGGCGCTCCACTCGGCGCGGGACAGATCGACGTACGGCGTCGCCGCGTGCTCGGCGCGTCGGTGGGTGCTCCGTGGCGGCGAAGTGATCACGGGTTCATTGTTGCGGGAGTTTTGACGGAGTGGAGGGTGGGCTCGGTCACGTAGGGGAGGGCGATAGGGGTACCGCCGCCGTTCACGGCTGTGTGCCCACCTTCGTGCCCACCTTCTTCAGCACACAGAGCTTTCCGCTGTCGGGGTCGCCGATGAACGTCCACAGGACGGCGGAATCGGTCTTCCCCCTGGCCACGAGGCTGCCGCTGACATTGCCGGGGGCGAATTCCGTGGACAGCTCCGTCGCGCCGTCCAGGGTCGCGTACTCGGCGGACTCCCAGGTGCCGGTCCCGGTCATGGTGGAGGGGAAGCCGAAACCGGAGCTGTCGCCGGTGCGGGAGTCCGTGTAGTCGCCGCAGATGTTCGTGGCACTGAAGGTGCCGTCCTCGGCGAGGACGAGCCGGCCGCCGTGTTCGTCCTGCCAGGTGCCCCGCAGCTGGCTCCGCGTCAGCACGAGCGGCGGGCCGTCCGGCTCCGGGGGGACGCTCACGACGCGCAGGAGGAGCAGCAGGACGAACAGCCCCACGGGGACGAGCACCACGAGGACCGCCCCGATGCACAGCCCCACCACGACGGCGGTCCTGCTCGACATCCCGCGCTCGGGCGGAGGGGGGCCGGGGAACGGCTGGGAGGGCCGGAGACCCCATGGCAGACGTTGCGACGACGTGACTGGTCCTTCGGCGCGGGACATGCGCCCTCACCCCCAGATTCTCGGCCGGCCGGCCGAGAATCGGTGCCGGTCGGCGGCGACGCCATGATGCACCCGGCGTCACCTGCCGCTGTCGGCGGGGGCCGGTGTCCACACCCCTGTGGCGGACACCGGCCCCGGTTCACGACCCCGAGTGGTCAGGGCTTTTCGCCCTTGGCGTCGACGACGGCGGCCTTGATCCGCGCCTCGCTCGTGAGGATCTGTCCCGCCTTGAAGTGGAAGGTCTGGCGCTCCACCTTGCCGTCGGAGAGCGTGTACGCGTAGTCCTCGGCGACCACGAAACGCAGACCTGCGTAGCTGAAGTCGTGCGGGTCGAGCAGGATCTCCCGCTGCTCATGGCTGCCGTCCTCCTTCCGGGTGATGGCGATGGCCTCGCGCCCGGCCGCGTCCTTCACCAGGTGGTCGGTGACGTGCACGCCGGGGATGGTGGCCATGGCCCGGTAGATCCGGGCGAGGGCGTCCGGTGCGACCGGGTACGCCTCGGCCATCAGCCCGATCGCGCGGAAGCTGTGCTGGGCCTCGGCCTCGGGCGGGCTCTCGGCCGTGATGCCGGTCGGGTAGAACGAGCGGACCTTCGCCAGCAGCCGCGCCGGGTCGTCGGGCAGCTTGTCGGCGGCCCGGTAGACCTGGCGGGCCGTGCGGTAGTCGGAGTCCTTGCCGTTCTTGGCCGCGGCGGAGTTGTCGTACGGAACCCAGCTGTCGGGGTCGTGCGTGGCGGGCCCGACGGCCGCGCCGTTCTGGTTGCCCTGCGAGGCCACCTGCGCCGTCCTGGTGTAGATCCACTGGTCGTCGCGCGGCTCCGGCCCGGCCGGCTGCTTCTCCAGCGCGTCGGCGGCCCGGTTCAGCACCTCGGCCGGGTTGTCCAGCCGCAGGGTGCCGGAGGTGGACGCGGGTCCGGAGCGGGAGGGCGCGGCGGCGTCCCCGAGCTGGGTACCGAGCACGGCCGCCACGGTGATCGCCGCTGCCGCACCGGCCGCGGCGAACCGCCAGTCGGCCCGCAGCCGGCGGACGCGACGCCCCGAGGCCGCGGCCTCGGCGAGCCGCTGCCGGCCCGGGGCGAGCCTTCCACGGTCGGGAACGGGCACGTCCGCGCGGAGTTCGCGCAGCTGGGTCATTTCGTCCATGACGGGGTCAGCTCCATGGCGTCGGGCGTGAACGAGGGGTCCATGCGGAGGGCCTCGCGGACCTTGCGGCGGGCGCGGTTGAGCCGCGAACGTACGGTGCCGAGCGGGATGCCCAGCGCCTCGGCGACCTCCTGGTACCCGAGGTCGGCCCAGGCGACGAGCAGCAGCACATGGCGGTCGCCGGGCGAGAGTGCGGCGAGCGCCGTCGCCAGCGGTGCCTGGGTGGCGATCCGGTCGTCGGAACGGTCGCTCCAGGACGCGGCCACCGGGTCCTGACCGGTACGGGCCAGGGCCCGCAGCCCCCGCTCCTCGCTGCGCCGGTGCTTGCCGATGAGGTTCGCCGCGATGCCGTACAGCCAGGGACGGGCGCTGCGCCGGGAGCTGTCGTAGCGGCGCCGGGAGCGGAAGGCGACGAGGAAGGTCTCCGCCGTGATGTCGTCCGCCGCGCCCTCCCCGAGGCGGCGGGCGGCATAGCGGTGGATGTCCGGTGCGTGACGGTCGTAGAGCCCGGCGAAGATCTCGGGTTCCTCCAACGACTGCGCGATGACCTCGGCATCGTCGTCGGGGCTGGCCGGCGGTCCGGTCACATCGGCTCCTGGGGCTCGTCGGGTGGGCGTGTCACCCCTTGTTCCCCGCAGGGGCCGGAAAGGTTCACAGGGTATGCGGGGCGCTCACCGTTCCTGGCCGGTGTGCGTGAGTGGGTCCTGGACCCGCTGATGTGTGCTGGGCACATCCCGAACGGTGTCGGATGCACTGGGTCCCCGCTTTCGCGTCCCGTTCGGCGGCACGCCTCTTGGGGTGTGGTCCGTTGCGGGTGGGCGGTTTCCGTCGCGTCCTCGGGTGTCTGGTGGGGCCCGGGCGGTCCGAAGTGCTGGGCACCCCACACAGAGGTGTAGGCGGGGTCGACCGCGACAATGGCAAGGCCCTGCTCGGCGGCCATGGAGACCACGTCCTCCCTGCCGCCCCATTCACCTTCTGCGACGATGCGAAGAAGAGGGGTGAGTGACCACGAAAGGAACGGTATGTGCGGAATCGTTGGTTACGTCGGTGGGCAGTCGGCGCAGGACGTCGTCGTCGCGGGTCTCAAGCGCCTTGAGTACCGGGGCTACGACTCGGCGGGCATCGCCGTGCTCGCGGACGGCGGTCTGGCCGCCGCCAAGAAGGCCGGAAAGCTCGTCAATCTGGAGAAGGCACTGGTCGAGGCGCCGCTCCCGGCCGGGACCACCGGGATCGGGCACACCCGCTGGGCCACCCACGGCGCCCCCACCGACACCAACGCCCACCCGCACCTCGACAACGCGGGCCGCGTCGCCGTCGTGCACAACGGGATCATCGAGAACTTCGCCGCCCTGCGCGCCGAACTCGCCGAGCGCGGCCACGATCTGTCCTCCGAGACCGACACCGAGGTCGTCGCCCATCTGCTCGCCGAGGCGTTCTCCTCCTGCGCCGACCCGGCGGAGGCGATGCGGCAGGTCTGCCGTCGGCTGGAGGGCGCCTTCACCCTCGTCGCCGTGCACGCCGACGCGCCCGGCACGGTGGTCGGGGCCCGGCGCAACTCGCCGCTCGTGGTGGGGGTGGGGGAGGGCGAGTCGTTCCTGGCCTCCGACGTCGCCGCGTTCATCGCGCACACCCGCTCCGCGATCGAGCTGGGGCAGGACCAGGTGGTCGAGCTGCGCCGGGAGGGCGTCACCGTCACCGACTTCGACGGGCGGCCCGCCGAAGTCCGCAAGTACCACGTGGACTGGGACGTCTCCGCCGCCGAGAAGGGCGGCCACGACTACTTCATGCTCAAGGAGATCGCCGAACAGCCGAAGGCCGTCGCCGACACCCTCCTCGGCCGGATCGACGGCGCGGGCTCGCTCCACCTCGACGAGGTACGCATCCCGCCGCACGAGCTGCGCGAGGTCGACAAGGTCGTCATCGTGGCCTGCGGCACCGCGTTCCACTCCGGGATGATCGCCAAGTACGCCATCGAGCACTGGACCCGCATCCCCTGCGAGACCGAGCTGGCCAGCGAGTTCCGCTACCGCGACCCGATCCTCGACCACCGCACCCTCGTCGTCGCGATCTCGCAGTCCGGCGAGACGATGGACACCCTGATGGCCCTGCGGCACGCCCGTGAGCAGGGCGCGAAGGTCCTCGCCATCTGCAACACGAACGGCTCCACCATCCCCCGCGAGTCCGACGCCGTGCTCTACACGCACGCCGGGCCCGAGGTCGCCGTCGCCTCCACCAAGGCCTTCCTCACCCAGCTGGTCGCCTGCTACCTCGTCGCCCTGTACCTCGGACAGATCCGGGGCACGAAGTGGGGCGACGAGATCCGCACCGTCATCCGCCAGCTCTCCGAGATCTCCGGCGCGGTCGAACAGGTCCTGGAGACCATGGAGCCGGTACGCGAACTCGCCCGCTCCCTCGCCGGTCACGACACCGTGCTCTTCCTGGGCCGCCATGTCGGCTACCCCGTGGCCCTGGAAGGCGCGTTGAAGCTCAAGGAGCTCGCGTACATGCACGCCGAGGGCTTTGCCGCCGGTGAGCTCAAGCACGGCCCGATCGCGCTCATCGAGGACGGCCTCCCGGTCGTCGTGGTGGTCCCGTCACCGCGCGGCCGGTCGTTGCTGCACGACAAGGTCGTGTCGAACATCCAGGAGATCAGGGCCCGCGGTGCCCGCACCATCGTCATCGCCGAGGAGGGCGACGAGGCGGTCGTCCCGTACGCCGACCACCTGATCCGGATTCCCATTACGCCTACGCTGCTTCAGCCGCTGGTGTCGACCGTGCCGCTGCAGGTCTTCGCCTGCGAACTGGCCACGGCCCGCGGCAACGACGTGGACCAGCCGCGCAATCTGGCGAAGTCCGTGACCGTGGAGTAGCGAGGGATGAGGGAATACGCGTGATCATCGGGGTCGGGATCGACGTGGCCGAGATCGAACGGTTCGACGCGGCGCTGGAACGCACGCCGCAGATGGCCGAACGGCTCTTCGTGGAACGGGAGTTGCTGCTGCCCAGCGGCGATCGGCGCGGTATCGCCTCGCTCGCCGCCAGGTTCGCCGCGAAGGAGGCCCTCGCGAAGGCGCTCGGCGCGCCCGCCGGACTGCTCTGGACGGACGCCGAGGTGTGGGTCGAGGACAGCGGGCAGCCCCGGCTGCGGGTCCGCGGCACCGTCGCCGCCCGCGCCGCCGAGCTGGGCGTACGGCACTGGCACGTATCGCTCAGCCATGACGCGGGAGTGGCGTCGGCCGTGGTGATCGCGGAGGGTTGAGCACATGCGTACCGCCTACAGCGTTCAGACCGTACGGGCCGCCGAACAGGCCCTGATGGCCCGGCTGCCCGAGGGGGCGCTGATGCAGCGCGCCGCCGCGGGACTCGCGGCGGCCTGCGCCGATGTGCTGCGGCGGCGCGGCCGGGTGTACGGGTCCCGGGTCGTCCTCCTCGTCGGCAGCGGCGACAACGGGGGCGACGCGCTGTACGCGGGCGCCCGGCTCGCCCGTCGCGGCGCCGGCGTGCGCGCCGTGCTGACCTCGCCGGACCGCGCTCACGAGGGCGGCCTCGCGGCCCTGCTCGCGGCCGGCGGGCGGGTCGCGGAAGGCGCGGACGCCTGGGGCGGCCACATCGACCTCGTCGTGGACGGGATCACCGGCATCGGCGGCCGCGGCGGGCTCCGCCCGGGCGCCGCCGAACTGGTGCGGGCCTTCGCGGCGACCGGCGCGCCCCTCGTCGCCGTCGACCTGCCCAGCGGGGTCGAGGCCGACACCGGCGAGGTGCTCGGCGACGCGGTGCGCGCCGACGCGACGGTCACCTTCGGCACGTACAAGCCGGGCCTGCTCATCGACCCGGCCGCCGAACGGGCGGGCGCGCTGCGCCTCGTCGACATCGGGCTCGGGCCCGAACTGCCCGGCGTACCCGACCTGGAGGTGCTCCAGTACGCGGACGTCGCCGCGCTGCTGCCCGTTCCCGGTGCCGAGAGCGACAAGTACCGGCGCGGTGTCGTCGGCATCGTCGCCGGTTCCGCGCGGTACCCGGGGGCGGCGGTGCTGGCCGTCTCCGGGGCGCTGCGGGGCGGCGCGGGGGCCGTGCGGTACGTCGGTCCGGGCGCGGACGCGGTGATCGCCCGTCATCCGGAGACGCTGGTCCACGCGGGACCGCCGTCGAAGGCGGGACGGGTGCAGGCGTGGGTCGTCGGGCCCGGACTCGGTGACGGGACGGAGGCCGCCGAGGCGGTCCGGGACGTGCTGGCGGCGGATGTCGCGGTGCTCGTGGACGCGGACGGGCTACGGCTGCTGGACACCGATGCAGTACGGGCGCGCACCGCGCCGACCGTCCTCACCCCGCACGCCGGTGAGGCCGCCGCGCTGCTCGGCGCCCCGCGCGAGGAGGTCGAGGCGGGGCGGCTCGCCGCCGTACGGGAGCTGGCCGCCCGCTACCGCGCCACGGTCCTGCTCAAGGGGTCGACGACCCTGGTCGCCACCGACGACCCGGACACTCCCGTACGGGTCAATCCGACCGGCACCTCCTGGCTGGCCACGGCCGGCAGCGGCGACGTCCTCTCCGGACTCACCGGCTCCCTGCTGGCCGCGGGCCTCGCCCCGCGCGACGCCGCATCGGCCGGCGCCCATCTGCACGGACTCGCCGCCCGCCACGCCTCCGACGGTTCGCCCGTCGTCGCGCAGGACGTCGCGGAGGCGATCCCGGCGGCGTGGCGGGACGTACGGGCCTGAGTGATCCTGGGCGCAGCGGGGACCGACCGCAGCCGACAGGAGGGCCGACCGTGGGCAGCAGCAGCGAGGTACGCGTACGCCGGGTGTACGAGCCGAAGGAGGACGGCGACGGCACCCGCGTCCTCGTCGACCGGCTCTGGCCGCGCGGCGAGTCCAAGGAGAGGGCCGCGATCGACAAGTGGCTCAAGGACATCACCCCGTCGAACGAGCTCCGCGACTGGTACCACGAGGACCGCACCGCCACCCGCTACGACGAGTTCGTCGACCGCTACCGCGCCGAACTGGCCGACCCCGTCCACACGGTGGCTGTCCGGGAACTGGTCGAACTCGTCCGGGCGGGCGGCCCGGTGACACTGATCACGGCGGTCAAGGACGTACCCCACAGCCATGTCCCGGTCATCGTCGACCAGCTGGAACACGAGCTGCGCCATCACTGAGGTGCACGCCCGTCACAGGGCGGACGCCTTCTGCGGCGGGCCCCTTCCGGCCCGCCGCCCGAAGGCCCTGTCGTGCGCCTCTGAGAGACTGGGCGCGATGAACGAGACAGCGTCCTTGAGAGCCCGTGCCGAGATCGACCTCGCCGCATTGCGCGCCAACGTGCGTGTGCTGCGCGCGCGGGCGGCGGGCGCGCAACTCATGGCCGTCGTCAAATCCGATGCGTACGGGCACGGGGCGGTGCCCTGCGCCCGCGCCGCGCTGGAGGCCGGGGCGACCTGGCTGGGCACCGCGACGCCGCAGGAGGCGCTCGCCCTGCGGGCCGCCGGGCTCGGCGGCCGGGTGATGTGCTGGCTGTGGACCCCGGGCGGTCCCTGGCGCGAGGCGATCGAGGCCGACATCGATGTGTCGGTGAGCGGGATGTGGGCCCTGCGCGAGGTCGTCGCCGCGGCCACCGAGGCTGGCGTCCCGGCCCGGATCCAGCTCAAGGCCGACACCGGCCTCGGGCGCAACGGCTGCCAGCCCGCCGACTGGCCGGAGCTGGTCGCCGCCGCCCGTGCCGCCGAGAAGGCGGGCACCGTCCGGATCACCGGCCTGTGGTCCCACTTCGCCTGCGCCGACGAGCCCGGCCACCCCTCCATCGCCGCCCAGCTGGCCCTGTTCCGGGACATGGTGGCGCACGCGGAGAAGGAGGGCGTCGAACCCGAGGTGCGCCACATGGCCAACTCCCCGGCGACGCTGACGATCCCCGAGGCGCACTTCGACCTGGTCCGGACCGGGGTCGCGATGTACGGCATCTCGCCCAGCCCCGAGCTGGGCACCCCGGCCGACTTCGGGCTGCGTCCCGTCATGACGCTCATCGCGTCGGTCGCCCTGGTCAAGCAGGTGCCGCCCGGCCACGGGATCAGCTACGGCCACCACTACACGACCTCCGCCGAGACCACCCTGGGCCTGGTGCCGGTCGGCTACGCGGACGGCATCCCGCGCCACGCCTCCGGCCGGGCACCCGTCCTGGTCGGCGGCGTCACCCGGCGGATCGCCGGCCGGGTGGCCATGGACCAGTTCGTCGTCGACCTCGACGGGGACGAGATCGAGGTGGGCAGCGAGGCGGTGCTCTTCGGCCCGGGGGACCGGGGCGAGCCGAGCGCCGAGGACTGGGCGCAGGCCGCCGACACGATCGCGTACGAGATCGTCACCCGGATCGGCAGCCGCGTACCACGCGTGCATCTGCACGCGACCCCGGCCGAGTCCTGACCGATCGTGCACCGCTGACCAGGCACGATCTGATCACGACCGGAACAGACCAGCCCTGACCTGACGGATACGACCGATGAGGAGCGCGGCACGGTGAGCGAGATCGGTGCGGGGGACGCGGTGACGACGGCTGCTACGGCGGTCGGCTGGCGCCGGGCGGGTATCGCCGGAGCTGCCATAGGCGTGATCGCGGCGGGCGCGGCCGCCGGTGTCGCGGTCGAGCGGCTCACCGTCGGCCGGGGCATGCGCAGAAGGGCCAGGCTGGCGCTGGACGCCACCGGGCCGTACGGCTCGCTGCGCGGACTGCCGGGCCGGGCCGCCGCCGACGACGGCACCGAGCTGTACTACGAGGTCGACGAGGTCGAACCGGGCGGCGGCACGGGGTCCGCCGAGGGCGGCGGGGGCGACGCAGCCGGCCCCGGCACGCGCCGCCGCAGGCTCTTCGGCCGCAAGGCCCCCGCGCCCGTCACCGTGGTCTTCAGCCACGGCTACTGCCTCAGCCAGGACTCCTGGCACTTCCAGCGGGCGGCGCTGCGCGGTCTGGTCCGCACCGTCCACTGGGACCAGCGCAGCCACGGCCGCTCCGAGCGGGGCCGGGCCCAGGCGGAGGGCGTGACGGTCGGCATCGACCAGCTCGGCCGCGACCTGAAGGCGGTGATCGACGCGGCGGCCCCCGAGGGCAGGCTGGTGCTCGTCGGGCACTCGATGGGCGGCATGACGATGATGGCGCTCGCCGACCAGTACCCCCGGCTGATCCGGGACCGGGTCGCCGCCGTCGCCTTCGTCGGCACATCGAGCGGGAAGCTCGGCGAGGTCAATTTCGGGCTGCCGGTCGCGGGCGTGAACGCGGTGCGGCGGGTGCTGCCCGGGGTGCTCAAGGCGCTCGGCTCCCAGGCCGAGCTGGTGGAACGGGGCCGTCGGGCGACCGCCGACCTCTTCGCCGGGCTGATCAAGCGGTACTCGTTCGGTTCGCGGGACGTGGACCCGGCGGTCGAGCGGTTCGCCGAGCGGCTCATCGAGTCCACCCCGATCGATGTGGTCGCCGAGTTCTATCCGGCCTTCACCGAACACGACAAGAGCGGCGCGCTGCCCGCCTTCCGCGATGTCCCGGTGCTGATCCTGGCGGGCGACAAGGACCTGGTGACGCCCAGCTCGCACAGCGAGACCATCGCGGACCAGCTCCCGGACGCGGAGCTGGTCATCGTCCCGGACGCCGGCCATCTGGTGATGCTGGAGCACCCCGAGACGGTCACGGACCGGCTGGCGGACCTGCTGGTACGCGTCGGAGCGGTGCCGGCAACGGCTAACGTTGGCGGACATGGAAGCACCGCACAACAGCCTGGCGGCTGAGGTCGCCGAGGGCGCCGCGCCGGGCGCCGTCACCGTGAGCCTGGCCGTCGAGTCCCCCGAACAGATGCAGGCACTCGGCCGCCGGATCGCCGGGATCCTGCGGCCCGGCGACCTCGTGATGCTCACCGGCGAGCTCGGCGCCGGGAAGACGACGCTGACCCGGGGCCTCGGTGAGGGCCTCGGAGTGCGCGGCGCGGTCACGTCCCCCACCTTCGTGATCGCCCGCGTCCACCCGTCGCTGACCGGTGGCCCGGCGCTGGTCCACGTCGACGCGTACCGCCTGGGCGGCGGGCTCGACGAGATGGAGGACCTGGACCTCGATGTGTCGCTGCCGGAGTCGGTGGTGGTCGTGGAGTGGGGCGACGGCAAGGTCGAGGAGCTGTCCGACGACCGGCTGCAGGTGGTGATCGACCGCGCGGTCGGCGACACGGACGACGAACGGCGCGAGGTGACGCTGGTGGGGATCGGCGCGCGCTGGGCGGGACTGCGCGAGGTCTGAGCGCGGGGCCGGATTCCGACAGGCTGTCGGCAAATTGTTGCGCCGGGCGGTGCGGGCGTGGTCACATGGATGACGAGAGCGGGTTAGGTCTGCCTAACCACGCCTTCCATCGGAGCCTCGGGAGGCATCCATGACGACGTCCGCCGAACGTGAAGTGCCGCCGCCGCCATCGATGAAGGACCTGCTGGCGGCCTGTGCCGCGGCCACGGCGGTCTCCACACCGCCACCGCCTGCGGACGAGGCCGAGGACGACGAAGCCCCGGCCACCGCCCCCGCGCCCCGTTCTGGATCAGACCTCGAACGACGGGCGGGGTGAGACAACGGGCGGCCGGGGGCGTCCCGAGGGCCTGTCCGCCGGACAGGCCCTAGCGGACGACGACCACCTTCATGCTGACCATCGCGAAGTCCCACATCGCGTCCCCGTCGGCCCGGGACATTCGCACGCCACCGGTCTTCAGCGTCGGGTCCGGGCTCTCCATCGAGCCGTCCACCGCTGCGCTGAACCCGACGACCGCGTCGTCCACCGTCGCGAACCGCACCACGTGCTCGATCATCACGCCGTCCGAGCCCTTGGTCGGGGCGCCCGAGCGCGTCTCCACCTTGTAGGTCCCGGGCAGCGGGTTCAGCGCGCTCGGCATGACCTCGAACGTCCGGGTCACCTCCCCGTCCGCGTCGACCAGCCACACCCGGCGGTCGGCCAGGGCGTACACGACCCGCGTCCCGGTTCCTGAGCCCGCGGGGAGCGCGGCCGGGCGCGACTTCTCCTTGGGCTTCGCGTGCTCGGTGGCGGAGGCGCTGTGGGACGCCTTCGGCCTGGGGGCCGCGACGCTGTCGGGGGCGTTCGCCGATGCCTGATAGGCCAGGACACCGACCGCGACGAGCGCCGCCGCAGTGAGCCCGGCCACGATTCCCGAGCTGCCCCTAGACACCGTGCGCGCCCCTTTCGCTTCCGTATGTCGTACAAGCGTTTAGCGTTTACGTCGTACCCGCGTGTTCACGGTGACGGTAGCAGCCGGGTCCGGTGGTACCGGGACGCCGTACGGGGCGCCGTACCCCCGTCGGCGGAGCCGTAGGCTGTTTGCGTGCTCTTGCTCGCCGTGGATACCGCAACCCCCGCCGTCACCGTCGCCCTGCACGACGGGACCTCCGTCGTCGCCGAGTCCGGTCAGGTCGACGCCCGAAGGCACGGGGAGCTGCTGCTGCCCGCCGTCGACCGGGTCCTCGCCGAGGCCGGTGTGAAACTCGACGCCGTGACGGACGTGGTCGTCGGCGTCGGCCCCGGACCGTACACCGGGCTCCGGGTCGGCCTGGTCACCGCCGCGACCTTCGGCTCCGTTCTCTCCGTACCCGTGCACGGGCTGTGCACCCTGGACGGTCTCGCGTACGCCGCGGGCCTGGCCGGGTTGTCGGGGCCGTTCGCCGTCGCGACGGACGCCCGCCGCAAGGAGGTCTACTGGGCGAGATACGACGACGCGCGCACCCGGGTCACCGAGCCCGCCGTCGACCGGCCCGCCGACATCGCCGAACAGCTCGCCGGACTGCCCGTCGTCGGCGCGGGCGCGGCGCTCTACCCCGAGGCGTTCCCGGACGCCCGGGAGCCCGAGCACGTCAGTGCCGGAGCGCTGGCCGCCCTCGCCGCCGAGCGGCTCGCCGCGGGCGCGGAGCTGCTGCCGCCGCAGCCGCTCTACCTCCGCAGGCCCGACGCCCAGGTGCCGAAGAACTACAAGGTGGTCACCCCGAAGTGACGACCACGACTGCCGTTCTGCGCGAGATGCGCTGGTGGGACATCGATCCGGTGCTGGAGCTCGAACACGAGCTGTTCCCGGAAGACGCCTGGTCGGCCGGCATGTTCTGGTCCGAGCTGGCGCACTCCCGCGGCCCGCGGGCCACCCGCCGCTATGTCGTCGCCGAGGACCTGGCCACCGGCCGGATCGTCGGCTACGCGGGGCTCGCCGCGGCCGGCGACCTCGGCGACGTCCAGACGATCGGGGTCACCCGCGACCACTGGGGCGGCGGCCTCGGCTCCGTACTCCTTACCGACCTGCTGAAGCACGCCACGGCCTTCGAGTGCGCCGAGGTGCTCCTCGAGGTCCGCGTCGACAACACCCGGGCCCAGAAGCTGTACGAACGCTTCGGCTTCGAACCGATCGGCTTCCGCCGCGGCTACTACCAGCCGGGCAACATCGACGCACTCGTCATGCGCCTCCACGCACAAGAGCACGCACAAGAGCACGTACAGGAAACAGAGACTGACTGATGGCTGACGAACCGCTCGTACTCGGCATCGAGACCTCCTGCGACGAGACCGGCGTCGGCATCGTCCGGGGTACGACACTGCTCGCCGACGCCGTCGCGTCCAGCGTCGACACGCACGCCCGCTTCGGCGGCGTCGTCCCGGAGATCGCCTCCCGCGCGCATCTGGAGGCGATGGTCCCCACCATCGAGCGCGCCCTGAAGGACGCCGGGATCAGCGCCCGCGACCTCGACGGCATCTCCGTCACCGCGGGCCCCGGGCTCGCGGGGGCGCTGCTGGTCGGCGTATCGGCGGCGAAGGCGTACGCGTACGCGCTGAACAAGCCGCTCTACGGGGTGAACCACCTCGCCTCGCACATCTGCGTGGACCAGCTGGAGCACGGCCCGCTGCCCGAGCCGACGATGGCGCTGCTGGTCAGCGGCGGCCACTCCTCGCTGCTGCTCGCGCCGGACATCACCAATGACGTACGGCCGCTCGGCGCGACCATCGACGATGCGGCGGGCGAGGCCTTCGACAAGATCGCCCGGGTGCTGAACCTCGGTTTCCCCGGCGGCCCGGTCATCGACCGGCTGGCGAAGGAGGGCGACCCGAAGGCGATCGCGTTCCCGCGCGGTCTGACCGGCTCGCGCGATCCCGCCTACGACTTCTCCTTCTCCGGCCTGAAGACCTCGGTGGCCCGCTGGATCGAGGCCAGGCGCGCGGCGGGCGAGGAGGTGCCGCTACGGGATGTGGCGGCGTCCTTCCAGGAGGCAGTGGTGGACGTGCTCACCCGCAAGGCCGTCCGGGCCTGCAAGGACGAGGGCGTCGACCACCTGATGATCGGCGGCGGTGTCGCGGCCAACTCGCGGCTGCGGGCGCTGGCCGAGGAGCGGTGCGAGCGGGCCGGCATCCGGCTGCGGGTGCCGCGCCCCGGGCTGTGCACGGACAACGGCGCGATGGTCGCGGCGCTGGGCGCGGAGATGGTCGCCCGGAACAGGCCGGCCTCGGACCTGGAGCTGTCCGCGGACTCGTCGCTGCCGGTGACCGACACCCACGTACCGGGCGCTCATGCGCACGATCACGACCACGTCCACGAGATCAGCAAGGACAACCTCTACTCATGACCGTCGCCCTCATGTGGGAGGCCCGCGCCACCGGCGGCCGGGGCGCCGAGCTCCTGGAGTGGGCGCGGGCCCGTTCGGCCGAGCTGGCCCGTGAGCCGCTGCGCCGCGAGCTGCTGCGCGCCCCGCAGGACCGGGTCCTGGTCATCACCTGGTGGGAGGGCGCGTACGGCGACGAGCTGCCCGAACTCCCCGAACCGGACGCCGAGTTGATCACCCGCCCGGTGCACCGCTGGCGCTTCGAGTCCCTGGGGGCCACCGGGTCCGCCGCCGGCTGACCGGCCCCTCAGCCGGAGGTGGGCGCGGTACCCCGGCCGAGCAGCCCCCGGATGATCGCGTCGAGTTCGTCCGCCACCTCGTAGTCGGCGGCGTACGCGCGCCACTCGTCCTTGATCGCGACGAGCCGGGGCAGCGTCGCCGCGTCCTCCTCGGTCACCATCTCGGGGAAGTAGCGCCTGTTCGGCGGGTTCTGCGTGCGGCGCTCGGCGGCCCGGCGGAAGATCAGGTCGCCGTAGACGTAGCTCCAGATCGTCCGGTACGCGCGTACCGCCTGGGCCGGGGAGAGGCCGCAGGCGAGCGCCGAGTCGATGATCTCCTCGACCATCCACAGCGCGTTCCGGTCGGTCAGCTCGCCCAGCGCCAGGATGTCCAGCACCCACGGGAGCCGGCCCAGGATGTCGTGCATGTGCACGGCCACGGCGAGCAGCCGCTCGCGCGGGTCCTCGGGCAGCTCGGGGCGGGGGAAGGCGGCCGCGGTGCCCGACAGGGTGAGCATCAGCAGCTCGTCCTTGTCCTGCACGTAGTGGTAGAGCGCCATCGGCGTGGAGCCGAGCTCCTTCGCCACCCGCCGCATGCTCAGGGCGTCCACGCCCTCTTCCTCGATGATGCGGCGCGCGATGGCGACCATCGCGTCCGGGTCGAGCCTGCGCGGCCGCCCCACGGATCGTTTCGCCGGTGCCTGCTTTTCTGCGGGTGCCTGCTTCTTCGCCGGTGCCTGCTTCGTTGCGGGTGCCTGCTTCTTCTCTGTCCCTGACACCTGGGCATTGTCTCCCGTTCCACTGCTCCCGTTGCTTCCCGGGTCCCTCCGCGGCTAATTTCTATACGCGTATAGTAATGATTCGACCGGATGACCGCGAAGGAAGGGAAAGTCGTGAACGATCAGTCACGGCACACGCGTTGGCTGCTGTTGGTGGCCCTCATCGTGCAGTTCATGGTGGCGTTGGACATGTCCGTGGTGAACGTCGCGCTGCCGGACATGCGCAGCGATCTCGGCTTCACGCCGCAGGGGCTGCTGTGGGTGGTGAACGCCTATGCGCTGGCCTTCGGCGGGCTGCTGATGCTCGGCGGGCGGCTCGCCGATCTGCTCGGCAGCCGCCTGGTCCTGACGGCGGGCCTGGCGCTGTTCGGCGCGGCGAGCCTGGTCGGCGGGCTCGCCTGGTCGCCCGGCGCGCTGATCGCCGCGCGGGCGGTGCAGGGGGTCGGCGCCGCCGCGCTCGCCCCGGTCGCCTTCGCCCTGATCGCCCTGGCCTTCCCGGCCGGGCCCGCCCGCTCCCGCGCCCTGGGGCTGTGGGGCATGGCGGGCGCGGCGGGCGGTGCGGTCGGCGTGCTCGCGGGCGGGGTGCTCACCGATGCGGCGGGCTGGCGCGCGGTGATGCTGGTGAACGTGCCGATCGTGGCGTTCGCGCTGGTGGGGGGTATGCGCAGCGGACTGCGGGGCGGTCCGGCCCGGACCGGCGCCCGGCTCGATGTGGCGGGAGCGCTGCTGGCCACCGCGGGTACGACGCTGCTGGTCCTCGGACTCGTACGCACCTCGACCGACGCGTGGGGGTCGCCCCGGACGCTGGGCACGCTCGGCGCCGCCGTGCTGCTGCTGATCGCCTTCGTCGCCGTCGAACTGCGGACCCGCACTCCGCTGTTCCGCCCCGGCCTGCTGAAGGGGCGGCCGGTCCTGACCGCGAATCTCTTCTGCCTGCTGCTGAGCTCCGGGCAGTTCGCCGCGTTCTACTTCGTCTCGCTCTACATGCAGCAGGTGCTCGACTTCGGGCCGACCGCCGCCGGTATCGCCTTCCTGCCGTTCTCGGCGGGCGTCATCGCCGGCTCGCTCGTCGCCACCCGTACGGTCGCGGCGCTCGGCACCGGACGGCTGCTGGCGCTCGGTGGCTCCCTGGCCGCGCTCGGCCTCGCCGGATTCGCGGCGACCGCGCAGGCGGACGGCAGTTTCCTGTACTCGATCCTCGGCCCGTCCCTGGTCTGCAGCGTCGGCATCGGGATGTGCTTCGTACCGCTCGGCACGGCGGCCACGACCGATGTGGCGCCCGACGAGACGGGCATGGCCTCCGGGCTGCTGAACAGCGCCCGCCAGGTGGGCGGCTCGCTGGGGCTCGCGGTGCTGGTCACCGTCGCCGCCCGGGTCACCGGCGACGGAAGTCGTCCGGCCGACCTGGCGGCCGGGTACTCGGCGGCGTTCTGGGTATGCGCCGGGCTGCTCGCGGTCGCGGCACTGGCGGCCCTGGTGCTGCTCCCGGGGCGCGGGCGGACCGGCCCGGAGACTGCCTCGGCGGCCACCCCGGAGACCGCTCCGGAGACCGGGTCCGAGACCGCTCCGGTGGCCGGGCCGGAAAATTCTCAGAAGAACTTCCCGGGAGCTGTCGATCCGGCCGGGTCCCGCTCGACGCAAGGGTGAGAGGCGGGGAAAGCCCCCGGCCTGCCGACCTAGGAGTCACCATGCCGCGCTTCATGTCGCTGATCCGCATCGATGAGCAGACGAGGCGATCTCGCTCTCCGTGGACTGCGCCTCGCAGGAAGAGGTGGACACCCTGTGGGCCGAGTTCACCAAGGACGGCGAGGAGGGGCAGTGCGGCTGGCTCAAGGGCAAGTACGGCCTGTCCTGGCAGCTGGTGCCCCACGGGTTCGACGAGGCGTTCTCCGACCCGGACCCGGGCAGGGCGGAGCGGGCCATGAAGGCGATGATGGGCATGCGGAAGCTGGACCTGGAGGCGCTGCGCAACGCCTGAACAGGCCCGCGCGCGCGGTCGGTAGGGTCTGCCCCATGTCTCGCCGCGCACAACTGCCCCCACCGCCACCGCCCGTGGAAATACGTTCCTGGCCCGACCGGGAGGCCCTGCTCGCCGACCGGGCCGCGGTGCTCGGGGAGTTGGTGAAGGCACATGTCTCACCGGGCCGGCTGGCGATGCTGTGGCTGTGGGGAGCGCTCTGCGCGTTCGGCTGGCTGCTGGTGGGCTCGGCGCTGATCACCTTCGAGGAGTCGTACGACGTCATCAGCGCCGGGATCGGTGTGATCCTCGCCGCCGTGGGTGCAGGCTGCGTGGTGCCCGCGGTCATCCTCGTCGTCATCGGACTGCGCCGCGACCGCAGGATCCGCCGACTGCTCGACGCCTGGGGCGGGCTGGAACGCGATCCGGCGCGCGACGCGGTACTGCGGATGCCGGGCGCCTCCCTCGCCTGGCTGCTGATGTCCTTCGCGCTCTGCGCGGTCGGGCTGTACACCTGCATCGCCGTCCCGGCCGGCGGCGTGCTGGACGGCAGCGCGTACGGCCTGGCCGCCCTGGTCATGGGGCTCGGACTGATCTGCTGGATCATCGGACTGATCGGCGTCGTCAAGGCGTTCGCCCACCGGCGCTGGGTGCTGCGGGTACTGGTCGGGGCACCCGTTCCGGAGCCGCTGATCTCCGTCGGGGGCGGTGCCCACCGCTGACCGCGGACCTGTCCTGACGGGACACGGACGGGCTACATGGGTCACGCAGGGGGCCCTCAGCCGCTGTCGCAGGTGTACGCGGAGGACCTGACCGACCTCGCCTGACGGCCGCCCGGCCGCCCGGCCGCCCGGCAGGTCAGGCCGGGCCGGTCAGCGGGTGGCCGATCAGCATCGTCGGCGCTCCGGCCACCCGGGTCAGGAAGACCGTCGCGGAGTTCGGCCCCTGGAGCTTCATCCGGCGGCGCAGTTCCTCCGGTTCGACCGCCGAGCCGCGCTTCTTGACGGTCAGGACGCCCACCTTCCGCTCCCGCAGCAGCGCCTTCAACTTCTTCATGTTGAAGGGCAGGTGGTCGGTGATCTCGTACCCGGAGGTGTACGGGGACTCGTACGGCCGGTCGCTCGTGATGTACGCGATGGTCTCGTCGACCAGTCGGCCGTCGCACCGCGCGACGATGTCGGCGACCAGATGGGCGCGGATGACGGCGCCGTCGGGCTCGTACAGATAGCGGCCGACCGGGCCGACGGGCGGGGCGGGCAGCGGGGCCCCGGACCACAGGGTGGCCCCGGCCGGGAGCACGGTGGCGCGGTACGAACCGGCCGCGAAGCCCTCGCCGAACCAGAGCACCGCCTCCTTCACGTCGCCGCCGTCCGAGATCCACTCGGCCTCCGCCTGCGCCGGGATCGCCTCGTGCGGGATGCCCGGGGCGATCTTCAGTGCGGCGCGCGGGGCCGCGAGCGCGGCGCCGGTCGCCCAGGAGAGCGGCGGGGAGTACGCCTCGGGGTCGAAGATCCGGCCCCTTCCGCCGCGCCGGGCCGGGTCGACGAAGACCGCGTCGTAGGGCGAGGTGTCGATGTCGGCGACATCGGCGCACCGCACCTCGATCAGGCCGTCCAGGCCCAGCGCGGCGGCGTTGGCGCGGGCCACCTCGGCGGTCAGCGGGTCGCGGTCCACGGCGAGCACGGAGATGCCCGCCCGTGCGAGCGCGATCGCGTCGCCGCCGATCCCGCAGCAGAGGTCGGCGACAGCGCGCACCCCGCCCGCCTCCGCGAACCGCCGCGCGCGATGGGTGGCCACCGACGTACGGGTCGCCTGCTCGACGCCGTTCGGCGTGAAGAACATCCGGTACGCGTCCTCGGCGCCGAACTTCGCCACCGCCCGCTGCCGGAGCCGCGCCTGTCCCAGAGCCGCCGAGACCAGGGCGGCCGGGTGGGTGCGGCGCAGCCGGGTGGCGGTGGCGAGTTCCTGGGCGGGGTCGTACGACCGCAGCTCGTCCAGCAGCGCGGCGCCCTCGGGGGTGCGCAGGGCCATGAAGGCGGCGATGGCGTCTCCCCCGCTCGAGCGAAGCCGAGAGCTTGGGGAAGGGTCGTGGGCGTCGGACCGGTCGTCGGCGGACGGGTCGTTCGGGGCGAAAGCGTTCACCCGCCCCATTGTGAGCCAGCCGGGTAGACCGGCGGGCCCGGCGGCGGTGTCGGGCCGGGAGGCCGATCACGTGCTGGCAGTATGCGGCGCCATGCAGCTTGTACGACAAAAGGAAAAAAACACCACGAAGTGGCGCGGATCGGTCGCGCCCGATTCCGGACGGGGAGGGGGCTCCGGCGGGCACCGGCCCGCCTGCGCCGTCCTGGCCGCACTCCTGGTCGCCGCGGTCGGCTCCGGCTGCGCCTCCGGGGCCGGCGGGCAGGCGGGCGACACCGGGCACCGGGACCGGCCCCTTGCCGGGAACCCGGGCCAAGAACCCGCCGCCGGACACCCGGGCGGCCCCGGGCAACGTGCCGGTCAGGGCCGCGTACCCGGCGGAGCCCATGAGAACGCGCAGTTCAGCCCGGCCGTGCGGGCGGCGCTCGCCAAGAAGTGGGGGCTGGAGAAGCCGCCGCTGATCGCACCGCAACCGCCCGCCGTGAAACCGCGCATCACCACCCGCGAGGGCTTCGAGGTGGAGGGCGGCGACGACTCGCTGCCGCCGGTCTTCACCACCGTCCCGACCAAGGACCGCGTCGTCTTCCTGACGATGGACGACGGTTCCGAGAAGGACCCCGAGCTGTTGCAGATGATGGACGAGCTGGACATCCCGTACAGCGCGTTCCTCAGCGACTACGAGGTGAGCGACAACTACGGGTACTTCGGCGAGGCGCAGCGGCTGGGCGTCACCCTCAACAACCACACGCTCAACCACCCCTATCTGCCCGGACTCTCGTACGCCGAGCAGGAACGCGAGATCTGCGACCAGCAGGACATCATCGAGAAGCAGTTCGGGAAGCGCCCCATCCTCTTCCGCCCGCCGTACGGCAACTACAACGGGGACACGCTCCGCATCGCGAAGTCCTGCGGGATCAAGGCCGTGCCCCTCTGGAACGCCGAGGCGTTCCCGGACCGCATGGAGTGGCGCGAGGAGGACGAGGACCTGCACCCGGGCGACATCATCCTCACGCACTTCCGGGGCCGCGGTGAATGGGACGGCAGCATGGCCGACCTGGTCCGGGCGGTCATGAAGACCGTCACGGACCGGGGTTACGCGGTGGCCCGGCTGGAGGACTACGTATGAGAAACACGCACCGGCTGCTCGCCGGACTGCTGGTGGCCGGTGCGCTCCTCGCCACCACCGGCTGCGCCCAGTCGGTGGACCCGATCGAACGGCTGGGCCGCAAGGCCGCCCAGAAGGTGAACCACCCGCCGCGGACGCCCGCGCACGGCGATCACGGCGAGCCGGGCTCGATGGTCGTGATCTCCTGCCGTCAGCTGCCGGAGTCCCGGCACTCGCGGCTGTCGCCGCCGCTGAGGCACTGGTGGCCGGTCCGGCCGGGATCGTACGAGGGAGCGGGCGTGGGCGCCGGGTGCGAGCGGCGGTAGTCCTCGTGGCCGACCTGCACCGTCACCACGCACAGCGCCAGCGCCGCCAGTAGTTGGATCGCGCCGGCCCAGGGCCGGTTGCCGCGGATCAGCACGACGGCGAACAGGCAGATCACCGCGGCGATCCCGCCGAAGGTGAGGACGGGAGTCCAGTCCATCGGCGGCGGGCCCGTCGATTCCGGGCCGCCGAGGTCCGCTCGCGAAAAGGCCATCCGGAAGGCGGCGACCGCGCAGATCAGCCCCTCCAGGAGAACCAGCAGCAGCCCGAGCACCACATCGAGGCAGCCGTTCACGGCACGCGATTCGTACGGCCGCCGCCCGGAGCTCGGGCCCGGCTGAGGGTACGGAGAAGGGCGGGTCATGCCCACACGGTCGTACGGAACGGTCCGGTCCGTCCGTACGTTGTTCCCATGTTGTCCGGACTGTTGTCCGGACCGTGCCCCGATCGTCGGGTTTCGCGCCGCGGGAGCGGTGCGGCGGCGACGCCACGATTGCTTGAATTGGCACTCCGCTTGACCGAGTGCTAATCGCGGTCATAGTCTCGGTGCTGGCACTCACCACTGGAGAGTGCCAGCAGTACTGCGCGACTGGCAGGTCCGGCACCCGCGACGACGGATCGACCTGGTCGCCACCCAAGACTGTTACCCCGTGAGATCTCCGAAGGGGGAGACCGGATCGTGTCGACCGCCAGCACCAAGGTTGCGATCAAGCCGCTCGAGGACCGCATTGTGGTCCAGCCGCTCGACGCCGAGCAGACCACGGCCTCCGGCCTGGTCATTCCGGACACCGCCAAGGAGAAGCCCCAGGAGGGCGTCGTCCTGGCCGTGGGCCCGGGCCGCTTCGAGAACGGCGAGCGCCTTCCGCTCGACGTCAAGACCGGCGACGTCGTGCTGTACAGCAAGTACGGCGGCACCGAGGTGAAGTACAACGGCGAGGAGTACCTCGTCCTCTCGGCTCGCGACGTGCTCGCGATCGTCGAGAAGTAATTCACCCACGTTTGCTTCTGTTCTGCGCCCCTGGCCCCCGCGAATAACCAGCCGGGTGGTCGGGGGCGCAGTTCGTTCGAGAGGAAAGCTCAGCTCCCATGGCGAAGATCCTGAAGTTCGACGAGGACGCCCGTCGCGCCCTTGAGCGCGGCGTCAACAAGCTTGCCGACACGGTCAAGGTGACGATCGGCCCCAAGGGCCGCAACGTCGTCATCGACAAGAAGTTCGGCGCTCCCACCATCACCAACGACGGTGTCACCATCGCGCGCGAGGTCGAGCTCGACGACCCGTACGAGAACCTCGGTGCCCAGCTGGTGAAGGAGGTGGCGACCAAGACCAACGACGTCGCGGGTGACGGTACGACCACCGCCACCGTGCTCGCCCAGGCGCTCGTCCGCGAGGGTCTGCGCAACGTCGCCGCCGGTGCCTCCCCGGCCGCCCTGAAGAAGGGCATCGACGCCGCGGTCAAGGCCGTGTCCGAGGAGCTCCTCGCGACCGCCCGACCGATCGACGACAAGACCGACATCGCCGCCGTGGCCGCGCTCTCCGCGCAGGACCCGCAGGTCGGCGAGCTCATCGCGGACGCGATGGACAAGGTCGGCAAGGACGGTGTCATCACCGTCGAGGAGTCCAACACCTTCGGTCTGGACCTCGACTTCACCGAGGGCATGGCCTTCGACAAGGGCTACCTGTCCCCGTACATGGTGACCGACCAGGAGCGTATGGAGGCCGTCCTCGACGACCCGTACATCCTGATCCACCAGGGCAAGATCGGCTCGATCCAGGAGCTGCTCCCGCTGCTGGAGAAGGTCATCCAGGCCGGTGGCTCCAAGCCGCTGCTGATCATCGCCGAGGACGTCGAGGGCGAGGCGCTGTCGACCCTCGTCGTCAACAAGATCCGTGGCACCTTCAACGCCGTCGCGGTGAAGGCCCCGGGCTTCGGTGACCGCCGCAAGGCCATGCTCGGCGACATCGCCACCCTCACCGGTGCGACCGTCATCGCCGAAGAGGTCGGCCTCAAGCTCGACCAGGCCGGTCTGGACGTGCTGGGCACCGCCCGCCGCGTCACCGTCTCCAAGGACGACACGACGATCGTGGACGGCGGCGGCGAGCCCGGCGACGTCAAGGGCCGGGTCAACCAGATCAAGGCCGAGATCGACGCCACGGACTCCGACTGGGACCGCGAGAAGCTCCAGGAGCGCCTCGCGAAGCTGGCCGGCGGCGTGTGCGTGATCCGCGTCGGTGCCGCTACCGAGGTGGAGCTCAAGGAGAAGAAGCACCGTCTGGAGGACGCCATCTCCGCGACCCGCGCCGCGGTCGAGGAGGGCATCGTCTCCGGTGGTGGCTCCGCTCTGGTCCACGCCGTCAAGGTCCTGGAGGGCAACCTCGACAAGACCGGCGACGAGGCCACCGGTGTCGCGGTCGTGCGCCGCGCCGCCGTCGAGCCGCTGCGCTGGATCGCCGAGAACGCCGGCCTCGAGGGCTACGTCATCACCTCGAAGGTCTCCGAGCTCGACAAGGGCCAGGGCTTCAACGCCGCCACCGGCGAGTACGGCGACCTGGTGAAGGCCGGCGTCATCGACCCGGTCAAGGTCACCCGCTCCGCGCTGGAGAACGCCGCGTCCATCGCGTCGCTGCTGCTCACGACCGAGACCCTGGTCGTCGAGAAGCCGGCCGAGGAAGAGGCCGATGCCGCCCACGGCGGTCACGGTCACTCGCACTGACGCGTAGCCGCTCAGGGCTGACAGCCGAAGAAGGCCCCCTGTCCCACCGCTCGGCGGTGGGACAGGGGGCCTTCAGCTGTTCAGGCGGAACGTGCGCTGTTCAGGCGGGAGCCGTTCCCTGGTCGAGGGCACCGAGCCCACGCATCAGGCCCATGAGGTCCTCGTGCCACCAGCCTTCCTGGATCTTTCCGTTCTTGAACCGGAAGATCGTGGTGCCGGACATGACGCATTGCCTGCCCGTGGGAGCGATGCCCATGAATTCGCCCTTGTGGGTACCGGTCCAGGTCCACAGCGTCACGACGTCGTCGCCCTCGCAGATCTGCCGGTCCAGGTCGAAGGAGAAGTCGAAGGCGGCGCGCCATCCGGCGACATCGTTCCGCAGCCTGTCGGAGCCGACCACGGTTCTTTCCGTCTTCGCGATGTCGTGGTCGATGTAGTCGGGCGCGAACACCTCGTCGATGGCGTCGAGATTGCCTCCGACGGCGATCTCGTGGAAGAAGCGGCGTGACTGCGCCTGGTTCAGCTGCTCGTCGCGGACCACGTCGAGGTCGGTGAAGGTGGGCATCCCGTCGCAGAGCGCCACCATCTCCTGGAAGATCCGCTCGGTCTCGGGCAGCCCGGAATTCGCCATCGCGTCCTCGTACGACGGGAATTCGACGATCTCGACATAGTGGGACCCGTCGGAGCGGTCCTTGCCGATGAGGCTGTGAGTGGCGGTCCGGGTGCCCTTGGTCTGCTCGACCCACTGGTCCATGAGACGGTCCATGTCCTCGAACCGCTCCGTCTTGCAGTCGATAACTTGTACGAATCTCATGATGCCTCCCGGTCTCACGTTCCGGATGGGATGCTTCCAGTTTAGTGAGGAGCGGGCTTTTCGACGGTTCAGGCCGAGTGGCTCAGACTTCCGGAATGCACGGGGTCCGCGAAGGGCAGGCCGGCCGCGAACCGCTCCATCTCGTCCAGCGCCTGGTCGGCCATCCGGTGCAGCTCATCGCCCAGCGAACCCGCGACATGCGGGGTGAGCAGCACATTGGGCAGGGTGTACAACGGCGAGTGCTCGGGCGGGAGTTCGGGTTCCGTCACATCCAGCACCGCTTGCAGCCGTCCGGCCGTCAGCTCGGGCAGCAGCGCGTCCTCGTCGATCAGCGAACCCCGCGCCGTGTTGATCAGCGTCGTCCCGGTGGCCATGGCGGACAGCTGCGCCGCACCGATCAGATGGTGCGTCTCCGGGAGCTGGGGCGCGTGCACCGAGACCACGGAGCTGCTCGCGCACAGCTCGTCGAGCGAGGTGAGCCGTACACCGAGCCGCGCCGCCTCCGGACCGTCCACGTACGGGTCGTACAGCAGCACGTCCAGGTCGAAGGGGCGCAGCAGCTCGATCACGCGCCGGCCGATGCGGGAGGCGCCGACGATGCCGACCGTACGGCGGTAGTTGCCGGCTCCGTCGAGCTCCGCGAGCCAGTCGTGGCCGGCGCGCAGACCGCGGTAGCGGTGCGCGGTGTGCAGGACCCGCTTGCCGGCGAACAGGATGGCGGCGAGGGTGAATTCGGCGACCGGCAGGGCGTTGGCCCCGGCCGCGGATGTGACGGTGATGCCGCGTTCCCAGCAGGCGTCGGTGATGTGGTGCTTCACGGAGCCCGCGGCGTGCACGACGGCCCGCAGCCGGGGCGCGGCCGCCAGTACCCCGGCGGTGAGCGGCGTCGCACCCCAGCAGGTGAACAGCACCTCGGCCTCGGCGAGCGCGGCGGCCACCTCGGGCGTCGGGTCGGCCAGGTCGTGGGCGACGAAGTTCGGGTCGGTGCGGGTGAGGGCGGCCAGCCGGGTGCGGTGGCGGTCGGCGAGGAGGCGGTCGGCGATGCCGGGCCCCATGGCGAGCAGGGCCGTCGGCCGGTTGTCAGTGGCGTGGGGCATGGTGGAACTCGTACTCCTCAGGGCTCGCGGTGAGAGTCACTTGACGCTGCCGGCGGTCAGTCCGGCCTTCCAGTGCCGCTGCAGCGAGACGAAGGCGACGATCAGGGGGATGACGGCGAGGAGGGAGCCGGTGACGACGAGCGGGTAGAAGCTCGGCTCGCCGTGGGTGTTGGTGTTCCAGGAGTACAGACCGAGGCTCAGCGGGAAGAGCTTGCGGTCCGAGAGCATCACGAGGGGGAGGAAGAAGTTGTTCCAGATCGCGGTGAACTGGAAGAGGAAGACCGTCACGAAGCCCGGCATGACCATGCGCAGTCCGATGGACCAGAAGACGCGCAGCTCGCCGGCCCCGTCGATACGGGCGGCCTCCAGGGCCTCGTTCGGTATGTAGCCGGTGCTGAACACCCGGGCGAGATACACGCCGAACGGGTTGACCAGCACCGGGATCAGCACGGACCAGTAGGTGTTGACCAGGCCGGTTTTGGAGGCCAGGAGATACATCGGCAGGGCGAGCGCCGTGGTGGGCACGAGCACGCCCATCAGCACGAGGGCGAACAGCTTCTCCTTGCCCCGGAATTCGTACTTGTCGAAGGCGTATCCCGCGGCGACGCAGATCAGCGAGCAGACGATCGCCCCACCGCCCGCGTACATGAGGCTGTTGAGGTACCAGCGGAAGTAGATGCCGTCGCCGTAGGAGGCCAGGTTCGACAGGTTCTCGCCGAGGTTGAAGCCCTCGAAGGAGAACGCGTTGCCCGCGAGCAGACCGCCGGTGTCCTTCGTGGCGGCGGTGACCAGCCAGACGAGGGGGAAGAGCATGTAGACGACGGCGAGCAGGAGGAAGCCGTTGACGGCGGTCTTCGACATCCAGCGGCCGCGGGAGGCGGGGGAGTTCATGCTTTCTTGCCCTTCCGGCCGGTGAAGCGGGTGACGACGAAGGACAGCAGCGCGGCCGTGAGCGCCAGCAGGATGGAGGCGGCCGCGGCGAGACCGTAGTCGTTGCGCTCGAAGGCCGCGGTGTACGCGTACATGTTCGGCGTCCAGGTGGAGGAGACGGCGGAGCCGGTCCCCTTGTTGAGGATCAGCGGCTCGGTGAACAGCTGGAGCGAGCCGATGACCGTGAACAGCGCGACCATCACGAGGGAGGAGCGGATCAGCGGAACCTTGATGCTGAGCGCGGTGCGCCAGGCACCGGCCCCGTCGACCGTGGCCGCTTCGAGTACGGAGCGGTCGATGGCCTGCAACGCGGCATAGAAGATCACCATGTTGTAGCCGAGCCATTCCCACAGGGCGATGTTGACGATGGAGGGAAGGGCACCTTCGGGGGAGAAGAAGTCGAAGCCGATTCCGCCGGATTCCATGGCGCTGACCACCGGGCTGAGCTGCGGGGTGTAGAGGTACACCCAGATCAGCGCGGCGATGATGCCGGGCACGGCGTGCGGCAGGAAGAGTGCGAGCTGGAAGAACCGGCGGGCGCGGGCCAGCGTGGAGTCCAGCAGCAGGGCGAGGGCGAGGGCCCCGATGAGCAGCAGCGGAATGTAGAACAGGCAGTATCCGAGGAGTACGCCGAAGCCCTCGCGGAACGCCCGGTCGCCCAGGGCCGCCGTGTAGTTGTCGAGTCCGCTGAAGACGGTCTCGGTGCCGCCGAAGCCCAGGCCGGACTGCTTCTCGGTGAACAGGCTGAGCCAGACCGCGTAACCGATCGGCAGCACCATGGCCACGGTGAACAGTACGAAGAAGGGCCCCAGCAGGATGGCGGCGGCTCTGGTCGTCCGGGCGCGCTTCATCAGCCTGCGTCCTCGACCTTCAGACCGCGCTTCTTCAGCTCGGCGACCGTGGCGTCGTGCCCGGCCTTCACGGCGTCCTTGATGGTGGTGCCGCCGCTCGCGACCTTGCCGAACTGGTCCTTCATGGTGGTGTTCGTGGTGCCGGTCGTCGGGCCCCAGTTCCAGTTCGGGCCGATCGACGTCGCGGCACCCTCGAACACCTGGTAGATGTCCTCGCCGCCGTAGAAGCCGGCGTCGAAGGACTTCTTGGCCACCGGGCGCAGTGCCGTCGCGGCCGGGAAGGCGCTCGAAGTTCCGGACTCGATGCGGGCCTTGATGCCTTCCTCGGTGGTCGACATCCAGGTGGCGAACTCGACCGCGGCCTCGGCCTTCTTGCTGGTCTTCGTCACCGCGAAGGTGGAGCCGCCGAGCATGCCGCTGGCCGGCTTGCCGTCCCAGCTGGGCATCGGGGCGACGGCCCACTTGCCGCTCTGCTCGGGCAGCGTGCCCTTGAGGACACCCGCGCCCCAGGCGGCGCCGAGGTAGCCGACGGTGCCACCGTTCTTGAGGGAGTTGGTCCACTCGGGGCTGAACGAGGCGTTGGAGCGGATCAGGTCGTCGTCGAGCAGACCCTGCCAGTAGTCGGCGACCTTGTTGGTTGCCGCGTCGGCGGTGCTGACCTTCCAGGTGTCGCCCTCGGGCTTGTACCACTGGGCGCCGGCCTGCCAGGCCATCGCCTGGAACGTGGTCGGGTCATCGGGGAAGAAGGTGCCGATCCGGGCCTTCTTGTCGGCCTTCTTGACCTTCTCGGCGGCCTTGCGGAACTCGTCCCAGGTCTTGGGGACCTCGACGCCGTACTTCTCGAACAGGTCCTTGCGGTAGTAGAAGGACTGCGGCGAGGCGTCGAACGGGACGGCCCAGCTCTTGCCGCCGAGCGTCGTCAGCTCGACCGCCTGCGGCAGCAGCTTCTTCTTGATGTCGTCGGTGAAGTACTGGCCTATGTCCTGGAGCGCGCCCTGACTGACGTACTCCGGAAGCTGTGGGTACTCGATGGAGACCAGGTCGGGGGCGTTGCCCGCCTTCACCGCGTTGGAGATCTTGGCGTAACCGCCCGCGTTGCCGGACGGGATCTCCTCGTACACCACCTTGATGTCCTTGTGCGAGGCGTTGAACGCGTCAACGACCTCCTTGGACCCCTTGGCCCAGCCCCAGAAGGTGATGCTGACGGGCTTGCCGTCGCTTCCGGCGGCGGAGTCGTCGTCACCGCTGCCGCCACAGGCCGTGAGGAGGGCGAGGGCGGTGGCGGTGCCGACTACGGCGAGGGACGTTCTGCTCGGACTGCGGCTCACAGCGAGGCTCCTGAACTGGCGGCGACATTGGCGTTGGCCGTGATCCTTGGACCAGTCGTGACCGAAGTCAAGAGCGAAAGATCGATTGATCGAAAAAAGATCAGATAAGTTGCGTACGGAAGGGCGTGAGATATCCTGCGAAATCGGGTGCGAGGGCCGCGGGAACGCCCGCCCCGAGGTCTGCCCCCGGCGCCTACGGGAGGCGCGCCCCGCACGAGTCCCTGACCCTCAGCTGCGGCAGCAGCGTCAGATGCCGCCGGGGTGCGCCCGCGCTCTGGCCCAGCCGCTCCACCAGCAGTTCCGTCGCGTGACGGCCCACCTCGCGCTTGGGCGGCGCGACCGCCGTGAGCGGTGTGTCCGCGAGGGCCGCCACCTCGTCGTCGTAGGCGATCAGGGCCAGGTTCTCCGGAACCCGCACGCCCAGTTCGGCCAGGCGCTGCACCACCTGGATCGCGTCCACGTCGTTGTGGATCAGCGCCGCCGTCGCCACCCCCGAGAGGACCGCCTCGCGCAGCGCCTGCACGGCCTGCTCGAAGGCGTCCGGGGCGAGTTCGGACGGTACGGAATCGATCACGTCCTGCGGCGCGCGCAGCCCGAGCACACCCAGCGCCTCCGCGTACCCGGACCGCACCGCGACGGCGGTCGGTGAGTCGGCACGGGCCATCAGCAGCGGCGCCCCGTGTCCGAGATCCACCAGGTGGCGCACCGCCAGCAGCACGCCGTGCGCATGGTCCGAGCAGACCCGGTCCAGGCCGTCCAGCGGGGAGCCCGCGGTGGGCCTGCGCTCCAGCAGGACGGTCGGCACGGGCAGCGAGGCGATCCAGTCGCCGAACGCGGCGGGGTCGCCCGGGTCCTGCCAGCCGGGCGCGACCAGCAGCCCTTCGGCGCCCGCGGAGAGCAGCCCCTCGGTGCGGGCGTGGTCCTCCTGCGGCCGGTAGTCGGAGATGCGCAGGATGAGCCTGGCCCCGGCCCTGGCGGCGGCCTCGTGGGCGCCGCGGATGACCTCGGCGAAGTAGTAGGTCGACGAGGGCGCGAGCATGCCGAGGACCAGGCCGCTGCCCGTGGAGCCGGGTCCGGCGGCGGAGCCCGGGGCGCCCTCCTGCGGCCAGGACACCGATCCGTGGACCCGGTCGAGCAGGCCGCGGCCGGCCAGTTCCTCCACGTCCCGGCGCGCCGTGACGGGCGAGACCCCCAGCAGCGAGGCCAGGTCCGAGACCCGGGCCGAACCCCGTTCCCGTACCAGTCCGAGCAGGCGGTCATGACGTTCAGCAGCACTTTCGCGCACGGCAGCAGTCCCCTCGCAGTGTGTGGCCCGGCCCCGGTCCGGCCGATGCCGGGGCCGTTGTCCGACCCTAGAGCAACGTGATCGAACGATGGGAGTTTCGATCATTCAAACCCAATCCATTGACGTTCGATCAATCCGAGTCCAGGATTCCGGCGGTGCGGACTCGTCCCGCCCCCACCCCTGACCGTCCGCCCCACCCCCGACCGTCCGCCCCGCCCTGACTGTTCGTTCCGACCCTGACTGTTCGTACGGAGGAATTGTGAGACATCGCGTCACTGCTGCGGCGCTCGTGGCCCTGACGGCCGCCGGCGGCCTGACCGCCGTGGGCCAGACCGCCGCACAGGCCGCGCCCGCCGGCCGTACCTTCCACGTCGACTGCGCCGCGGACCCGGCCGGCGCCACCGGCAGCGAGCAGCACCCCTGGACCTCGCTCGCCGAGGCCAACGCGCACACCTACGGCCCCGGTGACCGGCTCCTCTTCAAGCGCGGTGCCACCTGCACCGGCACCCTCGCCCCCACCGGCACCGGCTCCGCCCGCGCCCCGTTCACCATTGCCGATTACGGCAGCGGCCCGGCCCGCGCCAGGCTCGACGGCGCGGGTGCCCACGATGTCGTCCTGCTCTCCAACACGCAGTACGTGCACCTCAAGGCGCTGGAGATCACCAACGCCGACAACCCCGGCAGCGAGCGCAACGGCGTCCGCCTCCGCCTCACCGACTACGGCGTCGCCCGCGGCTTCGACATCTCCGGCCTCTACATCCACGATGTGCGCGGCGGCGACTACAAGACGGTCTCCGGCTCCAGCGCGATCCACATCGCCGTCGAGGGCAAGGCGAAGGCCAGCTGGTACGACGGCCTGGACATCGGGCACAACCGCATCGAGGACGTCGACCGCGAGGGCATCTACTTCAAGTCGACCTTCTCCAAGCGCGACCTGGTCGGCCAGCAGCAGGACCCGAACGTGTACCCGGGGGAGTGGACACCCAGCACCGGCGTCCGCATCCACCACAACACGCTGAAGTCCCTGGCCGGCGACGGCATGAAGCTCGACACCACCAGCGGCGCCCGCGTCGACCACAACCGGGTCGACGGCTTCCAGCTCCGTTCGCCCTCCGCCAACGCAGGCATCTGGACCTTCAACACCGACGACACGACCGTCGAGTACAACGAGGTCTCGGGCGGCGGCAACACCCACGACGGGATGTCCTTCGACGCCGACGGCGCCTCCCAGAACACCGTCTTCCAGTACAACTACAGCCACGACAACAAGGGCGGCTTCCTGCTGATCTGCCCGTACAGCGGCGCCAAGACCATCGGCACGGTCGCCCGCTACAACGTCAGCCGCAACGACGGCGCCCGCCTCATCCAGAACTGCTGGGGCCCGATCCTCGGCACCGAGATCTACAACAACACCTTCCACAACAAGGAGCAGATCCCCGGCTACCTCGTCCAGGACGACGCCGGCGGCCCCGCCACCACCCAGCACGAACTGTCCATCCGCAACAACATCTTCGTGAGCGAGGGCACCGGCGGCTACGCCTTCAAGAACCCGACCCCCGGGCTCTCCTTCGACCACAACGCCTTCTACGGCATCGACATGACCCGACCCGACCCCGGCGGCATCACGGCCGACCCGAAGCTCCGGGCCGACTTCCGGCTCGGTGCGGGCTCGCCCGCCCTCGCCGCCGGAGCCGTCATCGAGAACAACGGCGGCAAGGACTACTTCGGCAACGAACTGAAGCCCGGCGCCCCCAACATCGGCGCCTACGCGGGCCGTGGGGTGCGGTAACCGACCGCTCACTGGGGACCGTACTTGCGGCCTGTCTTGGAGGTGACCCCTCCGAGCAGGCCGCGCGGCGTCACCTTCACGATCCCCATCAACGCCTTGTACCGCGGATCCGGAACCGAGACCGACTTACCGCGTGCCAGGTCGGCCAGGGCCGTCTCCACCAGCTTGTCCGCGTCGAGCCACATCCAGCCCGGAATGTTGCCGGTCCCCATCCCGGCCCGCTGGTGGAACTCCGTCCGTACGAACCCGGGGCACAGCGCCATCAGCCGCACCCCCGTACCGGCCATGTCCTTCGCCGCGCCCTGGGTGAACTGCACGACCCACGCCTTGGACGCGCCGTACGTGCCGCGCGGCACGAACGCGGCCACCGAGGCCACGTTGACCACCCCGCCCCGTCCGCGCTCCCGCATCCCGGCCGCGGCCGCCGAGGTCAGCCGCAGCACCGCCTCGCAGTGCAGCTTCAGCATCTTCAGCTCATCGGCCATGGGCACGTCCAGATAGTGGCCCTTGTTGCCGAACCCGGCGTTGTTGACCAGCAGATCGACCGGATGGCGACGGTCCGTCAACCGGTCCTCGACCGCGGCGATCCCCTCGTCCTCGGACAGATCGGCCCTCAGTACCTCGGCCTCGATGCCGTGCCGGTCGTGCAGCTCCGTCGCCTGCTCGCGCAGCCGCTCGGTGTCCCGCGCCACCAGCACCAGGTTGTGCCCGTCCGCCGCGAGCCGCCGCGCGAAGGCGGCGCCGATCCCCGCGGTCGCGCCCGTAATCAGTGCAGTCGTCATACGCGGCACGTTAGTGCCTGTCCGGCACGCGGTGATCAGCCGTCCGCCGCCGACTTCTCGACGTACTTCAGAGCGGCACGCAACGCCTCGGGATGCAGCGCGTCCCGGGCCGCGAGCAGCCCCGGCAGCAGGTCCCGTCGCGTCGTCGAGGCCAGGAACTCCATCTCCACGGTGACGTCGTGTTCCGGGCGGTGCACGATCTCGACCGGGTCCCCGGCCCTGATGTCGCCCGGCTCGATCACCCGCAGATAGGCGCCCGGAGCCGCCGCCTGCGTGAACCGCTTGACCCAGCGCGCCTCGCCGAGATGACCGGCGAACGTACGGCACGGAATCCGGCCCGACGTCACCTCCAGCACCAGATCGGCGCCGATCCGCCAGCGCTCGCCGATCTTCGCACCGCTCACATCGACCCCGGCGGTCGTCAGGTTCTCGCCGAACGCGCCGTTGGCCAGCCGGTGGCCGAGCTCCCGCTCCCACCTGTCGAGATCCTTGCGGGCGAAGGCGTACACCGCCTGGTCGGAGCCGCCGTGATGGCGCAGATCGCACACCGTGTCCCCGGCCAGACCACTGCCGCCGGTGCCCTTGGGCCCGGGGTCGGTGACGCGCACCGGCCCGTTCGCCGGCTGCTTGTCGATGCCGGTCAGGCCCGAGGGGGCGTCGGTGTGGTCGACGGCCTTCGGCCGTCCCACATTCACGGTCAGCAGCCGCATCGGCTCTGTCGGTTCCATGGACGTCATACGGAGAACGCTAACCATTCCACCCTCAAAGGTGCGCGACAATAATTCACACCCGACCCAAGATCCGCTTATGGTTGAGGGGTGATCGAAGCCCGTCATCTCCGTGTCCTGCGCGCCGTGGCCGCCGCCGGCTCGTTCTCCGCCGCCGCTCGCGAACTGGGCTGCACCCAGCCCGCGGTCAGCCAGCAGATGAAGGCCCTGGAGGCCTCCGCGGGCACCACGCTGCTGATCCGTACCGGCCGCGAGATGCGGCTCACCCAGGCGGGCGAGGCGCTCGTCCGGCACGCCTCCGGCATCCTCGCCGGTCTCACCGCCGCCGAGGAGGAGGTCGCCGCCATCGCCGGGCTGCGGGCCGGCCGGGTCCGGCTCGTCTCGTTCCCCAGCGGCAGCTCCACCCTGGTCCCCGGCGCCCTCGCCGCACTGCGCGAGGCCCACCCCGGCACCCGGGTCTCGCTGGTGGAGGCCGAGCCGCCGCGCTCGGTCGAGATGCTGCGCGAGGGCGACTGCGACATCGCGCTGGCGTTCCGTTACGGCGCCTCCGGCACCGAATGGGACGACCTGGTGGTACGCCCGCTGCTCACCGACCGGCTGATCGGCCTGGTCCCCGAGGGGCACCGGCTGTCGCGATCGGCCACGGTGGGCATCGCCGATCTGGCCGGGGATTCGTGGATCGCGGGCTGCCCGCGCTGCCGCCGCCAGCTGGTGGAGGTCTGCGAGGAGTCGGGCTTCACCCCCCGGATCGACTTCGCCACCGACGACTACCCGGCGGTGGTCGGTCTGGTCGGCGCCGGACTCGGGGTGGCCGTACTGCCGGAGCTGGCGATCGAGTCGGTACGTCCCAAGGGGGCGTGCACCGTGACGGTGGAACCGGCCATCGAGCGCGAGATCGTCGCGCTGACCCTGCCCGACCTGGCCCAGGTCCCGGCGGTGGCGGCCACCCTGGACCGGCTGTCCCTGGCGGCCGCCCGCTGAAGGGCCTGCCTGAGACCCGGCCCCTCGTTGCGGCCGGGTGAAGTGCAGAGACGTTTTTCTTGTTGTTGTTACGAGGCGTGCTGGATCAGCCGTGCCCCAGCGGGGACGGAACGCCCGACGGCGCCGCTGCCGCGATCAGCCGGCTGCGGGCCCGTCCCATGAGCTCTTCGCGCTCGTCCTCGGTCAGTCCGCCCCACACTCCGTACGGCTCTCGCACCGCCAGGGCATGGGCTGCGCACTCGGCGCGTACCGGGCATCGCATGCAGACCTCTTTCGCCGAGTTCTCGCGGGCGCTCCGTGCCGCCCCGCGCTCACCCTCCGGGTGGAAGAACAGCGAGCTGTCGACCCCACGGCAGGCCGCCAGCAGCTGCCAGTCCCAGAGATCGGCGTTGGGTCCGGGAAGGCGGGAGAAATCTGCCATTGCTTGTCCCCTCGAAACCTTGCTGAGTCGGAAACGTCGTTGTCGTCCGTCATCGACCGTGCCCACGACCGTACATCTACGGTGCAAGTAGATGTAAATATGACTGATTGCGAATCTATCCACAGACACCAGTAAAAGGGAAGAAAATCCGCTAAATGGGGCATACCTTCATGTGAAGTTTCGGTTGAGGATTGGATGATCCGTGCCGTTCTCCTCCGTGTGCAGCCCCTCACGTAGAGTGCCGAACCCGGTTCCCCGACCCGTAACTCTTTCGAGTGACCATCGTTGAGAGGGCGGAGGCGGTTGACGAAAAAAGCGATCGGGCAGATGTCCGAGAGTGTCAACCGCACAGGTGACGACTTGTAACAGCCTGGAGGCTCAAGGTGACGCGCATCAGCTGCGGAGGACGGTCATGACATCCGTCCTCGTCTGCGACGACTCCCCGCTTGCCCGAGAAGCGCTCCGTCGCGCGGTCGCGACCGTGCCCGGCGTCGAGCGGGTGACGACGGCGGCCAACGGCGAGGAAGTCCTTCGCCGCTGGGGCGCCGACCGTTCGGATCTGATTCTGATGGACGTACGCATGCCCGGTCTCGGGGGTGTGGAGACGGTCCGGCGGCTGCTCTCCGCCGACCCCGGCGCCAGGATCATCATGCTGACCGTCGCCGAGGACCTGGACGGTGTCGCGCTCGCGGTCGCCGCCGGTGCCCGCGGCTATCTGCACAAGGACGCCTCCCGCGCGGAGCTGCGCGCCACCGTCACCCAGGCGCTGGCCGATCCGACGTGGCGGCTCGCCCCGCGCCGGTTGCGGTCGGCCGAGATGGGTGCGGCGCCGACGCTCACCGCGCGTGAGATCCAGGTGCTCGAAGGGATGAGCCATGGCCGTTCGAACGCCGAGATCGGCCGTGAGCTGTTCCTCTCGGAGGACACGGTGAAGACGCACGCCAGGCGTCTGTTCAAGAAGCTAGGCGCCTCGGACCGGGCGCACGCCGTGGCGCTCGGCTTCCGCTGGGGCCTGGTCCGCTGAGGGCCGGCCATGGCCGGCAGTCGATCGATCCCCCGTCCGCGAAGCTGTGGACGGGGCGACGTGACCGACGTGCGCGGGACGGGTTCCGCTCCACCGGCGGAGCCCGTAGCGCCGACGGTATGTGACGCTTCCCGGCCGATGACGCATCCTTGAGAGGTGGAGTTCCTCGGGAACGATTCGGTCGAGCGGAAGGGGAGGGCGCAGGACATGACTTCCGGCGCACCCGCTCATAACGCTTCGGTGCACAACTACGGACGCGGCGGCACGGATGGCGCGGCTCCGAGGCACCATGGTCCGATGCGCGACGACGAGACGACGGCGATCGGTGCCCTGGTGCACCGTGCCGTCGAGGGCGACGCGCAGGCCACCCATGATCTGCTGGCCCATGTCCACCCTCTCGCGCTGCGTTACTGCAGGTCGCGGCTGAGCCGGCTGCCCGGTGATGCCCGCCACTTCGTGGAGGACCTGGCGCAGGAGGTCTGTGTCGCGGTGCTGATGGCGCTGCCGCGCTACAAGGACACCGGCAGACCCTTCGAAGCCTTCGTGTTCGCCATCGCGGGCCACAAGGTCGCCGATCTCCAGCGGGCCGCCATGCGGCACCCGGGATCGACGGCCGTGCCGTCCGACGAGATGCCCGAGCGGCCGGACGATTCGCTCGGGCCCGAGGAGCGTGCCCTGCTCAGCAGCGATGCCGCCTGGGCGAAGAAGCTCCTCGCCAACCTCCCGGAGAACCAGCGCGAGCTGCTCGTCCTGCGGGTCGCCGTCGGGCTGACCGCCGAGGAGACCGGACAGATGCTGGGCATGTCGCCGGGCGCGGTCCGGGTCGCCCAGCACCGGGCGCTGAGCAGGCTGCGGGCGCTCGCGGAGCAGTGATCGGGCCCGGTCGGGTCCGTACGGAGGCTTCCGTATGAAGCTACAGAACCTCTAGGTGATCTTGCTCGTGGAATGAGACACCCCCGGAGGCCGTTAGCATGGACATCCGCACCGATCAAGGCCATTTGGGGAAGGTGTCATGACTGCAAACGTCGACGGAGTGCCCGAGAAATTCGCGACGCTCGGGCTGACATACGACGACGTGCTGCTGCTGCCCGGCGCATCAGAGGTGCTGCCCAACGCAGTCGACACCTCGTCCCGCATCTCCCGCAACGTGCGCGTGAACATTCCGCTGCTCTCCGCGGCGATGGACAAGGTCACCGAATCCCGCATGGCCATCGCCATGGCACGGCAGGGCGGCGTCGGTGTGCTGCACCGCAACCTGTCGATCGAGGACCAGGTCAACCAGGTCGACCTCGTGAAGCGCTCCGAGTCCGGCATGGTGACCGACCCGATCACCGTGCACCCGGACGCGACGCTGGCCGAGGCCGACGCGCTGTGTGCCAAGTTCCGCATCAGCGGCGTCCCGGTGACCGACCCGGCGGGCAAGCTGCTCGGCATCGTCACCAACCGCGACATGGCGTTCGAGTCCGACCGCAGCCGCCAGGTGCGCGAGGTCATGACGCCGATGCCGCTCGTGACCGGCAAGGTCGGCATCTCCGGCGTCGACGCCATGGAGCTGCTGCGCCGCCACAAGATCGAGAAGCTTCCGCTGGTCGACGATGCGGGCGTCCTCAAGGGCCTCATCACGGTCAAGGACTTCGTGAAGGCCGAGCAGTACCCGAACGCGGCGAAGGACGCCGAGGGCCGGCTCCTCGTCGGCGCGGCGGTCGGCGCGAGCCCCGAGGCCCTGGAGCGCGCTCAGGCTCTGGCCGGGGCGGGCGTGGACTTCCTCATCGTCGACACCTCGCACGGACACAACAGCAACGCGCTGAACTGGATGGCGAAGATCAAGTCCAGCGTCGGCGTCGACGTCATCGGCGGCAACGTCGCGACGCGTGACGGCGCGCAGGCCCTGATCGACGCCGGTGTCGACGGCGTGAAGGTCGGCGTGGGCCCCGGCTCCATCTGCACCACGCGCGTGGTCGCCGGTATCGGCGTCCCGCAGGTCACCGCGATCTACGAGGCCGCTCTCGCCGCCCGCGCGGCCGGTGTCCCGGTCATCGGCGACGGCGGTCTGCAGTACTCCGGCGACATCGGCAAGGCGCTCGCCGCCGGTGCCGACACGGTCATGCTGGGCAGCCTCCTCGCGGGCTGCGAGGAGTCTCCCGGCGAGCTCCTCTTCATCAACGGCAAGCAGTTCAAGTCGTACCGCGGCATGGGTTCCCTCGGGGCGATGCAGTCCCGCGGGCAGGGTCGCTCGTACTCCAAGGACCGCTACTTCCAGGCCGACGTGGCCTCGGACGACAAGCTCGTCCCCGAGGGCATCGAGGGCCAGGTGCCCTACCGAGGCCCGCTGGCCAACGTGCTGCACCAGCTCGTCGGCGGCCTCCGCCAGACAATGGGCTACGTGGGCGCCGCCTCCATCGACGAGATGGAGACCAAGGGCCGCTTCGTCCGCATCACGTCCGCGGGGCTCAAGGAGAGCCACCCGCACGACATCCAGATGACGGTCGAGGCGCCGAACTACAGCCGCAGCAAGTAGCCGCCGACAGTGCCAGGGGCGGCCCCGGGACTCCCGGGGCCGCCCCTGGCACGTATGTCGGGGATACTGGAAGGCGCTGAAACGCAGAGGGAAAGGCCACACACGTGACTGAGATCGAGATCGGGCGCGGCAAGCGCGGCCGCCGGGCGTACGCATTCGACGACATCGCCGTCGTTCCGAGCCGCCGTACCCGTGACCCGAAGGAGGTCTCGATCGCCTGGCAGATCGACGCCTACCGTTTCGAGCTGCCGTTCCTGGCCGCTCCCATGGACTCCGTGGTCTCCCCGCAGACCGCGATCCACATCGGTGAGCTGGGCGGCCTAGGCGTCCTCAACCTCGAGGGCCTGTGGACCCGGCACGCCGACCCGCAGCCGCTGCTCGACGAGATCGCCGAGATGCCCGTGGAGTCGGCGACCCGCCGCCTCCAGGAGATCTACTCCGCCCCGATCCAGGAGGAGCTGATCGGGCAGCGCATCAAGGAGGTGCGCGACTCCGGTGTCGTCACCGCCGCCGCGCTCTCCCCGCAGCGCACCGCGCAGTTCTCCAAGGCCGTCGTCGACGCGGGCGTGGACATCTTCGTCATCCGCGGTACGACGGTCTCCGCCGAGCACGTCTCGGGTGCTGCCGAGCCGCTCAACCTCAAGCAGTTCATCTACGAGCTGGACGTCCCGGTGATCGTCGGCGGCTGCGCCACGTACACCGCCGCCCTGCACCTGATGCGTACCGGTGCGGCCGGTGTCCTCGTCGGCTTCGGCGGCGGCGCCGCGCACACCACGCGCAACGTCTTCGGCATCCAGGTCCCGATGGCGACCGCGGTCGCCGATGTGGCCGGCGCCCGCCGCGACTACATGGACGAGTCCGGCGGCCGGTACGTGCACGTGATCGCGGACGGCGGCGTCGGCTGGTCCGGCGACCTGCCCAAGGCCATCGCCTGTGGTGCGGACGCCGTGATGATGGGCTCCCCGCTGGCCCGTGCGACGGACGCGCCGGGCCGCGGCCGGCACTGGGGCATGGAGGCCGTCCACGAGGACGTGCCGCGCGGCAAGCTGGTGGACCTGGGCTCGGTCGGCACCACCGAGGAGGTCCTGACCGGTCCTTCGCACACCCCCGACGGCTCGATGAACATCTTCGGCGCGCTGCGCCGGGCGATGGCGACGACGGGGTACAGCGACCTCAAGGAGTTCCAGCGCGTCGAGGTCACGGTGGCGGACTCGCAGCACCGTCGCTGAGTGTTCCGAGCATGACAGGAGGGCCCGGTGACCGCAGTGGCGGTCCGGGCCCTCCCGTATGTGCGGGGTGCGGTCCGCGACTAGTCGGCGGCCTTCTTGGCGCCGGAGAACGCGGCGATCGCCGCGATGGCGAAGAAGAGGTACGAGATGAAGTCCGAGTCGGCCTTCCATGCCTCGTTCAGCAGGCTGAAGTGCTCGAAGAAGAGCTCGGAGACGGTGACCGGGAGCTCCTTGGCCGCGATCATCGCCTCACCGAGCAGCTGGCCGAAGTAGACGGCGACCAGCGAGAGCACGGCGCTGACGACCGGCAGCACGGGGTTGCGGCCGCCGACCTTGCCCGCCACGAAGCCGACGATGAAGCCGACACCCACGGCCGCGTAGCCGATCTCGTGCTTGGTGGCGCCGATGATGGCCCCGTAGATACCTGCGGCGACGACGGCCGCGACGACGGCGGCGACCAGGCCGAGGCCGATGTTGTTGCGTGCGGGCGCCGGCGGGGCGAACGGCGCGCCGGGCTGCTGGCCCCCGAACGGGTTGCCGTTCGGGTCACCGGGCTGCTGGTTCGCGAACGGGTTGCCGCCGGGCTGGGCGTTGTACGGCTGCTGCGGCTGCTGCGGCTGGTTCGGCGGCGGCACGGGCTGACTCATGGTGTGGGATCCCCCTGGGACGGAAGCGCACGACTGTGCGAGAAGTGAGCCGCAGGCTAGCAGCAGCCTGTGACATTTCCCCACCCAAATCCCGGGAAAAGGCTCTCACAGCCGGTGTGCGGCCCCCGCCGGGGTCGCGCCACGGGTGTCCAGGAGTAGCTGGGCCTTCACCGCGAGGCCCTGGAGGTCGTACGTCCGGTGGTGCTGGAGCAGCACCGTGAGGTCGGCGCTCGACGCCGCCTCGTACAGCGAGTCGGCGCGCGGGACCGGGAGCTCGCGCACCCGCCAGTCCAGGACGTGGGGGTCGTGGTAGCCGATCTGGGCACCCATGTCCATCAGCCGGCTCGCGATCTCCCGGGCGGGGGACGCCTCCTGGTCGGCGAGGTCGGGCTTGTACGTGACCCCGAGCAGCAGCACCCGGGCGCCGCGGACGGACTTGCCGTGTTCGTTCAGCAGGGTGGCACAGCGCTGGATCACGTACTGCGGCATCCGGTCGTTGATCTCCTGGGCGAGCGAGACCATCCGCAGGGGGTGGCCGGGGGTGCGGCTGTTGTACGGGAGGTAGCCCGGGTCGACGGGTGCGCCGTGGCCGCCGACGCCGGGGCCCGGGCGGAACGGCTGGAAGCCGAAGGGCTTGGTCTCGGCGCACCGGATGACGTCCCACAGGTCGACGCCGAGGTCGTGGCAGAGCACCGCCATCTCGTTGACCAGGGCGATGTTGACGTGCCGGAAGTTGGTCTCCAGGACCTTCGTCATCTCGGCCTCGCGCGGCCCGCGGGCCCGGACGACCTTGTCGGTGAGCCGGCCGTAGAAGGCGGCGGCCGATTCGGTGCAGGCGGGGGTGAGGCCGCCGATGACCTTGGGGGTGTTGGCGTAGACGTGGGTCCTGTTGCCGGGGTCGAGGCGGCTGGGGGAGCAGGCCAGGTGGAAGTCGCGGCCGGCGCGCAGGCCCGAGCCCTCTTCGAGCAGCGGCAGCAGGTAGTTCTCGGTGGTGCCGGGCGGCACGGCCGATTCCAGCAGGACGGTGGTGTGCGGGCGCAGCCGGGCGGCGAGCGCGCGGGCCGCGTCGCCGACGGCGGTGAGGTCGAGGGTGCGGTCGGCGCCGAGCGGGGTGGGCGCGCAGATCACCGCGGTACGGACCCGGCCCAGTTCGGCCGGGTTGGTGGTGGGCCGGAAGCCTCCCGAGAGCATCCGGCGGATGTCCGAGGCGGTGAGCGACCCCTCGACGGGGGTGCGGCCCGCGGAGAGTTCCGTGTAGGCGCGTGGGTCGGTGTCGTAGCCGACGGTCTGCACGCCTGCGGCCACGGCGGCCTGGGCGAGGGGCAGGCCGAGGTGGCCGAGTCCGATGACTGCGAGGTCTGCGGGCATGTGGATGGGCCGTCCTTCCCGGTCGGTCTATGACCATGAGGGCAGAAAGCGCAACCGCTGTGGACAGCGCAATGTCACACTAGGCTTAAATATGACCTATATGTCGCATTACGGGCCTCCTGTCGTCCTGGTGTTGTCCACAGGCGGTGGCCGAAGTGGTGGACGGCGGACAGAATCGAGAGGTGGGCACGGACCGCCCCGGCCGCCGGGCCGGGTCGCTTCCCGTGCCGGACCACCCCGATCTACCCGGGAGGCAGCAGTGAGGACAGCGACACTGGGACCTGCGGAGCGCGCCGAGGCGCTGGCCGCGATGGCCGAGCGCGAACTGGACGTGCTGGTCGTGGGAGCGGGCGTGGTCGGCGCCGGTACGGCGCTGGACGCGGCGACGAGAGGACTCTCGACCGGACTGGTCGAGGCCCGCGACTGGGCGTCGGGCACATCGAGCAGGTCGAGCAAGCTGATCCACGGCGGGCTGCGGTATCTGGAGATGCTCGACTTCGCGCTCGTCCGGGAGGCGCTGAAGGAGCGCGGGCTGCTCCTGGAGCGGCTGGCCCCGCATCTGGTGAAGCCGGTGCCGTTCCTCTATCCGTTGCAGCACAAGGGCTGGGAGCGGCTCTACGCCGGATCCGGCGTGGCGCTTTACGACGCCATGTCGGTGTCGTCGGGACACGGCCGCGGCCTGCCCGTGCACCGCCATCTCTCCCGCCGCCATGCCCTGCGCGTCGCCCCGGCACTGAAGAAGGACGCCCTGGTCGGGGCGTTGCAGTACTACGACGCGCAGATGGACGACGCCCGCTACGTGGCGACCCTGGTGCGCACCGCCGCCGGATACGGCGCGCACGTGGCCAACCGTGCGCGGGTGATCGGCTTCCTCCGGGAGGGCGAGCGGGTCGTCGGCGCCCGGGTGGAGGACGTCGAGGCGGGCGGGGAGTACGAGGTCAGGGCCAAGCAGGTGGTCAACGCGACCGGGGTCTGGACGGACGACACCCAGGCGCTGATCGGGGAGCGCGGACAGTTCCACGTCCGGGCGTCCAAGGGCATTCACCTGGTCGTTCCCAAGGACCGCATCCACTCATCGACGGGACTGATCCTACGGACGGAGAAGTCCGTCCTCTTCGTCATCCCGTGGGGACGGCACTGGATCATCGGTACGACGGACACCGACTGGGACCTGGACAAGGCACACCCCGCGGCCTCCAGCGCCGACATCGACTACCTGCTCGAACACGTCAACTCGGTCCTGGCCACGCCCCTGAGCCGGGACGACGTCCAGGGCGTCTACGCCGGGCTGCGGCCGCTGCTGGCCGGCGAGTCCGACGCGACCAGCAAGCTCTCGCGCGAGCACACAGTGGCGCATCCGCTGCCGGGCCTCGTGGTCGTGGCGGGCGGCAAGTACACGACGTACCGGGTGATGGCCAAGGACGCCGTGGACGAAGCGGTGCACGGCCTCGACCAGCGGGTGGCGGCCTGCGTCACCGAGGAGATCCCGCTGCTGGGCGCGGAGGGATACCCGGCGATGTGGAACGCCAGGGCGAGGATCGCGGCCAGGTCCGGGCTGCATGTCGCCCGGGTGGAGCACCTGCTCAACCGGTACGGCTCGACGACCGAGCAGATCCTTGAGCTGATCCTCGGCGATCCGGTGCTGGGGGAGCCGCTGCCCTCGGCGGACGACTACCTGAAGGCCGAGATCGTCTACGCCGCCTCGCACGAGGGGGCCCGCCATCTCGACGACGTACTGACCCGCCGGACCCGGATCTCCATCGAGACCTTCGACCGGGGCACGCGCAGTGCCCGGCTCTGCGCGGAACTCATGGCGCCGGTGCTGGGCTGGGACGAGGGGCAGATCGACCGGGAGGTCGAGCACTACGAGAAGCGGGTGCAGGCGGAGCGGGAGTCGCAGCGGCAGCCGGACGACCTCACGGCGGACGCGGCGCGGCTCGGGGCTCCGGACATCGTGCCGATCTAGGAGCTCCGGGACTTCGGCGCCCCGGGGCAGAACTCCGCGTCGAGCAGTGCGGGTTCGAGGGTCGCCGAGTCGGCCAGGGTGTCCGTGTCGATGCGGTACGTCAGGGTATGCCGGCCGTCGCGCGTAGTGGCGGTACGGACGTAACTGCCCGCGATGTGGCCGTTGTGCCCCCAGACGGTGGTGCCGCAGGAGAGCTTCTGCGGATAGATGCCCAGGCCGTAGACGCCGTGCGTGGCCCGGGTGTTCAGCAGGATCGCCAGCTGGGCGGGCGCGAGGAGACGGCCGCCCAGCAGGGCCGCGTAGAAGCGGTTCAGATCGTCGAGCGTGGAGATCAGCTCGCCGGCCGCGCCCGCCGTGCGCGGGTCCAGCGCGGTGACATCGCGCAGGCTGCCGTCGGCCGGATCGCGGGTGTAGGCACGGCCGTGCGGGGAGGGCAGATCGGTACGGGCGCCAGGGAGGGAGGTGCCCGTGAGGCGGAGGGGGATGATGACGCGATTGCGGATCTCGGTGGCGTAGCCGTGTCCGGTGACCCGTTGAACGACGAGTCCGAGTACGGCGTAATTGGTGTTGGAGTAGGCGTAGCGGCCGGGGGCGCCCGTCGGGCGGTGGGCCAGGGCGACACGGACCGCAGCGGTGGCGGAGAGGGGGTGGGCGGATGGATCGGCGGTGTAGTCGTAGAGGCCGCTGGTGTGGCTGAGCAGGGCGCGCAGGGTGATGCGGTGGCCGTCGTTGCCGTTGCCGCGCACCAGCCCCGGCAGCAGCCGCTCGACCGGGTCCGACAGGTGCAGCCTCCGTTCCCGGGCGAGTTGGAGCACGACCGTGGCGACGAAGGTCTTGGTGACGCTGCCCGCCCGGAACCGGTCCGCCCGTCGGATACCGGGACCTGTCGAGCGGTAGGTGTCGTACGGTGCGGACGAGGCACGACGGGCCAGCAGCGCCGCCGTTGGAGCACCGCCCTCGGCGACGAGCCGGGGAAGGTAGGTGGCTGCGGGGGTGAGGTGTGGTTCGCTGGGCAGGGTTGCTGTTCCCAGGCCGAACAGCGCCAGCACCAACAGGGCGACGAGCATTGCCCTGAGTATCGGCATGGCAGGGATTCCCTTCCTCCGGGCACATCATGACGGGCCTGTGGACCCGGCACCATGACCGGTGCCGGGGTGAGGGACAATGAACGCTCTGCCAGGGTGGGTTGATCGCAGAGGGGACGCATGTCGGAGGCGGAGCAGGCACGGGAGCCCCAACGGGACAAGGACGGACGTCTCCTTGCGGGGCGCTACCGGCTCGGGGAGGTGCTCGGCCGGGGCGGTATGGGCACGGTCTGGCGTGCCGTCGACGAGACGCTGGGCCGCACGGTCGCGGTCAAGGAACTGCGGTTCCCTTCGGCCATCGACGACGACGAGAAGCGCCGGCTCATCACGCGCACGCTGCGCGAGGCGAAGGCGATCGCCAGGATCCGCAACAACGGCGCGGTGACGGTCTACGACGTGGTCGACGAGGACGACCGGCCGTGGATCGTGATGGAGCTCATCGAGGGCAAGTCCCTCGCCGAAGCCGTGCGCGAGGACGGCGTGCTGACGCCGAAGCGCGCCGCCGAAGTCGGCCTCGCCATCCTCGACGTGCTGCGCTCGGCGCACCGCGAGGGCATCCTGCACCGCGATGTGAAGCCGTCCAACGTGCTGATCGCCGAGGACGGCCGGGTCGTGCTGACCGACTTCGGCATCGCTCAGGTCGAGGGCGACCCGTCGGTCACCTCGACGGGCATGCTCGTCGGCGCCCCCTCGTACATCTCTCCCGAGCGTGCCCGCGGCCACAAGCCGGGGCCGCCTGCCGACCTCTGGTCGCTCGGCGGACTGCTGTACGCCAGCGTCGAGGGCTCCCCGCCGTACGACAAGGGGTCGGCCATCGCCACCCTGACCGCGGTGATGACCGAACCGCTCGGCCCGCCGAAGAACGCCGGTCCGCTGGAGGAGGTCATCTATGGCCTGCTCGCCAAGGACCCCGAGCAGCGGCTCGACGAAGCGGGTGCCCGCGCGCTGCTCAACGACGTGATCCACGCTCCCGAGAAGCCGGACCCGGTGGTGCCCCCGCCCGCCGACGCCACCCAGGTCATGGCGCTGCCCAAGGCTCCGGCCGAACCCCGTGCCAAAGCGACGCCGAAGCCCGCGGAACAGGGCGAGGGCACGCGCGACCGGCTGCGGGGCGCACTGCGCTCCGTACGGAACGCGAAGGCGGCACCGGCCGTCGGGGCGGGCGCCGCCGCGGCCTCGACCACAGCGCCGCCCCCGCCCTCGGCGCCCCCGTCGGGTTCCCCCTCGGCCGGTGACGCGGGCGCCAAGCCCGCCAAGCCCGCGACTGCTGCGGCCACCGCGGCCGTACCGCCGCCCCGCCCGGCCACATCACCGACCGCCCCGCCCCGGGCATCCATCACGGACGTGGTGCCGCGCCGCACCCTGGCGATCATCGCGGCGGTGATCGTGCTCGCCGTGATCGGCACGGTCCTCGCGCTCACGGTCGGCGGCGGCGACAAGAACAACGCGGGCAACGAAGGCGGTAAGGGCGACAAGTCCACCTCCGCCGGGCCCTCGACGGCGACCGGCGGCTCCGCGGAGACCGACAGCGGCAGTAGCAGCGGCAAGGACCAGGGCAAGGACCAGGACCAGAACGGCAACCAGGGTCAGGGTCAGGACGAGGGCAAGGGCAAGACCGACAAGGAGTCGGGCGGCTCGAAGGGCGACAAGCCGGAGGACGCCCTGCCCGCCGGATTCAAGCTGGTCACGAACAAGCGATTCCACTTCTCGATGGCCATGCCCGAGAAGTTCCGCTTCGACCGGACGTCAGGCATCGACTCCGGCGCCATCTACAACGTCGACGGCGGCTTCCCCCGTATCCAGGTCGACTACACCGATTCGCCCGGTGGTGACGCCGCCGCGGCCTGGAACGCGGCGAAGGCCGCCGTCGCGGCCAGCAGCAACGGCTACCACCATCTCGGCATAAACAAGGTCCAGTACAACGGCTATCCGTCCGTCGCCGACTGGCAGTTCGAGCGCACCCAGCACGGCCAGCGGGTCCATGTACTCAACCGGGGCTTCAAGGTCGACGGCAAGCACGGCTACGCGATCATGATCAGCTGCAAGGCCGGTGAGTGGGACAGCAAGGAGTGCCGGACGCTGCGCAAGACCGCGTTCGACACGTTCAAGCCCATCGACTGAACGTTCAGGCCCACCGGCTGATCCGTGGGCGTAAGGGGCCGGGATGCGACGACCCGGCCGCGTGGTCGGCGCTTGCCACGTATCGTGAGAGCCTGAAGACGTACGCAGCTGGAACGGTGGGTCAATTGCACGGTAAGTGACCGCAATTGATGGATTGATGCGGTCTTCGTGGCCGGGGGGACAGCGCGCTCTGGGGAGGCGTCGTGGACGACTACGCGGGTCGGGTGCTTGCCGACCGCTACCGCCTTCCGCTGTCTCCGACCGATGAGTATGAAGCGGTCGAAACCCGGGCGTTCGATACCTACAGCGGACAGGAAGTCCGGGTCCGGCAGGTGCCGTTGCCCGAGGTCGTGGACGCCGAGGTGCTCTACGCCGACGATCCGGCCCCAATGGCCCGCCGGGACACCGGACGGGCCGTGCGCGCGCCCGCGGACCCGGCGGTCCGGCGCGCCGTGGAGGCGGCGCAGGCGGCGGCCCAGGTGCCCGACCACCCCAGGCTCGACCAGGTCTTCGACGTGTTCGCCGAGGCGGGATCGCTCTGGATCGTGAGCGAACTCGTCGCGGCCCGCCCGCTCGCCTCCCTGCTCGCGGAACGACCGCTCAGTCCCTTCCGGGCCGCCGAGATCGGCTCCGACGTGCTGACCGCGCTGCGGGTGCTGCACGCCCATGGCTGGACCCACCGGAACATCACCGTCCGCACGGTGCTGATCTGTGACGACGGCCGTGTCGTGCTGACCGGCCTGGCGGACGGGGCGGCGGAGGAGGCCCTCTGCGGGTATGTACCGACACCGCAGCTCGACGAGGACGAGGACGAGAACGAGGGCGGATACGGGTACGAGGGCGGTTACGGCGACGAGGGCGGCTTCGGTCGCCCGGCGGTCGGTTCGGGCCCTGCCGGGGCGTACGCGCCGCCTCCGCCCGCTATACCGCCCATGCCGTCCGTGCCCGCCCCTCCGGCCGAGGTACCGGCCTCACGCGGCCCGGCGGCGATAGAGGCGGGCCGGGCGACCAGCGACCCCCACCATGACGATCCGTACGACGACCCGCACGCCGACGACCCGTACGACGACGATCCGTACGCCGACGACCCGCACGCCGACGACCCGTACGACGACGGCGATCACCCCGACGGCCCCCACGGCGGCACGGGAGATACCGCGCAGCTGCGGGCCGAGCGCGCCGGAGCCATCGCCACACACCGCGCGGGCGCCCGCGCCGCACGCGTCAGCGAGGACCGGCGCCGCACCGGGGCGGGCGAGGGGGAGGGCACCGGCAGCCTGCCGGTCCAGCGTTCCGCACGGCCGGACGGCACGGACCCGTCCGACCCGGACCACAGCCACCCGCAGCAGGCCGCTCCCCGAGGCCACGCCACCGACGATCCGTACACCAAGGACCTGTACGCCCAAGACCCGTACGCCGAGGACCCGGACACCGCGGGCCCCGACGACGACGACGAGGACGGCCGGCCGCCCGCGCGGCGGCTGTATCTCACCGGCTCCTGGAGCGACGGCCCCGGATCCGGGCGCCCCGTCCCCGCCGGAGGTTCCGGCGAGGAGGCCCTGCGCGCCGACGCCCGGCGCCACGGCGACCTTCCGGCACTGCCCGCGCACCGGCCCGCCCGGCAGCAACAGCCGGGCGGCTGGGACGAGCCGGCCGCGAGCGACCGTACAGGCTCCGCCTACCACGGCCCCGCCACCCCGCTCGCCGCCGAGCGCGCCCGGCAGGCCCGGATCGCCGTGGTCGGCGCGGTCACCGAGCGCTGGGCGCCCGAGCAGGCCGGCCCCGTCCACGAGAACTGGCGGCTGGCACCGCCGATCGGACCCGCCACCGACCTCTGGGCACTGGGCGCGCTGCTCTACCGCGCCGTCCAGGGCCACGCCCCCTACCCCGAGGAGAACGCGGCCGAGCTCGTCCAGATGGTGTGCGGGGAGCCGCCCGCCTTCGCCGAGGAGTGCGGCCCGCTGCGCCCCGTCGTCGAGTCCCTGCTGCGCCAGGACCCCACCGAGCGGCCGGACTTCGAGGAGCTGAGCGGCTGGCTGCGCTCCCTGGTGCGGTCGGCGCCCGAGCCCGAGGCCGGCCTGGACGTCGTACCCCTGCCGTCCGCCGACAGCGCCCGGCTGCCCGTCGTACGCCGCAGGGGCGAGCTGGTCCGCAGACGACGCGGCAGGAGCGCGGCCCACGGCCGTCACCGCCACACCAAGGACAAGCCCGACCGGCAGGACAGGCCCAGGGCGGAGAAGGCCCCCCGGCCCTCCCAGGCCCCCCGGCCGCCGCGTGAGCCCAAGGGTCCCAAGGCGTTGCGCACCCCGCCCCGCCCCCGGGACGGCGAGCGGCGGGCGCCGCGGCGGCTCGGGCGGCTGCTCCTGGTGCTGATCCTGCTGGCCCTCGTCGCGGCCATCGCGTACGCCGTGATGTTCATGCCCAAGGCGGACAGCGAATCGGGCACCCGCTCCACGGGCCCGGCGTCGTCGACGTCCGGTTCACCGGAGCCCGGCAGCGGCGAGTCCGATGGCGGCGACTCCGGCGACCCGACGCGGTCCCCCGGTGGGCAGCAGCCGCAGACCAGCCGCTCCGCCGTGGCGCTCGCCCCCGGCTACACCCTGCGCAAGGACCAGGAGGGCTTCGAGGTCGGTGTGCTCAAGGGCTGGCAGCGCAGCCCCGCCAACGCGGACCGTCAGATCCGCTACGGCAGCGACGGCTTCAGTCTGCTGATCGTCCCGGGCCGCGACACCGTCAAGGACAACGGCGACGACCCGCTGGTCTACCAGGCCGACAAGGAACTGGAGTTGCAGCCGTTCCGCGACTCCACCTGGTCGGGGTCGAGCGGGCTGCGCCGGATCGACGTCGGGCGACAGGCCATGGCGGAGGGCCAGTTCACCTGGCAGGACGCATCGGGGCGCGAGGTGTACGCCCGCAACCTCGTGATGGTCGTGGACGGCCGCTACCACGTCATCCAGGTCATCGGCCCGGAGAACCGGCGCGACAAGGTATCGGACATCTACGAACAAGCCATCGCCTCCTACCGGGTGACGTCCTGAACTCTCTCCGTACAACACCCGGCCGGTGACGGAGCGACAAGCATCACAGTGCGGTTTCGTGGGTGGTGCGAGGTTCCGTGGCCGTGCCTCCCCTCCGTAATCTGGCACCTGAGGAACGGGGCGGGGATACGTGGATCGATCACAGGGAACGGACGCGGGACTGGTGCTGGCCGGCAGGTACCGGCTGGGTGAAGTCCTCGGGCGCGGCGGCATGGGCAAGGTCTGGCGCGCCCACGACGAGGTGCTGCACCGCACGGTCGCGGTCAAGGAGTTGACCGCAGGCCTGTACGTCGCCGAGGCCGACCGGATCGTGCTGCACGCCCGCACGCAGAAGGAGGCCCGCGCGGCAGCCCGGATCACGCACCCGGGCGTCGTCACCGTGCACGACGTGATCGAGTACGACAACCGGCCCTGGATCGTCATGCAGTACGTCGACGGCCCGTCCCTCGCCGACGCGGCCAAGGAGTCCGGCGAGGTCGAGCCGCGCGAGGCCGCCAGGATCGGCCTCCATGTGCTGAGCGCCCTGCGTGCCGCGCACGGGGCGGGGGTCCTGCACCGCGACGTGAAGCCCGGCAACGTGCTCCTCGCCAAGGACGGCCAGGTGCTGCTCACCGACTTCGGGATCGCCGCCATCGAGGGCGACTCGACCATCACCAGGACCGGTGAACTGGTCGGTTCCATCGACTATCTGGCGCCCGAACGGGTACGTGGCGGCGACCCGGGACCGGCCTCCGACCTGTGGTCGCTCGGCGCCACGCTCTACACCGCGGTCGAGGGACGCTCGCCGTTCCGCCGTACGTCCCCGATCTCCACCATGCAGGCCGTCGTCGCCGAGGAACCCCCGCCGCCCGGCCGGGCGGGCCCGCTGGCCCCCGTGATCACCGCGCTGCTCCGCAAGGAGCCGGACGAGCGTCCGTCGGCCGCGGAGACGGAACGGATGCTGCTGGACGCCATGGAGGGCCGCAAGCCCGTGGCCGCGCAGGCGTTCGTGCCGACGCAGAGCGTCCCCGACGAGGTCCTGCGCTCGCTGGGCCAGGACGGCCCGTCCGGGTCGTCCGGCCCCGGCACCACCCAACTGCCCTACCCGGCCACCGCCGCACCGGCCCCGACGACCCGGCGCAGCCGCGGCCGCTGGCGCACCGTGGTCCTGGTCATCGCGGCCGCGGCGCTGGTCGGCGGTGGCGCGGGAATCGCCGCGATGAAGTTCGGGGACCGGACGCACGACACCACCGGGTCCGACAGAACGGGCGCGCACGCGCCCGCCGACCCCGGCAAGCCCGGCGCCAGGACCTCGCCGTCGGTGAAGCCCGACGCGACGGTGAAGGACGTGCCCCAGGGCTGGAAGCGGGTGGACGACCCCGAGGGCTTCAGCCTGACCGTGCCCGAGGGCTGGGAGCGCCGGGCGGACGGCAACCAGATCGACTACACCCCGGACAACGGCGTGCACTACATCCGGATCAGCGTCGACCCGGCGCCCGACTTCGAGAACCCGTACATGCACATGGTGACAAGCCTGGAGCCCCAGCTTGCCAAACGGCTGCCCGGCTACGAGCGCAAGACCCTGCACTCAAACACGTACCGGGACCGGCCGGGCGCGCTCTGGGAGTTCACCTGGACCGAGACCAAGGACCATCCGGGCCCGCGCCACGCGATCGACCAGATGTACTTCGGCGAGGAGGGCGGTCCGGAGTACGCGCTGTACATGACGGGCCCCGCGGACGACTGGGACACGACCCGGGCGCAGTTCGACACGATGCTGCGCGGATGGCGTGCACCGGACAGCTCCGGCTGAGGCCCATCGGCCTCACCGGCCGCTGCCGGACCCCGCCGCGATGGAAGGGCTCCTGATCAGGGGCTTTGTTGCCAGTGATCGCTGGCTTGTTTGTGGGGACTGTGAAAACCCGTTACCCACGGGTATCCAAAGTGTGCGGCTGGACGTACTCTCGCCCTCATGACGGACTCGCAGGCCTCCACGTCCACCTCCGCGGCCCCCCTCGGCACCAACCCGGTGGCCGCCGCCCCCGCAGGCGTACGCACCGCCGCCGATGTGGTGACTCCCGAGGTGATCGCCCAGCTGACCCGCGGCGTGGCCGGTTCGGGCCGTACGGCCAACCACACCCCCTTCACCGGGGAGAAGCTGGCCGACCTGCCGGAGTCCACCCCCGAGGACGTGGCGGGCGCCTTCGAGCGGGCCCGTGCCGCCCAGCCCGCCTGGGCCGCCACGCCCGTCCGCGCCAGGGCCGCCGTACTGCTTCGCTTCCACGACCTCGTCCTCAGCCGCCAGGCCGAGGTGCTCGACCTCATCCAGCTGGAGACCGGCAAGGCCCGGCTGCACGCCCACGAGGAGGTGCAGGCCGTCGCCGTCGCGGCCCGCCACTACGGGCGCAGGGCCGGCGCGTACCTGAAGCCGAAGCGGCACACCGGAGTCGTACCGACCCTCACCAAGGTCACCGAGCTGCGCCAGCCGCGCGGCGTCATCGGGCAGATCGCTCCGTGGAACTACCCGTTCGAGCTGTCCGTCGGCGACGCGCTGCCCGCGTTCGTCTCCGGCAACGCCGTCGTGATGAAGCCCGACACGGAGACCGCGCTGACCGCGCTGTGGGCCCGTGACCTGCTGATCGAGGCCGGACTGCCCGCAGAGGTGTTCCAGGTCGTCCTCGGCGAGGGACCCGTCGTCGGCCCCGAGGTCGTCAAGCACGCCGACTACGTCTCGTTCACCGGCTCCACCCGCACCGGCCGCGAGGTCGCGCAGGGTGCGGCGGCCCGGCTCGTCGGTGTCTCGCTGGAGCTCGGCGGCAAGAACGCCATGCTGGTCCTGAAGGACGCCGACGTGGAGAAGGCCGCCGCGGGCGCCGTCCGCGCCTGCTTCTCCTCCGCCGGCCAGCTCTGCATCTCCATCGAGCGGCTGTACGTCCACGAGTCGGTCGCCGACGACTTCGTGGCCCGCTTCGCCGCCCGTACGAAGGCCATGCGGCTCGGCAACTCCCTCGCCTACGGTGCCGACATGGGCTCCCTGGTCGGCGAGCGCCAGCTGGAGACCGTCACCCGGCATGTCGCGGAGGCCGTCGAGAAGGGTGCCAAGCTCGTCGCGGGCGGGGTCGCCCGGCCCGACATCGGCCCGCTGTTCTACGAGCCGACCATCCTCGACGGCGTCGAGGCGCCGATGGCCGTGTGCAGCGAGGAGACCTTCGGCCCGGTCGTCTCCATCTACCGCTTCACCGACGAGGACGAGGTCGTCGCCCTCGCCAACGCCACCCCGTACGGCCTGAACTCCAGCGTCTGGACCAAGGACTCCAGGCGCGGCCACCAGGTCGCCGCCCGGCTGCGGACCGGCACGGTCAACATCAACGAGGGGTACGCCCCCGCGTACGGCAGCGTGCAGTCCCCGATGGGCGGCATGAAGGACTCCGGCCTCGGCCGCCGGCACGGCTCCGAGGGCATCCTCAAGTACACCGAGGCACAGACCGTCGCCCAGCAGCGGCTGATCCCGCTCGCCCCGTCCTTCGGCATGGACGACGAGAAGTACGCGGCGTTCATGAGCGTCAGCCTCAAGGCGATGAAGGCGTTCCGCCTGCGCTGACACCGGTGGTACCGCAGTACTTTCCGCCCGTTTCGCACCGAGGAGAGCCATGTCCCAGGACAGCCCTGCCCAGAATCGGCCCGCCGGCCCGGAAACGGCCGACGACGACGCCGCTTACGACTACGACGTGCTCGTCGTCGGCTCGGGCTTCGGCGGTGCGGTGTCGGCGCTGCGGCTGACCGAGAAGGGGTACCGCGTCGGGGTGCTGGAGGCGGGCCGCCGCTTCGGCCCCGGCACCCTCCCCAAGAATTCCTGGGACCTCAAGAACTACCTGTGGGCCCCCGCCCTCGGGCTCTACGGCATCCAGCGCGTGCACCTGCTCGGCAACGTGATGGTGCTGGCCGGTGCGGGCGTCGGCGGCGGCTCGCTCAACTACGCCAACACGCTGTACGTGCCCCCGGCGTCGTTCTTCGAGGACCGGCAGTGGGCGTCCATCACCGACTGGCAGGACGAGCTGAAGCCGTACTACGACCAGGCCAAGCGGATGCTCGGGGTCCGGCTCAACCCGACGATGACCCCCTCCGACGTCCATCTGAAGGCGGCCGCACAGGCCATGGGGGTCGGTGACACCTTCCACCTCGCCCCCGTCGGCGTTTTCTTCGGCGACGGCAAGGACGCCGACGGTACGGCGAAGGCGAAGCCCGGTGGCACGGTCGCCGACCCGTACTTCGGCGGCGCGGGCCCCGCACGCAAGGCGTGCACCGAGTGCGGCGAATGCATGACGGGCTGCCGCCACGGCGCGAAGAACACCCTCAACGAGAACTACCTCCACCTCGCCGAGAAGGCCGGAGCCGTCATCCACCCGATGACCTCCGTCGTCGCGATCGCCGACGACCCGGAGGGCGGCTACCGCGTCACCACCGTGCCCACCGACCGCCGGAGGAAGGCGAAGCCCACCCGGCTGCGCGCCCGCAAGGTGGTCGTCGCGGCCGGCACGTACGGAACGCAGACCCTGCTGCACACCATGAAGGACAAGGGGCTGCTGCCCCGGCTCTCGGCCCGGCTCGGCGAGCTGACCCGTACCAACTCCGAGGCGCTCGTCGGCTCGCAGACCAGCGACCGGCGCTACCGCAAGAAGCACGGCACCCCGAAGGCCGACTTCACCCAGGGCGTCGCGATCACCTCCTCGATCCACCCCGACGAGAACACCCACATCGAGCCGGTCCGCTACGGCAAGGGCTCCAACGCCATGGGCTCGATGTCCATCCTCCAGGTGCCCTACGGCGGCCGACGGGTGCTGGGCTGGCTCGCCAACATGGCCAAGCACCCGACGCTCGCCGCGCGGTCGCTCTCCAACCGCCGCTGGTCGGAACGGACCATCATCGGGCTCGTCATGCAGTCGCTCGACAACTCCCTGACCACGTACCGCAAGCCGGGCGGCATAGGAAAGGGCCTGCTCACCGCCCGACAGGGGCACGGCGCGCCCAACCCGACCCAGATCGAGGAGGCGACCCGCAGCGCCACGCTGCTCGCCGAGGAGATCAACGGCTTCGCGGGATCGAACGTGGGGGAGCTGATGGGCACCCCGCTCACCGCGCACTTCCTCGGCGGCTGCCCCATCGGCGCCACCGCCGACGACGGGGTGATCGACCCGTACCACCGGCTCTACGGGCACTCCGGCATCTCGGTGGTCGACGGCTCGGCGGTCTCCGCGAACCTCGGCGTCAACCCGTCGCTCACCATCACCGCACAGGCCGAGCGCGCGATGTCGTTCTGGCCCAACAAGGGCGAGGCGGACCCGCGTCCGGCGCAGGGCGAGGAGTACGAACGGCTGACCGCGGTCGAGCCGCGGTCACCGGCCGTGCCGAAGGATGCCTTCGGCGCACTGAAGCTGCCGTTCCTCGGGCTGCCGACCGTACCGCCGAAGAAGAAGCCGTAGCAGGGACAGCAGAAGACCGGGACTGCAGAACAGGGCAGCAGAACAGGGCAGCAGAACGGGACAGAAGAAAGGGACTGCAGAAAGGGGCTGCACCCCCCTCCGAGTGCAGCCCCTCCATGCTCACGGTGTCCGGACGCGTCACACGCCGGCGTCACCGTTCCTGCGGCGCCGCACGATGAACATCGCGCCCGCGCCGAGCACTACGGCCGCGCCGCCCGCGGTGGCGAACACCGGCAGCGCGGAGGACGAACCGGTCTCCGCGAGACTGCCGGACACCTTGCCCGTCGGGTTGTCGGCCGGCTTCGTGGTCGGGACCGGGGCACTGCCGCCGGTCTGCGGCGTCGAACCGCTCCCGCCGGACTTCACGATCTTGAACTTGTACGCGACGTCGCTGACACCCATGCAGTCCTTGTCGCCCACGTACAGACCGGCACCGAGCGTGAAGCCGGCGCCGACGGGGGCGGTCGGCTTCACATTGATGCGCAGCGGGATGTCGACCTCGTAGCCCGCGGGGATCTCGTCGGACTGGCCGACGTAACCGACCGCGTGCCCGTCCTCGCTGAGCTCCACCCACTTGTCGGTGTCCGGGTCGAGGGCCTGGAGGCTGACCTGCTTCGAACGGAAGAGGTCGTTGCCCGCCTTGTCGGAGGAGGCGCCCGCGAAGTAGTCGATCTCCTTCACGGTGGACTTCGAGGAGTTGTAGACGTTCATCTTGAACTTGTGCCAGCCGCTGCCCCGGGCTATTCGGCCGGGCAGGCCGTTGATGGAGATGTCCAGGTCGGACTTGGCGCACTCCGTCGGCTCCTCCGGGTCCTCGGACTCCGACGGGGAGGCGGACGCGGTCGCCGAGGCGCTCGCCGAACCGGTCGGGGTCGCGCCGGCGACCTCGCCCGGGGCCGGAGCGGTGGACTCGGACTCCTCGCCCGGACCGGGCTCGCCGGACTCCTCGGCGGGTTCCTCGCCCGACTCCTCCGCAGGCGTGGAAGCGGACTCGGAGGCGGACGGGGCCGGCTCGGTCTCCGGGGACCCGGAGTCGCTCGGCGACGGCGAGACGGTGGTCTCGGTGGCAGCGGTCCCGTCCGTCGTCACGGCGAACGCGGCGGGAGCGGCCAGGACCGCGGCAGGGGTGAGGACTGCCGTGGCGGCGGCAAGCGCCAGGGCGCGACGAAGCTTCATGGTGACCTCAGGAGTCCGGCGTAGCGCGATGAGCGATACGGGTTTCGGGACGGGCCCGCAGTGCGGCAGCACGAGCGGGGCCGGTGGTTCCGCATGGTTGACCCGTGGTCCGTCGCAATGGTTGTCCGGATGCTCACAGAACCTTTATGTGACGCCGCTCACGCCCGCTTCCGTGAAAAAGAACCCCGCTGCCCCTGGGGAAGGGCCCCGCTGCCATGGGAAAGGGCCCCGCGGGCCGGAAATCGGCCGGGGGCCCTCGTACGCCGGCGCCGGGACGCGGCCCGTGTCGCGCAGAGAGTTTCGACTGGATCCCAACCGGATACGGCCGGCTCCGGGCGTCCCCGAAGTCGGCCGTATCCTGGGGTGACCGGGCTGCTGTCCCCTGCCGACCGGTCACGCACGCTGGGGCGCGGTCCCACGGCGCACCTGCAGTACGCCACACGCTCCAGCGGAGCCACGCGTGGTTTGTTTCCAAAGCCGCCCCTGGCTGGCACGGACACCGGGACCAACGAAGCCGCGCCGGACCCGGTCACGCTCCGTACGGGTGAGAGTCGGCCCGAACTGGGATACGCCGGAGTACCCCCGGCCCGCGGGGTGTCACGCCCGGCCGCGGCACAGCTCCAGCAGCGTCATGGCGAGGGAGGTGCCGGGCCTGCCGAGCGCGTCCCGGTACGAGCCGAGGATCTCCATCTCGCGGGAGAGGTTGATCCGGCGGCCGCCGGAGGTGATCCGGGCCTCCTGGATGGCCGCCGAGACGGCCATCCGTTCCTGGACGAGTCCGATGATCCGGTCGTCGAGGGTGTCGATGCGGGCCCGCGCGTCGTCGATCAGCGCGGCGGCCTCCTCGGTGTGCGCGCCGGTCTTCTCGGCGCTGGTCTTCGCCGGGGCGGTCTTCGCGGGGGCGGTGCTGGTCATGGTGGTGACTCCTCGTGGGTGCGGTCCCCGAGGCCGGCCGGTCCGTAACGCCAAGGCGCCCCGGGCCTTTCGGCCCGGGGCGCCTGGAACGTTGCTTGGGATCAAGCAGCACGACCATGGCAGCCGGCGGGCCGGATGCCATAGGTAAAGACGAAGGTCGTGTGCTGACGCATGGAACCAGTATGGCCCGGTCGCCGCGGGCGGACCAACACGGCGCCCGGATGCTGAGACACCGGGTCCGGGGAGACGGTGGCCCCTCACCCCCGTACGGGCGGGACGACGGGGGACTCCGCAACCCCGGTAGAATCGACAAAACAGACCCCCCTTCATCGCCGGAAGGCCGCCCGTGCCAGCAGCACCCCCCGCCGCCCCCGACACCACCACCGACGTGGTCCTCGTTGTCGACTTCGGCGCGCAGTACGCCCAGCTCATCGCCCGACGCGTCCGTGAGGCCCGGGTCTACAGCGAGATCGTCCCGTCCACCATGCCGGTGGCCGAGATGCTGGCCAAGAACCCCCGGGCGATCATCCTGTCCGGCGGCCCCTCCTCGGTGTACGCGGAGAGCGCGCCCACCCTCGACCGTGCGCTGTTCGAGGCCGGGGTCCCGGTCTTCGGCATGTGCTACGGCTTCCAGCTGATGGCCACCACGCTCGGCGGCACCGTCGACGACAACGGTGCCCGTGAGTACGGCCGTACCCCGCTCACCGTCTCCAAGACCGGCTCCACGCTCTTCGAGGGCACGCCCGCCGAGCAGTCGGTCTGGATGTCGCACGGCGACGCCTGCTCCGCCGCCCCCGAGGGCTTCACCGTCACCGCGTCCACCGACGTCGTGCCGGTCGCCGCCTTCGAGAACGACGAGAAGAAGCTCTACGGCGTCCAGTACCACCCCGAGGTCCTGCACTCCACGCACGGCCAGCAGGTCCTGGAGCACTTCCTCTACCGCGGCGCCGGCATCGAGCCGACCTGGACCACGACCAATGTGGTCGAGGAGCAGATCGCGCTGATCCGCGAGCAGGTCGGCACCAAGCGCGCCATCTGCGGTCTGTCCGGCGGGGTGGACTCCGCGGTCGCCGCGGCCCTCGTGCAGAAGGCCATCGGCTCCCAGCTGACCTGCGTGTACGTGGACCACGGTCTGATGCGCAAGGGCGAGAGCGAGCAGGTCGAGAAGGACTTCGTGGCCTCCACCGGAGTCCAGCTGAAGGTCGTCGACGCCGAGGAGCGCTTCCTGAACGCGCTGGCCGGGGTCTCCGACCCCGAGCAGAAGCGGAAGATCATCGGCCGCGAGTTCATCCGCGTCTTCGAGCAGGCCCAGGCCGAGATCGTCGCCGAGGGCGCCGCCGGCGGCGAGGAAGTCGCCTTCCTCGTCCAGGGCACGCTCTACCCGGACGTCGTCGAGTCCGGCGGCGGCACCGGCACCGCCAACATCAAGTCGCACCACAACGTGGGCGGTCTCCCCGAGGACATCGAGTTCTCGCTCGTCGAGCCGCTGCGCCAGCTGTTCAAGGACGAGGTCCGGATGGTCGGCCAGGAGCTCGGCCTGCCGGAGGAGATCGTCCAGCGCCAGCCGTTCCCCGGCCCCGGCCTCGGCATCCGTATCATCGGCGAGGTCACCAAGGAGCGGCTCGACCTGCTCCGCGAGGCCGACGCCATCGCCCGCGAGGAGCTGACCGCGGCCGGCCTGGACCGCGACATCTGGCAGTGCCCGGTGGTCCTGCTCGCCGATGTCCGCTCGGTCGGCGTCCAGGGCGACGGCCGCACCTACGGCCACCCGATCGTCCTGCGTCCGGTCTCCTCCGAGGACGCCATGACGGCCGACTGGTCGCGCCTGCCGTACGAGACGCTCGCCCGGATCTCGACCCGCATCACCAACGAGGTGGCCGACGTCAACCGCGTCGTGCTCGACGTGACGAGCAAGCCGCCGGGCACCATCGAGTGGGAGTGACCCTCCCGCAGGTCATTGCCGATGCCGTCGCTCATTCGTTTGGGCGGCGGCATCGTCGTATGAGCTGGGTGCGGTGGCTGAGGAGACGAGACTCTGCCCCGTGGGAGCAATCATGAGCGCCGCGGCAGGCAAGGGGCGCGTCCCCCGGGGCGGTTCCGCGCAGGCCCCCGCCCCCGCACCCCTGGCCACTTGCGGCAACCGGCGGTAACTTCCGATCCCGTACGCCCTGGGAGCCCCGAGGAGCCGCCATGTCCGAGCCCACACCCATACCCGTGGACCAGCTCCACTTCGCGATGCCGCCCGTCCACGAGTCCGTGGCCGACGAGCGCGCGTACCGCAAGGAACGGCTGGCCGGGGCGCTCCGGCTGTTCGGGGAGTACGGGTACGAGGACGGCGTCTCCGGCCACATCACCGCACGGGACCCGGAGTTCGCCGACTGCTTCTGGGTCAACCCCTTCGGGGCCCCGTTCGACGGGCTCACGCCGGACGAGCTGATCCTGGTCAACGGCGAGGGGCAGGTCGTCGAGGGGCGCCACCACGTCAATCAGGCCGCGTTCGCCGTCCATGCGCAGGTGCACCGGACCCGCCCGGACGTCGTCGCCGTCGCGCACACCCACTCCGTGCACGGGCGGGCCCTGTCCGCGCTCGGCGAGCTCATCGAGCCGATCACCCAGGAATCCTGTGCTTTTTACGAAGATCATGTCCTTTACGACGCGTACACCGGAGTCGTCGTGGACGAGGACGAGGGGCGCCGGATCGCCGCCGCGCTCGGCGGGCGCAAGGCGATCGTGCTGCGCAACCACGGGCTGCTGACCGTCGGCGACTCGGTGGACGCGGCCGCCTGGTGGTTCATCGCGCTGGAGCGCTCCTGCCAGGTGCAGCTGGCCGCGCGGGCGGCCGGGAAACCGGTGCTGATCGAGCACCGGGACGCGCTCGCCACCCGTGAACAGCTCGGCAGCGACCTGGTGGCGTGGATCAACTACCAGCCTCTGTGGCGCCGGATCAGTCGCACATTCTGACGATACGCGCCGACGGGCCGCCCCGATGCGGTCCGCAGCCCCGTCGTGCGGCACAATTCGCTGCAATAGCAGCCGAGTTGGCTGTACCGGGGCTTGAAGGGGCGGCGTTCTCAGTGGTGTTGGACGAGGCGAGGGCGGGCAGCGCGCACGGGGGCGGCTGCACGTGCGGCGACTGCCCGCACGGGGCGCGCGAGGGCCACCGGCGTGCGGTGGCCGCCTTCCTGGCCAAACGGGACGAACTCGCCGCGGGCCAGGGGCTGCCGCCCGGGGTCGCCCGGTCCGCCTCGGCGACCCGCCAGTGGGTCTCGGACGAGCTGACCGAGTCCGCCAGGACCGTCGCCGAACGGGGCCGGGAGGCGGGCGATGCCTGGCTGTACCGGGTGTGGCGGCGCACCCTGATCGTGGTGTGGGGAAGCGTCGCGCTCCTGATCATCGGCGAGGCCGTCACCGCCATCGGCGCGGGCTGGACCAACGCCCGTACGGCGGGGCTGGTCGCCGGGCTCGTCACCGCGGGCCTGCTGACCGGCGCCGCCCATGTCCACCGCGCCCGCGGCGGCCTCCTCGCCCCGTTGATCGGCGAGGACAACCGGCTCTCCACCTCCCGGGCGGTCGCCGTCTCCTGGGTGCTGCTCGCGGTCTTCTCCGTGCTCGTGCTGGCGCTCCAGCTGGCGGGCGCCTCCGGCCACGCCGAGCGCGACGAGCTGATCGAGGGGCTGGACCTGGCCCGGGGTGCCGGCGTGGTGACCGTGCTCGCGCTGGTCTGCGCCGTCGCTGTCGTCGTACGCCGGGTGGTGACCGTACGGGCCCTGTCCGGGCGGCTGCAGAAGCTGCGGGCCGAGCGGCCGCGCGCCGCCGATCTGCTCACCGACGACTCCGGGCGGGGCAGCTTCACGGACGTGCAGTACGTGCTGGTGAGCACCGTCGCCGTGCTGTTCGCCGCGGTCCGCCTCGCCCGCCGGCCCGAGCAGCTGCCGGACCTGCCCTGGGGCCTGGCGCTGCTGGTCACCGTCTCGGCGCTCGCCTACTTCGCCGGGAAGTACGCCGAGGGCGGAAGGCCGGTGATCCTCTCGGTGGTCCGGGCCCGCGAGGCCGGGGACCTGGACGCGCCGGTCCGCACCGGCGACGACATCGAGATCCGCGGCGCGGGCTTCGTGCCGCCCGGCGCCGGGACACCGGACCGGCTGGCCCGCATGGTCGTCCGGATCGGCCGGGTCCATGTGCATGTGCCGCTGATCCCGGTCACCGGCGGCTTCGCCAACCCGACGGACGGCGTCCTGACCGTGCCGGTACCGGTGGAGGTCGAACCGGGGGTGGTGGAGGTGCAGGTGGTGACCGCCGCCGGGGTGGAGACGAACCGGGTCGAGATCGACGTGACCGACTGACCGCCGCGGCCCGCGACGCCCGGGCGGGCGACGGACACCGGCCGGATCACCCACCGGGTGAGCAGCGCGTTCCCCGCCTACGTATGGTCTGGTGACGGGTCTACGGAAGGTGGGGCAGCCACATGCAGGGATACGGAACGAACGTACGCGGTCTGGGCGAGTCGAGAGGGCTCAAGGACTTGGCGCGGGAGCACGCCCTGCTGCCCCTGCGGATCTTCCTCGGCGTCACCTTCGTCTACGCCGGGCTCGACAAGCTGACGGACAGCGCGTTCTTCCGGGCGAGCGGCCCCGGATCCATCGGCGAGACCCTGCACGCGGTGCGCGACTCGTCCGCGATCCCGGCCCTCGTCGACCTCGCGCTGAAGAGCCCCGGCGCCTTCGGGTACGCCATCGCCATCGGTGAACTCGCCGTCGGTCTCGGCACCCTCATCGGGCTGTGGGCACGGCTCGCCGCGCTCGGCGGGGCGCTGATCTCGCTGAGCCTGTGGCTGACCGTGAGCTGGCAGGTCACGCCGTACTACTTCGGCAATGACCTGGTCTACCTCATGGCCTGGCTGCCGCTGCTGCTCGGCGGGGCCGCGGCGTTCTCCGCGGACGCCTTTCTCGCGTCCCGGCGGCGACGGATCCGGTAGTTCACCCAGGTCGCGGTGGCGGCCAGCCAGAGGCCGCCGAAGAACAGCGGGAAGAAGAAGACCCACGGGGCGTCCCAGGCACCCGCGGCGTCCGCCGCGTATCCCGCCGCCAGCGCGAGCATGACCACACCCGTCACCGCCCGTCCCGGACGGATCTCATGACGCAGCACGGGTGACCTCCACCTGTCCGATGCCGACTTCGAGAGTGAGCTCGACCGTTCCGGCCGGTTTGCTGCCCGGAGGCGGCGGAAGCGTCCGGTGCTCGTTCTGGGACGGGTTGACGTCCACATCGGCCGGCTGCCGGGACGACGCGTCGCCAGGCCGGCTGACCGGCAGCGTGATGTCGCCGAGGCCCGCCCTCGCGTCCACCTTCACCGTCACTTCCTTCGGTACGACGACGACCGCGCGGCCCACCCCGACGTTCACCACCGTCGCGACGGTGTCGCCCCGTGGGACCGTGATCCCGGTGAGGTCCAGCCGCGCCACTCCGGTGCCCAGCTGGTAACGCGGCTGGACTGCCGCAACCGAGCCCGGCCGCCACCCCTCGCGCACCCACTGGGTGGTGATGTCCTTGGGCAGCGCGGACGCGCCCGCCAGCAGGGCGGACGTGATCACCGCCAGCATGACCGTGCCGAACCCCGTCCGGCCCAGGAACGCGCTGACCAGCATGCCGAGCCCGAACACCCCGAGCGCACCGGCCAGGCCGAACTGCAGGCTCGTACCGAGCGGCTGCGACTCCCAGCTCAGCCCCGTGCCCAGACCGCCCGCGATCAGCGCGAACAGGAACACCAGTCCGCCTATCGAGGCCGGGCCCCTGGTACCGGGCTCCCGCCGGGGCGCGCGGAACGGATCCTTCGGCGCGGCACCCGAGGGGCGTGCCGCACGGGCCGGGACCACCGCATCGGCCGGCCCCCACAGATAGCCCGCGCCCACCGGCCCCGACGTGCCGTCCTTGACGATCGGGTCCCGCCACCACGACGGGCTGCCCGGCGACGGCGGCGCCTTCACCTCGGGCGGCGCGTCCGCCACCGCCTGCGCGGTCGCCGGATGCAGCGGGTCCTCGGGCGCCGCGGTCCTGCGATGCTGCGTCCATACGGCGAAGCCGACGACCGCGAGCGACAGCATCGCGGAGAACGCCAGAGTGCCGCCGTTGCCCAGCATGGAGAGGAAGAGCCCACAGCCGATCAGCGCGAGCAGCACCGCGATCAGCGAGGCCCCTTCGACCCGGCCGGACAGCAGCCTGCGCGCCTCGTTCTCCTCCTCGCCGTCCACGGGGACCAGCAGCCACGCGAAGCCGTAGAAGATCAGCCCGATACCGCCGGTCACGGACAGCACACCGAGCACGATCCGGAAGATTACCGGATCGACGTCGCAGTACCGGCCGAGCCCGCCGCACACTCCGGCCACGACCTTGTGCTGCGGACTGCGCCGCAGCAGAGGTGCCGGTTCGAGGGGCGGAGCGACACCGGGGGCGGCGTCCTGGGGAACGGTCATGGCTCCATGGTGACGGGCCGCGAGCCGGTCCGGGACCCGCGCCGACCCTGGCCGATCCCTGATATTGGCCGGACGGCCCCCTGAGGGCGGGCCCTGATCCGCCGGGCAGGCCCTCGTCCCGGTGCCGGGCACTCAGGGTCGATTAGGGGGCCGACCCTGATGCCGCCACCCTTACGGACATGTGACGATCGGGGCATGCCAGCCGCCACGACCCGAGCCACCAGCTCCCGCAACGCAGACCCGGAGGAGCCACCGCTGCGCAGGCTGTACCGCAGCGCCGACGGACGGCTGCTGGGCGGCGTCGCACGCGGTCTCGCCGGACATCTCGGGCTGCCCGTCGTCTGGGTGCGGTTCGTCTTCCTCGGCCTGTTCTTCGCGGACGGCCTCGGCGCGCTGCTCTACGCCGTGTTCTGGATCGTCGTCCCGCTCGGCGTCGGTGGCGTCGAGGCGCCACGCTCGGTCTTCGAGACCGCCCCGGACGGCAGACGCCGGCTCCGCAAGCCCGACAAGGGCCAGGTCTTCGCCCTGATCGCGCTGGTCTTCGGCGCCATGATCTTCGTCGGCAACGTCGACATGGGCAGCGGGGCCAACCGCTACATCTGGCCCACGCTGCTGATCGGCGCCGGTTCCGTACTGGTGTGGCGGCAGGCCGACAACGCCCGGCGCGCCCGCTGGATGGAGGTCGGCAGCCGCCGCCGGGTCCTGCATCTGGCCCGCGGGCTCGCCGGGGTCGCCCTGGTCGGCCTGGGCCTGGCCGTCTTCATGGTGGTACGCGGCTCGGCCGCCCAGCTCGGCAACGTCATGACCGCGGCCATCGCCGTCCTCACCGGCATCGCGCTGCTGGCCGGCCCCTACCTCGTACGCATGACCCAGGACCTCTCCGAGGAACGCCTCATGCGTATCCGGGCCCAGGAACGCGCCGAGGTGGCCGCCCATGTCCATGACTCGGTGCTGCACACCCTCACCCTGATCCAGCGCAACGCGGAGGACGCCGGCGAGGTCCGCAGGCTCGCCCGCGCCCAGGAACGCGAACTGCGCAACTGGCTGTACAACCCCGAGGGCACCGGCAAGGACGAGGACGACGAACCCGAGACCCTCGCCGAAGCGGTCAAGCGCGCCGCCGCCGAGGTCGAGGACAAGCACGGCGTCCCGCTGGAGGTCGTCGTCGTCGGCGACTGCCCGCTGGACGAGAAGCTGACCGCCCAGATGCAGGCCGCACGCGAAGCCATGGTCAACGCCGCCAAGTACGGTGGCGAGGGCGGCGCCGTGCAGGTCTACGCGGAGGTCGAGGGCCGCACGGTCTTCGTCTCGGTGCGCGACCGGGGACCGGGATTCGACCTGGACTCCGTACCGGGGGACAGAATGGGCGTACGAGAATCAATCATCGGCCGGATGCAGCGCAACGGTGGTACGGCGCGGCTGCGTTCGGTGCCCGGCGGGGGCACGGAAGTCGAGCTGGAGATGGAGAGGGCGAGCGATGACGGAGACCACTGAGGCGACCGGGGGCCCGGAGCGCCGGGTACGGGTCGTGCTCGTCGACGACCACCGGATGTTCCGCACCGGCGTCCAGGCCGAGATCGGCCGCACCGAGGAGACCGGCGTCGAGGTGGTCGGCGAGGCCGCCGACGTCGACCAGGCGGTCACCGTCATCACGGCGACCCGCCCCGAGGTCGTCCTCCTCGACGTGCACCTGCCGGGCGGCGGCGGCGTCGAGGTGCTGCGCCGCTGCGCCCCGCTGATGGGGGCCGTCGAGAACCCGGTGCGGTTCCTGGCGCTGTCCGTGTCGGACGCCGCCGAGGACGTCATCGGCGTCATCCGCGGCGGTGCCCGCGGCTATGTCACCAAGACCATCACCGGCACCGACCTGGTCGACTCGGTCTTCCGGGTCCAGGACGGCGACGCGGTGTTCTCGCCCCGGCTGGCCGGCTTCGTCCTCGACGCCTTCGCCTCCACGGACGCGCCGCCGGTCGACGAGGACCTGGACCGGCTGACCCAGCGCGAGCGCGAGGTGCTGCGGCTGATCGCCCGCGGCTACGCCTACAAGGAGATCGCCAAGCAGCTGTTCATCTCGGTGAAGACGGTCGAGTCGCACGTCTCGGCGGTGCTGCGCAAGCTCCAGCTGTCCAACCGCCACGAGCTGACCCGGTGGGCGACGGCGCGACGGCTGGTCTGAGTCCGACGGCCGGCCCGAACCCGCCGACGGGCCGAACCCGCCGATGGTCCGAGCCCGTCGGCGGGCGACGGGCTCGTCAGGCCGGTTCGAGCGAGATGTTCAGCTTCTCGCCGACCCTGCGGTAGCCGATCCCCGCGTAGATCCGCTCCGCATCGGCGTCGCCCGGCTCCAGCCACACCACCAGGCAGCCGCGCTCGAAGGCGGTCGCGGTCAGCTGGGCGGAGAGCGCGGCGCCGATGCCGCGGCGGCGGTAGGCGTCGGCGACGGCGAGACCGGCCAGTTCGGTGAGGCCGTCGACCGGGACGGAGCAGCCGCCCGCGCCCGCCGGTACGCCGTCGACCGTGGCGAGGGCCGCGACCCCGCCGCCCCGGGCCGCGGTGCGCAGCCATTCCGCCACGCCGCCCTCGGGCTCGCCGGTCCCGCCGTATCCGTGGTGCTGGACGAGCGCGGCGGCATCGAACTCCGCGTCGGTGGCCGGTTCGGTGATCGTGAGGGAGTCCACCGGCTTCGGCGTCAGCAGCTCGCCCGGTGCGCAGGCCATGATCGGGGCCCGGTTCTCGACGGTGAACCCGGCGGCGAGCAGCGCGGGTTCGACCGCGGGCGCCGAGCCGGGCAGGAACTCCAGCCGGGGCAGCCGGTCGTGCTCGCGGAACGCCGCGATCAGCGTGTCGAGATCCTCGGCCGTCGGTTCGGCGTCCTGGTCGGGTATGGCGTAATTGGCGTACTTGAGCGACCAGTTGGGGTTGTACCGGATCGTGAAGGGCCCGACCCGGAGGTGGTCCGGGGAGCGCTGGGCGAGCGTGCGGGCATGGGACTGGACGTCGGCGTCCATGGGCATGTGGGGTTGTCCTCCGGCCGGTTGACCGATGGCGGGTCAGCCCGCCATCGGAGACGGGAGCCTATGCCACCCGGGCGGCCCCGGCGAAGGGCATTTGGTCGATCGGCGCGATCCGGACCGGCGCTCCGGGGCGCGGGGCGTGGATCATCTGTCCGTTGCCGATGTAGAGCCCGACATGGCTGATGCCGGAGTAGAAGAACACCAGGTCGCCCGGGGCGAGTTCGGAGCGCGAGACGCGTCGGCCGGTGTTGATCTGGGTGTACGTGGTCCGGGGGAGCGAGACACCGGCGGAGCGCCAGGCGGCCTGGGTGAGCCCGGAGCAGTCGAACGAGGAGGGGCCGGTGGCGCCCCAGACGTACGGCTTGCCCAGTGCCCCGTACGCGTACGCGACGGCCTCGGCGGCGCGGGCGTTCGGTGCCCGGACGGAGCCGCGCGCGGTGCCCCGGTCGGCGCGGTCGGCGGAACGCGCGCTGTCGGGCGATCCGTGGTCGGAGCTCTCGTAGGCGGTGCGCTCGGGCGGGGCCAGCCGGTCGAGGAGCCGCTGCGCCTCGGCCAGCTTGGTTGTGATCGTCGCCTTGTGCTTCTTCAGTTCGGCCCGGCGGGAGGTGAGTGCGGCCAGCTTCCCCTTGGCCTGCGAGCGCAGCGTGGCGATCTGGGCGACCTGGCGCCGGACCTTGTCGAGTGCGGCGGCCTGGCGGTCGCCGATCCGGTCCACGTACGACGCCCGTTCCAGATACTGGTCGGGGTCGGAGGAGAGCGCCAGCTGCACGGACGTGCCGAGGCCGCCGGTGCGGTACTGCGCGGCGGCGAACGAACCCAGCGCGTTGCGCGAGGCGTTGAGCCGCTCGGTCCTGCGGGCGGCCTCGTCGCGCAGGGTGTCGAGGGCGCCCTCCGCGTCGGTCGCCTTCTCCTTCGCGCCGTTGTACTGCTCGGTGGCGACCTCCGCGTCGTGGTACAGCCGGTCCACCTCGGCCTTGACCTGGGCGGGGGTGCGCTGCGGGTCGGCGTGCGCCGTGCCCGGAAGCGCGGCGGCGGTGGCGGCCCCGGCGAAGGCGAGAGTCGCTGCGGTGCGGGCAGCAGGGCCGGTGTACAGGCGCTGCTTGGGTTTTCGATGCGCTGCCACGAGGGCGTGCGTCCTTCCTGACGACTGCCCGTCGGGGGCTACCGACGGGCGGAGCGGCGATGGAGCCGGTCACCTGGTTAGGGACGCTAATCCCGGGGCACGGGCAGGAGTCGTAATGACGCTTATTGTCTGAATTTGGCGTGGCAATGTCGTCAAGTGATCGGAATAATTGCACCAGAGTCAGGCAATTGGTACAGACGCGAGTGAAGTGAAGTGACGGGTAAGGCACACCTGCTTGCCGAGCGGTGATATGGCCAGGGCTAGGCTGCGGCCTCATGGACGTACTCATTCATGTCTTCGTCGCCCTGCACATCATCGGTATCGCCTCCCTGCTGGGCGGTTTCCTGACTCAGATGAAGGCGATGGGCGCGGGCACGGCCCGGTTCGTCCCGGCGATGCTGCACGGTGCGCTGACCATGCTGGTCACCGGTGTCGCACTGGTCGGGCTGAACGAGGCCGACGGCAACCACGTGAACAACATCAAGATCGGCGTCAAGCTGCTGGTCCTGGTCGTCGTCCTCGCGCTCGTCTACATCAAGCGGGACGAGGAGAAGGTCGACAAGGGCGCCTTCGCGGCGGTGGGCGGACTGACGGTCCTCAACATCTTCATCGCCACGCTCTGGACCTGATCCTGCCGTATCGCACCGCCCCGGCACCCGGACGGGCACCGGGGCGGTGCGATTCGCTACGCCGGCCGCACGCTGCCGTAGATCGGCATGTAGTAGATCGACTCCTCGCGCACATTCGCCCCGGGCTTCGGCGCGTGGATCATCATCCCGTCGCCCTTGTAGATGCCGACGTGGCTGATGTCGTCGTAGAAGAAGACGAGGTCCCCCGGCCGCAGATCCGCCGTGGCGACCCGGGTCCCGATCTTGACCTGGTCCCACGTGGTCCGCGGGATGTCCACGCCCGCGGACTTCCACGCGGCCTGGGTGAGCCCGGAGCAGTCGTACGACGCCGGGCCCGTCGCGCCCCAGACGTACGGCTTGCCTATCTGGGCCCTGGCGAAGGCGAGGACCTTCTCCGCCTTGGTGGTGGCGCCGCTGTCCGAGCCGGTTCCGGTGCCCGTCCCCGTACCGCTGCCGCTCTCCGACTCCTTCGCGGCCTCCTCGGCCCTGCGGTCGGCCTCGGCCTTCGCGGCGGCCTGCTGCTTCGCCAGCTCCTGCGCCTTGCGCTCGGCCTCCGCCTCCTTCTTGCGCTCGATCTCCGCGAGCCGCGCCTTCTCCTCGGCGGTCAGCTTCGACAGCAGCGTGCGCGCCTCGCCCAGCTTCTTCTGGACGTCCTGCTTGCTGGTGCGCAGCGTGGTCTGCGTCGTCGTCAGCGTCTCCAGGCTCCGCACCGCTTCGGCGCGCTTCTTCGACGCCTTGGCCTGCTGGGTACGGAAGTCCGTGATCGCCTTCTGCTGCCGGCTGGTCATCCGGTCCATCAACTGGCTCTGGTCGAAGTACGACTGCGGGTCGTCGGCCAGGAAGAACGTGGCGCTCGGCGTGAGGGAGCCGCTGCGGTACTGCGCGGCCGCGTAGGTGCCGAGCGTCCGGCGGGCGTCGTTGAGCTTGTCCGCGCGCTTGGCGACGTCGTCCAGCAGGGCGTCGACCTTGGCGCGCTGGGTGGCGGAGGCTTCCTTCGCCTGGTTGTACTGCTGGGTCGCGGTGCCCGCCTGCCGGTAGAGGTCGTCGACCTTCTTCTGGACGTCCTCGACGCTGGGCTTCGGATCGGGCGCGGCCGTGGCGCTCTGCGTGGAGAGCAGGGTCACGGACGCCAGTGCCGCCGTGGTGATTCCGACGGCCGGTGCGGTGGTGCGCACCCGGGTGCGCGGTTTGCGATGCGACGCCAAGGCCGGCATCTCCTTCCGTGGACCGCCTACCGGGTTAGCTGTCGGGTTCGGGCGGAACGGAAGGCTGCCCTACGGTCCGAGTGGGGATAAGGACCGATTCACCCCGGTACTGCGTGTGGGTCCCCGGTTCCGAACTCCCGTGGGGGCAGCTCGGATTCGGCGAGGGCGCCCGCTCGGCGTGGTTCGCCTCAAGGGAGTACGGGCCGCCCGGTCGAGCACGGTAGCCAACCCATGGTGCTGCTGTGAAGGTTGATGTTCGATATGCCCGATACATTTTTGTGACCTTGTCGCGGCGGATGACGGAGACCCGGAATTCCTTACGTGGAGTGGGTGCTCGATCCCGCTGCGTGTCTGTCGTGTTGTGTGCGGTTCGTCATGCGGCCTTCGGGTGTCGGTGCGGCGGCCTAGACTCGACTAGCGATGAGCAGCCTCTTTGACGACAGCTTCCTGGCCGGCCTCCAGCACTCGGAGGAAGAGCCCCCGCCGCCCCCCGAGGACTCCGCACCCGAAGCGGTGCCGGAGGACCTCTTCGCGGGCGTGTTCGACGGGCCCCCGCCACCCAGGGACGCCTACTACCGCGACGGCGCGCACCGCCCCGTCATCGACTCCGCGGCGCTCCTCGACGGGCTGAACACCGAGCAGCGTGCCGCCGTCGTCCACGCGGGGTCCCCGCTGCTCATCGTCGCCGGGGCCGGCTCGGGCAAGACCCGGGTGCTGACCCACCGGATCGCCCACCTCCTCGCGGAGCGCGGGGTGCACCCCGGCCAGATCCTGGCGATCACCTTCACCAACAAGGCCGCGGGCGAGATGAAGGAGCGCGTCGAGCAGCTCGTCGGACCGCGCGCCAACGCCATGTGGGTCATGACCTTCCACAGCGCGTGCGTACGCATCCTGCGCCGCGAGTCGAAGCGGCTCGGCTTCACCTCGTCGTTCTCGATCTACGACGCCGCCGACTCCAAGCGGCTGATGGCCCTGGTCTGCCGCGATCTCGACCTGGACCCGAAGCGCTTCCCGCCGAAGTCGTTCACGGCCAAGGTCTCCAACCTGAAGAACGAACTGATCGACGAGGAGACCTTCGCCGGCCAGGCCGCGGACGGCTTCGAGAAGACCCTCGCCCAGGCCTACGCGATGTACCAGTCCCGGCTGCGCGAGGCCAACGCCCTGGACTTCGACGACATCATCATGACGACGGTCCACCTGCTCCAGGCGTTCCCGGACGTCGCCGAGCACTACCGCCGCCGCTTCCGGCACGTCCTGGTCGACGAGTACCAGGACACCAACCACGCCCAGTACACCCTCGTGCGCGAGCTGGTCGGCCCGGCGGGCGAGGGCGACGCCCCGGCCGAGCTGTGCGTCGTGGGTGACGCGGACCAGTCGATCTACGCCTTCCGCGGCGCGACCATCCGCAACATCCTCCAGTTCGAGGAGGACTACCCGAACGCGACGACGATCCTCCTGGAGCAGAACTACCGCTCCACGCAGACGATCCTGTCCGCCGCCAACGCGGTCATCGAGCGCAACGAGAGCCGCCGCCCCAAGAACCTCTGGACGAATGCCGGCACGGGCGCCCGGATCACCGGCTACGTCGCCGACACCGAGCACGACGAGGCGCAGTTCGTCGCCGACGAGATCGACCGGCTCACCGACGCGGGCGACGCCAAGGCCGGCGACGTCGCGATCTTCTACCGTACGAACGCGCAGTCCCGCGTCTTCGAAGAGATCTTCATCCGCGTCGGCCTGCCCTACAAGGTCGTCGGCGGCGTGCGCTTCTACGAGCGCAAGGAGGTCCGGGACATCCTGGCCTACCTGCGCGTCCTCGCCAATCCGGAGGACACCGTCCCGCTGCGCCGCATCCTCAACGTGCCCAAGCGCGGCATCGGCGACCGCGCCGAGGCGATGATCGACGCGCTGTCCCTGCGCGAGAAGATCACCTTCCCGCAGGCGCTGCGCCGGGTCGACGAGGCGTACGGCATGGCGGCCCGGTCGGCCAACGCCGTCAAGCGGTTCAACACGCTGATGGAGGAGCTGCGCACGATCGTCGAGTCGGGCGCGGGCCCCGCGGTGGTCCTGGAGGCCGTCCTGGAGCGCACCGGCTATCTCGCCGAGCTCCAGGCGTCCACCGACCCGCAGGACGAGACCCGGATCGAGAACCTTCAGGAACTGGCCGCCGTGGCCCTCGAATTCGAGCAGGAGCGCGCGGCGGCGGCCGAGGAGGGCACGGGCACGGCCGGCACCGGTACGGGCACGCTCGCCGAGTTCCTGGAGAAGGTCGCCCTCGTCGCCGACTCCGACCAGATCCCCGACGAGGACGAGGACGGCTCCGGTGTCATCACGCTGATGACGCTGCACACCGCGAAGGGCCTCGAATTCCCGGTCGTCTTCCTGACCGGCATGGAGGACGGCGTCTTCCCGCACATGCGGGCGCTGGGACAGGTGAAGGAGCTGGAGGAGGAGCGGCGGCTCGCCTACGTCGGCATCACCCGGGCCCGCGAGCGGCTCTATCTGACCCGGGCGGCGATGCGCAGTGCGTGGGGGCAGCCCTCGTACAACCCGCCGTCGCGGTTCCTGGAGGAGATCCCGGACCAGCACCTGGAGTGGAAGCGGACCGGGCCGATGGCGGCACCGGCCGGACCGACCTCGGGGATCACCTCGTCGCTGTCCGCCTCGCGTTCGCGCTCCGGACCCTCGGGCTTCGCGACCCGGCGGACCTCGGACAAGCCGACGATCACGCTGTCCGTCGGGGACCGGGTCACGCACGACCAGTTCGGGCTCGGCACCGTCACGGCGGTCGAGGGCTTCGGCGACCAGGCGAAGGCCACGGTCGACTTCGGCGACGAGCGGCCGAAGAAGCTGCTGCTGCGGTACGCGCCGGTCGAGAAGCTGTAGGCGGGGCGGGCGGCGGCCGGGGCAGTCGTCCCGGCCACCTGTCGGCCTGTTCGGCTCAGGTCGGCCTGTTCGGCTCAGGTCGGCCTGTTCGGCCCAGGTCCGGGCGACCGGCTCAGGTCGGGTTGACGCCGTGGCTGCGGAGCCAGGGCAGCGGGTCCACCGCCGAGCCGCCGCCGGGCCGAACCTCGAAGTGCAGGTGCGGGCCGGTCGAGTTGCCGGTGTCGCCCGAGTACGCGATGACGTCACCGGCCTTGACCGGGCCCGAGCGGATCTTGGTGCCGCTGAGGTGGCAGTACCAGGTCTCGGTCCCGTCGGCCATGGTGACGATGGCCATGTTCCCGTAGGCGCTGTTCAGCTGGGTGCGCACGGTGCCGTCCGTCGCGGCCATCACAGGCGTGCCGCCCATGACGGGGAAGTCGATGCCCGTGTGCACGGACATCCAGTTGACGCCCGCCTGGCCGTAGTACGCGCTGAGGCCGTGCTGCTTGACCGGCATGACGAACTTGGGGCGCAGGGCCTCCTTGCGGGCGGCCTCTTCCTCGCGCTTCTTCTTCTCGGCGGCCTGCCGCTCGCGCAGGTCGATGCGCTCCTGGGTGCGGCTGGCGCGGTCGGCGAAGTTCTCGGCGTCGGCACTGAGGTTGGCGAGCTGGGTGTCCAGCTTGTTGTTGGCCGCGGCCGGCTTGACGGAGCCCTGGTCGTCCGCCGCCATCGTGCTCTTGCTGTCGTCCTTCTGGTCCTCGCCGCCCAGTCCGCCGACGGAGGCCGCGGCGATTCCGGCCACGCTCATCACGCAGGCGGAAGGGATGGCGACGGTGAGGAGCGCGGAACGCTTCGCGGGGGAACGCCGCCGACTGCGGCTGCCGCCGCCGTTGCGGGTGGCGGGGCGGCTGAGCGGGCGGTGCGAGCCGGGGGCGACGTCTGCGATTTCTGCGTCATATGTGACGCCTGCGCTGTCCGCGTCAGCGTCCGCGTCTTCTGTGGTGTCTGCGCCGGCCGTACCGTCGGTGCGGTAGGGCTCGTAGGGGTCGTGGGAGCCCAGATCGGCATAGGACTCGCACGATCCGTGCGCCTCGTGCGACTTTTGCGCCCCTTGAGCTTCGAATGCCTCATGTGTCGGCGGCGCTTCGTACGAAACCTGTGCGGTTTGCGCAGTTTGCTGATCGTGCTCGGGCGTGGCGCCGGCGTTCCACGCGGTGGCGTCGTACGCACCGGTGTCGTATGCGGCCGTGTCGCTCGTTGCCCACTGGTCGTTCGTGTGCCAGCCGTTGGTGTCCCACTGGCCTGTGGCGTCCGGGGCGCCGCCCTGCGCCGGGATGCCGGCGAACGCGGTGGTGGTCGCATCCGTGCCGTAGTCGGTCACGGGCGTCCAGGTGGCCGTCGTCTCGTACGTCGGCGCTGCCTCGTACTGCTGCTGGGGCTGGGTGGCGTACGGGGTGTAGGCGTCGTACGAGGTGGTCGGGTGCGCGCCCGTGTCCCACTGCGTGGAGTCGTGCTGGCCGCTGTATCCGGACTGCCCGGCGCCGTAGCCGCTGCCGTATGCGCCGTCGTGGCCGCCGGGGAGCGAGCCGAAGAGCGGATCGCTGTCGAAGCTGCCGGTCGCCTCGCTGTCGTATCCGGCGTACCCGGCGTGGGGGTGCTGGTCGTTCACCAACTTCTCTCTCGCCTCGGCAGCAGGACCTGTGCTCTGGGGCCCGGAGGGGGGATCCCCAGGGGGAGCAGTGGCCGCGACTGTACCCGGCGGTACGTGACGCCGACAATCTTCGGCGGGCATGGGCGGCTCAGGAAACGGGCAATCGGCCGTCTTTCGACGAGCTGTGCACACAGCCTTGGCTCTATGTTCGAAACGCGTTCTATTTGCAGGGTCTCCGTCGACTCCGTCAGCCCTGCCGGCTCATGCGGCTCATGCGGCTCCTGAGGTTCCGGTGGTCCCGGTTGCTTCGATCGTCGGCTCGCGGGATTCCAGCGCCCGCCGGACCGCGGCGGCGACGGCCGGATGCACCGGCAGTGCGAGATGGCCGATCCCGGTGAGGCGTACGTTCTGCGCGTCGAGATCCGGATGGTCGATGCAGGCCGCCTCGGCCGGGACGATCACCCGGTCGAGCTCGCTCCAGAAGCTCACGAACCGGGTGCGGCAGCCGGGCGCGGGCCTGCGCAGCTCCTCGATCGGCGCGGACCCCGTACGTATCTGCCGCACGATGGGGTGGGCGCTCGCCAGCGGGGCGACCGCCGTGCCCCCGTGCGGTGTGCCGAGGGTGATCAGAGTGCGGACCCGCTGGTCACCACCCAGCCGCTGTACGTAGTAGCGGGCTATCAGGCCGCCCAGGCTGTGCCCGACGATGTCGACCTCGCGGTGTCCGGTGCGCGCGCAGATCTCCTCGACATGCCGCCCGAGCAACTCGGCCGCCGTCCGGATGTCGCAAGTCAGCGGTGAGTAGTTGAGCGATTCCAGGTGGTGCCAGCCGTGCCGGGCGAGGGAGCGGCGCAGCAGGACGAAGACGGAACGGTTGTCGATGAAGCCGTGCAGCAGGACTACAGGGGGTCGATCGTCACCCTCGGCGGGCAGGCCGGGCGCGCAGGCCGGGGCGGTGGCGCTGGGGGGTGCGGTGTGCGGTCCTGCCGGGCGTGGCGCGGCCCGCCGTTCCCCCGTGATGCCGGTGGGGTAGAGGACGACATGCCCGGCCAGAACCACCAGTTCCAGCGCGGTGGCCTTCAGCAGTGCGGAGGGCAGTCGGGCAGGGCGCGGGCACGGCCGGCGCAGCAGTAGGGGAAGAAAAGGCAGGACCTTCATGGCCGACCTCCTGCTTCGGCAAGCGGGGGAGGCGGCTCCGGCCCCGGATGCCCTCTCGCGGGGTGCCGTTACGGAGGTGCGGACGGCCGGATGGGCCGCCGGGCCGGGCAGGCCGGGCAGTCCGTACCACCGTGCCGCGCGGCTGACGGCGCGGTGGTACGGCGACCTCGTAGCGGCTCCCCAGGCGGCCGGTCCCGCACGGCGGTCTGCCGCATGATGCCGGGAACGGCGCCCGGTGAACATGTCCCACGTGTGATTTCCCCCTCCCCGTCCACCGCGAAACGACGGCTTGCGGGATGCTGTAGATAACGTTCGTTCACATCCCCGGCCCTTCAGGCACGGGAGAGGCATGTGGAGGCAGTGATGGGTGTGACCGGTCCGATCCGTGTGGTGGTGGCGAAGCCGGGCCTGGACGGCCATGATCGCGGGGCCAAGGTGATCGCCAGGGCGCTGCGTGATGCGGGTATGGAGGTCATCTACACCGGGCTCCACCAGACGCCCGAGCAGATCGTGGACACCGCGATCCAGGAGGACGCCGACGCGATCGGCCTCTCGATCCTCTCCGGTGCGCACAACACGCTCTTCGCCAAGGTGATCGAGCTGTTGAAGGAGCGCGATGCGGAGGACATCAAGGTCTTCGGCGGCGGCATCATCCCGGAGGCGGACATCGCGCCGCTGAAGGACCAGGGCGTCGCGGAGATCTTCACCCCGGGTGCCACGACGACGTCGATCGTCGACTGGGTCAACGCGAATGTCCGCCACCCCGCGGAAGCCTGAGCCTCCTCCTCGTAACCGGTCCTGGTCCCGGTCCTGGTCCCGCCCCGTCTCCGCGGGGCGGGGTGTCCGCTGTCGGTTCCGTCAGGCCGGGATCAGTTCCGAGTCCATCGACGCGCGCAGCCGCAACGTGGAGACCAGTCGTCGGAAGGCCTCGGACCAGTAGCCGTTCGCGCCCGGTGAGGCGTCCTCCGGTTCGTCCGGGGTGGTGGTGAGGACCTCCAGGCGGTCCGCCTCGGCCGGGTTCAGGCAGCGTTCGGCGAGGCCCATCACGCCGCTGAAGCTCCAGGGGTAGCTGCCCGCGTCCCGGGCGATGTCCAGGGCGTCGACGACCGCGCGGCCCAGCGGCTCGGCCCAGGGCGTCGGGCAGACCCCCAGGAGCTGGAAGGCCTCCGACAGCCCGTGCGCGGCGATGAAATCGGCCACCCAGCCGGCCCGTTCGGGCGCGGGGAGTATGCCGAGGAGCTTCGACCGTTCGGCGAGCGACGCCGTACCGGGGCCGTTCGACGGAGGGACGGAGGGGGCGCCGAGCAGCGCGCGGGCCCACTCGGGGTCCCGCTGCCGCACCGTTGCCCGGCACCATGCCGCGTGCAGTTCCTCGGCCCAGCCGTCCGCGACCGGAAGGCCGACGATCTCCCGCGCGGTGCGGCCGCCGAACCGCGTCGGCCAGGTGGTGAGCGGTGCCGCCTCCACCAACTGGCCGAGCCACCACGACCGTTCCCCGCGTCCGGACGGCGGCACCGCCACCACGCCGTCGCGCTCCATCGAGGCGTCGCATTCGTGCGGTGCCTCCACGGCGACCGAGGCTTCGTCGCCAATGAGGTCCGGGCTCACGCAGGACAGCGCGCGGGACGCCATCCGGCCGGCGAGCGCCGACTCCGGCAGCGCGGACAGCAGTTCGGCGGCCGTCGAGCGGACATTGCGACTGCGGTCGGAAAGCGCCTGTTCCAGGAAGGGCTCGTCCACCGCGGACAGCCCGGTGCGCAGCGAGTCGAGGAACATCAGCCGGTCCTCGGCCCGCTCGGTGGTCCATGTGGTCGCGAGCAGTACGAGCGCTTCGGCGGGATCGTGTGCCCGAACGGCCCCGAGCAGGGCGACCCGCTCGGCGAACAGACCCTCCTCCCACAGCCGGGTGACCGCTTCCGGATCCGTCGGGTCGGGCAGCAACGAGCCACCGGACGAATCGCGCAAGGCGAACTTCCACTCGGGGTTCAGCCCTGCCAGCCACAACCCGCGCGGCCCGGCGAAGGCCAGGGCCTGCGGCCGCAGGTCCGTACGGGCCCTGGCCGCGTCCAGCAGGGCCGGGAGCAGCGCGGCCGGGGCCCGGAAGCCTTGCTGATTGGCGGTGGCCAGCCACTGCGGGATCAGCTCCGTGAGATCGGGCGCCGTACCGCGTCGGCCGCCCGAGCCGCCCGATGCCGACCGGTCCGCCAGCAGTTGGGCGAGTCTGCGCCGCGCGGCCGGGGGCAGCGGTGGTCGCGGGTCGGCAGGCGCCGGCTCGGGCCGGGGGGCGGGGGAGGCGGGCAGGAGACCCGCCCTGCGCCGCACGGTGTGGAGGGCCGCCGCGTCCAGCAGGCCGGCCGGCCCGCCGTCTCCCCCCGCCGGGCGACGGTCCGTGCCGAGAAGCGCCGTGGTGACGAGCTCTTCCCAGGGTGCGGGTGTGATGGTGCCAGGCATGGGTCTCCCTTTGGATCCGATGAATCCGGTGAATCCGGTGAATCCGATGAATCCGACGTCAGATGAGCGGCACGGTCCCGGACGCCGCGTCGGCGCGGCCGCCCCTGGCATCGACTGCGTTTCCGACTTCGGCTCCGACCGCGGCTTCGGCCCCGGCCCCGGCCCCGACCCCGGTGCCGGAGTCGTCGCCGGACCCGGCGGACCAGGCCGCGAAGGGTTCGAAGCCGCGGTGGCCGCATTCACCGAAGACCGTGACCGGAGAGCCGCCGGAGAGCGCGACGAGCTTCCACAGTCCGGGCCGGGACAGAGCCGCCGGGGCGACGGGCAGAGCCGCATCGCCCGCCGCGTCCACCAGTTGCCAGCCGTCCCCGGACGGCACGGGTATGACGTCGCGCAGCGTCACCGGCCAGGCGTCCAGCCAGGGGTCCTCCCGCAGGGCGTGTCCGTACGCGCCGATCGCGGCGGCAGCCGTGTCACCCGGTGGCGGTGTGCCGGTCGGTGACGGCACACCGAACTGCCGGCCCAGCTCCGCCCGTAGCCGCCCGGCGCCCGGATAGGGAATGATCTCGGCGTCGATCGTGACGCCGACCGGCAGTGCCAGGCCGGGGGAGCGCCCGGCCGCTCCGAAGGAGAGCAGCAGCGCCGTGCGGCCCATTTCCCTCCCGTGCAGCCAGATGCGGCGCGCGACGATCTTGCCGTCCGGGGTGTCGTACTGGGCGAGGACCAGCCAGTGGTCGCGGACCGGCGGGCCCTCGGCGGGGGCCGTCAGCCCCACCCGGGTACGGACCGTGGCCGCCAGCGGCTCCGGCAGCCGGTCGATCCCCAGCCATGCGCTGTCCAGCAGATGCAGCAGCGCGCACTCCTCCAGCAGCCGCACCGGCCAGCCCGGACCGGACGCCGGAATGGATCCCAACTCCCGCACCCTCGCTGCCAGTCCGGGTGCCTGGGCGTCGACCATGCGGGCCGCCGTCTCCTCCCAGAGCCCGTACCCCGGCTGATCGGCCGCTGCCAGCCCCCCACGCAGCAGATCGGTCAGCCGCTCCTCCAGCTCCTGCGCGCCGCCGGTGATCCGCTCGGCCCGGCGCTCGGCCCGCCGCCGGGCGGCCTCCGGGTCGGCCGGGCCGGTGGCCGAGGCGCCATCCGCCCCTGCGCGCTTCTCCGCCTTCTCGGCCGACCGCTCGCGGCGGGGCGTCAGCCATTCACCGGCCCAGTCCGGCACCTCGCCCGCGGGCAGGGCCGATTCGCCCGACGCCCAGACCAGCAACAGACCCAGCGCGTGCTTGCACGGGAACTTCCGGCTGGGGCAACTGCACTTGTACGCGGGGCCGGTGATGTCGACCACCGTCCGGTACGGCTTGCTGCCGCTCCCCTTGCACTGTCCCCACACCGCACCCGAACCGTCGCACCCGCCGCCCGACCACGGGCCGGCCGAACCGAGCTTGCTCCCCGCCTTGCGTGACGCATCGTCAGGAGCGAGGGCCAGTACCTGCTCCACCGTCCAGCGCGCCACCGGGTCGGCGGCGTGCAAGGGTTCTCCCCCGTGAGATAGCAGCATGGGAACGACGGTAGAGCGCACCACTGACAATCGCTCTGACCTGCTGATTCATCGTCACGCACGCATCTTGACTTTACTCGGCCTTTGCGATTCTCTGCGATGAGACGACCTATGGATCCGGGGGGACCAACCGATGAATCACACCGTTCGCACCACCCGCAACGCCCGCAGCATCCGTAACCTCCGCACGGTCCGGACCGCCGTCTGCGCGGCCGTCGTACTCGGCCTCGGTACGGGCCTCGCCGCCTGCTCCGAGGCCGTCGATCAAGTGGACAAGGCCGTGGACGAGACGTACGAGGTCACCTACGAAGTCACCGGCACGGGCGTCGACGAGATCCAGTTCCACGGCGGCGGGGGCAAGGCCATGGAGCCGAAGATCGAGACGGTCGAGTCGCCCACCCTGCCCTGGCGGAAGACCGTCACGCTGCGCGGGATCATGCCGCCCGCGGTCATGCCGATCGCCGTCGACGCGGGCGGGGCCGACGTCTCCTGCTCGATCACGCACAAGGGCAAGGTCATCAAGGAGGCGAAGGGCGAGGGCATGCTCGCCGCGGGCGGCTGCGTGGCCGTCTCGCCGGTGACCGGCTGAACTCGCCGTCCGTGGCCGGTGGATCGGCCCTGACCTGCGGTCGGGGCCGATTGTCAGTGCCATGGTGCACGGTGGGAACCACATCGGGTCGACCGATCCGGAGGGGGATCCATGACCGTGTCCGAAACCACTGCCGCCGCCGGCGTACAGGCTCTCCGACCGCATGCCGAGGACGCCTTCGCCCATGAGCTGAAGGCCCTCGCAGCGGCCGACGACCGCCCGCGGCCCGCCCGTTGGAAGCTTTCCCCGTGGGCCGTCGCCACCTACCTGCTCGGTGGCACGCTGCCGGACGGCACCGTGATCACACCGAAGTACGTGGGCCCGCGCCGCCTCGTCGAAGTCGCCGTGACCACGCTCGCCACCGACCGGGCCCTGCTGCTCCTCGGCGTTCCGGGCACCGCCAAGACCTGGGTCTCCGAGCACCTCGCGGCAGCCGTCAGCGGCGATTCGACGCTGCTCGTCCAGGGCACGGCGGGCACTCCCGAAGAGGCCGTCCGCTACGGCTGGAACTACGCGCAGCTGCTCGCGCACGGGCCCAGCCGCGACGCCCTGGTGCCCAGCCCGCTCATGCGCGCCATGTCCGACGGCATGACCGCGCGGATCGAGGAACTCACCCGCATCCCCGCCGATGTGCAGGACTCGCTCATCACGATCCTGTCGGAGAAGACGCTCCCCGTCCCCGAACTGGGGCAGGAGGTCCAGGCGGTCCGCGGGTTCAATGTCATCGCCACCGCCAACGACCGCGACCGCGGGGTCAACGAGCTGTCCAGCGCCTTGCGCCGCCGGTTCAACACCGTCGTGCTCCCGTTGCCGGCCACCCCCGACGCCGAGGTCGACATCGTGTCCCGGCGCGTCGACCAGATCGGCCGCTCGCTCGACCTCCCGGCCGCACCGGACGGCATGGCCGAGATCCGACGCGTCGTCACGGTCTTCCGCGAATTGCGCGACGGAGTCACCTCCGACGGCCGCACCAAGCTCAAGTCCCCCTCGGGGACGCTGTCGACGGCCGAGGCGATCTCCGTCGTCACCAACGGCCTGGCCCTGGCCGCGCACTTCGGCGACGGGGTACTGCGCCCCGGCGATGTGGCGGCAGGCATCCTCGGCGCGGTCGTCCGGGACCCCGCGGCCGACCGGGTGGTCTGGCAGGAGTATCTGGAGACGGTCGTCCGGGAGCGGGACGGGTGGAAGGACTTCTACCGCGCCTGCCGCGAGGTATCCGCATGACCCGGGCCGAGCGTCCCGCGGGACCGCTGCTGCTGGGGGTGCGGCACCACGGACCGGGCTCGGCCCGGGCCGTCCGCGCGGCGCTGGATGCCGCCTGCCCGCGGGCCGTGCTCGTCGAAGGGCCCCCGGAGGCCGACGCGCTGCTGCCGCTGGCCGCCGACGAGGGGATGCGGCCGCCGGTCGCGCTGCTCGCCCATGCCGTCGACGACCCGGGGCAGGCGGCGTTCTGGCCGCTGGCCGCGTTCTCTCCCGAATGGGTCGCGATCCGCTGGGCCCTCGAGCACGGAGTTCCGGCCCGGTTCATCGACCTGCCCGCGGCGAATTCCCTGGCCATGGCGCAGGCCGCGGAACGCGAAGCGGACAGCGGCGAGAACGAGAACGAGAACGGGAACGGGAACGGGAACGGGAACGGAGAAGGGAACGGAGAAGGGAACGGGGAAGGGGGAGACGGGACGGACGGGGGAGTTGGGGACGCCGGGGCAGGCGGCTCGACCGCGCGGGCCCCGATCGACCCCATCGGCGTGCTCGCCGGGACAGCGGGCTACGACGACCCGGAGCGCTGGTGGGAGGACGTCGTCGAACACCGCACCCGGGACGGCGAAGCCGTCGACCCACGGGCACCGTTCGCCGCGCTCGCCGAGGCGATGACCGCCCTGCGCGAGGTGTACGGAGACGGCGGCCACCCCCGTGACGCCGTCCGTGAGGCCCACATGCGCATCCAGCTGCGCAAGGCCGGCAAGGAGTTCGGAGACGACATCGCGGTCGTCTGCGGTGCCTGGCACGTGCCCGCGCTCGGCACCAGGACCACACTCGCCGCCGACCGCGCCCTGCTCAAGGGACTGCCCAAGGTCAAGGCCGAGCTGACCTGGGTGCCCTGGTCGCACCGGCGGCTCGCCCGGCACAGCGGTTACGGGGCGGGCATCGACTCGCCCGGCTGGTACGGACACCTCTTCGACGCCCCGGACCGCCCCATCGAGCGGTGGATGACCAAGGTCGCCGGACTCATGCGCGACGAGGACCGGTTCGTATCGTCCGCCCACGTCATCGAGGCCGTCCGGCTCGCCGAGACCCTGGCCGCCATGCGTGGCCGCCCCCTCGCCGGACTGGGCGAGACGACCGACGCGATCCGCGCCGTGATGTGCGAAGGCTCCGAAGTGCCGCTCGCACTCGTCCAGGACCGGCTGATCATCGGCGAGACCCTCGGCCAGGTGCCGGACACCGCCCCCGCCGTACCCCTGCAGCGCGATCTCACCCGTCAGCAGCGCACGCTCCGGCTCAAACCGGAGGCGCAGGAGCGGGAGCTGGAGCTCGACCTGCGCAAGGACAACGACGCGGCCCGCAGCAGACTGCTCCACCGCCTGCGCGTCCTCGCCGTCGGATGGGGCGAGCCCGCCGCCGGCCGGGCGAGCACCGGCACCTTCCGGGAGAGCTGGCGGCTGCACTGGGAGCCCGAGCTGTACGTACAGGTCGCGGAGGCCGGGACCTGGGGCACCACCGTGCTCTCCGCGGCGACCGCCAAGGCCGAGTCCCAGGCGGCTTCGGCGACCGCGCTCGCCGAGGTCACGGCGCTCGCCGAGCAGTGCCTCCTGGCCGAACTGCCCGACGCGCTCCCCGTCGTGATGCGGGCCCTCGCCGACCGCGCCGCGCTCGACGCCGATGTCGGTCATCTCGCCGACGCCCTGCCCGCGCTGGCCCGCACCCTGCGCTACGGCGACGTGCGGTCCACGGACACCGCGGCACTCGGCGAGGTCGCGGCCGGGCTCGCCGAGCGGATCTGCGTCGGACTGCCACCCGCCTGCACCGGGCTCGACGCCGACGGCGCCGCCGAACTGCGCGGCCGGGTGGACGGCATCCACACCGCGATCGGACTGCTCACCGGGGCCGCACCGGTGAACGTCGGCATGGACGCGGACGGGCTGCGCGAGCGCTGGACAGCCGTACTGCACAAGCTCGCCGCCCGGGACACGGTCGCGGGCGTCATCCGGGGGCGCGCGACCCGCCTGCTGCTCGACGAAGGCCGGCTCGCGGAGGACGACGCGGCACGGCTGATGGGCCTGGCCCTCTCGCCCGGCACGCCCCCGGCCGACGCCGCTGCGTGGATCGAGGGGTTCGTCGGCGGAGCCTCGGGCGGAGGCATGCTGCTCGTCCACGACGAGCGGCTGCTCGGCCTGGTCGACGCGTGGCTCACCGGGGTGCCCGCCGACCTCTTCGCCGATGTGCTGCCACTGCTGCGACGCACGTTCTCGGCGTACGAAGCGGGTGTACGGCGCACCCTGGGCGAGCTGGTGAGGCGGGGCCCGGCCGCCGGGGGAGCGGCAGCCACCGGTACCGGCACGGAGTCCGGGACGACGGCACCCGGATTCGCCCCGGGACTGGACGAGGCCCGGGCCGACGCGGTCGAGCCGGTGCTGCGCCTGCTGCTCGGACTGGACAACGACCTGGCCCCGGACGGCGACGCCGAGTTCGGGCGGACCGGGAGAGCAGCGAACGTCAAGGAACCGCTGGGGGCAACGGGATGACCACGGACACGACCGGCACCACGCCGCACACGTCGCACCCGCCGCACACACCGCCGCCCGGCCCGGCGGACACCCGCCCGGCGCACACCGGCCCGGCGGACGACGAGCGGTTGCGACGGTGGCGGCTGGTCCTGGGCGGGGACAGCGCCGAGAGCACCGGCTGCACCCTCACCGGGCGCGACGCCGCGATGGACGGCGCGCTGACCGCGCTGTACGGCGACGGAGGCAAGCCCGGCGGCCGGGGCAGGAACAGCCGCTCGGCCGGACTCGGGGCCTCCGCCCCCTCCGTGGCCCGCTGGCTCGGCGACATCCGCACGTACTTCCCCACTTCCGTCGTCCAGGTCATGCAGCGTGACGCGATCGACCGGCTCGGTCTCGCCGCATTGCTCCTCGAACCGGAGATGCTGGAAGCGGTCGAGGCCGACGTCCATCTCGTGGGCACGCTCCTCTCGCTCAACAAGGCCATGCCCGAGACGACGAAGGAGACCGCGAGAGCGGTCGTGCGCAAGGTCGTCGAGGACCTGGAGAAGCGGCTCGCCACCCGCACCCGGGCCACACTCACCGGCGCGCTGGACCGCTCGGCGAAGATCGACCGTCCCCGTCACCACGACATCGACTGGGACCGCACCATCCGGGCCAACCTCAAGAACTACCTCCCCGAGTACGGCACCGTCGTCCCCGAACGGCTTATTGGTTACGGGCGGGCCGCGCAGTCCGTGAAGAAGGACGTGATCCTCTGCATCGACCAGTCGGGATCGATGGCCGCCTCCGTCGTCTACGCCTCCGTCTTCGGCGCGGTACTCGCGTCCATGCGCACCCTGCGGACCAGGCTCGTCGTCTTCGACACAGCGGTGGTCGACCTCACCGACCGGCTCGACGACCCCGTGGACGTACTCTTCGGCACCCAGCTCGGCGGCGGCACCGACATCAACCGCGCACTCGCCTACTGCCAGTCGAGGATCACCCGCCCCGCCGACACCGTGGTCGTACTCATCAGCGACCTCTACGAGGGCGGAATACGCAACGAGATGCTGAAGCGGGTCGCCGCGATGAAGGCCTCCGGCGTGCAGTTCGTGACGCTGCTCGCGCTGTCCGACGAGGGGGCGCCCGCCTACGACCGCGACCATGCGGCGGCACTCGGAGCCCTGGGCGCACCGGCCTTCGCGTGCACCCCGGACCTCTTCCCGGAGGTGATGGCAGCGGCCATCGAGAAGCGGCCGCTTCCCGTGCCGGACAAGGAGACCCACCGGTGACACGGTGCCCTTCTGTCCACTGCGGCACGGCCACCGGCGTGATCTGTGACCGTAATCACCGCTCAGGTGTGATCTCTGATTTAGGGTCCTGCGGACCACGGGGATAACCTGCGAGATGGACATGCCGCGTACTCGGGGTCACCGTGTTCGCCTTCCTAGTGACAGAGCAGTCACGTTGCCCCTCGCGGCACGCCCACGCAGAAAACCAACCGCGAGACCATTGATTAAGGGACGGACGCGCGTGGACCTGTTCGAGTACCAGGCGAGGGACCTCTTCGCCAAGCACGGTGTACCGGTGCTGGCCGGTGAAGTCATCGACACGCCTGAGGCAGCCCGCGAGGCGACCGAGCGGCTGGGCGGCAAGTCGGTCGTCAAGGCGCAGGTGAAGGTCGGTGGCCGCGGCAAGGCCGGTGGCGTCAAGCTGGCCGCCACCCCCGACGAGGCGGTCGCCCGCGCGACCGACATCCTCGGCATGGACATCAAGGGCCACACGGTCCACAAGGTGATGATCGCCGAGACCGCGCCGGAGATCCTTGAGGAGTACTACGTCTCGTACCTCCTCGACCGCACCAACCGCACCTTCCTGGCCATGGCCTCGGTGCAGGGCGGCATGGACATCGAGGAGGTCGCGGAGAAGACCCCCGAGGCCCTCGCGAAGGTCCCGGTCAACGCCGTCGACGGCGTCGACATCGAGAAGGCCCGCGAGATCGTCGCCCAGGCGAAGTTCCCGGCCGAGGTCGCCGAGAAGGTCGCCGAGGTCCTGGTGACGCTGTGGGACACCTTCGTCGCCGAGGACGCGCTCCTCGTCGAGGTGAACCCGCTCGCCAAGGTCGCCTCCGGCGACATCATCGCGCTGGACGGCAAGGTGTCTCTCGACGAGAACGCCGACTTCCGTCAGCCCGAGCACGAGGCGCTCGAGGACAAGGCCGCAGCCAACCCGCTCGAGGCTGCCGCCAAGGCCAAGAACCTCAACTACGTCAAGCTCGACGGCGAGGTCGGCATCATCGGTAACGGTGCCGGTCTGGTCATGTCGACGCTGGACGTCGTCGCGTACGCCGGTGAGAACCACGGCAACGTGAAGCCCGCCAACTTCCTCGACATCGGTGGCGGCGCCTCCGCCGAGGTCATGGCGAACGGCCTGGAGATCATCCTCGGCGACCCGGACGTCAAGTCCGTCTTCGTCAACGTCTTCGGTGGCATCACCGCGTGCGACGAGGTCGCCAACGGCATCGTCCAGGCGCTTGCGCTGCTCAAGTCCAAGGGCGAGGAAGTCACCAAGCCGCTGGTCGTGCGCCTCGACGGCAACAACGCGGAGCTGGGTCGCAAGATCCTTTCCGACGCAAACCACCCGCTGGTTCAGCGGGTGGACACCATGGACGGCGCGGCCGACAAGGCCGCCGAGCTCGCCGCGGCTGCGCTGTGACGTTGCGCGTCTCCGACACGACAAGGGACTAAGGGACTCCAACACCATGGCAATCTTCCTCACCAAGGACAGCAAGGTCATCGTCCAGGGGATGACCGGTGCCACCGGCATGAAGCACACCAAGCTCATGCTCGCCGACGGCACCAACATCGTCGGTGGCGTGAACCCGCGCAAGGCCGGCACCTCCGTCGACATCGACGGCACCGAGGTACCGGTCTTCGGCTCCGTCGCCGAGGCGATGGAGAAGACCGGCGCGGACGTGTCCGTCCTCTTCGTGCCGCCGGCCTTCGCGAAGGCCGCCGTCGTCGAGGCGATCGACGCCGAGATCCCCCTCGCCGTCGTCATCACCGAGGGCATCGCCGTCCACGACTCCGCCGCCTTCTGGGCGTACGCGAGCTCGAAGGGCAACAAGACCCGGATCATCGGCCCGAACTGCCCCGGCCTGATCACCCCCGGTCAGTCCAACGCCGGCATCATCCCGGGCGACATCACCAAGCCCGGCCGCATCGGTCTCGTGTCCAAGTCCGGCACGCTGACCTACCAGATGATGTACGAGCTCCGTGACATCGGCTTCTCGTCCGCCGTCGGCATCGGTGGCGACCCGGTCATCGGTACGACGCACATCGACGCCCTCGCGGCGTTCGAGGCCGACCCCGAGACCGACCTGATCGTGATGATCGGCGAGATCGGTGGCGACGCCGAGGAGCGTGCGGCCGACTTCATCAAGGCCAACGTCACCAAGCCGGTCGTCGGTTACGTCGCGGGCTTCACCGCCCCCGAGGGCAAGACCATGGGCCACGCCGGCGCCATCGTCTCCGGCTCCTCCGGCACCGCCCAGGCGAAGAAGGAGGCCCTTGAGGCCGCCGGTGTCAAGGTCGGCAAGACGCCCACCGAGACCGCCAAGCTGGCTCGCGAGATCCTCGGCGCCTGATCGCTTCACCGCATCGGAGCGGCACCGCAGGACAGCAGCACCGCAGTATCGCGTCACCGCACAGACGGCGCGGGTCCGTACCCGATCAGGGGTACGGACCCGCGCCGTTTCCGTATCGCCACACCGCCCGTGCGGCGGGCCGGCCGCTTCGTTCAGCCGGCCCCGGGGATCAGCCGTGCCGGACCCTGTACGAGCTCGCCGTGGAGCTTCTTCTGCAGCTTCAGGTCCTGCGGCGTCAGCTTCTGCGCACCGCCACGCGGCGGCACCCCGCCGACCCGCTGGGCGGGTGACTCCGGGGTTTCGTACCGCGTCGGGGCCGTCGCCAGCGTGATCAGCGTCAGGCCGATGATCAGCACCGTGAAGGAGATGGCCGCTCTGGTCCACAGCTGGGCCCTGCGCTCGCTGTCCGTGCGGATCGCGCCGGGCGAGGGGAGCGAGTCGGAGGGCTGGGCCAGGGCGAGCGCGCCGATCCGCTCGTGCAGGAGCGCCGACTGCCCGTTGGGCGACGAGGGCTCCGCCAGTTCGGGCAGCCGCTCGGCGACCGCGGCGCGGGCGTTCATCAGCCTGCCCGCCGCCGCCGGGGTGCTCGCCTCCGTCTCCGCCGCCGTCTCCGGCAGATCCAGGCCGACACCGTCGTAGAGCAGCAGGGTGCGGCGGTACGACGGCGGCAGTTCGAGCAGCGCGTCGAGCAGGGCGCGCGGACCGGGTTCGGCCGGCGGCGGGTCGAGCCGGCGGTGGGCTCGGCGCAGGCGGTGCCACGGCGACATGGCGTACTCGTACGCGGCTGCCCGAACCCAGCCCACCGGGTCCCGGTCCACCGCGACCTCGGGCCAGCGCTCCCAGGCCAGCGCGAAGGCCCGCCCGACGGACTCCCGGGAGAGGCCCCGGCGCCCGGTCAGCAGAAACGTCTGCCGGAAGAGGGCGTCGGCGGAGTGCTTGTAGAGGGCGTCGAATGCCTCGGCGGGGGTGGGCCCGGCGGCTTGGGCCGCGGGGGCCGAGTCGGGCATCGCCGATGCGCCATTGGAGGCAGGGGCCGCCGGGGCTTCCGGTGCGACACGCGTGACGGATGCGCCGGGCGGGTCGGGGGTGGTACCGGGCTCGATCGGGGCCATGGCGGTGCTCCCGGTGGCTTCGACGGGGTTCGGCGGACGCGACGGCGGTTTCGTGGACGTCACCGGCTTGGACAGCCTCGCGACCGTCGTCGGCGTCGCCGGGCGGGCCGCACGTTTGACGGCGGCCCTCGGCCGGGTGTTCGGGGCGGCCGGTTTGGTCCGGGCACTCGGTGGTGTGGCCTGCGGGCTCGGCCGGCCGCCGTTGATCAGCCTGGCGTATGCCGCACGTTTTCGCCCCCGGGGCGTGGTGCGGCCGGTCTCCCAGGACCGGACCGTGGCGCGGGTGACGCCCATCGCCGTCGCGACCTGCTCTTCACTCAGTGACTTCGCCTCACGCAGCCTGCGTCGCTCCTTGGGGGAAGGGAGCGGATGTGCAGAGGCCGTATCGCTTGAGCTCTGCGTCATGCACGACCCCCGGTGGGGCTGCACTGGGTAAAAAAGTACATAAACGCATATTGAGCGACACGGCGGCCGTTCGCCTGTTACGCGGAATAAGTGCGTGTCGTTGGGAGCATGTCGGTGTGACCCAAGTGACCGAAAGCAGCCCGTCGTTGTCGGCTGAGCAGGGCCGGTCCACCGTGCTGGCCTTCGCCCTTCTGCGTGGAGCGGTTGCGGCCGGGCTGGGACTGGGCTCTGTCTCCGTCCTCGTCCTGGCGCTGTGGATCGGCTCCCCGGACTCCGACAGCAGCCCCGGCGGTGCGCTCCACGCGGCGGCCGGGCTCTGGCTCCTCGCCCATGGCGCCGAGCTGATCAGGGCCGACACGCTCAGCGGGGTCCCCGCCCCGGTGGGCCTCGTTCCGCTGCTGCTCGCCGTGGTGCCGGTGTGGCTGGTGCACCGGGCGGCGCGGGATGTCCTGGTGCCGGACGAGGGGCGCCCGGTCCCCTCGGCGGTGGGCGCGTTCGCCATGGTCGTCGGTGGATATCTGCTGGTCGGGGCGGCTGTCGCGTACTACGTCCGGGGCGGTTGGCTGTCCGTGCGCCTGCCGTCGCTGCTCTTCCCGTCGGCCGTCGTGGTGGCGGGCGCGGCGGCGGCCGGGGTCTGGACGGCGGCCGGGCGCCCGGTCGGGCCGCCGCCGTCCTGGGCGCCGGTGAGCCTGCACGAGGCACTGGCGCGCAGCTGGTTCAGGGAGCGCGCGGGGACGGTGTGCCGGTCGGCGGCGGCCGGGGTGGCGGTGCTGGTCGGCGGCGGTGCGCTGCTCGTCGCGGTGGCGCTGGTGTGGCATGCGCAGCCCGTCCAGCAGTCGTTCGTCCAGCTCTCGGGCGACTGGGCGGGCCGGGTCTCGGTGTTCCTGCTCGCGCTGGTGCTGGTGCCGAACGCGGCGGTGTGGGGCGCGGCGTACGGGCTCGGGCCGGGTTTCGCGCTCGGTACGGCGTCCACGGTCACCCCGCTCGCCTTCTCGGGACCCCCTGCGCTGCCCCGTTTCCCGCTGCTCGCCGCGATGCCCGCCGAGGGCCCGGGAACGGCCCTGAACTGGTCGGCCGCCGCGGTGCCGGTCGCGGCCGGGGTGACGGTCGCCTGGTTCACCGTACGGCGGGCCGCGCCCTCGCACGTCGCCCGGGAGGACGCCTGGAGCCTGCGGGAGACCGCGCTGGCGGCCGGCCTGGCGGCGGTGGGGTGCGGGGCCGGTGCGGCGGTGCTGGCAGCGGCCGCCGGGGGGCCGCTCGGCACCCGGGCGCTGACGGAGTTCGGGCCGGTGTGGTGGCTCACGGGCCTGGCGGCTCTGGGGTGGACGGCGCTGCTCGGCGTCCCCGGCGCGCTGCTGCTCCGGGCCTGGCGGCTGCGGGAGCGCGGCACGGTGTCGGCGGCGGGGGAGGGGGAGGAAGCGGCGTACGGAGCCGGGGCAGCCGGCGTCGCGGTGCCGGAGAAGGCCGCAGTACCGGAGCCGGAGCTGGAGCCCGAACCGGAACCGCGGTCGGAGTCGATGCCGGTGTCCGAATCCGAGGAGGCGTCGCGGGAGCCGAGCGGTGGTGGCCGGCGGTGGTGGCAGCGGTTCGGAGGCCGGGGTGGCGGTGAGGTGGCCGGGCCGGCGCCGGGGGACGAGTCGGCGCCCCCGTCCGTCGGCTCCCCCGGGTACACACCTGTTGCGGCCTCCCTCGCGGCCGGCGCCGCGTCGCCGGCGCCCGTGCCGCCCGCCGGCCGTACGTCCGCCGCGGACGAGGACTTCGAACCGTACGACTTCCTGCCGACCGACCCCTGGCACGAGCGGACGGCCCGGCAGGAGGAGGCCGGGCCGTCCGGGGACGAACGCCCCTAGTTCTTGACGCCGAAGAAGGGCTCCAGCGGCTTCGGCAGCTGGTCGTTGCAGGACAGCTGGCCGGACTTGGTCAGGGCGTCGTTCACGCAGGTGTAGTAGTCGCGGTAGACGAGCTGCACCGTAAAGGTCGTCGCGACGATCGAGAGCGCGAGCAGGGCCGTCACCAGGCCGCTGACCGCGGCCGTGGTCTGCTGCCTGCCGCCGCCCGGAGCGCCGGGGGCGCCGGGCGTGGATCCGGGCGCCGGTACCCGGCCGGAAGCCGCGGCACCGGTTGCCTGGGTGGAACCCGACGCCTGGCCGGAGCCGTCGGCCGCCGCGGTGGACGCGCTCTTCGGCTTCGCCCGGAGCGAGCTGATCGCCCAGTACACGGCGAGTGCGCCGAGCAGCAGGGCGATCTCCGGGAAGTCGAAGAGCGCGAAGAAGAAGGCCCACATACCGGACAGCAGCGCGTAGCGCGCGCGGCGCTGGGCGGGGTCGGTCGGGTCCCAGCGCATCCCGCCGGGGCTGCCCTCGGGCCCGCCCTGGCCGTTCTGCCCGCCCTGGCCGCCGGGACGGCCGCCGAAGCCGCCGCTCTGACGACCGGGCTGCCGGCTGCTCCACTGGCCGCCCCAGACCGGGCGGTCGCCGGAGGAGCCGCCCTCGGCGGATCCGTCACCGTCGCCCTGGCCGTTCCCGCCCCCGCCCCCGTTACCGTTCCCGTTTCCGGTGTTCGAGGGGCGGCGGGGCTGCCAGGGCTGGTCGGGCCGGTTCTCGGGCGGCGCGGCGAACGGGTTGTCGTCCGCCTGTCCGGAAGACCCCGACGTGCCGGCGGAGCCGGAGGAGCTGGAAGAGGAAGAGGAAGAGCCCGTGGAGGACTGGCGCTCCCGCATCAGCAGTGAGGTCCGCTCGGGCAGCGGGTGGCGGAAGGCGGTGCGGCGGCGTCGGTCCGGCATGTGGTGAACGTCTTCCCCATCTCGTCATTTCCGCCCCTGTGGACGGTTCGCTGTCCCCTGACGCTACCTCCCGGCCAGGAAAGGCCGAAAGCTGGGAGCGAGGCCCGAACGGCCGATATCCGTCCCCCGGGCCCGCTGCTCCTCCCCGGAGCCGGGCCGACTGCCGTCCACCCCCGTCCCGTGGGGGGTCCCCTGAGGTGCCGGTATCGTTGCTGACGGTCGGCTGGTTCGTAGAGTTCCCCGTATCGAGGGGCTCGGTTCTTTCGTACGACCATACAAATCAGCGTCACTCTGCTTCACCACGCGAGAAAGGGCCCAGCCGTGGCCTCCCCGCCCCCCTCCACCGCCCCGGCACGCCTGGTCGTGCTGGTCTCCGGTTCAGGTACGAACCTTCAAGCCCTGCTCGACGCCATCGGTGACGACCCCGAGGGCTTCGGCGCGCAGATCGTCGCGGTCGGCGCCGACCGCCCCGGCATCGTCGGTCTGGAACGGGCGGAGCGCGCCGGACTGCCGACCTTCGTGTGCAGGGTCAAGGACCACGCCACCCGCGAGGAGTGGGACGCGGCACTCGCGGCCGAGACGGCCGCACACCGACCGGACCTCGTGGTGTCCGCGGGGTTCATGAAGATCGTGGGCAAGGAGTTCCTCGCCCGGTTCGGCGGCCGGTTCATCAACACCCACCCCGCCCTGCTCCCCAGCTTTCCCGGTGCCCACGGGGTGCGCGACGCACTCGCGCACGGCGTGAAGGTCACCGGGTGCACCGTCCACTTCGTCGACGACGGCGTCGACACCGGTCCGATCATCGCGCAGGGCGTGGTCGAGGTGACCGAGGAGGACACGGCGGAGGGCGAAGCGGCCCTCCACGAACGCATCAAGGAAATCGAGCGCAAGCTGCTCGTCGAGGCCGTGGGGCGGCTCGCCCGTGACGGCTATCGTATTGAGGGACGAAAGGTTCATCTCGGTCATGTCGGTGAATAAGCCCATCCGCCGCGCCCTGGTCAGTGTCTACGACAAGACGGGGCTGGAAGACCTCGCCCGCGGTCTGCACGAGGCGGGTGTCGAGCTCGTCTCCACCGGCTCCACCGCCGGGAAGATCGCCGCCGCCGGGGTCCCGGTCACCAAGGTCGAGGAGCTCACCGGCTTCCCCGAGTGCCTCGACGGCCGCGTCAAGACGCTGCACCCGCGCGTCCACGCCGGCATCCTCGCCGACCTCCGCCTGGACGCCCACCGCGAGCAGCTCGCCGAGCTGGGCGTGGAGCCGTTCGACCTGGTGGTCGTCAACCTCTACCCGTTCAAGGAGACCGTCGCCTCCGGCGCCTCCGCCGACGAGTGCGTGGAGCAGATCGACATCGGCGGCCCGTCCATGGTCCGCGCCGCCGCCAAGAACCACCCGTCCGTGGCCGTCGTCACCAGCCCCGAGCGGTACGCCGACGTCCTCGCCGCGGTCAAGGCGGGCGGCTTCGACCTGGCCACCCGCAAGCGCCTGGCCGCCGAGGCGTTCCAGCACACCGCCGCGTACGACGTGGCCGTGGCCTCCTGGTTCGCGGACGACTACGCGGCCGCCGACGACTCGGGCTTCCCCGACTTCTTCGGCGCGACGTACGAGCGCAAGAACGTCCTGCGGTACGGCGAGAACCCGCACCAGCCCGCCGCGCTCTACACCTCCGGCGCCGGCGGCCTGGCCGAGGCGGAGCAGCTGCACGGCAAGGAGATGTCGTACAACAACTACACGGACACCGACGCCGCGCGCCGGGCCGCGTACGACCACGCCGAGCCGTGCGTCGCGATCATCAAGCACGCCAACCCGTGCGGCATCGCCATCGCCGACGATGTCGCCGAGGCGCACCGCAACGCGCACGCCTGTGACCCGCTGTCGGCCTTCGGCGGTGTCATCGCCGTCAACCGTCCGGTGACCGTCGCCATGGCCGAGCAGGTCGCGGAGATCTTCACCGAGGTCATCGTCGCCCCGGCGTACGAGGACGGCGCGGTCGAGGTCCTGGCCCGCAAGAAGAACATCCGCGTGCTGCGCTGCCCCGACGCCCCGACCGCCCCGGTCGAGGTCAAGCCGATCGACGGCGGCGCGCTGCTCCAGGTCACCGACCGCCTCCAGGCCGAGGGCGACGACCCGGCCAACTGGACCCTCGCCACCGGCGAGGCCCTCTCCGCGGACGAGCTGAAGGAGCTCGCCTTCGCGTGGAAGGCCTGTCGCGCGGTCAAGTCCAACGCGATCCTGCTCGCCAAGGACGGCGCCTCGGTCGGCGTCGGCATGGGGCAGGTCAACCGCGTCGACTCCGCGAAGCTGGCCGTCGAGCGGGCGGGCGAGGAGCGGGCGCGCGGTGCGTACGCCGCCTCCGACGCGTTCTTCCCGTTCCCGGACGGGCTGGAGATCCTGACCGCCGCGGGCATCAAGGCCGTGGCCCAGCCCGGCGGTTCGGTCCGTGACGAGCTGGTCGTCGAGGCCGCGAAGAAGGCGGGCGTGACGATGTACTTCACGGGTACGCGGCACTTCTTCCACTGATACGAGGTGCACCCGGGCAGCCCGGGTAAGACGGAAGGCCGCCAATTCCCCGGAACGAGTGGGGAATTGGCGGCCTTCGCAATGCGGTGAGGGTGGTTACACCTTCAGCATGCTCACTTCGTCTTGATGACGATCGTGCTGCCGGCGCGGTCGTGCCAGCCCTGGAGCTTGCCCGAGTTGTCGAAGAAGGGGGAGAGGTAGACCAGCAGCGTGCCGAGACCGCAGAAGAGCGAGCCGACCATCGGGATGATCCAGCGGATGAAGCCCGCACCCAGACCGGGGGCCTGGCCGGTGCTCTCCTTGACGACCTTGACGTTGAGGACCATCTTGCCGAGCGTGGCGCCCCAGATGGAGACCATCAGCCATTCGTAGAGCAGCGCGATCAGCGCGAACACGGCGATGAAGCCGAAGAAGCCCGCGACGATGCCGACGCTGGCGTCGGCCGCGTCGTTCATGCACTGGGTGTAGGACTCGGTGCCGTACGAGTAGCTGCTGCAGTCGTCGATGGACTCCGAGGCGCCCACGAGGCTAGCGACGCCGATCGCCGAGAAGATCAAGTAGAGGATGCCGTACGCGACACCGTCCAGCGCACGCGCGCCCAGGCGACGCCCCATCGTGGCGAGTTCGACGGTGCCGAGGCCCGCGACGTTGATGTAGCCGTTGTTGGCCTGGAGGGTGCCGCCCGGCTGCTGGGGCGGGTAGCCGTAACCCGGCTGGCCCTGCGGCTGGCCAGGCTGCTGCGGGTAGCCGTAGCCCGGCTGGCCCTGCTGCGGCGGTACGCCCTGCGGCGCCTGCGGGTAGCCGTAACCCGGCTGACCCTGCGGCGGCTGGTTCGGCTGCTGGCCGTAAGGGTTGTTCGGATTCGGGTTCGGGTCGCCGAAACTCATCTGGGCGTTCCTCCAACGTGCGTGCGGGGACGATGCGGCCGCACGGAGGAAAGAAGAGTCAGTGGTCCGCCCCCCGGTACTTCTGCGGCACTGCGGCCATAATCGTTATAAGTGGAATGTAAGTTTGTCCAGTCGCGGCGGTCGATGTTGCGCAAGTGCAACATCGCGTACGCCCCCGGTACCCGAATTGGTACGCGGGCGGGGTCATCCGCGAGTATGGGGACATGACTGCCCAGATTCTCGATGGCAAGGCCACCGCAGCCGCGATCAAGTCCGATCTCACCGTCCGCGTGGCGGCCCTCAAGGCGCGGGGCATCACCCCTGGCCTGGGAACCCTGCTCGTCGGGGACGACCCGGGCAGCCGGTGGTACGTGAACGGCAAGCACCGCGACTGCGCGCAGGTCGGCATCGCCTCCATCCAGCGCGAACTCCCCGACACCGCCACCCAGGAGGAGATCGAGGACGTCGTACGGGAACTCAACGCCAACCCCGAGTGCACGGGGTACATCGTGCAGCTGCCCCTTCCCAGGGGGATCGACACCAACCGCGTCCTGGAACTGATGGACCCGGCCAAGGACGCCGACGGCCTCCACCCGATGAACCTCGGCCGGCTCGTGCTGAACGAGACGGGCCCGCTGCCCTGCACCCCGCAGGGCGTCGTCCAGCTGCTCCGCCACCACGGTGTGGAGATCAACGGGGCGCACGTCGTGGTCGTCGGCCGCGGTGTCACCATCGGCCGCTCCATCCCGCTGCTGCTGACCCGTAAGTCCGAGAACGCCACCGTCACCCAGTGCCACACCGGTACGCGTGATCTCTCCGCCCAGCTCAAGCAGGCCGACATCATCGTCGCCGCCGCCGGGGTGCCGCACATCATCAAGCCCGAGGACGTGAAGCCGGGCGCCGCCGTGCTCGACGTCGGCGTCAGCCGGGACGAGAACGGCAAGATCGTCGGGGACGTCCACCCGGGCGTGGCCGAGGTCGCCGCCTGGCTCTCCCCGAACCCGGGCGGTGTCGGCCCGATGACCCGCGCCCAGCTCCTCGTCAACGTGGTCGAGGCGGCCGAGCGCGACGCGGCCGCCGCCGTCTGAGCCGGCCTACCCGATCCGGAGGGAACCCCATGGGTGCTGGTACGAGTCCGGCCGACCCGGCCGACCCGGCCGCCGAGGCGGACGGCACGTCCGCGGAGCAGTCGCGCGCTGACGCGCCGGGCGCGGATGAGAGCGTGTCGGGCGAGGGGACGGCGGACGAGGGGACGGCGGGCGAGGGGACGGCGGGCGAGGGGACGGCGGGCGAGGCCGCACCGGATCAGGCCGTGGCCGCGACCCGTGACGACACCGCCGGTGAGGCGGCGGCCGACGGTCCGCGGCCGTCGCGGCGGTTCCCGTCGTTCACCCGGGACACCGCGCGCCCCGAGGGCGGGGGCAGGGCCGCGTCCGGGGACGCACCCGCCCCGGCCCGTCAGTGGCCGCTGCTCGCCGTGCTCTGCACGGCCGGGATCGGGCTGCTGATCGTGGCCCTCGACCCGTTCGACGAAGCCTTCCGGATCGGCACGATGCTGATCGGCGTCGCCCTCATCGGGGGTGCCGTGCTGCGGCTCGTGGTGCCGTCGGTGGGCATGCTGGCGGTACGTTCCCGCTTCACCGACCTGGTGACGTACGGGCTGCTCGGCTTCCTCATCGTGATGCTCGCGCTGGTGGCGCAGCCCAAGCCGTGGCTGGACATTCCGTTCCTGGAACAGGCGGTCCACTTCACGATCCGCTGAGCCCGCCCGTATGGGCCCGCCCGCGTGAGCCCGCCCGTACGGCCGGCTGATCCGCTCGGAACGGTGTCCGTCCCCTCCCCCGAGAAGGGACGGACACCGGTATCGGGGCCCACCGGAACGTAAACGCCCCGGAATGCGGTGACTTGAGCGGCCTTGCCCCGTCCGGACTTCAGCCTTGTCGACGGGGTGACTCCGGTTCAAGGGATGCCTGTGGCCTGTGGCACGGAAGTGACCATTCCGCCACCGTGTGATCGTCAGGCAACGGAGCCCGGCCCGAGGGCGTGGAGCGGGGGCGCGCGGCGAAGGCGGGCCTGGAGCCGCTCCGAGCCGCGCCAGGACGGGACGGTGTCGCGCCAGGACGTGACACTTCCACCCCAGAACGTCACGTTGTCGCGGGGGTCAGGGCAGCCGCGGGACGAGGGATCCGGGCGCGGTCCGACCCGGTGGCGGCCGAAGACGGACGGCCGTGCTCCTCGTGGGCGCGGTCGGCGCGCTGCTGGTGCTGGCCGCGGCGGTGCTGCTGACCGGGCCGGGGCGCTGACGGCGGGCCGTACGGGCGCCGCCACCGGGCCGCCGCCTCCCGGGCGGCCCGGACTCGGCCGGGTGAGCGCTGTGTGACGGGTTGTGTGCGGTGCCACAGGGGGCCGGGCCGCCGGGAGGTTCCGGGTCGGATAGCCTGATCGCTGGATATCTCTTCACATCAAGATTCAGATCAGGGATGTCCAGCACCAGGGGCAGGGACCCCCACCGCCAGCTGTCTAACGGAGATCGCCATGACCCGCACTCCCGTGAATGTCACCGTGACCGGCGCAGCCGGCCAGATCGGCTACGCGCTGCTCTTCCGCATCGCCTCCGGCCACCTGCTCGGCCCGGACGTGCCGGTCAACCTGCGCCTCCTGGAGATCACCCCGGCCCTGAAGGCCGCCGAGGGCACCGCCATGGAGCTCGACGACTGCGCGTTCCCGTTGCTGCGCGGCATCGAGATCACCGACGACGCCAACCAGGCGTTCGACGGTGCCAACGTCGCCCTGCTGGTCGGCGCCCGACCGCGCACCAAGGGCATGGAGCGCGGCGACCTGCTCTCCGCCAACGGTGGCATCTTCAAGCCGCAGGGCAAGGCCATCAACGACAACGCCGCGGACGACATCAAGGTCCTCGTCGTCGGCAACCCGGCCAACACCAACGCGCTCATCGCGCAGGCCTCGGCCCCGGACGTACCGGCCGAGCGCTTCACCGCGATGACCCGTCTGGACCACAACCGGGCGCTGACGCAGCTGGCGAAGAAGACCGGCACCACGGTCTCCGACATCAAGCGCCTGACCATCTGGGGCAACCACTCGGCGACCCAGTACCCGGACGTCTTCCACGCGGAGATCGCGGGCAAGAACGCCGCCGAGGTCGTCAACGACGAGGCGTGGCTGGCCGACACCTTCATCCCGACCGTCGCCAAGCGCGGCGCCGCGATCATCGAGGCCCGTGGCGCGTCCTCGGCCGCCTCGGCCGCCAACGCCGCCATCGACCACGTGCACACCTGGGTCAATGGCACCGCCGAGGGCGACTGGACCTCGATGGGCATCCCGTCGGACGGCTCCTACGGTGTCCCCGAGGGCCTCATCTCCTCCTTCCCGGTCACCACGAAGGACGGCAAGTACGAGATCGTCCAGGGCCTGGACATCAACGACTTCTCCCGTGCGCGGATCGACGCCTCGGTGAAGGAGCTCACCGAGGAGCGCGACGCGGTTCGCGAGCTCGGCCTGATCTGATCCGTACGCCTCTCCACGCGTATCCCGTCGCCCCCGGCAGCGCCCGCTGCCGGGGGCGGTCGCGTATACAGGTGGCCGTGGCCGGGAACTGACCGCACCCTTTGCCGAGTCTGGGCTGTCATGCGCGTGACGATGATCCTTCCGGCCCTGACAGAGGCGACCAGTCCGCTGTTCCGGCCCATCAAGTACTCGCTCTTCCCGCCGCTCGGCCTGGCGACCCTCGCCGGGTACCTCGACCCGGACGACGAGGTGACGCTCCTCGACGAACACGTCGAGCGGGTCGACATCGAGGCGCTCGACAGCCCCGATCTCCTGGTCGTCCAGCCGTACATCACCTCCGCGCGGCGCGGTTACGAGATCGCCGATCACTTCCGGGCCCGGGGCGTCCACGTCGCCATGGGCGGCCTCCACGTGACCTCATTGCCGGACGAGGCCGCGGCGCACGCCGACACGATCTTCACCGGGCCGGGCGAGGACACCTGGCCGCTGTTCCTCAAGGAGTTCCGGGACGGGGTGCCGGGCCGCCGGTACGACTCGAAGCTGCGCACCCTGGCCGGGCTGCCGCCGGTGCGGCGGGACCTGATCAAGCGCCACCTGTATCTGGTGCCGAACTCGATCGTCGTCTCGCGCGGTTGCCCGCACCACTGCGACTTCTGTTACAAGGACGCCTTCTTCGAGGGCGGAAAGTCCTTCTACACCCAGGCCGTGGACGACGCGCTCGCCGAGATCGAGCGGCTGCCCGGCAGGCACCTGTACTTCCTCGACGACCATCTGCTCGGCAACCGCCGCTTCGCCGAGGCATTGTTCGACGGGATGGCCGGCATGGGACGGCTCTGGCAGGCGGCCGGCACCGTGAAGTCCGTGCTCCAGCCGGATCTGCTGGAGCGCGCCGTGGACGCGGGGCTGCGCAGCCTGTTCGTCGGCTTCGAGACCGTCAACAGCGCGAACCTCGCCGAACGGCGCAAGGACCAGAACATCGGCAAGGACTACGCGGCCGCCGTCCGCCGGCTCCATGACGCCGGGGTCATGGTCAACGCCAGCTTCGTCTTCGGGCTCGACCACGACGGCCCGGACGTCTTCGACCGTACGGTGGAGTGGGCCGTCGAGCAGGGCATCGAGACGGCCACCTTCCACATCATGACGCCGTATCCGTCCACCGGTCTGTGGAAGCAGATGGAGGCCGAGGGTCGGATCGTCCACCGGGAGTGGGACCTCTACGACACCCGCCATGTCGTCTACCGCCCGAAGGGCATGACGCCGCGCCAGCTGGAGGACGGGTACTGGCGCGCGTACCGCGACTTCTACCGGTGGTCCAACATATGGCGCGGTGCGGCCGCCCAGCCGGGCACCCACGAACGGCTCAGGCACCTGGCGTACTCGGGCGGCTGGAAGAAGTTCGAGCCCGCCTGGGACGCCCTGATCCGCTCCCGCAACGTGGTGCGGGCCATGCCGATGCTGGAACGGACCCTGGCGGCCTTCGGCGGCCGACGGGCCTGACCCGGACGACAGGGCCTAGCCCTCCCGCAGCTCGTCCGCGATCTCGCGTACGGCCGCCATGGCCCGGCGCTGCAACCCGGGGCCGAAGGTGATCCGGGTGGCGCCCAGCTCGCCCAGCCGGCGCGGCGTCGGGCCGTCCGGCCGGGCCAAGGCGTTGAGCGGGGCCGGGACGGCGGCGGCCAGCCGGGGCAGCGCCTCGGGCGGGGCCATGATCGGATAGACGCAGTCCGCGCCCGCCGCCACGTACAGCAGGGCGCGACGGACGGTCTCCGCCTCCTGGTCCGTGCCGTCGGGGACACCGCGGACGTAGGTGTCGACGCGGGCGTTGATGAAGAGCGCGTCGCCCGCGACCGTCCGCACCTCCGCGAGCCGGTCCGCCTGTCGCCGGGCATCGACGAGGGTGCCGTCGGCCGAGTCCTCCAGATTGCAGCCGACGGCTCCGGCGTCGAGGAGCCGCTCCACCAGCTCCTTCGGGGCCAGTCCGTAACCCGCCTCGATGTCCGCCGAGACGGGCACGGCGGCCGGGACGGCCCGCACGATCCTGGCCACGGCCGCGAACATCTCGTCGGCGGGCGTCTCCCCGTCCTCGTAACCCAGCGAGGCCGCGACCCCGGCGCTGGGTGTGGCGAGCGCAGGGAAGCCCGCGTCGACGAAGACGCGTGCACTCGCCGCGTCCCACGGACCGGGGACGACCAGCGGGTCGCCGGGAGTGCGGCCGTGGTGCAGGGTGCGGAGGACGGATGCGGTCACGCGGGGCTCCTGTGGGAGTGTCGAGTGGTGGCGCGGTGCGGAACGGGCCGACGGGCCGGCCTGCCGGGTCAGTGCTTGATGTCGCCCGGCTTGTAGTGACCGGGGACCATGCGGGTGGTCACGGCGAAGCGGTTCCAGGCGTTGATCGTAGTGATCGCGGCGATGAGATGGGCGAGCTCGGTCTCGTCGAAGTGCTTCGCGGCCCTCTCCCACACCTCGTCCGGCACGAAACCGTCGGTCAGCACCGTCACCGCCTCGGTCAGCTCGATGGCCGCGATCTCCTTGGGCGTGTAGAAGTGCTGCGACTCCTCCCACGCGCTGAGCTGGATGATCCGCTCGGTGGTCTCGCCGGCCGCGAGCGCGTCCTTGGTGTGCATGTCGAGGCAGAACGCGCAGTGGTTCAGCTGAGAGGCGCGGATCTTCACCAGCTCCGCCACGACCGGGTCGAGGCCCTTACGGGACGCCGCGTCCAACCGGACCATGGCCTTGTAGACATCGGGAGCGAGCTCGGCCCAGGACTGCATGCGGGGGGCGTGCTCGGGGTTGAGGCCGGAGGTCGGGTGGCTGTGCTCGTTCGTCGTCATGGGTACGACGTTACGGGGCGGATGGCGCACCGGTATGGTCCATTTCCATGACGGATTCATGGGCCACTTTCGGCGCCGACCTGCATCTTGAGACGACCGGTGCGGCAGGGCTGCGGGCCGGGCTCATGGACGCGCTGCGCGAGGCCGTACGGACGGGGCGCCTGGCGCCCGGCACCCGGCTGCCGTCGTCCCGCAGCCTCGCCGCCGACCTCGGCATCGCCCGGAACACCGTCGCCGACGCCTACGCGGAACTGGTCGCCGAGGGGTGGCTCACCGCCCGGCAGGGCTCGGGCACCCGGGTGGCTCAGCGGGCCGAGCCGCGTCGGCCGGCCACCAGGACCACGCGGGTCCGGGGGGTGCGGTCCCGGCCCGCCCACAACCTGCTGGGCGGATCGCCCGACCTCTCGACGTTCCCGCGCGCCGACTGGCTCAAGGCGTCCCGGCGCGCCCTCACGGCCGCCCCCAACGACGCCTTCGGGTACGGCGATCCGCGCGGGCGCATCGAACTGCGCACCGTGCTCGCCGACTATCTCGCACGGGCCCGCGGTGTGTACGCGGACCCGGAGCGGATCATGATCTGCGCCGGTTTCGTGCAGGCGCTGAAACTGATGGGGCCGGTGCTGCGCAAGCGGCGAATGCGGGAAGTGGCCGTCGAGTCGTACGGACTGGACGTGCACTGGAACCTGCTCAGGGACGCCGGACTGCGGCTGCCCTGCCTGCCGGTCGACGGACTCGGGGCGAGGACCGGTGAGCTGGCCGCCCTGCGCGGCGTGGGCGCGGTCCTGATGACGCCCGCGCACCAGTTCCCGACGGGGGTCCCGCTCCACCCCGACCGGCGGGCCGCGGCCGTGGACTGGGCGCGCAGCACGGGCGGGCTGATCCTGGAGGACGACTACGACGGCGAGTTCCGCTACGACCGGCAGCCGGTCGGCGCGCTCCAGGGCCTCGACCCCGAGCGCGTGGTGCACCTGGGGACGACGAGCAAGTCGCTGGCCCCCGGGCTGCGCCTGGGGTGGATGGTGCTGCCGGAGGCGCTGGTGGGGGAGGTGTCCGAGGCCAAGGGGATGAGCGACTGGTCGTCGAGCGCGCTGGACCAGCTGACGCTCGCGGAGTTCATCGAGTCGGGCGCGTACGACCGCCATGTGCGCTCGATGCGGCTGCGCTACCGGCACCGCCGCGACCAGCTCGTCGCGACACTGGCGGAACGGGCCCCCGGGGTCCGGATCAGCGGTATCGCGGCCGGGCTGCACGCCGTGCTCGAACTGCCCGAGGGCACCGAGCCGTCGGTGCTCCGGGCGGCGGCGTGGCAGGGGCTGGCACTGGAGGGGATCTCGCGCTTCCGGCACCCGGAGGCAGCACCGGGCCGCGACGCACTGGTCATCGGCTACGGAACACCGACCGACAGCGCCTGGGCGGGCGCGCTGGACGCACTCTGCCGGGTGCTGCCCTAGCGGCTCTCCGGACCAAGACCGACCGGCAATTGGGGGGCGGGCTGACTTGGGGATGTTTGGTGCCCCCGCTTCCTGCCGCACCCGGCACCCCTTTAATCTGATGAATGGCCGCACTGGCCGGATTCGTATGGCGGGGGAGACGGAAAACATGGCACGCAGGCTGAGGTCGAGCACTGTGGTGCTCGGCGGCATGGGGGTGCTCGCGGCGATGATCACCTCCTGCGGTTCGGAGCCGGACAAGCGGTGCGTCGACCCGCTGACCCGCGACAAGCTGCCGAGCTACGAGTGCAAGAGCGGCAAGGGCTCGTACTACTACGGCGGCAGCAGCAAGAACGGCAAGGTGGAAGGCGGCAGTTTCGACAAGTCCGCGGTCGAACGCGGCGGCTTCGGCTGCTCGGGCACCGGCGGCGGCTGACCGGCATGGAACGCCGCACCACCCAGCCGCGCCCCGACTGGCAGCGGACGGTGGAGGAGCAGGGGATCGTCTTCCCGCTCACCCGCTACCCGGACGGATCGCTGCGCCCGTACTGGGACGAGAGCGCCTACTACGTCTTCTCGCTGCCCGAGGTCGAGGCACTGGAGGACGTCGTCGAGGAACTGCACACCATGTGTCTGGCCGCGGCCGCGCACATCGTGGAGCAGGACCGCTTCGCCGAACTCGGCATCACCGACCGGCGGCTGGCCGGCCTGATCGCCCAGTCCTGGCGGCGCCGTGACGAACTGCCCTCCCTGTACGGCAGGTTCGACCTGCGCTACGACGGCACCGGTCCGGCGAAGATGCTGGAGTACAACGCGGACACCCCCACCTCCCTGGTGGAGGCCGCGAGCGCCCAGTGGTTCTGGATGGAGGACCGCTTCCCGGGCGCCGACCAGTGGAACTCGCTGCACGAACGACTCGTCGCGGCCTGGAAACGGCAGGCCGCCCTGCTGCCACCGGGACCGCTGCACTTCGCGCACTCCGACGGGGACGAGCTGGGCGAGGACCTGATGACGGTCGCCTATCTGCGGGAGACCGCCGCCCAGGCCGGCATCGACACGGAGGCGCTCTCCGTCGAGCAGATCGGCTGGGACCGGCTGAGCGGGCGGTTCGTCGACGAGCGGCTCCGGTTCATCCGGAGCTGCTTCAAGCTGTATCCGTGGGAGTGGCTGGCGACCGACCGGTTCGGCCCGCAGGTGCTCGACACCCTCGACAACGGCGGCGGTACGGGTACGACCTGCTGGATCGAGCCCGCGTGGAAGATGCTGCTGTCCAACAAGGCGCTGCTGGCGATCCTCTGGGAGCTCTACCCGGGCCACCCGAACCTGCTGCCCTCGTACCTCGACGGTCCCCGCGAACTCGCGGTGTCGGGCGGCTACGTGGCCAAGCCGCTGCTCGGGCGCGAGGGGGCCGGGGTCACGATCCACGAGCCGGGCAGCCCCGTGGTGCCGCGGGACGAGCCGTGCTGTTACCAGGAGCTGGCACCGCTGCCGGACTTCGACGGCAACCGTGTGGTGCTGGGTGCGTGGGTCGTCGAGGACGAGGCGGCCGGTCTCGGCATCCGCGAATCGGCAGGCCTGGTCACGGACGAGTACGCCCGCTTCCTGCCGCACGTCATCCTCTAGGGCCTGTCCGGCCCTGATCCGCCGGACAGGCCCTGGGCTCCGCCCGCGCGCAGCCAGCCGAGCAGGTCGTCCGTGACTCGCTCGCCCTCCGCCTCGATGTCCTCGCAGATCGCGCCCAGGCCGAGACGGTGGACGGAGATGCGGTCGCGGCCGTGGCGGCGCATGAAGAATCCGTCGCCCCCGCTGTCGTCCCCGACCAGCACCCAGCCGGGCGCGTACCGGGCCACCTCGAAGGTCTCGTTGCGTTCCTCGATGAGGTGCGGACCGTAGACATGGACGCCGTTGTCGAGCAGCACACCCGGCGTCGACCGCCACAGCCGGGCGACCGCGGGATTGGGCCCGTCCCGCAGCCCGCGCAACCGCGACACCTGGACGGCCAGGAAACCGGCGAAGGACTCCGCCACCGGGTACTCGCACCCGTCCGTACCGTCACGGCGGACCACCGGGTACTCCCCGTCCCCGGCCGCCCCCGCCCGGTCGAGGACGAAGTGGTAGTCGTCACCGCAGTCCGGCTCGACGGCGAAGCACAGCCGGTCGCCGCTCAGCCGCCACCCGGCGGTGACGGCCTCGTACGCGTCGTCGGCGGACTCGGCGGGCCAGACCGTCGCGATGTCCGCGTCCCCGGCCCGCCCGTGGCCGTACTTCGCCAGCCACCACCGGTACGACGGCGGCAGCGGGCCGACACGTGCCTCGGCCTCGCGGATCAGCGCCTCCGGCACGGCGCCGCCGGGCCCGCGGCCGAAGCCCGGTGATCCTTCGACCAGGTCGCGCAGCAGTGTCAGGTCAGGTCTCACGGAGCGAAGTCTGCCAGGGCGGGCCGCCGGACAGGTCCCGGACCTGCCCGGCCACCCCGGGGGTCAGCCGCGCAGGACGGCGCGGAGCTGTTCGAGGCCCCAGTCCAGGTCCTCCTTGCTGATCACCAGCGGCGGGGCGATCCGGATCGTCGAGCCATGGGTGTCCTTGACCAGCACCCCGCGCTCCATCAGCTTCTCGGAGATCTCCCGGCCCGTGCCGCGGCTCGGGGCGATGTCGACACCCGCCCACAGCCCGCGGCCGCGCACCTCCTCCACCGCGCCGCCGCCCACCAGCAGCCCCAGCTCCTGGTGCAGGTGCTCGCCCAACTCGGTCGCCCGCTGCTGGAACTCGCCGGTGCGGAGCATCGCGATGACCTCCAGCGCGACCGCGCAGGCCAGGGGATTGCCGCCGAACGTCGAACCGTGCTCACCGGGCCGATACACCCCGAGCACGTCCTTCGACGAGACCACCGCCGACACCGGCACCACACCACCGCCCAGCGCCTTGCCGAGCACGTACATGTCCGGCACGACCCCCTCGTGCTCGCAGGCGAAGGTCTTCCCGGTCCGGCCCAGGCCCGACTGGATCTCGTCCGCGATGAACAGCACGTTCCGCTCACGTGTGAGCGCCCGCACCCCGGGGAGATAGCCCGGCGGCGGCACCAGCACCCCGGCCTCGCCCTGGATCGGCTCCATGAGCACCGCCACGGTGTTCTCGGTCATCGCCTCCCGGAGCGCCGTGAGATCCCCGTACGGCACGATCTCGAACCCCGGCGTGTACGGGCCGAAGTCCTCCCGTGCCTCCGGGTCCGTGGAGAAGCTGATGATCGTCGTCGTCCGGCCGTGGAAGTTGTTCGCGGCGACGATGATCTTCGCCATGCCGTCCGGGACGCCCTTCACCCGGTAACCCCACTTGCGGGCCGTCTTCACCGCGGTCTCCACGGCCTCCGCGCCCGTGTTCATCGGGAGCACCGTCTCCATGCCGCACAGCTCGGCGAGCTGCGTACAGAAGTCGGCGAACCGGTCGTGGTGGAAGGCGCGCGAGGTGAGCGTCACCCGCTCCAGCTGGGCCTTGGCCGCGTCGATCAGGCGCCGGTTGCCGTGACCGAAGTTGAGCGCCGAGTAGCCGGCGAGCATGTCGAGGTAGCGGCGGCCCTCGATATCGGTCATCCAGGCTCCGTCCGCCGTGGCGACGACGACGGGCAGCGGATGGTAGTTGTGCGCGCTGTGCGCCTCGGCGGAGGCGATGGCGGTTTCCGTGGTCGACACGGGATCTCCGTTCGTCGTGCGGCGTGGGCGGGGTGGTGCCCACTTTGTATCGTCGGTCGGATCCGTGGTGAGGAAACCTGTATTTCCCGGCGCGCCAGGCCGGTCGGGGGTCGGCGTCCGCACCTGAGACAATGAGTCCATGGCCTCTGAACGCCCCCGCGTGCTCTCCGGAATCCAGCCCACCGCAGGCTCGTTCCACCTCGGCAACTACCTCGGTGCGGTCCGCCAGTGGGTGGCGCTCCAGGAATCCCACGACGCCTTCTACATGGTCGTGGACCTGCATGCGATCACGATCCCGCAGGACCCCGCGGAGCTGCGCGCGAACACCAGGCTCGCCGTCGCCCAGCTTCTCGCCGCCGGTCTCGACCCGGAGCGCTGCACACTCTTCGTCCAGAGCCACGTCCCCGAGCACGCCCAGCTCGGCTGGATCATGAACTGCCTCACCGGCTTCGGCGAGGCGTCGCGCATGACGCAGTTCAAGGACAAGTCCGCCAAGCAGGGCGCCGACCGCACCACGGTCGGTCTCTTCACGTACCCGATGCTGATGGTGGCCGACATCCTGCTGTACCAGGCCGACCAGGTCCCGGTCGGTGAGGACCAGCGCCAGCACCTGGAGCTGACCCGTAACCTCGCCGAGCGGTTCAACGGCAGCTACGGCGACACGTTCACCGTGCCGGACCCGTACATCCTCAAGGAGACGGCGAAGATCTACGACCTCCAGGACCCGTCGGCGAAGATGAGCAAGTCGGCGGCCACCCCGAAGGGCCTGATCAACCTCCTGGACGAGCCGAAGGCCACCGCCAAGAAGGTGAAGAGCGCGGTCACCGACACCGACACGGTCATCCGCTTCGACCGGGCCGAGAAGCCCGGCGTCAGCAATCTGCTGAGCATTTACTCGACACTCACCGGTACGGGTATCGCGGATCTGGAGCAGAAGTACGAGGGCAAGGGCTACGGTGCGCTCAAGACCGACCTCGCCGAGGTCATGGTCGAGTTCGTCACACCGTTCCGTACCCGCACCCAGGAATACCTGGGCGACCCGGAGACGCTGGACTCGATCCTGGCCAAGGGCGCGGAGAAGGCCCGTGCCGTCGCGGCCGAGACCCTGGCCCGGACGTACGACCGGATGGGCTTTCTGCCCGCGAAGCACTGAGTCCAAGGACCCTGGCGGTTTCGCGGCCGCAGGCGTCACACTGGCGACGGGAAGCTGAACCGGTGGGTGGCCGAAAGCAGGCCACCGACCATCGAGGATTGAGGAGGACGACGTGGGGACCGTAACGCTCGGCGTTTCGATCGCGGTCCCGGAGCCCTACGGCAGCCTGCTCCAGGAGCGGCGCGCGAGCTTCGGGGACCCTGCCGCGTACGGCATTCCCACTCACGTCACCCTTCTCCCGCCGACCGAGGCCGAGGCGGCCGACCTGCCCGCGATCGAGGCGCATCTCGCCCAGATCGCGACGGGCGGCCGCCCCTTCCCGATGCGGCTGTCCGGCACGGGGACCTTCCGTCCCCTCTCGCCGGTCGTCTTCGTCCAGGTCGTCGAGGGCGCCTCGGCCTGCACCTGGCTGCAGAAGCGGGTCCGGGACGCCTCCGGGCCGCTGGTGCGCGAGCTCCAGTTCCCGTACCACCCGCATGTGACCGTGGCGCACGACATCGCCGAGGAGGCGATGGACCGGGCGTACGCGGAGCTCGCCGACTACGAGGCCGCCTGGACCTGCGATTCCTTCGCGCTGTACGAGCAGGGCCCGGACAGCGTCTGGCGCAAGATCAACGAGTTCCCGTTCGGCGCCGGGGGCGGCACGCCCGCCGTGCCCGCGCAGGGCGGCTCCTCCGTGGACGAGCCCTCCCTGCACTCCTGAGGACTTCCCGAACCAGATCCCCCCGGCGCCTCCGGTTCAGATCGGCAGACGCCGGAAAAGCGGGCGTGGCACATGCCGCAGCGCCGACATCACCGCCCGCAGCGACCCGGGCACCCACACCGTCTCCGAGCGCCGCCGCAGACCCGTCACGATGGCCTCCGCGACCGCGTCCGGGGTCGTGGTGAGGGGCGATGCCTCCAGCGGCGCCGAGGCGAACCGGGCCGAGGCCGACCGCGTCGCGGCGAGCAGGGCCGCCCCGCCCCGGGCCGCCGCCTGCACCGCTCCAGCCCGCACCGTTTCCGGGGCCCGCACCGTTTCCGTGGCCGCCTCCGGTCGTACGACGCCGGGGCGCACGACCATCACATGCACCCCCGTCCCGTGCAGCGCGTCCCCCAGCCCCTGCGTGAATGCGTCCAGCCCCGCTTTGCTGGACCCGTAGATGAAGTCGGCGCGGCGGACGCGTTCGCCCGCCACCGAGGACAGCACCACCATTGAGCCGTGCCCCTGCGCCTGGAGCGCGCCGGCGCACACCAGCCCGGCGGAGACGGCTCCCGTGTAGTTGGTCTGGGCGACCCGGACCGCGGCGAGCGGCTCCTCCTCGTCGCGCCCCTGGTCGCCCGCGATGCCGAAGGCGAGCAGCACCACGTCGATGTCGCCCTCGGCGAAGATCTTGCCGAGCGCGGTCTCGTGCGACTCGGAGTCCAGGGCGTCGAAGTCGACCGTACGGACGTCGGCGCCGCGTGCGCGCAGTTCGGCGGCGGCCGCATCGAGGGCGGGGGAGGGGCGCCCGGCCAGCCGGACCGTGCGGGTTCGTAGGGCGATCAGCCGCCGTGCGGTGGCCAGCGCGATCTCCGACGTACCGCCGAGGACGAGCAGGGACTGCGGGGCTCCGAAGGCGTCCTTCACAGGAACACTCCTTGCGACGTGGGGAGGGAGGGGCGGACAGCGGTGGTCAGAGCGACAGGCGGCGCGACAGGTCCGAGCGGAAGGCCCCGTCCGGGTCCAGCTCGGCGCGCAACGACCGGAAGTCGGCCAGCCTCGGATACATCGCGGCCAGCAGCTCCGGCCGGAGCCGGGAGTCCTTCGCCAGGCAGACCCGGCCGCCGGCCCCCGCCACTTCCTCGTCCAGCGAGTCCAGGAACCGGGCCAGACCGGGCAGGGCGGCGGGCAGGTCGAGGGCGAGCGTCCAGCCGGGCATCGGGAACGACAGCCAGCCCGGGTCGCCGGCGCCGAACCGCTTGAGCACCGCGTTCGACGACGGGCAGCGTCGCTGCGAGACCCGGCGCACGATCCGGCGCAGCGCCTCCTCCTGCCCCTGTCCGACGGCGAACTGGTACCGCACGGATCCGGCCCGCCCGAGGACCCGGTTCCACTGCGGCAGGCCGTCCAGGGGGTGGAAGAACGCGGCCAGCCGCTGGAGTTCGCCGATTCGGTACTTGGGGGCGCCGCGGTACCGGAGCTCGTTGAAGAGGGCGGCCGGGGCGCCGCCGAGCAGCGCCTCCGGTACGAGGGCGGGGGCGGCCGGCAGCGGTCCCGGGCGGAACGAGAGCGGTGTGCGCCGGGCGCGCGCCGGGAGCGCGTACCGGGGTACGTGCTCACCTCGGGTGAGTACGGAGCGCCCCGTCGCCCGGCCGCGGGCGCGGAGGTCGATCCAGGCGGCCGAGTAGCGGTAGCGGTGGTCCCCGGCCCAGAGCCGTTCCAGCAGGTCGTCCAGATCGACGGTGCGTTCGGTGTCGACCGACATCCACGAGCTGGTGACGCGGTGGCACCGGAGCGTGGCCGAGAGGATCACCCCCGTCAGGCCCAGGCCGCCCGTGGTCGCGTCGAAGAGACCGGTGCCGGGCCGGACCGTACGGATCTCGCCATCGGCGGTCAGCAACTCCAGCTCCTGGACGTGCCGGGAGAAGGAACCGGAGAGGTGCTGGTTGTGACCGTGGATGTCGGCGCCGATCGCGCCGCCCACGGTGACGTAACGGGTCGTGGGCGTGACGGGGACGAACCAGCCGAGCGGCAGCAGGACTTCCATCAGCCGATGCAGGCTGACCCCGGCGTCGCAGACCACGAGTCCGGCGCCGGCGTCGACGGTGCGGATCCGGTTCAGCGCGGTCATGTCGAGGACGGAGCCGCCCGCGTTCTGGGCCGCGTCGCCGTGGGCCCGGCCGAGGCCCCGGGCGATGGAGCCGCGGGGTCCGCAGCCGCGTACCGTCGCCGCCGCCTCCTCGTAGGAACGGGGGCGGAAACGCAGGGCGGTCGTCGGGGCGGTGCGGCCCCAGCCGGTCAGGGACACGGTGTCGACAGACATGACGGTGACCGTATCGCCCGAGAAAACCCTTTCGGGGTATTTGTTACAACACTCACTGGTATGGGTGATTGAAGAAGTGTCAGTCCGTACGGCAACGGGGGCCGGTGCCGGTTTTCCGCGCCCGGGAGGGTAGTCGTACGGCATGGACTGGCTGAAAAACCTCCCCGTCATCGGGCCGATCGTCTCCCGGCTGATGGCGACGCACGCCTGGCGTTCCTACGAGACGCTGGAGCGGGTCCACTGGGCCAGGCTCGCCGCCGCGATCACCTTCATCAGCTTTCTGGCGCTCTTCCCGCTGATCGCGGTCGGGGCGGCGATCGGCGCCGCGCTGCTCTCGGCCGAGCAGCTCCACAGGATCGAGGACAAACTCGCCGAGCAGGTGCCGGGCATCTCCGACCAGCTCGGCATCGAGAACCTGGTGGCCCACGCGGGCACGGTGGGAGTGGTGGCCGGTGCGCTGCTGCTCTTCACCGGCATCGGCTGGATCGGCTCGATGCGGGACTGCCTGCGCGCCGTCTGGGACCTGGACGACGTGGACCTCGGCAACCCGGTCCTGCGCAAACTCAAGGACGCGGGGCTGCTGTTCGGCCTCGGCGGGGCGGCGCTCGTGACGCTGGCCGTGTCGTCGGCCGGCTCCGTCGCCGTCGGCTGGACGGCCGGTCTGCTGGGCATCTCGGACCGCGGCGCCGGAGGTGTGGTGCTGCAGGTGGCCACCCTGGTCGTGGCGGTGCTCGCCGGCTTCCTGCTGCTGCTCTATCTGCTGACCCTGCTGCCCGGCGTCGAACCCCCGCGGGGCAGGCTGCTGGTGGCCGGAGCGATCGGCGCGGTCGGCTTCGAACTGCTCAAGCTGCTGCTCGGCAGCTATATGAGGGGCGTGGCGTCGAAGAGCATGTACGGCGCCTTCGGGGTGCCGGTCGCGCTGCTGCTGTGGATCAACTTCTCGGCGAAGCTGCTGCTGTTCTGCGCCGCCTGGACGGCGACGCAGAACAGCGAGGACGAGGCGTCCGAGACCGTCAGCGACGAGGAAGGCGGCGCACCAGGTCCGGCAGCGGCCAGCGCCGGTTGACCAGGAACACCCCGCCGGCCAGCAGCACCAGGACGCCTCCGACGATGCCCAGCGCGATCCCGACGCCTCCGCCGCCGCCCTCGGCCGCGGCGGCCTTCGCGGTCTGTGCGGGGCCGTTGTTGCCCTCGTCCTTTCCTTGCCCGGCCGCGGGGCCCTTCCCGGTGCCGGTGGCGGCGGACTTCGGGGGCACCAGTTCGCCGACCGGGGTCACCTTGCCGCTGGCGTCGAAGCCCCAGTCGAGGAGGCTGGCGGCCTCCTTGTAGACGGCGTGGGTCTCGTCGGACGACGGGTTCATGACGGTGACGAGCAGCACCTTGCCGTTGCGTTCGGCGACACCGGTGAAGGTGTTGCCGGCGTGCGTGGTGTAGCCGTTCTTGACGCCCGCGACGCCCTTGTACGGGTCGACGCCGCCCGCGCCGGTGAGCAGCTTGTTGGTGTTCTGGATGCCGAAGCTCTCGCGCTTCCCGTTCTTCTCCGCGCCGGGGAACTGTGCCTCGGCCGTGGAGGAGTACTCCCGGAAGTCCGCCTTCTGCAGCCCGCTGCGGGCGAACAGCGTCAGGTCGTAGGCGCTGGAGACCTGGTCGGGCGCGTCGTACCCGTCGGGCGACGCCACCTTCGTGTCGAGCGCCTGCAGCTCCTCGGCGTGCGCCTGCATCGCGTCGACGGTCTTGGGGACGCCGCCGTACATCGCGGACAGCACATGCACCGCGTCGTTGCCCGACCGCAGGAACACACCGAGCCACAGGTCGTGGACCGTGTACGTGAGCTTCTCCTTGACGCCGACCAGGCTGCTGCCCTCGCCGAGATCGGCGAGATCCTCGTCCTTGACGGTGTACTTCCGGGTCTTCGGCTGCAGCGCCGGCATCACGGTGTCCGCGAAGAGCATCTTCAGGGTGGAGGCGGGAGGCAGCCGCCAGTGCGGGTTGTGCGAGGCGAGGACCTGGCCGCTCTCCGCGTCCGCGACGAGCCAGGACCTGCCCGTGAGGTCCTTCGGCAGCACCGGGGCGTCCGGTCCCAGCTTGACCTGCGTGCCGGCCCGGCCCAGCAGTTCGCCACCGACCTTGGACATGCCCTTGGGTGGCTTCGGCTGGTCGTCGGAGGTGTCCTTGCTGACCGCCGATGCCGGGCTGATGACAAAAGTGGACAACAAGGCGGCAGAGATGACCGTCAGTGCGGTCTTTTTGAGAGCAGGCACGGTCGGAAACGTACAGTGCGAAGATATGAAAATGGGTGCGGATGGCTTGACCCGCCGGGCATACCGCCGGGACAGCCCACCCCGGGCGGATGCGCCGGAGCGCGGCGGAGATACTGAGTTCATGAAGCTCAGCCGCCCCGTCTCCTGGTTCCTGCTCGCCTTCGGGGTGTGGAGCTGGTTCATCTGGATCACTTTCGTCAAGAACCTGTGGAAGGACGGCAGCGGACTCGCCTTCGACGACGCGGGTGACCCGACTGCGTACTTCTGGGTGCATCTGCTGCTCGCCATCACGTCCTTTCTCCTGGGGACGGCCGTTGGTGTGATCGGGTTCCGTGGCGTCAAGGCCCTGCGCCGCGAACGCGCATAACAGGCCGTACGACGGTCGGGTGAGGGCAAGTGGCAATGGCCGGTCTCGTGGTGACGATGATCGTGGTGCTCGCACTGCTCGCCGGGGTGCACCGCTATCTCTGGCGCCGATTCGTCGGTGACACGACGGCCGAGGGCAGCGTCCTGCGCAGAACCGGCACGGTGGCCGCGTACGTCCTGCCGCTGCTGAGCATCGGCGCGCTGGTCTCCGGCCGCGCGGGTGCGCCCTTCTGGCTCCAGCAAGTGCTGGCCTGGCCGGGCTATCTGTGGCTGGCCGCCGTGCTGTACCTGACGCTGGCTCTGCTGGTGGGGGAGGCGGCACGGCCGGTGCTGCGCCGGGTGCTCGCGGGCCGGGCGGGGCGGCCGGCGGACACGGTGTCGGCGGACGGCGCATCCCCAGCAGATCCGGCAATTGGCGCAAAGCGATCGAACGTCCCCTCGGGCGCAGAGGCTTCCGCCGCCCCGGGCACCCTCGTCGCCGACGCCCCCGCCCCGCACCGCCCCGAAGCCCCCACGCGCCGGCTGTTCGTCGCGCGGGCCGTCGGCGGTGCCGCCGCCGTCGCAGGGCTCGGCACGGTCGGCTACGGCACCTACGGGGTGCTGCGCGGACCGCGGGTCAAGCGGATCACCGTCCCGCTCGCCAAGCTGCCCCGCTCCGCGCACGGCTTCCGGATCGCCGTCGTCAGCGACATCCACCTCGGTCCGATCCTCGGCCGCGCCCACACCCAGCGGATCGTCGACACGATCAACCGGACCCAGCCGGATCTGGTCGCCGTCGTCGGGGATCTCGTCGACGGAACCGTCGCCGATCTCGGGCCGGCCGCGGAGCCGCTCGCGCGGCTGAGTTCCCGGCAGGGGAATTTCTTCGTCACCGGTAATCACGAGTACTACTCCGGCGCCGCCCAATGGGTTGACCAGATAAGGGAATTGGGGCTTCACCCGCTGGAGAACGCCCGGGTGGAGATCGGTGGATTCGATCTTGCGGGCGTCAATGACATCGCCGGGGAGAGCGAGGGGCAGGGCCCCGACTTCGGCCGTGCGCTCGGTGACCGGGACCGCACCCGCGCCGCTGTCCTCCTGGCCCACCAGCCCGTCGTCGTCCACGACGCCGTCGCCCACGGCGTGGACCTCCAGCTCTCCGGCCACACCCACGGCGGCCAGCTCTGGCCGGGCAACTTCATCGCGGATCTGGCCAATCCCACGGGCGCCGGGCTCGACCGGTACGGCGACACCCAGCTGTACGTCTCACGGGGCGCGGGTGCCTGGGGCCCGCCCGTACGGGTCGGCGCGCAGTCCGACATCACCGTCGTGGAGCTCGCTTCCCGACAGGCGTGACTCTCCGTCGACGGCGGGTTCAGGGCGTCCAAGTGCATCCAAGGTTTCAACTGCCGAACAAAAGGCTATGAGTCACAGTTTTGCTCTTCCAGATGTGAATATCGTGTGATTGGCTGAACGTGAGCATGTGGTGATGTGCGTGTCTGGGCGCAACGCCGAGGTGGGGCTGGTAAGGGAGAGCACGTCAATGCGGTCGGTCCGGCTACGGATTCTCGCGATTCTCGCGGTTTTGGTCATCGCAGGCGTTGTCGCCTGGCAGCTGCTCTCCTCGGACGAGGTGAAGAACGACCCCGTCGCGGTCGGCACGACGGACGAGGTCACCTCGCTCGACCCGGCCGGTGCGTACGACGCGGGTTCCTGGGCGATGTACAGCAACATCTACCAGTCCCTGATGACGTTCAAGTCCGGGGCGGTCGTGCCCGAGCCCGACGCCGCCGAGAGCTGCGGGTTCATCGGCCAGAAGCTCCAGACGTACCAGTGCAAGCTCCGCGACGACCTGACGTTCTCCAACGGACGCAAGATCACGGCCGAGGACGTCAAGTACTCCATCGAGCGCATGATCGAGATCAAGACGGACGTCGGTCCCTGGGTGCTCTTCCCGAGCCTCAAGAACGTGGTGGCCGACGGCCGCACCATCACCTTCAACCTCTCCACGCGCGACGCGACCTTCCCGCAGAAGCTCGCCACCGGAGCCGGTTCGATCGTCGACCGCGAGTCGTACCCGGCGGACAAGCTCCGCAAGGGCAACACCGTCGACGGCTCGGGTCCGTATCTCCTGAAGACGTACCGGTCGGGCGAGATCGCCGAACTGGTCCCCAACCCCCTCTACAAGGGCGCGCTGAGCAAGACCGGTGCCCCGGTCACCGTGCACTACTACGGCAAGTCGGACGAGCTCCAGGCCGCCTGGAAGGCCAAGCTGCTCGACGTCACGCACCGCGAACTGCCGCCGGCCACGCTCGCCGAGCTGAACCCCGGTGACCCCGACCTGCGCGTCACCGAGGCGGACAGCGCCGAGATCCGCAACCTCGTCTTCAACGTCCGGCCCGGCTCCCCGCTGGCCGAGAAGAAGGTCCGGCAGGCCATCGCCTCGATCATCGACCGCGGGCCGCTGGTGACCGGTGTCTACAAGAGCACGGTCGAGCCGCTCTACTCGCTGATCCCGCAGGGCTACATCGGGCACAGCACACCGTTCTTCGACGCCTACCCCTCGCCCGACCCGGCGCGCGCCAAGAAGCTGTTGGCGGAAGCCGGCGTGCAGACGCCGCTGAACATCAGCTTCGGCTACGGCGGCGGCAACGAGACGTCCGCGAAGGAGACCGCGGAGCTCCGCCGCCAGCTGGAGGCCGACGGGCTGTTCAAGGTCAAGGTCCACGCCGTCGACTGGTTGAAGTTCCAGAAGGAGTACGCGGCCGGCAAGTACGACGCGTACACGGTCGGCTGGCTCCCCGACTACCCGGACTCCGACACCTTCAGCCAGCCGCTGGTCGGCCGCAACAACAGCCTCCACAACGGCTACTCCAGCAAGAAGGTGGACAGCCTGATCAGCTCCACGCTGCAGTACAGCGACCGCGGGCGCACCGCGGTGGACTTCAAGGAGCTCCAGGCGCAGGTCGGCGAGGACGTGCCGCTGGTCCCGCTGTGGCAGAAGAAGGACTACGTCGTCAGCACGACGGACGTCTCCGGTTCGCAGTACCTCTCGGACGGCACCGGCCTCTGGCGGCTCTGGGAACTGAAGCGGATCTGACGGTCCTGACGGTCCGCCGGACAGGACGCGGGGCGGTCGTACCGGCGCTGCCGGACGGCCGCCCGCCGTTTTTCTACGCCGATCCGCCGGACCGGCCCCGGCTCCGGGACTTCGCGGTGCCTGGCTTCGGCGTGCCGGACTTCGCCGTGCCTGGCTTCGAGGTGCCGGACTTCGCCGCGCCGGGCAGGAACTCCTCCAGCACATCGTGGACCTGCCGCACCAGCGGCCGCAGCACCCGGAACCGGGAGAGCGCGATGGCGCGGGCGCCGATCGGGGCGGAGCGCTCGACCAGGCGGCGGCTGCGTTCGGTGTGCTCCGTCCGGTCGTACACCCAGTACAGCACCAGGCCCATCTGCATCAGCCACATCAACTGCGGCAGCAGCTCAGCCAGTTCGGGGTCGGTCTTGGCGTCGGATCCGTCCAGGCATCGCCGGTGGATGGAGATCGCCGCCTCGCGGGCCGCCACCGACTCCGCCGAGAAGGGGCTGAGCGGACTCTCCGGGTCGGCGGCGTTCTTGAAGAACTGGGCGGCGAAGCGGTGGTACGGCTCCGCCACGTCCAGCCAGGTGAGCAGGACCCCGCGCATGCGCACCGCGAGGTCCCCGTCGCCGTCCAGGACCGGCTGCACGGCCGCCGCGTGCTCGGCGGCGAGCCGGTCGTAGAAGCCCTGGACGAGGTGCTCCTTGTTCGTGAAGTAGTAGTAGGCGTTCCCCACGGAGACGCCTGCCTCCTGGGCGATGGCCCGCATCGTCGTCTTGTCGTAGCCGCGTTCCTGGAAGAGCCGGAGCGCCGTTTCGAGGATGAGTGTGCGGGTCTGCTCGCTCTTGGGAGCCTTGGCTTCCTTCACGTCCTTCGCTTCCTTCACCACAGTCCCGAGGGTATCCGTCCCGGTCAGCCCTCGGATCCGGGGACCGTACAAGCACCGTCCCCGCCGCCCTGACCGCACGGTGCTGCGGTCAGGGACCGGTACTTCGCGGCGGCGAGCACGGTGGCCCGGGCGAACGGACGGCCCGCCGGGGTGGTCAGCCAGTGGGCCCTGGGCCGGTGCTCGGCCAGCGCCCAGAGGCAGACGATCCACGCGGAGGTCCCGCGGTAGATCTGCCCCCGGTCGCCGATCACCGTGATCTCGTCCAGCGTCCCGGCGTGATCGAGCCCGGGGAAGCGGCGGCGCGCCTCCTCGGAGGCCGCCGGGACGAGGTCGAGCGGGACGAGCTGACGTTGCTTCATCAGCCACTGCCGCAGATGGAGGCAGAGCGAGCACCGCGCGTCGTACAGCACCGTGAGGCGCTCGACGGAGAGCCGCTGCCCGCCGGATCCGTCCGTCACGGCGCTCAGACCCTCGGGGCGGGTGCCGCCCACGGGCCGTGGCCCGGTCCAGGCCCCGTCCAGCCCTGCGGGGCCACGGGCGGGGTCTGCTCACGCTCCATCAGGCCGCGGCGGCGGATCTTGTTGAGCACATAGACATTGCCGAGGTGCATCACGCCGAGGACGAGCAGGACGACGCCGAGCTTCACCGACAGTGCCTCGAAGAGTCCGCGGGCGTCGGTGACGCCGTCGGAGTTCCGCAGGTAGAGGGTGACGAAGCCCAGGTTGACCAGGTAGAAGCCGACCACCAGCAGGTGGTTGACGGCATCGGCGAGCTTCTCGTTCCCGTGCAGCACATCGGCGAGGAACACCTTGCCGTTGCGGCTGAGCGTGCGCGCGACCCAGACGGTCAACGCCACGCTGATCAGCAGGTAGATGACATACGCGACAACAGTGAGGTCCATGCCCCACCCTCCCTTGAACGCGTTCAAAAGCTGTTGTCATGGACTGTAGACCTGTATTTGAACATGTTCAAGCCGGGACTCCGGAAGCTTGTTCCGCCTGCTTTCCGGGCGCCCCGAAGCGCCGTACGCCCGACACCGCCGCCGTCCCCAGGCAGGCCGCGCCGACCGCCACCGCGGCGACGGTCAGGGGTACTTCGGCACCCCAGGCCGAGGCCGCGAGCGGGGCCAGGGCGTAGCCGAGCGGCATCGCGCCGAGGGAGAGCAGCCAGTCGTACGAGGTCACCCGGGCCAGGGCGTGCGCCGGTACGGCGGACTGGACCGAGGTCGCCCAGACCGGGCCGAGGAAGCCGAGGCCGGCCTGGGCGACGCCGTACGCGGCGATGGTGAGCGCGACCGGTGCATGGGCGGCCAGCAGGCCGAGCGGCAGGGCATACGTGGCGAGGCCCAGGTTGGCCACCAGGACCGGGCGGCGGGGGCGGGCCCGGCCGGCCAGCAGGGAGCCGAGGAGCAGGCCGACCGCACCGGTCTGCAGGAAAGCGACCCAGACGCCCTTGCCGCCCAGCTCCCGGACGAAGAGCGCCGGGCCGACCGTCATCAGGACGGCCGCCGCGCCGTTCCAGACGGCGTGCGCGATCAGGCTCGTCCAGTACCAGTCGCGGCTGCGGACCTCGCTCCAGCCCTCCTTGAGGTCGGTGAACAGCGAACGCCGGGGGATGGGGACGTGCCGGACCTCGACGGCGGACAGCAGTGCGGCGCTCACCGCGAAGCTGAGGCCGTCCAGCACGAAGGCCCAGCCCGGACCCGCGGTGAGGATCAGCACACCGGCGAGGGCCGGTCCGCCGAGCCGCGTGGTGCTGCTGACGACCGCCATCAGCGAGTTGGCGCGCAGCAGCCCGGACTCCGCCACGGTGCCGCGGATCAGCGGTGACGCGGTCGGCATCGCGAACGCCCCGGCGGCGCCGCCGATCGCCTCGGCGAGGGCGATCTGCCAGAGCGCGGGGGAGCCGCCGAGCAGCTCCGCGCCGACGAAGAGCTGGGTCGCGCACCGTACGAGATCTGTGGTGAGCGCGACCGTACGGGCGTTGAAGCGGTCGCCCACGACGCCGCCCAGCGGCAGCAGGAGCAGCTTGGGGACCATTGCGCAGCCCAGGACCAGGGCGAGCGCTCCGGTCGAGCCGGTGGCCAGATAGACGGCCAGGGAGAGGGCGGTGGGGATGACGGCGTCGCCGAGCAGCGAGAGGGTGCGGCCGATGAAGAGCAGGCGGAAGGCGCGCGTGCGCAAGGGGTGTGGCATGCGCGAGAATCTATTTCGTTACCGAACTATTCGTCAACGAAATATTAGGTTCCGAAGGGAAGTTGGGGGCCGGGCGTACGCTTTCCCCATGGAGCGACGCGACTGGACCGACGGACATGTGGAGCGCTGGAAGCCCGTGCTTCCCGGCCTCGATCCCGATGTCGAGGGCGCGGTGACCCGCATGAAGAAGCTCTCAGTCCATCTGCGCCGGGTACGCGAACAGTCCCTGGTCGACTTCGACCTGGACCGCCAGGAGTTCGACACGCTCCACAAGCTGGCCGGACGCGGCGGGAAGGCGGCCCCCTCCGAGCTCGCCGCCGACCTCGACCTCGCGCCCGCCTCCGTCACCGGCCGGCTGGACGCGCTCGAACGGCGCGGCTTCGTCCGCCGCACACCCTCCACCACCGACCGCCGACGGGTCGACGTGGAACTCACCGATGAGGGCCGCTCGACCTGGCTGGGCGCGATGGACGTCCTCGGCCACGAGGAGTACCGGCTGCTCGGCGTCCTCGGCAAGGACGAACGCACGCTGCTCAACGACATGCTGCGGCGCGTCATGATGGTCGCCGAGGACCGGGGCGGCGACGCCTGGGACTGAGCCGAGGGCGCTCAGCGGGTCCGGTCGGTGCCGTCTACCCCGTCGGCCCGGTCTGCCCCGTCGGTCGCGCCGGCCGCCTCGTCGGGTCCGGCCACGGCGCGGTCGGCGAACTCCGCCTTCAGCTCGTCCAGGTCCTTCGCGAGGATGCTGCCGAGCGCCTCGTTCCACTGCTCGGCCGCCTGCTCCACCGAGGCCCGGAAGCCGCGGCGCAGCGGTACGCACGCTAGGGCCTGTCCGGCGGATCATGGCCGGGGTCGCGGCGTCTGGCACGGCACCTCGCGGCGTTGCCGAAACGTCCGAATAGCTCCGCTATAAGACGCTCCGGCGCCTTGCGATGCACCGCACCAGACGCCGCGCCCTGTCCGACCCTGATCCGCCGGACAGGCCCTAGCAGCAGCGCGAGCGCGGCGACCGGCCGCAGCAGCAGACGCCCGTGCACGCTCAGCGTGACATCGACGTGCCACCGGCCCGGGCTCCGCCCGGCGCGGCCGCAGGTACAGGCGGGCGATCCCCAGCCGGTGCTTCAGCCGTGCGGTGGCCGGTGCACGGGCCACCGGAGGCGCCCCGGGTGCGAGGGCTGCAGCCGCCCACCAGGCGGCCAGGTCGAGCGAGGCCCTGCCCGACATGCGGAGCATCGACCCCGAGCCCTCGGAGCCCCGGACCCGCCCCTCCACCTTCAGCGACTCCGGGCGGGCGGGGTTGCGCAGCCGCAGGGCCATCCGCCCGGACAACTCCGGTGACCGCAGCAGCTGTTCGACGGCGATGGCGTCGCGCCGCCACTCCCGTATGACTGTCGCCTCCAGCTCCTGGGAGCCGGAGCCGGAGTCGGAGCCGGAGCCGGAGGCACGGTGCTCGTACCGGGCGCCGGGCCGCAGATGACGGCCCCTGACCAGGGCGAGGCCGGGGACGGCCCGCCCGTCCGGCAGCACGATGTCCTGGCCCCGGGCCCGGGTGGACCCGGCGAGCTCCAGGGCCACCGCGGCGTACGCGTCGAGCAGTTCACGGTCCGGCGCGACGACGGTGACGGTGTGGTGGAGGCGGGCCATCGGCGTCGGCCGTCAGATGCTCATCGCGCGGGCCGTGTTGAGCTGGGCCATCACCATGGGGAAGGTGTCGGGGCCGACCGCCGGGACCATCGTCGAGTGGTGGCGCCCGCCGCTGGTCACCGAGACCTGGACGAAGCCGGTCGTCCGCTTCTCCTTCATCAGGAGGAACAACAGGCCGACCAGGCAGAACAGCGCGAAGATGATCGCGAGCACGATCCCCACCGTCGGGATCTTCTCCTCGGTGCGCGTCAGGTCCGTGGCCGTCCACACCGCGCCCTTGAGCGGCATCGGACCGGCCGGCGTCATGATCTGGTCCTGCATGACGGCGATGTCACCGAACGCCAGGACCGGCATACCCGCGCCCATCGGCGCACCCGGCTGCTGCGGGAAACCGTGACCGGGCATGGTGGGCTGGGCCGCGACACCCTGGGGGTAGCCGTAGCCGGGGCCGGGCTGGACCGCGGACTCGGGCAGCGGCTGCGGGTAGCCGTACGCCGGGGCGCCCGGACCGGGGTGTGCCTGGCCGTCCGCGACGGTCGGCGGATTGCCCGGCTGCTGGGGAGCCGGCCCCCACTTGTATGAGTCGTCCGCGTACGGATTCGGATCGCTCAACGTTCCCCGCTCTCGATCAAGCCTGTGCGCCCCGGGCCCTGCTGGGCCGGCGGCGAACCGGCGCCCGGTTCCGGACGACCGTACCGTCAAGACCCGGGCGACGCAGCAAGAGGCCCCGTTCTCCGCAGTGTTCCTGCGGAGAACGGGGCCGGATGCGGCTGCCGCGGAGGTGGCGGTCAGAAGCGGCGCGTGATCAGCGCCCGCTTGACCTCCTGGATCGCCTTGGTGACCTCGATGCCACGCGGGCAGGCGTCCGTGCAGTTGAAGGTGGTGCGGCAGCGCCACACACCGTCACGGTCGTTGAGGATCTCCAGGCGCTGCTCGCCGCCCTCGTCGCGCGAGTCGAAGATGAAGCGGTGCGCGTTGACGATCGCCGCCGGGCCGAAGTACTGGCCGTCGTTCCAGAACACCGGGCACGAGGACGTGCACGCGGCGCAGAGGATGCACTTGGTGGTGTCGTCGAAGCGCTCGCGGTCCTCGGCGGACTGCAGACGCTCACGGGTCGGCTCGTTCCCCTTGGTGATGAGGAAGGGCATGACGTCGCGGTACGCCTGGAAGAACGGGTCCATGTCGACCACGAGGTCCTTGAGGACCGTGAGGCCCTTTATGGCCTCGACCGTGATCGGCTTCTCCGGGTTGATGTCCTTGATCAGCGTCTTGCAGGCGAGCCTGTTCTTGCCGTTGATCCGCATCGCGTCGGAGCCGCAGATGCCGTGCGCGCAGGAGCGGCGGAAGGTCAGGGTGCCGTCCGTCTCCCACTTGATCTTGTGAAGGGCGTCGAGCACACGCTCCTTCGGGTCGATCGAGATCTGGAAGTCCTGCCACTGGACCTCGTCGGAGACCTCGGGGTTGAAGCGGCGGATCCGGAGAGTGACCGTGATGTACGGGGAGGCAGGGGACGCCGAGGGATTGGTCTCGACCTTGTCCAGAATCGGGGTTGCCATCAGTACTTACGCTCCATCGGCTGGTAGCGGGTCTGGACGACCGGCTTGTAGTCGAGCCGGATCGACTCGGTGCCGTCGGCCGAGACCTCGCGGTACGCCATGGTGTGGCGCATGAAGTTGACGTCGTCGCGGTTCGGGTAGTCCTCGCGGTAGTGACCGCCGCGGGACTCCTTGCGGGCCAGCGCGGAGGTCGCCATGACCTCGGCCAGGTCGAGCAGGTTGCCCAGCTCGACGGCCTCCAGGAGGTCCGTGTTGAACCGCTTGCCCTTGTCCTGGATGGACACATCGAGGTAGCGCTCGCGCAGCTCGGCGATCTTGTCGACGGCCGTCTTGATGGTCTGCTCGGTGCGGAACACCATCACATTGGCGTCCATGCACTCCTGCAGCTCCTGACGGATCGTCGCGACCCGCTCGGTGCCCGTCGAGCTGAGCAGCCGCTCGATCTGCTCCTCGACCATCTGCGCCGGGTTCTCGGGAAGCTCGACGAAGTCGTTCTTCACGGCGTACTCGGCGGCGCCGATGCCCGAACGGCGTCCGAAGACGTTGATGTCGAGCAGCGAGTTGGTGCCCAGCCGGTTGGCGCCGTGCACCGAGACGCAGGCGACCTCGCCGGCGGCGTACAGGCCCGGGACGACGGTGGTGTTGTCGGCCAGCACCTCGCCCTCGACGTTGGTCGGGATGCCGCCCATGGCGTAGTGCGCGGTCGGCTGGATCGGGATCGGGTCCGTGTAGGGCTCGATGCCGAGGTACGTACGCGCGAACTCGGTGATGTCCGGGAGCTTGGCGTCCAGCTGCTCCGGCGGCAGGTGCGTGAGGTCGAGGTAGACGTGGTCGCCCTCGGGACCGCAGCCGCGGCCCTCACGGATCTCCGTGTAGATGGAGCGGGACACGACGTCACGGGACGCGAGGTCCTTCATGACCGGCGCGTACTTCTCCATGAAGCGCTCGCCGTCCTTGTTGCGGAGGATGCCGCCCTCACCGCGGGCGCCCTCCGTCAGCAGGATGCCCATGCGCCAGATGCCCGTCGGGTGGAACTGGAAGAACTCCATGTCCTCCAGCGGCAGGCCCCGGCGCCAGGCGGCGGCCTGGCCGTCACCGGTCAGGGTGTGCGCGTTGGACGTCACCTTGAAGAACTTGCCGGTGCCGCCGGACGCGAAGATGATCGACTTCGCCTGGAAGACGTGGATCTCGCCGGTCGCCAGCTCGTACGCGACGACGCCGACGGACTTCTTGACTCCGTCGACCTCCTGGAGCAGCAGGTCCAGGACGTAGAACTCGTTGAAGAACTCCACACCCTCCTTGACGCAGTTCTGGTACAGCGTCTGGAGGATCATGTGGCCGGTGCGGTCCGAGGCGTAGCAGGACCGGCGGACCGGGGCCTCGCCGTGGCTACGGGTGTGACCGCCGAAGCGGCGCTGGTCGATGCGGCCCTCGGGCGTGCGGTTGAACGGCAGGCCCATCTTCTCCAGGTCGAGGACGGCGTCGATGGCCTCCTTCGCCAGGATCTCGGCGGCGTCCTGGTCGACCAGGTAGTCGCCGCCCTTGATGGTGTCGAAGGTGTGCCACTCCCAGTTGTCCTCCTCCACGTTGGCGAGCGCGGCGGCCATGCCGCCCTGCGCGGCGCCCGTGTGGGAGCGGGTCGGGTACAGCTTCGTGAGCACGGCGGTACGGCTGCGCTTCGTGGACTCGATGGCCGCGCGCATACCGGCGCCGCCGGCGCCGACGATGACGGTGTCGTACTTGTGGATCTGCATGATTTCCTCTGGTCCCTCTGCCCGGCGCCTAGCGGATGTTCGGGTCGAAGGTGAAGATCACCAGCGTGCCCAGCAGGACGGTGAACACCGTGGCGGTGTACAGCAGCATCTTCAGCCAGAAACGGGTGTTGTCCCGTTCGGCGTAGTCGTTGATGACCGTACGGAGACCGTTGGCGCCGTGCAGCATGGCCAGCCACAGCATCGCCAGGTCCCAGACCTGCCAGAACGGCGAGGCCCAGCGGCCCGCCACGAAGGCGAAGCCGATCTTGGAGACGCCGCCGTCCAGCACCAGCTGGATCAGCAGGTGGCCCAGGACCAGGACGACCAGGACGATGCCCGACAGGCGCATGAAGAGCCAGGCGTACATCTCGAAGTTGGTGCGCGAACCCTTGGGGGTCTTGCCGGTCCGCTTGCGCGGCGGCTCGATGACCGGTGCCGGGTTGTCGGCGTCGTACAGGCCGACGCCCTCGACGGAGCCGATCGCGGCGGAGGACTCGGTGGACATTGGCCTCAGCTCCCGAATACTTCGCGTACGGCGTGGCCGAGGACCGGGTACAGCGCCCCGACCATCAGCACGACCCAGATACCCACGGCCGACCAGAGCATCTGCTTCTGGTAGCGCGGGCCCTTGGCCCAGAAGTCCACGGCGACGATACGGAGACCGTTCAGCGCGTGGAAGAGAATCGCGGCCACCAGGCCGTATTCGAGGAGCGCGACGATCGGCGTCTTGTACGTGGCCACGACCTCGTCGTAGGCCTCGGGGGAGACGCGGACGAGAGCGGTGTCCAGGACGTGTACGAACAGGAAGAAGAAAATGAGGACACCGGTGACTCGATGAGCCACCCAGGACCACATGCCTTCCCGGCCGCGGTACAGCGTTCCAGCCGGCACGGAAGAACCCTCCGGGAGCGGGGATTGGGGCCGGCCGGCTTGACTGTCGGTCTGACCCGGCCGGGTACGGTCCACCGGCCCCGGCCATCGTAGCGACGGTTTGTCGGTTCGTTCGCGCGGGGGCCCGCGGTGTGATCAAAGTGGCAATCAAACAGGCACGGACGGGCTAGAAAAGGCTGCTGGCCCCGTCCGCCGAGCCCGTTCCGTTATGAACCCGATACCAGGTCGATGATGCGGCCCCGGGCGAGTCGGCGCATCTCGTCCGCGGTGACCACCCGCTCCTGGTCGGGTTCGTGGCCCAGCCTGGCCCGGATCCCGGCCAGTACCTGGTCCGGCTGCTCGGCCGGCTCCAGTCCGTCCACGCACATCACGAAGACATGGCCGAAGCGGGACTCGTACGCGGCGTGCGCGGCCCGCAGCGCGAGGTGGGCGGAGTGCGGCGCGGCGTGGTGCAGACAGGGCGAGACCTCGACGGCGAGCGCCTCGGCGAGATCCGCCGGGGCCAGGTCGTAGCCCGCCTCGTCGGCCGCGGCCAGCAGCGCGCCCAGGTCGGGATAGGGGCGGTGGGCGGCCAGCCGCTGCGCCCAGCGGTGGCTGCCGCAGCAGTCCAGCAGGGCGGCCTCGGCCTCGGCGGGCGGCACGGAGTTGAAGCGGTCGAGGCCCGGGGCGTGCGCCGGGCCCTGCGCGGTGGCGGAACTCTGGACGGGTACGGCCGTCCGGGTGGCCGGTTGCCTCAGTTGCTCCGGGAGGCCGGCGTGGGACTCGCTGGACCTGGACAGCGTGGGCTCCTCGGGTCAAAAACGGCATCTGTGACCCTGGAGCGGGACGGGACGGACGAAACCAGGCAGATGCAGGGTGAAGGGAGAGACGAATGTGCCTCAAAGCTAGCCAGGCGGGGCAACGGACGTCCGACAGATGCGCGAACTTCACCCGGACGGGAGAGTTTCTGAACGCCTGATAAACCGTAATCCAAGGAGAATGCCCGGCTGTCTCCCTGCTTCTGCTGTGTTTTCCGTAAATAACGGAGGTTTCTGAACGATGTCGCCCTCACGTGGCGCTCTCGTGACCGGTGCGGTCCTCACCGCGGCGGCTGCCGCGACGATCGCCGTCATCGTCTGGCCGGAAGGCTCCGGGACCGGACCCGCCGGAGAGTCGTCGGAAGCCCGCACCCCCGCGCCCGCCCCCTCGCCGACCCGGAGCTACCCGCTCTCCACCGCCCCGCGCACCATCCCCGCCGTACGGGAGCACATCGCCGCCCGCGGCCCCGGCTGGCGCCCCGGCCCGGACGGCGGGGTCGTCATCGCCGACGGCAGCGGGACGCTCGCGGACGAAGGACAGCTGCTGGCCAAGGAGCTGAAGATCCATTACCGGGGCGACGTCCCCGCCCGCGCGGGCGATGTGGAGCTGGCCCTCGCCCCGGGCAAGGGCGCCCCCGAGTCGTACACCCTCGACGTCCACGACGGACGGGTCAGGATCAGCGGAGCCGACCAGGCCGGGGTCTTCTACGGGACCCGCACCCTGAAGCAGTCGGTACGCGCCGACGGCGCGATGCCGGAGGGCGAGGTGCGCGACCGCCCGGACCGGCCGCAGCGCGGCCTCAACCTCGACATCGCGCGCAAGCACTACACCGCCGCCTGGATCGAGGACCGGCTGCGCGAGATGGCCGACCTCAAGCTCAACCAGCTCGGCCTGCACTTCTCCGACGACCAGGCCTTCCGTATCGAGTCCGACACCCACCCCGAGGTGGTGTCGCCGGAGCACCTCACCAAGGCGGAGGTACGGCAGATCGTCGGTCTCGCGGGCCGGCTGCACATCGACGTCGTCCCGGAGATCGACTCCCCGGGGCATCTCGGCGCGGTGCTGCGGGCCCACCCCGACCTCCAGCTGCGCAATGTGTCGGGCACGCGCTCGCCCGGATCGCTCGACATCTCCAACCCGGCCTCGGCGAAGCTCGTCGACGAACTCCTGGGCGAGTACACCGAGCTGTTCGGCGGCGCGTACTGGCATCTGGGCGCCGACGAGTACCTCGCGCTGATGGCGCGGGACCCGGCCGCCTCGTATCCGCAGCTGCAGCGCGCCGCCCAGCAGAAGTACGGAGCGCAGGCCGGCATCAAGGACCTGGCGACCGGCTGGCTGAACGACCGCGCGGCGGTGGTGCGCCCGCACGGCAAACGGCCCAAGGCGTGGAACGACGGCTTCTTCCGCGACGGGACCGTCCACGCCGACAAGGACATCGAGGTCGAGTACTGGACGGGCAGGGAGTACGGCGCCCGGCAGCCGGAGGAGTATCTGCGCGAGGGACGGCGCGTGGTGAACCTCAACGACGAGTACCTCTATTACGTGCTCGGCCAGCCCAACAACTTCGTCTACCCGACGGGTGAGCGGATCTACGAACAGTGGACCCCGCTCGTCCTGCGCGGCACCCGGCCGGTCCCGGCGAGCTACTCCGGCCAGATCCTCGGCGGCCGGTTCGCGGTCTGGGGCGACCTCCCGCAGGCGCAGACCCCGGCGCAGGTGGCGCAGGGCATCAGGATGCCGCTGCGCGCGACCGCCCAGAAGCTGTGGGTTCCGGGCAGGCCGGCGCTGTCCTGGGACCGGTTCCGGGCGCTGGCCGCACGGATCGACGGGGCGGGCTGAGCGGAATCGGCGTGGACAGCGGGGTGGGCGGGGGTTAGGTTCCGCATGCGCGTTCCGGGGAGGAGCGCGCGTTCTCGCGTTCGCGCTCAGAACCTTGGGGGGTTCCACTTCATGCTGTGCTCCACCTGCCGTCTCAGACCGCCGGTCACCGACGACGGACGCTGTCTGCCTTGTGCCGGTCCGGCCGGTCCGGTGGCGGCCCCGATGCCGCCTGCCCCGGCCTTCTACGCGCCGCAGCAGTATCTGCGCTCGCCCGAGGGGCTCGCGAAGGCCGTCGTCGTGCTGCTGGTGATCGTCGCGGTGGCGGACCTGCTCGCCGTGGCGGCGGGGGTGAACATCCGCCGCGTGCTCGCGGCCGGACTGGAGAACGACTTCGCGACGTACGACGAAGCGGAGGCGACCCTCGCGGACAATCTGTACGGATCCGCGAGCGTGCTGCAGACCCTTGTGTACCTGGCCACCGGGGTCGTCTTCATCATCTGGTTCCGGCGGGTACGGCTCAACGCCGAGGTGTTCGACCCGAGCATGCAGTCGATGAGGCCCGGCTGGGCCGTCGGCGCCTGGTTCATCCCGATCGCCAACTGGGTGCTGCCGCGCCGGATCGCGGGCGGCATCTGGACCGCGAGCGCCCAGACCAACACCGACGGCAGCTGGCGCACGGTCCCGGCCACCCTGATGAACCTGTGGTGGGGCGCCTGGGTCTGCTCGCAGATCATTTCCCAGTACACGGCCCGGCGGTACTGGGTGGCCGAGCAGCCGCAGGAAATCCTGGACACGACGGGCCTGTTGATGGTGACCGACGTCTTCGACATCGTGGCCGCGGTGCTCGCCATCCTCTTCGTGCGCAAGCTGACCCGGATGCAGGGGGAGCGGGCGGCCCTCGGCGTGTATCCGCTGGGCGCGCCGGGCCTGGCGGAGCGCGCCCACTGAACGATGTGATTCGGCCCCCACAGTGACGGTTTTGAGCCATTCGGCGCTGAACGCGGTAACAGGAACCGCCCAGTCCCCATGTGTGCGCGGACGGGGGCGTGCCGACGGGAGACGCCGATGAGCCTGCTGGAACTGATCGCCGCAGCCGATGAGCGCGGGCTCGCCGCGAGCGCGGTCGCCTGCCTCGACCGCTGCCTGCCGCAGCCCGTGGACGGAGCGGACCCGGATCCGCTCCGTCCGCTCTGGGCGGGTTGCACGGACGCGGCACTCTGGCCGGACCGCCTCGCGGAGGTCCGTGCGGTGCTGGACGCCGCGGCCGACGAGGAGGGTGCGGCCCCGCGGATCCGGAGGCTGCTGGGCGAGGCGCCCGTGGACCGGGCGGTGCCGGGGCTGCGGGAGTGGGCCGACGCGTGCTCGCTGCTGGCCCTGGAGGTCCACCTCGGCCCGGACCCGGCGGAGGCCGCCGACGCGGAGACGGTGCGGCGCTGCCGTGAGGGCGATCCGGACGGGGCCGGGCCGCTGCCGGCCGGGGAGCTGCGCCGGCAGATCCGGATCCTGGAGCTGCTGGCGGAGACCGCGGACGCCTCGGCCGCGGGCGCCGGACTGCGCCAGGTGCTGGACGTGTCGGCGGAGGGGCAGCGGGTGCTGCGCGCGGCGGTTTCGCGGCGGGCGCGGCGTGATCCGAACGAAAGGCCTTAGGGCCTGTCCGGCGGATCAGGGTCGGACAGGCCCTAAGGAAATCGAGGACGACCGGGGCCGCCACCCCCGGCCCGGCTGAGCCGTAAAAGTGCCCTGACCAGGTGTTTTGTCGCCCGGATGGAGGTTCTCGTTTACCGCCTGAGCCAGCCCCGTCCAGGTGTTTCCGCCTGTTCCTGGCATCGGTTGGTCACGCGTTGGCCACGTGACCAACCGATGGATCGGCTACTGCGGGCTGTCCTGGCAGAGGTGGACTCACTGGTGGGATGCCCGAGTGGAGGCCAAGGAGTCCGTCATGTCGAGTTCCGCTTCAACATCTGAGCGGATCAAATGACACCGCGTTGGCTGCCTGGGAAACACACAGGGCGGATGCGCTGGACACGCGTGCCGTCCCCCACCCCCCCCGTCGTCCCGGGACACCCCGGGGTCAGTTCGTCCCGTCGGCGAGCGCCTCTTTGACCTCGTCCCGCAGCAGCCGCACGTACTCCCGTGTCCACGTCTCGACCGTTGCCCGGTCCCACAGGTCGGCCGAGTACTCCACGGCACCGCTCAGAACGTCCTCGGCCGGGGTCAGCACCATGATGAACTCCGACCGGGACGCGGCCGGGGCGATCTCCGCCACCGTGGTGGTGAGTCCCGGCAGTTCGATCCCGGTGTCCAGCGAACTCTCGTAGGCCAGGCCGATGGCCAGGCTGTCCGGAATGTCGACGCCCCTGCGCTCCCGCATCGCCGGCGCTACCCGGCGCGGCGGCATGGCGTGCTCCATGCCCAGGACCGTCGTACGGGTGACCCGGTCCGTCAGCGCCGCGAAGGAACCGGCGCGCGCGTCACGGACCCGCAGGGCGAACCCGGAGGCCGTGCAGCCCACCAGGGACTCGAACTCGCGGCTTTCCCGACCTGCGTAGGAGATGTTCATCACCACGTCCTCCTGCTCCGCCTTCGCCGCCAGCAGCCGGCCGAGCGCCGCCGCGGTCACCACGAAGGGCGTGGTCGCCCGCCGGACGGCCAGCCGTTCCACATCGGCCCGGATCTCGGCGGGCACGGTGAATTCGACGACTCCGCCCCGCCCGCTGAGTGTGTCGGGCCTCGGCCGGTCCAGCGGCAGATCCACCGTGAAGGGGGCGTCGGCGAGTTCCTCCAGCCAGTAGTCCGTGCGGCGCCCACCGGTCGCCGCCTCGTGAGTGACCTGCCAGTGCGCGTACTCCACCTGCTGTGGCGCTGCGGGTGACAGGCCGTGTCCGGTTCCGGTGACACCCGTACGGTAGAGCGCGGCGAGTTCCTTCAGCAGCGTGGTCAGGGCCCACCCGTCGCAGGTGCAGTGGTGCATCACGAGCAGCAGCACCCACTCCTCGGCGCCGGTGCGCAGCAGGCGGGTGGAGAGTACGTCCCCCTCGAAGAGGTCGAGCGGTGTCTCCGTCGCCTGCTCGGCGAGCCGTCGCACCTGGGCATGCCGTTCCGGCTCCGGCCGTGAGGTGAGGTCGTCGACGGGCAGGTCAAGGGGGCGGGATTCGAGCACTTCCTGTCGCCAGGAGCTGAGGCCCTCCCGTACCAGGCGGGTACGCAGCGCTTCATGACGTTCTGTCAGTTGCTGGAGCGCGGTGTGGAGCGATCCGGGGTCCAGCCGGCCGGAGAAGGTGATCCGCAGGGCGACGTTGAAGACCTGCGGCTTGGCGTGGCGGGAGTGCAGGGAGGCGAAGCGCGACTGCTGATGGCTGGCCGGGCCTCGGCGGACGACCTTTCTCGATCCGGCGCCGTGCACGAACTCCGTCATGGCGCGCAACGTGGGCTCCTGGTAGAGGCGCGAAAGCGGGTACTCGATGCCCCACGCCTCTCTGATCCGGTTGACCAGCCTCATCGCGGTGAGCGAATGTCCGCCCAGGTCGAAGAGAGGGACATCCGGATCGATGCCTGACGCGGTGAGGCCGAACTCGGCCGCCCAGAGATCACGGAGTCCGTTCTCCACTGCGGTGAGGGGTTCGGCCTCCGGCGACGGGCCGTCGGCCCGGCGGGCCCCCTCTCCGTCCGCCGGGTGGAAGGGATCGGCCGACGGGAGCTGCGTCCGGTCCAACTTGCCGTTACCGGTCAGCGGCAGTTCGGTGAGGACCCGCCAGGCGCGCGGCACCATGTACTCCGGCAGGTGGTGGTTCAGCTCTTCGGCCCACCGGTCCGTGCGGGACCGTTGCTCCGCCGTACTGTCGCAGCCGGGCTCGGTGGGTACCACATAGGCGGCCAGGAAGGCCTCGCCGTTCGCACGGCGCCGCCCGACGACGGCCGCCCGGCGGACACCGTCGAGACGGCCCAGCACCTGCGCCACCTCCTCCGGCTCGATCCGGAATCCGCGGATCTTCACCTGGTCGTCGGTACGGCCCACGAACACGAGTCGCCCGTCCGCCGTCCAGCGGACCAGATCACCCGTGCGGTAGTAGCGGGCCTCCGCCCCGGCCTCCGGGTCGGCCGCGAACCGCTCCTCGGTGAGGTCCGGCCGGTGCAGATAGCCCGCGGCCACCCCCGGACCACCCACGAAGAGCTCCCCCACCGCGCCGATGGGCACCGGCTTGTCCGACGCGTCCACCACGCGCAGGGTTACGTTGTCGGCCGGACGCCCGATCGCGATCACGTCCGCTCCCTCGTCCGGGACAGGCCCGTCGGCCCCGGGCGAGACCGTATCGACGACGCACAGCACGGTCGTCTCCGTCGGGCCGTAGATGTTCAGCGTCTCGTAGGGTGCCTCGGGCCCGGGGCGGCTCCGCAGCGCCTCGCCGCCCAGCAGCAGATGGCGCAGCGGGGGCTGATCGGCCACCGGCAGGCGCAGCACCTGTTCGCCCAGGGCCGTCGGCAGGACGCTGAAGGCGATGCCCTGGTCCGCGTACCACCGGGCCAGGGCGAGCGGATCGCGCCGGATCGGCTCACCGGCCACGACGATCGTGCCGCCCGCCGTCAGCGCCGGCCAGATCTCCAGGAGGGAGGCGTCGAAGCTCTGGCTGCACACGACGGCACTCCGGTCGTCGCCGGTGAACGCGAAGCGTTCGTGGTGCCACTGGCAGAGGTCCACGAGGCCGCGGTGTGTGAGCACGACACCCTTGGGCGTGCCGGTACTGCCCGAGGTGTAGATGACGGAGCACGCGGAGAGGGGGGACGAGCCCCCGGTGCCGCTTGCCGGCCGGGTGCCTGACCCGGGGTCTCCTGTCGGGGCGGCGTCCGGCGCGACGACGGTCACCGATCCGGGCAGCCGCAGGTCCTCCGATCCGTCCGCGCCGCTGATCACCGTGCGGGCGCCGCTCTCGGCGATCACCTGCGTGGCGCGGACGGCACCGAGCGACGGGTCGAGCGGCACATACGCGCAACCGGCCCGCAGCACGGCGAGCAGCGCCACGACGAGCTCCGCGGAGCGTGGCAGCCACACCGCCACCAAGGATTCCTGGTCACCGTCCGCCCGGTGTTCCGCGAGCACGGCGGCGAGCCGGCCGGCGCGCTCGTCCAGCTCCCGGTAGGTCAGTACGGCGTCCTCGCTCACCACCGCGGTCCGCGCGGGGTGCTCTGCCGCCTGCCGGGCGATCCAGTCGTGCACGGTGGTGTCCGCGACCGGCCGGACCGGGCCGCGTTCCCAGCTCTCCGGCACCTCGTCACCCTCGACCGCCGTACGCGCGAGCAGGGACAGCGGTGTGCCGGGCTTGCCGACGGCGGCGGCCAGAAGGTCGCGGAAGACCGTGAAGAACATGTCGATGGTGCTCGGCTCGAACAGCTCCGCGTTGTACTCCAGATGACAGCGAACGCCCTCCGGCCGGTCGGTGAAGTAGACCGTCAGGTCGGTCAGCGCTTTGTCGGGGCCCGCGTCCAGTGCGACTGCCTCGATGCCGGGGAGGTCGAGGCGGAACGGCTCCGCCGACTGGAACTCGGCGCACACCTGGAACACCGGCGTGCGGTCCGTCCTGCGTGGCGGAGCGAGCACGCGCACCACCTTCTCGAACGGTGTCCCCGCGTGGTCGTAGGCGTCGAGTGCGACGGTACGCACCCGGTCCAGCAGCGTCGCGAACCCGGGATCGCCGGCGAGGTCGACCCGCAGAGCGAGGGTGTTGACGAAGAAGCCGATCAGCTCCTCGGCCCGCTGCGGCCGGTCCGAGACCGGGATGCCGATGACGATGTCCTCCTGCCCCGTGACCCGTTGCAGCATCGCCGCCCAGCCGGCCACCAGGGTCATGAACAGGGTGGCGCGGTGGCCGCGGCTCAGCTGCCTGACCTGTTCGGACAGGCCGGGGTCGAGGGAGCGGAAGACGGCGCGGCCTTCGGAGGTCATCTCCGCCGGCCGGGGGCGGTCGGTGGGCAGTTCGAGGACCGGCAGGTCACCGCCGAGCACGCGCAGCCAGTGGGCCAGGTCCTGCGCGGTGTCGGGGCCGTCCGCCGCCGCGCGCTGTTCCCGTGCGTGCCGGGCGTAGCTCCAGGTCAGTGCGGGCAGACCGGCCTTTGTGCCGTCGCGCTCCGCCCGGTAGAAGGCGGAGAGGTCCCGGCACAGGACGGTCGCCGAGGCCGCGTCGACCACGATGTGGTGGAAGGACAGGACCAGCACGTGCTCGTCGACTGCGGTACGCACGACCCTGCTGACGAACAGCGGGCCGTTCTCCAGGTCGAAGCGGCGGGCGCTCTCCGTCGCCAGTGCCTCCTGTACGGCGGCCTCGGCCCGAAGTGTGCCGTCCACCACGTCGAAGTCGGGCTCGGCGGCCTCCCGCACCAGCTGGACCGCCGAATCGCCGGCCTGCCGGAAGACGGTGCGCAGCCCTTCGTGGCGGGCGACGAGCCGACGCAGCGCGGTGTGCAGCGCCTCGGTGTCGAGCGCACCGCGCAGGCGGATCGCCTTCACCTCGTTGTAAGCGGTGCGTCCCGGGAGCAGGCGTTCCAGGAACCAGATCCGCTCCTGGCCCGGGGACAAGGGCGCACCCGGGTCGGGTGTCCGTCGCTCCCGGTGCCGGCGGCGGAGGGCGTCCAGCCGGGGGAGACCGGCGCGCAGTTGGTCCGCGGAGACGCCGAAGTCGACCAGCGCGACGATCTCGTCCGCGCCCGCGTCGACCACCGCCTCGACCACGGGCAGGACGGTGTCCACATCGCCGATCAGGGCCCGTTGGTCGCAGTAGCGGCCGTAGGCGCGCCGGAAGACCACGTCCAGGTCGTCCTCGCTGAGCGATCTCAGGTCGGTGGTGACACCGAGACTGTTGGTGACGCCGCTGAACAGGGACAGGGAGGCCTGCATGTAGCGGGCCATCGGCGCGAAGGCCTCGGCCCGGGCGGTCTCGTGGTCCTCGGAGAGGTAGGTGTGCAGCAGGACGGCGACCCGCCCGGCGTCCGGGTCGAGGCCGTGCCGCGCCCGGGCCCGGCGGTAGCGGGCGATGTTGTCCCTGAGCTGGTCGATGTCCTGGGTCATCAGGTTGGTCACGATGCCCAGGTCGTGCGCGGCGGCGCGTTCGTACGACTCCGGGTTGGCGACCACCGCCGTGTAGAGCGGCGGCATCGTCTGGACGGGGCGCGGGAAGAGCCGGATCTCCCGTTCGCCGTCCCCGGTGGTGCGGCGCAGTGTCTCGCCCCGCCAGAGGCTCCGGACCTGTTCCAGCCGGTCGTACATCTCCTGCTTGTGCGGCCCGAAGCGCTCGGGGAAGAAGACGAAGTCGTTGGCGTTCCATCCGCTCGCGACACCGAGGCCGATGCGTCCGCCGGAGAGGTTGTCCGCCATGGACCACTCCTCCGCCACCCGGATCGGGTCGTGCAGCGGGAGCACGACCGAGCCGGCGTTGAGGCGGATGCGCCGGGTCTCCCGGGACAGCGCTGCGGCCAGGACGGCGGGGTTCGGGAAGAGGCCGCCGAACGAGTTGAAGTGCCGTTCGGGCATCCACAGCGCCTCGAACCCGTGGCGGTCGGCGAACCGGGCCGCCTCCATGAGCAGTTCGTAGCGGCCCTCCTTCGGGCCGGGTCCGTCGTCCGGGTAGTCGCCGAAGAAGTAGAGGCTGAAGTCCGCGCGGCGCGGCGTCGTGAGCGCCGCGGAATCCGGGGCGGCTACGGGAACGGGGGGCGCGTCGGTCACCGCTTCGACCACGGCTTCGGCCATCGGGACCGGGAGGGCAGCCGCCGGTGTGACGGCTGCCTGGCCGGGAGCGGGCCTCCGGGTCCGGGAAGGGGCTTTGCCGGTGCGGAAGAAGCCGGCCTTCCGCAGGTCCCTCAGCGACCCCCGCACGGCGTCGGCCACGTGCTCGATGTCGCCGTCGGTGTGAGCCGTGGAGAGGAAGAAGTTGCGCCACTCCCATACATGCACGCCCCGCAGCATCAGGTGGTAGTAGAGGAGCTCCATGTCGGCGCGGTGCTCGAAGCGGAACTGGGAGCCGAACCAGCCCATCCGCAGGGGGAATTCCTCGGCCTCGAAGAAGTCGTTGAGCCCGGTGGCCAGTTCGGTCGTCCGGGCGTTGAGCCGTTCCTGCAGGTGCGGACTGTGTTCCTTCAGATGGGTGAGTACGGCGTGCGCCGCGGTCATCGACACGGGATGCTGCAGGTAGGTGCCGCCGAAGAAGGTGGTGTCGGCGGTCGGACCGCTGTCGTCCCCGTAGGTCCAGTAGCCGCCGTCGATCCCGTCCATGATGTCGGAGCGGCCGGCGACCGCGCCGATGGGGAATCCGCCGCCGAGGAGCTTGCCGTAGGTGGCGAGATCCGGGGTGACGCCGTAGAGCTCCTGCGCGCCACGGAGAGCGGGACGGAATCCGGTCAGCATCTCGTCGAACATCAACACGATGCCGTGACGGGCGGTCAGTTCGCGCAGCCTGCGGACGAACGCGGCCGGCTGGAGCGAGGGATGCCTGCTCTGCACCGGTTCGACGACGACCACCGCGATCCGCGCCGCGTCCCGTTCGATCGTGCGAAGGGCCTCCTCGCTGCCGTATTCGAGGACGGTCAGCTCGGAGACGGCACTGTGCGGGATGCCCCGGGAGACGGGCACGGTCCCCTCCTGAACACCGTGGCCGGCCGGCCGGCCCAGCACCTGGTCGGCATGACCGTGGTAGGAGCCCTGGAAGGTGACGATCCGGTCGCGGCCGGTGGCGGCACGGGCGAGACGGATCGCCGCGGCGTTGGCCTCCGTACCGGAGTTGGCGAAGGCCACCCGTTCCATCCCGGTCAGTTCGCACAGCAGCTCGGCGGCCCCGCCCGTCTCGACACTGCGGGGGCCGAGCCGGATGCCTCGGGAGAGGTGTTCGCGTACGGCTTCCCGGACGAAGCCGGGCTCGTGGCCGAAGAGGAGCACCCCGAAGCCCATGGTGATGTCGGTATAGCTGTTGCCGTCGATGTCCTCGATCCGTGCGCCGTCCGCGCGACGGGCCGCCACGGGATAGAGCATCTCCTTGGTCGACCTGCGGAATCCGACGACCGCTCTGCTGTCGGCGAGTCTGCGACGGTGGCGCTGAGCGAGTTGTCCGGAGGTCGCTGTCCGTGCCGTGTACCGGCGTACGAGGTCGTCGAGATGCTCTTGCTGAGTGCGGGGTGAGGTGGAGTGGACCATGCCGGCATCGGGGGCGATCACCACGCGCGGTCCGTGTGCCTGAGGCTGTTGTGTACTGCCGGCCATGGCTCGCCCGGCGTCGATCTGTTCGGTGATGCGCTGTGCGAGTCCGGCCATGGCGGCAAGGTCCCGGTCCAGGTTGGCCGTGAGGCTCTCCTGCTCGTTCACCGGACCACCTCGTCGTTCGGCAGGGTCGCCGTCGCGTTGCTCTGGAGTGCGAGCAACTGGGAGAGCTGGGTGAGCATCTGGAGCTGGATCTGTGACAGCTGCTGGACCCGTTGGGCAAGCTCCAGCAGCTCCTGCCGGGTGACGAAACCGGTGTCCGCGACGGCGTGTGGGACAGGCGGTGCCCCGCCGGTCGACGCGGTGTGGACAGGCGGTACGCCGGGGGAGGGTGGTGTGGTGCGCTGCGAGGGTATCGGCGTGTGGGCGAACGGCTGAGGAGCGCGGGCGGCCGGCTGCTGGGTGGCCGGTGTCAAGGGACCGGCGGAGGGGGGCTCCGCCGCGTACGGCTGTGGGATGGACGGCTGCGCGGTGGCCGCCGGCGGACCGAAGGGCGGTGCGGCGGGCAGCTCTTCGGTCGCCGGTCCGGTGGTGGCGGGTGCGGTGGCCGGCAGGGGGTCGGTCCCGGGCTGTCGGGGCAGCCGCGCGGCGACGAGTTCGGCGAGAAGCCGGGGCGTTCCTGTCTCGTCGAACAGCTCTCGCATCGTGATTCTGACGTGGTGCTCCTGTTCGATCTCCCGGAGTACATTGATCATGAGGAGCGAGTCCGCACCGAGATCGAAGAACGGGGTGTCGGCCGGGACCGAGGTGAGGTCCTCTCCGAAGGCTCCGGAGAGCACACCGAGGATGCTGTCCAGTAGGCGCCCGGTCTCCGTCGCTTCTGACGTCATGGTGCGTTCCTCTCTCGCCGGGGAAATGGGTCCGCGGGGTCCGGGTGGGGCCCCGACCCAGTGGTGTCGGTGCTGGAAGCGGTAGCCGGGCAGCGGGACGCGCCGCCCTCCGGTGCCGGCCAGGAACGTCTCCCAGCGGACATCCGCTCCCGCGCAGTGCAGAGCCGCTGCAGCGCCGAAGAGTGCCGTGAGTCCGGTGTCCCGGTGCAGGGAGGGAGTCGCCCGCACCACGGGCAGGGAGCGGCGGGCCAGGCTACTGAGTGTGGTGTGCGGCCCGATCTCCAGGAGCACGTCGGGCCGTTCACCTGCGACGGCACGCAGCGACGCGTCGTAGCGCACCGGCTCGCGGGCATGGCGGACCAGATGCTCCGGGTCCGGCATCCAGCCGGGCTCACGGGTCCGGCCGTCGAGACAGCTGATGAAGCGGGTCCGTATCGGTGTGAAGGGGGTCTTCGCCAGTACCGCTGCGAACGCGTCGAGCATCGGCTCCGTAGCAGCGGTGTGGAAGGCCCGGTCCACCGCGAGGCGTTCGTACGGGGTTCCCCGGTCATCGAGCACGGCGCACATCCGGTCCACGTCCGCGACCGGACCGGCCAGCACCTGGGAGCGTTCCCCGTTGGTCACGGCGAGCTCCAGGCCGGGTTGCGAGGCGGCGAGCTCCGCGGCGGACTCCCGCTCCAGTGCTACCGCCACCATGGCGCCCGGCACGCAGTGATCCCGCATCAGACGGCCCCGATGCGTGCTGAGTTCCAGGCCGTCCGCGAGCGACAGCGCCCCGGCCGCGAAGAGCGCCGCGTACTCACCGACGCTGTGGCCCGTCACGGCCCAGGGGCTGATGCCCGACTCGTCCCACAGCCGGACCAGGGCGCACTGCAGGGCGAACAGGGCCGGCTGCGCGGTCGCGGTCGACCAGACGGCCTCCGGTGCGCCCGCCCCCTTGGTGAGGAGTCCGGCCAGCATCGGTTCACCGGTGAGACGGCGATGCCACGCCTCGCAGGCGTCGAGGACCTCACGCACGACGGGAAACCGTTCGTACAGGGCCGCCGCCGCTCCGGGGCGGAGGGAACCCTGGCCGGTGAACTGGAACACCACCCGGGTGGGCGCGTCCCCCGGCGGCACGGGGCCCGCGGCGGTCGCGAGCGGTGCGGGGCCGGAGAGCCAGGCGTCGAGAGCATCGGCCAGCGCGGACGGTGTGCTTGCCCGGACCGCGATCCGGTGCCGGCCGTGCGAGCGCCCGAGGGCGGCGGTCGTGACGAGATCCGCCAAGGGCAGAGCGGTCCTCCTGCGGAGCACGTCGCGCAGGGACCGTACGTTGTCGGCGAGGGCTTCCCGGCTCGTCGCGGAGACCAGAAGCACGTCCGGCGGGGCCGCGGTGGCGGAACGCGGCCCGGGTTCGGGGGCTTCCTCGAGGATCAGGTGGACGTTGGTGCCGCCGATCCCGAGCGACGTGACACCCGCCCGCCGAGGGGTGCCGTTCTCGGGCCACTGCTGGAGGGCACGGGGTGCGTAGAACGGGCTGTCCTCCAGCCCGAGCAGCGGGTTGGGATCGCTGAAGCCCCCGATCGGCGGGATCACACCGTGTTTGAGTACCAGCAGGGCCTTGACGAGACCGGCCAGTCCGGACGCCACGTCGAGGTGCCCGATGTTGGTCTTGACGGCTCCGAGAGCGCAGTAGCCGGACCGGTCCGTGTCCTGCCGGTACGCCGCGCCTGCACCTTCCAGCTCGATGGGATCGCCCTTGAAGGTGCCGGTGCCATGGGTCTCCAGATAACCGATGGTGTCCGCCCCGACGCCCGCGTGGTCCAGCGCCCGGCGTACGGCTTCCTGCTGGCCCCGCGCACTGGGTGCCGCGAACGCCTGCTTGCCGGCACCGTCGTTGCAGATGCCCCAGCCACGGATGACGCCGTGCACGGTGTCGCCGTCCGCGAGCGCACGGGCCAGCCGCTTCAGTACGACGGCCACGACACCGGTGCCTCCGACGGTCCCGTTCGCGGCCGCGTCGAACGCCCGGAGCCGGCCGGTCCTGGAGAGGATCGAGCCCTTGACATAGTGGTAGCCGAGGACCTGCGGGACATGGATCGCGCTGGCGCCGGCCAGCGCGATGTCGCATTCGTCCAGCAGCAGGGACTGGGCGGCCAGGTGCACACCCACCAGCGAACTGGAGCAGGCCGTCTGTACGTTGACGGCGGGGCCGGTGAGACCGAGCCGGTAGGCGACCCGGGTCGCGTTGAAGTCGGTGTAGTTGCCCACCAGGACCTGCATGCCGGCCAGCCAGTCGGCGATGTCCTCGTTCGGCAGGACGTTGTTGAGCAGATAGGACTGCATGTTGTACAGGTGGTAGCCGGTGCTGGCATAGACCCCGATCCGCTTTCCGTCCCGCTCGTCGGGGTAGCCGGCGTTCTCCAGGGCGTGCTGCGCGCACTCCAGGAACAGGCGGTGCTGGGGGTCGGTCAGGCGGGCCTCGCGGGCGCTCATCCCGAAGTGCCGGGCATCGAACCCGGTGATGTCGTCCAGGACGGCCGAGGCGCCGATGAAGTCGTCGCGCCGGTACAGCTCCTCGGGGACGCCCGCGGCCTTCAGCTCGTCCTTCGTGAAGCGGGTGAAGCGGTCCTCGCCGTTGCGGATGATGCGCCACAGGTCCTCCGGCGTGTCGGCCCCTGGCAGCCGGCAGGACATCCCGACCACGGCGATGCGCGGGTCCTGCCCGCCACCGCCCATCAGCCGCGCCCTTCGCGCAAGGTGTCGCTGCCGGGCTGTCGCACCTGGTCGGGCCCGGCCGGGGAACGGCGCAGCACGAGCAGCGTCAGCAGGGCGAGGCACAGGACGATGGCGAGGCCGTGCAGGGAGGCGACCACCTGGAACGGGGACAAGGACTCCAGCAGCGATCCGCTGATCAGCATCCCCAGTCCGAACCCGGCGTTCTCGGCCGAGGCGGAGAGCCCGAAGAGGCGTCCGCGCTGCTCGTCGGGGACCACCTGGAGCCGTGACACGTAAACGACTTCGGTGACTCCGTCCGCCGCTCCGGCGACGAGCGCCGTGGCGAGCGTCGGTACGGTGGGCAGCCCGCTGAACACGACGATGAACGCTCCTGACATGACGCAGGCGCCGACCGCGAAGGCCCGCTCGCCCAAGGTGTGCCCGGCCCGGCGGGTGTGCCGGGCCAGCACCTGCTGGGCGATGATGGTGCCGACCGCCCACGTGGCCCAGAACTGGCTGATGAAGGTGGCCGGATGATCGGGGTCCAGCAGGCTGGAGTAGACGGGCAGCGCGACGTTGTGCGAGGAGGATCCCAGCCCGTCGACGGCCCGCACGGCGATCATCGCCATCAGCACCGGCGCGCCGGCCCAGAGCAACCGGACGGAACGGTGACCGGCGCCCGGCGTGCCGTCCTCGGCGCCCTTGGGCCCCTCGGACCGGGCCCTCGTACGGATCGGCAGCATCAGTAGTACCGACGCGGAGACCAGGAACGTGACCGCGTCCAGGACGAACGCCGCCGTGTACCCGAGCTGCGCCACCACCACACCCGCCGAGGCGAAGCCCGCGATCATGGCGAGGGAACGGCCGGTGACCAGCTGACCGTTGGCGCGGGTCCGGTTCTCGGCCCCCACGATCTCCGGGATGCTGCTGCGCAGAGCGACCTGCGAGAGCGTCGAGCAGCCCCCGGTGACCACGGCCAGGCAGTACAGCAAGGAGATCCGGCCGGCCTCCGGGGCCAGGAGTAGCGCCAGGAGTGCCAGCGCCTGGCCGAGGTCGGCGCCGACGATCAGGCGTTTGCGGTCGTACGCCGAGACGAGGCGCCCGCTCACGAACCCCGCCCCCACGCTCGTCCCCAGCCGTACCGCCATGAAGAGCCCTGCGGCCAGGGCGCTCCCGGTGACGTCGTAGACGAAGACGTTCAGCGCGACCATGTTCAGATAACTGCCGTACGCAGAAACGCCGTTACCGAGAACGAGCAGCCGGAAATGCTTCATGCACACCCTTTCGGAACCACGAGGGGAGTAGGCGCCGATCGCCCGCCGCCCCAGCCTCATGTGCTGGACCGGTCTCCCAACACCCCATCCCCCTTGCGGAGTTCACTGGGTCGCCCATGTACCTGCCAATCCCGTCAAGCCTTGCCCGCCTGTCACAGGCTTCACACCAGGCCGCTGACATTTCCGGGCTCCGATCGATCCGTGGACGTACGGGGGATCACGGCAGCGGGGCCGGCGACGTGCACGCCACGGGTGTCCCGACCGGTTCCGCATCCACGACCGGCGGCACAGCGAGGTCACAAACGACCTGGAGGCGGGTGAGAACCCGGTGGAAGCGAGTGCCGACGTCCGGCATCACTCCCCGGGCCATGTGATGTCCCCATGCGGAAAACGGCGAGTCGAGGGGGCTCGCAAGCCGGCTTCGGGGGCGGCGCAGCGCGTCGGGTCGGCGAAGCTCGGATGGACCGGCTGGCGCGTTGGTCACGCGGCTGGTCACGCGAGTGGTCTGCTCACGTCAAAAGTGCAAGTCAGGGGGAAAGAGGACGACCGGGGCCGCCACCCCCCACAGGAGAGGCCCCGGTCGTCTTCCGCGGGGCCGTAGGACGACCCCGTACTCCTCTCAGCGCCGTCGCTGCGTTTTCTGTCACACCGCACCGTGTCCGAGGAATGTTGCGGGTTGTACAAGACGTGGACGTGACCCCCGCCGAGGACGTAGCGTGCTGAGTCGCGCAGGGTGGCGCGGCAGTGATGACCAGCTGCGATTCGGGACAGCAGGGCAGGATGAGGGAGTGCTGGGGGACGACGCGGAGCTCACTGCCGCGGTACTCGCGGCACAGGACGGGGACGAGGACGCCTTCCGTACTGTGTACCGCGCTGTGCAGCCGCGGCTGCTGGGCTACATAAGGACGCTGGTGGGAGAGCCGGACGCCGAGGACGTGGCGTCCGAGTCCTGGCTGCAGATAGCGCGCGACCTCGACCGGTTCAGCGGCGACGCCGACCGCTTCCGCGGCTGGGCGGCGCGCATAGCCCGTAACCGTGCGCTGGACCATCTGCGGATGCGCGGCAGGCGCCCCGCGATCGGCGGCGACGAGTCCGAACTGTCCGAGAGACCGGCCGAGTCCGACACCGCCGGCGAGGCGATGGAGGCCCTGGCCACCGGCCGCACGATGTCGCTCATCGCCCAGCTGCCGCAGGACCAGGCCGAGGCCGTGGTGCTGCGGGTGGTCGTGGGTCTGGACGCGAAGAGCGCCGCGCAGACGCTGGGCAAGCGTCCGGGGGCGGTACGCACCGCGGCGCACCGGGGCCTGAAGCGGCTGGCCGAGCTGTTGCGTACGGACGGCGACGACGGTGGTGACGGCGACGCGGGCGTCGACACGGACGGTGTTCCCGCAGGAGATCCGGCGGATCCGTCCGCCCCGAACCGGAGCGCGGGCCGGACGGCGGAACTCGACGCGGTGCCCGCCCAGCGCCCTGCCCGCAACGGTCTGGCGGCGCCGGCCGGTGTGACGCATTCGCGTCCGTGGACGCAGAAGGACATGTGATGGCCGACGAGCAGTACGAATGGCTTGACGAGGACGCCGCTGAGAGATTGCTCCGCGGCGAACCGGTCGATCCCGTCGGCGGTCAGTCGTGTACGGACGCCGAGAGGCTCGTGGCCGCGCTGGACGCCGCCGCACGGGCCGCCCGCCCGGCCGCCGGTGAACTGCCCGGCGAGGCCGCGGCGCTCGCCGCCTTCCGCACCGCCACCCGCTCCGCGCGTACGGGGACACGGGCGAAGGCGCAGCTGAGGGGTGCCGCGGAGAAGGCGGACGGGCCGGCCGACGCCGAGGTGCTCGAACCGGTACGCATCGGGGCCGCCTCCGGCGGCTCCGTCCCGTACGCCTCCGTCCCGTCCGCGGTCTCCGGCCGTGCCCGCCCCTCGCGCTGGAGCCGGCCGGTCCGCTTCGGCCTGGTCGCCTCCCTCGCGGGCTGTGCGCTCGGCGGGGTGGCCGTGGCGGCGGGCACCGGAATGTTTCCCGGACCGTTCGGCGGGCACGCCCCCCTGCCGGCGACCTCCGTCTCGGCCGCGGCGACGCCCGAAGAGCTCGGTTCGGGGATCACCGAGGAGCAGACCCCGCAGCCACCGTCGTCCGCCTCCCCGAGGACGGGCGCCGCCACGCCCCCCGCGGATCCTTCCCCGCCGGCCGGTGACCCGGACCCCGGCCGATCCGGCGGGGCGAAGGAGAATGAAGGCGGCGACGACCGGAAGCCGGGCAGTGCCGCGACCGGTTCCCCGGGCACCACCCAGGACGGCACGCGGCCCGGGAGCTCCGGGAACGACGGCTCCGGCGAGTGGTACGCCAAGGCGCTCAAGGCCTGCCGCGAGTACCGCGACGGCTCCCTGGACGAGAAGCGCAGGCGCAAGCTCGAAGCGCTGGCGAAGGGTGCCCGCAACCTGGACCGGTTCTGCGACCGCGTGATCGAAGGATCCGAGAACGGCCAGAGCGACCAGGGTGACGACGACGGACAGAGCGACGACGGTTCGAACTGGAGCAGCGGCAGCGGCTCGGACTCCGGCAGGTCCTCGTCGGCCCGGTTCGCCGACGGTGTGCGGCTGCCCTCGACCCCGGTCTCCCTGACGCCTTCGGCCCGGACCTCCGGCTGAGCGGAGCCGTACGCGACAGGCTTTTTCGAGCCGTCCACCACCAGGTGTGACGTTTTTCGAGGCCGCGGCGCAGTACAGAGTGAGCCGACTGGTCATCGGCAGCGCAACGAGCCGGGGTTCCCCCCGTACCTACGGCTCAGCGCATATGGCGCGGGCGGGACACGTTCCCCCGGTCCCGTCCGCGCCCCTTCTTCTCCTCCGGACGCGACCTATCCGTGGACCACGACCTTGTCGCCGTTCTTCACCTGGGCGAAGAGCGAGGCGATCTTTCCCTCGTCCCGGACGTTGACGCAGCCGTGCGAGGCACCGTTGTAGCCGCGGGCCGCGAAGTCCGCCGAGTAGTGCACCGCCTGGCCGCCGCTGAAGAACATCGCGTACGGCATGGCCGTGTGATAGATCGTCGACACGTGGTGGCGGGACTTCCAGTAGACGGAGAAGGTGCCCTCACGCGTCGGCGTGTACTGGGAGCCGAAGCGGACGTCCATCGACGACACGACATGGCCGTCGATCATCCAGGACAGCGTCCGGCTGTTCTTGCTGATGCAGAGGACCCGGCCGGTCATGCAGCGCTTGTCCGGCTTGGCGACCGTTCGGGTGGTCGGCGGATTCAGCTCGGCGGCCGTCGGCTCGTGCGTCATGCCGAGCAGCTTCTGCCAGGTGAGAGTGTCCGCCTTGCCGGTACGGGAGAGGCCGCGCTTGCCCTGGAAGGACTGGACCGCGGCGACCGTGACGGTGCCGTAGTAGCCGGTGGGGCTGCGGTCGAAGTGGCCGATCTGGCGTAGCCGGGCCTGGAGCTCCCGCACCTGCTTGCCCTGGGAGCCGCTCGCCATCAGCGTCCTGCCCTGCGGGTCCGGCTTCGGCGTGGGCGATGCGGTGGCCGTCGGCGACGACGCGGCGGGCGACGGTGGCCGGGAGGCGGGCTTGTTGTCGTCGGTGGCCGTGGCCCGCGGTGGTGCCGGCGGGGCCGCCGGTGCGCTGCCGGTGGCCTGCGCCTTGCAGCCGGCCGCCGTGGCGACGGTGAGGACGGCGAGCACCGCCGTGGCCCCCGCCCGACCTCGTTTCGCGGTCCGGGCCGTGCCCCGTATCCCGGTCCGCGTCGTGCTCCTGTTGGTGCTCTCCATCATCTCGGCCCCCTGTGTGTCCGGTGTCCCATTGGACGGATTCCCGCTCTGCCCGGTTGCCAAAGCCCGCGCATGATGGGGAGAGCGGCGACGAGGGCCGTGGGGGAGGGCTGTGAGCAAGGTCCCAGCCCCTGACTCTCCAACGGTCTCGCGCCCGCCGCTACAGTCCGTCGCGGGAATCGTGGTTACCAGCAAGTAGCTTTACTGAGCAGCTTCAGCGGGAGGCACAGCAGATGACGCGCGAGTCGGAGTCGGGACTGCCCATCGAACCGGTCTACGGGCCGGACGCACTCGACGGCTGGAACCCCGGCGAAAAGCTGGGAGAGCCGGGTGCCTACCCCTTCACGCGCGGTGTCTACCCCACGATGTATACCGGCCGGCCGTGGACGATGCGCCAGTACGCGGGTTTCGGTACGGCCACGGAATCCAACGCCCGCTACCAGCAGTTGATCGCCAACGGGACGACGGGCCTGTCCGTCGCCTTCGACCTGCCCACCCAGATGGGCCACGACTCGGACGCGCCGATCGCGTCCGGCGAGGTCGGCAAGGTCGGGGTCGCGATCGACTCGATCGACGACATGCGGGTCCTGTTCGACGGGATCCCGCTGGACAAGGTCTCCACGTCCATGACGATCAACGCCCCGGCGGCGCTGCTCCTGCTGCTGTACCAGCTGGTCGGCGAGGAGCAGGGGGTCCCGGCGGAGAAGCTCACCGGCACCATCCAGAACGATGTGCTCAAGGAGTACATCGCGCGCGGCACGTACATCTTCCCGCCGGGGCCCTCGCTGCGGCTGATCGCCGACATCTTCAAGTACTGCCGGGCCGAGATCCCGAAGTGGAACACCATCTCGATCTCCGGCTACCACATGGCCGAGGCCGGGGCCTCGCCCGCGCAGGAGATCGCGTTCACCCTCGCCGACGGCATCGAGTACGTCCGCACCGCCGTCGCGGCGGGCATGGACGTCGACGACTTCGCGCCCCGGCTCTCCTTCTTCTTCGTCGCCCGTACGACGATCCTCGAAGAGGTCGCCAAGTTCCGTGCGGCCCGCCGGATCTGGGCCCGGGTGATGAAGGAGGAGTTCGGCGCGGAGAACCCCAAGTCGCTGATGCTGCGCTTCCACACCCAGACCGCGGGCGTCCAGCTCACCGCCCAGCAGCCCGAGGTCAACCTGGTGCGCGTCGCCGTGCAGGGCCTGGCCGCGGTCCTCGGCGGCACGCAGTCGCTGCACACCAACTCCTTCGACGAGGCGATCGCCCTCCCCACCGACAAGTCCGCCCGCCTGGCCCTGCGCACCCAGCAGGTCCTGGCGTACGAGACGGACGTCACCGCGACCGTCGACCCGTTCGCCGGGTCGTACGTCGTCGAGAAGATGACCGACGACGTCGAAGCCGCGGCCGCGGCCCTGATGGCCAAGGTCGAGGACATGGGCGGCGCGGTCAGCGCGATCGAGCGCGGCTTCCAGAAGAGCGAGATCGAGCGCTCCGCGTACCGCATCGCCCTGGAGACCGACAGCGCGGAGCGCGTCGTGGTCGGCGTGAACCGCTTCCAGCTCGACGAGGAGGAGCCGTACGAGCCGCTCCGCGTCGATCCCGCGATCGAGGCCGCGCAGGCGGCCCGCCTGGCGAAGCTCCGCGCCGGACGCGACCAGGACGCGGTGGACACGGCGCTGGCCCGGCTGCGGAAGGCGGCCGAGGGCACGGACAACGTCCTGTACCCGATGAAGGACGCGCTCAGGGCGCGGGCGACGGTCGGCGAGGTGTGCGACGCGCTGCGCGAGGTGTGGGGGAGGTATGTGCCGTCGGACGCGTTCTGAGGGGGCGGGTACTCGCACGGGTGATCTCTCGCTGAATGTCCGCGACCGTGGATAAGCTCATGAACAGTGGTCCCCGAAAGGAGGATGCCGTGGCCGTAATACAGCACGAGGAGCAGGTGCACGTGCAGGAACAGCCGGAGCTGACGCTCGGCGAGGCAGCCGACCAGCTCGCACGCTCGCTGCCTGGGCATCGCGTGGAGATCCTCCAGGGGAGGCTCACTGTGACACCACCGGCGGACGGAACGCACGCTCTGGCGCTGTCCTGGCTCAGCGAGGAGTTCGGCGCCCGGGCGCGCAAGGTAGGGCTGAGGCTCGTCCAGGGCGTCGGGCTATGGCTGCCCACCGGCCCCGACGACTACGCGATTCCTGACCTGTCGGTCGTCGAGGCGGACTTCAGGGAGCATCACGCCATGAAGAACTGCTACGCCGCCCACGTCTTCCGCATGGTCGTGGAGGTGACCTCGACCAACTGGGCGGACGACCTCGGCCCCAAGGTCGAGGACTACGCCCAGGCGGGCATTCCGGTCTACGTGGTGGCCGACCGCAAGCACGACCAGGTGCTGCTCTGCACCGACCCCCGGGGTGGCGAGTACAAGAACAAGGCGCACCACAAGCGCGGGACCTCGTTCACCGTGCCGGACGTGGTCGGCGTCGAGATGGAGCTCTCCGTGGACCGCCTCCTCGACGGCGACGAGGACTGACCCCGCGCCATCCCGAACCCCCCGGACGGAGTGTCGTACCTGCGTGCGACACTCCGTTTCATGCTGGGTGTCACCGATCTTCCGACCTATCTCGCCGGCCTGGTGCTGATCGTCCTGCTGCCGGGACCGAATTCGCTGTACGTGCTCTCCGTCGCCGCCCGGCGCGGGGTGCGGACCGGGTATGTGGCGGCGGCCGGGGTGTGGACCGGGGACACCGTCCTGATGACGCTGTCCGCGCTCGGGGCCTCGTCGCTGCTGCAGACGACGCCGGTGCTCTTCGCCGTCGTCAAGTTCGCCGGTGCGGGCTATCTGACCTGGCTGGCGATCGGCATGTTGCGGGCCGGGGTGACCATGTGGCGCGAGCGGCACCGGCGGATGGCCGAGCTGACCGAGGAGAGCGCCGGGCCCGCGGCCGGGGCGGCGATGGAGCGGCCGTACCGGCGGGCGCTGGTGGTCAGCCTCTTCAACCCGAAGGCGATCCTGTTCCTGATCTCGTTCTTCGTGCAGTTCGTCGACCCCGGCTACGCCTATCCGGCGCTGTCCTTCCTGGTACTGGGAACCCTGCTGCAGATCGCCAGCTTCCTCTATCTGTCGATGCTGATATTCGGCGGCACCCGGCTGTCCGCCGCGTTCCGCCGCCGCAAGCGGCTGTCGGCGGGGGCCACTTCGGCGGCCGGTCTGCTCTTCCTCGGGTTCGCGGCGAAGCTCTCGCTCAGCAGCGTGTGACCGCGGTGACGCCCAGCGGGGCCAGGTACCGCGCCAGGCCCGAGGCGTCCTCGCCCGCCCAGCCGATGTAGCCGTCGGGGCGGACCAGGAACAGGCCCTTGCCGTACGCCTCGCAGGCGTCCGTGCGGTGCACGCGTACCTGGTCGCCGCCGTCGCCGTCGCCGTCGAACGCCGGGAGCCCGGTGCCCGTGCCGACCGCCAGCAGCGTGAAGTGCGGGCCCCGACGGGCTGCGGATGATCGTCGCGGGCATCGAGGCGCGGTACGGGGTGCGCTGACGGGCGCGCGTACCTGCGGGGTCGGTGCGCAGTTTCCGGTACGGACAGGGTGAGTTCATCCGGCGGCCGCTCAGGTTTCTTAGCGTGTCGCGGAACCGATCACGCACGCCGAGCATCCGCCCGTCGACCGGGCGGGGCTCCGTGCGCGTTCCGGTGACCGCACGCCCGGAAACGCCCCCTTCCCCCCACGGGCACCAGACGCTTGGAGCGCCATGAGAGAAGCCCGCACCCGTCGGCCACGGCAACGTGACGCGGCCCCGCCCGGGAGTGCCACGTCGCAGCTCGCCTCCGTCACCCCGACCGACGTGGACGTGTGCCTGCGGGCCTGTGCCGCGCACAGCACCAAGCTGGTGGCGGGGCTCGACCGGCGGCGTACGGCACTCGCGGAGGCGCTGCGGCACCTGCTGGCCGTGCACGCCGCGACGCAGCCCGCGGCACCCGCGACCGCCGCGCCCTCGATCCCGCTGATGAGGCGCGCCGGCAAGGCCCAGGCGGCCTCCGCGGCCCTCGCCGACGAGCTGCTCGACCCGCTGCTCATGGTCGGCAACAAGGCGCTGGACTGCGGCTACGAGGACGAGCTGAAGCTCGCGGTGCTCATCGGGGACACCGTGCTGACCCAGCGCAAGGGCTCGCGGGCCGGCTGGCGGCTGCGGGCCAGGACGCTGGAGGCGATGGGCGCGGAGGCCGCGGCCATCGAGGCGTACGAGCGCTACCTCTCGTTCACCGAGGACGACGGCTTCGGCGTCGCGGCCAAGGTCGTCGGGCTGCGGGCGGGCGCGCGGCTCCAGGACGAGCTGCTGCGGAGGCTGGAGCACGACTGCCCCGCCGCCGCCGAGTACGCCGCCCGGCCCGTCACCGAGTCCTGGGCCGAGGGCCTGGCCCTCCAGGCGCGCGGCGACTGGCACCGGGCGGAGCCCCGGCTGGTCGGCGCCCTGCTCGCCCAGGAGCGCACCGGAGCCCCGGTGACGGAGCTCCAGGAGGCCACCTCCCAGTACCTCGGACTGGCCATGGAGGAGGCCGGGACGGACCCCGGCGCCGTGGCCGGGCTCACCGAGATCGTCGGCCTCTACGCCGAACAGCGCAGAAGCCGGATGCGCGGCCCGGTCGAGGACCCCACCTTCGGTGGTGTCGAGTGGACCACGGTCGGCGAGTTCCGCAACCGGATAGCGGGCAAATCGATCTGCCTCATCGCCAACTCCCAGCGCGTCGGCAGCAGTTCGATGGGCGCCGAGATCGACGGCTACGACCTGGTCGTCCGCTTCAACTCGTACCGGATCGACCCGGCGGCGACCGGACGGCGCACCGACATCCACGCCACCATCCACAAGCACGGCTTCAACTGGGACCAGCAGGTGCACACCCGGCTGGTCTTCGGCGGGGTCTCCGGCGACTGGAAGCACTCCCTGCGCAACCGCCTCGTCCCGGGCGCCCAGCAGTACCTGGGCGACGAGTCGCTGCGCTGGCCGCTGCGCGACATCGGGCGCGTCGGCGCCGACGTCTGGCCGGCCATCCCCACCACCGGGTTCAACATGCTGTGGCTCCTCGACCACCTGGACGTCAGCAGCCGGCTCGACCTGATCGGCTTCGACTTCTACGAGAGCGGCGCCTACCGCCTGCCCGGCGCGATGCGGATGCCCATCACCTCCGTGCACGAGTACACCAGCGAAAAGGCGTGGGTCATGGAACGCGCCCAGAGCGTCACCGACATGAGGATCCGACTGCGATGACGACGACCGCCACGACCCCGTACACCACGGCCCTCCCCGAGTCGCCCGCGCCCGCGAACCCGCTCACCGGCAAGCGCCGGGTCGCCTTCGCGAGCTTCGTCGACGAGAACTACCTGCCCGGCTTCCTCGCCCTGCTGCGCAGCCTGGCCCTCTCCAACCCGAACGTCTGCGAGGACTTCCTCGTCCTGCACGACGGACTGCGCCCCGCCTCCGTCGCGCAGATCCGGGCCCTGCACCCGCGCGTCGACTTCCGCCGGGTCGACGCCGGGCACTACGACTCGTACGCCAAGGGCGACCAGGACAACTACCTGGTCCGCAAGGCCTACTTCATCCTCGACGTCTTCCGGGTCCGCGACTACGACACCGTGATCACCCTGGACACCGACATGGTCGTCCTCGGCGATCTCGGTGAACTGCTCGCACTGCGCGACGGACTGGCCGCCGTGCCGCAGTTCTTCTACGGGCAGCACAAGCTCAACAGCGGACTGCTGGTCATCCAGCGCGAGTTTCTGAGCGACGCGTTCTGCGCGAGGCTCGACGAGGTCGGCCGGGCAGGCACGTACGAGCTCGACAAGCACGACCAGGGCATCCTCAACGCCGTGCTCGACGGTGACTTCGTCCAGCTCGACGCCCGCTACAACTTCGTCAAGCGGCGGCTGAGCGGCGACCTCCCGGTCCCCGACTCCACCGCGATCCTGCACTTCACCGGGCGGCACAAGCCCTGGCAGGGCGGCGAGGCCGGCTACCGCGAGGCCGAGGCCCGCTGGCACGAATTCGAGCTGTCCGACGCCGAGTTCCACTCCGCGTACGTGGCGCTGCCCGGTGCCAAGCACCACGACCTGCTGGTCCACTACGGCACCCCGCACGTGCTGCGCACCGGGTCCGCGGAGGCCGCCCGCAAGGTGGCCGCCGCCCACATCTCGGCGGGCGAGTACCAGGAGGCGGCCGATCTGCTGGACCGGGTCCGGATACCCGTCGACGAGTCCTGGCCGCACGAGGTGCTCGGCCACGCCCTGATGAGCGTCTCCCGCTACGAGGAGGCCCGCGCCCGGCTCCTGCTCGCCACCGCGGCGCCCAACCGGGCCGCGACCGCCTTCGCCCGCCTCGCCCAGATCGCCTGGATCCATGGCGACGACGACGGGGCGGCCGAGTACGCCCTGAAGGGCCTCGCGGTCGACCCCACCCACCGCGCCAACCGGCTGATGTACAAGCGCACCACGGACCTGACCGCGCCCGTGGAGGGCCCCGCCCCGGGCCAGCTCGCCCATGTCGCCTTCTACATGGAGCGTCAGGGCAACGCCGGGGACAAGCTGCTGCCGGAGAGCGTACGGCTGGCCTTCGGCCGGGACACCGGACCGCAGCGGTGGCACTCGATCCACGCCCACCGGCTCTTCGACGAGGCCGCGCTGGAACGGGTCAACGAGCGCCGGGGCCTGGTCATCGGCGGCGGTGGCCTCTTCATCCCGGACACCGCGCCCAACGGCAACAGCGGCTGGCAGTGGAACGTCCCGGACGAACTGCTCGACCGGATCGACGTACCCGTCATGGTGTACGCGGTCGGCTTCAACGCCTTCGACGGCCAGGCGTACGGGCACGGTCGGGAGAGGTTCCTCTCCAGCCTGCGCAAGCTCGTCGAACGGGCCTCGTTCTTCGGGCTGCGCAACCACGGCTCCATCGAGAAGGTCCGGGAGCTGCTGCCCGCCTCGCTCCACGACAAGGTGCGCTTCCAGCCCTGCCCGACGACGGTCACCAGGCAGCTGGTGGACGGCTGGACGGACCCGGAGCGCCGCGAGGACACCGTGCTGATCAATGCCGCGTACGACCGTTCGGGGCTCCGCTTCGGGCACGACTACGGGCACTTCCTGGGCGAGATGGCGACCGCGGTGCGGGAGCTCGGCAAGCGGGCCGAGGTCCGGTGCGTCGCCCACTCGCTGGACGACGAGCGGGTCGCCTTCGACCTGCGGCGCGAGCACGGCATCGCACTGCCGGTGATCCCGATGTACGACTTCGGCAACGACGCGATCCGGGACACCTACGCCCGCACCAGGCTGGTCATCGGGATGCGCGGGCACGCGGGGATGATCCCGTTCGGCTGCGGTACGCCGATCATCAGCCTGATCTCGCACCCGAAGATGGCGTACTTCCTCTCCGACATCGACCGCCCGGAGTGGGGCATCTCGGTCCACGACCGGCACCTCGGGGCCCGGCTCGCCGAGCGGGCGGCCGGGCTGCTCGACGACCACGCGGCGACGGTCGCCGACGTGCACGGTCGGCAGCGGGAACTCTGGAAGGTCACCGAGGCCAACGCGGCGGACCTGAGGGTGATCCAGGGCGGCGTACCCGTCTGACCGGCGCCCGGAAGCGGGGCGGGGCCGGGTGCCGAATCCGGCCCCGCCCCCGCCCCGCCCTCCGTATCAGCCGCCTACTGCCGCACCACCCGGCGCCGCACCGACCGCGCCACCCGGCGCACCACCGCGTTGCGCGGCAGGAACGCGAGCTGCGCCGGCACCGCCCCCGGCAGCGCCAGCGAGGTCAGCCGCTTGCGCTTGAAGTAGCGCCAGGTCGTGGCGTCCAGGTGCGCGGCCAGATAACGCTCGGCGGCCGGCCGCAGCCCCGGGTAGATCCTCGGCTGCATCGCGAAGCCGACCGCGGTGACCAGCCCGGTCAGGTCCGCCGGATCCACCGGCTCCCCGCTCTGCGCCGCCCCCGCACTCTCGACGGCCGCCCGGTCCGTCACCTCCGGCACCAGCGCGTCCACGAGCGTGACCGGGATGCGGTTGCTGTTCTCGTACGGGGCGAGCCGGTCCAGCAGCACCTCGGTGCCGACCCGGGCCACCGGCAGCCCGTAGAACTGCGAGGCGGTGAGCAGCGCCGTCGAGAAGCAGCCGACGACCAGCGCGGGCCGCATCCGCTGGTACAGAACCTCGGCGAGGACCGGGGCGGTGAGCACCCCCTCGTCCAGCACCGTCAGCTCGGCGCCCAGCTTCTCGGCCTCCGCGCCCATCGCCTTCGACCACTGGGCCGGGGCCGTGGGATGCGGCTTGAAGACGAGGCGGGTGTGGCCGAGCGCGACCGCGCCGCGCATCATCCGCAGATGCAGATTCTCCTCCTCGGCCGCGCTGATCAGCCCGAGCGCCGAGAGGTACTGGCCGAGCAGCAGCGCGGGCGCCTCCACGGCCGGAACGCCGTCCTGGGCCGCGGGCGCGTCCGCCAGCTCGCCGAGCACCTTGAGGAACACCTCGGTCGGCACGATCTGCGGCGCCACCCCGAACTCCGTGAGCAGCAGCGGCTTCAGCCCCGGCACCAGGTCGAGGTGGAGCAGCCGGCGCACCCGGGTACCGACCAGCGGGTCGATCTTGTTGCGGGTGGGGCCGTAGCTCATCAGCCCGTCCGCGTACACATCGACCGGCGCGCCGGTGAAGATCTGTGCGACGGCCAGCGCGGGGTTGACCTGGATCGACTCGACCGCGAGCTCGATGTCGTCGTCGCCGAGCCCCCAGGCCAGGCGCAGATGCCGCTCCCACAGGGGCACGTCGTCGGGGCGCGGCGCCCAGCCGCCCGGGTGGAAGGGGGCGATCGTCGTGTTCCACGACACCACGTCGTCGAAACGGCCGCGCAGCGCGTCGAACCCGGGCATCGCGTCGAGGGAGGCCGTCGTCTCCGGCACGGCCGCGTTGTTCGAGACGAGCAGGATGCGTCTGTCCGCGTCCGGGAAGCAGCCCGCGTCGAGCGCGGCGGCGAGCGTGGCGGTGCCGTAGAGCGTGGAGGCGAAGAAGATCTGCGTGGTGCGGGACCGGGCGGTGTTCACGCGGCGGACACCTCCTTGGCGCCCGCGGCGGCCGGGCGGCGGCGCAGCCGGCGCAGCAGGGTGGCGCGCTGCACGTCCATCGAGTCGAGGGCGTCGTCGAGCACCTGCTGCGGCATTCGCTTGAGCGCGGCGGCACTCATGGACTTCAGTGTGCGGGCCACGGCGGGTTCGAACCTTTCGATCGAGCTCATGTGGTGGGAAATGATCGCGCAATAGGTACGGACCGCTTTCGGCAGCAGTACCTGTGCGTCGCGGTCTTCCGCGGTTTCCCGAATGACCTGGTCGAACGAGCGAATGAAATCGAGCTGGCGTACGTCGCCGATCTGCGTGAGCGAAGAGGCGACCCCGCGCCGGTAGAAAATTCCGAGAAGCCCCAGCACCGCGAAGGAATCGGCCTCGCGATGCAGCCGCCAGATCCACGGACGGTCCTCCGCGGTACGCAGCCCGTCCGTGAAATGCAGCAGTCCGCGGTCCAGCAGCCGCCGGTGGTACAGCCCGGCCCAGGCGTACGGATAGTCGACCGAGGTGGACCGCTCGGCGGGCAGGATCGCGTCCCGCGGGTCCATCACCTCGCCGCGCCTGCCGTGCGGGACGCGGTGCACCGTGCGGCTCCTGCCCTCGACCTGGACATGGTCGGTGCGGACGAAGTCGCAGCCCAGCACCTCTGTCCTGGCCAGGAGTTCGGCGTAGAAACCGGGGGCGAGCCAGTCGTCCCCGTCCAGGAACGCGAGGTACTCGCCGCGCGCGGCGTCCAGGCCGGTGTTACGGGCGGTGGCCAGTCCGCCGTTCTGCTTGTGTCTGCGTACGACCACCCCCGGAATCTCGTCCTCGGCGCGGCGCAGTATGTCCGCGGTCCCGTCGGTCGAACAGTCGTCGACCAGGATGAATTCGAAGTCCTCGCGGGCGTTGGCCCGCAGGCTTCTCAAGGTGTCGGGGGCGTATGTCTGCACGTTGTAGAACGGCACGATGACCGAGAGCTTAACCACCCGTCTCACGCTAGGCGGGAGCCCGTCATTTGCCTTGGCCCCGGGAGGGACGGCGGGTGAACGGCGAATGTCGGAATGATGAACCGGGCCGAATCATGGGCGATTGCGTCCCCTTTGTGAAGGCGATTCGCCAAGCGTCGGCGGGCTGTTAACCAGCTGTTGCCGTCACGTTGGGCCGCGAATCGAAATGCCTTCCTAAGTTCTGGGACGTGCCCCCACGTACCGAAAAGACGACCACCCTCCGGGTAGCCGTACTCGCCGACTCCGACACCCGGTGGAAATGGGGCGCGCTCACCGCGCGCCGCCTCACCGCCGACGCGTCCGGGACGTCGGCGCAGCGCGTCGAGATCAGCGGACTGCTGCTGCGCGGCCGGGCCACCCCGACCCCGCGCCAGCTCGCCGAGGTCGGCGACGTCGGTATCGAGGCCGGCCGGGTGCGCGAGGTGACGGCCGTCGAATTCCTGCACACCGTGCGGGACGAGGGGTACGACGTCGTCGTCCTCGCCCTCGTCGGCGGAGCCGTCCAGGCGATGCTGCACGGACTCGCCGCACTGCGGCTGCCCGCCCGGCCCGTCGTCGTCACCGGCTATGTCGGCGTCGTCTACGAGAAGCTCGCCGACGGGCTGCTGCTGCGGCACGGCGCGGACGTCGTCCTCGCCAACTCCCGCCACGACGCGGAGCGTTTCCGCGCGGTGTACGGGGGAGTGGGCGCCGACGCCTCGGCCGTCACCGAGGCCGCCCTGCCGTTCCTCGGCGGCGAGCCGCACCGCCCGCAGGAGGGCCGCGACACCGTCGTCTTCGCCGCCCAGCCCTCCGTACCGGCCTCCCGCGACGACCGCATGTACCTGCTGCGCAGGCTCGTCGAGCACGCCAGGCTGCACCCGGACCGCGAGGTGCTGCTGAAGCTGCGCTCCAAGCCCGGTGAGCACACCACGCACATCGAGGAACTCCCGTACCAGCGGCTCGCCGAGAAGCTGCCCGGCGGACTCCCGCCCAACTTCCGCCTGGTGTACGGGCACATGGGCGAGGTCCTGGACCGTACCGACCTGCTGGTCACGGTCTCCTCGACCGCCGCACTGGAGTCCCTGCACCGGCGTATCCCGACCGCGGTCCTCACCGACCTCGGCGTCCGCGAGGCACTGGGCAACCACCACTTCATCGGCTCCGGCCTGCTCACCTCCTGGGACCACCTGGACGGCGGCTTCCGCCCGGAGCCCGACCCGCAGTGGCTGGCCGGCCAGGGCGTCGCCGCCGACGGCACGTACGCCACCGCCTACGACCACGCCCGCGCCCGCGTCGACGACCTGCTCGCCGCGGCCCGGCTGCCCGACCTCGCCCCGTACTACACGCCCGCCACCGCCCCCGGCTACCTCCCCGGCATCCTCGCCCGCCACCACCTCGCCCCCGACGGCCACCCGTTGCCGGGCGCCGAACGGCCCCGCGAGACCGGCGGGGTGCGCGGCGCGGTCCGCGAGGCGGTCCGGGAAGCGGCGCGCGGCGCGTACCGGCAGGGCGTCCAGCGGGTCGCCCCGGTGATCCGACGGATGGGCGAGCTGTGAACACCACTTCAGGAGCAGAGATGACCCCGACCCCCACCGTGCTCGCCGTGATCCCCGCCCGCGGCGGATCCAAGGGCGTCCCGGCCAAGAACCTCGCCCAGGTCGGCGGCGTACCGCTGATCGCCCGCGCCGTACGCGCCTGCCTGGCCTCCCGCGAGGTCACGGACGTCGTCGTGACGACCGACGACGCGGCCATCGCCGACGCGGCCCGCGCCGCGGGCGACACGCTCGGCGCCCCCGAGCGGCTGCACATCGTCCAGCGCCCCGCGGCCATCGCCGGGGACAAGTCCAGCAGCGAGGACGCGGTGCTGCACGCCCTGGACGCCTACGAGGCGATGCGCGAGCGGACGGCCGACGTGGTGCTGCTGGTCCAGTGCACCAGCCCCTTCGTCGTACGGGAGGACATCGACGGCGTCGCCGCCGCGGTCGCCCACGACGGCGCCGACACGGCGGTCACCGTCGCCCCCTTCCACGGCTTCCTCTGGCGCGACGGCAGCGCGATCGAGGAGGACAACTACGGCGTCAACCACGACAAGTCCGTACGGCAGATGCGCCAGGACCGCCCCGAGGACCTCCTCGAAACCGGCACCGCGTACGCCATGAACGTGGCGGGCTTCCGCACCCACCGCCACCGCTTCTTCGGCCACACCGCCCTGGTGCGCACCGACGCCGCACGGGTCCTGGAGATCGACGACCCGCACGACCTGGCCCGCGCCCGCGCCCTCGCGCCGCTGCTCGACCCCTCGCCGCTGCCCACCCTCGACGACATCGACGCGGTCGTCCTCGACTTCGACGGCACGCAGACCGACGACCGGGTCCTCATCGACGCCGACGGACGCGAGATCGTCGCCGTCCACCGCGGCGACGGCCTCGGCATCGCGGCCCTGCGCAAGACCGGACTGCCGCTGCTGATCCTCTCCAGCGAGCAGAACCCGGTCGTCGCCGCCCGCGCCCACAAGCTCCGCATCCCGGTCCTGCACGGCATCGACCGCAAGGACCAGGCGCTCAAGCAGTGGTGCGACGAACAGTCCATCGCTCCCGAACGTGTCCTCTACGTCGGCAACGACGTCAACGACCTGCCGTGCTTCGCACTCGCCGGCTGGCCCGTCGCCGTCGCCAGCGCCCACGACTCGGTACGGGCGGCCGCACGCGCCGTCACGACCACCCCCGGCGGCTTCGGCGCCATCCGCGAGATCGCGGCCTGGCTGCTCGGCCCCACCCTCACGACCACGAACCCCACTCAGTCCCCCAAGCAACCCCGCTAACTCCAGCAACTACCAGCAACTACCCCGGGTCCCCCAAACCCGCCAAGTCATCCGAGCTAAGGAAACACACCTCATGAGCACCTCCCGTCTGCGCACCCTCGGCACCCGCACCGCCGGCCCCGGCCAGTCCGTCTACATCACCGGCGAGATCGGCATCAACCACAACGGCGACCTCGACAACGCCCTCGCCCTGATCGACGTGGCCGCCGAAGCCGGCTGCGACGCCGTCAAGTTCCAGAAGCGCACCCCGGAGATCTGCACCCCGCGCGACCAGTGGGACATCGAGCGCGACACCCCCTGGGGCCGGATGACGTACATCGACTACCGCCACCGCGTTGAGTTCGGCGAGGCCGAGTACCAGGCCATCTCCGAGCACTGCGCCAAGCGCGGCATCGACTGGTTCGCCTCCCCGTGGGACACCGAGGCCGTCGCCTTCCTGGAGAAGTTCGACGTCCCCGCCCACAAGGTCGCCTCCGCCTCCCTCACCGACGACGAGCTCCTGCGCGCCCTGCGGGCCACCGGCCGCACGGTCATCCTCTCCACCGGCATGTCGACCCCGCGCCAGATCCGCCACGCGGTCGAGGTCCTCGGCTCGGACAACATCCTTCTCTGCCACGCCACTTCGACGTACCCGGCCAAGGCCGAGGAGCTGAACCTCCGGGTCATCAACACCCTCCAGCAGGAGTACCCCAACGTCCCGATCGGCTACAGCGGCCACGAGACCGGCCTCCAGACGACCCTCGCCGCCGTCGCCCTCGGCGCCGCGTTCGTCGAGCGCCACATCACCCTCGACCGCGCCATGTGGGGCTCCGACCAGGCCGCCTCCGTCGAGCCGCAGGGCCTCACCCGCCTCGTCCGCGACATCCGCACCATCGAGGCCTCGCTCGGCGACGGCGTCAAGAAGGTGTACGAGTCCGAGCTCGGCCCGATGAAGAAGCTCCGCCGCGTCGCGGGCGTCGTCGCCGAGAACACCGAGGCGGCTCCGGCCGCCGAGCCGGTCGCGGTCTGACGGGCCGACCGGTGAACCTCGCCTTCGTCGAGAGCCCGGTCCAGCTCCTGAACGTCCTGGAGTGGGCCTACACAGAGGGAGGTGGCGACCGGGTCCTCACGGACATCACGGTCGTCGTCCTCCCCCCGGTCGACCCGATGTCGCGCGGTCAGCTGCGCCGGATGGCGGAGCTGGCCCGCGACGAGGGCATCAACGTCCGCTGGCAGGAGGCGCGCGGCGGCGCGGGCGCGCCCCTGAAGAGCCTGCGCGACCTGTCCGGACTCGTCCGCCGGGCGGAACACGTCGTCATCGGCGACCCGTTCTCCCGGTACGTACAACTCCTGCTCACCATGGTCCGGGCCCGCCGCCTCACCGTGGTCGACGACGGCACGGCCACCATGGAGTTCGTCGCCCAACTCGCGCGCGGCGAACGCCTGGTGCGCTGGCACCGCAAGGGCAGCTCGGGCCCCCGCGAACTGGTCCTGGCCCCGGTCACGGCCCGCGCCCGCAGCCGCTTCACCCCGTCCGCCACCCGCACGGTCGAGGTCTTCACGGCCATGCCGGTCGAGGCTCCGCCCGGCGTGACCGTCACCCCCAACACCTTCGCCTGGACCCGCGCCCGCTTCGGCCCGCCGCTGCTCACCAAGGGCGCGGACCTGGTCGGCACCTCACTGGTCGAGACGGGCGTGGTCGACCGGGACCAGTACCTGGAGGCCGTCGCGTCCCTGTCCCGCACCCACGGAGCGACCCGCTACTTCGCGCACCGCCGCGAGTCCACCGAGAAGCTCCACGCACTGGAGGCCGCCACCGGCCTGGAGATCGTCCGCCCCGACCTCCCCCTCGAACTCATCGCCCGCCGCGGCCCCATCGGCCGCACGGTCCTGAGCTTCCCCTCCACGGTCGTCCACACCCTGCCCCTCGCCCTGGCCGGCACCGAGGTGAAGGTCGCGGTCTGCGACATCGCCCCGGAATGGCTCCGCGACACGGCCTCCCCGCGAGCCCAGGGCTTCCTGAGCGGCGTCACGGCAACGGCCCGCGACGTTCAGCGCCTGGCGCCTTGGCGGGCCACGGCGGTGACGGAGGCGTAGAGCCGCGCCGGGGCCGCGCACCACCGTCAGACGGGCATGACCTGCACGTCGTAGGAGGGGATCCACTTGTCGCGGGTCAGGATCGTCATTCCCTCGGTCTGGGCCTGCGCGATCAGTATCCGGTCGAACGGATCGCGGTGATGTGCGGGCAGTCTGCCCGCCCGTACGCCGTGTCCCGCGGTGATCGGAAGCGAGGTGAACTGGCTGTCCCGTACCCGTTCAGCCAGATCCTCGGGACCTTCGAGCTTTCCGAGGGACTGTTTGATCGCGATCTCCCACGGGGTGACCGCACTGACGAAGACCGAGGGCTCCGTGTCCAGCAGGTGCTTGATCTCGTTGGTGAGCTCGGCGGAGTCGTCGAGCCACCACAGGACGACATGTGTGTCGAGCAGCATTTTCATCAGCGCACCCCGAAGGCGTCGGCCAGGTCGTCCGGCAGGTCGTCGAAGTCCTCCCTGATGTGGATTTGTCCCTGGAGCGAGCCGCGCCCGGTCCGCTTCACCCGGGCGCGGAGCGGCACGACTTTGGCCACTGGCTCTCCCGCTTTGGAGATCACTACTTCCTCGCCCGTGGCCACCTGCTCCAGGATGCGCGAGAGGTGGGTCTTGGCCTCATGGACGTTGTACTGACGAGCTGCTTCCACGGCTGCCTCACAGGGATGGATCGGCGGGTGGACTAATCACTGGACTAAGTTTACCCCGCGGTCCGGAGGCGTGCGTCGATGGCGGCTCTTGCCTGCCGGGGGCGAGGCATCGGGGGTGGCGGTCGATGCCGATGTCGTACGCAAGCCCGAGAGGGGCGCCATGGATCACCCTGACCCGTAAGTGGCGTACACCCAGGGTTTGTTGGGGGGAAGCCCCGATAGCGGGCAGGGCCGGCCGGGCGCGAGCATCGACGCATGACGACGATGCGGATGGCGACGGAGCGACAGGGTGGGACGGCCGGTACGGATGGTACGGCCGGGGTGACAGTCGGGGCGGCCCTTCTCGCGGGACCCGCCCTGATGGCGGGGTACGGGGCGGTGCGGCTGGTCGGGCGGGCCGTTGGTGATTACGGGCCCGGGGTGTGGTGGACGGCGGCGCATCTGCTGTTTCTGGCCGGCGTGCTCGCCTTCGTGCCGGTGTTCCTGGGGTTGCGGAGACTCGCCGGGCAGCGCGGGGGCAGGCGGGTCGCCGTCGAGGTGGCCGCCTGGACCGGGTTGCTCGGTACGGTGGCGGTGGTGGTGCAGGCGGTGATCGACCTGGCGGCCGGGTTCGCCGCGGCGGACAAGCAGGCCATGAGCGAGATGTTCGACCGGGTGCAGGGCGTGCCCGGTGTGATGCCGTTGGTCTACACCGTGGTGCCGATGCTGTTCTGGCTCGGGCTGCTGGGTCTTGTCACCCTGCTCGCGTTCTTCCGCCGTGGCCTGGTCCGGGCGTGGGCCCCGGTGCTGGTTCTGGCCGGGACCGTGCTGATGGCCGTGAGCCTGGACCTGCTGCCGGTCGGCGCGCTGTGCCTCGGGGCGGCCCTGGTCCCGGTACGCCGGGGGCTGTCTGGCTGATGGAGCCCGATGGCGGCCGGAGTGGCCGGAGTGGCCGGGGTGGCCTGTCGTGGCGCAAAAGGGGGCGAGTTTACCCGCCCCGCCGTCACCTCACACGCCACGGCGCAGTCATTTATTCGTCTATGTGGCTGAACTTTTCTTGTTTCACGGTCAGTTGAAGGGGGAAGGGCCTTACCCTTCACCAGGTGAACCAGTTGATGTCCCGCGATTCCGATGCCCAGCTGCCCGGGGACGAGGCGCTGCCCGGCACCCTGCCCGAGGACCTGCGTGCCGAGTTGATCGCCTTCCGGCGCGACCTGCACATGCACCCCGAGCTGGGTAACCAGGAGTTCCGTACCACCGCGGCCATCAAGGCCCGGCTGGAGAAGGCGGGACTCGAACCCCGGGTGCTCGACACGGGGACGGGGCTCATCTGCGACGTGGGGAGCCGGGAAGGCGACCCGCGGCCGATGCTCGCCCTGCGCGCGGACATCGACGCACTGCCCATCCCGGACACCAAGGCCGGCGTCCCGTACCGCTCCACCGTCCCCGACCGGGCGCACGCGTGCGGGCACGACATCCACACCACCTCGGTCCTCGGCGCCGGGCTCGTGCTCGCCGAGCTCGACCGGCAGGGGCTGCTCCCGAACCCCGTGCGGCTGATCTTCCAGCCGGCCGAGGAGGTGCTGCCCGGCGGGGCGCCCGACACGATCCTGTCCGGGGCGCTGGAGGGCGTCGGGCGGATCATCGGGGTGCACTGCGACCCGAAGGTGGACGTGGGGCGGATCGGGCTGCGGGTGGGGGCGATCACCTCGGCCTGCGACCGGCTGGAGGTGTCGCTCGACGGTCCTGGCGGCCACACCGCCCGGCCGCACCTGACCACCGACCTGGTCACCGCCGCCGCCAAGGTCGCCACCGAGGTGCCCGCGCTGCTGGCCCGCCGGGTCGACGCACGGGCCGGGCTCGCCGTCACCTGGGGGCGGCTGGAGGCCGGTCACGCCTGCAACGTGATCCCGCAGCACGCCGAACTCTCGGGCACCGTCCGCTGCCTGGAGCTGGCCGCCTGGCGGGAGGCCCCCGACCTGGTGCACGCCGCGATCGACGAGGTGGCGGAGATGCACGGCGCCAAGACGGTGATCAACTACGTCCGGGGCGTACCGCCCGTCGTGAACGACGCCGCCGTGATCGATCTGCTCGCCACGGCGATGACCGCGCGCCGCGGATCGTATGCGATCGAGGACACCGAACAGAGCCTGGGCGGCGAGGACTTCTCCTGGTACCTGGAACACGTCCCCGGCGCCATGGCCCGGCTCGGGGTCCGTACGCCCGGCGACACTGCCCGTCTCGACCTGCATCGCGGCGATTTCGACGCCGACGAGGAGGCGATCACGGTCGCCGTCGAGCTGTTCACTGCGGCCGCACAGCTGGACGGCAACTCTGCCTGAGCCGGGATGGGCGGGGAGGCGCCCGCAAGTTCGCGGGCGCCTCCCATTCTTCAACCGCTCTCAACGGGCCTTAGATGCGAGTCCTGTTGACGCCGACCTTGAAGATCCCGACGTTGGTGTCGGTCGAGCACTTCGCACTGGACGTCTTCCCATTGCCCTTCCTCGGGCCATAGACGAGCCATTGCTTTCCGTGAGGGTCGATGCAGGTGAGCTTCACCTGGGCACCTTCAAGGGGCCAAGGGAGCATTCCGGTGCACTTTGCATATCCCACGTTGGGAGAGGTTTTTTTGTACCACGTGTCGCAATCGATATCCTGAGTGCCGACTTCAGCTGCCGAGGCGCTGGGTGCGATAATCAAGGATGCTACTGCGATCGCAGCGCCGAATGCTGAGATGAGTGCCTTCTTCAAGGTTGCCCTTCCATGTGTTTCGAAGACCTAGTGGGCCTGGCTAGTAATGGTTGCGGGCGCTGAGCGCTACAGCCCTCGTGATCACCGGGGTCGAATGCGGTCCGCTTTCTTTCATTGGGTGCCCCAATGAGTGGTTCGCCTTGCCAGGGAGGTCGCGGTAGCCAGGGAGAGAAACCTGTCCCGTAATCCCTGGCGGGCGTGCGACGACAGCTACGGCACCTCGCTGCGTTGTCGGAACGCGCGAATACAGTCAGCATTCGTGCGTCCCTCCGCCTTGCGATGCACCGCATCTGACGCCGCACGCCGATCTACCAGGGATTACGGGACAGCCCTTAGCCGCTGTAGCTGACGCCGACCTTCAATACGCCAACATTCGTGTCGGTTGAGCACTTCCCCTTGGAAGTCTCACCGTTCTTCTTCCATGGGCCGTAGGCGAGCCACTGCTTTCCGTGGGGGTCAATACACGTGATCTTCGCTCGGAACTCGTCGAACCTTGCAATGCTGGTGCAGCGGGCGTTTCCGTAGTTGGGTGAGCTGTACGTGATCCACGTGTCGCAGTTCCCAACACTGCCGCCGGCGGAGGCGGCTGGTGCGAAACCGAATGACGCGGTCGCGAAAGTGAGAGCGAGACAGGATGCGGTGAGCGATCTTTTCACAGTTCCCCTTTGTGAAAGGGGGTGCAGCGCGACTGCAGGAATCATCCGGAGTTCCCGTTTGGTCGGTCCGGTCGCGCAGGCAGGATTCTCGGAAAGTTGATTTCTTCTGCTCTGCGCATTCAGGATGATTGGCGCTGCGACACCCCGACTTGATCAGCTGGCGATCGATTTATATCAACACTTTGCCGTTCATGGCAAGAAACTTTACCTTCGCATACTTGTGGCATCTGCGGAATTTAGAATTCCGATTTCCCTGCCCACTCGGGTTTCGAAACGCATAGGGTTCGGCGGTTCGCCCGTGATGTCCTCGGTCGGCCGGGAGTGCGCCCCGCGGTGACATGCGGTGGCCGGGCGGACCTTGAGTGCCGTACCCCTGTCCTGGTCGGCTGATCAGTATCTTCCACGCAACGGGGTACCTTGTCGTCGAGCCGTTCATCGTCTCCGTGTAACTCGATGGCAACCACCTGTAGCCGGGCAGGTCGTCCCTCGTACGCGACGATCCGATAACGGCTTCCGTACAGGGCTTTATCTGACATCTACGCGCGTTACGATCGCCGCGAAACCAGCGCCGGAAGAGGCGCTTCGGTCAGGTTTGAAGGAGCCTTCCCTTGCGCCGGATCACCCGGATTGCCACCGTGGGCCTTGTGTCCACGGCGCTCGCGCTCAGTGCCACGGCCTGTGGCAGTAAGACGTCGTCGGATGCGGGTTCCGACTCCAAGGAAGCCAAGACGGCCATCGCGTACGACGTCGGTGGACGCGGCGACCAGTCGTTCAACGACGCCGCCTACGCCGGTCTGGCCAAGGCCGAGAAGGAACTCGGCTTCAAGGGCACCGAGGCCGAGCCGTCGGACGGCGAGGCGGACGCCGACAAGGTGCAGCGTCTCACCACGCTGGCCCGCGCCGGCAACAACCCGGTGATCGGCGTCGGCTTCGCGTACGCGCCCGCCATCAAGAAGGTCGCGGCGAAGTTCCCGAAGACCACCTTCGGCATCATCGACGACGCCTCGGTGACCGACAAGAACGTCGCCAACATGGTCTTCAACGAGGAGCAGGGCTCGTACCTCGCCGGCGTCGCGGCGGCCAAGGTGACCAAGTCCAAGACGGTCGGCTTCATCGGCGGTGTGGAGACCCCGCTGATCAAGAAGTTCCAGGCGGGCTTCGAGCAGGGCGTGAAGGACACCGACCCGTCGGTGAAGGTCCTGTCGCAGTACCTGACCCAGCCGCCGAACTTCGACGGCTTCTCCAAGCCCGACCTCGGCAAGGCCGCCGCCCAGGGGCAGCTCGACAAGAAGGCCGACGTCATCTACGCGGCGGCCGGTCTGGCCGGATCCGGGTCCATCGAGGCCACCGCCAAGGCGGGCAAGTGGGCCATCGGCGTCGACTCCGACCAGTACAACCAGAAGGGCCTGGCCGCCTACAAGGGCCAGATCCTGACCTCGGTCACCAAGGACGTCGCGGACTCCGTCTTCAACCTGATCCAGTCGGTCAAGGACGGCAAGCCGCAGTCCGGTGAGGTCCGCTACGGCCTGGACAAGGACGGCGTCGGCCTGGCCGACTCCAACCCGGCCTTCACCAAGATGACCGACGTCATCGCCGCTGTCGACAAGGCGAAGAAGGCCATCATCGACGGCAAGGTCACCGTCAAGACCACCCCGTAACGGCACCTGCGTCACAGCAACTGCCGTACGGCTGGTTCCCCAGGGCCCGGAGCGCACCTTGTTGCTGCTCCGGGCTCACGGGGTGTCCGTCCGAGAAGTTCCGCCCGTCACAGCGTCTCTCCAGCACGGGGCCGACCCCGGTCTCCCGCCATGTGCTGTGCATATGCGCCTTACGATTCGGTAGCACTACGCGTGTAGACAGCCCTCCGGCGCGATAACTTCACCCCGCCCCTGCCCCTCCGCCCCCGCTCCTGTCCGGCCAAGGAGAGTGCGTCATCAACGCGTCCAGCCCCCCCGCCGTAGAACTGCACGGCATCACCAAGCGTTTCCCCGGTGTCGTTGCCAACCGGGACATCGACATCACCATTCGCAAGGGCACGGTTCACGCCCTCGTCGGTGAGAACGGTGCCGGCAAGTCCACACTGATGAAGATCCTCTACGGCATGCAGAAGCCGGACGAGGGCACCATCGCGATCAACGGGACCGAGGTCGCGTTCGGCAGCCCGGCCGACGCCATCGACCGCGGCATCGGCATGGTGCACCAGCACTTCATGCTCGCCGACAACTTCACCGTCCTGGAGAACGTGGTTCTCGGCGGCGAGAAGCTGCACGGCATCGGCTCCGCCGCACGCAAGAAGATCATGGAGATCTCGGACGCGTACGGTCTGGGGGTCCGGCCCGACGCCCTCGTCGAGGACCTCGGTGTCGCCGACCGGCAGCGCGTGGAGATCCTCAAGGTCCTCTACCGGGGCGCGCGCATCCTGATCCTGGACGAACCGACCGCCGTGCTTGTGCCGCAGGAGGTCGACGCGCTCTTCGACAACCTGCGCGAGCTCAAGGCGGAGGGCCTCACCGTCATCTTCATCTCGCACAAGCTGGGCGAGGTCCTGTCGGTCGCCGACGACATCACGGTGATCCGCCGCGGCACGACGGTCGGCACCGCGGACCCGGCCGACATCACCACCAAGCAGCTCGCCGAGCTGATGGTCGGCAGCGAACTGCCCTCTCCCGAGACCCGTGAGTCCACGGTGACGGACATCCCGATGCTGCGCATCGAGAACCTCGCGCTCACCGTGACCGATCCGGACGGTGCGGTGCGTGACGTGCTGGCCGGCATCGACCTCACCATCCACAAGGGCGAGGTGCTGGGCATCGCCGGTGTGGAGGGCAACGGCCAGACCGAGCTGATCGAGGCTCTGATCGGCATGAGGAACCCCGACGGCGGAGTGATCACCCTCGACGGCGACGACATCTCGCACGTTCCCACGCGCAAGCGGCGCGAGAGCGGCATCGGCTACATCCCGGAGGACCGTCACCGGCACGGCATGCTGCTGGAGGCGTCCCTCTGGGAGAACCGGATCCTCGGTCACGTCACGGAACGGCCCAACAGCCGGGGCGGGCTGCTGGACATCAAGGCGGCCCGCGCCGACACCGAGCGGATCGTCCGCGAGTACGACGTCCGCACCCCTGGCATCGAGGTCACCGCGGCCTCCCTCTCCGGCGGCAACCAGCAGAAGCTGATCGTCGGCCGCGAGATGAGCCACGACCCGAAGCTCCTGATCGCCGCGCACCCCACCCGCGGCGTGGACGTCGGCGCGCAGGCGCAGATCTGGGACCAGATCCGCGAGGCGCGCCGCGAGGGCCTCGCCGTCCTGCTCATCTCGGCGGACCTGGACGAGCTGATCGGGCTCTCCGACACCCTGCGCGTCATGTACCGCGGTCGGCTGGTCGCCGACGCCGACCCCGGCACCATCACCCCGGAGGAACTGGGCTCGGCCATGACCGGCGCCGCCACCGGTCATCTCGAGGCAGCACCGGAGGACGAGGACCGATGAAGAAATTCGACAAGGACCGGCTGATCCTGGGCTTCGCCGGCCCCGTTCTCGCCCTGGTCGTCGCCTTCGCGCTCACCACCGCGGTGCTGCTCGCCTCGGGCAAGAACCCGTTCGAGCCGTATCGGCTGATGTTCGACTCGGCGGCGTACGTCGACGTGCAGGTGCTGATCATCAACCAGGCGGGTACGTACTACCTCGCCGCCCTCGCGGTCGCCATCGGCTTCCGGATGAACCTCTTCAACATCGGTGTCGACGGCCAGTACCGGCTCGCCGCGATGATGGCCGCGCTGGTCGGCGCGAACGTCGACCTGCCGGGACCGCTGCAGATCGCGCTGATCGTGATCGTCGCGATGCTCGTCGGCGCCTTCTGGGCGGGGATCGCCGGCTTCCTCAAGACCACCCGGGGGGTCAGCGAGGTCGTTTCGACGATCATGCTCAACTCCATCGCGACCGCGTTGGTCGCCTGGCTGATCCTGCCGAAGAACTTCGGCGTGCAGCCCGCCGGCTCCAACAACCTGACCACCGGCGACATCCCGGAGTCCGCCTGGTTCCCCGGCCTGTCCATGGGCGCGGAGGCGGGGGAGATCTACGGGTTCACCTTCGTCGCGGCCGCCTGCGGCGTCGTCTACTGGTTCGTCCTGAACCGCACCCGCTTCGGTTTCGACCTGCGGGCCACGGGTGAGAGCGAGAGCGCCGCCCAGGCATCCGGTGTGGACGCCAAGAAGATGATCCTCACCTCGATGCTGATCTCCGGCGCCGTCGCCGGTCTGGCGGGCATGCCGACGCTCCTCGGTGACTCGCACACCTACAGTCTCGACTTCCCGACCGGGATCGGCTTCACCGGCATCACCATCGCCCTGCTCGGCCGGAACAACCCGATCGGCATCGCCTTCAGCGCCCTGCTGATCGCCTTCCTGGACAAGACGTCCTCCTCGCTCGACCAGTTCGGGTACGAGAAGGAGATCGCCACGATCATGCAGGGTCTGATCGTGATCTCGGTCGTCGTCAGCTACGAACTCGTGCGCCGTTACGGAACCCGCCGCCAGCAGCAGAAGGTCGGCGAGGAACTCGCCGCCGGCCATGCCCTCAAGACCGAGAAGGAGGCCGCACTGTGAGCGCAACCCAGGTTTCCGCCGCGAGCGTCGCCCCCAAGAAGGGCGGCGGCCGCCGCAAGCTCACCCTGCCCGTCATCCTGCTGATCATCGCGGGCGGGCTCGCGCTGGTCTCGCTCGTCCGCCTGATCAGCGGTGCCAACGACGTGACCTCCGTGGGGCAGGTCGCGGGCGCCCTCGAACTGGCGGTCCCGATCGGCCTCGCCGGACTCGGCGGTCTGTGGGCCGAGCGTGCGGGCGTCGTCAACATCGGTCTCGAAGGCATGATGATCCTGGGCACCTGGTTCGGTGCCTGGGCCGGGTTCCAGTGGGGCCCGTGGGTGGGTGTCCTGTTCGGCATCGTCGGCGGCGCCCTCGGTGGCCTGCTGCACGCGATCATCACCGTCACCTTCGGGGTGAACCACATCGTCTCCGGTGTGGCCATCAACATCCTCGCGGTAGGAGTGACCCGCTACCTCTCCAACTTCGCCTTCGACGGTGTGGAGGGGGGCTCGTCCAAGCAGTCCCCGCGGATCGAGGCGATCGACCGGATCACCATTCCGGGGCTGTCGGACTGGCTTCTCGATCTGCAGGAGAAGCACTGGTTCTTCGTCTCCGACGTCGCCGGGGTCGTCGGTGGCCTGGTCACCAACCTGTCCTGGCTGACCGTCGTCGCGCTGCTGCTGGTCCCCGGCACCTGGTGGGTGCTGTGGCGCACCTCGTTCGGCCTGCGGCTGCGCTCCTGCGGCGAGAGCCCGGTCGCCGCCGAGTCGCTCGGCGTCAACGTCTACAAGTACAAGTACATCGCCGTCGTGGTCTCCGGCGGTCTGGCCGGACTCGCCGGCGCCTTCCTGGCGATCGTCTCCACCGGCATCTACCAGGAGAGCCAGACCGGTGGCCGCGGTTACATCGGTCTCGCCGCGATGATCTTCGGCAACTGGATGCCCGGTGGGATGGCACTCGGTGCGGGCCTGTTCGGCTTCACCGACAGCCTCAAGCTGCGCGGCGGTGCCGAGAACGTGCACGCGATGCTTCTGCTGCTCGCGATTCTGCTGGTGGTCGTACTGCTCTGGCAGCTGTACCGGAAGAAGTACGTGGCCGCGGTGGTCTCGGCAGCGGTCTCCGCGCTGCTCTTCACCTGGTACGCGCTGACGGACCAGGTGCCGAGCCAGTTCGTCGACGCCGCTCCGTACGTCACGACGCTGCTGGTCCTCTCGCTCTCGGCGCAACGCCTGCGCATGCCGAAGGCGGACGGTCTCGTCTACCGCAAGGGCCAGGGCAAGTGACGGCCGCCGCGGAGGTCGACTGGGCGGCGCTGCGGAGCGCCGCACGGTCCGTGATGACCCGCGCGTACGTCCCGTACTCGCACTACCCGGTCGGCGCCGCGGCGCTCGTCGACGACGGCCGTACGGTCTCCGGCTGCAACGTCGAGAACGCCTCGTACGGCATCGGGCTGTGCGCCGAGTGCGGCCTGGTCTCCCAGCTTCACGCCACCGGGGGCGGCCGGCTCACCCACTTCACCTGCGTGGACGGGGCCGGCGAGATCCTGGTGCCGTGCGGCAGGTGCAGGCAGTTGCTGTACGAGTTCGGCGGCCCCGAGCTGGTCCTGGAGACGCCCGACGGGCTGCGCACACTCGACGAGATGCTGCCGCAGGCGTTCGGCCCGGACCATCTGAAGTAGCGGGCGACCGCAGCGCGTTCACCGTGGCCCTCCCGCACGTCGGGAGGGCCACCCCCATCTCCACCCTCTATGCGCGTAGAGTCATTCGGGACTCTTGCGTACCGTACGTACCGGCCGGAAGGACTCCCAGGACATGGACGCCATCTCCGTCATCCGCACCAAGCGCGACCGAGGCGAGCTGACCCCCGAGCAGATCGACTGGGTCATCGACGCGTACACCCGCGGTGAGGTCGCCGACGAGCAGATGTCCGCGCTGGCCATGGCGATCCTGCTGAACGGCATGAACCGCACCGAGATCGCCCGCTGGACCGCCGCGATGATCGCCTCCGGCGAGCGGATGGACTTCGCGTCGCTCTCCCGGCCCACCACCGACAAGCACTCCACGGGCGGCGTCGGCGACAAGATCACCCTGCCGCTCGCCCCGCTGGTCGCCGCCTGTGGCGCCGCCGTGCCGCAGCTCAGCGGCCGGGGCCTCGGCCACACCGGCGGCACCCTCGACAAGCTGGAGTCCATCCCCGGCTGGCGCGCCCACCTCTCCAACGAGGAGATGCTCAGCGTCCTGGACACCACCGGCGCCGTGATCTGCGCCGCCGGTGACGGGCTCGCCCCCGCCGACAAGAAGCTGTACGCCCTCCGCGATGTCACAGGCACCGTCGAGGCCATCCCGCTCATCGCCAGCTCCATCATGTCCAAGAAGATCGCCGAGGGCACCGGCGCGCTCGTCCTGGACGTCAAGGTCGGCTCCGGCGCCTTCATGAAGACCATCGAGGACGCCCGTGAACTGGCCTCCACCATGGTCGCGCTCGGCACCGACAGCGGAGTGCGCACGGTCGCCCTGCTCACCGACATGGCCACCCCGCTCGGCCTGACCGCGGGCAACGCCCTGGAGGTGCGCGAGTCGGTCGAGGTACTGGCCGGCGGCGGCCCGAAGGACGTCGTCGACCTCACCCTCGCCCTGGCCCGCGAGATGCTCGACGCGGCCGGGCTCAAGGACGCCGACCCGGAGAAGGCCCTCGCCGACGGCTCCGCGATGGACGTCTGGCGCCGGATGATCTCCGCCCAGGGCGGCGACCCCGACGCCACGCTCCCGGTCGCCCGCGAGCAGCACGTGATCACGGCCCCGTCCACCGGCGTACTGACCCGCCTGGACGCGTACGACATCGGCGTCGCCGCCTGGCGCCTCGGCGCGGGCCGGGCCCGCAAGGAGGACCCGGTCCAGGCCGGCGCGGGCGTCGAACTGCACGCCAAGCCGGGCGACGTGGTCACGGCCGGCCAGCCGCTGCTGACGCTGCACACCGACACCCCCGAGAAGTTCGACTACGCACTGAAGGCCCTGCCCGACGCGTACGACATCGCCCCGGCCGGCACGGAGTTCACCGCCACCCCGGTGGTGCGGGAACGTATCGCCTGACCTGCGGCTTTCCCATTCGGGTGAACGGGATCGGTGGACTGCCGCCGGTCCCGTTCGGCATGCTGGACTCGGTGACGCACCGATAAGAGGAGACCGCCATGAGCGCACTCACCGTCGATCCCGCCCCCGGCCACGGCCAGGACTGGGACGACCTCGTCCGGATCTGGGAGGAGACGGACGCACCCGAGGGCTGCAAGGTGGAGATCATCGAGGGGATCGTCACCGTGTCGCCACCGCCGTCCAAGGACCACAACACCACCGCGGAACTGCTGCAGCGCAGGCTCTACTCGGTGATTCCGGAGGACTGGGGGATCTACCAGACCCTCGGTGTCGCCGTGCCGGGCCGGGCCGGGCTCTACATCCCCGATCTCGTCGTCGTGCCGCGTGCCGTGGCGACCGGGCCGGGCAACCGCGTCCCGGCCGAAGAGGCGCGGCTCGTCGTCGAGATCACCTCGCAGGCCAACGCCAACCACGACCGCATCGGCAAGGTGCACGGATACGCGAAGGCCGGTGTCGAGCTGTTCCTGCTGCTCGACCCGTGGCACTCGGGCCGCCCCACCGCCACGCTCTACGGTGAGCCCGACGGCGGCACCTACCGGGTGCTGGACACGGTCGAGTACGGGGAGAAGCTGACGCTGCCCGAGCCGTTCGGGCTGGACCTGGACACCGGGGTGTTCCCGGTGAGTTGAGACGGGAGCGGCCCGTCGGGGCGGAGGGATCCGTCCCGACGGGCCGCTGTCATGCGGGCGGTGGGCCTGGCGGCTCACCGGTGGTCGGTCACTTGCCGAAGTACGCGTTGTAGATCGACACCGACGACTTGTTGCCCTTCTTGTCCGTGACATCGGCCCGGTAGGAGATGGACTTCCCCTTGGCCGGGTTCTTCACGGAGATCTTGCCCGCCTTGACCGTGGACTTCTTCCAGGTCTTGCCGGCGTCGTAACTGACGTACACCGTCAGTGACTTGAGGTTCTTCCCGGCGGCCGCGCCCTGCACCGTCACGGGCACGGAAGCGGTCCTGCCTGCCGTGACCCTGCTGTCCGCGGTGACATTGGGTGTGAACCGCACCGTGGAGACCGGCAGCATGGCCGGGCCCGAGGTCCGCTTGGAGCGGAAGGTCCAGCTCGCGTCGATCCGGGTGGAGACCGGGGAGAGTGCGGTGCTGCGCCGCATCGAGGTCGTCAGCCGGTAGTCGGCGGCGGCGGACGGTACGGCGAAGGGGATCAGGCCCGTCAGCGGGTCCTCGTTCTGGGCGAGCTTCTTGCCGTTGCGGTACAGGACCGTCTTGGCCGAACTGTAGGCGGAATCACCCATGTTGCCGCGTCCGTCGGCCACCAGCGGCAGCATGCCGACGATGTTGTCGCCGTCGCGGAGGATACCGTACTCGGAGTTGACCGCGGGGCCGAACACCGCGGTGTTGACCTTCTTTGTGTAGGACTTGCCCGCCTTGAAGCTCTGCGGGGCGCCGAGGGAGTACTGCGCATCGATCACCGGGTAGCCGTCCTCGTCGACCCCGCCGGTCTGGTTGAAGTCGAAGTTCCACTTCGCCTTGTCGGCGGTGGAGACGTAAGCGGTGACCTTGCCGGGGATCTTGTGGGGGGTCCAGGCCGCCCAGCCGCCGTCCGAGCCGGGCAGCGAGCCCCCGGCGGCGATCTCACCGGACTTGCCCTTGGCGGGCGAGCCGAGGGAGAGGCTCACCTTGGCCAGTTGGCCGGTGGTGTACTTCCGCTCGAAACCGGTGGCCGCCCGGGTCACCGGACCGCCGGCCGCGATGTCGTACCGGGTCGAGGTTCCCTTGCTCCAGCTGCCCAGCCAGTGCTGGGAGACCGATCCGTCGGTCACCGCCGGGCCGAAGTGCGCGGTGCGGAAGTTCTTGTACGTGTCGAGGATCCAGCCGTAGGTGTAGCCGCCGTCATCGCTCGTGAACTGGAGGTCGGGCGCGGCCAGCAGGGACTTCGTCCCGGTGGCGGGCACGGTGATGTTCACCGGCTTCGCCTTGCGCGCGTCGAGCGTCACGGTGAGGTTCTTGGTGACGTCCAGCTTCGGCTGCGCCAGCCAGTCGGTGCCCTTGGCGTAGTCCTCGGGGTCGATGGTGACAGCCGCGTTCAGCGTGTAACCGCCCCTGGGGACACGGACCTTGGCCGTGCCGTCGGTGTTCGTCGGGGAGAGCCACTGGCCGAGTGCCGTTCCCGAGAGGCCGTAGAGGTCGGTCTCGGCGAACTCGGCGGGCTTGCCGTCGCGCCCGAGGGTCTTGACCGTGAGGTCGTACGACTCGATCTCGCGCTCGACCGCGGCAGCGGTGCGGACGCTCTGGCCGCCACCCGTCCCGACGAGGTACGCGGAGTAGGTGCCGTCGGCCGTACCGCCGAGCTTGGTGTTCACGGTCAGCGGCACGTCCGCGGTGCCGCCCGCGGGGACCGTCACCTTGTCGGAGCCGAGGCCGAAGAAGCCGGCCGGGGCGGGCTTGCCCTTCGGGCCGGTGGCCGTGACCGCGAGGTCGAGGGTGACATCGGTCGTGCCGAGGTTGCGGTACGTCACCTTCTTGGTGACCGGGGTGTCGTCGGTGTGCGGCCACTGCTGCACACCGAAGCTCACCGAGACCGGGTCGGCGACGACGGTCTGGGCGATCGCCCGGTCGACTGCGATCCGACCCGTGCCCTGCTCGAACGGCGTGTACGCGCCCGGCTTGGTCGAGGCCGTCAGCGCGCCCTTGAGCTCGGCGTACTTCCACTCCGGGTGCTGCTGCTTGAGGAGCGCCGCGGCGCCCGCGACATGCGGGGTCGCCATCGACGTACCGGAGATCGTCAGATAGCCGGGCGGGTTCTGCCCGACCTCCTGGTCGATGGCGGAGCCGGGCGCGGCCGCCGCCGTGATGTCCACGCCGGGGGCGGTGACATCGGGCTTGATCGCCCCGTCGCCGATGCGCGGGCCACGGCTGGAGAAGTCGGCCAACTGGTCCTTGTCGTCGACCGCGCCGACCGTCAGCGCGGCGTCCGCGCTGCCCGGGGAGCCGACCGTACCGGCCCCGTCGCCCTCGTTGCCCGCCGCGATGGCGAACAGGACACCCTTGTCGGCCGACAGCTTGTCGACCGCCGCTTCCAGCGGGTCCACCTCGGGGGTGTCGGCGCCGCCGAGGCTCAGGTTGATGATGTCGGCGCCCTGCGCGACCGCCCACTCCATGCCGGCCAGGATGCCGGAGTCGTCGCCGAAGCCGTCGTCGTCGAGCACCTTGCCTTCCAGCAGCTTGGCGTCCGGGGCCACGCCCTTGAACTTGCCGCCCGACTTGGCGCCCGAACCGGCCGCGATCGAGGAGACATGCGTGCCGTGACCGACCCGGTCCTTGGCGTCGGGCGAGGCGGTGAAGTTCTTCGTGTCGAGGATCCGGTCCTGGAGATCGGGGTGGGTGGCGTCCACACCGGTGTCCAGTACGGCGATCTTGACGCCCTTTCCGGTGTAACCGGCCTTCCAGGCGGCAGGGGTACCGATCTGCGGCACGCTCTTGTCGAGGCTCGCCCGGCGCACCCCGTCCAGCCAGACCCGGTCGATCCCGGCGGCCGTGGTGCGCTGCGCGCTGTGCGAGGCCTTGCTGGTGAGCGCCTGCCAGATGTCCTGGGCGTCACGCTGCGGGGTGGTCACCGACTGGGCGTTCAGCGAGTTCAGGGTCCGGCCGACCCGGGTGGAGCCGGCCTCGCGGACCTCGGCCTTCGCGTCGGCGGCCTTCGCGCCCCGGTAGGAGACGATCAGCTTCAGGCCCGACTTCTGGGCCCGGAGGTTCTCCGCCCGGCTCAGCTCGGTGATGTCGAACAGCCGGCGGTCCAGCTTGCCGGAGCTGATCAGCCGGTGGGCGTCGGCCGGGACGAGCAGGGTGTGCCCGTCGCGTATCTGCCGCTGCACGGGTATGTGCTCGCGGCCCTCGGCGGCCCGGAAGGACACGAGCTTGCCCTTGGCGTCCACGGTGACGCGGTCGCCGGTGATGAGCGTCAGCTCGTGCCGGTCCGCGGACCCGGCGCCGGCCGGGCGGCCGCTGCCGGAGCTGGTGGTGTCGGGCTGGGCCACGGCCGGGCTGGTCATCCCGGCCGCGAGCGCCACCGCGGCGGCCGCGGCGACGGTCGAAACACACGCGTTTCTCACGTGTTTGCGCAACTCTCCCCCTGGAGAATCAGGCGGCCCCGAGGGGCCACTGGTCAGTCGGCACCGATGGGACGCCGGTGCCGGCCGGTTCACGTACCTAGAGGGGGAATTGGCCGGGGAGGTTCACAGAAACCGCATAGATCACCGGAGTTGACGGAATTCATCGGTCCGGAGCGGTGCGAGGGGAGACGGCGCGGAGAGGCGCAGGGCAGGTGGGGGCAGCTGCCGGGCGGGTACGGGGCGCTCACCGGGCCGGGCGGCCCGGAAAGGACAGAAGCCGGCCGGCGATGAGTTTCGGCCGCCGGACCGGTCTCCCTGATGTGGAACCCATGACCCCGAACGTTCTCGTCGTCACCGGCCGCGTCACCAGGGCCGCGGTGCCGGGACTCTGCGCCGAGCTGGAGACGCTGCTGTACGACCCCGACGGCGCCGTCCGCGACCCGGACACGGGGGTGGACTGCGACGTGGGCGGGGTCGTGCACGTGGATCTGGCCCTGGTCGAGGCGATAGCGCGGCTGGGGCTCGTCGCGCGCCGGGCGGGCGGCCGGAGACTGCGGCTGCGCAATGTGCCGCCCGAGCTGCAGAGCCTGCTGGACCTGGTCGGGCTGGCCGATGTGGTGGATGTGGGGTGCGGGACGGGGACGGCGACGGGGGCCGGGGAGGGCCGGGGCTGAGCGGACGCGCCCCGACCCTGGGGAGCCGCGCCCCTTCACGTCCCTCCGCACCCCTTCGCGTCCTCGGCGTCCCCTCGGCCCCCGTCCCGCTCAGTCCGCGGGCTCGGCTGCCCGTGCTCGTACGCAGACCGTCTGCGTGAGGCGGGCCGTCCCGTCGCCGACCGGGGCCGCCGACGCCGCGAGGAGTGGGGCCGCGGTGGCGGTGGGGCGCGGCGACGCGGCGCTGACGAGGTCGTCGCAGGCGGACTCGGGCTGCGGCCCCGGCTCACCGCCCGGCCCGGAGGGCCGGGCCGGACCGGACTCGGGGCCGCCGGTGGCGGACGGCTCGCCCATCCACTGGGTCAGCCCCCAGCCACCGGCCGCCAGTACCACCCAGCCGGCCACCAGCCCGTTCCGTATGCCGCGCCTCACGCCGCCCTCACGCCGCGTCGTCGTCGAGATGGTCCGGCAGCCCGAAGAGCGGGAACCAGCGCGGGGTGTCCAGGAAGCAGTGCATCCCGGTGATGGCCCCGTCCGAGATGTCGATGACCTGCACCGCCCACGGCACGAACCCGGGCCCGTCCGGATTCGGCTTGTAGTGCGCGAACGCCGGGGTGCCGTTCGCCGACGTCGCCACCAGGCGGGAGCCCGCACAGCTCGCGCCGATGGAGAGCATGAAGCCGGTGATGTCGTCGTGCCCCTGGAGCCAGAGGTCGAACGGCGGCATGGTCATCACGGCGTCCTCATGGAGCAGCGCGGTCAGCGCCGCCATGTCGTAGCCCTCGAAGGCCGCCACGTACCGCTCGAGGAGCTTGCGCTGCTCCTCGTCGAGCGGATTCGCGGCGTCGGCGGGCTTGCTTTCGTGTTCGGTGAGGGTGGCCCGCGCGCGCTGGAGGGCGCTGTTGACCGAGGCGACCGAGGTGTCGAGCAGCTCGGCGACCTCGCTCGCCTTCCAGGCCAGCACCTCGCGCAGGATCAGCACGGCACGCTGCTTGGGCGGCAGATGCTGGAGCGCGGCGACGAACGCCAGGCGCACCGACTCCCGCGCCACGGCGGCCTCCGCCGGGTCGGCCACCGTCGGCAGCATGCGCCCGTCCGGCATCGGCTCCAGCCAGGTGTTCTCCGGCAGGGGGTTGAGTGCCGCCTGGGCGAGCGGTGTCGGGCCCGTCAGATCGACCGGACGGGCCCGCTTGTTGCCGGCGTTCAGCATGTCCAGACAGACATTGGTGGCGATCCGGTACAGCCAGGACCGCAGCGAGGAACGCCCCTCGAACTTGTCGAAGTTGCGCCAGGCACGCACCAGCGTGTCCTGCACCGCGTCCTCCGCCTCGAAGGCCGAGCCGAGCATCCGGTAGCAGTAACCGGTCAGCTCGACCCGGTGTCCCTCCAGACGGCTGTCGACGTCCGTCGTCGCTGTCAGATCACTCATCGCTCCACCCCTGTTGCGCTGTGACACCGCTCACTCCGGCACTCCGGAAGCTACCGCAGGCCACTGACAACGGGGGCGTGAAGTACCGGAGCCGCCCTATTTCCGGTCACGTTCCGGGCTTGCGCCCGTACACGTACACGTCGTCGCCGTTCCTCAGCAGTTTCCAGTACGACTTGGCGTCGGCGGTACGCATGTTGACGCAGCCGTGCGACCCCGGCGGGTTCCACATCTTCACGCCGACCGCGTGGAACGCCTGACCCCCGTCGAAGAACTGGGAGTACGGCATCGCCACGTGGTAGATCGACGAGACATGGTCGATGTGCCGCCAGTAGATCTTCGTCGACCCGGTGCGGGTCTCGTAGCCGTTCCGCCCGGTTCGTACCGGCACGGGGCCGAACTTCAGCTTGCTGCCGTCCTGGATCCAGCTCAGCTGCCGGGTCAGGTCCACGCACGCGATGCGCCCCTTGTTGGTGGGGCACTTCTTGTCCTTGTTCGGGTTCTTGCCGGCCGCCTTCTGGGCGGTGAGCGTCTTCATCGTGCGCCAGGTGACCGGACCCGCGTATCCGATGGTGGGGGTGACCCCGTACTTGCTCTGGAACGACCTGATCGCCTTGCAGTCGGCGGCCGACTGCTTGCCGTCGGCCGGCCGGTTCAGATACTTCTCGACCTGCTTCTGGTACGGCCCGGTGGACGTCGTGCAGGACGCCGCCTGCGCCTGTCCGCCGGTGGCCAGCACCAGGGCCGGTACCGCGGTCAGGCCTGCGACCGACAGCGCGAGCCCGCGCCGCAGCCGTACTCCCCGTACGTTCCCCGCGACTCCCATGTACGCCAACTCCCCTTCGCGCGCCGTGAGGTGCTTCCGCCTGCTAGACGCGCGTCGGGGAGTGGATGGTTGTGCGCCGTACGTCTCAGTTCTGTACGGAGGCCACCGGAACCAGCCGGCGCCGCTCGGCGCGGGCGGCCCGCGTCCCGTACAGCGTGATCGAGACGACGCCGAGGACCGCGAGCAGCCCCAGCGACACGGTCCCGGCCCAGCCCCCGGCGTGGAAGGCGACCGCGCCGAGCGTGCCGCCCGCGCTGGAGCCCAGGTAGTACGCGGACTGGTAGAGCGCCGACGCCTGGGCGCGGCCCTTTGTCGCGGTACGGCTCACGGACGAGGAGGCGACCGCGTGCCCGGCGAAGAAGCCCGCCGTGATCAGGACCAGGCCGAGGAGTACGGCGGCCAGCTGGTCGGCGAGCGAGAGCAGCAGACCGGCGGCCGTGGTGGAGACGGCCAGATACAGCGCGCCCCGGCGGCCGAGCCGGGCGACCAGCTGGCCGGCCGCGGCGGAGGAGACCGTACCGACGAGGTAGACCAGGAAGATCGAGCCGACGACACCCTGCGGGAGGTTGAACGGGGCCTCCACCAGGCGGTAGCCGATCACCGTGTAGACCGCGCCGAACACCGTCATGAACAGCGCGCCGATCGCGTACAGCCGGCGCAGCAGCGGATCGGCGAGGTGCCCGCCCACCGTCTTGGCGAGGGCCTTCGGGTTCAGCGTTCCCGGGGTGAAGTTCCGCGCCCTGGGGATCATGAAGTGGAAGACGACCGCGCAGGCCACGGCCAGCAGGCCGACCGCGCCGAGCGCCGCGCGCCAGCCCCACAGCTGGGCGATCCAGCCGGTGAGGATACGGCCGCTCATGCCGCCGATGCTGTTGCCGGCCACGAACAGCCCGATCGCGGCGACCAGTGCCTTCGGCCGCACCTCCTCGGCCAGGTACGCCATCGCGGAGGCGGGCAGCCCGGCCAGTGCCGCGCCCTGGACGGCGCGCAGCGCGATCAGCCAGCCCAGCGAGGGGGCGAAGGGGACGAGCAGTCCGACCAGCACGGCGACCGTCAGCGAGGCGGTCATCATCTGCCGCCGTCCGAACCGCTCGGACAGCGCACTCATCGGCAGCACGCACAGCGCCAGTGCGCCCGTCGCCGCTGAGACCGTCCAGCTGGCCTGTCCGGCCGTGGCGCCGAAGGAGGCGGAGACGGCGGGCAGCAGGGCCTGCGTGGAGTAGAGAAGTGCGAACGTCGCGACACCTGCGGCGAAGAGCGCGAAGCTCATCCGGCGGTAGCCGGGGCGGCCCGGTTCGAGACGCTCCGGGGCGGTGGCGGCGGTGGCGACGGGGGCGACGGGGGACGGCTGGGGCGAGGCGGCCACGGTGAGGGTGGACGCCCCGGTACTGGCAGGAGGCATGCCTCGAAAGTAGGCTCTCCGCTTTCATGCGTCCAATGCACGAAGTGGCGATAATCAATCCCATGGTGCATGAACGCAGCTCACAGCCCCGGCTGTCACCCAGTAGTTACGAAGAAGACATTCGCGCCGTGCTCGCGCCGCGGCTGGCCCACTTCGAGGCGGTGGCCCGCCACGAGCACGTCACGCGCGCCGCGCAGGAGCTCGGCGTCCCGCAGTCGACCCTGTCGCGGGCGATGGTCAGGCTCGAACAGGACCTGGGAGTCGCCCTGTTCGCCCGCAAGGGCCGCACCGTCTCCCTCACCCCGGCGGGCCGCACCTTCCTGGGCTCCGCCGAGCGGGCCCTCGCCGAGGTCGAGAAGGCCGCCGACTCGGTACGGGCCGACGCCGACCCGGCCACCGGCAAGGTCGCCTTCGGTTTCCTCCACACCATGGGCTCGGAAACCGTCCCCGCCCTCATCCGCGCCTTCCGCGCCGACCACCCCCGGGTCCGCTTCCAGCTCGTGCAGAACTACGGCGAGGCGATGATCGAACGCCTGCGGGCCGGCGGCCTCGACCTCTGCCTCACCTCACCCGTCCCGGACGCCCCCGACCTCGTCGCCCGCCGCCTGGACGAACAGCGCCTGCGCCTCGTCGTCCCCGAGGACCACCGCCTCGCCACCCGCCGCCGCATCCGCCTCGCGGAGGCCGCCGACGAAAAGTTCGTCACCCTCGAACCGGGTTACGGCCTGCGCCGGATCACCGACGACCTGTGCGCCGAGGCGGGCTTCACGCCCCGTGTCGCCTTCGAGGGCGAGGAGGCGGAGACCCTGCGCGGCCTGGTCGCGGCGGGCCTCGGCGTGGCCCTGCTGCCGCCGCCCGCGGTCGCCCGCCCCGGCGTCGTCGAGCTGACCGTCACGGCCCCGAGGGCGGCCCGCGAGATCGGCGTCGCCTGGCTGGACGGCCACCCGGACACCCCACCGGTGGCGGCCTTCAAACGCTTCCTGCTGTCGCGCCGGGGACATCTGCTGCCCGACTGAGCCGCCGCCCCCGTCCCGGAACCCGCCCTCCCGCTGTCAGTGCCTCCCCCTAGGGTCACCCGCGTGCAGCCGCGTCGAACCGGCGCACCACACCACTCCGAGCAGAGCAGCAGGGGAGCAAACACGGATGACCGGCCAGGAATCCCGGAGCGCGGCCGCTCCGACAAGCCGCGAACTCACCATGATTCACTCACCCCTGGGGTACCGCGTCATCACCGCCGAGGAGGCGGAGGAACGCTTCCGGATCTCGGACGGCATCGGTTACCCGTACGCCGAGTTCGCCGACGACCAGGAGATCCGGCTGTACGAGGGCGGTCTGCATGTCGCGGGGCACCTGGGGCCGGAGGGGGGCGAGGACTGGGTTCCGTACAACACCATCGTGGACGGTGACCTCACCGTCGACGGCAACCTGGACTGGTGGGACAACAGCGGCGGCAACTTCCTCGCCGTGACGGGCAGTCTGCGGGCCCGGAACGTGTTCCTGTACGGCTGCCCGAACGTGCTGGTGCGCGGGAACCTGGAGGTGACGGGCGGCATCTGCGGCTCGTACGGGGACGACGGCGGCCTCCTCACGGTGCGCGGCAGCACCCGCGCGTCGCTCATCATCGGCATGTTGTACTTCTGCCTGGACTTCGCCGAGCAACCGCAGGCCCTCCTCGTCGGCGACCCCTGCCGCACCAACCACCCGGTCGACTTCACCAACGGCGAACTGAGCGGCATCCTGCTGCCCGAACTGCTGAACAAGCACGGTGAAGCCGACTCACGGAAGATCGAGGAGGCCATGGGCGAGGGACACCAAGTGCTGCGCGCCGGGGTGCGCCCGAGCCGCGTCATCGCGCTGGAGGAGCTGGACTCCCTGCTGGACCGGGCCGACGAGGTCACCGAACTCGACCTCTCCGGACGGAAGCTCCACAGCTTCCCGGAACAACTGCTTGCGTTCCCCCGACTGCGCGTCCTGTCGCTCGCGGACAACGGCGAGATCGGCGCCATCGGCGCACGCATCGGCGAACTCACCGCCCTGGAAGAACTCGACGTGTCGGGAACGGGACTGACCGGGCTGCCCGAATCCATCGGCGCACTCCGGAACCTCCGGGTGCTGGACATATCCGGCAACCGCTTCACGGAACTTCCCGAGTCCCTCGGCAGCCTCGGCCGCTTGGAGGTCCTGCGCGCCGGACATCTGGCCTGCCGGCTCCCCGAATGGATCGACCGGCTGCGCTCACTGCGCGAGCTGGACCTGTCCTGTCTGAACCAGGGGCGCTACTACTGCGACACCCTGGTCGCGTTCCCCACGGTTGTCACCCGCCTGACGGGACTGCGCACCCTCGACCTGTCCAACACCTGGCTGGAGTCCGTCCCCGACGCGCTGCTGGACCTGACCGGGCTGGAGGAGCTGAACCTCAACTCCTGCCCGTCCGCCCGGCTGACCCGACTGCCCGAGCTGGCCCGGCTGCCCCGCCTGCGCGTACTGCGCCTCAGCGGCCGCACCCCGTGGACGGAACAGCCCCCGGCCTCCAGGGACCTGCTCGCCGGCATCTGGGACATCGCCACCCTGGAACACCTGGAGCTCGACCGCTGGGGCCAGGAGACCTTCGACGGGGAGAAGGCACGCACCGCGTTCAGGTCCCTGCCCGACGACGCCTTCGCCCGTACGCCGAACCTCCGCCACCTCGACCTGGCATTCAATGAACTCACCACCCTCCCCGAGCCCTTCTTCGCCCTGCGGCACCTGGAGTTCGCGAACTTCCGGGGCACGAAGCTCGGCCGGCCGACGCTGGACCGGCTGCGCGCGACGTTCCCCCGCACCCGGCTCCACCTGAAGGGAGTCGCGGTCAAGGAGGTCGTCCACGACCCGAACTGGCAGGCCGTGCACGCCCTGGTCGGGGACGGCGCCGGAAAGGGGCCCAAGGAGGCGATCGCCGCGTACAAGGAAGCCATCGCGCTCTGCGTCCCGGGATCGAGCTACTCCGACTACGACCAGCTCTACGCCCACTACGCCCTGGTCAACATCCTCGGCGACCTCAGCGACAAGGCGACGGACACCGACCGCCCCGCCCTGGACGCCGAACTCGTCCGGTACGCCGAACAGGCCATGTCCCTGATACCCGACACGATCTGGCACTTCACCGACGAGGGCGCCTTCCAGGAAGAGGTCAGGCGCCGTACCGGCAACGCCCTGGCCTGGCACCTGCTGCACGGCGGTGAACCGGAGCGCGCGCTGACCGCCGTGGAACAGGCGCTGGCCGAGGCCGAGGGCCCGGCGCACGACTTCATCCGCGACACCCAGGTCCGCATCCTGCTCGCCCTCGGCCGCACCGACGACGCCTACCGGGCGGCCGACCAGGTCCTCACCCGCGACCCCGGGTTCGCAGACCTCACCGACATCGCGGCCCTGCCCGGGTTCCAGCAGTGGCGGCGGGCCCAGCGCATCGACAGGTTCCTCGGAGGCGACCGATGACCCGGCGCCGCACCTCTGGGACGCCCCCGCCCCCTCACCCCCGCAGCGACTTCCCGAACCCCGCGGCCAGCGGCATCCGCAGCCCCAGCGGCGGCGGCGCCGCCAGTGCGTCGGAGACCGGGCGCGCGTAGGCCCGGCCGAACAGCGAGCCGCGCACGAAGTCCGCGGCCAGGGCTATCACTTCGGCCCGGTGCTGGCGCAGCCCGTGGCCGTCCGAGTGGACCTCGAAGCGGCAGGTGTCGCGGTTGGTCTTCTTGGCCCGCTCGGCCAGCCGGAAGGAGAGTTCGGGGTCGGTGCGGGCATCGTTGGTGCCGTGTACGAGCAGCACCTGACGGCCGAGCAGATGCTTCACCGGCTCCGGCTCCGGCTCGTCCGCCCCGGCCTCGGGCAGCCAAGGCGCCATCGCCAGAACGGAGTCGACCGCCGCGTGGCCGCCCGCCCGGAGCGCGGCCCGGCCGCCCATGCCGTGGCCGGCCAGGCAGACGGGGATGTCGCCGTAACGTCGTACGACCTCGTCCACCGCCCACTCGGCGTCCGCCGCGAGGTCTGCCGCTGTCGCGTTCCAGCCGCGACAGCGGTAGCGCACGACATGCGCGGCGAGCCCGTCCTCCTCACCGGCGCGGGCCAGGGCGCGGGCCAGCGGCAGCTGGAGTGCGTACGAGAGAGGGGAGGGGCGGCGGTGCGAGTCGGTCTCGCCGTCCGGGAGCAGCAGAACCACGCCGCTGACCGCGGTTGGAGCTCCGGCCGTCCTGACGGCCCGTCCCAGCCTTGCGGCAGGCAGGGGGAGTGCGCGCTGTGCCATGACAGAACAGTGTCAGAAAGACAGGTGTACTCCACCCGTATTCGCGGTCACTGTTACGCATCGACAAGCGACAATCTACGCGCGTAGGCGCTAGAGTGCGCAAATGATGAGCCCGACCCTTCATGTGCCCGGCCAGGATCAGATCCGGCGTGCCCCCAAGGTGCTTCTCCACGACCATCTCGACGGCGGCCTGCGCCCGGGAACGATCGTCGACCTCGCCCGCGCGAGCGGATACGAAGGACTGCCCGAGACCGAGCCCGACAAGCTCGGCATCTGGTTCCGCGAGGCGGCCGACTCCGGGTCGCTGGAGCGCTACCTTGAGACGTTCGCCCACACCTGCGCCGTCATGCAGACCCGCGAGGCGCTGGTCCGGGTGGCCGCCGAGTGTGCCGAGGACCTGGCCGCGGACGGTGTCGTCTACGCCGAGGTGCGGTACGCCCCCGAGCAGCACCTGGAGGCCGGACTGACCCTCGAAGAGGTCGTCGAGGCGGTCAACGAGGGCTTCCGTGAGGGCGAGCAGCGGGCCCGCCGGGACGGGAACCGCATCCGGGTGGGCGCCCTCCTCACCGCGATGCGGCACGCCGCGCGTTCCCTGGAGATCGCCGAGCTGGCCAACCGCTACCGCGACCAGGGCGTGGCCGGCTTCGACATCGCGGGCGCGGAGGCGGGCTTCCCGCCCACCCGGCACCTCGACGCCTTCGAGTACCTCAAGCGGGAGAACAACCACTTCACCATCCACGCGGGCGAGGCCTTCGGCCTGCCGTCGATCTGGCAGGCGCTCCAGTGGTGCGGTGCGGACCGGCTCGGTCACGGGGTCCGCATCATCGACGACATCGAGGTCGACGAGGACGGTGGTGTGAAGCTCGGCCGCCTCGCCTCCTACGTACGGGACAAGCGCATCCCGCTGGAGCTGTGCCCGACCTCCAACCTCCAGACCGGCGCCGCCGCCTCGTACGCCGAGCACCCCATCGGGCTGCTGCGGAAGCTGCACTTCCGGGCCACCGTGAACACGGACAACCGGCTGATGAGCGGTACGAGCATGAGCCTCGAATTCGAGAAGCTGACCGAGACTTTCGGATACACGCTCGACGACATGCAGTGGTTCACCGTCAATGCGATGAAGTCGGCATTCATTCCTTTTGATGAACGTCTGGCGATGATCAACGATGTGATCAAGCCCGGATATGCCGAGCTGAAGTCCGAGTGGCTCTTCGAGCAGACCACTGCGACCAGCGTTTCTTCCGCTTCCGCAGGCTGATCGGACCCTTTGCGGAGAACGGCCGGGGCGTCGAATTCCCGGCCGTTCTCGGCGTGTCGGCATGTTTGCGGGAAGGGCGGTGGGATGGCTACGTTTCGGATCCCCCCACATCCCTATCCCCAAGGATGAATTTCACATGAAGCAGTCCGCTGTCAGGACTCTCGGCGTCACCGCTCTCGGTGCCGCTTTCGCCGCCGCCGCTGCGGGTACCGCCTCCGCCGCAGTGCTGCCGACCGATGCCGCGACCACCGCTCTGCCGGTCGCGAGCGCGGCGCTGGGAACGGCGACCCAGAGTCTGCCGGTGCAGGAGACGGCCACCAAGCTGCTCGGCACCGACCAGCAGAAGCTCGTCGGCGAGGCCACCACCCCGGTCAAGGGCCTGCTCGGCGGCATGCCCGCGGGCGGCCTGAAGACCAGCGGCCTGTCGACCAACGGTCTCCCGCTCGGCGGCTGATTCTCGTAAACGCCTGTGGGGCGGACACCCGGATCGGGTGTCCGCCCCACAGGCGTTTGTGTACGAGGGTCACCAGGCGGCGGTGGCCGACGACGTCTTCTCGGACGGGAACAGCAGCCACAGCGCCAGGTAGAGCAGGAACTGCGGACCCGGCAGCAGGCAGGAGACCAGGAAGATCACGCGCATGGTTCCCGCGGAGGTGCCGAAGCGCCGTGCCAGCGCTGCGCACACTCCGCCGATCATGCGTCCGTCACGGGGGCGGGCAAGTGCGGCCATGGTGGGCTCCTTCGCGAACCGTTGCTGAGGGAGCAGCTCCGTCGTGCTCCCGATGTCTCCATGGTGGCCCGGCGAAGGGGGGCAAAGCGTCGCTCTACGGTGCGATCCCGACCCTGGGAATCGTCGGGGTCGCACCCTGGCCCGCCTCGTCCCTGGGGTGGGGCACCACCCTGACCCGCTCCTGCTTCCTGCGGCGCAGCCGCGCCCGGCACATGGGTACGACGAGCAGGTGGGCGAGGGCCACGCCGGTGGTGTTCAGCAGCAGCGAGTCGACGTCGACGATCTGTCCGGGCACTCCGGTCTGGGCCAGTTCGATGGTCGTCGAGATCAGCGCCCCCGCCGCGACGGTGCGGGCCAGCGAGGCCCACGGGGAGACGGTGAGCCGGCCCCCGGCCATCGGCAGCAACACGCCGAGCGGGGCGAGCAGCAGCAGCCCCTCACCGATCCGCCGGGCGGCCTCGACCGGGCCGAGGGACAGGTCGGCTCTGATGCCGTCGAGCGGATGAAGATTCGAGGCGGTCGTCCACGGCACGTCGAGGGGGCGCAGCGTCAGCCACCCGACGAGCAGCAGATGCGCGAGGAGGAGAGATACCCCGGCCGCGCGGAAGCGGATGACGGCTTGACCGTCCGAACCTTGACGCACGCCCCCCAAGACGCGGCGAACGGCAGGATCGGTTCCGTCGACCCGGAATCCGGCCTGTCCGGACGCCCCTCTGGTGCTCGAGGCCGGAGAGCCGGGTGCAGGGGCCCCGGCACCCGCCGCTCAGGCCCCCGTGCCTGTGCCCACGCCCAGCGTCGGTACCGCCTTGGGCCGCGCCTTCATCTCCGAGGTGCACAGATATCCGCGCGGCGCGTAGTCGCCGGGCCCGCCCAGTACCACCGTGTCCTCCGGGGCGAGCGTGTCGCTCTCCGCGTACGTGCACACGATCTGCGCCAGTGCCTCGGACCGCAGGTCCTCCGGCTGCTCGCTGAGCCGCAGTGTGCCCGCCCGGTCGCCGGGGCGGGCCGCGTCGACCCGCAGGTTCTGCGGGACGGTCGTGGAGTACCCGGCCTGCCGTTCCTCGGCGGGCGGCTTCTGCCGCAGTTCGTCCAGGAGCGCCTGCGCCACCCGGACCCGGTCCGAAGCGTTCTCGTCGACCTGCACCGTACGGTCCACCGTGACCAGCTGCGCGGAGCAGACCAGATAGATCTGTACGGGGATGCCCTTGAGGGCCTGCGTCGTGACGTTCTCCGCGGACATCGTGCACGGCACCTGGGACGGCGCGGCCCCGGCGTCCACCGGCACCGAGGTGGACCTGATCCCGCAGCCCGCGGCCAGCAAGGCCCCGGCCACAACCCCGGCCAGTGCCACGGCCGAACGGTACGCCCGGCGGTTGCCGCTGCCCATCACGCTGCCCATCACGTCGCCTCGCCCTCCTCGTCCTGGTCCCCGGCGTCGTGCCCACCGGCGGAACGGGTGAGCGTCTCTGCGTCGCGCGGCAGCCGCAGCACGAACACCGCGCCGTCGCCGTCCGGCGAGTTCGAGGCCGTGATGTCACCGCCGTGGATGTGCGCGTTCTCCATGGCGATCGAAAGACCGAGACCGCTGCCCTCGGAACGCGGCCGCGAGGCGCTGGCCTTGTAGAACCGGTCGAAGACATGCGGCAGCACGTCCTCGGGGATCCCGGGGCCGTGGTCGCGGACCTCGATGACGAGTTGGTCGCCCTCGGTGCGCACCGCGACCCGTACCGGCGAACCGCCGTGCTTGAGCGCGTTGCCGATCAGATTCGCCAGGATCACATCGAGCCGGCGCGGGTCGAGGCGGACCATCATGCCGCGCTCGGCGTCCAGATCCACCGCGTCCAGCCAGGCACGGGCGTCGATGCAGGCGGTGACCTGGTCGGCGACGTCGACGGTGTCGAGGACCAGCCGGGCCGTACCCGCGTCGAAGCGGGTGACCTCCATCAGGTTTTCTACCAGGTCGTTGAGGCGCCGGGTCTCGCTCACCACCAGACGCACCGCGGGCGCGATCATCGGGTCGAGGCTGTCCGCCTCGTCCTCCAGCACCTCGGTGACGGCGGTCAGCGCGGTGAGCGGGGTGCGCAGCTCGTGCGACATGTCGGCGACGAACCGCCGGCTCGCCTCGTCCCGCGCGCTCATGTCCGCGACCCGCTTCTCCAGCGAACTCGCGGTCCGGTTGAACGTACGGGAGAGATCGGCCAGTTCATCCGTGCCGGACACCACGAGCCGGGTGTCGAGCTTGCCCTCGCCGAGCTTGCGGGCGGCGTCGCCGAGCCGTTGCACGGGCCGCAGCACGGTCGTCGCCGCGGCCTGCGCGAGCAGTGCCGAGCCGATCAGTGCGAGCCCGGTGGCGATGCCCAGGGACCAGGCGAGGGAGTTGAGGTCCTGCCGTTCCTGGTCGAGCGACTTGAGCATGTAGCCGGTCGGGCCACCACCGATGATCTTCGTACCGCCCACCAGGTACGGCGTGCCGCGGATGCTGGTCCGCTGCCAGAACAGGTGGTACTCGTACTTGTTGCCCGCCTCCACCGGCTGCTTCTTGTTGACCGCCTTCTGCAGCGACAGCGGCACGTTGTCGAGCGTGAAGGTGTCCAGGTCGGAGTTGCCGACGATCGGCTTGCCGGTGTCGCGCTCGTCGACCAGCAGCACGCTGTAGCCGGGCGAGCTGCTCGCCATCTGCACGGCCGCGTTCTGCAGATCGTCCCTGGTGGGGTGGAGTGGCAGCGAGGCCGCCCGGCTCTGCATCTCCTGGCGGAAGTCCCCGAGCGCGGAGTCCTGGGTGCGCGTCAGCACGGCCTCGCGGTTCAGCCAGTACGCGATCCCCGACGCGGACACCGCGGCGGTCAGCGCCACCAGCGCGAACACCACGACGAGCCGCAGCCGCAGACTGGTCCAGCGAAGCCCGGTGAGCAGGCTCCGTTTGACGGCGTCGCTCACTGAGGCGAGTCCAGCCGGTAGCCCACACCCCGGACGGTACGGATCAGGGTCGGCGAGGACGGCACGTCCTCCACCTTGGCCCGCAGCCGCTGCACACACGCGTCCACCAGCCGGGAGTCACCGAGGTAGTCGTGCTCCCAGACCAGCCGCAGCAACTGCTGCCGCGACAGGGCCTGGCCCGGCCGGCGGCTCAGCTCCAGCAGGAGGCGCAGTTCGGTCGGCGTGAGCTGCAGATCCTCCCCGTCCTTCGTCACGGTCATCGCGGATCGGTCGATCACCACGTTCCCGAAGGACGCGGAGTCGGTGGATTCGCGTTCGCCGCGGCGCAGCACCGCGCGGATCCGGGCGTCGAGCACCCGGCCCTGCACAGGTTTCACCACATAGTCGTCGGCGCCGGACTCCAGCCCGACGACGACGTCGATGTCGTCGCTGCGTGCGGTCAGCAGAATGATCGGCAGCTGGTCGGTGCGCCGGATACGCCGGCACACCTCGAAGCCGTCGATACCGGGCAGCATCACATCCAGCACGATCAGATCCGGCCGCTGCTCACGCAGCAGTTTCAGGCCGTCCTCTCCTGTCGCCGCAGTGGCCACACGGTGGCCCTGGCGTGACAGCGAGAGTTCGAGGGCCGTGCGGATGGCGTCGTCGTCCTCGATCAGCAACAGGAAAGGCACGCTGGTCATTCTGACCCATGGTGGAGCCCCAGTTCGACAGTTGGGGCCGACTCATACATCCGGGGCGCCTCCGACGCACGTTCGGCAGGCCCTGTGACAGGCCTGTGACAGTCGGCGGACAGCGTCATGAAACTGCCCCGGCAAGCTCTTTGGCACAAGGAACGGACGGACTCCACCGATGGGGGGCGCGAGATGAACGCAACTCACAGCATCACCGCAAGCGCAGTTGTCACGCGTCTCCACGATGTCGGTCGGAGTGTCGAGAAGTCCGGCGTCGGAGGGGGCACCTCCCTGGTCGAGCGCAGCCGAGACCTCGGGGGAGGGCGGGGGTGCGTTCGTGGCGTCGGGCGTCAGCACACGTCGTACATGACGGTGGTTGACGCGCCTGTGGGGGGCAACGGGGGGAACAACGGGGGCAACGCGTACGGGGAGGGCACGGGGGAGCGGAAGGCCCCGGCGCAGGGCGAGGACGCCGAAGCGGCGTTCACGGCCTACGTCCGGGAGCGCCGCGCCTCCCTGTACGCAACCGCCTACCACCTGACCGGCGACCGGTTCGAGGCCGAGGATCTGCTGCAGAGCGCCCTCTTCTCGACGTACCGGGCGTGGGACCGGATCAGCGACAAGGCGGCGGTCGGCGGCTATCTGCGCCGCACCATGACGAACCTGCACATCAGCGCCTGGCGCAGGCGCAAGCTCAACGAGTACCCGACCGAGGAGCTGCCGGAGACGGCGGGCGACACGGACGCGATGCGCGGCACGGAACTGCGCGCCGTGCTCTGGCAGGCGCTGGCGCGGCTGCCGGAACTCCAGCGCACGATGCTGGTCCTGCGTTACTACGAGGGCCGCACGGATCCGGAGATCGCGGCCATCCTCGACATCAGTGTCGGCACGGTGAAGTCCAGCATCTGGCGGTCGCTCCGCCGGCTGCGCGAGGACGAGGTCCTCAGCTTCGGCCGTGACGAGGAGGAGTCCTTCGGCGAGCTGGTGGCCTGAGGCGAGGGGGACACGGGGGAGAACGGGGCGCTGCTTCGGGGGAGGCGGCGGAGTACGGGGAAAGCTGCGGGGTCGGATGGGCCGGGGGGGCCTGTCCGGCCCCGTTCGCGTGTCCGAGGAGCTGCCGGTCGCGGGAGGCCCGCTACGCAGTCTCCCGCGTCACGGGCGCCCGTCGGCACCGCCCGGCCGCAGCCGCGGCCAGCCGGCCCAGCGCCTCTTCCTTGCCGCACGGATGGGCGCCCAGCGCCGTCTGCCGCGCCACGATCCGCCGCTCCGCCCGCATCAGCCGCCACCCGCGCCGCAGCAGGAACGGCACCGACTTGCGGCCCTCGCGCAGATCCCGCAGCAGCCGGCGGCGGAACGTCGTCGTCGGACGGCCGCGCAGGCACAGCGCGTCCGCCAGTACGCCCAGCTCCTGGCACCGCTCGACTATGTCCGCCGCGAAGATCCCCTCGGCCACGAACAGCGGCGTGCGCTCGATGTGGAGGGCCTCCCGGTCGACCCGGGAGCTGGTGCCGATGTCGTAGACCGGGACGTGGGTGCGCCCCGTGCGGCACAGCTCCGTGATCGCGGCGACCGCGGCGTCGGCGTCCCAGGACTGTGCGGAGTCCCAGTCGATGTCCGTACTGCCGGGAACGAGCGGCAGCGTGGGGTCGTCGCCCTCCTTGTAGAAGTCGTCCAGGCGCAGCACCGGCAGGTCGGTGCGGGCGGCGAGGGAGGACTTGCCGGAGCCGGAAGGGCCCGCGAGCAGTACGACACGGGTCGGGATCGGTTGGGCATTCACAGGATACGAGTGTGAGGCATTGACCCGCGCAGGGGATCCCCCGGTGCCCTTGTTGGTATCGAGCATCACACCTCAACTACTCTACGCACTCAGATGATTACTCGATCGTCTTGATCAGGTGGGAATTCGATGGCACGTCATGCACTTTCCAAGTCCCGTCGCCGCGCCCTGCTGAGGGCAGGCCTGACCGTCACCGCGGTGGGTGCCGCGCTTGGTGCGGGGGGTGCAGCGGCCCAGGCGGCGCCGCTGCCCCACGTGCCGGCCGTGGGCGCCGACACCGGCCTCGGCGCGGCCGGAGAGGCCGCCGGCGGCGCGGTGACCGGGGCGCTCGGCCACTCGCTCAGGAACGGCATCGCACCGGTGACGCATCTGCGGCTCGACCCGCTGGCCGGCACCGGCACGGATCCGCTGGACAACGCGGTGGGCACGCAGCTCGCCGACTTCAAGCCGCTGTCCACGGCCGCTGTCACCGACCCGCTGACCAGTGGTGGTGCGTTGAAGGACCTGCCGCCGGTCGGGCCGGTGGCGCAGGCGCTGCACGGCGGCTGAGCAGCCGGAACGGCCTGTTCCTCCGGGGTGCCGGAAGAACAGGCCGTTGCCGTGCGGGGAGCCGGTCAGTACGAGGAGCCCGAGACGCCCAGGGCGCCCGTCGGGTGCCAGACCGTCTTGGTCTCCAGGAAGGCCGTCAGGCGGTGGGTGCCCGGATCGGCCGTCCAGTCCGTAGCGCCGCCGTCCACAGCGGAGGAAGGCGCAGCGCTCTGCGCTTCCTTCTCGGGGTGGTGGCGGGAGACGGGTGGGCGGAGCACCCGCTTCAGGTTGTCCGCCGCCGCGACCTCCAGCTCCTTCGCCAGTGCGGCGTCGGCGCCCGTGAGGTCGATGGCGTTCACGTCCTGGTGGGACGCGAGCGGCGCCGCGATCTCCGCCGTCCTCCCGGACAGGATGTTCACCACTCCGCCCGGCAGGTCGGAGGTGGCCAGCACCTCGCCCAGCGAGAGCGCGGGCAGCGGCGAGTCCGCGGAGGCGATGACGACGGCCGTGTTGCCGGTCGCGATCACCGGCGCGATCACCGAGACCAGGCCCAGGAACGACGACTCCTGGGGTGCCAGGACCGCGACCACACCGGTCGGTTCGGGGGTGGACAGGTTGAAGAACGGGCCCGCGACCGGGTTCGCCCCGCCCACGACCTGGCCGATCTTGTCGGTCCAGCCCGCGTACCAGACCCAGCGGTCGATCGCCGCGTCCACGACGGCCGCCGCCTTGGACTTCGACAGGCCCTCCGCGTCCGCCACTTCCCGTACGAACTGGTCCTTGCGGCCCTCCAGCATCTCCGCGACGCGGTAGAGGATCTGGCCGCGGTTGTACGCCGTCGCGCCCGACCAGCCGCCGAACGCCTTGCGGGCGGCCACGACCGCGTCGCGCGCGTCCTTGCGGGAGGACCGGGGCGCGTTCGCCAGCCACTTGCCCTTCGAGTCCGTCACCTCGTACACCCGGCCGCTCTCGGAGCGGGGGAACTTGCCCCCGACGTACAGCTTGTAGGTCTTGAAGACGCTCAGACGGTTATCGGACATCGAGGTACGCCTCCAGGCCGTGACGGCCGCCTTCGCGGCCGAAGCCCGACTCCTTGTAGCCGCCGAAGGGCGAGGTCGGGTCGAACTTGTTGAACGTGTTGGCCCAGACGACGCCCGCCCGGAGCTTGTTCGCCACCGCGAGGATGCGGGAGCCCTTCTCCGTCCAGATGCCGGCCGAGAGGCCGTACTGGCTGTTGTTGGCCTTGGCGACCGCCTCGTCGGGCGTGCGGAACGACAGCACCGACAGCACCGGGCCGAAGATCTCGTCGCGCGCGATGGTGTGCGCCTGAGTGACGTTGGTGAACAGCGTCGGGGCGAACCAGTAACCGGCGGAGGGGAGTTCGCAGGGGGCGGACCAGCGCTCGGCGCCCTCCGCCTCGCCCGTCTCGGCGAGTGCGGTGATCCGGGCGAGCTGCTCCGCGGAGTTGATCGCGCCGATGTCGGTGTTCTTGTCCAGCGGGTCGCCGAGCCGGAGTGTGGACAGCCGGCGCTTCAGCGCGTCCAGCACCTCGTCCTGGACCGACTCCTGCACGAGGAGCCGCGAGCCCGCGCAGCAGACCTGGCCCTGGTTGAAGAAGATGCCGGTGACGATGCCCTCGACGGCCTGGTCGATCGGGGCGTCGTCGAAGACGATGTTGGCGCCCTTGCCGCCCAGTTCGAGGGTGACCCGCTTGTCCGTACCGGCGATCTGGCGGGCGATGGCCTTGCCGACCGCGGTCGAGCCGGTGAAGGCGACCTTGTTGACGTCCTCGTGCTCGACGAGGGCGGCGCCCGCGTCCCCGTACCCGGTGAGGATGTTCACGACACCCTTGGGCAGGCCCGCCTGACGGCAGATGTCCGCGAAGAACAGCGCGGAGAGCGGGGTCGTCTCGGCGGGCTTGAGGACCACCGTGTTGCCGGTGGCGAGTGCCGGGGCGATCTTCCAGGCCAGCATCAGCAGCGGGAAGTTCCACGGGATGATCTGGCCGGCGACGCCGAGCGGGCGCGGGTTCGCGCCGTAGCCCGCGTGGTCCAGCTTGTCGGCCCAGCCCGCGTAGTAGAAGAAGTGCGCCGCGACCAGGGGGAGGTCCGCGTCGCGGGTCTCCTTGATCGGCTTGCCGTTGTCGAGGGTTTCCAGGACGGCGAGCTCCCGGCTGCGCTCCTGGATGATCCGGGCGATCCGGAAGAGGTACTTGGCGCGCTCGGAGCCGGGCAGCGCCGACCACTTCTCGAACGCCTTGCGGGCCGCCTTCACGGCCCGGTCGACGTCGGCCGCACCGGCCTGCGCGACCTCGGAGAGCACCTCTTCGCTGCTCGGCGAGACGGTCTTGAAGACCTTGCCGTCGGCCGCCTCGGCGAACTCGCCGTCGATGAACAGCCCGTACGAGGGCGCGATGTCGACGACCGAGCGCGACTCGGGGGCGGGGGCGTACTCGAATGCAGATGCCATGGGGATCAGTCCACCGTCACGTAATCGGGGCCGGAGTAACGGCCGGTGCTGAGCTTCTGGCGCTGCATCAGCAGGTCGTTCAGGAGGCTGGAGGCGCCGAACCGGAACCAGTGGTTGTCCAGCCAGTCCTGGCCCGCGGTCTCGTTCACCAGCACCAGGAACTTGATCGCGTCCTTGGACGTGCGGATGCCGCCGGCCGGCTTCACGCCGATCTGTACGCCGGTCTGCGCGCGGAAGTCACGCACGGCCTCCAGCATCAGCAGGGTGTTCGCGGGCGTGGCGTTGGTGCCCACCTTGCCGGTCGACGTCTTGATGAAGTCGGCACCCGCCAGCATGCCGAGCCAGGAGGCGCGGCGGATGTTGTCGTACGTGGACAGCTCGCCCGTCTCGAAGATCACCTTCAGGCGTGCGTCGGTGCCGTCGGCCCGCGCGCACTCCGCCTTCACGGCGAGGATCTCCTCGTACACCTTCAGGTAGCGGCCGGAGAGGAAGGCTCCCCGGTCGATCACCATGTCGATCTCGTCGGCCCCGGCGGCCACGGCGTCGCGGACATCCGCGAGCTTGACGTCGAGCGCGGCGCGGCCGGCGGGGAAGGCCGTCGCCACGGACGCCACCTTCACACCGGAACCGGACAGCGCGGCGACGGCGGTCGCCGCCATGTCGGGGTAGACACAGACCGCCGCGGTGCGCGGGGTCGTGCGGTCGGTCGGGTCGGGATTGACGGCCTTGGCGGCGAGGGCCCGGACCTTGCCCGGGGTGTCCGCGCCTTCCAGCGTCGTCAGGTCGATCATCGAGATGGCCAGGTCGATGGCGTACGCCTTGGCCGTCGTCTTGATCGAACGGGTTCCGAGGGACGCGGCGCGCGCTTCGAGGCCGACGGCGTCGACGCCGGGCAGCCCGTGCAGGAAGCGGCGCAGCGCACTGTCGGACGCGGTCGCGTCGGAGAATGCAGGAGCTGTGGTGGGCATGGTCACCAGAGGAGCATATCTACGCGCGTAGCGGCCTGTACAGGGGTACCACCTCTCCGCGCGGGGCGCGGTCCCGGGGCGGCCGCCCCGGCGTCCCTGGGAACTGCCCGGCGGATCATGGCCGGGGTCGCGACGCCTGGCACGGCACCTCGCGGCGCTGCCGGACCGCCCGAATAGCTCCGCTATCAGGACGATCCGGCGCCTTGCGATGCACCGCACCCGACGCCACGCCCTGTCCGACTTTGATCCGCCGGGCAGTTCCTTGCGCCGGTCAGGCAGAATCGGGCCCATGACGAGCCCCACACCACCCGCCGAGCCGGTCTACGCCGACCGGACCTTCCGCTCGCCCGCCGGGATCGTCGGGGGTGTCCTGCTGCTTCTGCTCATCTGCTGGATCGGCGGGGACGCCCTGATCCGGGGGGACGGCAACGTGCCCTGGCTGGCGCTGGCGGGGATGCTGACCGCGGTGCCGCTGGTCGTCGCGTTCACGCTGCGGCCCGTCGTGCTCGCCAACGAGCAGCGCATCCGGATCCGCAACCCGTTCCGGACGATCACCATGCCGTGGACCGAAGTCGCGGACCTGCGGGCCGGGTATTCGAGTGAGCTGTTCACCGAGGGCGGCGCCAAGTACCAGATGTGGGCGGTACCGGTATCGCTGCGGCAGCGGAAGAAGGCGGCCCGGCAGCAGTCCCGGCGGTCGCTGGACGACCCCTACGACCGCACCTCCGTGCACGCCGATGTCCGCGACACCAAGGCCCGGATGGCAGTGGCCGACCGGACCATGGCGGACCTGCGTGAACTGGTGGAGCGGGCGAAGGCGGGCGCGCCTGCCTCCGCGGAGACCGCCGAGTCGTCCGTGTCGGTGCGCTGGGCGTACGAGGTGATCGCACCGGCGGTGGTGGGCGTGGTGCTGCTGGTGGTGCTGCTCGCGATCGGCTGAGGCGGACCGGATTCGGAGCACGCGCGTACGGCGATCGGCATCGGCGACTGTCGTAGGGCCTCGAAAGCATCGCGATCATCGCGCCGCTCGATCGAACCCGATCCATCGCGCCGCGGCATCGCGAATCCGCCTGCGCGCCGCCCCCTGCCGCCGCTTCACCGGCTGCTGCCCGGTGGCGCTCGCCTCGGCCATCTCTGCCTCCCGTGGCCCGTGATCAGGCACGGCTGTCCGCCTGCTCACGTCCCCATGTGCGGGCCGTGCGGACATGGCCCGGTTCAGTGCGCCGGGAGCCGGGCCCAGAAGTGGTTGACGATGTCGTCGATGTAGCGTCGCCCGTTTTCGCCGGAGGCGGTGGTGCCGCCGGCTCGGCTGAGGGTGGCGGCCATGAGGGTTTGGTACTCGTGGTGCATGTCGCGCAGGGGGGCCTGCAGGCTGCGGCGATCCGTGGAGACGAGGCCGGCGATGGCGCGGATGTGGGCCTGCCAGCGGGTGGAGACGGCTTCTGTGAGGAGACGGGCGAGTTCGCCCTCGAGGCCGGTGACGGCGATGAAGTCGCGTGGGGGGAGGTTGAGGAGGGTGCCGAGTTTGGCGGACTGCCGTTTGTCGCCGGTCCATTGGCCGGTTTCTTCCATGTGGTGGTAGGCGTCGAGGTCGAGGCCGGTGGCGCGGGCGACGTCCTCGGTGGCCAGTCCGCGGGCGAGACGGTGTTCGCGCAGGGTGTGGGGAGCGCCCATGAGTTCGCGGGGGTCGCACCACAGGGCACCGGCCAGGGCGGTGAGTTCACTGGCGGTGGGCAGTGCGGTGCCGCGTTCCCACGCGGTGATGTGGTCGGGGGTGATGTGGGTCGTGCCGTAGGAGGCGCGCATGCCGTAAGCGACGTGGCCGGGGGTCATCCCGAGTTTCTCGCGCAGCATGCGGGCGGCGCGCGCGTTGAAAGGGAGCGGTGGATGCACGGGCCGAGAGTATGGAGTTACTCGGGATGAACTCCATGGCTGCTGTCGCCCGCATCCTGGTTTGACTGGATAGGTCGCCTGTGATTTTGGAGGAACCGACAGGGGCGGTACCGGATAGTCAACCAATGGATACCGCAAAGCGATTGAGATTGCGTCCCTGCCGCGTAGGATCCGCTCGCAAGACGCCGTATGTGTGTTCGTACAACCGGCTGATACATGCTTCCGGCGCCATTGCCAGGTCCTTCCCCCGCACTTGCAGGTCCAGGAGACGCAGTCATGCACACCAGCACGACAGGCCCGGCCGGAGCACCGACAATCAGGCCCGGTGGCCCGCTCAACCGGTTCTTTCGCATAGGCGAACGCGGTTCGACGTACGGCCGTGAGATACGTGGCGGGTTCGCCACCTTTTTCACGATGGCGTACATCCTCGTACTCAACCCGATCATCCTCAGCAGCACCGAGGACAAATTCGGCCACCAGCTGGACGCCGGTCAACTGGCCACCGCCACCGCCCTGGTGGCCGCCGTGATGACCGTGATCATGGGTGTGGGAGGCAACCTGCCGCTCGCCCTGGCCGCGGGCCTGGGTCTCAACGCCGTCACCGCCTTCCAGGTCGCCCCATTGATGAGCTGGGACGACGCGATGGGCCTCATCGTGCTCGAAGGCCTGCTGATCTGCGTACTGGTGCTGACCGGCCTGCGCGAGGCCGTCATGCACGCCATTCCGCAAGCCCTCAAGCAAGCCATCAGTGTCGGCATCGGCCTGTTCATCGCCTTCATCGGCTTCGTGGACGCCGGGTTCGTCACCCGCATCCCGGACGCCGCGAACACCACCGTGCCCGTTCAGATCGGCACGGGCACCCTGACCGGCTGGCCCATGCTCGTCTTCTGTCTCGGCGTGCTGATGACGATCGTCCTCCTGGCCCGCAGGGTGCAGGGCGCCATCCTCATCAGCATCGTCGTGATGACCGTCGTCGCCGTCGTCATCAACAGCATCGCCGACGTCAAGTCCTGGGGTCTGACCGAGCCCTCGCTGCCCGACAAGCCCGTTGCCGCACCCGACTTCGGGCTCCTGGGCGACTTCGATCTGTTCGGCTCGTTCGGTCAGGTCAGCGTGCTGACCGTCGTCCTGCTCGTCTTCACTCTCATCCTGTCCGACTTCTTCGACACGATGGGCACTGTCGTCGGCGTCACCGCTGAAGCCGGACTCCTCGACGAGCGCGGCCAGGTCCCCGGTCTGGGCCGCGTGCTGCTCATCGACGGCGCAGCCGCCGTCGCCGGCGGCGCGGCATCCGCCTCGTCCGCCACCACGTACATCGAGTCCGCCGCCGGTGTCGGCGAAGGCGCGCGCACCGGCTTCGCGAACATCATCACCGGCGGCCTGTTCGCCCTCGCCCTCTTCTTCACCCCGATTCTCACCATCGTGCCCCTCCAGGCTGCGGCCCCCGCCCTCATCGCGGTCGGGTTCCTGATGATGACCCAGGTCAAGCACATCGACTGGGACCGCTACGAACTCGCCATCCCCGCCTTCCTGACCATCGCCGTCATGCCGTTCACCTACTCCATCACCAACGGCATCGGCGCCGGCTTCCTCGCCTACGTGGTCATCAAGGCGTGCCTGGGCAAGGCCCGCGAAGTCCACTGGCTGCTCTGGGGCACCGCGGCGCTCTTCCTTGTCTACTTCGCGATCGACCCGCTGGAGCAGCTGCTCGACATCAAGTAGCCGACGTGGTCGCTCGGCCTGCGGGCCGGGCTCCGCGATCGGGGATCCGGACCGGCCGGCCCGCGAGCTGCCCGTCGTGGCGCGGGGAGCGGTGGACACCGGCTTCACGTACCTGGTGCGTACGTGAAGCGGGACCGGCGTCAGATCCCGGCCGCGGCCGACAGGTCGCGCTTGATCCCGTCGAGCAGCTCCGCACCCTTCGCACGGGCCGCCGGCAGCTCGTCCGCCGAACCGACCGGCACCACGACCTCCAGGTAGCACTTGAGCTTCGGCTCGGTGCCGCTCGGGCGGACGATCACCCGGGCACCCTGCAGGTGGTAGCGGAGCCCGTCGGTGGGCGGCAGCCGATCCGTGCCCCGCGCCAGGTCCTCCGCCGAGGTGACGGCGAGGCCCGCGAGCGCGGTCGGGGGCTGCTCGCGCAGCCGCGCCATGGCGTCGGAGATGACCGACAGGTCCTTCACCCGCACCGACAGCTGGTCGGTGGCGTGCAGCCCGTGGGCGACCGCGAGGTCGTCGAGGAGATCGAGCAGCGTACGCCCCTGCTCCTTGAGCATGGAGGCGAGTTCGGCGACGAGCAGGGCGGCCGTGATGCCGTCCTTGTCGCGTACGCCGTCGGGGTCGACGCAGTAGCCGAGCGCCTCCTCGTACCCGTACCGCAGTCCGTCGACGCGGGCGATCCACTTGAAGCCGGTCAGCGTCTCCTCATAGCCGTTGCCGGCCTTCTCGGCGATCCGGCCGAGCAGTGAGGACGACACGATCGACTCGGCGAAGACGCCGGTCGCGCCCCGATCCACCAGATGCGCGGCGAGCAGCGCCCCCACCTCGTCGCCGCGCAGCATCCGCCAGCCGCCGTCGGTCGCGGGGTCCGGGACGGCGACGGCGCAGCGGTCGGCGTCCGGGTCGTTGGCGATGACGATGTCGGGGTCGGTGCGGCGCGCGGTCGCGAAGGCGAGGTCCATCGCGCCGGGCTCCTCCGGATTGGGGAAGGCGACGGTGGGGAACGCCGGGTCGGGCTCGGCCTGCTCGGCGACGAGCACCGGCGCGGGGAATCCGGCACGGTCGAAGGCGGCCGTCAGCACGGACGTACCGACACCGTGCATCGCGGTGTACACGACCCGGGCGGTACGCGGCGATCCGGCGGCGAGCACGGCGTCCGTACGGGCCAGATAGGCCGCCAGCACCTCGTCGCCCAGGGTGTCCCAGCCGTCGTCGGGGCGGGCCACGCCGTCGAGCGGGCCGACCGTGGCGATCGCGGCGGCGATCTCGGCGTCAGCCGGGGGGACGATCTGCGAGCCGTCGCCGAGATAGACCTTGTAGCCGTTGTCGCGCGGCGGATTGTGGCTGGCGGTCACCTCGACGCCCGCGACGGCACCCAGGTGCCTTATGGCGTACGCCAGCACGGGGGTGGGGAGCGGGCGGGGGAGCACCGCCGCCCGCAGGCCCGCGCCGGTCATCACGGCCGCGGTGTCGCGGGCGAAGTCGGCGGACTTGTACCGGGCGTCGTACCCGATGACGACGAGCCCGCCGCCCTGCCCCTGCGCCTTGAGATAGGCGGCGAGCCCGGCCGCCGCGCGGATGACGACGGAGCGGTTCATCCGCATCGGCCCGGCCCCCAGCTCACCGCGGAGCCCGGCGGTGCCGAACTGCAGCGTGCCCGCGAACCGTGCGGCGAGCTCGTCGAGATCCTCGGATTCGATGAGCCCGGCCAGCTCGTCGCGGGTCTCGGGATCGGGGTCCTCCGCGAGCCACGTCCTGGCCTGCGCGATGAGGTCCTGCTGCACGGTGTCCGCCTTCCTGCGGGTGCTTCGTGGGTAGGTGCGCGAACCGGCCGCGGCCGGGTCAGCCGCGGCCGGGTCAGATGCGTTCGAGGACCCGGGCCAGCAGCGCGCCCATGCGCGTGGCGGAGTCCCGCCCCGCCTGCAGCACCTCTTCGTGGTTGAGCGGCTCCCCGCTCAGCCCCGCCGCGAGGTTGGTGACCAGCGAGATGCCCAGCACCTCGGCGCCGGCCTCGCGCGCGGCGATGGCCTCCAGCACGGTGGACATGCCGACCAGGTCGCCGCCCATGACGCGGACCATGTTGATCTCGGCCGGGGTCTCGTAGTGCGGGCCGGGGAACTGTACGTACACACCCTCTTCGAGGGTCTCGTCGACCTCCTTGCACAGCGCGCGCAGCCGCGGCGAGTACAGGTCGGTCAGGTCGACGAAGTTGGCGCCGACGATGGGGGAGGCCGCCGTCAGGTTGATGTGGTCGCTGATCAGCACCGGCTGACCGGGGCGCATGCCCTCGCGCAGACCGCCGCAGCCGTTCGTCAGGACAACGGTCCCGCACCCTCCCGCGACGGCGGTGCGGACCCCGTGCGCGACGGCGGCGACGCCCCGGCCCTCGTAGAAGTGCGTGCGGCCGAGGAAGACCAGGACACGCTTCTCGCCGATCCGGTACGAGCGGATCGTCCCGCCGTGCCCCTGCACTGCGGGCGCCGGGAAACCGGGCAGCTCGGTCACCGGGAACTCGGCCTCCGGAGCGCCGAGCGCATCGCCCGCGGGTGCCCAGCCGGAACCCATCACGAGCGCGACGTCGTGGGTCTCGGCACCGGTCAGCTCGCGCAGGCGGGCGGCGGCGTCGGAGGCGGCGGCGTACGGGTCGCCCTGGATGTTGTCCGGAATAACTGATGCGTTCACGCGGATGAGGGTAGCCGGTGATTCCCTACGCGCGTAGATGCCCATGTGCAGAGCCTGCACACGCTTGCTCGTACTTTCACACAAAAGCGCTGGTCGGCCGGGTCAGCAGGGGCGCTTGCGGAGTTCCATCACATAGTCGTGCGGCGCACCCGCGGACTCCGCCGCGTCGGCGATCTCGCCCAGGTAGCGGGCGGACGGCAGCCCGCCCTCGTAGCCGTTCAGCACATACATCCAGGCCGGCTCCTCGCCGTCCAGGGTGTGCACCCGCACCCGCATCCGGCGGTAGATGTCGAGGCCGACACCCTCCCACCGGTCCATGGAGTCCTCGTCCATCGGTGCCAGGTCGTACAGCGCCACGAAGACCTGAGAACGGGGCGCCTCCACCACCGTGGCGAGCGCGCCTTCCCAGCCCATCTGCTCCCCGCCGAAGGTCAGCCGCCAGCCGTTGAGCCAGCCCGTGCCGCGCAGCGGGGAATGCGGTGCGCGGCGCGTCATCAGCCGCGCGTCGAGGTTGCCGGCGTACGCGGCGTAGAGCGACATGGGTCCGAGGGTACGGGAGGCGACGGGGAGAACGTCGATTCCGGTGCGGAAGACCACTCGCGGGGTTCCGCTTCCCGCCCCCGGGCCCCGGCGCGCACGCCCCGGCGCACGTATGGAGGGCCCCGGGACGAAGCACCTTGGCGCGTGCGGGACAATGAAGTACGTACTGCATTCCCCCGGGGCGCTCCCCCGGACCCCCGGCCGGGGCAGCAGACGGCCGCGGGATGACATACGCGAGGCGGACTTTTCGTGACCCGGATCGTGATCATCGGCGGCGGACCCGGCGGCTACGAGGCGGCACTGGTGGGTGCCCAGCTCGGCGCGGAGGTGACCGTCGTCGACTGTGACGGCCTCGGCGGCGCGTCCGTGCTCACCGACTGCGTGCCCTCGAAGACCCTGATCGCGACGGCGGAGGTGATGACCACCTTCGACTCCTCGTACGAGGAGCTGGGCATCATCGTCGCGGACGACACCCCGCACGTGGAGCAGGCCGCCCGCGTGGTCGGCGTCGACCTCGGCAAGGTCAACCGACGGGTGAAGCGCCTGGCGCTCGCCCAGTCCCACGACATCACCGCCTCCGTCACCCGCGCCGGCGCCCGCGTGATGCGCGGCCGCGGCCGTCTTGAGGGCCTCCAGGCCGCCGACGGCTCCCGCAAGGTCGTCGTGACCGCCGCCGACGGCACGGAGGAGACGCTCACCGCCGACGCCGTGCTGATCGCGACCGGCGGTCACCCCCGGGAGATCCCGGATGCGCTCCCCGACGGCGAGCGCATCCTGAACTGGACCCAGGTCTACGACCTCGACGAGCTTCCCGAGGAGCTCATCGTGGTCGGCTCCGGCGTGACCGGCGCCGAGTTCGCGGGCGCCTACCAGGCGCTCGGCTCGCGCGTCACGCTCGTCTCGTCCCGCGACCGGGTGCTGCCGGGCGAGGACCCGGACGCGGCCGCCGTGCTGGAGGACGTCTTCCGGCGCCGAGGCATGAACGTCATGGCCCGCTCCCGCGCCCAGGCCGCGAAGCGCGTCGGCGACCGGGTCGAGGTCACCCTGGCCGACGGCCGGGTCATCTCCGGTTCGCACTGCCTCATGGCGGTCGGCGCGATCCCGAACAGCGCGGGCATGGGCCTGGAGGAGGCCGGCGTACGGCTCAAGGAGTCAGGCCACATCTGGACCGACAAGGTCTCCCGCACCAGCGCTCCGGGCGTGTACGCGGCCGGTGACGTCACCGGGATCTTCGCCCTCGCCTCGGTCGCCGCCATGCAGGGCCGGATCGCGATGTACCACTTCCTCGGCGACGCGGTGGCCCCGCTGGACCTGAAGACGGTCTCCTCGAACGTCTTCACCGACCCAGAGATCGCCACCGTCGGTTACACCCAGGCCGACGTCGACGCCGGCAAGATCGACGCCCGGGTGGTCAAGCTGCCGCTGCTGCGCAACCCGCGCGCCAAGATGCAGGGAATCCGCGACGGCTTCGTCAAGATCTTCTGCCGGCCCGGCACCGGCATCGTGGTCGGCGGCTGTGTCGTCGCGCCGCGGGCGAGCGAACTCATCCACCCCATCTCGATCGCGGTCGACAACAATTTGACGGTAGAACAGATCGCAAACGCTTTCACCGTGTATCCGTCCCTGTCGGGTTCGATCGCGGAAGTGGCCCGGCAGTTGCACACCCGTAAGCGCGCGGGCGAGGCGTAAGCGCCTTCGGGAACCCGGCAATCCCCGGTAACTCCCGGCAACTCGGGCGGTCCGACGACCGCCTTCCGATCAGTACGGAACAACAACGGGGCCGCCTATACCACTTGGCGGCCCCTTGTATGTACAACTTCCGTTATTCGGTGCAAACTGCTGAAAACACTCGGGCGGTCACGTTACTGTCAGTTTCGTGTTCGCTGCAGAACGTCGTCAATTGATCCTCGAAATGGTGCGTGCCAACGGGGCGGTATCGCTCCGTGAGCTCGCCCGCGTCGTCCAGACCTCCGAAGTGACCGTACGGCGGGACGTGCGGGCACTGGAGGCAGAAGGACTCCTCGACCGCCGGCACGGCGGTGCGGTACTGCCGGGCGGTTTTACGCGGGAGTCCGGCATTCCGCAGAAATCCCATCTCGCCACCGCGGAGAAGACGGCCATCGCCGACCTGGCCGCCGGTCTCGTGGAAGAGGGCGAGGCCATCGTCGTCGGCGCCGGTACGACCACGCAGGAGCTGGCCCGCCGGCTCGCGCGGATCCCCGGTCTGACCGTCGTCACCAACTCCCTGCTGGTCGCCCAGGCGTTGGCCCATGCCAACCGGGTGGAGGTGGTGATGACCGGCGGTACGCTGCGCGGTTCCAACTACGCCCTGGTGGGCAGTGGTGCCGAGCAGTCCCTCCAGGGGCTGCGGGTCTCTCGCGCGTTCCTCTCCGGGAGCGGACTCACCGCGGAGCGCGGTCTCTCCACGTCCAACATGCTCTCCGCGAGCGTGGACCGGGCGCTGGTGCAGGCGGCCGCGGAGGTGGTGGTCCTGGCGGACCACACCAAGCTCGGCTCCGACACCATGTTCCAGACGGTGCCGACGGATCTGGTCACCCGCCTGGTGACGGACGAACCTCCCGGCCACGACGACCGCGCCGCCAGCGAACTGCAGGCCCTGGCGGACCAGGGAGTGCAGATCGCGGTGGCCGGCTCGGGGAGCGGCCCCGCGGCGTCCGAGCCCCTTCCGCACGGCCGGCAGGGCCGCCGTGACATGCCGCTGCCCGGACAGCGCCGTACGCACGGGGGCGCCCCCGGAGGCCAGGGCCCGCAGCAACTACGGAGCGCGGCGGCGATGGCGGAACAGGGAGACCGGGCGAGGGTCGCGGACCTGCGGCGCCGATAAACCCGGCCTCGTCGGCGTCGAGAATCCGGCTTCGCCGGGCCCGCCTCCTCGAATCGCCGGGGGCGAAATTCCAGCCTCGCCGGCGTTTGAGGCGCGGGGTCCGGGGCGGAGCCCCGGTTACGGGAAGGGGCGGGCAGGGGAGCAGGCCCCGCGCAGCGGACCGCAAGGCCTGCCCGCCCCCAACCCCTCAACCCCCCTCCGCACGCGCCCCCTTCAACCCCTGCAGGGTCAGCATCAGTAGCCGCCCCGCCAACTCCGGGTCGTCCGGGGACTGTTCGGCGGCCAGCGCGATCGCGTTCGTCAGCTGCAACAGGTCGTCGATCGACACATCCGGCCGCACGGCCCCGCTCGCCTGCGCCCGCGCCAGCAGTACCGCCCCCGCCTCGCGCAGCGGCACATTGCACTGCGACAGGGCCGAAGTCTCGTCCCGTGACGTCGACATGAGCGCCTGGGCCAGCCCGCGGTACTCACCCGCATGAGTGATGATTGCGCCCAGCCACTCCACCAAGCCCCCGCACGGCTGCTCCGCCCCCGCGAGCTCACGGGAACGGGTGATCAGGGACGCCAGGGCCTCCTGGAAGACCGCGTTCATCAGCGCGTGCCGGTTCGGGAAGTGCCGGTACAGCGTGCCGATCCCCACGCCCGCGCGTCGCGCGATGTCCTCCAGGGACGCGTCGGTCCCATGCTCCGCGAAGGCGGTCCGGGCCTCGCTCAGCAGCCGGTCGTAATTCCGGCGCGCGTCGGCACGCATGGGCCGGGGCGGCGTCTGTGCCGTACTGGTCGCCATTGCGCAGCCTCCCTTCCTCCGCCTCGGGGTCCAGGATGCCATCGTGCGCCCGCAGGAGTGCGCCCGCAGGAGTGCGCCCGAGGAGCTGGGCCGCACGGACAGGGGCCCCTGCGGAGTCGTACGACTCCGCAGGGGCCCCTGTGACACGGATACCGCGTCGGTCAGTCCTTGATCTCGCAGATGACGGCGCCGGAGGAGACCGAGCTGCCGACCTCGGCGGCGAGGCCCTTGACGGTGCCGGAGCGGTGCGCGTTCAGCGGCTGCTCCATCTTCATGGCCTCCAGGACGACGATCAGGTCGCCCTCCTGGACCTCCTGGCCCTCCTCGACGGCGATCTTGACGATCGTGCCCTGCATCGGGGACGCGAGGGTGTCGCCGGAGACCGCGGAGCCGGACTTCTTCGCGGCACGGCGCTTGGGCTTGGCGCCCGCGGCGAGTCCGGTACGGGCCAGGCTCATGCCGAGCGACGAGGGGAGGGAGACCTCGAGGCGCTTGCCGCCGACCTCGACGACGACGGTCTCGCGGCCGGCTTCCTCCTCGGCCTCCGTGTCGGCGGTGGCGGTGAAGGGCTTGATGTCATTGACGAACTCGGTCTCGATCCAGCGGGTGTGGACCTGGAAGGGTTCGCTGGTGAAGGCCGGGTCGGTGACGACCGCGCGGTGGAAGGGGATGGCGGTGGCCATGCCCTCCACGTTGAACTCGGCCAGCGCACGGGCCGCGCGCTGCAGCGCCTGCTCACGGGTAGCGCCGGTCACGATGAGCTTCGCCAGCAGCGAGTCCCAGGCGGGGCCGATGACGGAGCCGGACTCCACACCCGCGTCGAGGCGGACGCCGGGGCCGGTCGGCGGGGCGAACGTGGTGACGGTGCCCGGGGCGGGCAGGAAGCCGCGGCCCGGGTCCTCGCCGTTGATCCGGAACTCGAAGGAGTGCCCGCGCACGGCCGGGTCGTCGTAGCCCAGCTCCTCGCCGTCGGCGATGCGGAACATCTCGCGTACGAGGTCGAGGCCGCTGACCTCCTCGGTGACCGGGTGCTCGACCTGGAGGCGGGTGTTGACCTCCAGGAACGAGATGGTGCCGTCCGTGCCTACGAGGAACTCCACGGTGCCCGCACCGACGTAGCCGGCCTCCTTCAGGATGGCCTTGGACGCCGCGTACAGCTCCGCGTTCTGCGCGTCGGACAGGAAGGGGGCCGGGGCCTCCTCGACCAGCTTCTGGTGGCGGCGCTGGAGCGAGCAGTCACGGGTGGAGACCACGACGACGTTGCCGTGGCTGTCGGCCAGGCACTGCGTCTCGACGTGGCGCGGCCGGTCGAGGTAGCGCTCCACGAAGCACTCGCCCCGGCCGAACGCCGCGACGGCCTCACGGACCGCGGAGTCGTACAGCTCCGGGATCTCCTCCAGCGTGCGGGCCACCTTCAGACCGCGACCGCCGCCACCGAAGGCGGCCTTGATCGCGATCGGCAGCCCGTGCTCCTCGGCGAACGCCACGACCTCGGCGGAACCCCCGACCGGGTCGGGCGTGCCGGCCACCAGCGGAGCCCCGGCACGCTGCGCGATGTGCCGGGCGGCGACCTTGTCGCCGAGGTCCCGGATCGCCTGCGGCGGCGGCCCGATCCACGTCAGGCCGGCATCCAGCACCGCCTGCGCGAATTCGGCGTTCTCCGACAGGAAGCCGTAGCCCGGGTGGATCGCGTCGGCTCCGGAGTCCTTGGCAGCCTGGAGCACCTTGGCCATGTCCAGGTAGCTGGCGGCCGGGGTGTCACCGCCCAGAGCGAATGCCTCGTCGGCCGCACGCACATGCAGAGCGTCGCGGTCCGGGTCTGCGTAGACGGCCACGCTCCCGATCCCGGCATCCCGGCATGCCCGAGCAACACGGACAGCAATTTCGCCACGGTTGGCGATGAGCACCTTGCGCACGATGGCTCCCTCCTTGAAACAAGCTGAGTTTAGGGACTACCGACACGGCCCTACGACCCGTCCCCAATGGTGAGCTTGCCCACACGGAGTGTGATTCGAGGCTTGCTCAAGTCGCGAAATCCCTTGTGGCACCACGGTACGCCGGGTTTCATAACCGCACAGTAGCCACGAGGTGTGGTCCAGGTCTCTGTTCGTACGAGCTGCGAGTTTCCGCGATTCTTTGTCGAGTCCCCACTAATGGGCGAACGATTCTTTGCCCGGCGCACGAGAGTCGGGGCAAGGGGGGTGCGGGGGGAGTGCGCCCGCGCACGCCAGGAGCGCGGAGTGGGAGCGGAGATCGCCGGGGCCCTTGTCCGGAGCATTACCCGTTAGTAGGGTCCGCGCTATCGCACGTACTGCAGGTAACAGGGGGTGAGCACCGTGGTGCGCAGACCGGTGGCGTTCGTGGCCGCGATCGTGCTGTTCGTGGAAGCCGTGGGCATTGTGCTCATCAACGGCATCCTGGCGACGGTCGTCAAGAACCAGGACATGTCACTGGCCGGGATGGACCCCGCCGTCATGTCCAACGGCACCTGGGCGATGGGTGGTGTCTTCGGCCTGTACCTGCTGCTGTGCGGGCTGCTCCTGCTGCTGGCCGGCATCCGCGACCGGGCCCCCGGCCGGATCGCCCGCATCGTCCTGATCACCTGCGCCGTGGTGCACGGAGTGCTGGGCGCGTTGACGGTCGGGCTGGTCGGCTGGACCGCGTTCGCGACTCTGATGGTGGTGCTCGGGCTGATAGTGCTCACGCTGGTGGCGTACGGCACCCGGTCCGACGAGTCCGCGAAGCCCGCCGCCGAGCCGGGTGCCCCGGCGCCGGTCTGATCGGGACCGGCTCCTCCGGACCGGCCCCTCCGGACCGGCCCCGACTCTCAGACCCAGAGCTCGGTGACGGAGATCCCGAGCTCGTCCAGCAGTCGGCGCAGCAGCGGCAGCGAGAGCCCGATGACATTGCCGTGGTCGCCCTCGATGGAGTCGACGAACGGTGCCGAACGGCCGTCCAGGGTGAAGGCGCCCGCGACATGGAGCGGCTCGCCGGTGGCCACGTAGGCGGCGATCTCGGCGTCCGTCGGTTCGCCGAAGCGGACGGTCGTGGAGGCGGTCGCCGATGCGGTACGTCCGGTCGCGGTGTCGATCACGCTGTGGCCGGTCCGCAGCACACCGGCCCGGCCGCGCATGGACTTCCAGCGGGCGATGGCCTCCTCGGCGTCGGCCGGCTTGCCGAGCGCCTCGCCGTCGAGTTCGAGCACCGAATCGCAGCCGATGACCAGGGCACCCGCCGCCTCCGCCCGGCCGGCCACCGCCGCGGCCTTGGCCTCGGCGAGCACGAGCGCCAGCTCGGCCGGTGTCGGGGCGCTCAGCGCGTCCTCGTCCACCCCGCTGACGACCACCTCGGGCGCGAAGCCGGCCTGCCTCAGCAGACCGAGGCGGGCGGGGGAGGCGGAGGCGAGCACGAGACGGCGCTGATCAGTCATACGCGCCATCGTAGAAGAGAGCGGAAGAGAGCGGACGGGCCCCGGGGCCTGCCCAGCGGCGTACCCCATCAGCGCATCCCTCGGCGCATCTCTCAACGCATCCCGAGCACGAACATCGCGACCACCATCGCGAGCGCAAGCACCAGCCCCGCGCGGCGCATCATGTCCTGGGCGTCGCGCAGTTCCTTCGGGGGCTTGTTCTCCGGGTCGGACCACAGCATGGAAACGATCCTGCTGCCGCGGCGGACCGCGCGCCTGAGTACGGGTACTCAGCCGCCGTGGTGCGTACGGGCCAGATCGTGCCCGGACGCACCGGAGGTCCGGACCCAAAGGGGCCCGGACCTCCGGAAACACGCGCGAAGGGATCCTCCTGCGACTACCCGGGCCAGTACGTCCGGGCCCAGGCCCGCGGGCCGGGCAGATGACGCGTGCGCCGGGCGATGCGTCCCGGGTCGGACCACTGGCCGGGCAGCGCCGACCCGCCGGCCGGTGTGCCGGACGATTCCTCGGACGTCGTCACCGCGGCGCGCGCCCGCACCACCGCCAGCGCGGCGGCCAGTTCCTCAGGGGTCGGGTTGCCCCGTACGACCTTGATCATGGCCAGGACCCTTTCTAGAGGGGGATGTTGCCGTGCTTCTTCGGGGGCAGCGACTCCCGCTTGGTACGCAGCTGGCGCAGCCCCTTCACGATGTGGGCGCGGGTGTCGGACGGCATGATCACCGCGTCGACGTAACCGCGTTCGGCCGCCACGTAGGGGTTGAGCAGCGTGTCCTCGTAGTCGGCGATCAGCTCGGCGCGGGTGGCTTCCTGATCCTCGGCGGCTGCGATGGTGCGGCGGTGCAGGATGTTGACCGCACCCTGCGCGCCCATCACGGCGATCTGCGCGGTCGGCCAGGCGAGGTTGATGTCGGCGCCGAGGTGCTTGGAGCCCATGACGTCGTACGCGCCGCCGAACGCCTTGCGGGTGATCACGGTGATCAGCGGGACGGTCGCCTCGGCGTAGGCGTAGATCAGCTTGGCGCCGCGGCGGATGATGCCGCCGTACTCCTGGTCGACACCGGGCAGGAAGCCGGGAACGTCGACGAAGGTCAGCACGGGCACGTTGAAGGCGTCACACGTGCGGACGAACCGTGCGGCCTTCTCGCTCGCGTTGATGTCCAGGCAACCGGCGAACTGCATCGGCTGGTTGGCGACGATGCCGACCGGGTAGCCCTCGACGCGCCCGAAGCCGGTGATGATGTTCGGCGCGAACAGGGCCTGGGTCTCCAGGAACTCGCCGTCGTCCAGCACGTGTTCGATGGCGCTGTGCATGTCGTACGGCTGGTTGGCCGAGTCCGGGATGAGGGTGTCGAGCTCGCGGTCCTCGTCCGTGGTGGCGAGGTCCGCCACCTCGGGGAAGGCGGGCGCCTCGGACAGGTTGTTCGAAGGAAGGTACGACAGCAGCGACTTGACGTACTCGATGGCGTCCTTCTCGTCGCCCGCCATGTGGTGCGCCACACCGGAGGTGGTGTTGTGGGTGCGGGCGCCGCCGAGCTCCTCGAAGCCGACGTCCTCACCGGTGACCGTCTTGATGACGTCGGGGCCGGTGATGAACATGTGCGAGGTCTGGTCGACCATGACCGTGAAGTCGGTGATCGCGGGGGAGTAGACCGCGCCGCCCGCGCACGGTCCGACGATCAGCGAGATCTGCGGCACGACGCCCGAGGCGTGCACATTGCGGCGGAAGATCTCGGCGAACAGACCGAGCGCGGCCACGCCTTCCTGGATCCGGGCGCCACCGCCGTCGTTGATGCCGATGACCGGGCAGCCGGTCTTCAGCGCGAAGTCCATCACCTTGACGATTTTCTCACCGTAGACCTCGCCGAGCGAGCCGCCGAAGATGGTGAAGTCCTGCGAGTACACGCAGACGGGGCGGCCGTCGACCGTGCCGTAGCCGGTGACGACGCCGTCTCCGTACGGGCGGTTCTTCTCGATGCCGAAGTTGGTGGAGCGGTGCCGGGCGAATTCGTCGAGCTCCACGAAGGAACCCTCGTCGAGCAGCAGATCGACCCGTTCGCGCGCGGTCAACTTGCCCTTCGCATGCTGCTTCTCGACCGCACGCGCGGAGCCCGCGTGCGTCGCCTCGTCGATTCGGCGCTGCAGGTCCGCGATCTTGCCCGCGGTGGTGTGGATGTCGGTCTCTTCCGGCTCGGACATCGGGTGGCGGCTCCCTGCCTGGTCACGGGGACGACTGTGCTGCTGGTCAGGTGCTGAACACCTACTGATCCGTAGGGTATCGGCGCGGATACGGTTCGGCAGTGCGTCGTTTGCCACACCTAGTCTGGCTTGCATGACACCTTCGGATGCGCCACAGAGTCGTTGGTCGGACCTGGACCGACCGCCCCTGAACGTCCCCGCGCTGCGCCGCGGACTGCTGCGGCCGGGCGGACTGTGGACCTCGCTCGACGTGGTGGAGACCACCGGGTCCACCAACTCCGATCTCGCCCGGCGCGCGGCCGAGGGGCTCGAGGAAGGCGCCGTGCTGGTCGCCGAGGAGCAGACGGCGGGTCGCGGCCGCCTCGATCGCACCTGGACGGCTCCGGCCCGTTCGGGCCTCTTCTTGTCCGTCTACCTGAAGCCGGGCGACGTCCCCACCGAACGGTGGGGCTGGCTGCCGCTGCTCACCGGGGTCGCCACGGCGACCGGCCTGGCGAAGGCCGCGGGCGTCGACACGGCCCTGAAGTGGCCCAACGACCTCCTGGTCACGGTGGACGGCGCGGAGCGCAAGGCGGGCGGCATCCTGGCCGAGCGCGCCGGGGACGGCGTCGTCATCGGCATGGGCCTCAACGTCTCCCTGCGCACCGAGGAGCTGCCCGTCCCCACGGCCGGCTCGCTGGCCCTGGCCGGAGCCGTCTCCACCGACCGCGAGACGCTGCTGCGGGGCGTGCTGCGCTCGCTGGAGCACTGGTACGGCCGGTGGCGCACGGCGGACGGTGACGCGGCGGCGAGCGGCCTGCAGGAGGCGTACGCGGCGGGCTGCGCGACGCTCGGCCGGACGGTACGGGCCCAGCTGCCCGGCGACCGCACGCTCACCGGCGAGGCCGTGGCGATCGACAGCGACGGCCGCCTGCTCCTCTCCACCGACGACGGCCTCCAGGAACCGGTATCGGCCGGCGACATCGTCCACCTGCGGGGCATCGGGGGCGGCCTGGTCTGAGGACGGCGGCGAGGGCCGCTGGGGGCGCGGACGCGCCGTGCGGTTGCTGCCGCCATCCCTGGTTCACCGGGCCACGAACCGTAGGCCCGCCTCCACGGCGCCCATCGGGGCCGCCGCGACGACTCTGCTCCTCCCGCCCCCTCGTCTTACCCGAACACGTACCCGGGGCATGAGATCCGTGCCCTCCTGGAAACCCCCCACCGACCGAAACCACCCACGCCCCCCGGCTCACCCAGGAACATTCCGGGAAGCCATAGGGGCGTGAGCTTCGGCACACCTGCCGTATCGTTGAGGCGATCCACCGACAGATCGGCAGGGCAGTGCGCAGGGAACGGGCAGGAGGCGGCTGGTGACCGTCGACGACACGACCTCCGGTGCGGGCACACAGCCCCCGTCGGACCCCTCGGTCCACGCGACACCGCATCACGAAGTCGACCATACGGCGGAACCGACCGACGACCCCCTCGCGATCCGGCTGGAACAGCTGATCCTGGGCGCAGACCGTCGCTACACGCCGTTCCAGGCGGCCCGTACCGCCGGTGTCTCGATGGATCTGGCCTCCCGGTTCTGGCGGGCCATGGGCTTCGCCGACATCGGGCAGGCCAAGGCGCTCACCGAGGCCGATGTGCTGGCACTGCGCCGGCTCGCCGGTCTCGTCGAGGCGGGGCTGCTCAGCGAACCGATGGCGATCCAGGTGGCCCGGTCCACCGGGCAGACCACCGCCCGGCTGGCGGAGTGGCAGATCGATTCCTTCCTGGAGGGGCTGACCGAGCCGCCCGAGCCCGGAATGACCCGTACCGAAGTCACGTACCCGCTGGTCGAGCTGCTGCTTCCGGAGCTGCAGGAGTTCCTGGTCTACGTGTGGCGGCGCCAGCTGGCCGCCGCCACCGGGCGGGTCGTGCAGGCCGCCGACGACGAGGAGATGGTCGACCGCCGGCTGGCCGTCGGCTTCGCCGACCTCGTCGGGTTCACCCGGCTGACCCGGCGGCTGGAGGAGGAGGAGCTCGGCGAGCTGGTCGAGGCCTTCGAGACCACCTCGGCCGACCTGGTGGCCGCCCACGGCGGCCGCCTCATCAAGACCCTCGGCGACGAGGTCCTCTTCGCCGCCGACGACGCGGGCACCGCGGCCGAGATCGCGCTGCGCCTGATCGAGGCGATGACCCAGGACGAGACCATGCCGGCGCTGCGCGTAGGCATCGCGTTCGGCACGGTCACCACCCGGATGGGCGATGTCTTCGGTACGACGGTGAACCTCGCCAGCCGGCTGACGTCGATAGCCCCCAAGGACGCCGTGCTGGTGGACGGGGCGTTCGCGGAGGAGCTGACCCGTACCGGCGACGCCCCGGCCTCCGAGGCGCAGGCGGCGGAGGAGGCCGCGGTGGCCGAGAAGGAGCGCCAGGAAGGCGTGGAGCCGGTTGCCGCGCCCAAGTACCGCTACGGGCTGCAGCCGATGTGGCAGCGCCCGGTGCGCGGGCTCGGCGTGGTGGAGCCCTGGCTGCTGGCACGCCGCGGCACTTCCTGAATCCGGCCTTTCCTGAATCCAGGCCTTTCGGACTCACCCGGGACCGCTGTCCGGGCCGCCCCCTAGGATCCCTCCGGTAACGATCGTTAACCGGAGGGGTGCAGTCATGACCGTCACGTCCGAGCAGCGGTTCGGGGAATTCGTCGTCGTACGGGTCCACGAGGGGCAGGAACACGTCGCCGAGCTGGTCCTCGACCGGCCCAAGGCGATGAACGCCGTGTCCACCGACATGGCCCGCTCGATCGCCGCCGCCTGCGCCGCGCTCGCCGCCGACCCCGGCGTACGGGTCACCGTCCTCACCTCCAGCCATGAGCGGGCCTTCTGCGTGGGCGCGGACCTGAAGGAGCGGAACTCCTTCACCGATGCCGATCTGCTGCGCCAGCGCCCCACCGCCCGGTCCGCGTACACCGGCGTGCTCGAACTGCCGATGCCGACGATCGCCGCCGTGCACGGCTTCGCGCTCGGCGGCGGATTCGAGCTGGCCCTGTCCTGCGACCTGATCGTCGCCGACCGCACAGCCTTGGTCGGCCTGCCCGAGGTGTCGGTCGGTGTCATCCCGGGCGGCGGCGGTACGCAGTTGCTGCCACGGCGGATCGGTGCGGCGCGCGCCGCCGAGCTGGTCTTCACGGCCCGGCGGGTGGAGGCGGCCGAGGCGCTCGACTGCGGGCTGGTCGACGAACTGGTGGAGGCCGGGCAGGACCGGGCGGCCGCGCTGGCGCTGGCCGGCCGGATCGCCGCCAACTCCCCGGTGGGGCTGCGGGCCGCCAAGCGGGCGCTGCGGCTGGGGCACGGCCTCGACCTCCGGGCCGGTCTCGAAGTCGAGGACGCCGCCTGGCGGTCGGTGGCCTTCTCCGGCGACCGGGCCGAGGGCGTGGCCGCCTTCAACGAGAAGCGGAAGCCGAACTGGCCCGGCGAGTGACGCGGAGTGGCACTCCATAACTGAATAGACACGAAGCGCACGCAATGAATGCCCCAAACTGATCAAATCACCACAAATCTACATAAGCTGTAGCGATGGGTGGTGATGATGCACGGCTGCGGGCCGTGGTTTTGCTTGCGCAGACGATGGCGGCGGCACACACCCCGAGGGGGTCGTGGCGAGCGGCTGCGCTGGGGGCGTGCGAGGCGCTGGGCGGCAGCTTCGCCGCGCTCTCCGTGTGGGAGCGCGGGCGCGGGCAGTTGCGCGTGCTGGTGAACGCGGGTGAACGGGCCGAGGGGGAGGAGGAGTTCCCCGAGGCGGAGACGTATCCGGTGCATCAGTTCCCGGAGATCACCGAGTTCCTGCACGAACGGTGGGCCGGGGGCGGTGAACCGGACGCCTGGGTCGAGACCGCCGACGGTTCGGCGGGCGCGATGCCGGGTGCGGGGCTGCGGGAGTACGGGAGCGGGTACGGCCGGGAGAGGGTGGCCGCCCTGCGCCGGCGCGGGCGCGGCTGCTGCGTGATCGCGCCGATCGTGCTGCACGGGCGGGCCTGGGGTGAGCTGTATGTGGCCCGCCCGGTGGGGGCGCCGGTGTTCGGGCGGGAGGACGCGGACTTCGCGACCGTGCTGGCCGCGGTCGTAGCCGCGGGGATCTCCCAGTCCGAACGGCTCGAAGAGGTCCGCAAGCTCGCCTTCACCGATCCGCTCACCGGTCTGGCCAACCGCCGTGCCGTCGACGTGCGGCTCGACGAGGCGGTGGAGCGGCACCGGGCGGACGGAGCGGTGGTGAGCCTGGTCGTCTGCGACCTCAATGGACTGAAGCAGGTCAACGACACCCATGGCCACGCGGTCGGCGACCGCCTGCTGGAACGTTTCGGCTCGGTGCTGTCCCGCTGCGGTGCCATGCTGCCCGGCGCGCTCGCGGCCCGGCTCGGCGGTGATGAGTTCTGCCTGTTGACGGTGGGTCCGGAGGTGGACGACGTGGTCCGGGTGGCCACCGAACTCTGCGAACGGGCGGCCGAGTTGGAGCTGGGCGACGGGGTGGCGTGCGGGATCGCGTCGACCGGTGATCCGATCGGCCCGGTGGTCTCGGCGCGGCGGCTGTTCCGGCTGGCGGACGCGGCCCAGTACCGGGCGAAGGCGGCCCGTTCGGTCAAACCGGTGGTGGCGGGGCGCGACGACGAGGTGATCCGGCTGGCCGACGCGCCGCCCAGGTCCGCCCACGACCGCCGCCACCTGCGCGGCAGTCGCCCCTGAAGGAAGCACCGGTCGGTAAGGGGTCAACCGCGCGACCACTAGTGACATGAAGGGATTCAGTCCGTACGCTTCTGAATATGGATATGCATACAGTCGTGGTGGGGACGTCCGGTACCACCGCTCAGGACGTCATCGCCGTGGCCCGCGGCAACGCCCGCGTCGAGCTCTCCGCAGCCGCCGTCAGCGCGCTCGCCGCCGCCCGCGAGATCGTGGACGCGCTCGCCGCCAAGCCGGAGCCGGTGTACGGCGTCTCCACCGGGTTCGGGGCGCTTGCGAGCCGGCACATCAGCCAGGACCTCCGCGCACAGCTCCAGCGCAACATCGTCCGCTCGCACGCCGCCGGCATGGGGCCGCGCGTCGAGCGCGAGGTCGTCCGCGCGCTGATGTTCCTGCGGCTGAAGACGGTCGCCTCCGGGTACACCGGCGTACGCCCCGAGGTCGCGCAGACCATGGCCGACGTGCTCAACGCGGGCATCACGCCCGTCGTCCACGAGTACGGCTCGCTCGGCTGCTCCGGCGACCTGGCCCCGCTCTCCCACTGCGCCCTGACGCTGATGGGCGAGGGTGACGCGGAGGGCCCCGACGGCACCGTGCGCCCCGCCGGTGAACTGCTCGCCGCCCACGGCATCACCCCGGTCGAGCTGCGCGAGAAGGAGGGCCTCGCCCTGCTCAACGGCACCGACGGCATGCTCGGCATGCTCGTCATGGCCCTGGCCGACCTGAAGAGCCTCTACACCTCCGCCGACATCACCGCCGCCCTCTCCCTGGAGGCGCTGCTCGGCACGGACAAGGTGCTCGCCCCGGAGCTGCACGCCATCCGCCCGCACCCGGGCCAGGGCGTCAGCGCCGACAACATGCTGCGGGTCCTCGCCGGCTCGGGCCTCACCGGCCACTTCCAGGAGGACGAGGCGCCGCGCGTGCAGGACGCCTACTCCGTACGCTGCGCCCCCCAGGTCAACGGCGCCGGACGCGACACCCTCGACTACGCCGCCGTCGTCGCGGCCCGGGAGTTGGCCTCCTCCGTCGACAACCCCGTCGTGCTTCCCGACGGCCGGGTCGAGTCCAACGGCAACTTCCACGGCGCCCCCGTCGCGTACGTGCTCGACTTCCTGGCGATCGTCGCGGCCGACCTCGGCTCCATCACCGAGCGCCGCACCGACCGGCTGCTGGACAAGAACCGCTCGCACGGGCTGCCGCCGTTCCTCGCCGACGACGCCGGGGTGGACTCGGGCCTGATGATCGCCCAGTACACCCAGGCCGCCCTGGTCAGCGAGATGAAGCGGCTCGCCGTACCCGCCTCGGCCGACTCGATCCCGTCCTCCGCGATGCAGGAGGACCACGTCTCCATGGGCTGGTCGGCGGCGCGCAAGCTCCGTACCGCCGTCGACAACCTCGCCCGGATCGTCGCCGTCGAGCTGTACGCGGCGACCCGTGCCATCGAACTGCGTGCCGCCGGGGGCCTCACCCCCGCGCCCGCCTCGCAGGCCGCCATCGAGGCGCTGCGCGCGGCAGGGGTCGAGGGGCCGGGGCCGGACCGCTTCCTGTCACCGGACTTGGCCGCGGCCGACGCGTTCGTGCGTGCGGGGAAGCTGGTCGCGGCGGTCGAGCCGGTGACCGGGCCGCTGGCCTAGGGCTGTCCGGCGGATCAGGGTCGGACAGGCCTGGCCTGGAGGCTTCCTAAACGGGCAGGGTGTCGGTGCGGCGTGCCGAGTGGGAGACGAACGCCGCGCCGATGCCCAGGAAAGCCACGCCGCCGATCAGATACGGGGTGGTGTCGATCCCGGTCCCGGTGTCGGCCAGCCTCGGACCGGCCGCGGAGTCCCCGGCGGTGGTGGTCGGTACGCTCCGTACGGCCGGTGCACCGGCCGGTTCGTCCGTCGCGTTGGCGGACGGGACGAACCACAGAGCGGCCAGCAATGTGGCCGCGGCGGTGGCGGTCAGGAGCGGGCGACGAGCGATGACCACGGAATCGATCCCCTTGTCACAGCCGTGAGTTAGGCATGTGTGCCGATGCTAGTGAAAGCAGCGGGTCGTGGGAAAGCCGGGGGCGCGCGGAGCTTACGCTCCGGCACATGAGCACTTCTGAGACATCACAGTTTGTTCGCCTTCGGGTCGAAATGGTGCTGGAGATCACGGACCCCGCCGCCCTCAGCGGCACCGCACTGGAATCGATCGCCGCCGAATACGGGGAACCGGGCGGCGAGTCCGCCGAGGAACGCATGCACGCCGAGGCCGCCGTACGGGAAGACGGCGCGGAGGCCCTCGCCTCCCTCGTCGACCCGTTCGACCTGGTCAGCGAGGTACCCGGGGTCGAGCTCGCCCAGGCCTCCTGGAGCAGCGAGATCGTCGACTACGACCCGGACGACCCGGACGCCTGGGACCTCGACGAGGAGGACGGCGAAGAGGACGAGGAGGACGACGCGGAAGGCGGTGTCGACGTCCCGCACAATGGGTGAGGACGACGACGGTCACGTCGCCGCGAGCGGCGGGACCAGCAGCTGGTGAACACCGGCCCCGGACCGCTTCGCACGCGGTGCGGGGCCGTGTCGTTCGCCGGTCGTCCTTACGTGACCGGCGTCGGGAACCACCGCAACCGCGGACGCGTCGATGAGTGTTGTTCCCCACATCTTTCGTGGATGTGGAACGGAGGACCCTTTCCATGGGTTCTAGGACCATTGACGGGTTCCGCCGGTCGCCGGCGGCTCTGCTCGGGGTTTTTGGGGATTCGGCAACGATGGAGAAGCGTGTGATGACGGACAGCAAGCGGCGCAGGGGCCTGGTGGCCGTGTCCGCACTGCTCGGCGGCGTTCTGGTGCTCACCGGCTGCAGCGGCGGCGGGGACAAGGGCGGCAGCGCCGAGAGCTCGAAGAAGTCGCAGGCGGCCGAAGTCGACAAGGCGGCAGCCGAGGACGCCTCGGAAGCGCAGATAACGATCTCGCCGAAGAACGGCGCGACCAACGCGAGCATCAACAACGACGCCAAGGTCACCGTCGCCAAGGGCACGCTGACCCAGGTCACCTTGACCACGGCCGCCGGAGCCACCGTCAAGGGCACGCTCTCCGCCGACGGCAAGAGCTGGAAGCCGGACGTCCAGCTGGAGCGCTCGACCACGTACAAGATCAGCGCGACGGCGAAGGACTCCAAGGGCCGCGAGGCGCACGAGAACTCCTCCTTCACCACCGTCTCGCCCGCCAACAGCTTCATCGGGAACTTCACCCCCGAGGACGGCTCCACGGTCGGCGTCGGCATGCCGGTCTCGATCAACTTCAACAAGGCGATCACGGACAAGAAGGCCGTCGAGGCCGGTATCACCGTGACGTCCAGCAGCGGCCAGCAGGTCGTCGGCCACTGGTTCAACGCGCAGCGTCTCGACCTGCGCCCGGAGAACTACTGGCAGGGCGGCTCCACCGTCACGCTGAAGCTGGCGCTGGACGGTGTCGAGGGCGCGGACGGCGTCTTCGGCGTGCAGCAGAAGACGGTCACCTTCAAGGTCGGCCGCAACCAGGTCTCGACGGTCGACGCCAACACGAAGATGATGACCGTCACCCAGGACGGCAAGACGATCAAGACCATCCCGATCTCTTCCGGCTCCTCCGAGAACCCCACGTACAACGGGCAGATGGTGATCTCCGAGAAGTTCAAGGAGACCCGGATGAACGGTGCGACGGTCGGCTTCACCGACGACGACGGCAAGGGCGAGTACGACATCAAGGACGTGCCGCACGCCATGCGGCTGTCCACCTCGGGCACCTTCATCCACGGCAACTACTGGGGCGCGCGGTCGATCTTCGGCAGCGCCAACACCAGCCACGGCTGCGTCGGCCTCGCCGACGTGAAGGGCGCGAGCGACGCCAACCAGCCCGGCGCCTGGTTCTACAACAACTCCATGGTCGGCGACGTGGTCATCGTCAAGAACTCCCCGGACCGCACCATCACCCCCGACAACGGCCTCAACGGCTGGAACATGAGCTGGGCGGAGTGGACGGCGGGCTCCCAGGCCTGACCCGACCCCACGCGTCATCCCCGGCGCGAGCCGCCGGTCGTCACCGTGGGCGACGACCGGTTCCCGAACCCCGCACGGAGGCGGCGGCACCGCGGATCCCCTCGGATCCGCGGTGCCGCCGCCTCCGGCGTTCGTGAGCCTTCTCATCCAAGGCGCTCGGCTGGAAGAGCGGCCGCGTCACCCGCCAGGTCGTCGGCGAGGCCCTCGTCAACGGGCTGCTGGGCGGATACGGGAATCGCGGGGGCCGGGTGCGCGGTTGTGGGCCCGCCCGGCCTCAGCGGTGGGCGGGGTTCGCGATCCGGTGGGCGGTGAGGTCGCTGTGGCGTACCTGGCGCAGGCCCAGCGCATCGGCGTACAGCTCGCCGTTCCCGCCGTTCCAGAGCGTGGTGCGGGGCAGGACGCCGGGGCCCGAGAGGAGCGAGCGCAGCCCGTACCAGGGTTGCAGCGGCAGCCAGCAGAGCCCGTACAGCCAGCGCCGCATCAGCAGCCAGGGCCCCGGGCGCCCGGCGTCGGGGAGCCTGACCACCCGTATCCCCATGATCAGCTTGCCCGCACCGGCCCCGGTGAGTGCGGTGAGGACCACATGGTTGAGGAACGAGAACGCGAGCGTCGGGCCGAGCAGCAGGCCGACGGCCTCGGTGACCTCGGCCGTGTCCACGTACTGCCGGGCCAGCAAGCCGGCCGTGAGCAGGCAGAGGTAGCAGTCGAGGCCGACGGCGAGATAGCGGCGCATATCGCCCGCGCGTGGTGGTACGCGCGCCGCGCGCGGCGCGTGGTGGTACCCGGGCGCGGGCGGGAGAGCCGCGCGAGCCGTCGGCAGAGGTGACCCGGAGAGGCTCCGGGTACGTCTCTTCCCCCGTGAGTTTGTCATGACGGCATCATGTCTGATGTGCCGTCACCATGGCCCGGGAACCGCATTCACGCCGCCTCGCGGCCCGCATTAGCCTCGCAGTCATGACCACCGCCATCACCGCCATGATCACCGCAGTAGTCGGAGTGCTCGGCACCCTCCTCGCCCCGGTGTTCGTGCAACGGCTGACCGTACGCCAGCGCGCCGAGGAGGCCCGACTGGCGGACGGGCGGCGGAAGTTCGAGGAGCGGCGCACCCAGTACACGGCCATGAACCGGGCGTCCCGGCAGTTCCACACACTCCTCAAGGACGCCCTGCACCGCATCCGCGACGGCGTCTACGCGGAGCAGGAACGCAACCAGCTCGAAGAGGCCCGCCTCGACCACCGCGACCGCTACGCCGAGGCACAGATGATCGTCCCCGAACGGATACTGCAGGCGTCCCGCGACCTCAACCGGGTGCTCGCCGCCGGTGACGGCGCCGTCAAACGCCTCGACCGGGGCCTGGCCCGCGACGGCGAGAGCGTCGAACAGGTCCTGGAGGACCTGAAGGCGGCCGACCCCTGCCTCGACACGATGCGGGAGCTGATGCGTCAGGACCTGGGCGTCACGGACTGAACCCGGGGGCCGCGCCCGCGAAGCCGCGCCCGCCCCGTCAGCCGGCCCCGCCAACAAGCCCCGCCAGCGAGCCCCGCCGACAAGACCCGCCGACAAGACCCGTCAGCAGGCCCCGAACGGCCACAGCCGGTAGTGGGAATCGAGCCGGTACTCCCCGCCCCGCGCCACCGTCAGCAGCGTCCACTCGCCGTCCTGCCGCAGGCACCCCCCGCCGTCCGCCCGCAGCCACGGCGAGTAGGCGATCCGTACCGTCACCGACCCGGCGGCGGGCATCCGTACCACCAGGGAGGCGTCGTCCCCGCGTACGACGGTGCCCGGCGCGGAGACCAGGGGTACGGCCTTGCGCACCCGGTAGATCCGCCACTCCGCGTCCCGCCACACCGGCTCCAGCCAGTCGGCGCCGCCCCGGACGATCCCCGCCTCCGCCTCGGCCGGCCCGTCCGGCCTGCCGTTGTGCAGCACGACCAGGCCCACGCCCCACCGGTCCAGCCATGCCCGGTACGTCGCCGGGGTCGGCGTGCCCTCGTAGAACAGCCGCCCGCGCTCCACGTCGAGCTGCCGGTTCCAGCCGCGCGCCATGTTCACGTACGGGGCGAGTGCCGTCGCCTCGCGGTGGTTGCGGGCCGGTACGACCTCCACCCGCGTCCGCTCGGCGCCCAGCCGGCGCAGCTCGGCGACCACGCCGTCGGTGTGCTCCGCCCAGGCGGGCACGGAGTTGGAGACCCGCAGATCGTCATCGGTCTTGTCGACCAGCCAGCCCGTGTTGTACGCCAGCATCCCGGCGAGCACCACAACCTGCACCCGCACCGCCGTGCCGCCCCGCGCCCACCGCGGCAGGACGGTCAGCAGCGCCGCCAGCAGCACGGGCGGGCCGGCCACCCCCACCAGCCGCTCCACGTTCGTCCCGATGGGCGAGGGGATCAGGTACGTCAGGACGACGCCGACCGCGTACACCGCGCCCGCGAACCGGACCACCCGCCAGCCGCCCTCGCGCGGCGCCGCGAGCCACAGCGCCGCGCAGGCCGCCAACGGCATCCACAGCTTGCTCGCCGCCATCGGCTGTTCACCCGTGAACGGGAACACCAGCGTCGTCACGGCCACCACCACGAACGGCGGCACGACGAGCGCGGCCGCCCGCCGCCACTGCCGGGCCGGCCCGTACGCCGCGCCCGCCACCACCAGGAACAGCCCCGCCACCGGACTTGCCGCCGTCGCCAGCGCCGCGCATCCCGCCGCGATGCCCGTACGACGCCGTACGTACAGCAGCGCGACCAGCCCGATCGCGACGCCCAGCGCGAACGTCGTGCGCCCGGACGCGACATTGCACCAGAGCGTCAGCGAACCCAGCACCGCGACCGCCACCGGCCACCGCACCCCGCTCCGTACACAGAGCCGTCCCAGCGCCCAGGACCCGCAGAGCCCGGCGGCGACGGTCACCGCCCGCACCCCGAACACCGCCATGAGCGGCGGCGTCAGCAGGCTGTAGTTGGCGGTGTGCATCCCTCCGTACCAGGAGAGGTTGTACGCGGACCCCGGATGCCGGGAGGCGAAGCCGGCCCAGGCGAGCTGCGCCGCCAGATCACCGCCGCCGGTGGCCAGCACCAGCGCCCAGAGCAGGTACAGCGGCACGACGACCAGCACCGCGACACCGGGCACCCACCACCGCGCCGAGTCCGAGCCCGCTCCGGTGGAGGCCCGCACGTCCTCGCTGCCACGTTCCCTGTCGCGCGTCCCGATGCCCTCGGTGATCCCCACCCGGCAGACCCTATCGGCGCCGCCCGGACCGAACAGCGGCCTCCGCGCACCGGCACCGTGGTGCAGCTGGCTACACCATGGATCCGGGGGGCCGGCCCCTCGTGGCGACCGCCTCCCGCCAGCAGCATGGAGACATCAACCGGCCCGGCCACGGAGGAATCCCATGAAGGCACTGCTCTGGATCGTGTTCTGCGCGGCGATCGCCGCGAACGTCTCGCTCAACTTCCTGATGGAGGAGAACGGACTCCAGATCGCGCTGAGCGTGGTCGCCGGGGTGACCGCCCTCGCGTCCGGAGCGGGGCTGTGGATGCTGCGCCGCGAGGTGCGGGCGTAGCCCGGCTCCACTGCCCGGCTCCCCTGTCCGAGGCCGACTGCGTGGGTCCCGTTGAAGGAGTTCCGAAGCGACTGGGACAATCGACCTGCCACAACGGTTCTGTACGTCGCTTCCGTGAGCCGCAGAGCGTGCGATGTCTGGGCGACGCCCTCAATGGGGAGGGGGACCGCCGGCGCCCCCGGGACGGGGGGCGTCTTCGCGCGCATGCCCACCGACGGAAGGTCTTGACCCAATGCAGGCCACCCCTGATTCCGTAACCCCGCACGCCACCGAGAGCCGCGTCATCGAGCCGCTGTACGCCGAGATCCTCCGGCGCAACCAGGGCGAGAAGGAATTCCACCAGGCGGTACGGGAGGTCCTGGAGACCCTCGGCCCGGTCCTCGCGAAGCGGCCGGAGTTCGTGGACGCCAGGATCATCGAGCGCGTGTGCGAGCCGGAGCGCCAGCTCATCTTCCGGGTGCCGTGGTCGGACGACTCCGGCGACATCCACGTCAACCGCGGCTTCCGGGTCGAGTTCAGCAGCTCGCTCGGACCGTACAAGGGCGGGCTGCGCTTCCACCCCTCGGTCAACCTCGGCATCGTGAAGTTCCTCGGCTTCGAGCAGATCTTCAAGAACGCGCTCACGGGCATGCCCATCGGCGGCGGCAAGGGCGGCGCGGACTTCGACCCCAAGGGCCGCTCGGACGCCGAGATCATGCGGTTCTGCCAGTCGTTCATGACCGAACTCCACCGTCACCTCGGCGAGTACACCGATGTCCCCGCCGGTGACATCGGCGTCGGTGGCCGGGAGATCGGCTACCTGTTCGGCCAGTACAAGCGGATCACCAACCGCTACGAGTCCGGCGTACTCACCGGAAAGGGCCTCGGCTGGGGCGGCGCCCAGGCGCGCACCGAGGCGACCGGCTACGGCTGTGTCCTGTTCACCGCCGAGATGCTGCGCAGCCGCGGTGAATCCCTCGACGGCCAGCGCATCGTCGTCTCGGGCTCGGGCAATGTCGCGATCTACGCGATCGAGAAGGCCCAGCAGCTCGGCGCGACCGTGGTGACCTGCTCCGACTCCAACGGTTACGTCGTGGACGAGAAGGGCATCGACCTCGCCCTCCTCAAGGAGATCAAGGAGGCCGGCCGCGGCCGCGTCTCCGAGTACGCGGAACGCCGCGGCGAGCACGTCAAGTACGTCCCCGGCACCGGCGTCTGGAACGTCCCCTGTGACGTGGCCCTGCCCTGCGCCACCCAGAACGAACTCCACGAGGCCGATGCCGTGGCCCTGGTGCGCCACGGCGTGAAGGCGGTCGCCGAGGGCGCCAACATGCCCACCACACCGGAGGCCGTACGCGTCCTCCAGGACGCGGGCGTCGCCTTCGCCCCCGGCAAGGCGGCCAACGCGGGCGGCGTGGCGACCAGCGCCCTGGAGATGCAGCAGAACGCCTCGCGCGACTCCTGGACCTTCTCCCACACCGAGGAGCGCCTCGCGGAGATCATGCGCCACATCCACGACTCCTGCTACACCACCGCGGAGCGCTACGGCAGCCCCGGCAACTATGTGGTCGGCGCCAACATCGCCGGCTTCGAACTGGTCGCCGACGCGATGCTGGCCCAGGGCCTCATCTGATCTGACCCGGCACCCCTGACGCCACCCCGGCCCGGCCGCCTCGCGCGGCCGGGCCGCTGTCATGAGTGTCAGGCAGCCGACACCGCGCGACGCCGAAAGGTCTCCGCCAGCCCCGTGTTCACGACCACCACCACCCCGAAGAACACCGCCGCCCCCGAATGCCCCACGGCATGGACCGCGTACACACCACAACCGAGCACCACCGCCTTGACCAGCAGAACCCCCACGAGCGGCGGCCGGAAACGGGCACGAGGAGCGGCGAACATCCCCCAGACCACAGCGGCGACAACGGGCGCCCCGATCCCCAGCAGCAGCCGGGCAGCAACACTGTCCCCGGTGGCGAAACCCCACCAGGCCAGCGCGGCCAACGCCGCCAACTCGACGACGAACGCCACGACTTCATTGGCCATGAACCAGGCCGGACCGGTCGGGGTGGCAGGAGTACCGCGGTCTTCGCTCGTCATCGGTGGGAGCTCCTCTTCGTACGGTGGCCGACGGTGCGCGATGCATGCGACGCCACTGCCCGCCACCGCCCGTACCCCTCGGCACGCTCGCAGGACGAAGCCGTCAGGTAGGCATCTCGACAACCATCGCAACAGGCGGCCGGACCCCGGTCAACTCCTCCGCCCGGCCCAGGAGGCGGGCGAGTTCGGCGTAGAAGCCGCGCGCCACGGCCCTCGGACCCAGGGCGCGAATCGGTGGCCAGAGGGGCCAGGGAAGCAAATGGTCCCCCGACCGGCAAGGGTCGGGGGAACCTGCGAGTGTCGATGTCGGGGTGGCTCAGCCTGCCTGGTCTCCGGTGTAGCGGTAGATGCTTCCGGCGGAGTTGACGCCCCATACGGTGCCGTCGGCTGCTGCGCCGATGTCGGTGAGGCCGCCGGGGATCTGGATCCAGGGGTTGGCGTCGTCTCCGGTGAACCGGTAGATGTTTCCGTTGGCGTTGACGCCCCATACGTTGGTCCTGGATCCGGCCGAGATGCGGGTCAGGCCGCCGGGGATCTTCTGCCAGTGGTTGGTGTCCCCTTGGTCTCCGGTGTAGCGGTAGATGCTTCCGGCGGAGTTGACGCCCCATACGGTGCCGTCGGCTGCTGCGCCGATGTCGGTGAGGCCGCCGGGGATCTGGATCCAGGGGTTGGCGTCGTCTCCGGTGAACCGGTAGATGTTTCCGTTGGCGTTGACGCCCCATACGTTGGTCCTGGATCCGGCCGAGATGCGGGTCAGGCCGCCGGGGATCTTCTGCCAGTGGTTGGTGTCCCCTTGGTCTCCGGTGTAGCGGTAGATGCTTCCGGCGGAGTTGACGCCCCATACGGTGCCGTCGGCTGCTGCGCCGATGTCGGTGAGGCCGCCGGGGATCTGGATCCAGGGGTTGGCGTCGTCTCCGGTGAACCGGTAGATGTTCGCGTCGGCGTTGACGCCCCACACATTGGTTCTGGACCCGGCCGAGATCGCCGCGAGTCCTCCAGGAATCTTCTGCCAGTGAGCCATGTTGCCTCGTTCCTTCCAACGCGAATGTGCATCTGAGTGGTTGGCAGAACCAGGACCATACAAACGGGCAGATACCCGGAGTGACTTATGAAATGGTCTGAAAATTGCTGTTTTATCTCGCGGTATTCCCTTGCCCCGCAGGGGTGGAGCGGTGGTAACGGGGCTGCATGTGGCCCAAAGAGGGTCACACTTACGAGGAATCACAGGCGTGGCTCACTTGACTCGAAGCCGCGCAGTGGCCTGGGTGTCCAGGCCGCTGGCCGTTGCCTCCGCTTCGAGCTCAGGTGATACGCAAGTGGCTTGAGTACTCGGGGACGATGGCTGAGCATCCAAGCGTTGGGGTCCGGATCGTCCCCGACTGTGTAGGTGCCCGCGCCGGCCGTTCGACCCCGGGCGTCCTGCGCCGGCCCCGAGGTCGGCTTCGGGCGCGGACGCGCACGACCGGCTGGTGATCACCTTCCGGGGATCGGAGACGACGAGCGGCGTGCCATCTGCTCTGTCGAGTACGAGGGCCGGGTCACCGAGCACCCAGATACTCGACGCGGCCGTCGGACAGGCGCGGGACGGCTACGGTCGCCGACGGACCGATGGGGGCGGCTACGTCGCAGGTGTCCCGCGGCTGGGCCATATGGAGCCACCGCACGACGCGCGATGACTCGATGGCTGGAGGACCCGGGTGGCTGGGTGGCTGGATGGCGCGCCTGAACCCGGCGGCTCGGCCCTGCGGCTGGAAGTAGCGGGCACCCTTCTCGGTCAGGTGCGAGGCGCAGGCCCGGCCAAGGGCCGGCTTCCCCCGGTACACGGTGAACAGATGCAGGTTGGCGGCCGCCTACCGCATCCGGAAGTCGGCCCGCCGCCCGACGGGCGCAGGAACTCCGGTCCAGTTCTCCCAGCGAGGTGCGCAGCCGTCGGCTGCCAGTCGGCTCTCGACGGAGGCCAGGTAGTGACGTATCGGATCTCCGCTCATGGCTGCGATTGTCCATGGGCCGGGTTCTATCGGGATACCCGTCGAACTGGTTCGCCGAGCCGACCGGACCGCTCAGATGGCGGGTGGGCCAACTCGGGTGTAGGGAACGCCGATACTGGTGCCACCAGGGGTGACGACCTTGACGGTGACCGAGCCCGTCACGCCGGGCGGTGCCGTGGTCATCAACTGGGTGTCGGAGACCACGGTGAAGCCGGCAGGCACACCCCCGAACAGCACTGCGGTGGTATGCGTCAGTCCGGAGCCGGTGACAGTCACTGTGTTCCCGCCCGCCGACGGTCCCTGGTCGGGTACCAGACCGACGACTACCGGGGCACTCAGGTACAGGTAGGCGACACTGTTGCTCGTGCCACCGGGCGTGGTGACGTTGACCGGAACGGTGCCGCTGACACCGGGCGGCACCGTCGCTTCGATCTCCGTGGCCGAGAGAATGGTGTAGGCGGTGGCCGCCGTCAGGCCGAAGCGAACCGCCGTGGCCTGGAGGAGATTCGCCCCGGTCAGCGTTACGGTGTTGTTACCGCCCACCGGGCCGGAGTCGGGGATGACACTGTTGAGAACCGGTGCGTCGAGGTAGTAGTAGGAGACGGCTTGACTGCTGGTACCGCCGGGCGTAGTGACCGTGACGGTAACCGGGCCCGGGCCGCCGGTGGGGACCACCGCAGTCAGCTGAGTCGCCGAGACGTAGGTGAACGCGGCGGGCAGGGTGCCGAAGCGGACGGAGGTGGCGCCGGTGAAGCCGGTTCCGGTCAGTGTGACGGTGTTCCCGCCCGTGATCGGCCCTTGGTTGGGGGCGATGCTGGCCAGAACGGGAGTGGCGATGTACGTGTAGGGGATTCCGGTGCTGGTACCGGCGGGCGTAGTGACCGTGACGGTAACCGGGCCCGGGCCGCCGGCGGGGACCACCGCAGTCAGCTGAGTCGCCGAGACGTAGGTGAACGCGGCGGGCAGGGTGCCGAAGCGGACGGAGGTGGCGCCGGTGAAGCCGGTTCCGGTCAGTGTGACGGTGTTCCCGCCCGTGATCGGCCCTTGGTTGGGGGCGATGCTGGCCAGAACCGGAACGGCGATGTACGTGTAGGGGATTCCGGTGCTGGTGCCGCCTGGTGTGGTGATTGTGACGTTCAGTGGGCCGATGGGTACGGCGGGGACGGCGGGGGCGATCGCGGTGACTTGTGTGTCGGAGATGTAGGTGAATGCGGCGGGCAGGGTGCCGAAGCGGACGGAGGTGGCGCCGGTGAAGCCGGTTCCGGTCAGTGTGACGGTGTTCCCGCCCGTGATCGGCCCTTGGTTGGGGGCGATGCTGGCCAGAACCGGAACGGCGATGTACGTGTAGGGGATTCCGGTGCTGGTGCCGCCTGGTGTGGTGATTGTGACGTTCAGTGGGCCGATGGGTACGGCGGGGACGGCGGGGGCGATCGCGGTGACTTGTGTGTCGGAGATGTAGGTGAATGCGGCGGGCAGGGTGCCGAAGCGGACGGAGGTGGCGCCGGTGAAGCCGGTTCCGGTCAGTGTGACGGTGTTCCCGCCCGTGATCGGCCCTTGGTTGGGGGCGAGGGAACTGATCGTGGGCGTCGCGAATACGGCGGCCGCCGCAGCCGTCGTCGGTTGCGTAGCGTGGGGCATTGAGCTGTCGGAACGTACCACTGCCGTTCTCCTGTCAGGGGGGTGTGATCGGGGTGCTGCGGGCGGGATAAGGACACCGGAATGTGAGGGTCGGGCGCCGCCCGGGCCTCCTGGTCGGGCGGGCGCGAGCGAGTGGTGCCGAGTGGGGATACCCGCCCGGCCTGGCGCGGAACGCGCCGGACCGGGGCGGGCATCATGCAACCGGAAGCGGTACCGGCGCCGGGCGCTGTTCAGGCCGACGGTCGGTGCCACAGCCGTGGCGGATCAGATGCCGGGGCCCGCCGTATAGGCGAAGGCGCCGACGTCCGTGGCTGTGCCCGCAGGGTTGGAGAGACCGACGTCGACCGCACCGACGGTGCCGGGCGGGGTGACGGCAGACACCGTCGTCGCGTCGATGACCGTGAACGCTGCCGGCACCGAGTCGAACGTGACCTGGCTCGTCGTGGTCAGGCTGGTGCCTGTGATGGTCACCGCCGTTCCGCCGGAAGTCGGTCCGGAAGCCGGAGCGATCCCGGTGATGGTCGGGACGTCGATGTACGTGTACGACAGACCGTTGTTGGATCCTCCGGCGGTCGTCACAGTGACGCTCACCGGCCCGGCTGCCGCACCCGCGGGCACGACGACACTGATCTGGCTGTCCGACAGCACCGTCGGCGTGGCGGTATTGGCGCCGAAGGACACCCCGGTGGCGGTGGACAGACCGGTGCCGCTGATGACGACGGTGTTGCCGCCTGCGGTGGAGCCCGAGCTCACGCTCAGACCGGACTTGAACGGGGCGCCGACGTAGAAGAACGGGATCGGATTGCTGGTTCCGCCCGGGGTGGTCACCGTCACGCCGACCGCGCCGGAACCGGACGGCGAGACAGCGGTGACCTGGGTGGGCGAGACGTTGGTGACGCCGGTGGCCGGCTTGGTGCCGAAGAGCACCGCGGTGGTGCCCGTGAGGTTGGTGCCCGTGATGGTGACGGCGGTACCGCCACCGGTGGAGCCCTGGTTGGGACTGATTGGCATGATCGTCCTCCGTGTCTTGAACTGACCTCTCGAATCCGGAAGTTGACTTCGAGGCGGGCCCGGATCAGGACCCATGGCCGCGACTTGGACCACCGGGACGCTGTCCGGCCCCGACTGTCCTCGCTCACCTCCTGCTCGACCGGTCCCGGGGGTACGCCGCTGGGCGAGCCCGGAGAATCGTCCGAAAGATGCCTGCTGGGGGAAGGCGTTGTCATCGGCCGTCCGCCGCGCAGGGTGCTCGGAGCCGTGATGAGCCAAGTCGCGGGCTGCCGGCCCCGTAGGCCGTGGCCGGCAGCCACTCTCGTGGCCCCGATGACGAGGTATTCGGTGTGCGCGTATGGCTCGCGCACCGCTCACTTGCAGAGGCCGGGGGCTGCCGCACCAGTCCCTGCCGCTATTCGGCAGGGACGACTGGTCGGATCCAAGTCCTCTACAGGGGCGCCCATCGCGGCCATCCGGAGCAAAAGATGCCGAGGCCCGTCATGCGTGGACGGTCGGCGAACAGAACGGTTCCGCGCTCCCCCGGAGAGGGATGGGCGGCCCACCGGTTCGGTAACTCAAGTGACCCACACAATTGGAATATGACACAAGCACCCTGACTGGCAGTCAATCGAATGGACGAGCGCATGGGGGTGGGACGATCGGTACGCCGGTGGGACCCAAATCCGCCGCCTCTCGCACCACGCGCCCCCAGAAACCAGCACGTTCCTGACCGATTTCCGGCGGCCGGAGCCACCCCGGCCGGGTGCGAGACCCCCGTGCTGCCGATGCTGCAGTAGCCCGCCGCTTCTTTCGGCCCCGGCATCAGTCGGGGCTCTGTCATGCACTGGCCTGCCGGACAGGGCAGGGCAGGTCGGGAGCAGCACGGTTCGGGGAGCACGTCACGAGGGTGACGGAGTGGAAGACAGTGCCACTCAAATAGTGGCCAAGGGATACGTCTCCTCCCCACGTCAGCTGCTCGACTGCGGCCTTCACCAGGAGAGCCAGCCTGGCCACTTTCCGGTCACCTTCAGAGGCGAACCGGGGTGCAAACTCAGCGAGTTGGAGACCAAGCCATTCGCCGGCTTTCTTGGGTTCCTCCCATGTCCCTCGGATGATCGAGGGCGGCTTCATGAGCCAGTGCGACGTCTGGATCGGGGGCACGTCAGAAGTCGGGAACATCGCTACGGCTTCCCGATACCGGTCGAGTACGTCCTTCTCACTGCTCACGGTTGGGGCCTGTCCGGCCGGTCTGCGGATGCTCTCCTTGTCGAACGTCTTCTTCTCCCCAAGCCAGGCATAGCCGTGGTGGTGCACTGCCGCTCCGTTCCCAGAGATGACGACGGCCCCACCCGTCTGCGTGAGGGCAGGGCCGTCAGCTCAGGCGGAGAGGTCGAAGCGCGCAGGGTCGATACCCGCCGCGTCCAGCTCCGCCGTGGTGAAGCGCAGCGGCTCGGCGTCCGGCCGCTTGCTGTCGCCCATCGCCCATGCGTCCGGCCCGATCTTCGCGAGGGTCACGCACGCCTCGCCGTCCGGGTGCGTGTTGCCCCCACACGCCTTGCTGAAGCGGGCTCCGGTGATGTCGAGGCCGTACAGGTCGTTCATCTGGTCCTCCTTGATTCAGATGGGAAGGACACCGCTGTCCCGCTCGCGGTGTGTTCGGGTGCCTCGCAGCGCCTCTGCGAGGTGCTCGACGTGAGCAACGGGGATCGAGCCGAGGCGCACGAGCGGCTGACCTCTGGGGGTTACCTGCCGCCGTATCGCCGCGTAGGCGCTCTCCGGCAGGCCCAGGCAGGCGCGAGCACCCCGCGAATGGACTCGGAGGCGTTCGCGGCCGTTGTGCGTTCGTCTCTCCACGTCTGCATGTCCCCTACTGCACCCCGAGGTGCTTCTTTCGGTGCGCGGCCAACTCGACGTTGTAGTCCGAGACGGCGGACATGTCCCCGTTGCCGTACGCCGTGGTGCGCTGCTTTGCGAGGGCGGCGCAGACACCGCAACCCGGTGCAGGCACGGGGGGTGTGCGAGGGAGGGACAGTTGAACCGGCGGGTCCATCGAGGTGCTTGGGCTGCTCATTGGGATTTCCTCCCTCGGTTGTTGGCACCGCTGATGCTTCACCCGCTGAGCAGCTCGTTCTAGGACCTTTCCTGTTGGGGCAAGAATCCGTCCCGGATGCCCTCGACCAGGGCTCTCATGGCATCGCCGTAAACGGACACTGCGGCGAACCGCTCGAAGGTGTCGAGGTAGAGCTGTACGTCCTTCGGGTCGCGGGTGGTGACCTCGGAGTGGAACGTTTCCACGATGACGAGTCGGTCGTCGTGGAGGCTGAAGCAGGTCATGGGGAAGTCGGGCATCCGGCGGTCGGACGGCACGACACCCAGCGAAACGTTGGGCAGACGGGACACGGACACGAGCCGGTCCAGCTGGAGCGCCATGACCACGGGCTCGCAGATGAGCCACCGGAGTACGTGCTCACAGATCAGGAAGCGGAAGGACCGGCCTGACTCGTACAGGACCGACTGACGTTCGAGGCGGGCCGCCACGGTCTTGGCCCTGGTCTCCTCCGGCATGGCCGGGGGCAGGGAGAAGACGGCAGAGGCGTACTCGGGTGTCTGGAGGAGTCCGGGGACGAGCTGGCCCTGGAAGAGCCTGAGCGTGGTGGTGCCGGCCTCGATGGCCCGGATGGTCTTCTGGTGCTTCCACGGGCCCATGCGGCGCAGCAGGCGCCATGCGGTGGCCTCGGTGGCTTCGGCGCGGGCTGCCGCCAGGAACTCTTCCTTGACCTCCTGGCTTACGCCTATGGCTGTGAGGACCAGGTCCACGTCTTGGACGGTCGGTCGTACCTTGCCGGTCTCGATCTTCGATAGCTTCCCGGCAGACATGGAAGCCCTGCGGGCCACCGAGTCACCCGTGAGTCCGGATGCGTCGCGCAGCGCCCGCAGGGCTTTCCCGATCGAGTCGGCGGTCAGTGGTGCCGCTCCCAGTAGTCCGCGAACGGCAACGCCTCGGCCAGGGCGCGGTCCCGGTAGCCCTGGTACTCGGCAAGTCTGTGGGCAGGGAGCAATTCGGCGCCGACGAACGTACCTTCGGGTGTGTAGTGCATCCGGTAGACATCCTGGTCGTCGAACAACCAGAAGTCGTGATCAGGCAGGTCGGTCACGTCCTGCTCAGCCTCGTCCAGGATACCGATGGTCTCGCCGGCTGTGATGTTGCCGGGGTAGGCGGCCAGTTCGTAGCGCAGGTAGTCGGTGAGCGGGGATGTCAGTACGTGTACGCGGGAGACGTGCTTGCCTTTGTCGGTCATCGAACGGACCCACGGGTTGTCGTCCCACTCCGGGCCCATGGGCTCGCCGGCCAGGAAGCGCGCCATCTCCTCGGCCTCTTCCTCGACGTCGTACACGGCCAGGGTCTCCAGCCGGAAGGCGGACCGCTCGAAGGACTCGAAGAGCTGCCCGAAAGCCTCACCGTCGAGCATCGAAGTACTCCTCCAGCATGGCGGCCGGGATCACGACGGCTGCCTCTCCTTTCTGGCAGGGCGAGCTGTGCGAGCCGCTCCGGATCGGCGACGACGTAGCCCTGCACGATGTAGTTCTTCTCGTCCTCAGTGGCCCACAGGGTCGGGCATGTGCCGTTCTTGCAGTCCGGGTCGCCTGTCAGCTTCCTCAGCATTGTTCCCCCTGGCATCGGCGGGTGCCTGTCGTCAGTCGATGTTCCCGAGGTGGTCGCAGCGGGGTCAAGCACTGATCCTTTCCAGAACGGGAAAGCGCCTTCGGGTTCCTCATCGCTTGGCGGCGAGGGTGAGCCACACCGTCTTCGAGTGCGGCGAGCTCCCCGTACTGCATCGGGCTGGCCCCTGTCGACGGCTAGATCAGGGTGCGCGAGAGCGATGACCCGATGTCGTCACCACCAGCGTCGCCAAGCTGCGCGCTTTCGTGCTTGGCATGAAGGCTCGGGAGTTCGGCCACCTATTCTGAGCCGTCAGCTGCAAACGACCTCCGGCTGCACGATGGAGTGCGTTTCACATGCCCGGTGCATCTCAAGAGCGTTTCGCTGCTGCGCCTTCGGCGTGGTGGTCGACCTCGGCAGATCTGGGGGCCGTACCCCATTGCCGTCGACCTGGCGAAGAGTGCGCCCCGCCTTCCGCATTCTGCTGGTCGGCAGCTCGTCTCTGGTCCATACGCGCGGACTTGCGGCCGTTGCCGTCTTGCGGATCATCCCTATCCTGCTGTGCATCGCTGTGTTCGTCGGGTTCTCGTACGTTCCGTTTCAGCGATGGCTTTTGCACCGAGTGAGGATTCCAGTACGGCGCTGGCTACGACCCGGCACGAGGGCGACGTATGCCCGCTACGACGAACTGGTCAGCACGCTCATGGGCCGCACGATCAGTCAGGTTGCTCCGGTCATCGCCGAAACTCTTCCGGACAGTGGTCTACGGGCCCGTCCCCTCGTCGCGGCGGCCACCTCGAGGTGGTGGAAAGCCGCTCTCTGGGCAATTTCGGCCCGAGCCCTCGGCCTCTCGTTCCTCGTCCACTGCACGAAGAACCTCGAAGCGATAGTCGACTTCCTGACTCTCCGGTCGGCGTCCTGATTCAGCGCGGACGTTCTGCACCGCGCCGCTGGCAGGCGACATGGTTTGCCAGGGCATCGAGCTGTCGGCAGTGGTAGTCAGTGCCCGGTGAGAGTCGTCGCAGTTGCACTTCCCACGGCTGGCCGCCCGGCCGTACGACGATGGCGCAGGTGCCCCTGGCCTGGATCACCATGCAAGGCATCTCCTTGACACGATCGAACACCACCTGACCAGGCTTCAACTGCCGCCAGGACGTAAACACCTGCGGTGGGCGTGGCACTTCAGTTGGGCGGGCACGACGTTGCATCACGGTCGACGCACCGGGCGGATTAATCCCTCGGTCGTTCAACCCAACCTCCCGAAGCGCCGCCGGTCGTTCTCATCACGGACGCGAGCCCGAAGGCTCTGGAGCACAGGGCTGTCGGGCTCCACCGGACGGCATGTCTCACGCACCTTGTCCGAACCGGATTGGATGAGACGATCAGGGCACCCAGCCTCGCCACACTCGCACGGCGGGTAGATGAGCGGCGACCGCCGGGCCGGAAAATCCGCCCCTTCCCACGCCTCGGAGTCCATCACCGCACCACCACTCCGTGGATGACGCGGGGGCCCACGTCGATGCCGTAGGTCGCCAGCCAGAGGGCGCAGCGTCGCTTTCGCTGACACCAGGCGCCAAGCCCGAACCTGACTGAACGTCTGCTGGCACCCCGTTGGCGCGGGCGGCGCATGCTGGGGGGCCGCCACTGAACTAACTGAGCCAGGACCCGCACGATACGATTCATCACGTTGACGCTCCTCAGAAGCGTTGACCACGCCCCCGGACCTAGCCCGTCGCGGGGGTTCTTCATGCCATCGCGCGCCACATCAGGCCCCTGCCGCTGGGCACTTGGCGCACTTCACCGGGTGCCGTTCGGCAGGGCAGGCGAGCTGCTGCGCGACAGCTTCAGAATGCACTTGAGGGACTCGATCTGCAAGCTCTCATTTAGCGGCTTTCATTTTTCGACACTCGAACATAAGGCCGTCATTGTGAATTGAGGGATGTGGTGCTCTCATTTCGAGGAACCGGCAGATCGCAGACCGAGGGTCTGCACGTCATCAGAAGGGGTATTACATGACCGATGGGCCCACAGGATCGACGGTCCCGCGACGGCAACTCGGGCGGTACCTACGCAACTTGCGCAGTGAAGCCCGTCTCACCGTGAAAGCGGCGGCACGCGCGCTTGAGTGGAGTGAAGCCAAGATGTGGAGGATTGAGAGCGGGCAAACGTCGCTCCGCAGCCTCGACGTACAGGCCATGTGTGTCGTCTACGGTGCACCTGAGGAGCTCACAAAGGCACTCATGGGCGTTGCCAAGGAGACGAAAGCGCGCGGGTGGTGGCACTCCTACGGCGATGTCATCCCGGAAGGGTTCGACCTCTTCATCGGGCTGGAGGAGGCGGCATCTGAAGTTGACTGGTATGAGGCCGACCTGATGCCTGGGCTGCTCCAGACCAAGGAGTACGCCCAGACGATCATTCAGCGAGGCAACGGCGACGAGGACACGGACGAGGTGACCCGTCGAGTAAACCTGCGTATCGCCCGACAGGTGCTGCTCACCCGCCCCACCGCACCCGCCAACCTGAACGTCGTACTCAACGAGTCGGTGCTGCGGCGTCCGGTCTGCCACCCCAAGGCTATGGCGGAACAGCTTCGGCACCTGCTGGATGTCGGCGAACTACCGAACGTGAGCGTCCGTGTAATCCCGTTCGCGGCAGGCTTTCACCTGGGGGTATTGTCCGGCGCGTTCGGCGTCCTGCGGTTCCCGCGCAACCGCGACGGAAGCGAGAGTGAGCCGCCCACGGTGTACGCCGACGGCTTCACTGGAGACCTCTACCTGGACAAGCCCGCCGAAGTGGCTCGCTACAACGCAGCCTTCGCCGACATCTGCACCAAGGCAAGCGACGAACAGGCCTCACGGCGTCTGATCTCTGAAGTGGCAGGGAGTTATGAAAAGCAATAGTTCAACCGGTTTGATGTGGTTCAAGTCCAGCTACAGCAACCAGCAGTCAGCCTGTGTAGAGGTGGCGGTCACTCGCAGCGGCATGGTTCCGGTCCGTGACAGTAAGAACCTCGGCCCCGTCGTCACCTTCAGCGACCGAAGCTGGGATGCGTTCGTTGCCGACGTGAAGGCGACGCACTCCACCGACTGACCAGCTCTCGCCCTCCGGGTTCAGTGAGCGTACGAGCACGGAGACGCCGTGCTGTAGCAGTATGGGACCAAGAAGGGTAGTGAGGGATGAGCACCCCCAACTTTGAGGCCGCTCCATGGTGCAAGAGCAGCTACAGCAGCGGCAACGGCCAGTGCGTTGAGGTCGCGGACGTTCAGGGTGCCGTTCCCGTAAGGGACAGCAAGGCCACAAGCGGTCCGGTCCTGATCTTCGGCTCCGACACGTGGGCCGCTTTTGTGGCCGGGGTACGCGAGGACCGCATCAGAAACGCCGTCTGATCCTTGCCGCGCCCCTCTCGTATCGGTACAGACGTGCCCGCCGGCCAATAGCAGGCAGGCGGGCACTCACCGGGTCGCAGGCGGCCTGTCACTCTCCGGCCGGAGCCACCCCGATCGGGCACGAGACCCCCGTCCCGCCGATATCGCAGTGGCCCGCCGGGTTCTTGTTGAGGTACTGCTGGTGGGACCGCTTGCGGTGACAGGTGCTGTCTATGCCGACCGGGCAGGGGCGGGATCGCCGGTCCGGTCCGGTACCTGGCTGACGGCTCGCTGAAGGCGGAGTTGACCGATCTCTGCGACATTCTTCATCAGTTCGGCGTTGACCCAGGCAATCATGTGGGCGACGGTGCGCCGAGGATCATTCGGCCACGGGAACGGGCCGGTGGTGTCCAGGCGGGCAGGGGTGAGTTGGTCCAGCGCCTCCAGCCAGTCCTCACGCAGGCCGCGCAACCACTCGACGGTCGGCTTCCCTGCGCCGGGCCAGGTGATGTCCTCCCGCTCTCGGGGCGTTCTCCCGTAGGCGTGATCCACGGCCACGCTCCACCACCAGCCGATGTGCCAGCTCAGCCAGCCGATGGTCGGCACAGGAACAGGTTCGGGCTCGGTCTCCGCCCAGTCCACTGTCCATGTTCCGTCGTCGGCCCGGTGCACCGTCCAGCAATCCGCAGCGGGTTCCCACAGGAAGTCATCGGGGACGAGCCGCTCCAGGTGGTACTCGAACAGTGACCACGTCAGGTCGAACTGCCAGCGCAGCAGGTCAAGTTCGCGGGCAGAGCCATTGGGGGAGTCAGTCACCGTACGACTTTCGCACGGGGACGGTTCCGGTGAGAAGCGAATTCCCGGCGGGCGGGCCCGCCCCGCTGTCCTGCGGAGCCGAGGAATTGACGGGGCAGCAGCCGGGCCAGTCGGGTTCGCCGGAGGCATACCAGCTTTTCCCGTGCGATCCCGACGCTCACCCGCCGACCGGTGCCACGCCGATCGGGCAGGAGACGCAGGTGCCGCCCAGCCCGCAGTACCCGTTAATGCTGCGCGAAAGGTACTGCTGGTGGGATCGCCCACGGCCACGGGAGCTGAGCCGACGGGGACTGAGCGGAAGAGTTCGTAGCAGCGCCTCTGAATCCTGCGCGGTGGGAGGCTGGTCCGCCTCCACAGGCGGCGGCAGCAGGCCATGGCACGGCAGGCCGGCAGGCACCGCCCGTCAGCGACGGTCAGGTCTCGCCCCTCCCTCCGCGCGACCGGCGGCGCAGGGAAACGCCACCCTGAGTCGGCCTCACGGGAGAGGCCTCGGCTCAGTCCATCCGCGCAGTCGTCGTTCCCGCCGGAGTCACGTCAGCTCGAACAGGGGTGGGGCGAGGTTCATCCCTCGGCCGGAGCCACCCCGATCGGGCACGAGACCCCCGTGCCGCCGATGCCGCAGTAGCCCGCCGGGTTCTTGTCGAGGTACTGCTGGTGATATGCCTCGGCAGGCCAGAACGTGCGGCCCTCCGCCGGGAGGATCTCCGTGGTGATCGCGCCGTGGCCGGCGGCCGTGAGGACCTTCTGGTAGGCCTCGCGGGAGGCTGCCACCGCGGCCTCCTGCTCGGGGGAGTGGGTGTAGATCGCCGAGCGGTACTGGGTGCCCACGTCGTTGCCCTGGCGGAAGCCCTGGGTCGGGTCGTGGGACTCCCAGAAGAGCTTCAGCAGCTCGGCGTACGAGACGGTCTTCGGGTCGAAGACGACGCGGACCGCCTCGGTGTGGCCGGTCAGGCCCGAGCAGACCTCTTCGTACGCGGGGTTCTCCGTGTAGCCGCCCTGGTAGCCGGCGAGCGTCGTCCAGACGCCGTCCGTCTGCCAGAACTTGCGCTCGGCGCCCCAGTAACAGCCCAGCGCGAAGTCCGCGACCTCCAGACCCTCCGGGTACGGGCCCAGCAGCGGGTTGCCCAGGACCGTGTGGTGGGACGGGACGGTGAATTCGGGGGTGGGGCGTCCCTTCAGCGCCTCCTCGGGGGTGGGGAGCTGCGGGGTACGGCGTTGCAGGAACATGCGGGGGCTCCTCCGAGGGCTGGGCTTTCCAGTCCCTACAACGCGCCGCGGGCGCCGGAGATTCCGGTGCCCGCGCCGCGTACGCGACGGTCAGTCGCCGTTCGCGCCCACGACCTGCATGGCGCTGTAGTCGCGGCACTGGACGTAGAAAAACTTCGGATTCCCGAAGTACGACCACGGGGCGCCGCCGTCGAAGTGGCCGTCGATCACGCGGAACTGTTCCACCGCCGCCTCGTACCGGTCCTGCCAGTACAGCGTCCAGGCGAGCATGTGGCGGGCCCGGACGATCCGTCGGTCCTCGGGGTCGGCCGCCGCGGCGGCCGCCACGTCGGCCAGGCAGGCGTCGACCGCGGCGATCAGCTCCGGGCTCTTGTAGTACACATCCGCGTCCGTGTTCTGGTCGGACCGGTCCTGCTTGAACGCGGCGTACAGCGGAAGCAGCGAGAGCAGTTGGCCGGGGCTGCCCAGCCGCTCCGCCTCGCGTGCGAAAGACTCGGCCGGCTCGTGCGAGCCGCGCCACTTGTGGCACCAGTACCGGAGCACCGCCTCGTGAGCCACGAGGTGGTACGCGTCGCGCTCGACGACCGCCGCCCACAGGGCACGGCAGTCGTCGTGCCCGTAGCCGAGGCCGAGGGCGCAGGAGATCTCGGCGATGTACGGGCACGGGTCGTCGCACGCCAGCGCCTGGGCCTCGTGGCATGCCTCGCGGGCCCTGACCATCACCTGGTGGAAGACACGGGACTGCTCCCACGTGGGGCGCCTCGCCGGATTCGTACCGTGGACCTGCGCGGCGACGCCGATCAACGCACCGGCGTGCACGAGGGCCGCGCCCGCGTCCTGCGGTCGCGCGGCGCGCCAGGCCAGCAGCCAGGCGTCGTCGTCGGCGGCTTCGTCCTGGAGGACCGCGGCGCGCCGGTAACGCTCCTGCCAGTCCTGGCCCGCTCCGTCGAGGAAGGCGGCGCCCGCCCGCCAGTCGCCGGCGCGGACCGTGGCGCGTATCTCCTCGTCGTACGGGTCGGGGGCGCAGGCGTCCGCGGTGCCGAGCTCGTCGGCCGGTACCAGGCCGAGTTCCGCGGCGGCCTGCGCCGAGTCGGGAGCGCCCTTTGCGGTCTGCGGCGGCTCCTTCCGCACCTTCATCCAGAGGTACCCGCACAGAGCGGCAGCCGACAGAAGCAGCAGTGATGTCATGGAGGGTTCCGGTCCGGTTCAGCGACAGGTACGGCGGTCAGGGGTGAGCAGGGTGCGCAGCGGCTCCGTGTCCGGGACGTCCGCCACCGCCGCGTCCAGCGCCGCCGGGAGCTTCTCCTCGTGGCCCTGCGGCAGCTCCAGTGACGCCTCGTCGGTCCAGGACAGCTGCCAGCGGGCCCGCCCCTGCCGCACGTACTCGCCCTCGACCAGTTGCCTCAGTCCGACGTACAGCCTGGGCCTGGCGAACTCGCGGGCCGCGCGTCCGGTCGCCGCACAGGCCTCGGCGGACTTGTGGAGCCGGTCGGCGATCTGCCACTGCGCGCCCGCGTCGATCGCGTCGAGCGTGTCGGTCAGCGAGCCGTCGCCGCCGGTCACCCCGGTGACCGCCGTCCTCATGTACTGCGCCGACCGCTCCTCGTACGCCGTCATCGACCCGTGCACCAGGTCCGGCCAGTCGACCCGGCGCAGCCGCAGCATCTCCGGTGTCAGCACCTGCTCCTCGACAGCGGCCAGCGTGCGCTCGGCGTCGACGAGCAGGCCCAGGGCCGGTTCTGCCGGCTCCGGCGCGCGCCCGTCGTCCGGCAGCGCCTCGATCCGGGCGACGCGTTCCGTGATCCACGGGTGCGCATAAGCGTCCAATTCGGACGCCATGGAGTCGCGCACCTCGTCCAGCTCGTCCCTGCGCGCGGCCAGCACATGCCGTATACCGCCGAGGACCTGGCCGGGCAGGGGCAGCATCCCGGCCTCCACACCGAGCGTGGCGTACGAGTCCATGTAGATGTCGTGCGTGTTGAGGAGGACCTGGATCTCGCGCAGCGCGGACGCGCTCACGTCACGGCCCGCGATCCTCGCCGCGGCGACATCGGCCGCGAACTCCGCGCGGCGGGCGTCGGACTGTGCGGCGCGTATGCAGAAGCGCGCGTACCTCGCGTACAGCGCCGCCAGCGTACGGTGCGAGACACCGGCGCTGCCCACGTCGATCCCCTTGGCCTTCCTGCCCCTGGCGTGCGCCTTCGCGGCCTTCTTCTCCTGGCGCGCCCGCACCTTGGCGACGGTCTTGCCCGCCCGCTCCCGGAAGTGGCTGATGGTGCGGGTGGCCTGGATCCGGCCGCGTGTGGTGATCGCGGTGAGGCGGGTGTCGGAGCTGGCGTAGCGGTCCATCTCGTGCGCGAGCACGGAAGACAGCTGGGCCTCGGACATTCCGGCCATCAGCGGCACCCCGACGAGGAGTCGGCGTCTGCCGCGGGCCAGGCCGAGGAACCTGGTCTCCTCGTCGGCCGAGACGCTCACCTGACCGGTGAGCACGAGGTCGTCGGGTGCGCGGGTGCCGGCCCGGTCGGCGAGGTCGCGGACCGTGGCCCAGAGCCGGGGCTGCTGGGCGTCGTCGACGTGCAGGCCGCGCACGTCGTCGTTCTTCGGTATGCGCAGCATGAACATGCCTCGCACGACCGGGAGCGCCAACGCGGAGGTGCGGGCGAGAACCATCACGGCGACGGGGGGCAGCGTCCAGCGGAACGCGGCCCAGTCGAGGACGCAGAGGAGGGCGAGCAGGAGGATGCCGAGCAGGTGGAAGCCGGCGAGCAGGGCAACGGCGCGGACGGCACGCAGAGTTGGGCTCATCGGGCGGATTCCCCCCACAGGAACGGGACGGGTGGTGGTGCGCGTGGGGAACCGGAGTATGTCGTCCCGCAGCCGGGCGCGGCAACGTGGTATCACGGGCTGCCCGGGACCGGGGCCGCGCCATGGACCGGCCATCGCCCGGAAAGCGGGTGCCGGGCCACTGTTCGGTCGTGTCACCGCTCCGCCGTCGGGCGGTCGCGCGGGCAGCGCGTCGACAGGTAGCCGCCGGGCGCCCGGCGGCTACCGCGGCAGCGTCGCCGGGGTGCCGCCGTTCGCCTCGTAGCCGGCCACCGCCAGCGCCCGGTAGACCGTGTACTCGGCGGCCGGGTCGGGGCCCTGCGTCCACGGCAGGGCGCCCACGTGGCCGTCGATGTGGACGAGCTGGGCCATCGCCTCCGACCAGCGCTCCATCCGGACCAGGAAGAGGACCAGCAGATGGCGTACGTGCGCGAGCATCGGGTCGTCCGGGCGGGCCGCGTGCACAGCGAACAGGGCGCCCTCGACCGCCTTGGTCACCACCAGGCCGCGGTAGAAGCCCTGCACCAGATTGACCTCGGGCAGATGCTCGTACACCGCGAAGAGCGGCAGCGCGGCCAGCAGCGAGCCCTGCGGGGCGCGGGCCGCGGCCGCGGTGGCGAAGCGGTCGGCCTCCTCGCGCGAACCGTGCCACTTCTCGCACCAGTAGTGCAGCGCGGCGATGTGCGCGCCCATGTGGGCCGGGGCCCGGTCCATCACCTTCGCCCAGAGCCGGTCGAACTCCTCGTGGGAGTCGCCGAGTCCGCGGGCCACGGCCAGTTCGGTGAGGTACGGAACGGGGTCGCCGGGCGCCAGCAGTGCCGCCTCGCCGCAGACCGTACGGGCCTCCTCCAGGATGATCCGGAAGTCGTCCGTTCCCGCGGTCGACGAACGCCACGCCTGCTGCACCAGGAACTCCGCGTGCACCGCCGCGCCGCCCGCGTCCTTCGGCGCCTCCGCCCGCCACTTGCGCAGCCACGAGCCACCGGCACCGGGCTGCTGCGCCAGCTCCAGCGAGGCGGCCCCGGCGAACGCCTGCACCCGCTGCCACCGCACCTCGCCCTCCTTGGGCGTGCCGGCCAGCAGTTGCGAGGCCGCCCGCCAGTCCTGGGAACGCTGCACGACATCGAGCACGTCGAGAAGATCCTGGTCCGGGCCCGGCAGCCGGATGTCCAGTTCCTCCTGGCGCACGAAGCCGTAGGCGTCCGGGTCGGCGGCGTCCGGGGAACCGGGCGCGACCTGGCGGATTCCGCCTCGGCGGCGCAGCACGAAGGGGCCGACGACCGCGGCGAGCATGCACAGGGCGATCAGGAACCAGAGAATCTCCATGCCCCCATTGTCGCCGGACGGCCCGGTAGTCCGGTGGGCGCCCTCGGGACGAACTACGCTCGGGCCCCATGAGCGACCAGCACAGCTTCGAGACCCTCGCGATCCACGCGGGAAACACCGCCGATCCCCTCACCGGCGCCGTTGTTCCGCCCATTTACCAGGTTTCCACGTACAAGCAGGACGGAGTGGGCGGACTGCGCGGCGGCTACGAGTACAGCCGCAGCGCCAACCCGACCCGTACCGCCCTGGAGGAGAACCTCGCGGCCCTGGAGGGCGGCCGCCGCGGACTCGCCTTCGCCTCCGGCCTCGCCGCCGAGGACTGCCTGCTCCGTACGCTGCTGACCCCCGGCGACCATGTGGTCATCCCGAACGACGCCTACGGCGGCACGTTCCGGCTGTTCGCGAAGGTCGTCTCGCGGTGGGGCGTGGAGTTCTCCGTCGCCGACACCTCGGACGTGGCGGCGGTACGGGCGGCGATCACCCCGCGCACCAAGGCGGTCTGGGTGGAGACCCCGTCCAACCCGCTGCTCGGCATCACCGACATCGCCGCGATCGCCGGTGTGGCCCGCGCCGCGGGTGCGCGGCTGGTCGTCGACAACACCTTCGCCAGCCCCTACCTCCAGCAGCCGCTGGCCCTGGGCGCCGATGTGGTGGTGCACTCCACCACGAAGTACATGGGCGGCCACTCGGACGTCGTCGGCGGCGCGCTGATCGTCAACGACCCCGAACTGGCGGAGGAGTTGGCGTACCACCAGAACGCGATGGGCGCGGTCGCCGGGCCGTTCGACGCCTGGCTGGTGCTGCGCGGCATCAAGACCCTGGCGGTCCGCATGGACCGGCACAGCGAGAACGCCACCAAGGTCGCCGATCTGCTGACCCGGCACCCCAAGGTCACCCAGGTCCTCTATCCGGGGCTGCCCGAGCACCCCGGCCACGAGATCGCCGCCAAGCAGATGAAGGCCTTCGGCGGCATGGTGTCCTTCCGGGTCAAGGGCGGCGAGGAGGCGGCGGTCCAGGTCTGCAACCGGGCGAAGCTGTTCACCCTCGGTGAGTCGCTGGGCGGCGTCGAGTCGCTCGTGGAGCACCCGGGCCGCATGACGCACGCCTCGGCGGCGGGCTCCCCGCTGGAGGTGCCGGCCGACCTCGTACGCGTCTCCGTCGGCATCGAGAACGCCGACGACCTGCTGGCCGACCTCACGCAGGCGCTCGGCTAGGTCGCGGCCCAGGGCCGGTCCTGCAAAGAATCCGGGCGGGCTCGAACGTTCGAGCCCGCCCGGCCGTTCGGGGCCTTGTCAGGCGTTGACCTGCTCGTCCTCCAGCATCGCCCGGATCTGTTCGCGCAGTTCCGGGCTGTCGGTGTGTTCGTGGACGGAGACCGCGTGCTCCGTCGCGGCGCGTACGACTTCCTCTTCCTCGCCCGAGATGGTGAGCGAGCAGTGCGACACGCTCGGATGCTTGCGGCAGTCAGCGATCTTCCTGGTCATGGCAGCCTCCTGGGGACCGTCACACGATCCCGCACATTCCAGGATAGTTCGGCCGTCATCGCCGCTCACCAGCCATCCAGCGGCGTCGTCTCGGCGGGCGGCACCTGCCAGGGATGCGCCGCCATCGCCCAGACCGTGAAGGCCACAACCGCGGCGCACGCCACCAGCAGCATCAGCCGGCGGGCGAACAGCCGTCGGCGCAGCATCCTGCCGCCGCGCTCCGACGCCCGCTGCGCCAGATCGGCGGGCACCTGCGGATGCGGACCGTCCAGCATGCGCCGGACCTCGTCCTCACGGTCGCCGGCGCGGCTCACCGCGCGACCCCCAGCGGACCCGTCGTGCCCCGCCGCGCCGTGGGCCGACGGGTGCCGCGCATCGTGGCCACCGAGCGGTTGCAGATCGCCCGCACCCGCTCCACCGGAAGGCCGAGCAGCGCCGCGGCCTGCTCCTCCGCGACCCCCTCGTACAGCCACAGTACGAGGACGAGGCGTTCCAAGGGCGTCAGCGCGTCCAGCAGCCCGCCGCGCGGCCGGTGGTGCCGCCAGACCTCGTGGGCGAACCGGACGGCGAGCTCGCGCCGGGTGCGGTCGTACGGGTCCTCGCCGCGCAGCCGTTCCCACTGTGCGTACGTGCTTGCCAGCGCGGCCATGAGCAGCCGCTGGGCCCTGGGGTTCGCTCCCGGTGGCCGCATGGGCTCGGCGGTGAGCAGCGTGGCGGTGTGCAGCAGACGGCCGGCCGCGCCCGCGACGAAGATCTCGAACTCCTGGGCGCGGCGCCGCTCCCGGCCCGACTGGCGCTCTCGCACAGTCCACATCCGAGCCGCTGCGGGGCTCCGGGTCAAGAGGTATGCCGCAGTCCACCCGGGCCAGGCGATTGGGTCAGCCGGCCGGAGGCGCCTGGTGCGAGGCCTGGCGTGCGGCCAGCGAGGTGTTGAACCGGGTGAGCAGCGCGCAGAAGGTCTCGCGCTCCTCGGCCGTCCAGCTGTCCGTCACCTGCGTCATGAGCTCGCGCCGGGAGCTGCGGACCTCGTCCAGCCGTGCCTGGCCGCGCGGCGACAACTGGAGCACGACGGCCCGGCCGTCCTCGGGGTGCGAGGTGCGCTTGACCAGTCCGGTGTCGACGAGCGGTGCGACCTGCCGGGTCACGGTCGAGGAGTCGATCCCCATGCCCGCGGCGAGCGCCTTGACGCCCATCGGGCCTTCCCGGTCCAGCCTGTTGAGCAGCAGATAGGCGGCCCGGTCCATGGAATTGCGCACCTGGCCGACACCGCCGAGGCGGGTCTGCTCGGCACGGCGGGCGAATACCGCGACCTGATGCTGCAGAGCGTCGAGGACGTGGTCGGAACCCGTGGGTTCGGGGGCGGCGCCCCCGGAAGGAGACGCAGCTGTCGTCATGTCCTGAGGGGGCATGGCCGGGGGCTCTCTTCGTGCGGTGAAGGATGGGTGGGGGACAGAGTACGCGGCCACGGGGCAACGCGTACCAGCGCTGCGCAAACCTGTGGACAACGGCCCAGGAGGGGACGGGACGCGGCGGACGGCGCCCTGCCGAGCGGCGGGACCCGCGGGCCGAGCTGCAAGACTTACGGTATGAACTTCCGCGCGACCGGCCATTTTCCTCCGCTGATCCTCGACGACATCCGCGGGGCGCAGAAGATGCTCTCCGGCGTGGCCAGGATGACCGCCATGGAAGGCAGCCGCCACCTGACCGAGCTCGTGGGCGCGCCGGTCCATTTCAAGTGCGAGAACCTGCAGCGGACCGGCTCGTTCAAACTGCGTGGTGCGTATGTACGGATCTCCGGCCTGTCCCCGGTGGAGCGGGCGGCCGGAGTCGTCGCCGCGAGCGCCGGAAACCATGCGCAGGGTGTCGCACTCGCGTCTGCGTTGCTCGGCGTACGGTCGACGGTCTTCATGCCGGTCGGGGCGCCGCTGCCGAAGGTGGCCGCCACCCGCCAGTACGGGGCGGAGGTCCGGCTGCACGGGCATGTCGTGGACGAGACGCTGGCCGCCGCGCAGGAGTACGCGCAGGAGACCGGTGCGGTCTTCATCCACCCCTTCGACCACCCGGACATCATCGCCGGGCAGGGCACGGTGGGCCTGGAGATCCTCGAACAGTGCCCCGAGGTGCGCACCATCGTGGTGGGGATCGGCGGCGGTGGTCTCGCGGCGGGCATCGCGGTGGCGGTCAAGGCGGTCCGGCCCGATGTGCGGATCGTCGGGGTGCAGGCGGCGGGCGCGGCCTGCTATCCGCCTTCGCTGGCCGTGGGGCATCCGGTGTCGATCGGCTCGCTGAACACGATGGCGGACGGCATCAAGGTGGGGCGCCCCGGCGATGTGCCGTTCGAGCTGGTCAGGGAGTTGGTCGACGAGGTCCGTACGGTCTCCGAGGACGAGCTGTCCAGTGCGCTGCTGCTCTGTCTGGAGCGGGCGAAGCTGGTGGTGGAGCCGGCCGGGGCGAGCCCGGTCGCGGCGTTGCTGAGCGATCCGAAGTCGTTCCGCGGGCCGGTGGTCGCGCTGCTCTCGGGCGGCAACGTGGACCCGCTGCTGATGCAGCGCATCCTGACCCACGGCATGGTGGCGGCCGGCCGCTATCTCAGCCTGCGGCTGCGGCTGGCCGACCGCCCGGGTGCGCTGGCCACTCTGCTGGGTGTGCTCTCGGTGGTCGACGCGAACGTACTCGACATCGGTCATGTACGGACCGATCCCCGGCTCGGGCTCACCGAGGTCGAGGTGGAGCTGCAGCTGGAGACGAAGGGGCCGGAGCACTGCGAGGAGGTCTCGGCGGCGCTGCGGGACGCGGGCTATCTGGTGATGAGCTGAGCCTTGCCTGTCGCGATGTATCGCGTTACGTTGCCTGTCGTCGCCAGGTCTTCGCAGGCATGTCCGCCGCAGGTGTTCACCAGGCGCGGAAAGACCGTCAAACCTAGGATCTGTTGAGGAAGTCACCCGAACACACTGGGGGAATCCCGTATGCCAGGCGCCATCCATGCCGAAGGTCTGGTGAAGACCTTCGGCGATGTACGAGCACTCGGCGGTGTCGATCTCGATGTGCCGGAAGGCACCGTCCTCGGACTTCTCGGCCCCAACGGCGCAGGCAAGACGACCGCCGTGCGCGTCCTCACCACCCTGCTCAGGCCCGACAGCGGCAGGGCCGTCGTCGCGGGCATCGACGTACTGAAGAAACCCAATGAGGTACGCAGGTCGATCGGCCTCTCCGGCCAGTTCGCCGCGGTCGACGAGTATCTGACCGGCCGTGAGAACCTCCAGATGGTCGGCCAGCTCTACCAGATGACCGCACGGGACGCGAAGGCCAGGGCGGGGGAGCTGCTGGAGCGGTTCAACCTCGCCGACGCGGCCGACCGCACGGCCAAGACGTACTCCGGAGGCATGCGCCGCCGCCTCGACCTCGCGGCGGCGCTCGTCGTCTCCCCGCCGGTCATGTTCATGGACGAGCCGACCACCGGCCTCGACCCGCGCAACCGGCAGCAGCTCTGGGAGGTCATCGAGGAGCTCGTCGCGGGCGGCACGACGCTGCTGCTCACCACGCAGTATCTGGAGGAGGCCGACCATCTGGCCCATGAGATCTGCGTGATCGACCACGGCCTGGTCATCGCCCGCGGCACCTCCGACGAGCTCAAGGCCCGCACCGGCGGCGAACGCGTCGAGGTCGTGGTGCACCAGCGCGACCAGATCGCCCCGGCCCGCGCCGTGCTCGCACAGGTCGGCAAGGGCGAGGTCACCGTCGCCGAGCACATGCGCAAGCTGACCGTCCCGGTCCTCGGCGGGGCCAAGCTGCTGGCCGAGGTCATCCGCGACCTCGACGCCCGCGGCGTGGAGATCGACGACATCGGCCTGCGCCGCCCCACCCTCGACGACGTCTTCCTCTCGCTGACCGGACACGCCGCCGGGACGCAGAACGCAGACGGGAACGGAGACGGGAGCAGCGAAGGGAACGGCGACGGGAACGGAGACGCGACCGGGGCCGGCCCGGCCGGCGGCGCCCTGGCGGGGACGGAGGCGGTCAAGTGAGCGCCATCACCGGAACGACCCTGACACCGGCCGTCCCCAGGGCGGGAGGCGGGATCGGGCAGTCGATGCGCGACTCGCTCGTCATCGCCCGCCGGAACCTCATCCGCATGGCCCGGATCCCCGAGATGATCATCTTCGGGCTCATCCAGCCGATCATGTTCGTCGTGCTGTTCAGCTACGTCTTCGGCGGTTCGATGATGATCGGCGGCTCCACCAGCCCCGCCGACTACCGGAACTTCCTGATGGCCGGCATCTTCGCGCAGACCGTCACCTTCGCCACCGCCGGTGCCGGCGCGGGCATCGCCGACGACATGCACAAGGGCCTCATCGACCGGTTCCGCTCGCTGCCCATGGCGCGCGGCGCGGTCCTCACCGGCCGCACGCTCGCGGACCTCGTCCAGACGACGCTGACCCTGCTGGTCCTCGCCGTCGTCGCCCTGCTGGTCGGCTGGCGCACCCACGAGAACATCGGCAAGGTGCTCGGCGGCTTCGCGCTGCTGCTTCTGCTGGGGTACGCCTTCTCCTGGATCGGGGCGCTGATCGGCCTCTCGGTCCGCACCCCCGAGGCGGCCACCTCCGGCGGGCTGATCTGGCTCTTCCCGGTCACGTTCATCTCGAATGCCTTCGTGCCCACCGAGAACATGGCGGGCTGGCTCCAGCCGATCGCCGAATGGAATCCGTTCAGCGCCACCGTCCAGGCCTGCCGGGTGCTCTTCGGTAACCCGGGCGTGTCGCCGTCGGACGCCTGGCCGATGGTGCACCCGGTCTGGGCGTCGCTGATCTGGTCGCTGCTGATCCTGGTGGTCTTCCGCACCCTGGCGGTGCGCAAGTACCGGCAGGTGGCGGTCTGAGCGGGGCCGCACACGCGAGGAGCCCCCGGCCCGACGGGCCGGGGGCTCCTCGCGTCGGTGCTGCGGGATCAGCCGGTGTACGGCTTCGCCGCGAGGATCTTCACGGTGGCCGTCTTGCCGTTCGGCAGCTCGTACTCGGCGTCGTCGCCCATCCGCTTGCCGTTCACGCCGGTGCCGAGCGGTGACTGCGGGGAGTACGTCTCGATGTCCGAGCTGGCGTACTCGCGGGAGGCGAGCAGGAAGGTCATCGTGTCGTCCGGGTCGCCGTCGAAGGAGATCGTCACGACCATGCCGGGCTCGACCACGCCGTCGTCGGCCGGCGACTCGCCGACCTTCGCGTGCTCCAGGAGCTGGGTGAGCTGGCGCACCCGGAGCTCCATCTTGCCCTGCTCCTCCTTGGCCGCGTGGTACCCGCCGTTCTCGCGCAGGTCGCCCTCCTCACGGGCCGCCGCGATCTTTACGGCGATCTCCGTGCGCGCGGGACCAGACAGGTACTCCAGCTCGGCCTTGAGCTGGTTGTACGCCTCCGGCGTGAGCCAGGTGACGTTTTCACTGGTCTGGGTCACAGGGTGCTCCTCGTCGGTACTGGGAATACAAAGCATCGCCCTACCCGTAAGCATGTGCTTCCACGGGTGGGCGAAACCACGAGCCTAACAATTCCGCAGGAAAAGGGGGAGAAGGTAAACCGTCGGGACTGCGTATGCGCAGGTCGGACCCGGAAACGGTGGTTCAGGGCCGGCGTGCGTCGGTCAATGCGACGCCCCGCCGTCGGTGGTGCAGCCCAGCAGCTCGACGCTGGTGGCCCTGGACGTCGTACGCAGCGACAGGACGCGGTCGATCCGGTCGGTGCGCTCGTCGAAGCGGAAGTCCTTGCGGGCCACGTCGCTGCCGTTCTCGTGCTGCGCGCGCAGGGTGCAGTAGCCCTTGGCGTCCTTGTCCTTGCGCACTTCGAGGTGGATGTCGACCCGCTGGTCCGAGACGACCTGGCGCTTGATCACCTCGGCGCTGATGCCCTGGCCGCTGACGTAGTCGTAGCCGATCCAGCCGACCACGCCGAGGAGGACGACGCCCAGCGCAGAGCCGATGATCTTGAGCTTGCGGTCCGCTCGCTGGTCCGCGGAGCGGCCGTAGCGGTTCTCCGGAAGCGCCTCGCGCACCGCCGTCATGATCGTTCCTTCCGTACCGGGGATCGAGGAATTTTCCGCCCCCCGGTTCGGTCACTATAGAAGCCTGCCCATGTGCCGAATCACTGAGGATCGAGTCTTGACCGAGCAGCTGCGACTGATGGCCGTGCACGCCCACCCCGACGACGAGTCGAGCAAGGGTGCGGCCACCATGGCGAAGTATGTGTCCGAGGGGGTGGACGTGCTGGTCGTGACCTGCACGGGAGGCGAGCGCGGCTCCATCCTCAATCCCAAGCTCCAGGGCGACGCGTACATCGAGGAGAACATCCACGAGGTGCGCAAGAAGGAGATGGACGAGGCCCGGGAGATCCTGGGCGTCGAGCAGGAGTGGCTCGGCTTCGTCGACTCGGGTCTCCCCGAGGGCGACCCGCTGCCGCCGCTGCCCGAGGGGTGCTTCGCGCTGGAGGACGAGGAGAAGGCCGCGGGCCGGCTCGTCCGCAGCATCCGTGCGTTCCGGCCGCAGGTGATCACGACCTACGACGAGAACGGCGGGTACCCGCACCCCGACCACATCATGACGCACAAGATCACGATGATCGCCTTCGACGGTGCGGCGGACACCGAGCAGTACCCCGAGTCGGAGTTCGGCCCGGCCTGGCAGCCGCAGAAGCTCTACTACAACCAGGGCTTCAACCGGCCGCGCACGGTGGCGCTGCACGAGGCGCTGCTGTCCCGCGGCCTGGAGTCGCCGTACGGCGAGTGGCTGAAGCGCTGGAAGGAGTTCGAGCGCGACGAACGCACGCTGACCACGCACGTTCCGTGTGCGGACTTCTTCGAGATCCGTGACAAGGCGCTGATCGCGCACGCCACGCAGATCGATCCGGACGGCGGCTGGTTCCGGGTCCCGATGGACATCCAGAAGGAGGTCTGGCCGACCGAGGAGTACGAGCTGGCGAAGTCTCTCGTCGATACTTCCCTCCCCGAGAGCGACCTCTTCGCGGGCATCCGCGACAATGCCTGATATGTACGCGACCCAGGCACTGACCGACCTCGTTCCGCTTGCCGCAGAGCTCGACAAGAACAAGGTGACCCCAGGCGTTCTCGGCTTCATCGTCTTCGCGGCGCTCGCCGTAGGCGTGTGGCTGCTGATGAAGTCCATGAACCGGCACATGGGCAAGGTCGACTTCGAGGAGGCCCCGGACCCGGACGCGGTGGTGGCCGAGGCCACCGCCGGGGCGGGCTCCGCGCAGCGGTAGAAGCAGAGGCAGAAGCAGAGGCAGGCGGGGGCGGCGCGGAACAGCCCGAGCCGCCCCGTTGTCCGGCGTCGGTCCGGCCGGTTCATGGCCGGCCGGACCCCGAAGCCGTCCTCAGTCGCCGGACGGGCCGTGTGCGGCCGGGACCGGTACGCCCATGACCTCCCGGGCATGACGCGTCGGCGTCATGCCCAGGCGCCATGCCTGCCAGCCGTCCTCCAGGTCGACGCCGCGGTTCAGCACCACCGCGAACGCCTCCGCGCAGTCCTCCAGCTTGCCGTCGCGCGCCGGGTGACCGGCCCGCAGCAGCTCGGCCAGTTCCTGCTGGGCCACCACCGTGCCCACCTCGCTGCCGCCCGGTGACGCGTAGGGCAGCAGTGTGCAGCGCAGGAAACGGGCCCAGTCCCCGCCCCGCGCGTCGCCGTAGGACTCGAACAGCTCCACCGCCTCGCCGCACAGCTCCAGCGCCTGCGGGGCACGGTTGTTGCCCGCGTCGATCAGCGCCAGCTCCAGGCACGTCCACGCCTCGCCGTGGGCGACCCCGATGCGCCGGAAGTCGGCGCGGGCGTCCATCAGGAGCTGGCGGGCGAAGCCGGAGTTGCGCAGGTTCCCGGTCCGGGCCGCCTGCTGGTCACGGGTGACCCGGCCCGAGTGGTGGCGCGCGCACGCCAGCCCGTACACGTCCCGCATCCGGGAGAACATCGTGCGGGCCCGCTCCAGCTGCCGGACCGCCCGGTCGGTGTCGCCGCTCTCCTCCAGGGCCTGGCCCAGGTAGAACAGCGTCCACGCCTCGCCGCGCGCGTCCTCGTTGTCCCGGTGCCGCTCCAGCGCCCGGTTCAGCTGCTCCACCGCCGGGGCCGGGTCGCCGTCCAGGAGCCGGGCACGCGCCAGCTGGGTCAGCGCCCACGCCTCGCCCCGCTCGTCACGGGTGCGGCCGTACAGGTCCAGGGCCTTGCGCAACGCGTCCTCGGCCCGCTCCACCTCGCCCATCCGCAGCAGGGTCTGGCCGAGCTGGAACCGGGTCCACGCCTCGCCGTGCAGCGACTCGCCCTCCCGGTGCAGGGCCAGGGCGGTGTCCAGCAAGGTCAGCGCCTCCGCGAGCCGGGCCCGGTCGCGTTCGACGGCCGCCAGGGCGTGCATCGACCAGGCCCGGTCCTCGGCCTGCTCGTCGGAGGACTGCAGCTCGATCGCCTCGCGCAGCCGCGCCGACGCCTCGGTCAGATTGCCCTGGTGGTGCAGGGTGATGCCGAGCGAGCAGAGCGCCAGCGCCGTACCCGCCCCGTTCTGCGCCTCGCGGTACAGGCCGACGACCGACGACAGGGTGGTACGGGCCTTGTCCAGCTCGCCGAGCTGACGGGCCGCGATGCCGGTACGCCACTGCACGGACCGTTCCAGCAGCCCCTTGTCCACCGCCTGCGTCAACTCGCTGATCTCGCCCAGCCGGTAGAGGTCGCCGCGCAGCAGGCAGTAGTCGCACAGCGCGCCCAGCAGGTCCAGCACGGCGCCCTGGTCGACGCCCTCGGCGTGCCGCAGCGCGGAGGTGATGAAGCTCGACTCGTCGTCCAGCCAGCGCAGCGCCGAGTCCAGCGAACCGAAGCCGTGCGAGCCGAACTGCCCGGCCCGGGTCGACATCTTGCCGTCCACCATCCGGATCACCGCACCGGCCAGGCCCGCGTAGTTCCGGATCAGCCGCTCCTGCGCCGCGGTACGGTCCGCCGCCTCCTCCTCGTCCCGCAGCCGGGCCAGGGCGAAGCCCCGTACGAGGTCGTGCAGCCGGTAGCGCGAGCCCCGTACGTGGGTCAGCAGCCCGGCCCCGGCCAGGGCCTTCAGCAGCCGCTCGGCCTCCTGCTCGTCGGCGGACAGCAGCGCCGCCGCCGCGGCGGCGCCGAGGCTCGCCCGCCCGGCCAGCGCGAGCCGGCGCAGCAGCCGCCGCGCCTGCTCGGACTGGTCGGTGTAGCGCAGCCACAGCGCCCGCTCGACCGGCGCGACCGGACCGTACCCGGCGAGGTCGGTGGCCAGGGTGCCGGGGGTGCGTGTCCCGAGCGAGGAGCCCGCGATGCGCAGCGCGAGCGGCAGCCCGCCGCACAGTTCGGCGACGGTGTCCGTCGCCCGGGAGTCGTACGGCCCCTCCTCCTGGGTCTCGGCCGCCTCGCGCAGCAGCTCCTCCGCGCCGGCCGCGTCGAGCGCCCCGACCGGCAGATGGTGGACCCGGGCGGGGATGTCGGCCGGCAGCTCCAGGGGCTCGCGGGCGGTGACGAGGACGAGGCTGTCGGATCGCTCGGGGATCAGGGTGCGCACCTGCGCCGCGTCGCCGGCGTCGTCGAGGACGATCGTCACGGGCGTGCCGGTCAGGTGCTGGTGGTACAGCTCGCTCAGCCGCCGCACCTGCTGCTCGGCGGACGCCCTGCCCCGGGCCGACGGGTCCGCCCCGCCGGGGGACGCCGCCCCGTCCCGGAACAGCAGTTGCTCACGGGGCGCGCCCAGCCGGTTCAGCAGGTGGAGCAGCGCGTCACGGGTCGGCAGCGGCGCCTCGCCGGCCACGTCGCCGCGCAGGTCGACCACGCAGGCGCCGCGGAACAGGTCCTTCAGGCTGTGCGCGGCCCGCACCGCGAGCGTGGTGCGCCCGGAGCCGGGCGTGCCGTGCAGGACGACGACGGTCGGCTTGGTCTCCGTCGACGCGCGGGCCTCCCGCACCCATTGGGCGATCTGTGCCAGTTCGGTCCTCCGCCCCGCGAACGGCCCGTCACAGGCGGGCAGATGGCCGAACGACTGCTCCAGGAGCGAGCGCGTACGGGCCGCCGCGCTGCGGTCCGTGCCGCGCAGCGAAGGGGCGGTCCGCGACTGCGGCGGGACCTTCTTGGCCGGGGTGCGGGACGAGGCGGTGAGCATCCGCTGCTGGTCGATGAAGGGGCGGATGCCCCGCACCTCCAGCGCCGCCAGCCACTGCAGCCGCAGCTGTTCGGCACCGCCGGGCTGCCCGAGCGCCCCGGCCCGCCGGTGGGCGGCGGGCCAGTGCGAGGCGGTGACCTTGGCGACGGTGGCGGTGGCCCCCGCGACCGCGACGACGGCGCCCGCGCCGAGCGCCGGCCCCGTCGCCGTACCGAACGCGACATCCGCGCCGAAGGCGGCGACTGCGGCAACTCCGGTGACGAGCAGGGGAGTTCCCAGCGCGGCTCGGCTGAACCGCTGTGACAGCGGCTGCGCCCCGGACTCGGCCGCGTCCAGCGCCTGGAGATACGCGGCGTACTCGTCGTCCGCGGCGGCCGCCAGCGAATCCAGCGCGGCCCGCCCGCGCGCCGTCAGCGTGCCGGCGTCGGCCCGGCCGCCCGAGCGCCGCACCTCTTCCTCCACGGCGCGCACCAACAGCCGTTCGGCTTCGGCCCGATGGCTGTCCCGCATGTGTGTCCCCCTCCGGATACGACGATTGCGACTGCCTCAGCCGGCATCGCCGCCCAGTCTCCTGCGTACGGCGCGTCAGCGCGAGGGAGCGCGGCGATCGGCGTTCGCCGGAGGCTTAGGCCCTGTCGTCAAGCTGCCGTCTGCCGCGCGACAGGGCCCAGGCCCTGTCGTCTGGATCAGGCCGGGCTCGCGGGGCCCGTTCGTGCGCCGTGCCCGTGGCGTGCGAACGGGGATGCGCCGCGTACGCGAGGATTGAGGCATGGCCAACCGACTCGCGCACGCCACGTCCCCGTATCTCCTCCAGCATGCGGACAATCCCGTCGACTGGTGGCAGTGGGAGCCCGCTGCCTTCGAGGAGGCCCGCCGGCGCGATGTGCCGGTCTTCCTGAGCGTGGGATACAGCTCGTGCCACTGGTGCCACGTCCTCGCTCACGAGAGCTTCGAGGACGAGGCGACGGCGGCCTACATGAACGAGCACTTCGTCTCCGTGAAAGTGGACCGCGAGGAGCGCCCGGACGTCGACGCCGTCTACATGGAAGCCGTGCAGGCGGCGACCGGCCAGGGCGGCTGGCCCATGTCCGTCTTCATGACGCCGGACGGGGAGCCGTTCTACTTCGGTACGTACTTCCCGCCCGAGCCCCGGCACGGGATGCCGTCCTTCCGGCAGGTGCTGGAAGGCGTCCACGACGCGTGGGCGGGCCGGCGCGCGGAGGTCGGGGAGGTCGCGGAGAAGATCACGCGCGATCTGGCGGGGCGGCAGCTGGACCACGGGACCGGCGGGCTTCCCGGAGAGTCGGAGCTCGCGCGGGCGCTGCTGGGCATCAGCCGGGAGTACGACCCCGAGAGCGGCTGGCTCGGTGCCGGCGACACCAGGTTCCCGCCGAGCATGACGATCGAGTTCCTGCTGCGGCACCACGCCCGGACGGAGTCCGAGGGCGCGCTGGAGATGGCCGAGGGGCTGTGCGGCGCCATGGCGCGGTCGAGCCTGTTCGACCAGCTGGGCGGGGGCTTCCACCGGTACGTGCTGCGCCAGCGGCCCGATGGTGCCCTGGTGCCCCACTTCGAGAAGATGCTCTACGACAACGCGCTGCTCTGCCGGGTGTACGCGCACCTGTGGCGGGCCACCGGCTCGGAGTCGGCCCGCCGGGTCGCCCTGGAGACCGCCGACTTCATGGTGCGCGAACTGCGCACCGCCGAGGGCGGCTTCGCCTCCGCGCTCGACGCCGACAGCGAGGACGGGGGCGGGCGGCACGTCGAGGGCGCGTACTACGTGTGGACGCCCGGACAGCTGCGGGAGGCCCTCGGCGAGGAGGATGCCGCCTTCGCCGCGGAGTACTTCGGTGTGACGGAGGAGGGCACGTTCGAGGAGGGCACCTCGGTCCTCCAGCTCGCACGGGCGGACGCCGGGGCGGACCCGGACCGGGTCGCCCGTGTGCGGGCCGGGCTGCTCGCCGCCCGTGAGCTGCGCCCGCGCCCCGGCAGGGACGACAAGGTGGTCGCCGCCTGGAACGGCCTGGCGATCGCCGCGCTCGCCGAGACGGGGGCGTACTTCGACCGGCCCGACCTCGTCGAGCGCGCCACCGAGGCCGCCGATCTGCTGGTACGGGTCCACATGGGCGACGTCGCCCGGCTGGACCGTGCGTCGAAGGACGGGCGGGCCGGCGGCCACGCCGGGGTCCTGGAGGACTACGGCGACGTGGCCGAGGGCTTCCTCGCCCTGGCCGCGGTCACCGGCGAGGGCGTCTGGCTGGAGTTCGCCGGCTTCCTGCTCGACATCGTGCTCCAGCACTTCACCGGCGAGGGCGGTCAGCTGTACGACACGGCGGACGACGCCGAGCGGCTGATCCGCCGCCCGCAGGACCCCACCGACAACGCGACCCCGGCGGGCTGGACGGCGGCGGCCGGGGCGCTGCTCTCGTACGCCGCGCACACCGGCTCCGAGGCCCATCGCACCGCCGCGGAGGGCGCGCTGGGCGTGGTCAAGGAGCTCGGCCCGCGGGTTCCCCGGTTCACGAGCTGGGGCCTCGCCGTCGCGGAGGCCCTGCTCGACGGGCCGCGCGAGGTCGCCGTCGCCGGACCGGTCGGCGGCGAGCTGCACCGTACGGCGCTGCTGGGCACGGCACCGGGCGCGGTGGTCGCGGCGGGGGAGACGGGCGGGGCCGAGTTCCCGCTGCTGGCGGACCGGCCGACGGTGGGCGGGGCGCCGACGGCGTACGTGTGCAGGCACTTCGTGTGCGAGGCGCCGACGACGGACGCGGGGGAGCTGGCGCGGAGCCTCGGGGGCCGCTGAGGCCCGCCGGGTGACCGGGGGCCGCTCCGGCCCCCGGTCACAGCCGCAGGCCGCCCTCCAGGGTGTCCAGCGCCTGGTCGACCATCGCGACGAGGTCGCCCTGCTGACCGTGCTCGCCCCAGTACAGCGTCACCTCGCGCAGCGCGCCCAGCACCGCCGCGACGGACACCCGGACCGCCAGGTCGCCGGGGGCGCGGCCGCCGCGGGTGGCGAGCGCGTCGGCCAGCACCTCGGCGGTGCCGGACATGCTCTCCGCCATCCGGACCCGGATCGCCGGCACCTCCACCATCAGCCGGGTGCGCTGCCGGAGCTCCTCCTCCCCGGTCGCCAGGAACGCCGCGAGCGCCCCGGTCAGGACGTGCCGGAGCGACTCCAGCGGCGGCTCACCGGCCGGCCGGCCGCGCAGGGCGGCTGCCAGGACCGGGTCGTACTCGTCGGAGAGGACGATGTCCTCCTTGGCCGGGAAGTACCGGAAGACGGTGCTGGGCGACACCTCGGCCGCCTCCGCGATCTGCTCCACCGTCGTCGCGTCGTACCCCTGCTCGGCGATCAGCCGGTACGCGGCCTGCCGGATCGCGATCCGGGTCCGGAGCTTCTTCCGCTCGCGCAGCCCCAGCTGCGGAGGTGCTTCCGGAGCGGAAACGGAAGGGGTACGGGAGGTGGCGGCCATGGTCGTCATTGTCGGGCATCGGCGGGCCGCCGGCACCGTTCGGGAACGGTGCTCAGTGGTGGTTGTAGGCCACCAGCGAGATGCCGACGTAGTGCACCACGAAGGCCGCCAGGGTCAGCGAGTGGAACACCTCGTGGAAGCCGAACCACCGCGGGGAGGGGTTGGGGCGCTTGATGCCGTAGATGACGCCCCCGGCGCTGTAGAGCAGCCCGCCGACGACGACCAGCACCAGCACGGCGATCCCGCCGGTCCGCATGAAGTCCGGCAGGAAGAAGACCGCGGCCCAGCCCATCGCCAGGTAGCAGGGCGTGTAGAGCCAGCGCGGGGCGCCGACCCAGAACACCCGGAAGGCGATCCCCGCGGTGGCGGCCGCCCAGACCGCCCACAGCAGCGGTGTCCCGGTGGACTCGGGGAGCAGCAGCAGGGTCAGCGGGGTGTAGGTGCCCGCGATGATCAGGAAGATGTTGGCGTGGTCGAGCCGGCGGAGCACCGCCTCGCCGCGCGGACCCCAGGTGCCCCGGTGGTAGAGCGCGCTCACGCCGAAGAGCAGGCACGCGGTCAGGGTGTAGATGCCGCACGCGATCCGGCCGATGGCGCTGTCCGTGAACGCGATCAGCACCACCCCCGCGACGATCACCGCGGGGAACATTCCGGCATGCAGCCAGCCGCGCATCCGTGGCTTCACCGGGACGGTGTCGGACTCGGCTGGTTCCAGCCCGGCGGGCGCGGGCGCGGCGGCGGCAGCAGTCATTCCCGCATCGTACCTACGCAACCGTAGGTAACGAATACGAGTGGCAATGCTCACGTGTGCGGTCCCCTGGACATATGGGCGAAACGGTCGGATGATCAAATGAGTGCGGTCGGCACCGGATGAGCGCCAACGGGATTCGAAGGGGTAGAAGCATCCGGGTCGCAGCCCCCACGGGGCAACTACCAAACAGACACCCTCATCAAGGAGCGATCGTGGCGCGCGACATCGCGGCTCCCCTCACTGTCCCCACCGACCACCAGGAGCTCATTTCCTGGGTGAACGAGATCGCAGCGATAACCGAGCCGGACCAGGTGGTCTGGTGCGACGGTTCCGAGGCCGAGTACGAGCGCCTGTGCGGGGAGCTCGTGGCCAGGGGCACGTTCACGAAGCTGGACGAGACCAAGCGCCCGAACTCCTACTACGCCGCGTCCGACCCGAGCGATGTCGCCCGCGTCGAGGACCGCACGTTCATCTGCTCCGAGAAGGAGGAGGACGCGGGTCCGACGAACCACTGGAAGGCCCCCGCCGAGATGCGGGCCATCTTTACCGGTGAAAAGGGTGTCTTCCGCGGCTCGATGCGTGGTCGCACGATGTACGTCGTCCCGTTCTGCATGGGCCCCGTCGGCTCCCCGCTCTCCGCGATCGGTGTCGAGATCACCGACTCCGCGTACGTCGCCGTCTCGATGCGCACCATGACGCGCATGGGACAGGCCGTCCTGGACGAGCTCGGCACCGACGGCTTCTTCGTCAAGGCCGTCCACACGCTGGGCGCGCCCCTGGAGGAGGGCCAGGAGGACGTTCCGTGGCCGTGCAACACCACCAAGTACATCTCGCACTTCCCCGAGGACCGCGAGATCTGGTCCTACGGCTCCGGCTACGGCGGCAACGCCCTGCTCGGCAAGAAGTGCTACGCGCTGCGCATCGCCTCCGTCATGGCGCGTGACGAGGGCTGGCTCGCCGAGCACATGCTGATCCTCAAGCTGACCCCGCCGCAGGGCGAGGCGAAGTACGTCGCGGCGGCCTTCCCGTCCGCCTGCGGCAAGACCAACCTCGCCATGCTGGAGCCGACGATCCCCGGCTGGACCGTGGAGACCATCGGCGACGACATCGCCTGGATGCGCTTCGGCGAGGACGGCCAGCTGTACGCGATCAACCCGGAGGCGGGCTTCTTCGGCGTCGCGCCCGGCACCGGCGAGCACACCAACGCCAACGCCATGAAGACCATGTGGGGCAACTCGGTCTTCACCAACGTCGCACTCACCGACGACGGCGACGTGTGGTGGGAGGGCATGACGGAGACCGCTCCGGCCCACCTCACCGACTGGAAGGGCAACGACTGGACGCCCGCGTCCGACACCCCGGCCGCCCACCCCAACGCCCGTTTCACCGTCCCGGCCGGCCAGTGCCCGATCATCGCGCCCGAGTGGGAAGACCCGAAGGGCGTGCCGATCTCGGCCATCCTCTTCGGCGGCCGCCGCGCCTCGGCCGTCCCGCTGGTCACCGAGTCCTTCACCTGGCAGCACGGCGTCTTCCTCGGGGCCAACGTGGCCTCCGAGAAGACCGCCGCAGCCGAGGGCAAGGTCGGCGAGCTGCGCCGCGACCCGTTCGCCATGCTGCCGTTCTGCGGCTACAACATGGGCGACTACATGAACCACTGGGTCAAGGTCGGTGCCGACAAGGACCAGGCCAAGCTCCCGAAGATCTACTACGTGAACTGGTTCCGCAAGAACGACGCGGGCAAGTTCGTGTGGCCCGGCTTCGGCGAGAACAGCCGCGTCCTGAAGTGGATCGTCGAGCGCCTCGAAGGCAAGGCCGAGGGCGTCGAGTCCCCGATCGGCATCCTGCCGGCCAAGGGCTCCCTCGACACCGAGGGCCTGGACCTCTCCGAGTCCGACCTGGACTTCCTGCTCAATGTCGACAAGGAGGTCTGGCGCGAGGAGGCGGCGCTGGTCCCCGAGCACCTCAACACCTTCGGCGACCACACGCCGAAGGAGCTGTGGGACGAGTACCGCGCGCTGGTCGCCCGGCTCGGCTGACGCCCCCCCGGCGCACCCCGCGCGGGTGCGCCCCGCACGCCCCGCGGCCGGGCCTCGGACATCCGCCCTGACCTGTGGGGTCAACAAGCCCGCCGCGGTACGGCCCCCGGAATCCCCTCACGATTCCGGGGGCCGCCCCTTTTCGCGCCCTTCCTGCCCTTCCTGTCCTTTTCGTGAAGAACGGCCAGGCATCGCCCCACTCTTGCGCACATCACCTCCACAAGATTCGATGTTCCTTCACATGTCTCCGGCTCGGTCGGCCGGAGACCAACAGAGCCTGTGGGGGACTCAGTTGAGAAAGCACCAGCACCACGGACGTATCGCGGCCACGCTGGCCGCGCTGACGCTCGGCACCGCGGGGCTCACCGCCCTCGCTCCACCCGCCGCCCTCGCGGCCGACGGCCCGGTGGCCGGTGACACCGTGGCCAAGTTGCCCATCTCGTCGTACTCGGCCATGGTCGTCGACTCGGTGCACGAACGGGTCTACATCACGGACGACCGCCGGGACCGGGTCGCGAACCAGGTCCACGTCTACAACTTCCTGGGCCAGAAGGTGGGTTCGCTGCCCACCGGCACCGCACCGTCCGGGATGGCCCTGAGCGCGGACAGCGGGACGCTCTACGTCTCGCAGTCCTCGGGCATCCTCGCGTTCGACACCGTGACGCAGGAACGCACCAACTTCACCTTCACCGCGGCCGACGTGGGCTGCCCGCGCGATGTCGCCTTCGCGGGCGGCAAGGAGTGGCACACCGAGACGCCGTACTACTCCGGTTGTGACACCGCCACGACCTGGCTGTACGGCGCGAACGGGAGCCAGTCCACGAACACCGGATGGAACGGCGCGGGCCGCCTGCGTCTGACGAGCGGCCCCGAGGTCCCGGACCGCATCGTGATGGCGCAGACCCGCAGCCCCGGCGAGGCCGACCCGTTCCTCACGACGCTCGACGCGAGCGGCGACACGCTCGTGCGCGGACCGGAGCGCCGGTTCGCGGACGCCGAGGGCCAAGGAGCCCTCGACATGAAGGACGTGGCGCAGTCCCCCGACGGCCGGCGGATCGCCGTCGCCGATGCCGCGTACGGCACCCGGCTGCTGGACGCCGCCGACCTGTCCGACGCGCCGGTCGCGTACCAGCCGCTGCCCGAGGGAGCCAAGGCGTCCGCGGTCGCCTTCAGCGGCGACGGCACCTACATGGCCCGGGGCGCCGACGCGACCGGGAGCACGGTCGACCTGCTCGTGCAGCCGGCGGACCCGGCGGCCGGAACGGCTCCGCTGGAATTCGCCTTCGAGGGCGCGCTCGACGGGGACCGGATCGCGCCGCGCGGGCTCGGCTGGTCGAAGGACGGCTCACGCCTGTTCGCCGTCACCGCCAACACGTACGGCAACGAGTTCTGGCTGCATGTCATCCAGCCCCCGGCCGCCCAGTACGACTCCCGCTTCACCGGCGCGCTCTCCACCACCCCGGGACAGCCCGTCGTCGGCGAGCCGGTCGGGATCAGGGGCCGGTTGGAGCTGGACGGGCCCGCGCCCGCCGAGCCGGTCAGGGTGTCGGCGGTACGGCACGACGCGAACGGCGACCGCAAGCTCGCCCCCGTCGAGGTCGACGCCGACGGATCGTTCACCGTCCTCGACGTTCCGTCGCTGGTCGGCGACGCCACCTACACCGTCTCGTTCACCGGTGACATCACCCACCGCCCGGCCGAGGACACCGCACTCACCGTCGCGGTGGCCAAGGCCCCGACCACCATCGCCCTCACGGCCCCGGCGGAGGCGACGAAGAGCGCCGGGCTGACGATCACCGGCACCCTGACCGGTCAGGGGCGCGCGCTCCCCGCCGGGATCACGGTTTCCGTGGTGCGCACCGACCGAAGGGGCACCGGCACACTGACCTCGGCCGCCGTCGCAGCCGACGGCACGTTCACCATCAGCGACCTGCCCCGGGCCACCGGCCAGGTGACGTACGAGGTCGGCTACGCCGGTGACGCCCTGCACAGCGGATCGACGGCGTCGGCGACGGTACGGGTGCGCGTCTGACGAGAGCCGTTCCGCCACGCACGTGTGCCGTGCCCCGATCACCCGGGGCACGGCACACTTCAGAGGGATCCCGACGAGGTCAGGACCACTACTGCATCTTCGCGAGTCCCTTCTCGGCCTCGGCACCACGCAGGACGGTGCCCGGCGTCAGCCCGAGATCGAGGTTGAGCGCGTCCAGGTACTGCTGCGCCGTCTTCTCGCTGCCGGCCGCCTGGTCCGTCGCCTGGTTCGCGTCCGGCGGGTTCTGGGCCACGAACGGTCCGCTCGGCACCTCGTTGAGGGCGAGGGGGTTCCAGGGCACCGGGTTCTCGGGGCTGCCGCAGTCGAGGGTCACCCCGTTGGATACGCACTGGAGCTCGTAGATGAAGCCGTCCACGGTGATCACCTTGAAGTTCGTCACCTGACCCAGGGACGAAATGGTGGCGGCACAGACAGTGGCGGGGTCGGGGTAGCCGGGGTTCTGCTCCGTCGTGGTGAGGTCCTCGAAGTCGTAGGTCCCCGTCTGGGGGTCGTCACGGTGGCCCCCGTACGTGATCCCCTGCGACAGGAAGACGCTGAATTCCTCAGTGCTGTTGGAGAGGATGGAGTCGATGTCCGTGCCGCACCCGCTGGGACCGGTGTCGCCGGTGTCGCCCTTGGGACCGGTGTCGCCGGTGTCGCCCTTGGGACCGCTGGCGCCCGTGGCTCCGGTGGCTCCGGTGGCTCCGGTGGCTCCGGTGGCTCCGGTGGCGCCCGTGGCTCCGGTGCCTCCCGAGGCTCCGGTGGCGCCCGTGGCTCCGGTGTCGCCCTGGGGGCCCTCCGGCCCGGTGTCGCCGGTGTCGCCCTTGGGCCCGGTGTCGCCCTTGGGCCCGGTGGGGCCGGTGGGGCCGGTGGGACCAGGCTTACCCTCCTTGCACTTGTCCTTGTCCTTGCCCTTGTCGGCCTGGACGTCGGGAGCGCCGGCGCGCTTCCCCCCGTCCCTGCACTTGTCGCCGCCCTGCGCGCCCACCGTGGTCACCGTGGCCGAGTGCGAGCTCGCGGTGGCCGCCAGCGCGGGGCTGGCGAAGCCGAGCGTCACGATGGCCAGCGATGCCACCGCACTGCCGGCGAGCCACTTGCTGCGCCGGGGAAGCGGGCCCAGCTCGGATCGGGTCCCGTTTTCAGGACTCATCTGTATTACTCCTTGGGGAAACGATTGGATTCGTCGGAAGCTCCTTCGAGCCTTCTTTGGGATCTTTCGACAGTGCGCGCAACGCGGATGAGCGAAATGCGGATCGATCAACGCAATGGCTCAGCGTAAGGGCCCCATAAGAGATCCATTGGCGTTCCGTTCCTACGCCGGTCGGTGTGCGACCTGGATTATCGGTTTGTGAACGTCCTGCCTGGAGCCGATCAGGCGAATGGCGGCATTGTCTGTCCGTGGTTGTCCCGGGCGGCAATGCGGCGGCGTTATGACTGTGTCCGTGACACGGCTGCATGAATGTGTTGCGCATTCAAGTACCGTTCCATTTCAGCCATTTGGCGCACAGAGTTGGGTGAAACCTGTGAAACCAACAGTCTGTCTGAACATGATCGTCAAGGACGAGGCCCCGGTCATCCGGCGCTGCCTCGAATCCGTTCGCCCTTTGATCGACACCTGGGTCATCCTGGACACGGGGTCGACCGACGGCACCCAGGACGTCATCCGTGACATCTACAGCGATCTGCCCGGCTCCCTGTACGAAAGTCCCTGGAAGGGATACGACGGGAGTCGCAGCGAGGCGATCGATCTGGCACGTGGCGCGGCGGACTATCTGCTGTTCATCGACGCCGACGATCTGATGGAGGTGCAGCCCGGCTTCCGCATGCCCGAGCTGACCCATGACGCCTATCGCGTCGCACTGCACAACGCGCCCATCATCCACTATCGCCCTGCGCTGGTCTCGACCCGGCTGCCCTGGCGTTACGTCGGCGTCCTGCACGAGTACATCGACTGCGGCACGTCGTACAGCCTGGGGACGTTGAAAGGCGCCAACATCCTCTCGGTGGGCGGCGGAGCACGCCTGAGGGGGGAGGGGCAGCGGAAGAAATACCTGCGCGATGCCGAGACCCTTCAGCAGGGTCTGATCAAGGAACCCGACAACTCCCGCTACGTCTTCTACCTCGCCCAGAGCTGGCGCGATGCCGGAGAGCCGGAGAAGTCACTCGCCGCCTACGACCGCCGGGCGGGCATGGGCGGCTTCGCCGAGGAAGTCTTCTGTGCCCATCTCTACGCCGCACGGCGCGCGGTGGAGCTCGACCGGCCGCCGGCCGAGGTGATCGACCGCTACCTTCGCGCGCACGAAAGCCGCCCCTCGCGCGCCGAAGCCCTCGGTGAACTCGCACGCCTGTGCCGCACGAACGGGGAGCGCTGGCCGCTTGCGTACATGTTCGCGCGGCAAGCGGCGCAGATTCCGTACCCGAAGGACATCCTGTTCGTCGAGTCCGAATGGTACGACTGGCGCGCACTCGACGAACTCGCCGTGGCCGCCTACTGGATCGGCGAATACGAGGAGTCGCAGCGCTGCGCCGAACGCCTCCTCAGAAGCGGCAAGCTGCCCCTCGACCAACGCGACCGCGTGGCCCGCAACCTCGAATTTGCGCAGAGCAAGCTGAGCTCGAAGGTACTCGTGGACGCCTGACCGGGGGCCTGACCGGGGGCTGTGCGGGCGGTCGTGTGGGGCAACCGGGTGGCACCCGGTCCACGCGCCTCGACGGCACGTGGACCGGGGCCGTCAGTGGGCGCCGACCAGTCGCGTCGAGGCAGCGGGGGCGGCGGCGAGCGCCGCGGTGTGGGCGTCCATGCGCTCGGCCGCGAGGATCGCGACGGCCGTGTCGGCACGGGACGCGGCCACCACCAGGGCGCGGCCCGCGAGGGCATGGGCGCGGCGGTGCAGCGCCGGTGCGGGTGCGTCGGTCCGGCCGGCGTGCCGGGCGGGCGGCGCGCCGCGCAACCTGGCGACCTGCTCGGCGATGCGGTCGCCCGCCTCTCCGAGGCCCAGCTCGTCGGTGACCGCGAGGAGCGCGGCCAGGTGCCCGGCGAGCTGGATGTCCAGCTCTTCCTCGCGGGAACGGTGCGGGAAGTCGTCGGCGTGGTCGGCCGGTGTGTGGACCGATTTGGTGCGGATCGGTTCGTACATGGATGGCCTCCTGGTGTTGCAGTGGAACCATCCTACCTTGGATTCAGTCTAAAGTTGTCTGCGATCGATTCCTGGTCCCGCGAAATGCCCGTCGGCAGGGGTGCTAGGGCTGGCCGTATCCGTCCAGGAAGTGCGCGATCCGGTTCACCGCGTCCGCCAGGTCCTCGGTCGACGGCAGCGTCACGACCCGGAAGTGGTCGGGCTCCGGCCAGTTGAACCCGGTACCGTGCACGACCATGATCTTCTCGGCCCGCAGCAGATCGAGCACCATCTGCCGGTCGTCCTTGATCTTGTAGACCTTGGGATCGAGGCGCGGGAAGAGGTACAGCGCCCCCTTCGGCTTCACACAGGTCACACCCGGGATCTGCGTCAGCAGGTCGTAAGCCGTATCCCGCTGCTCCAGGATCCGCCCGCCGGGAAGCACCAGGTCGTTGATGGACTGCCGGCCGCCCAGCGCGGTGGCCACGGCGTGCTGCGAGGGCATGTTGGCGCACAGCCGCATATTGGCGAGGATCGTCAGCCCCTCGATGTACGAGGAGGCGTGCGCCTTCGGACCGCAGACCGCCAGCCAACCCGACCGGTAGCCGGCCACCCGGTAGTTCTTGGAGAGCCCGTTGAAGGTGAGCACCATCAGATCGGGCGCGATCGTCGCGGTCGGGGTGTGGGTCGCGCCGTCGTACAGGATCCGGTCGTAGATCTCGTCGGAGCAGACCACCAGGTTGTGGCGCCGGGCGATCTCCGTCAGCCCGCGCAGCATCTCGTCGTCGTACACCGCACCCGTCGGGTTGTTCGGGTTGATGATCACGAGGGCCTTGGTGCGGTCGGTGATCTTCCGCTCGATGTCGGCGAGGTCCGGCATCCAGTCGGACTGCTCGTCGCACCGGTAGTGCACGGCCGTGCCGCCGGCCAGCGACACCGAAGCGGTCCACAGCGGATAGTCCGGAGCCGGTACGAGGACCTCGTCGCCGTCGTCGAGCAGCGCCTGCATCGACATCTGGATCAGCTCGGAGACGCCGTTGCCCAGGTAGATGTCCTCGACATCGAGGTCGATCCCCTTGGTCTGGTAGTGCTGCATCACCGCCCGCCGCGCGGACAGCAGCCCCTTCGCGTCGCCGTAGCCGTGCGCCCCGGAGAGGTTGCGCAGTATGTCCTCGAGAATCTCGGGCGGGCACTCGAAGCCGAATGCGGCAGGGTTGCCGGTATTCAGCTTGAGGATGCGGTGACCGGCTGCTTCCAGCCGCATCGCCTCCTCGAGCACGGGGCCCCGGATTTCGTAACAGACGTTGGCGAGCTTCGTGGACTGGATGACCTGCATGTCTGGGAGCTTACGACCGCGTTGCGCCTGTTGCCCGGACTTTCCCTTCCGGTTGCCCCACCCGGGTAACCCTGCCCTCCCGCCCCGTCTTCCATAGCCATGCGCCCACTGCCCGGGACCGTGGGAACGCCGGGCGTGGACGGGGGCGGGGCTTCGAATCCGGTGGAATTCAGGCGTGACGGACGCCGACGGGTGAGATGCGCCACGGCGCTTCACGGCTCCCGCTGCTCCGGCAGCCGGGTGCCCGAGGGGAGGTGGATGCCGAAGTCGGCCGCCAGTACGCGCAGCACCTCGGCCCCGTCCGCCAGCTCCCGTTCCTCGCGGGTGCCGTCCGGTGCCGTGATCGCGAGGGTGCGGCCGGTCAGCGACAGGTGGGCGTCGGGGGTGGTGCGCTGGACGTACACCTGGTGCTTGAACGGGGAGCGCGGGTTGGTCGCGATGTGCCAGTTGATCACCTCGTAGTCCGGCGCCTCGAAGGGCTCCAGCGTGAAGGCGTACTGGGGCTCCCACATCCCGTCGGCGGTGTACGTCTCGAGCTCCCACTGCTCCAGCGGCCCGTCGTGCGGGGTGTTCACGAGCCGGTGGCGGCGCGGAGTGTCGTGCAGTTCGGCGTCGGCGACCAGCGGGATCGGCTCCAGCAGCGCACCGCGGGAGCCGAAGCCGACATCCGCCAGATACGGGGTCGGCTCGCCCGGCACCTCGGCCAGCATCAGCATGTGTGTGCGCGGCCGGATGTCCCCGGGCCCGGCTCCCACCACGACCCGCGCGCAGAGCAGCGTGATTCTGAAGCCCAGCGCGGTCAACGCGGCGGCGAGCAGCGTGTTGTGCTCGTAGCAGTACCCGCCGCGCCCACCGCGTACGAGCTTCGCCTCCAGGTCCGCGAGCGCGAGCGAGGGTGCCCTGCCCAGTACGGGGTCCAGGTTCTCGAACGGGATGCCCAGCGAGTGTGCCCGGTGCACGGAGCGCAGTACGTCGGCGGTGGGCCGACGCTCCCCGGTCCAGCCGATGCGGGCGAGATAGGCGTCGAGGTCGAGGCCGGGAACGGGGCGGGGGCCGTGATCGGCGGCGCGGTCGGAGGTCATGTGCCGACCGTACGCAACCGGGGCGGTGGACCGCCTGGGGCGGGAGGCGTGACGGTCCTGGTCCTCGGGTCCTGGTCCGAGGTCCTGACGGGCGGTGGGGCACCGACCTCGGGAGGCCCTGACGGGCGGTGGGGTTACTTGTTCTTGTCCTCGGCGAGGGTGTGCGCGACCAGCGCGTTGGCGTGGCCGTGCCCCAGGCCGTGCTCGGCCTTGAGCCAGCCGACGATCTCCATGTGCTTGGTCAGCGGCGAGGACCGGATCAGGTCCTTCCACTTTGCGATCGGACGGCCGTACTGCTTCTCGATCGAGGGGAAATAGCCGGCGGGACCCTTCACGGCATCAGTCATGGCGGCAGTCTGCCAGCCGGGTACGACAGTCACCCTCCCCAGAACTCGCATGACGTGCCGGGCGCCCCCGCCGTAGGGTCCCGGCCATGGACTGGCAGGCGTGGCACGACGCATACGATGCGCCCGATTCGTGGTTGGCGCGGCGGCTGCGGGCCGTCGAGGACCGGATCCGGGACGCCCTGGACACCGCACCCCCCGGGCCGCTGCGGGCGATCAGCGTGTGCGCCGGCCAGGGACGCGACCTCGTCGGTGTGCTGGCGGACCACCCCCGGCGCGACGACCTCCGGGCCCGACTGGTGGAGCTTGACCCCGGAAACACCGCGCTGGCAAGGGAGTTGGCCCGCAATGCAGGGCTTACGCAGGTGGATGTGGTGACAGGCGACGCCTCGCTCATCGATCACTACCTCGATCTGGCACCGGCCGATCTCGTGCTGGTCTGCGGTGTGTTCGGCAACATCGTCGACGCCGACATCGAGCGCACCATCGACACTTGCACCCGGCTGTGCAGGCCCGGCGGCACCGTCGTCTGGACGCGGAACCGCGCCGCGCCCGACCGGGTGCCGCTGGTCTGTGGCTGGTTCGAGGAGCGCGGCTTCGAGCGACAGTGGCTGTCCGAACCGGACGCGGGGTACGGCGTCGGTGCACACCGCTTCACCGGTGAGCCGCGCGAACTCGCGTCGGGGCACCGGATGTTCGACTTCGTCGGGTACGACGTGCTCAAGGCTGCGCGGGCGGACGGCCGGGCCGCGAGGCACTGAGGCACCGCACCGTACCGCACCGAACCGGCCCGCTTCGGCGCACCGCCGCGACCGACCCGGCCGACCAGACCGATCCGGGCACAGAGTGTCGGGTGGGCCGGGGTGCACTCTTCCTAACGTGAGTGTCCGTAAGGGAAGGAGGCCGGGGTGCTGGAGAAGCTGAACCAGGCCATGGAGTACATCGAGTGTCGTCTCGACCAGCGGATCGAACCGGCCGAGCTGGCCCGGATCGCCATGACGTCGGAGTACCACTTCCGGCGGATGTTCTCCGCGCTGGCCGGGATGCCGCTGTCGGAGTACGTCCGGCGCAGGCGGCTGACGCTCGCGGGCGCCGAGGTGCTGAATGGGGAGCGGACGCTGCTGGAGGTCGCCGTGCGTTACGGCTACTCCTCGGGCGAGGCGTTCGCCCGGGCGTTCCGTGCCATGCACGGCGTCGGTCCGGGCGAGGCCCGGCGGGCCGGTGCGGTTCTGCGGTCCCAGCCCCGGATGTCCTTCCGTCTCGTGGTCGAAGGGAGCAGCAGCATGGAGTACCGGATCGTGACGAAGGAAGAGTTCCGTGTGGTGGGCAAGAAGGCGCGGGTTCCCCTCGTGCACGAGGGGGTCAACCCGGCCATCGCCGAGTTCATCCGGGGCATCGACAAGGAGACCGTGGCGCGCATCGCGGCGCTGTCCGATCAGCAGCCCGAGGGCATCGTCCAGGTGAGCGACAACCTCGCGGAGAACCGTGCGGAGGGGACCGAACTCGACTATTACCACGCCGTGGTGACGGGTGCGGAGGCGCCCGATGGCCTGGATGTGCTGGTGGTCGCGGCGGGCACCTGGGCCGTCTTCGAGAACTCCGGGCCCTTCCCCGAGGCGCTCCAGTACCTGTGGCGGGACGTGTTCACCCAGTGGTTCCCGTCCAATCCGTACCGGAGCAGGCCCGGTCCCGAGATCCTGCGGGTCCGGCCGTCACCGGTCGCGGGGGAGAGCGCGGCGGAGCTGTGGATCCCGGTGGAGCCGGACGCCGCCTGACAGCCCTGGGCCTGACGGCTTGAAACCGCCCCTTGTGGGGACCCCTCCAGTGCGCCAACATGCGCATGTCAAATCCGAAGGGAACTTCGGTGGGCAGGGGCCATCAGGACCCTGCCCAGGTCACTTGAGGGGACCCCCACATGAAGAAGCCTCTCGTCGGTGCGCTGTTCGCTGTCCTGCTCCTCGGGGCAGGCGTCGCGCCCGCAACCGCGTCAACCGGCCACGAAGCGGCGGCGCCCAGCACGGTCAAGGAGAAGGCCAGGCCCAAGGCGGTCAACTTCGCCGGGACCGTGGCGCTCAGCAACTGTTCCGGCTCCGTCGTCCGCACCCCCGACTCCCAGCCCGACGACCCCGCGCTCGTGCTCTCCAACGGGCACTGCATGGAGACGGGATTCCCGGGCCCCGGTGAGGTCGTGTTCGACCAGCCGTCCACCCGTAGCTTCACCCTGCTGAACGCCTCGGGCAGCGGCGTCGGCACCCTGCGGGCCAGCAAGATCGCGTACGGGACGATGACCGACACCGACATATCGGTGTACGAACTCACCAGCACCTACGCCGAGATCGAGGGCGACTACGGCATCAAGGCGCTGGAGCTCAACACCGCGCACCCGGTCCAGGGCACCGCGATCACCGTCGTGTCCGGCTACTGGAAGCGCACGTACTCCTGCAACGTCGACGGCTTCGTCTACCGCCTCAAGGAAGGGGAGTGGACCTGGAAGGACTCGGTCCGCTACACCTCCGCCTGCCAGACCATCGGCGGTACGTCCGGCTCCCCGGTGATCGACAACGCGACCGGCAAGGTCGTCGCCGTCAACAACACCGGAAACGAGGACGGCCAGGAGTGCACGGACAACAACCCGTGCGAGGTCGACGAGGACGGCAATGTGACGGTGCGCGAGGGCATCAACTACGCCCAGGAGACGTACGGCATCGTGCCGTGCATCGGCACCGGCAACAAGTTCGACCTCGACCGTGCGGGGTGTGCCCTGCCCAAGCCGTGACAGGTCACGGCTGTTGAACCCGTCGCCGCCGCGATGCCCGACACCGGGCATCGCGGCGGCGACGCGTGTTTCACGGTTCGCGGTTCGCGGTTCATGGCGTCGTCGTGCGGCCGATCGCCGTCTCGATCCCGTCGAGCAGTACCCCGAGACCGACGTCGAACATCTCCCGGGCCTCTCGCTCCAGGTACGGCACCGCCTCCTCGCCGGGAGCCGACGCCGACGCCGACGCCGGTGGCTGCGGGGCGGACCCGGTCTCCATCGCCATCAGGCTCGGATAGCGGTCCGCGAAGTCGGGCGCCACCTCGCCCAGCAGTGCCGAGCGGGCCAACCACCACTCCTCGTCGGATTCGCCCGTCGCCGCCGCGGCCTGCCGCGCCTCGGCGACCGTGCCGGCGCAGCCGCGAACGAAGTGGGACAGCGTGCCGACCAGCCGCCGCAGCAGGTGCGCTTCGAGGCCGGTCGCGGTCAGCAGGCGTACGAGGGTGTCCAGCCCCGCGTACTCGTGCGGGCCGAGGACCGGGCGGGCCTGGGAGACCTGGAGCACCCAGGGGTGGCGGAGGTGGAATTCGAGTGTGTCCCGCGCCCAATCGGTCAGCCCTGCCCGCCAGTTGCCGGTGCCTTCGTACTCCGTGGTCAGCTCGGCGTGGACCGCGTCGTACATCAGGTCCAGCAGCTCGCCCTTGCTGGGGACGTAGGTGTAGAGCGCCATCGCGGTACGGCCGAGCCGCTCGCCCACCGCGCGCATCGAGAGCGCGGCCATGCCGTCCTCGTCCGCGACGGCGATCGCGGCGGTCACGATCGCGTCGACGCTCAGCCCCGGTCTGGGGCCGGGACCGGGGCGCCGGCCCCGCTGCTCGGGCCGGTCGGCGCGCCACAGCAGGGACATCGAACGGCGGGCGTCGCCCTGTCCGGCAAAGACCACCACTTGCGACTCCTTACGCCGTAAAGTAACTTCGCCCGGGTAATTCCTTACGGCATAAACTATCAGTCGGAGAGGGCGGGAGCCGCGATGGGGCAGGCGTTGACCGTGTCGTACGTACGGGTCGTCGGCGTGGAGCGGATCACTCCGCGGACGGCACGGGTCACCTTCACCGGGGACGCGCTGGCGGAGCTGATGGAGGACCGGCCCGACCAGCAGATGAAGCTCTGCTTCCCGAGGGAGGGGCAGGGGGTGCCCCGGCTGCCGGAGCCGGACGCCGACGACACGTACGGCATGCGGTGGTACGAGGCGTACCTCGCGATCCCCGAGCCCGAACGTCCGCTGATGCGGAGCTTCACCGTTCGCGCGTACGACCGTGGACCGGACGTGATGACGGTCGACTTCGTGCTGCATGGCGACGAAGGGCCCGCCGCCCGCTGGGGCCGGGGCGCGCGACCCGGCGATGTGCTCGGCATGGTCGGCCCGTCGTCGCTGTACGCCCGGCCGCTGCCCGCCGCCGACTGGCTGCTGCTGGCCGGCGACGAGACGGCGCTCCCCGCGATCGGGACCCTGCTGGAGTCCCTGCCGGCCGGGGCGCGGGCGCTCGCCTGGGTCGAGGTCGCCGACGCGGCGGAGGAGCAGCCGCTCGGCTCGCCCGGTGACGTGGCCGTCCACTGGGTGCACCGGGACCGGGGCGGGTCGTTGCCCGACGCGGTGCGGGCGGCCCGGCTGCCCGCCGGGCCCGGGGCCGCGTGGCTGGCCGGTGAGGCCGGGGCGGTGCGGGCCCTGCGCCGCCATCTGGTCGAGGAGCGCGGGCTGCCCAGGGCGGCCGTGGAGTTCAGCGGCTACTGGCGGCGCAGCCTCACCCAGGACGACGCCCCGACCGAGGAGGACCTGGCCTGGGCGAAGGAGCAGGCGGGGGAGTGAGGGCCGGGATGCGCTACCCGGCAGCGCGCCCCGTTCCCCGGACGGACCGGCCCGCCAGTTCCTGGGTCCGGCGGCCGTCCTCGATGACGAAGCGGCCGTCGATCAGTACGTGCGGGATGCCGACCGGCAACGTACGCGGCTCAGCGAACGTGGAGCCCGCCGCCACCGTCCCCGGGTCGAAGAGGACCAGGTCGGCCCGGTAGCCCTCGCGGACGTACCCGCGGTCGGTCAGGCGCAGCCGCCGCGCCGGGCGCGAGGTGAGGTGGGTGACGCACTCCTCCAGCGACAGGGTGCCCAACTCCCGTACGTAACGGCCGAGATACTGCGGGAACGTGCCGTAGGCGCGCGGGTGCGGCTTGTCGCCCTGGAGGATGCCGTCGCTGCCTCCGGTGTGGACCCGGTGGCGCATGATCTGCCGCACGTTCTCCTCGTGGCCCACGTGCTGGAGGATCGTGGAGCCGAGCCGGTCCTCGACGAGGAGCCTGCGCGCGGTCACCCAGGGCGCCTCGCCGCGCAGCCGGGCGGACTCGGCCACCGTGCGTCCCACATGGTCGGCGAGAGCGGGCACGCCGACCCCGGAGATCTCGATCGTGTCCCACTCGATCGGCACGCCGTGGCAGCCGTCCGAGCCCAGTACCTCCATGTGGTGCCGGATCCGTTCCGCCGTCGCGTCGTCCGCGAGCCGGGTGAGCACCGACTCGGGGCCGCCCTCGCCCGCCCAGCTCGGCAGCATCGCGACGAGGGTCGTGCAGCCGGGGGTGTACGGGTAGGTGTCGAGGGAGATGTCGGCGCCCGCGTCGAGGGCGTGGTCGAGCAGGGCGAGCAGATCGGGGGCCTTGCCCTTGTTCACGCCGAAGTTCATGGTGGCGTGGGCGAGATGGAGGGCGCAGCCCGCGTTCCTGGTGAGCTGCACCATCTCCTCGTACGCGCCGAGCGCGCCCGCCCCGTACGAGCGGTGGTGCGGGCAGTAGTAGCCGTTGTGCTCGGCCACCACCCGGCACAGTTCGGTGAGTTCGGCGTCGTTCGCGTACATGCCGGGGGTGTACGTGAGCCCGGAGGACATGCCGACCGCGCCTTCCGCCATGCCCTGGGCGACGAGTTCCTTCATCCGGGTCAGCTCGGCCTCGGTGGCGGGGCGGTCCTCCCAGCCCACCGCGTACATCCGGACCGTGCCCTGCGGGATGAGGTAGGCGGCGTTGACCGCGATGCCCCGGCCGTCGAAGTTGCGGTCCAGCCGGTCGAGGTATTCGCCGACCGTGCGCCAGTCGAAGTCGATGTCGTCGCCGTTGCCGTTCCAGCCGGTGATGGACCGGCGGACCTCGGCGAGTGTCCGGTCGTCGACCGGGGCGTACGACAGGCCGTCCTGACCGAGGACTTCGAGCGTGACGCCCTGCGCGGCCTTGGCGCTGTGGTCCGGATCGCGGAGCAGCGCGAGATCGCTGTGCGCGTGCATGTCGATGAAGCCGGGCGAGAGGGCGAGCCCGTCGGCGTCGAGCGTGCGGCGGGCGGAGGGGCGCGGGCCGGGGGAGCCCTCGGGGCGGATCTCGGCGATCCGGCCGTCGGCGATGGCCACATCGGCACGGTGACCGGGGCTGCCGGTGCCGTCGACGACATGGGCGTTGCGGATGACCAGGTCCATGGGGGCTCCAATTCAAGCCCCTTCGGCGATTGAGGAGCGGGGGTCCGGGGGCGGAGCCCCCGGTTACGGGAAGGGGCGGGGAGGGGAAAAGCCCCGCAGGGCAGCTCCCCCCGCAGGCATCAGAAGAAGGTGCGGATGTAGTCCGTGACCGTCCCATCCGCCGTGACCAGCGGAATCAGCTGCCACTTGTCGAAGCTCGTGCACGGATGCGACAGGCCCATCCCCACCCAGTCACCGACCTCCAGCTCCGCGCCCGGCTCCGTACGCACCCACGTGTGCTGGTCCGACAGACCGCTGACCGAGATACCCGCCGCGGGCCGGACCGCGCCGTCCCGGCCGGACCGCACGACCTGCGCCTTGGGCAGGTCGAGGTCGTACGCCGCGTCCCGCTTCCCCGCGTTGAGGAACGCCTGCTCGGCCGACGGGCGCGACACGACCTGCGCCCACAGCCGGAAGGCGGGCTGCAGCGTCCCCTCCTCCGGCACCCGGTTGAACGGGGTCAGATGGCGGTAGTGGCCGTCGTCGTGCGAGACGTACGCCCCCGAGCGCAGCAGCTTCAGCACCGGCGCGGAGAGCTCCGGGAGCTCCGCGAACACTTCCGCCACCGCGTCGAACCACGCACTGCCGCCCGCACTGATCACGATCTGCTCGCCGGACGCCGCGAAGCGCCCCGTGAGGTCGAAGTCGACGGCCAGCGCGACGAGCCGGCGCAGCCACTCCCGTACCCGCTCGCCGGACGCGTCCGGCACCTCGCCCTCGTAACCGGCCACGCCCACCAGGCGCAGGGTCCCGGTCGCCGCCACCGCGTCGGCCACCGCCGCGCACTCGGCCTCGGTACGGACGCCGGTGCGCGCACCCTCGCCCGCGCCCAGTTCCACCACGACGTCGACGGCGCGGGAGGCGCCCGCCGCGCGCAGCGCCTCGTCCATCAGCTCCACGCCGCGCACCGAGTCGACGTAGCAGATGAAGCGGAACTCCGGGTCGGAGTCCAGCTCGCCGGAGAGCCAGCGCAGGGCCGCGGCGTCGACGAGCTCGTTGGCGAGGAAGATCCGCCGGATTCCGTACGCCCGGTAGACCCGCGCCTGGTGCGGCACGGCCGCGGTGATGCCCCAGGCGCCGTACTCCAGCTGGCGGGCGAAGAGCTGCGGGGACATGGAGGTCTTGCCGTGCGGGGCGAACGCGAGCCGGTGGCGCTCCGCGTACGTCTCCAGGAGGGCGAGGTTGTGCTCGACCGACTCGGCGGACAGGGCGAGCACCGGGGTGGTGAAGCCGCCCGTGAAGAGGTTGCGCCGCTCGGCGGCGAGGGCGCCGACGGTCAGGCCCTCCGCGTCGGGCGGGAGCGCCTTGAAGCGGTGGTCGACCAGCTCGTCGGCGAGTCCGGACACAGGACGGTCGGCGGCCAAGGGGGCCTCCTCGATCGAAGTCGTCGTTGCATCATGTGCAACACCCATTGCGTATATCGCTTAACGCTGTCTAACATCCGAGCCGACGCCGGGTCAATGGCGTGCAACCCCCGCCACGCCCCGAACCGCATCACCGAACCCGCGAGGAGCCCCGAGTGTCCGGAACCCCGGCCAGGACCGCCGACGCCGCCACGGCCGCCGAAGTCGTCTGCCTCGGCGAGTCCATGGTGACGTTCCTGCCGTCGCAGCCCGGACGCCTCGCCGACGTACCCTCCTTCGGCCGCGGCATCGGCGGCGCCGAGTCCAATGTCGCCTGCGCGCTGGCCGCCGCCGGGCACCGGGCGGCCTGGGTCAGCCGGGTCGGCGAGGACGGCTTCGGCGACCACCTCGTCGAGGCGATCGCCGGCTACGGGGTCGACACCTCCGGCGTGCGGCGCGATCCGTCGCGCCCCACCGGGATCTACTTCCGCACCGCGACCGACCGGGCCGCCGATGTGCACGAGGTCGCCTACTACCGGGCCGGGTCCGCCGCGTCCGCGATGTCCCCGCGGAACATCCCGTACGGGACGCTGCCCGCGACCCGGGTCCTGCACCTGTCCGGCATCACCGCGGCGCTCTCCGCCGACTGCCTGGCCCTGCTCCACGACCTCACCGCGCCCCGGCCGGGCCGCCCGCTGCTCTCCTTCGACGTCAACCACCGGCCGGGCCTGTGGCGCGACGCCGCCGCGTCCCCCGAGGTGCTCCTCGACCTGGCCCGCCGCAGCGACCTGGTCTTCGTCGGCGAGGACGAGGCGGAGGAGGCATGGGGGGTGACGGGCGCGGAGGCGATCCGCGCGGCGCTGCCGGAGCCGTCCGTACTGGTCGTGAAGCGGGGATCCGACGGAGCGACGGTCTTCTCCGGGGCCGAGAGCGTCACCACCGTCCCCGCCCTCCGCGTGGATGTCGTCGCCCCCGTCGGCGCGGGCGACGCCTTCGCCGCCGGGTTCCTCTCCGCGACCCTGCGCGACCTCCCCGTACGCGACCGCGTCCGGCACGGACACCTCATGGCCGCCGCCGTCCTCACCGTTCCCGGCGACCTCACCGTCCCACCGGCCCGCGCTCACGCCGACTCCTTTGCCGCACTGGACGACGACGCCTGGGGGAGACTTCGTCTCGGCCCCGGGTGGACGGGGGACGACCAGGAGGTACGTACGACATGAGTCAGACCGTCGACCGGGCGCTGAGCATCCTGCCGCTGCTCGCCCAGGGGCCCGCAGACCTCGGCCAGGTCGCCGAGCGGCTCGGCGTCCACAAGTCCACGGCGCTGCGCCTGCTCCGTACACTCCACGAACACGGACTCGTCTACCGCCAGCAGGACCAGCGCTACCGCCTCGGCGCCCGCCTCTTCGCCCTTGCGCAGGAGGCCGTCGAGAACCTCGACGTACGGGAGATCGCCCACCCCCACCTCGTCGAACTCAACGAGAGCTGCGGTCACACCGTGCATCTCGCGGTGTACGAGGAGCAGGAGGTCCTCTACATCGACAAGGTCGAGAGCCGCTACCCGGTCAGGATGTACTCGCGGATCGGCAAGCCCGTCGCGATCACCGTCGCCGCCGTCGCGAAGCTGCTCCTCGCCGACCTCTCCGAGCCCGAACGGCGCGCCGTCGCCGAGAAGCTCGACTACCCCATGTACACGTCCCGTTCGACCCCGAACGCCGGCGCCTTCCTCAAGGAACTCACCGTCGTCCGCGAACAGGGCTGGGCCACCGACCTCGGCGGCCACGAGGAGTCGATCAACTGCATCGGCGCCCCCATCCGAGGGGCGGACGGGCGGGTCGTCGCCGCGATGTCGGTCTCCGCACCCAATGTCGTCGTCACGGCCGAGGAACTCCTCACCCTGCTCCCGCTGGTGCGCCGCACCGCCGACTCCATCAGCCGGGAGTACTCCGGCACCACCCGACCCAAGAAAGCCTGAACAGCCATGACCGAGAAGATCGCCCTCACCCCGAGCACTCACACCACGCCCCCCGCGAAGTTCTCGCACGGGGTGAAGAAGGGGAACATCCTCCAGGTCGCCGGCCAGGTCGGCTTCCTGCCCGCCGTCGAGGGCCAGGCCCCGACCCCCGCCGGTCCGACGCTGCGCGAGCAGACCCTCCAGACCTTCGCCAACGTCAAGGCGATCCTGGAGGAGGGCGGCGCGAGCTGGGACGACGTGATGATGATGCGCGTCTACCTCACGGACGTGGACCACTTCGCCGAGATGAACGAGATCTACAACTCCTACTTCGGCGAGCAGAACCTCAAGGCGGCTCCCGCCGCCCGCACCACGGTCTACGTCGGCCTCCCCAAGGGCCTGCTCATCGAGATCGACGCGCTCGCGGTACTCGGCTGATCCAGCTGATCCACTTGCCGCACCCGCACCCGCACCCGCACCACCACGCACGGCACGGCGCCCGGGTCCGTGGCCTGGTGATCCAGAGCCTCTCGTTCGGTTCGGGCCGGTTCAGGCCTGGCTGACGCAGATGATGTTCTTGTTGCCGTCCACCTTCCAGTACCAGTAGCGCTGCCCGCCGTTCGTCGGACAGATTCGGCCGCTGTACGACTTGGGTGCCCGGTAGTAGCCGGTGATCTGCGCGATCGACTGGCCCGCGACGGGCACCTTGTCGGCGTTGGTCAGGCTGCCGATGCGCAGATGATGCTGCGGCCCTTGTTCACCTGCCAGTACCAGAACCGCTCCCCGCGCCCTGCCGGGCAGGTCCACTTGGTACCGGCCGAGGGCGCCCGGTAGTACCCGGTGATCCGGAGGATCGACTGGCCGGCCTGGGGGACGCTCGACGAGTTGCAGCTCAGCACCACCGTCAGATCGGCGCTGACGGCCCCTTGGACCTGTGCGGGGAAGCACTGGCCCACCTGGTACACCCGGTCGAGGCAGAGCGTTCTCCCGATCCCGTCCTCACCGGACTTGTGCCACCAGGTGAAGCCCTGCCCCGTGTCGCAGGAGCTGGAGGCTCCGGACCGGGAGGTGACGCGGTTGACATGCATGTAGGCGTTCCAGGAGCGGCAGTTGACCCGGACCGGGACCTCGGCGCTCATCTCGCCGTGCCCATCGCTGTACACGTTGAGGCAGTCTCCGGCGCGCACCGCGCGGAATGCCCGGTCGGTGGCGTCCGGGGTGGGGGTCGGCGTCGGGGTCGGTGTGGGCGTGGGTGTGGGGGTCGGAGACGGCTCGTCGGCACTGCTGTCCGAGTCGTCCGTGGTACCTCCGGAGTCGTTGCTGCTCTCGTTGTCATCGGTGCCGGTGATCTCGTCGTCGGAGTGGGTGTCGAGGCTGCTGCCGGACGTGCTGGTGCCGGAGGCGGACCCGCCGCTGCCGCTCGCCTTCCCCGAGGTGTCCCAGGGCTGCCAGATCACCAGGGCGACGACGACGGCGATGGCGATCAGCCAGCCCCAGTTCGAGGAGCCGCCCGAAGAGGGGGCGGTCGCCGGGCGCGTAGTGCCCCCGGCGGGCGAGGCGTTGGCGGACGAGGCCGCGCGCACCCGAGCGGCACGGGCCGCCTGCTCGGCGCGCTGCCTTTCGGCCCGCTCCCGCCTGGCCTGCTCCTGCGCGGCCCGTCTCCGCTCCTCGGCGCGCTCGGCCTCCCGGCGGGCGGCCTCCGCGCGTTCGCGCTCAGCCCGTTCCCGTTCGGCGCGCTCGGCGCGTTCGGCCTGTTCGCGCTCCGCCTGCTCCCGTTCGGCCTGCTCCGCCCGCTGCCGCTCCGCAAGCTCCGCGAGCGCCGCCAGCTCCTGCCGCGCACGTTCGCGGCGGGCGCGGTCGCGGGCGGCGCGGGCCCTGCGTTCCTCCGTGTAGACCATCGTCGGGCGGGGCGGCGGCACCACGTTCGTACGTTCGTCGACGGTCAGGGCCGCCGGGTCCGTATGGCGGCCGCCGCTCGCGAGTTCCAGGCCCTGGTTCGCGTACGCGCCGATCAGTTCCGTCCAGCGCGGTGGCAGCCACCGGGTACCGCTGTGGGAAGCCGGCAGGCCGGCCTGGTCCTCGCGGAAGCGGGCGAGCAGGTTGGCGGGCGCGGGGCGTTGGGCCGGGTCTGCGGCGAGGCAGGGGCGGATCGTCGCGACGAGTTCCTTCGGCAGTCCGCCGAGGTCGAGTTCGCCGCGCTGGACGCGGGCCAGCAGCCGCAGCGTGTCGCCGTCCGCGGCGTAGGGCGGGCGCCCGGTGGCGAGCAGGAACAGGGTGGCGCCCAGGGAGTAGACGTCGGACGCGGCGGTCGACTCCTCGCCGCGGGCCTGTTCGGGCGAGGTGAAGGCGATCGTGCCGAGGGTGAGACCGGTGAGCGTGAGGTCACTGGCGTGCGAGATGCCGAAGTCGATGAGCCGGGGGCCGTCCAGCGGCAGCAGCACGTTCTGCGGCTTCACGTCGCGGTGGACGATGCCCACCCCGTGCAGCGTGACCAGTGCCTCCGCGGTCCCGGCGGCGATCCACCGTACGGCCGACGCGGGTAACACCCCGCAGGTGCGGACGAGTTCGGAGAGCGGGGGCGCGGCGATGTAGTCGATGGCCATCCAGGGACGCTCGGCGTTCGCGTCGGAGTCCCGTACGCGCGCCGTGTACGCGCTGTCGACCCGCTGGGCGAGCGACACCTCGCGGGCGAAGCGGCGCCGGTCGGTCTCGCTGACGTTCCCCTCGGCCAGCAGTGTCTTCACGGCGACGAGGCCACGGCCGCCGCGCTCACCGCTGCGGGCCAGATAGATCCGCCCCATGCCGCCGGACGCCAGCCGTCCGATCAGCCGGTACGGTCCGAGCGTCGCCGGATCGTCCGCACCCAGTGCCTGCACCCGCGCCCCGGCCATGTCCCTCCCCCTGTCACATCACCGTCGAGCCCCACAACGGTGCCACGTGCGCGCCCGAACAGCCATGGAATGCAGGAAGTCCCGGGCACTCTGTTGCCGGTCCGGGACAGGCCCGGCACGGATACCGGAACCCGGCCCCGGCCCCTGGCCCCCGTCCCGGTCCCGGAACATGCAGCAGCGCCGCCGGGGGAGCGGCGGCGCTGCTGGTCACTGATACCGGCCGGTGGTTACGGCAGGCCGTGCACGTGCGGGCCCACCGCGTTCGACCAGGCGTTGCCCGACTTGGCGTCCCAGTTGGTCGACCAGGTCATCGCGCCGCGGATGCCCGGGTACGTCCTCGAGGGCTTGAACGTCCCGCAGTTGGTGCCGGAGGCCAGGCAGTCCAGGGCCGCGTTCACGACCGACGGCGGTACGTAGCCGCTGCCCGCGCCGCTCGTGGAGGCGGGCACACCGAGACCGACCTGGGACGGGTCGAGGCCGCCCTCCAGCTGGATGCAGGCGAGCGCGGTGAGGAAGTCCACCGAGCCCTGCGAGTAGACCTTGCCGTCGCAGCCCAGCATCGAACCGCTGTTGTAGTACTGCATGTTGACGACGGTCAGGATGTCCTTGATGCCGAGCGCCGTCTTGAAGTACTCACCCGCGGTGGACTGCATGTCGATGGTCTGCGGGGCCATCGTGATGACGAGGCCGGAGCCCGCCTTCTGCGACAGCGAGCGCAGCGCCTTCGTCATGTACGTGGAGTTGAGGCCGTTCTCCAGGTCGATGTCGACACCGTTGAAGCCGTACTCCTGGATGAGCGAGTACACCGAGTCGGCGAAGTTGGTTGCCGAGGCGTCGCTGTTGACCGAGACGGACCCCTTCTCGCCGCCGACCGAGATGATGACGTTCTTCCCGGCCGCCTGCTTCGCCTTGATGTCGGCCTTGAACTGGTCGACGGTGTAGCCGTTCAGGCCCGCCGTGTCCAGGTTGAAGGTGACGGCGCCCGGCGTGCTCGTGGCGTCGGCGAAGGAGACCGCGATGATGTCGTAGTTCGCGGGCACGTCGCTGAGCTTCTGCACGGTCGCGCCGTTGTTGAAGTTCTGCCAGTAGCCGGTCACCGCGTGCTTGGGGACGGAGGTGCCGGGGTTGGGGTTGCCGCCGCCCTCCTTGGCCGTGCGCCCGCTGATCGTCGTGGACTTGACGGACTCACCGGCCGCGTTGGTGGCGGTCACCGCGAACTGGTACGCCGTGTCGGCGGCCAGCCCCGTGACCGTCGCCGAGCTCCCGGTGGTCGTGGTCGCCTTCTTGCCGTCCTGGTAGACGGTGTAGCCGGTCGCGCCGGACACCGCGTTCCAGGACAGGGCCGCGGAGGAGGAGGTGGTCGCGCCGACCGCGAGTCCGGCCGGGGCGGACGGGACGGTCGGCTCCGGGTCGGTGCCGCCCCCGCCGTCGGGGCCGTTGACCGAGATGTCGTCCACCAGATAGGCGGCCTGCCCGTACCAGCCGTGCGTGTAGACGTCGACCGAGGTGGTGTTCGGGCCCGTCCTGAAGGTGGTGGTGAGCTGCGTCCAGTCGCCGGAGCCGGGGGACCAGGTCGACACATCGGTGGTTCCGGTACCGCTCGCGCCGAGGTACGCGTACCCGCCCTGCACCCAGGAGCTGAGCGTGTACGTCGAGTCGGGCTTCACGGCCACGGTCTGCGTGCACCGCGCGGTGTCCTGGCCGGACGGGGTGGCCTTGAGGGCGGCGGTGCCGCCGTGCACGGGAGAGGAGACGGTGGCGCCGCTGCCGCCGGTACAGGACCAGTTGGCGAGCCCGGACTCGAAGCCCGCGTTCTTGGCGACGTTGATATCGGCCGCCTGGGCGTTTCCGGCGAGGCCTGTGGCGGTCAGCGCGCCGGCCGCGAGGACGGCCATTGTGGCGCCGAGCCGGACCCGGCCGCGGCGCCGGTGGATTCTGTGGCCGCTGAGGGGGGAACGTTCCACTTGCTGCCTCCGTGGGGGAGTTGGGGATGCCTGCCGGGAGTACCGGGGGACGAGCCGGCGGGGTGGACCGGCGGTACTCCGGCCGTCCGGGAGGTGACGGGGAGAGGAAGGGGATATGGAGTTGAGGAACGGTGGCCACCGCTGGCCGATAAACTGGTCCAGACCAATCAAGTTGTCAAGACCTCTGGCAATGAGACCTGCGGAGATCGTGGTCGCCGGACCGGCCCGCGCTCACTCCACTTCTGCCCGGCATCCACCCCGCGAAGGCCTCGATGGAGACCCCGAAGCCCCCTCCGCGCACCTGTGAATTGACGTTTTGTTGACCTCGTGGAGACCCGTGCGGGTGAGGCGGCGGGGTGCTCGGACAGTGACGGTCCGGCCCCCGGTGCGAGGTCGGTGCGAGGTCGGTGCGCAAGGTTCCGCATCCGTGCTGACGTGCGCGGATGAATTCCCGGAGCAAGGTGGCCGGAAGGTGGATCGGTAACCCTCCGCAGTTGTACAGAAGTTGACGGTTTTCGATTTGATCCGATTTAGCACGCGGGCGTTACGCGGGCGCCTCGCACACGTTGTCGGACTGGCCTCCGAAAAGTGTTCTCTGCCAGGTAAGACGTGGATAAAGTGCTGAAGCAGAACCGCGGAGAAGGAGCGATTGCGGCCGACGTCATGACCGGCGTCCGGCCGGAAGCCGAAACGGGGAACAGCGTGCCGACCGCAATAGCAGTGACCAGTGCTGACTTGGTACTACCTCCGACCGATCAGCAGACGCCGACAGCCGCCCTGCTGCAGGCGCCCGATGCCCAGGCGCTGGAGATGGCCATCGGTGACATGCACGTGCTGCTCGAACAGCACGGCTATGTCGTCGCCGTCTACCCGACCGGCATCTCGCCCGCCCATGAGCGCCGGCTCCACTCCGTGCGCTCGGTCCTGGAGAGCGACCGCATCGCCCTGGTCAAGGTGGACCTCCCGCCGCTGGGCGTCGCCGTGCTCGTCAGGCAGCTGCGCCAGTTGTCCATCTGTGACTTCAGCCCCGGAGTGGTCGCCTCCGCCGCCCGGCTGCTGACGCACTACATCCACGCGGGCGCCCTGCTCCACTCGGTCACCAAGTTCGACCGGGTCCCCGTCGACCTCAGGACCCATGCCAAGTCCTGGGTGCCCGGCTCCCAGTTCGCCGTGGTCGCGGGGCCCGAACCGCAGCTCGTCAGGGTCGGCCCGAAGGTCGACCCGCCGACCGGTCCGGAATTCGCCACCCACCTGATGACCGCCAAAGGCCAGTCCCAGTCGGAGTGGGTGAAGGAGACCCTCGCGCCCGCGTGGCAGGTCCAGTCCATTCACGAGTCCCCGCTCCCGTCCGAATCCCCAGCATGGTGGGGAACCGGGAAGCTGGTGGAATTCGCCGCCTACCTGCCAGACATCTCCGTCCTGTACCAATTGGTGGCCTCCGTCCGCCGTGAGAACTGCCGTTGGTGCGGAATGGAACTCATCGGTGACCGCTGCGGGTTCTGCTCCTCCCCGCTACCCGCAGCCGAGAACCGAATGCACTCTGCCGGTGTCCTCAGCCATGGAGCGCTCGCACCACCGCAGTCCTAGCGCTTCCGCTTTCCTCCGTAGACGCCCTTCCGTCCGCTGCCCCACGCATCCGAATCGAACGAGGTTGTCCGGCCCATGAACTCCCGTCAGCGCCGCGGCGTGATACTCCTGCTTTTGTCGGTTCTGTGCGCCTTCGGCGCCTTCGCCGGCGTGCTCTCGGTGATCAGCGATGTCAACTCCAAGGTCGGGCCGGAGGTCTCGGCCTACCAGCTGAAGTCCGACGTAGCACCCTATACCGCCCTGTCCTCCGGGCAGTTCGAGAAGATCTCGATGCCCAAGCGCTGGCTCTCCACCAACGCGGTCACCGATCTCTCCGAGGTAAACGGCAAGATCGCCGTCACCCAGCTGCGCAAGGGTTCGCTGCTCCAGTCCGACATGATGCAGCGGCGCCCCGAACTGCAGCCCGGGGAGCAGGAGATCGCCATCATGATCGACGCCGCGACCGGCGTCGCGGGCAAGATCACCCCTGGCGCCACGGTCAACATCTACGCCACCTTCGCCGGTGAACGCGATGGCGAGACCTCCCAGTCGAAGGTCATCGTCTCCAACGCCAAGGTGCTGGACGTCGGCAAGCTGACCGCTCTGGAGCCCAACCAGGACGGCAAGTCCAACATGGGCACCGAAGCCGTCCCGATCACCTTCGCGCTCAACACGCTCGACACCCAGCGCATCGCCTACGCCGAGTCCTTCGCGGAGCACGTACGCCTCGCGCTCCTCGCCTCCGGCAGCGACAGCACCATCCGTCCGGGCGACCGCACCTACACGCTCGACAAGGACAAGTGAGGATCGAATGACCACGAGGATCCTCCCGGCCGTCGGTGATGTCGACGCGGCCAGATCCGTCACCACCCTGCTCAGCCAGCTTCCCGAGGCGGAGCCGGCCGCTCCGGTCACCGACTCGACCCAGCTGATCGACACCCTCGCCCGGCTCGCGGGCGAGGCGCTGGACGATCTGCCCGAGGTCGTGCTGGTCCACGAGCGGATCGGACCGGTGCCGGCGCTGGAACTGATCCGGGAGGTCTCCCTGCGCTTCCCCGCCATCGGGGTCGTGCTGATCACCGCCGATGTCACCCCCGGTCTGTTCTCGTCCGCGATGGAGTCGGGTGCGCGTGGTGTCGTCACCCTCCCCCTGAGCTACGAGGAATTGGCCAGCAGGGTTCAATCCGCGGCCCAATGGTCCGTCGGAGTCCGACGCCACCTGACCACCGGGGCCGATGTCTTCACCGGTCCCGGCGGTACGGTCATCAGCGTCAGCGGCGCCAAGGGCGGCGTCGGGACCACCGTCACCGCCGTACAACTGGCCCTGGCGGCACAGGCGTCCGGGCGCACTGTCGCCCTGGTCGACATGGACCTCCAGGCCGGTGACGTCGGCTCGTACCTCGATGTGCAGTTCCGACGTTCCATCGTCGACCTGTCGTCGATCACCGACATATCGCCACGTGTCCTGTCCGACGCCGTGTTCAGCCACAGCACCGGTCTGGCCCTGCTCCTGGCACCCAGCGAGGGCGAGAGCGCCGAGGAGGTCAGCGACCGCTCGGCCCGGCAGATCGTCAGCGCCATGCGCTCGCGCTACGAGGTCCTGATCGTCGACTGCGGCAGCCAGCTCCAGGGCGCCAGCGCGGCGGCCATCGAGATGGCCGACACGGCACTGCTCGTCACCACACCCGATGTGATCGCGGTGCGCGGCGCCAAGCGCGTCGTACGGATGTGGGACCGGCTCCAGATCCGCAAGGCGGAGGAGACGACGACCGTTGTCAACCGTTTCATCCGCAACACCGAGATCCAGCCGCAGCTGATCGAGAAGATCACCGGTACCAGCACGGCCAACACCGCGGTCCCGGCGAACTTCAAGGAACTCCAGGCCGTCGTCGACGCGGGCCGGCTGCACGAACTCGACTCCAAGAGCACGGTCAAACAGGCCCTCTGGGCCCTTGCGGGCGAGCTCGGCATCGTCAAGGTTCCTGAGAAGGAGAAGAACGGCGCGAAGAGCGGCGCGAAGTTCAAGAACGACCGAGGCTCGATCGGGCGCCGACGCGACCGCGGCGGCGACTCCCGGAACCGTCCGACGACCTAGGGGGCAAGTTGACCAATGGCACTTACCGAGACGAAAGACACGGAGATACGGGGAAGGCGTTACGGTGACGCCGCCCCGGGGCGGGGTGGGATGCGCGTCCGCCTCGTCGGCCGGGGGCGTGACCGGGGCCAGACCGCCATCGAGTTCCTGGGCGTCACGCCGCTGATCATCCTGTTGTGCGTCGCGCTCTGGCAGTGCGCGCTGATCGGCTACACGTTCTCCCTGGCGGCGAACTCGGCGGACGAGGCCGCGCACGCGGGGGCCATCTCGGAGGGCTCGCGGGGCCATGCCTGCCGGGACGCGTCCGAGAAGAACCTGCCGAAGGTGTGGCGGGATGCGATGAAGCGGACGAAGTGCGATGACTCGTCCGGGCTGTACAAGGCCACGGTGAAGCTGCGGGTGCCGGTCCTGGTGCCCGGAGTCTTCAACCTGCCGATGACCATCGAGGGCAACGCCGCGTCGCCGCTGGAGGCCGAGCGATGAGCATGCGCACGCACACACCGGGCCGGAGGCCCTTTGCGTCCCGCCGTGACCGCGGGCAGGTCGCCTTCGAGTACATGGGCTTCATCCCGCTGATGCTTCTGGTGGGTCTGTTCGCGATCCAGCTGGGGGTTGCTGCGTACGCCGCCAACCAGGCGGGCACCGGCGCCCGCACGGCAGCGCGCGCTGCCTCTCAGGACGTGCCGCGCGGGGATTCGGAGCGGGCAGGCCGCGAGGCGATGAGCGACTGGCTCGGCAGCTACAAGAACTCGAAATTCAGCCGCCACGGTGGGTCCGGCAAAGTGACGTACACCACCCGCGTGAGGATCCCCTCCGTCGTTCCCGGTATCGACGACTGGGGTTGGGCCAAGCGCAGTTCCACCATGCCGCGAGGGTGAGCGGGGCCCGCATCGCACAACCGGAGCACCACAAGCAAGTCTGAGCGAGGAGTTACGCAATGAGTCTGCGGGCACGCATGACTGCCCCCGAGAAGAACGGCGGGGCGCGGGAGGACAGCCACATGGTGGCCACCTACCGCGCCAAGCTGCTCGAAGAGATCGACCTGGCGGAAATGTCCTCGCTCGCCGCTGCAGACCGGCGAGCGCGGCTGGAGCGCGTACTCAGCCACATCATCAGCCGTGAGGGCCCGGTCCTCTCCACCGTTGAGCGCACCCAGCTGATCCGCAGGGTCGTCGACGAGGCCCTCGGGCTCGGCATCCTGGAACCGCTCCTCGAAGACGCTTCGATCACCGAGATCATGGTGAACGGACCGGACCAGATCTTCGTCGAGCGAAGCGGCAAGGTCGAGAAGCTGCCGATGCGCTTCAGTTCGCACGAGCAGCTGATGCAGACCATCGAGCGCATCGTGTCCACGGTCAACCGTCGTGTGGACGAGCAGAACCCTATGGTCGACGCGCGTCTACCCAGTGGTGAACGTGTCAACGTGATCATCCCGCCGTTGTCGCTGACCGGTGCGACGCTCACCATCCGACGGTTCCCGAGGGCCTTCACGCTCCAGGAAATGATCAATGTCGGCTCGCTCGACGAGCAGATGCTGATCCTCCTGGCCGGACTCGTCCAGGCCAAGCTCAACGTCATCGTCTCCGGCGCCACCGGTACCGGGAAGACGACGCTCCTCAACGCGCTCTCCGGCCTCATCCCCGACAGCGAGCGCATCGTCACCATCGAGGACTCCGCCGAGCTCCAGCTCCAGCAGAGCCACGTCATCCGGCTGGAGTCCCGGCCGGCGAACGTCGAGGGGAAGGGCCAGATCACCATCCGTGACCTGGTTCGCAACTCCCTGCGTATGCGTCCCGACCGCATCGTCGTCGGTGAGGTCCGTGGTGGCGAATCGCTCGACATGCTCCAGGCGATGTCGACCGGTCACGACGGCTCGCTCGCCACCGTCCACGCCAACAATGCCGAGGACGCGCTCATGCGTCTGCAGACGCTGGCCTCGATGTCCGAGATCAAGATTCCGTTCGAGGCGCTGCACGACCAGATCAACAGCGCCGTCGATGTCATCGTCCAGCTCACCAGGCACGCCGACGGTTCCCGAAAGATCACCGAGATCGCCGTCCTCGACTCGCACGGGCGCGACCCCTACCGCATCGTGACCGTCGCCAAGTTCGACGCTCAGCCGATGGACGCCGAGGGGCGGATCAACGGCGAGTTCAACTACCTCCCGATCCCGCGCAAGATCGCCGAGCGTCTCTACATGGCCAGCCAGCCCGTCCCGCAGGCCTTCGGGGTCGCCGAATCCGCCGAACAGCTCGCCACCCGAGAGGCCAACTAGGTACGTGCCATGACGAATCTTCCTCTTCTCACCATCGGCGTCACGCTGCTCTGCGGCGTCACGGGCGTCATGGGCCTGCACGCCTACTCCGGCGGCAAGGCCGACCGGGACGCCATGGTGGACCGCCTGTCGTACACCGGTCAGATTCCCGAGACCGGGCGGCACCGACGGTTCCGCGGCCTCGACGCCAGGCTGCGCAAGACCGGCCTCGGCCGGAAACTCGAACTGAAGCTGGCTGCCACCGGCCTCGACATCACCCCGGGTGAGTTCTTCGTCAGCGCCCTCGCCGCGATGGCCGGGCTCTGGATGATCGCCTCGTCGATGCTCGCGAGCTTCTTCGGCCCGGTCGCCGCCCTGGTCGGCCTCTGGGGCACCAACGCCTTCCTGAACTGGGAGCGGACCAAGCGCACCGAACGCTTCATCAACCAGCTTCCCGAACTCGCCCGCATCCTCGCCAACGCCACCCAGGCCGGCCTCGCGCTGCGTACCTCCATCAGCATGGCGGCGGACGAGATGGAGAACCCGGCGGGCGAGGAACTTTCCAGGGTCTCCCGGCGCCTCGCCGTCGGTGAACCCCTCGACGACGCGCTGAGCGAGCTGACCGATCGGCTCCCTTCCCGCGAACTCGTCGTCCTCGTCACCACCCTCGTCCTGTCCAACCGGGCCGGCGGTACGGTCGTCAGCTCCCTGCGCAACCTCACCGAGACGCTGGAGGAGCGCAAGGAGACCCGACGCGAGGTCAAGACCCAGCTCTCACAGGTCACCGTCACCGCCTACGCCGTCCCTATCTTCGGCCTGGGCGCCATGCTCCTGATGAACGCCGTCATGCCCGGCGCCCTCGACCGCATGACCGGAGCCTTCATCGGCCAGGTCGCAGTGGTCATCGCCATCACCCTCTACGCGATCGGATTCATCGTGATCCGCCGTCTGTCCCGGATCGACGTCTGATGGGCGGGGAGCACATGGACCTCCTGCTCGCGGGCGGCATGGCTCTGGCCGTGTACGGCGTCATCGCCGGCATCCGCATGTACCGGGCCGACGCAAAGCTCCCCGGTGACCTGGCCATCGCCCTGGAGGTCGGCTCGACCCGCACCAGCGCGGTCGGCTCCGGCATCGACCGGCTGGGCATGAGGTGGGCGCCCGCGATCCTGCGGATGATGGGCCCGAAGGCCGTCAACAAGAAGCGCCGCCAGATCGACATGGCTGGCAACCCGGGCGGTCTGACCCTCGACCGTTACGCCGCCCGACGCGCCGTCTACGGCACCCTCGGCGCGTTCGGCGCATTCACGATGCTCATGCGCGGCCAGATCTTCCTCGCTCTGCTGCTGATCGCTTTCGGCCTCTTCTGGGTCGAGGTCGGGCTCTGGTCGGCGGTACGCGTCCGCCGCGACCACATCGACCGGACGCTCCCGGACTTCCTCGATGTCCTCGCCGTCGTCGTGTCGGCGGGCCTCGGCTTCCGCCAGGCTCTGGGGCGTGTAGCAGAGAAGTACGAAGGCCCCTGGGCCGACGAACTTCGCATCACGCTGCGCCAGATGGACATGGGAGTCAGCCGCCGTGAGGCGTTCGAGCAGCTGCGCAAGCGCAATGACTCGGAGCAGGTGGCGATGTTCGTGACCACGCTGCAGCAGGGTGAGGAGCTCGGCGCGCCGATCGTCGAGACGCTGATCCAGATCGCCAATGACATGCGGCGCACGGACGCCCAGAACGCGCGCCGGAAGGCGGCCAGGGCGGTCCCCAAGGCGACCTTCGCCGTCACCACATTCCTTCTCCCCGGAACCCTGGTGCTGCTGACCGTCGGCTTCGTCTACGGAGCCAACGTCGACCTCAGCTTCCTCTAGGGCTGATGACGTGAACGACGCGGACGGCGGGCAGGACGGGAAGAAGGAGGTGACAGGCTCATGTCTTTCCAACTCGGCGGCATCCAGACCGGAGTGAACGCGGAGGTGCGCCGGGCCATCGCCGATCCCGGATCGCGCCCGGCGTTCGCCATCCAGCTCAACGCCCTCCAGGCGATGTGCCGGCAGGTCTTCGGCTTCAGGCTCGCGATGATCGCCATAGCCACGCCCTTCGCCATCGGCCACACGGCCTCGGGGCCGGCCACCTGGCTGATCGGCTCGGCCATCCTCGTCACGTTCATGGGCTCGTACGTCCTGTTCCGCGACTGGGAACGCTTCGGCCCCGTACTCCTGCGCCACCCCTGGCTGCTGGGCATAGACGCCTTCTTCGGCGCCCTGCTGCTGATCACCGCGAGCCCCGAGTCCACCCTCGCCTACGTCACCGTCTGTACCCCCCTGCTGGCCGGACTCGTCTACGGCTGGCGCGGTGCGGCCATCTTCGCCGCACTCCAGATCGTCATCGTCCTCGGGGTGTACGGAACCGATCCGAAACTGCAGCCCGCCGATGCCACGGCGCTCCTGCTCCCCGGTTTCTGCGTGATCGCGGGTGCCGTCGGCGTCACCCTGCGCAATCTGCTCCTCCGCTTCGGGACGGCCAGCCAGGCCCTCACCGAGACCAAGGCCCGCCTCGCCGTCAACGAGGCCGTCGAGGGCGAGCGCACCCGCCTCGCCCGGGAGATGCACGACTCGGTCGCCAAGACCCTGCACGGCCTGGCCCTCGCCGCCGACGGCCTGGCCTGCTCCTCCGACCGCATGAACCCGCTCGCCGTCAGGCACCAGGCCGAACTGGTCGCCCGCGCCGCCCGCCGGGCCGCCGCCGAGTCCCGCGAGCTCCTCTCCGACCTGCGCCGCGAGTCCGGACTCGACGGAGGCGTGGACGTCGTACGTGAACTCCGTGCCCGAGCCAATGACTTCACTAGGCGTCAGGGCCTCACGGCCACCTTCCGGCTCCTCGACGAGGCACCGATCCCGCACGTCCCGCAGGCCGTCGCACGTCAGTTGCTCACCATCGCCTCCGAGGCGATGGAGAACGCCCACCGCCACGCACAACCCACCTACCTCGTCGTACTCGCAGGTGTGAAGGGTGATGTCCTGCGCGTCAGCGTGTACGACGACGGACGAGGCCTGCCCACCGGAATCACCCTGGACGACCTCCGCCACGCCGGCCACTTCGGCCTGGTGGGCATGGTCGAGCGCGCCGCATCCATCGGCGCCCGCATACGTATCGGAAAGGGGCAGGCGGCCAAGGGCACCGAGGTCCGTCTGGAACTTCCGATCGCAGCTCTGCTGGCCGCTCCCGGCACCGATCAGCCCGACTGAACCGCTCCGATTCCACCCTCACCCCCCCCATAGACCCTTGAGAGGAGGTCGCAGATGCCGGACGACGTCTCCCGCGCGTCGGGCCAGAACTGGGCCGCACAGCACCACGCGTCCCAGCACACGTCCTCGCACGTCACCCCGCTCAACTCGGAACCCAGCTCCAACGCGTTCCCCGTCCCCCAGCAGCCCGCGGCATCCGAGCCCATGTCTCCCTTTCCCGCGGCGGTGCCCATGGCCGTTCCCGGCGCTCTGAGGGTCGTCGTCGCCGACGACAACCCAGTGGTCCGGGCCGGCCTCGGCGTCCTGCTCTCCGGCCGTGACGACATCGACGTCGTCGCGGAGGCCGCGGACGGACGCCAGGCCTACGACATGGCCGTCCTGCACCGTCCGGACGTCGTCCTGCTCGATGTCCGGATGCCCGGTGTCGACGGCATCTCCGCGTTGCCGCACCTCGTGCAGATCGCACCCGTGATGATGCTGACCTACAGCCGAGAGAACGAGATCGTCCACGAGGCGCTGAGGCTGGGTGCAAGCGGCTACCTGGTCCACGGCGAATTCACGGCCGACCAGCTGGTGCAGGCCGTACGCGACACGAAAAACGGCCGCGCCCATTTCACGGCCACCGCGGCGAACGCACTCCTCGCCCACATGCGCCAGGGCCCGGGCCCACAGGGGCGACCGCTTCCCGAAGGGCTCGGGGCGGCTCTGACCACGGGCGTTCCGTACCAGGGGCCCGGCTACGACGGCCACGCCCCGAGTTCCGTTCAGCAACACGGTGCGCCTGCACATATGCCCAAGCCCGAACCGTCTCCACCTGCGGCGCGACCGGTCCGGACACCGCAAGGTCTTTCGCATCTGCAACCAGTTGTGGCACAGTCTTCCATGGGCGGGGAACCACGCACGACACTCAACAGGCAGCAGTACGGGCTGAGTTCACGGGAGGTGGAGGTCATGGAGCTGATCGCGTCCGGCATGAGCAATCAGCAGATCGCCGCCACCTGCTTCATCAGCGAGAAGACGGTCAAGAACCACATCAACCGCATCTTCACCAAGCTGCACAGCGCCAGCCGCAGCGAGGCCATCGCACGCTGGCTCGGCACGGCGCACGCGGCGGGACCAGGGGTGCGCGGGGTCGGTGGGCACCATGGCTGAGCGGAAGAGCGGGCCGAGGCGGATGCGTGCGGGGCGTGGGGCCCTGCGCGCGCCGGCGCCGCAGACCCAACTGACGGTTTGGGCCCGGGAATGGGCCCTGGGACCCTCCGGCCGGCAGGGCCTGCCGCCGTATGTTTCTCACGTCGCCAGCGGTACCGGCCAGGAGGAAGCCGGTACTGCAGGCGACACCAACGAAACGTGCGAGTCGGCCGGTTATCGGTCGGCCGAACCCGGAGGGGAACCCCATGTCGGACATCACCCTGAAGACCGCCGTCCGCGTCCAGGGCTGGGCCAACACGGCTGTGAGCCGCATCCAGAAGCGCTACGAGAACATGGACCGCGGCCAGACGGCGTTCGAGTACCTGGGCATCATCCTGGTGGTCGTGGCGATCATCGGTGCGATCGTGGCGACCGGCATCGGTTCCGCGATCAGCGACAAGATCAAGGGCTTGGTGGGCACCATCGCGACCAAGTAATGCGGCGTCGCACTCGTACCGATGCAGGGCAGGCCTTCCCCATCTATGTAGCGATGGTGGCGGGCCTGCTCTTCCTCGCGTTCGCATTCTTTGCCGTCGGCAAGGCCTCGGCCTTGCGCAATGGAGCCCAGGGGGCCGCGGATGCCGCGGCCCTGGCTGCCGCCCAGCAGACTCGTGAGCAGTTCGGGGCGCCGTTCTACGCTTCGCTGCCCGGGAAGATGCTGGACCCTTTCCTGAATGCCCACCCGGTTCTCGGCTGCCCTGCGGCTTATGGGCTCGCCTCGGCGAATCGGGCAACCGTTACGGGCTGTTATCCGATGCCCGGTGGTCTTCGGGACCGGATCAGGGTTGAGGTCAAGGGGCATGACTCGGTGGACTCGCCGGTCGTTCGCGATACGGAGAACGTGGTCGGTGAGGCCAAGGCCACCGCTGTCATCGAGTTTCGCTGCCCCAACTGGGAGTCCGTGGACTTCAACGACGACGGCGTCCAGGACATGTACTTCTTCACCTGCAGAGGCGGCGAGATGCTCGAAATCGAGCCCGCCAGTCCACCGCCCTGGTCCAAGGTGAGCAAGACTCTCTACGACGTGCACCTGGTCGACAACTGACGGCGAACGACGAGTAAAGGAATCAGAATCCATGAGCATTCGGTGCTCCACCAAGTCCCGAAGGGCAGTGGCTGCCGTCTCCCTGGCAGCGGCCCTGGCTCTGGCCGTCACGGGCTGCGGCACTGACGGTGGTGGCGAGAAGACGAACGGTGCCGATTCGTCACCGTCCTCCGAGTCGTCCAAGCCTTCAGACGGGGACAAGGCGGCGAAGAAGGAGGACACCGCTGCTGGGGACAATGTGGACCCGAATGTGAAGCTCGCCGAGATCAGGGGAAGCGGACTGACCCTCGTGATCAATCAGGTGAAGCGTGACTCCGGAGGATTCGTCACGGTTCAGGGCGAGATCAAGAACGTGAGCGACCGGGCACAGAACTCCGGTTCATGGGCCGGTCAGGAGACTGCGGTTGCTACGAAGAACCCGAACTCCGTGGCCGGTGCGACGCTGGTGGACAAGGTAGGAAAGAAGCGCTACTACGTTCTCCGGGACACGGAGAGCCGTTGCCTCTGCACCACTAACATCCTCCCGGTGTCGCCGGGGGAGTCGACCCCGATCTTCATGCAGTTCCCGGCACCTCCGAGCACGACGACGGAGGTCGACTTCACCCTGCCGACGTTCGCGACGACCTCCTTGAAGATCTCAGGGTGACGGCCGACATGACCCAGACCCGAACCCGACTGAAGCCCATCGGTGCTGCCGGACTCACCGTCGCGGCAGCCGTGGTCGTCGCGAGCACCACGCTGTTCGGGGCGGCCCCGGCGTTTGCCGACGAAGGTCCGAGCGTGCCTCCGGGCACCGAGGCGACGTCGGTGCCGCCGGTGAAGCTCGACCCCAACGACCCCGACCTGAAGATGCCCGAGGGCGGCACGCTCGCGCCGGCCAAGGTACTCGACATCGTCCAGGTGATCGAGGACGAGGGCGGCGAAGAGCGTCGCGAGGACAGCAACGCGAACATCAAGTTCGCGCTCCAGGCCGAGGTTCTCTTCGGCAAGGACAGCGCGAAACTGAGTTCCGCGGCCAACTCCCGTATCGCAGCCATCGCGGCCGAGATCAAGAAGCAGAACGCCACCAAGGTGCGCGTCTTCGGCTTCACGGACAACCTCGGCTCGTCGGCCCACGGCGACGTGCTGTCCAAGCAGCGCGCCAACGCCGTGCAGTCGGTGCTGGTGAAGGATCTCGGATCGACCGTCACCTTCGAGATCCGTGGCTACGGCGAGCAGTACCCGATCGCCGACAACAGCACGGAAGAAGGCCGCAAGAAGAACCGGCGCGTGGAGGTCTCCTTCCCGCGCGGTACGTCTTCCTGAGGACCCGCGCCACAGCAAGGGCCCGGCACCGCGAGCGCATCGCGGTGCCGGGCCCTTTGCGCGCTTACAGCAGGTGGTCGGCCTTGCCGGCCTTGATGTCGCGGATCATCTGTTGGAGTGCTTCGCGGCTGTCGACGAGGTAACGATCCTCCTCGCCGCGAATGGCGATGAACCCGTTGCCTTCTATATCTGTGCCGAGCCTGAAGCAGTTGTTTCCCTCGCCGCAGTACGGCTCTTCCCAGTTGATCTCGGACATGCTGAACGTCCTTAAAGTTGGCGGGAGATGGCGCGAATGAAGTCCCGAGAGTCGACGGAAGGCAGCGAGGCGTCCTCCATCCAGTCCAGGTGTGCGCGGTATTTGGTCAGCTGCGCATCCGCGTGCATGAACTCGGGGCCGTGAGCTGAATCGAGCTGCACGGTGTCGAGTTGGGGCACGACACCGTGGGCATAGAGAAGTGCGTGCCCGGCTCCGGGGAACGCGCCTCGGTCCACCGGAATCACCCGCACATCGATGTGCTCGCGTTCTGACATCTCGCACAGATGTAGCAGCTGCTCGCGCGTGACATCCCGCCCTCCGAACTGCATGCGCAGGGCGGCTTCGTGGACGTAGCCCACATAGTCGATGGGGGCTTCGCGGTCGAGCACCTGTTGCCGTTCCATGCGGTGTGCGACCCGCAGTTCGATCTCCAGGCGGGACAGCTCGGGCAGAACGGCGCCGAACACTGCACGGGCGTACCCGTCGGTGTGGAGGAGGCCGGGAAGGTGGACGGTCTGCGCAGTACGGATGCGCGTTGCGTGCCATTCAAGTTCGGCGATGTCCAGGAGGCCGGACGGGAGTGTGCCCCTGTACTGCTCCCACCACCCACGTTCGCGCTGCTCGGCCATCTCGGCAAGCGCATCGACGTAAAGAGCTTCGGCGCAGGCGTAGTTGCAGGCCAAGGTGCGAACGCGAGCGGGCGTAATCGGGCGGACCCCGCCTTCCATGTTGGAGATCTTCGTCCGGTCGATGCCCAGTAGCCCGGCCGCGTATGAGGTAGTTGCCTCGGCTGCGACGCGCATCTTGCGCAGTTCAGCGCCGAGCCGCTTCTGGCGCTCTGTCGGAGTGGAACTGCTCGGCATAGGCCCTCTCTTCCACGGACTGTGGGAACAGTCTGCCGCTGCGGTGGGCGCCCAGTCCAACACGTGGGAGGCAATTGCCTCCAACTCGGCGACACATGTACCAATGCTGCGCTACGTTAGGTTAGGCACCGCTCACGCAGCGCCGACGAGCCGGAAGTGCATCACGCGGTCCTGCCCGCAACCTCCTGCCCTGGGAGGGGCGGTCCCGCGTCAGGGAGACAGGCCACTGCTCGTCCACAACACAACAACGTGAGCCACTCGTGCGCGCTCATGCGAAAGAGAGACACCGCCAACTCGCCACCCGCATCAGGGGAGTCACCATGCATTCATCTCCGATTGCCGCACTCTGTCCGGCCGCCGCCGAGACACGTACGCCGGTCCCGTATCCGCACCCCACCCTGCAAACGAACCCGCAGCCGTACCCCCAGCCGCACCCCCAGCCCTATCTACGCCCGAAGGGCCACTCCGGGCGTGGCCTCGGGCTGAGCTTCACGTTGCCCGGGGACGTCCGCAGTGCGTTCATCGGCCGGACCGTGGTGGCCACCGCGCTGGAGGCGCACGGGCTCGCCCGGTACGTCTGGCCGGCCACGCACGTTGTCGACGAGCTGGTCGCGGTCACCGCCAGAATGAGCCCGGGGAGGGAGCTCTATGTATCCCTGCGTCACCGGGACGACGCCGTACGCCTCCTCGTCTGGGACCAGCACCCGCACCATGCCGACCCGGACATGGCGGCCCTCTGCGAAACGCGGCGTCGGCGGGCGCTCTGGCTGCTGGCGGCTGTTGTGGACGACTGGGGCGGGGAGTGGGGCGCCAGCGAGGCGAACCCGCCGCAGCGAGGTACCAAGTCGTGGGTGCAACTGCCGCGCTGAGTCGCGGATCCGGGTCACGGGGTGGAGCGGTGGGCCTTGCCGGTCGCCCACCCCGTCCACCTCCCAGCAGGCTGCTTGAGGCAGGTTCCGTGCCGAGATAACGTTGCGAGCACGTCAACGATGTTGACTTCGTCTCAACTCTGCAGGGGGAGATTCGCGCATGCTCAAGTCCCGGGTTGCCACCGTCTTTGGTGCCGTCGCCGCAGCCACCATGCTCACCATGACCACAGCCTCCGCGGTGGACGGCCACGAGCGGGCCACCGGCCTCAGTGGTCCCGGCTGGGACGAATTCGAGTGCGCGGACCAAGTCGACTCTCGGTCCTGCTTCTTCCATGACGGCGACTGGTTCGCGATCGAAGACACGGACGCGGACGGTCACTCCGCTGTCGTCAAGTGGTGGGTCACCTCCGCTTTCGACGAAAACGCCCCCAAGCTCCGCTCGGGATACATCTGGAACATCGACGGCAACAACACCCTCCGGTACAAGAACAAGGATCTTCCGGAGAACGAGTACGTCTGGTTCCAGACCTGCACGGGCGAATGGAGCACCCACAAGCTCACCTCCGGAAGCTGCTCCCTGACGACGGTTGCGCTCGCCTGAGAGGCCCTGGCCTCGATCTTTCATGGCGGCCTGCCGGTGGGCGGGCCGCGTGGGGAGGCGATCGGCTTTCGGCGCCGCAGTCGGTCGTCTACTGCGGCTGGGACGCGATCTGGATCAGGTTGCCGCAGGTGTCGTCGAAGACGGCGGTGGTGACGGGGCCCATCCCCACGGGCTCCTGGGTGAAGCGGACGCCGAGGCCGCGCAGGCGCTCGTACTCCGCGTGCACGTCGTCGACGGCGAACTGGGCCAGCGGGATGCCGTCCTTGGTGAGCGTGTCGCGGTAGGGCCTGACGGCCGGGTGGCCGGCGGGTTCCAGGAGGAGTTCGGTGCCGCCGGGCTCGTCGGGCGAGACGACGGTCAGCCACCGGTCTTTCTCGCCCAGCGGGACGTCGTGCTTCTTCACGAAGCCGAGGATCTCGGTGTAGAAGCGCAGGGCCTCGGCCTGGTCGTCGACGAAGATGCTGGTCAGGCGGATCTTCATGGGGGTGCTCTCTTTCGATCCGGAGGTGTCGGGCGCGGGCCATCGCTCGGTGATCTGCCGCAGCGGGGCCGTATTCAGGTCGTGGAACTTGTAGCGGCCCTCCCGCCTGGTCTCGACCAGTCCGGCGGCTTCCAGCACGGCGAGGTGCTGGGACACCGCCTGGCGTGAGATGCCGAGCTGATGCTTCATGCTCAGTCGCGAGCAGATCTCGAAGAGTGTCTGTCCGGACTTGTCCGTGAGCTCGTCGAGGATGCAGCGGCGGGTGGGGTCGGCCAATGCTTTGAAAAGGTCGTCGGCCATGCCTGCAGGATAGGCAAGTGCTCGCTTGCCTATCAAGCTGCAACGCGCCGCGCCCTCTGCGAGACGCGGCGTCGGCGGGCGCTCTGGCTGCTGTCGGCCGTGGTGGACGACTGGGGCGGGGAGTGGGGCGCCGGCGACCTCGATGCGTACGAGCTCATGCGCGGCGTCGGTAACCTCTGCATCGGCGCGGACAGCGATATCCGCTACGACGCACGCCACATGGTGGAACTCCTCGTCGCAGGGCTACGTCGGCCACACCACTGACCTCGGCGACATCGCGCGTGCGGCTCTGCCAGAACGCCGGACTCAAGCGGCTTGGCCAAGGCCGGCGGTGGTCGGGTCCTGCTCGCGCAGCGAGGCGAAGTCACCGCACTAGGGTGGTCCGCATGGACCGCATGCAGGATGGAAAGCCCCGTAGAACCGCGGCGCGTGGCAGCTACGCCGTGGGTGACGAGCGCCGTGCCCGGATTCTGGACGCCGCTGTCGAGCACTTCGCGCAGTGGGGGTTCCATGCCTCGTCGCTCGCGCGGATCGCGAAGGACGTGGGGATCACGCAGGGTGGGCTGCTGCACCACTTCCGCAGCAAGGAGGATCTGCTGATCTCGGTGCTGCGGCGGACCGACGAGCAGGGCGGGGAGCGGCTCTTCGTGCGCGAGCCGCAGTCCGCCGTCGAGACCTTTCAGACACTGCTCGACCTCGCGGCGTACAACGCCGAACGGCCGGGCCGCACCAAGATGTTCAACGCGCTGGTGGGGGAGGCGGGCGAGCGGGGCCACCCCGCGCACGACTTCTTCGTCGGCCGCTACCGCATGGTCCTCGAGGAGATCGGCAAGGAGCTTCGGGACGCCGTCGAGCGTGGTGAGGTCAAGCCCGACACCGACCCGGCGGCGCTGGCCGCGGAGATCGCGGCGGTGATGGACGGGCTGCAGCTGCAGTGGGCGCTCGCCCCGGAGACGTACGACATGGTCGGGCGGCTGCGTGCCTACTTCGACCGGTTGCTGCGGTCGGTGACGGTGGACGGGGCGGGGCTGCCGGAACGGTCCGGTGGCGAGGAGGACCGGTCGGAGAGCTGACCGGCCCGCCTCGCCGTTCGGGTCAGCCCAGCCAGATCTCGCGGACCGGGCCCAGGGGGTCGGACTCGGTGTGCGGTTCGGCGTCCCAGATCATCGTGGAGCGCTGTGAGGTGGTGTAGCGCGGCCAGCCGGCACCCGGGTCGAGATCGGTCACGAAGGCGACCCAGGCGGAGTGCATGGCGTCGGTCAAGCGCTGCGGCGGGTTCTCGCCCAGAGCGGCGGTGACTCCTTCGGCGTCGGCGGGCAGGCCGAAGACGAAGGGCAGGTCGAGGCAGTGGCTGGCCAGGCCCGCGTAGATCGCGGCGGTGGACGTGTACTCGAACTGGTAGAGCCAGGTGGGAAGTTGGCGGGCGGCGCGGGCCTCGGTGATGGCGAGGGAGGGGGCGCGGAAGGTGGTGTCGGTGGCCGCCTGGCCGAGAAGGGCGCCCGGCGTTTCCTTGTTGAGGTCGAGGAAGCGCTGGGTGCGGTCCGGGTCCAGGCCCATGGCGGCCAGTGCGGCGCGCAGCATCTCCTCGCCGCCGTCCGGGGCGGGCATGAGGTTGAACTCGTGGGAGGTGAAGCCGAGCATCAGCGAGGTGCCGGTGCCCGCGTCGCCGGTGGTGAGAGCGTCCATGACCGGGGCGGGGATCAGCTCGCCGTCGGCGAAGGGGGCGAGGACGACCAGCGGCAGCGACTCGCGCTCGGGGCCGGGCGCGTTCAACGCGTCCATGAGGGCGAGGTGTTCGTCGTCAGACTTGTCGCGGAGCGCGGCGGCGGTCGCCGGGGCTCCGGTCCGCTCGGTGAACAGGCGGGAGATGGTCAGCGCCATGTCACGCCCCTGCGGCTGCATCACCGCTCCGGACACCGAGATCGCGCCCCGGAACAGGCCCTGCGCGGCAGGCGTCGCGAGCAGTGTCTGGACCGCGCCGCCGCCCGCCGACTGACCCGCGACGGTCACCTTGGACGGATCGCCGCCGAAGGCCGCGATGTTGTCACGCACCCACTGAAGGGCCGCGATCCAGTCGAGCACGCCACGGTTGTCGGGCGCGTCCGCCAGGTGCAGGAAGCCCTCGATGCCCAGCCGGTAACCGAACGAGACCACGATCACGCCGTCCCGGTTGAAGGCCGCCCCGTCGTACCAGGGGCTGGCCGCAGAACCGGCCACGTAACCGCCGCCGTGGATCCACACCAGGACCGGGAGACCGCTCCCGGCAGGGGAGGTGACGTCCGGGGTGAACACATTCAGGTTGAGGATCGACTCGCCCGGAACGGTCGGCTCGGGAATGGTCGTGACCTCGCCGAACGGACGGCGCTGAGCGGTCGGCCCGTACGCCGTCGCGTCCATCACCTCGGTCCACGGCTCAGGCGGAACCGGAGCCGCGAACCGCAGCTCACCGACCGGCGGTGCGGCGTACGGGATGCCGAGGAACCGCACCCCACTCTCGCGGCGCTCGCCGCGCACGGGGCCGCTGCTGGTCAGGACGGTGGGGCCGGTGGTCATCAGGGGTGGCTCCTGCTCTGTGGGGCGGAGGGTGGGAATCCGGGTGTCCGAAGCGTCTCAGAGGTCCAGTCCGGCCCCGAAGGGGAAGACCGGATCGGCCGTGTCGTGGGGCACGTCGGACCGGGACGCCTCGACAGCGGCCATCGAGCGCGGCAGCTCGTACGGCAGCCGGCCCTCCGCCCTGGCCCGCCCGAACGCCACGTCGAGCAGCGCCTCGTCGCTCGCGCCGAAGTCGACGATCAGCGCCGCCGCCCGCTCGGCGATCTCCGGGATGACGGCGGGCCGCTCCAGGTTCAGACAGACGACGGTCGGTACGGCGTCGAGGAGGTCCAGGACCGGCCTCAGCTCCTCCTCGGTGAAGTCCAGGCGCCCGGAGTGGAAGAGCTGTTCGAACTTGCCCTCCCGGAACTCGTACGGGGTGAACAGGCGCAGCACCGCGAGGTCCGCGTCCGCAGGGGCGTCCACCAGCTCGCCGAACCGGGCCGCGATCCGCGCGTCGAGCCCTTCGACGTACAGCTTCGGACGCTTGCCGACAACCGGCAGTGTCCGCTCGTGGTTGACCAGGACGGTGAGTGAGCGGCGCTGGGCCAACTGGCCGGCCGCGCGGAACTCGCTGTTGCCGACGATCTCCTCGGCCGCGTCGGGGTCGACGTACGGGCTGTCGAAGAGGCCGAGGACGAACTTCTCGCGCAGCAGACGTCGTACGGAGCGGTCGATGCGGTCCTCGGAGAGGCGGCCGGAGCGGACCAGGTCGACGATCACTTCGGGGCAGGACTCGCCGCCGAACTGGTCGGCGCCCGCGTCGATCGCCTTCGCGGCGCGTTCGGCGACGGTCAGGTGCTCGACGCCCCAGGCGCGGGCCTGGTGCATCTCGCCGAAGATCGGCTCGTCGTTGAGCAGGCCCCAGTCGGTGCAGACGATGCCGCCGAAGCCGAGCTGTTCGCGCAACAGCCCTGTGATCACGCCCTTGTTGAAGCCGAAGCCGACCTCTTCCCAGTCGGTGCCGACCGGCTGGCCGTAGTACGGCATCATCTGCGAGGCGCCGGCCGCGATGGCCGCCTTGAACGGGGCCAGGTGGTGCTCGCGCATTCCGCCCGGGTAGATCTGCTCCTTGCCGTGCGGGAAGTGCGGGTCCTCGCCGTCCTTCTGCGGGCCGCCGCCGGGGAAGTGCTTGACCATGGTGGCCACGCTGTCCGGGCCGAGACGCTCGCCCTGGAAGCCGAGGACGTACGCCTGGACCAGCTCGGCGGTGAGTGCGGCGTCTGCGCCGAAGGTGCCCATCTGGCGGGACCAGCGGGGCTCGGTGGCCAGGTCGATCTGCGGGTGCAGGGCGACGCGGAGGCCGACCGCGAGGTATTCGCGGCGGGCGACGTCGGCGAAGCGGCGGACCAGTTCCGGGTCGCGGGTGGCGGCCAGGCCGGTCGCCTCGGGCCACACCGAGAAGGCACCGGCCTCGATGGAGGCGCCGATGTTCGCGGTGAAGGAGTGGCGGGGGTCGGTGGAGACGGTGACCGGGATGCCGAGACGGGTGCTCGCGGCCATCTCCTGGAGGGTGTTGTGCCACTCGGCCATCTGGCGTGGGCCCGCGGTGCCGAAGATGTTGAAGTGGCTCATGAGCTTGGAGCGCACCATGCCGGTGGTATCCGTGGGGGCCATGGAATCCTCGCCGGCCTCGACCGGGCGGCCATCGGGGTGCATGGTCAGCATGGTCTGGAAGAGCAGACCTGCCTTCTCCTCCAGGGTCATCCGGGAGACGAGGTCGGCGACGCGCGCGGAGGCGGGGAGGGACGGGTCCTGGTAGGGGTGGCCGTCGTTACGGGGGGTGGGGGTGGTGCTCATGTGGTTCTCCAAAAGGGGGACCGGCCCGGCTGGGACGGTCAGCGCACGCTGCGGATCGGGACGACGGACAGGGCGCCGAGGGCGGTGACCACGGCGGCGACCACGAACAGGGCGTCGTAGCCGCCGAACGCGCCGACCACCAGGGAGGCGATGAACGGGGCGATGATCTGCGGGCCGGCGTTGGCGATGTTCAGCACGCCCATGTCGCGGGCGGCGTCCTCCGCGCTCGGCAGCACCAGGGTGACCAGGGCGGTGTCCACCGCCATGAAACAGCCGAAGCCGAGCCCGTTGATGACGGAGAAGACCAGCATGCCGGTCCAGTCCGGGTTGACCAGCGGCACCACCATGCCGGCCGCGGTGAGTACGCAGGAGGCCGCGATGAGCGGCTTGCGGCGGCCGATCCGATCGGAGAGGACACCACCGGCGACCGTCGCGACCAGCATCGCGATCGAGTTGACGGGCGTCATGATCGCGATCGCTTCGGTCGGGCTCAGGCCCTTCGGCAGCTCGATGTGGTCCTGGAGGATGTACAGCTGGTACACCACGATCACGAAGTAGCCGAGCGTCAGCAGGAACCGGCCGACGAACGCCCACCGGAAGTCCGCCACCCGCAGCGCCGCCGCGAACGCGGCCAGCTGCTTGCCCAGCGGCACGGGGTCCTGCTCGGGCAGCTTCCGTTCCCGCGCCAGCGAGGTGAACAGCACCGCCGCGCCCGCGATGACTGCGCCGAGCACCAGATACCCGGTGGGCACGTCGTGCGGCACGAACATGGTGGCCAGCGCGACACCGACCATCGAGCCGACCGGGATGCCGATGCCCACCGTCGCCGAGGCGAGCCCGCGGCGCTCGACCGGCACCCGGTCGGGCACGACCGCGGTGATGGCCGCCTGGTAGACGTTCATCGTCGCCTGCACCAGACACCAGCCGATGGTGACCAGGAGGATCGACTTCATCGCACCGAGCAGCGCGAGCGCACCCAGGGCCGCGATGCCGCCGCCGAGGATCCAGGGATTTCGCCGCCGGGATCGGTCCGAGAGGACACCGGCGAGTGGGTTGAAGAGCGTCGCGAAGATCGCGGAGATGCCGGAGACCAGACCGAAGTTGGCGACCTTGTCCGCCGGGTCGATGGCCTCCACCTGGAGCGGCAGCAGAACCTGCCCGACCCCCATGTAGACCATGTACATCGCGATGTTGCCGACGGCGAGCAGCGAGAGCAGCCCGCCCAGGTTGCCGCGGCGTCCGGCCGGCGGCGTGTCCTGCGCTGTGTCCGTGACGACGTTCCGCGGGGAGGCGGACGTGTGCCGGGTCTCGGATGTGCTCATGACCAACTTCCTTGGTGGCCGTGCCCCTGCGGGGCGAGAGGGGCGGGGGTGCACCTGAGCCGCGGGCCGGGCGAGGCCTTCGACCTGCGGGCCAAGCACAGGAAAGCACGAAAACCGAGTGGGCGCTAGGTTTGTTCGATGTGGCGAGGGCTACGCCCGTGGTGTGCGCCACATCGGGTGTTCGGGGTGATCCAGGGCGTTACCCGGCGGGCTGGGCCTTCGCCTTCGGGTCGCCGTCCTCGCGTTCGACCTGGGTGAGCCTTCATGGCGCTCATGGCGCCGTTCCGTCGTCCGACCGTCTGGTTCAGCGCTGACCCGCCGGTGGGGAGTGCCGCGGGCAGCCGCACTCCGAGGGGTCCTGCCCCGGGTGTGAAAGCGGCCACGCACATCGTGGGCGAACTCGTTGCCGTCACCGTACGTATGAGTCCGGGCGATGAGCTCTGCGTATCCCTGCGCCACCGCGACGATGCCGTATCTGCTGGAGGCCGTCGTGAGCGACTGGGGCGGAGAGTGGGGCTCCGGCGAGGCCAGGCCACCGCGGCGAGGTATCAAGTCGTTGGTTCGGTTGCCTCACCGAGGCCGCCCGCCGAACAGATCGGCCGGCGTCTGGTACGAGGCCGCAACGGTGGTCGTCCGCGCCCGCTCCGGTCGCGCGCACGCGGGGACCGACGCGCCGGCGCCCCGCCATCCGAAGGGGCTGGGGTCGCATGCGAGCGGGGGCCGGTGCGTCCTCGCTCCGGCCCCCGCTGCGCGATCGGGAATGTGCTCAGGTCTTCGGCTGGGTGAAGCGGATGCGGTTGCCGAAGGGGTCGCGCAGGCCGCAGTCGGTTCCGTACGGGCGGTCGGTGGGCTCCTCGGTGAACTCGACGCCCCGGGTCAGCAGCGTCTCGTACGTCTTGCGGCAGTCGTCCGTGGTGAGGATGAGCCAGCCGCCCATCGCGCCCTTGGTCACCAACTCGCGTACCTGCTGGGCTGTTTCCTCGGACATGGCCGGGGCGCCCGGCTTCTCCAGCAGGATCTGGCGCTCGGGGTGGCCGGGGACGCCGACGGTCAGCCAGCGCATGAAGCCCATGTCCACATCGGCGTTGACCTCCAGGCCGAGCTTGCCGACGTAGAAGTCGAGGGCCTCGTCCTGGTCGAGGACGTATATCTGCGATTGCGTAATGGCGTTGAACATGCGCATCACGCTACTGGGCACGCTCGAAAAGAACTTATCCAAAACTGCTCAGGTGCTCGGCCGCATCCACGTCATGGTGAAACACGTCGGGACGCCCGAGGCCGTCGCTTCCTTGCGGTACGTCCTCGGCGACCGGCCGACGATGTCGTGGAACGTACGGCTGAAGGTGCCCGGGCTGCCGAAGCCGACCTCGTAGCAGATCTCCGTCACGCTGCGGTCGGTCTCCCGCAGCAGGAACATCGCGCGTTCGACACGGCGGCGTTGCAGGTAGCGGTGGGGTGTCTCGCCGAACGTGGCCCGGAACGTACGTGTGAAGTGTGCCTGGGACACGTGCGCGATCCGGGCCAGGGCCGGGACGTCCAGCGGCTGCGCATAGGCGCGGTCCATCGCGTCCCGCGCCCGGAGCATCCGGCGGTTGGTCTCCTCCACGGCGCGGTTCACGGGGCCATCACACCACACGGCATGCACGTCTACAGGCCGGAGTCTTCCTGGCGGGCCCTTGCCCACTGTGCCTCGAAGTCGCTCCGGCTGATCTCCTGGTCCGCGAGTGCCGGGTCGAAGAGGTCCACCACCGGCGGGTTGAACAGCCAGTCGTCGGGGCTGCTGCGTACGGCGGTTCCGTCCCCGGCCACCTCCACCTGGCGAAACCGGCGCCCGTCGGGGCCGACTTCCACCAACTGGTCGACCGGTTCGCCGTCCTCGGCGCCGCCACGGAGACGCAGATGGACGATCTCCCTGTCGGCGAGCGCGCCGAAGTTCGTACGGCCGCGTTGGGCGGCGCGCTCGGCGTGCAGGCCGTCCAGTCCCGGCGGCATCCGGGACGCGTCGATGTCGACCTCCTCCAGCCCCTCGCCGTTGAACCCGGCGAGGGTCTCCGGGTCGGTGATCACCTCGACCCAGGCGAACGTTTCGAGCACCTCCCGCGCGGACCGTGCACGGACCCACCACCACAGACCGCCCATGCCGTAGTCGTGCAGAACGAGGAAGGGCTGCTTGTGCGTGACGTCTGTACCGGCCATGGAGGGGGATCCTAGCGAGGCCCGGCGAGGCCCGACGTGGGGCCCGACGTGGGGCCCGACGTGGGGCCCGGCGCGGGGCCGGGCGGCGGCGTCAGCGGATGACGTCGAAGACGTTCTTCTGCAGGCCGTTGGAGTACGCCTCGTGCTCGACGAGCTTCAGCTTCTGGGTGTCCTTGTCCGTGTCGCTGAACAGGCGCTTGCCCGCGCCGAGCAGCAGCGGGAACACCAGCAGGTGGTAGCGGTCGATCAGGCCGGCGTCCGAGAGGTTCCGGTTGAGGGTGGCGCTGCCGTGGACGATGATCGGGCCGCCCTCGGTCTCCTTCAGCGCGGCGACCTCGTCGAGCGAGCGCAGGATCGTGGTCTCGCCCCAGTTGGAGACCAGGTCGTCCTCGGTGAGGGTGGTGGAGACGACGTACTTCGGCATCGTCTTGTAGTCGGCGAAGTCCGCCATGTCCGGCCAGACCGGACTGAACGCCTCGTAGCTGACCCGGCCCATCATCATCGCGGTGGCCTCCTGCTGCTCGCGGCCCTTGATCTCGAACGCCTCCGGGACGAACTCCATGTCCTTGAAGGTCCACCCCGAGTTCCGGTAACCGGGCTCCCCGCCCGGGGCCTCCACCACACCGTCGAGCGAGACGAAGGCGGTGCTGATCAGGGTGCGCATCTGAGTTCTCCCAATGTCATGTCGTGATTCGCAGACAGTTCGGCCGGTGCCCGCTTCGGCCGGCTTCGCGCCTGCGGTGCACCAACTCATACTGCATGATTGACCGCGGACGGTGGAGAAACTCATCGGTCGTCGCCGAACGAGTCAGCCGCCGATGAACGGTCATGCAGGGCACCGCAGCGGCGACTTCCGGTGCCGCTGCGGCGAGGTGACGGCACCCGGCATCAGCGAGGGCGGCGGCGGTCCGGCGTGCTCAGTCGTTGGAGGACCGGGGGAGGGCGGCGAAGGCGTCGGGGAGCGAGTCGGGGAGCGGGGCGGGCGCCCGGCCTCCCGAGAGCGACGCCTTGTTCGTGGCGGAGGGGACCTTGCCGCAGAACTCCGCCTCGATCACGTTGACGTAGAGCGATCCGTCCTGCAACCAGTCGCCGTTGATGTTGAACGTCAGCTGGTGCTTCCCGTCCTGAGTGCCGACCATCGCGGACAGGGAGCCGTTCGTACGGCCGCTCTTGCCCACCACCTTCACGCCGCAGGACAGCTGCGCGAACTCGAGCCCGAGCCCGAACCCGGCACCGTCGCCCGACGGAACCTCGTCCAGCATCTCCTTCAGCTGCGCGGGCGGCAACAACGCTCCGCGCATCAGGGCGCGTTGGAAGCGGTTGAGGTCGCCGGTGGTGGTGATGATGTCGCCGGACGCGCCCAGCCATGTCATGTTCTGCTCGGTGGCGTCGTGGATCTCGGCGTCGGGGGCCTCCTCGTGGAAGCGGGAGTAGCCGATGGGGTGTGGGTCCGGCATCTGCGGCGATGTGCCGGGGAACGACGTCCCGCGCAGCTTCAGCGGCCGGATGATGCGGCGGGTGGCCTCCTGCGCGTACGAATGGCCCGTCGCCTTCTCGATGACCATCCCGGCTATCACGAAGTTGGTGTTCGAGTACAACGGCGCCTTCTCCGGATCGGGGCGCGGCGGATACTTCAGCGCGATCGCCACCAGTTCCTCGGGCGTGTGAGTGTCGTAACGGTGCTCCGGGAAGCCGGGACCGGCGGCGTCGTGCACGAACGCGGGGTCGTCGGTGTGGTTGGCGATGCCGCTGGTGTGGTTGAGGAGACTGCGCAGGGTGATCCGGCTGCCGTCGTACCCGTTGCCCCGCACCAGGCCGGGCAGCCATGTCTCGACGGTGTCGTTCAGGCTCAGCTTCCCCTCCGCCTCCAGTTGGAGCAGGACGGTCGCGATGAACGGCTTGGTGGTGCTCGCCCCGCGGAAGTGGTCGCCGGGTGAGCGTTCGCGGCCGGTGGCAGTGTCGGCGTAACCGGCCGCTCCGTACCAACGGCCCTCGTTGTCCTGTGTCTTGGCTGCGGCGCCGGGCAGCTTGCCCTTCTCGATCAGATCGCGCAGCGCGGCCTGGGTCGCCTCGTGACCGTGCGGTGGTTGCGCAGCGTGTGCGGGCGGGGCGAATGCGGCCGCCCCCACGACCGCGGCCACCGCCAGAGCGAGCGAGGAGATACGTGTACCCCGTTGCCTCATGCGTCTTGCCTCCAGGTCACCGAGGGGGCGAGTGCCGCCCCCTGCGGTGTCAGTGACGCTCAACGCGGGCCTCAGGGTTGATCGTTGGGGCCAGCTGCCGGGGTCACCGCTTGGGAGTCCGGGCCGTGATCAGCAGACCGGCGAGCAGGCTCGCGAGCAGCGTGAGGCCGACCGTCCACCAGAGGGTGACGGAGTACCCGCCCACCACCGCGGTGTTGATCCGATCCAGGGTGCTGGAAAATGACTCCGGAAGGCTCTGCCTGCTGAGCGGGAAACCGGCCTTGGCCGCATCGACCAGGGGCGCGGGAATGTCCGACGCATTGGTCAGCCGAGCGGAGACCGCAGAGGCGAGGATGCTGATGAACAGGGGCCAGGCGGCCCAGCCGCCCAGGTTCTGGGCCGCGAGGACCATCGCCGAGGTCCCGCCGGAATCCTGCGCGGCGACTCCGCCGGTCGCGGTGGTGAAGAGCGGCGTGAGGGCCAGGCCGACACCGAAGCCGATGAGCAGTGTGCCCGGCAGCACCTGGGCGGTGTACGCGCTGTCGGCGTCGATCCCGGTCAGGATCGCCAGACCGACCGCCGTCAGCAGCAGGCCCGGCACGATCAGATTGCGGGGCGCCAGCCGGTGGCACAGACGGGCGGCGACCTGGGTGGAGGCGACGACGGCCGCGCCGGCCATGGGCAGCAGGGCCATACCGCTCCGGGCCATGGGGTATTCGAGGACGCCCTGGAGATACCTGGTCAGGATCAGGAACGTGACGAGCAGGCCCAGGCCGAGGAAGAACAGGGTGAGGAGGGAGCCCACACGGTTACGGTCCCTGAGGACGTACGCCGGGACGAGCGGGCTGGGCGAACTGGCCTGCCGCCGCACGAGGGCCAGCAGCAGGAGGGCGCCACTGGTGAGGAGGATCAGGGTCAGGGGGGTGGCCCAGCCCGTCGCCTCGGCCCTGTCGAAGCCGAAGGCGAAGGCGATGAGCGCGCCGGAGCCGATCACCAGGCCCGGTGCGTCGAGACGGGCAGGGGTGCGGACCGGGTGGGGGTCGTGCACCAGGGGGGCCGCGCAGATCGCGATGACCAGAGCGAGCCCGGCAGCGGCGTACATGCACACGCGCCAGCTCTGGTTCTCGACCAGCGTGGCGCTCGCGAACAGGCCGAACGCCATGCCACTGCCGGCGACCGCGGCGTAAATGCCGAAAGCCCTGCCGCGTTCCTTCGGATCGCTGAATCCGGCGGAAACCAGGGCCAGCGCGGACGACGAGAGCAGGGCGGCGGACATGCCCTGGAGCGCGCTGGCGAGGATGAGCAGGGCGGAGGAGGGGGCCAGGCCGGCGACCGCGAAGGCCGCGGCGAAACCGGCCGAGCCGATGATGAACACCCGTTTGCGGCCCAGGAGATCGCAGAGATGCCCGCCGAGCAGCAGCAGCAGGCCGAAGGCCAGCATGTAGGCGGTGGAGAACAGGCGCATGTCGTCGGAGGAGGCGCCCAGTTCGGCGTAGATGGTCGGCAGCGCGGTGTTCGTGATCGCCGTGCCGATCAGTACCAGCAGCTGTGCCGGCGCGGCCATCCCCAGCCCCCACCACCGCATGGGGTGCGGAGCCGGTGGACCTGCCGGGGCGGGGGCCGTCGGCAGGCCGCCGGGCGCCTTGCTCAGGGGCGGCCCGAACCCCGGTGACGGGTGGCGATCCGCCGGTGCCGTCGGGCTGTAGGCGGGCTGCGGGGGGAGTGGCTGGGGCCGGTCGGCGTACTGCGGCTGGGCCGGGACGCGCGGGTCCGGCTGCGTGGTCCTCGTCTCCGGGGCGAAGTCCAACAACTGTGCGGCGTGCCGCCCGAGTTGGGCGAGTACCGAGCCCGGCAGCCATTCGCCGTCCTGGTCGGTGGCCGTGCGGGCGGCCACGTCGGCGGGCGTGGGCCGCTGCGCCGGGTCCTTGTGCAGACACGCGCGTACGAGGTCGACGAGTGACTCCGGTACGCCGGTCAGGTCCGCCTCCTCCTCCGCGATCCGGAAGAGGTGCGCGTTCAGGCCGGTCTCCGTGGCACCGAAGAGGAGGCGGCCGGTGGCGGCGTAGACGAGAACCGCGCCCAGGCAGAACACATCGCTGGCCGCGGTGAGTTCGAGGCCGCGCACCTGCTCGGGCGACATGAAGCCGGGGGAGCCGATCAGCATTCCGGTGCGGGTGTGCAGACTGTCCCCGGCGAGGCTGTCCATGGCCCGCGCGATCCCGAAGTCGATCACGCGCGGCCCGTCCACCGTCACCAGCACATTGGACGGCTTGAGGTCGCGGTGGATCAGGCCCGCACCGTGCACCGACTGCAGGGCCACGGCCAGGCGGTTGGCGAGAGTGCGGACCGAATGCTCGGGCAGCGGTCCGAAGTCCTTGGCGACCACGGTGGTGAGATCGGGGCCGGGGATGTACTGGGTCGCCACCCAGGGCACCTGCGCCTCGGTGTCGGCGTCGAGCACGGCCGCCGTCCAGGTCCCGCCCACCCGCCGGGCGGCCGCCACCTCGCGCGTGAACCGCTTGCGGAATTCGGGGTGCTGGGCGTGTTCGGCCTGCACCACCTTCACGGCCACGGTCCGTCCGGCTTCGGAACGGCCGAGGTACACCAGGCCCATGCCGCCGGCGCCCAGACGGGCTATCAGGCGGTACGGGCCGATGTGCAGGGGATCTTCGGTGATCAACTGGTCCACGGAAATAAGATAGTTGAGGTATCCAACCCGTGGTGGCGAGTCGCGGTGAAGGATCGGTGACGTGCTCGGCCGAAACGGGGTGGTCCTCGGCGCCCGTCGGCGACCCGGTCGCGGCCCCGCACCGCCGGCCGGCCTCGTTCCGGCGCTACCGCGCCGCCCTGAGCGAGGTCTGCACGGAGCCGCCCACCGTCACCCACCTGGGCGAAGTCGGCTGGCGGCGTAGGAGCGCGGCGGGCCCGCCTCGGGCCGTGCCCATGAAGTCGCCGCCCACGTCGTCCGCCGACCGGCCGACGACCTTCGTCCGCCGAAATGCCGACGACCGGATCCTCGCGTAGCGTGACAGCCGACTACGCAAGGTGGTCGAGCTCGTCGGGCGGGAGGCGGGACATGAAGCTCGGTCTGCACTACTGGAACTACTCGACCCCGGCCGACCCCGCGCTCATCGCGCCCACCCTCGCGGAGTCGGTGCGGATCGCCGAACAGGCGGGGATCGCGTCGTTCACCGTGATGGACCACTACTTCCAGATGGAGACCGGGCAGAGCGTCGCCGACGAGCCGATGCTGGAGGGGTACACCACGCTCGGCTACGTCGCTGCGGTGAGCGAGCGGATGACGCTCGGCCTGATGGTCACGGGCGTGATGTACCGGCACCCCGGTCTGCTGGCGAAGATCGTCACCAGCCTCGATGTGCTGTCGGGCGGCAGGGCCAGGCTGGGTATCGGCGCCTCCTGGTACGAGCGGGAGCAGTACGGGCTCGGGGTGCCGGTGGTCCCGGTCGCCGAGCGGTTCGAACGGCTGGAGGAGGCGATCCGGATCTGCCTGCAGATGTGGAGCGACGACAACGGCCCGTTCCGGGGCAGGCACTACCAGCTGGCCGAGACGCTGTGCGTGCCCGAGCCGATCGGCGGGCACCCGCCCATCATGATCGGCGGCGGAGGCGAGCAGAAGACCCTGCTCCTGGTCGCCCGCTACGGGGACGCGTGCAATCTCTTCGCCACCGACCAGGAGGAAGTGGCCCACAAGCTCGACGTGCTGCGCGCGCACTGCGCCGCGGAGGACCGTGACTACGACGCCATCACGAAGACCGTGATGTACAGCGGCCCGGTGCTGGACAAGCCGGCCGCGTTCCTCGCCGACGCGGAGGCGTACGCGAGCCTGGGCATCAGCGAGATCCAAGTGCTGCCCGACCGGCACCCGGTCAGCTACACCCACCAGGTCGCCGAACGCATCGCACCCGCCGTCGCCGAGATCGGCTAGCCGACAGCGGCGGCGGCGCGTGCGTGCGTCGCGCGCCGAACGGCCCTACCTGCCGGTGGTGCCGTCGACGATCTCCCGGATCGCGTCGAGATGGCCGTTGTGCCGGGCGGTCTCCTCGATCAGATGCAGGACGATCCAGCGCAGGTCGGGGCTGCTGCCGTCGTCGCGCGTGCGCCTGGCCGATGCGTCCAGGTCGTTGGAGGCGACCAACTCGCGGTAGCGGGTGGTCCGTTCCTCGTACAGCGACAGCACATCGGCGAGCGGCATGTCCACCGCGATGCGCATCTCGCGGTCGGGGTCCTCGTCCGTCCACGGCCCCTCGTCCTCGCCGCCGAGGAAGACCACCTCGAACCAGTAGTACTCGACCCAGCTGAGGTGGTTGATCAGCCCGGCGATCGTCATCAGGGGAGAGCCGGGCAGCGGGGCCCGGCGGGCACCGTCCGGGGAGATGCCCTCGCACTTCGCGCGCGCGGTGTCGCGGACGTAGTCGAGGAAGGTGGCCAGCTGGGTGCGCTCGTCCCATGCGGGAGGCGAATCGGTGCGTGTCATCGACGTACACGATCCGCGATGGGCCGCCTCCTGTCCATCGCATTGTCCAATGGGGCCCGCCCCTGGGTCCCTGGGCCCACGCCCCGGAGATCGGGCCTCATTAGGCTCGTGCACGACCAAACTGCGAGCCGTCTGGCCGGCGCTCGGCACGAGCGCCTGTCCGGCGTGCCCGCACGCACCTGGAACTGCACGCTCCACCTGTCTGCATGGGGTGATGTGTCGATGAGTGACGGTTTCTTCTACTCCTACCACCTCGGCTGGAGCCGCCCGGACTCCGAGTCGCTCTTCAGCGATCTCGACGCGGCGGGTCTGCGGCTCAGCCACCCGGTCACGAGGCGGGTCACGCTCCTCGGCCCGGGACCCGGTCCGCGGGGCACCCCGTCGTGGGTGACCAGGGAACAGCTCGTGCTCCTGGCCGGACTGCAGCGGCTCGACAGCGTCGACTTCGTGTTGTGGGTGAACAGCGGGGCCGACGTTCCCGCCCGTATCCGTCGGATGAGGGACGGAGTCGTCGCGCTGGAATTCGGGTTCGGCCGACTGGACCGGGACGAACAGGAGGTGGCCGCGAGGGCGATCAGGGAGGCGATAGGGCGGGCCTCCGTGCTCTGCATCGGCTTCGTCGTCGACCGCGAGGGCGCCTCCGTGGCGACCGACTGGAGCGGTGTCGTCATCAACGGGACGACATACTTCGACAGTTGGCCGGACACGCTGGCCGTGCGGCACGAGATCGCCGCGATGCAGCCGCAGTTGGCCGGCGTGGCCTCGTACGACCAGTCGCCCTGGATGCTGTTCGGGAGCGAGGTCCCCGTCCGGTAGCGGCGGGTCCGCTGTTCCGAAGCTCCGCTCCGCTCCGTGACGTCCGTCGGAATCGGCAACTTTGAGCCTTGCATTGGGTCCTGAGGCCCATGCCCCGAAGGGTGCCGGTGTGGTCGGATGTGTGGAGTGGCTGAACTGTGGCCGTACACCGACAAGCTGGGGGACTCGTCGTGTCTGGCATAGGCGGATTTGCGGTTTCGGGTGGTGCCGGCGGGAGTGCAGCCGTGCACCAGCAGGGCGGCAGGCAGTCGCTGCCGCGCCCGTTGCAGGCGGTGCTGATCCTCGTACGGCTCCTCTTCGCAGCCGCCGTTCTGGGTGGCATCGGTGTGCTGACCGTGGCGTCGGCGGTCAACGAGGTGGACGGCCGGCTGTTCGGGCTGCTGCTGTACGCGGCGCTGCCGAGCGTGGCCGCGTTCGTGCTCTCGCTGTACGCGCGCACCGGCGGCGTCTGGATCTGGCGCGGACTGCTGGCCGTACACGTCTGGCTCACCTTCGGCGCGCTGGCGACCCTCGGCGGGGACGGCGGTGGGCGCGGCGTCACGCAGCTGGTGATGCCGGTCGCCGTCGTCGTCCTGCTGTTCCGGCCCAGCTCGCGCGAGTGGTTCGAGCTGCCTCTCGAACAGCGGGCGCCGCACCGGCGGTTCAGCATCGCGCGCATGATCAGGTGGCGCCGGGACGACGCCGGTCAGACCGCGATGGAATACCTGGGCATGGTCCTGGTGGTCGTGGCCCTCATCGGCGGACTCGTCGTCACGGGGATCGCCGCCCAGCTGACCGGTGGGATGCAGGACGCGATCTGCCGGCTCACCGGGAGCGCCTGCCCCGCGCCCGGCAGCGATGTGGAGGCGGGGCCCGGCAAGGACTCCGGCGGCTCGTCCGCTTCCGGCGGTACGGACTCCGGTGGGTCGACCGCGTCCGGTGGTACGGACTCGGGCGGATCGGGCCCGGCAGGGTCCGGTTCCGGTTCCGGCGGGTCGGACGTGGCCGGGGGCTCCAACGCGGCCGGCGGGACCGACACGGCCGGCGGAACCGGCACATCGGGCGACTCGGGGTCCGGCTCGGGCGGCTCCGGAAGCTCCAGCGGGGGTGACACCGCCATCCAGGTCGACGACGGTGGCGACGACGTGGACACCTCCGGGGAGCCGGACGGCGGCGACGACCAGGACGACACCGGCAACGGCGACGAGGAGAAGCCCGGCGAGAGCTGCACCTCGGGCGTCGGCGCGTTCTTCTCCTGCGCCGCACACCAGACCGGCGGCTTCTTCGAGGGCCTGATCGGCGACGGGCTGTGGGGCGACATCACCGGCACGATCGACACGGTCATCCACCCCGTCGAGGCGTGGAACGGCCTGATGGACTACGGCAAGAGCCTCGGCGACAAATGGAGCCAGGACTCGAAGGACGCCGGGGACAAGTGGTCCGACGGCGACTACCTCGGCGCGGTCTGGGACTGGACCAAGGCGTCCGGCGGCACCGGCATCAAGGTCCTCGACGACATGTTCATCGGCGATGAAGTCCGGGACATGTGGAAGGAAGGCAACGAGGGCCAGGCGATCGGCACCGGCCTCTGGAACATCGGCTCGCTGTTCATCCCGGGTTACGGCGAGGCCAAGCTCGTCGGCAAGTTCGGAAAGCTGGGCAAGCTCGGGAAACTCGGCAAGCTGGGCGAGGTCGCCGAGAAGGCTTCGGATGCCGCGAACAAGGCGAAGAAGGCCGCCAAGGCGGGCGACATCGACGGCGCGGAGAGGGCCGCGCAGGAAGCGCAGCGGCACGCCGACGACGCCGCCGAGGAGGCAGGCCTCAAGGGCTGCACCGTCGGGATGGGCGGTCGCGTCCGGGTCCCGTTCGGCGGCGGGGCCGAGCTCGGGGTGCCCGGCTCCCGTACCGGCGTCATGGCCGGTCCGCGCACGGCCGTGCCCGTCGGGTTCTTCGCCGGGAAGTGCGACGAGGTCGACCCGGAGAAGAAGGCCGCCGCCGACGAGGCCCAGCGGCTGGCCGACGAGGCGAAGAAGGCCGCGGACGCGGCCAAGCGCCGGAAGGCCCTGGAAGACGCCCAGAACCAGCCGAAGCCGGCCTGGTACAAGGACCTCAAGGACCCGCCGGCCGGTGCCAAGGACGGCGGCGAGGGCAACTGGCAGGAGATCAAGCCCGGCGTCTGGAACTACCCGACCGAGATGGGCGCCCGCTACCAGGAGCAGATCTCCAAGGTGGGCCGCGGCAAGGAGTACCGGGTTCCGCTGGACAAGCTCACGGGGAAGCCGGTCGACTTCGACGGCTGGGACGCCTCGCGGGGCACCTACCTGGAGGCGAAGTACGGGTACAAGGGCAAGGACTTCTACAACGCCGACACCGGGGCGCTCACCCCGAAGGTCGCCGACCGGTGGGCGGACCAGGCGACCCGTCAGGTCGACGCGGCACGCGGCAAGCCGGTCGAGTGGCACCTCTCCGACCCGGACGTCGCCGAAGCGGCGAGAGAGATGTTCGAGGAGAGGGGCATCCCGGTTAAGGTGATCCACACCCCGGGGGATGTGACCGGCTGAACGCCGTACGGGGAGGCGAACCGCAGACCGAAGCCGAGGAGAACGTGTCGTGCTGTACGTCGTAGTCAACGGCCTGTGGGGCCTTCGCGGGGAAACCGTGCGGAGCATCGCCGAGCGCTGGTCCGGCACTCTCACCGCGCTCAAGGACATCGACGGCCCGACCTTCGACGTATGGCACGAGTCCGAGGACGGTCTCGCGTCCGATCCCCTGCTGGAGCCCTCGGTTCCCGCACTGGTGGAGTACATCGAACGGAAGAACACGGGCCCCGACCTCGACGTGGTGGGGTACACGACGTCGCTGTGGGCGCAGAATCCCGGTGCGGCGAATGTGTCCACGGCGATTCACGCGGGCAGCACGTCGCTCCACGCGGCGAATTCCGTCTCCCTCGTCCTCCGGTCGCGCGAGGTGGACGAATCCGCGGAAGTGATCCGGCGCGCTCCGGAGGTTCTGCGCATCCTCGCGGAGAACTGGGAGATCGACGCCGGGCAGGTGTACAGCAAGCCTCAGTACCGGGCGGTGACCGAACGATTCGACCTGGGAAACGCCGACCCCCGCTGCGGCCGTGCGGTCTTTCTCTCCGCCGGGCGTGCCGCCCTCGCACCCGAAGGGCTGCCCGGAACGTACGTCCGCACCGCACACGGTGGACTGGTCATCGACCTCACCCGTGGCGGTACGGAGTCCCCGGCCGTCGAGACGATCATCGAGGCGAACGCACGACTGCGGGAGGCCGGGGCGCTGGAGAAGCTCCCGGTGCCGTTCGACCGGGCCACGTTCTGACTCCCGCGCGCCCGTGAGCGGCGTGTCTCAGAGCCATCCCCGCATCGCCGCGAACCCCAGCAGCAAACCCACCGCGAACGCCCCGAGCCCGAACGCGAACACCGCGGGCATCACCGCCGGACCCCACGCCCCCGGCCCGGCCACCGTGGCGTTCTTCGCCGGGTCGGCCGGGTCGTAACTGACCCGGACCGGCGCCCCGACCTCGAAGCCGAACGGGCCCGGGGCATGGTCGGTGAACTCGATGTGGCGGCCGTCGCGGGTGCGGAACGCGAAGACGTACTCGGTGGCGTAGCTCCGCTCCATGCCCGGCCCCCGGTCGACCGTCCGGCGGTCCGCGCACCGCCCCTCGGCGCGTTCGCCGTGCCGCACCAGCCGCAGCACCCGGTTCAGGCGCAGCGCGGAACGGAGTGCGAACGCGCCGAGGAGCAGGCCGAACAGCAGCAGGAACGTGGCCGTGCCGCCGGGCAGGATCTGCATGGACGAGCGCTCCCGGTCCGCTACTTGACCGTGATCGAATCGACGAACGCGTCGAGGTCCGTCGCGCTCAGCGAGCCCTTCACCGCATTGATCCGGACCGCGAACGGCACGTCCTTCGAATCGACGCCCGCCACCACGACCCCCGTCATCCGGGTGCCCGGCGCCGGAGTCTGCTCCTCGCCGCTCGACGTGAACTCGTAGTCGATCCGGCGTGCGTCACGGGCGCTCTCCGCACCCGCGAGCCGCACCTCTTCGGTCCCCTTGCGGGTCGCCCCCAGACCGATGCCGGCACCCGCCGCGGACGCCGCCTCCGCGGCGTTGTCCACGCCCGTGGCGAAGTCGAGCTGCACGGAGACCATGCCGGTGCGCAGCCCGCCCTCCTCCTTGAGCGCGACGGCAGCGTTGGCCTTGGCCCGGTCGGCCGCGGGCTGCTCCTTGTAGCCCTTGTCCCCGGGGTAGCCGACGGAGAGGCTCTTGGTGTCGAGCTTGTCCCAGCCCTCCGGGAGCGCGGCGGTCTCCCCGCCGCAGCCGGTGAGCAGGGCGAGGCCGATGGCGGCGGCAGCAGTTGCGCCGATCGCCCGGTACATCTTCTTCGTCGTCGTCATCGCCTATCGCCTCTTCGTCGTGCCCGGTCGGTGCTTCCCGTACGGCTACTTCGCGCAGTAGCTGTACGGAAGGTACGCGCGCTTGTCGCCCTGCGGAGCGCCGAGGAACTCCGCGTCCGTCAGTGTCTCCTTCTTGTGCTCGTCGGAGATGGAGAATCCCAGACTCATGCCGAGCGAGACCTCGAAGCCGAACTCCTGGGCGTCCGTCTGGCCGTTGTAGTTCATCTTGCTCGACAGGCCGTCCTGGTACATCAGCTGGTCGAAGGGGTCGGTTCCGGTGGGCTTCTCCTCCAGGGAGTGATCACCGAACAGGTACTCGAACGGGGCGGTGTTGTTGCCGGAGCCGTCCAGCCACTGCTCGGCGATGGCCCGCTTGTCCTCGGTGGCCTTGTCGGTGTCCTTGCCGAAGACGATCGAGTTGGTCAGGACCTCGATGCCGGTCTCGCCGGAGGAGTCGGAGCCGCTGACCTTGCCGCCGCGCTTGTCCTTGCCCTTCTCGCCGTTGTCGCCGCTGATGTCGCCCTTGTCGGTCGTCGAGCCGTTCTCGACGGTCTGGGTCATGTCGATGCGGACGATCTTGCCGGTCTTCTGGTCGCGGGTGACGGTGACCGCCCCGGTCCGGCTGTCCTTCGCGGAGGCCGTGCCGCCCAGCGGACCGGCCGAACCGCCGACCTTGCCCTCCAGATCGAGCTTGGCGGTGTACGTGTACGACTCGTTGCCGTTGACGTCGTCCTTGGTGATGGTCACCTCGGGCGAGAACTTCGCCTTGCCGCCGAGCTTCGCGCCGAGCTTGGCCTCGTCACCCGCGCTGATGGAGAGCCCGCCGTCCGCGTAGACGTTGAGGCCGACGGTCGAGTAGGAGATCTTCTTGTCCCCGATCTTGCTCTCGACGTCCTTCTTCTTGTCGGCCCACTTCATCCCGGAGTACCAGCCGCCGCCGTAGCCGCCGCTGTACTTGGTGGAGGTCTCCCACATCTTCATTTCTTCGATGTCGTCCCGCATCTTCGCGGCTTCTTCCTCGCTCTTGAAGACCCAGGTGTCACCGTTGGTGATCTTGATGCCGCCGCCGACGTCCACATCGGCCTTGCCCAGGTTGCCGAGCTTGACGCCCGGGGTGCTGGCGGTGGCACCGGCCGAGGCGGCGTCCGTGAACGTCATGTAGACCAGCTTGTCGTTCTCGTCGACCTTGCCGTCCTCGTTCACATCGGTCTTGGCCTGGCTGACCTTCTGCTGGAAGCCGTACTCGTTGCCCCACTCGAACCAGCCGATCTTGACCTTGTCGCCGACGGTGTCGGAGATGCTGGAGACCTGGCACATCTTGGGCTCGTAGTCGGCGTCCGTCTTCGGCTTCGCGGTGGTTTCCCCGCCGCCGGTGGAGCAGCTGCCCCCGCCGCCGCCCAGCGAACTGATCGCGCAGCGGATGCGTTCGCCGATCTGGCCGCCGACGCCCGCCATGGACATCGCGCCGATCAGCGTGACGACGAGGACGACCACCCCGAGGTACTCCATGGCCGTGGCGCCGCCGTCCCGCCAGGAGTACGGGCGGTACGGGGCGGGCTCCGGCTCGTCCGCGCGGTCGTCCAGGAGCCGGTCCACGGCCAGCCCCGCCGCCGCGCCGGTCGCCAGCGAGACCATCGGCATCAACGTGCCCTCGACGTCCACGAGATGCCAGGACACGGCGAGCCCGTAGACGAGCGCGGCCAGCGGCACGGTGAGCGCGGCGAGGAGCGTCAGCAGGCGGGACTCGCGGTACTCGTCGGGCAGGACGCGGGCGGAGGCCAGGACCGTGAGGACGGTCGTGATGACGTTGGGGACGTGCAGCAGGGCCAGCCGCCAGCCGAAGCTCGCGAGCCGCTCGTCGGTGGCCAGCAGTTCGACGAGTCCGCGCGAGACCAGATACCCGGCGGCGATGTAGACCAGGGCGCCGGCGGCCCAGCTACGGGTCAGCGCGAAGAACACGCCACCGCTCGCGCCGGAACCACCACCCCCGTTCCGCGGTGGTATGTGGCCCGCGCTTCCGCTTCCCCAGCCCCCGCCACCAGTCACGGTTCTTCCCTTCCGACGCCCACTTGCCATGCCTGTGCCCGCAGTTCCGCATTCGGGTGTGGACGTGAGCGTAGGGGCGTACGAGCCGGGTGACCTGGGCCCTTGGCCCCAAACTCGGGCCCAACGGGCGATGCCCCGCCCCACCCGCGGGGTGCGGGGGAGCAGGGCATCGGGGAGGTGGAGAGGGGATCAGTCCAGGTCGTCCGCGAACGTTCCCGCGCGCTCGGCGACCTCCGGCCTGCGCACCCGCAGTAGGGCGAAGCCGACGATGCCGACGACCAGCGCGCCGACGAACACGTACGGCAGCACGTTCAGCGGCCAGGCCGGAGCGGGCCACAGGTTGCGGTAGAAGACGTAGACCATCGCGGCGGCGCCGATCAGCCCCAGGCCCCAGGTGAGCAGCAGGCCACGGGCACCGATCCGGCGTACGAACAGCGGCGCGGCCAGACACACCAGGGTGTAGCTGAGCATGTAGCCGAAGACACCGATGGTGTCGATGTACGTCGTCGCGTTCAGCGGCTCCGTCCCGGCGCCGACCACCAGCACCGCGGGAAGCGCGACGAACGGGGCGACGGCCCAGATGGCCGCGGACGGGGTCCGGTGGCGGGGGTGGGCGACACCGAGCCGGGCCGGCATCACGCCCTCCTTCGCCATGCCGAACAGCAGCCGGGCGGCGACGGTGATGCAGGCCATCACCACGGCCACGAACGAGGCCGCGAAGCCCGCGTGCAGGAAGAACTTGAGGAAGCCGAGGCCGGACAGCTCCGCCAGTTCGTCCATCGGGTCGGCGCTCTTCGCCAGGGCGTCCGCCCCGCCGAACCCGGCGACCTGTGCGTACGTGGCGAACATGTACAGCACGCCGGCCAGCACCGCACTGCCCATCACCGAGCGGGGAATCGCCCTGTACGGGTCGGTTGCCTCGGCGCCCAGTGACGCGGCGCCCTCGAACCCGACGAAGCCGAGCACGCCCAGCACCACGGCGAAGACGACACCGTCGAGGGTGGAGCCGCTGAGGCTCAGCTGCTCCGTGTCGATGATGTTCCCGCTCTTGAAGAAGGCCGGGACCAGCACCACGACGATCAGGACGATCGACACGACCTCCAGTACGGAGGCGACCCGCGCCGCGGTCCGCACACTGGCGATCGTCAGCCGGATCGCGACGGCCGCCAGCAGCACATCGAGCAGGATCTGGCCGGGGATGCCGGTGAAGAGCCCGATGCCGATCTGGTCGAGGGCGCGCGCCGTGTAGTAACCGGCACCGGCCAGCGAACCCGAACCGATGCACACCGCGCCGATGAGCAGCGCCCAGCCGGTGACGAACGAGCCGGGTGCCCCGAGCGAGAGCCGGGAGAAGGCGTACAGCGAACCGACCCCGGCGCGCCTGCGGGCGAAGACGCAGATGCAGTACGCGATGGCGAGCACGGCGGCCATGGCCAGGAAGAACGAGAACCAGGCGCCGTTGCCCGCGGAGGCCGCCATGCTGGCGGGGGCGAACGCGATGACGGCGCTGGGCGCGACGTTCGCGACGCTCTGCGCGCCGACCTCGAACGTGGAGACGGAGCGGTGGGCCAGTCCGTCGGCCGGCTGTCCGGCGGTGGTCTGCTTTCCGGCGGTGCTCATGTCCGGTCCTCCATCATCAGCAGCTGGCGCAGGGCGTGGCCGGCGGCGAGGTCGGCCAGTGCGTCGGCCGCCTCGTCCAGCGGACGCCGTGCCGAGATCATCGATTCCACGTCGAGTTCGCCCGACACCACGAGGTCCACCAGGGCCGGGATGTCCCGGGCGGCGTCGACCGAGCCGTAGTTGGAGCCGAGGATGCGCTGGTCGGCCTCGGCGAGCGCCAGCGGGTCGAAGCGTGCGGTGCGGCCGGTCGGCGGGAGTCCGACGATGACGGCGGCGCCGCCCTGGCCGAGTGCCGCGATGGACTGCTCGGTGGTCTCGATCTTGCCGATGGCGTCGAACACGTAGTCCAGGCCTTCCGGGACCAGGGCGCGCAGGGCCTCGACGACATCGCCGTCACGGGCGTCGACCGCGTCCGTCGCGCCGAGCCGGCGGGCCAGCTCCAGCTTCTCCGGGACGACGTCGACGGCGACGATGCGGCCGGCCTTCGCCAGCCTGGCGCCCTGCACGCAGGACAGGCCCACGCCGCCGCAGCCGATGACGGCGACGGTGGCCCCGGCCTCGACGCCCGCCGTGTTGCGGACCGCGCCGACACCGGTGGCGATGGCGCAGCCGACCAGGGCGATGACGTCGAGGGGCGCGTCCTCGCGCACCTTGATCGCGCCGGAGGCGGGGACCACGACGCGCTCGGCGAACGAGGAGACGCCCAGGTAGTGGTGGGCCCGCTCGCCGTCGATGGAGAGCCGGCTGGTGCCGTCGTACAGCACCCCGCCGGGCGCCACGACCTCGGCGACCAGGCTGCACGCGGCGGGGCGCCCGGAGAGGCAGAACCGGCAGGTGCCGCAGGAGGGGACCCAGGACAGGACGACATGGTCGCCGACCTCCAGGCCGGTGACGCCCGTGCCGAGCGCGGTGACCACGCCGGAGCCCTCGTGTCCCATCACGACCGGGGTGGGGTGGTCCCACTCGCCGCGGATGACATGGAGGTCGGAGTGGCAGACACCGGCCGCAGCCACGGCGACCTCGACCTCGCCGGGGCCGGGCGGGTCCAGGGTGACGTCGGCGACGGTCACCTCCTGGCCCGGGGAGCGGAAGACGACGCCGCGCACGGTGCGCGCGGTGCTCTCTTGGAAGGACGGGGAGCTCATCGGCTTACTCCTCGGGTGGTGCGGAACGGTCGGGGGAGGGCGGCACGGCCGGCGAAGGGGAGGCACAGCAGTCCACCTGGGCACCTTGTTTAGTGCCATTAAACTTTCGTCAAAGTTTTACAGCACTAAACTCGATGGGTAAAGACCCTTCCGACCTGCGTCTTCCCCCGGCCACCGACCGTGACGTCCCCGACAGGTAGCGTGTCCGCCATGTCCGAAGCCCCTGACAGTCACATGTCCACGATCGGTCCGCGGCTGCGTGAGCTCCGCCGGGCGCAGGGCCTGACGCTCGCTCAGGTCGCCGAAGCGGCGGGCGTGACCAAGGGGTTCGTCAGCCTCGCCGAGCGCGGCAAGACCTCGGTCTCCGTCCCGACCCTGATCCGCATCTGCGAGGCCCTGGGCACCGGCATCGCCACGCTCTTCGACTATCCGGACCAGGACGTCGTCAAGGGCGGCCTGGGCGCCAAGCTGGAGATGGGCGGGCACGGCATCGAGGAGTTCCTCCTCACGCCCGCCGAGGAGCGGCACGTCCAGGTCATGCGGACGATCCTGCGGCCCGGCGGCGGCTCCGGCGGTGCGTACAGCCTGGAGGCCGAGACCGTCTTCGCCTACCTGGTCCGCGGCACGCTGCGGCTGAGCGTGGACGGCGAGCCCAGGTTCCTGGAGGCCGGCGACTCGACGACGTTCTCGGCGCGGGCCGCGCACGCCTGGGACAACCCCGGCGAGGACGAGGCCGAGGTCCTCTGGTCGATCGCGCCCGCCCTGCCGCTCTCCCGCACCAAGCTCCGGCCGTAGCGGGGGGCGAGGGCTCCGGGCCGGTCGCGGAGGCCCCGTTCCGGGGCCTCGGTAGCGGCCGCGTGGTCCGATTCCGGCGTATCGGTTGCGGCCGCGGTGCTCACTTCCGGTCGATCTCGCTCTGGACGATCGCCACCCGGGCCCCCGGCCGGATCCCCCACTTCTCCATCGCCCCGGCCTCCGCCTCGATCACATGCCGGGCCCGCAGCCGGGGCATTCCCAGCCGGCCGGGCTTCATCGTGTGGACCGCCACGACCTTGAACTTCCGGTCCAGATACGCCACATCGATGGTGAACCGCATCCGGAAGCTGTGCACACTCCCGCACGGGGTGATCAGCAGGGCGCCGTCGACCCCGTCCTGTCCGAGCAGTCCGCGACTCCGGGCCCGGTACGAGGCCGCGATCCGCAGCGGTATCGCCTCCTCCTGCCCGCCCTGTGCGTCGGTGACCGTCAACGTGCCGTTGCCATTGCGCCATTGAGCCATGGCCATGAAGGTAGCGCCAGGTGACGACCACTGGGTCCGGAACGGTGTGCAGTGGGCCCCAGGACCCATGCCGGGTGCCCGGCACCCGCCTAGGCTCGGCTCCGTGGACGCCATGCTGACAGTGCTCGCCGCACTCTGGGGCGCAGCGGCCGGACTGCTGGTCCCGCGCGCCGCCTACCGGTTCTCCGTCGAACCGGAGGACCCCTGGCGGGACGCCTGCCCCGAGGGACACGCCCTGACCGGGGCCGCCCGCGGCTGGCTCGGCTCCACCCGGTGCGCGCAGTGCGCGGCGGTGCCGGTGTCCGCCACAACGGGCGACGGGCCGGGAGACCCGGGCGACGGGACGGACAGCCCGCGGCACGCCACGCGTTACGCCCCCGGCGTCCTCGTCCCCGTAGTCACCGCACTCTCCTGCGCCGTCCTCGGGGCGGCCACCGGGCTCCGCCCCGAACTGGCCGTCTGGCTGCTGCTGGCACCCGTCGCCGTACTCCTGGCGACCATCGACCGCCGCGTCCACCGGCTGCCCGACCGGCTGACCCTGCCCGCCGCCGGGGCCATCGCCGTACTCCTCGGCGCCGCCGCGCTGCTCCCCGAGCACGGCGGATCCTGGCTGTCCGCCCTGCTCGGCGGAGCCGCCCTCGGCGGCTTCTACTTCCTGCTCTTCCTCATCAACCCGAACGGAATGGGCTTCGGGGACGTCAAGCTCGCCCTGTCGCTGGGCATGGCCCTCGGCTGGTACGGCTGGGCCGTGGTGTTCGTCGGAGGCTTCGCCGGGTTCCTGCTCGGCGCGGCGTACGGGTTCGGGCTGATGGTCCTGAAGCGGGCCGGGCGCAAGACCGGCATCCCGTTCGGCCCGTTCATGATCACGGGCGCGCTGCTGGGCATCCTGCTCGGCGCACTGGCCGCCTGACCCCGCCATACCCCCGGGCCCCGCGGTAATGAGGTCGCGCCGCCCGGCTCCCGGCTGACACCATCCCCGTATGTCCCGAACCCCCGAAGAAGCAGCAGCGGAAGCAGAGCGCGCACGATTCGAAGCCCTCGTCTCGGAGGCGGCCACCGTCTCCGTGGACGGCTGGGACTTCTCCTGGCTCGACGGCCGGGCCACCGAGGAGCGCCCCTCCTGGGGCTACGCCCGCGCCATGGCGGACCGTATGGGGCGGGCCGGGGCCGCACTCGACATCCAGACCGGCGGCGGCGAGGTCCTCGCCTCCGTACCGAAGCTGCCGCCGCTCACCGTCGCCACCGAGTCCTGGCCGCCGAACATCGCCCGCGCCACCGCGCTCCTGCATCCGCTCGGCGCGGCCGTGGTCGCCGATCCGGACGAGCCGCCGCTGCCGTTCGGCGACAACGCCTTCGACCTGGTGGTCAGCCGGCATCCGGTGACCACCTGGTGGGCGGAGATCGCGCGGGTGCTCACCCCCGGCGGTACGTACTTCTCGCAACAGGTCGGCCCGGCCAGCGTCTTCGAGCTCGTCGAGTACTTCCTCGGCCCGCAGCCCCCCGAGGTGCGCGGCTCCCGCGACCCCGAAAAGGCGCGGGCGGCGGCCGAGGCGTCCGGGCTGGAGGTCGTCGATCTGCGAGCGGAGAGACTGCGCACCGAGTTCTTCGACATCGGCGCCGTCGTCTACTTCCTGCGGAAGGTGATCTGGATGGTGCCGGGCTTCACCGTCGAGGAGTACCTGCCGCGACTGGCCGAACTGCACCACCGGATCGAGACCGAGGGGCCGTTCGTCGCCCACACCGCCCGATTCCTGATCGAGGCGCGCAAACCGGACGACGGACTCTGAGTCGCACCCGCCGTTCACGGCCGGAGGATGCGACTCTGGACGGTGAGCGCCTGGGGAAGGATCTGGCCATGAGGGTGGGGAACGAAGAGAAAGCAACGCGGGTCCCGCGGCAGGGGAGGGCCGACTGGCTCAGGGGTGCGCGGATCGTCGGAGTGCTCGGGGTCTTCTACCGCCCGGAGGGACGGCTGGGGGAGCCGGAAGCCGTCGAATTCCTGTTGGCCGACGGGCAGTCGCTGCTCCTGACCTGCGCTTCCGACCGGACCCTGCGCGTCGGGCCCGGTGCCTGGCCACGGCTGCCCGACTGGTGCGTACCGTCGGGGCAGTGGGAGTTCGCCGCCGTGTCGAACCTCCCGGAGCCGCCCGACGGCGGCTGGACGGTCACCCGCACCGAGGAACGCGGGGACGAGAACGGTCAGGTGCGCGAGGCCATCATCCGCTGCGAGGGCGGCAGCTTCGTGGTCATCGGCGGCGACACCATGGCGATCCGCTTCACCCGGGGCCACCGCGGCGCGCCGGCGACCACCTGAGCGCGCCCCGGGACAGCCCTCAGGCGTGCGCCCCCACCGTCACCTCGCCCACCGTCAGCTCGGCGTTCCCCTCCAGCACCTCACCGACCCGTGCCACCTCCTCCTCCAGCTCCCGCAGCTGCCCGGCCGTCAGGGGTGCCAGCGGTTCCACGGTGACCGCGATCCGGCGGCCCGAACGACGCTGGTGCCACACCCCGGCGGCCGTGCCGTCGACCAGCAGCACGGGAAAGTTCCCCGCCTGGCCGCCCGACAGCGCACGGGTGTACGCCGCGCCGGGAAAGAGCCGCTCGCGCGGCTGGGACGCGATGAGGAAGGCGTCGAAGTAGGGGAGCAGCCGCACCCCGCGGACCGGCTCCGCCGAGAAGTCGGTGTCGCCCGCCACCACCCAGGCCGGGCCGCCCTCGTACGTCACCTGCTCGATCTCCCCGCGCGTGGCCGTCCCCGCGAACAGCTCCCCGGCCCAACCGCAAGGCACCGCGAGCCACTTCGCGAAGTGCGCGGGTGTCGCGGGTCCGTACGCGTGCAGATAGTGGCGTACGAGACCGGCGAGCGCCTCGGGTCCGTCCAGCGGTACGACGCCGGGGCGGGTGTAGGTGACCTTGCGGCCGCGATCCGGTGCGAAGCACAGCACGCCGCGGTGACCCGCCAGATGCATCACCTGCCGCCAGCGCGGCCACATGCCCTGGAACGCGGGCATCACCAGGTCCCCCGCCCACGCCCCGGCCCGCTCCACCACCGCCTCGGACAGCTCGTCGACGGTCAGCTCGGCCCCGGTCAGCGCCTCCTCGATCGCGGCGAGCACCGCCTCGACCTGCTCCGGTGTCATCCGGGCATCCTTGGCGAACGGGTTGCGCCCGGTCGGCAGGGCGGACAACGCACCCGTCCACAGCGGGAGTTCGGCCATCGGCAGCAGATGGACGGTGCCGCGCGGCCCGAACGTCTTGACCAGGGCGCGGTCCTTCCACAGCGCGTCGCGCACATCGGTACGGGTCACGCCCGTCGTCCGCAGCCCGACGGAGAGCTCGGCGGCCGAGAGCACCTGGGCGTGCGCGGCCGGCAGTGTGGCGACCACTTCGGCGGGGGTGAGACGACCGGGAGCGGTGAGCCCCTGGCGTGTCATCCGGCGGGCGTTCGCAGCGGTCCAGGTCACGGTTGTGGTTCGGCTCGTCATGACCGGGAAACTAGCGGCCCATCAGGTCAGCTCCTGTCCCATACTCTGCCCATGACCTCTGCGAGACGTACAGCACGGATTCTCGCCGCAGCGACGGTGCTCGCCCTCACCCCCGTCATGGCCGGCTGCGGCACGGAGCGGGCCGGAGCCGGAACGGGAGCCGGGGCCGAGGTCCCCGGTGCGAGCAGCGGCCCGCACTCCGGGGGCGCCTCCCCCTACGACGAACCGGTCGACGGCAGCGACGCCTCGAAATACCGGGAGAACCACGCCTTCCAGTCCACCGCCGAGCTGACCCCGGCCGACCGGGCCAAGGGCGAAGCCGAGGTGAAGAAGGTCAAGGCCGGTCTGGCCGGGATCGCGGAGGGCCGCAAGACCACCGAGCCCCGGGTCCGGTCGGCCCTGGCCGGTCTGGGCTACGACCCCGGAGCCATCACCACCGGCACCTTCGGGCCGCACCGCAACACCTTCGTCCTCGACCTCGGCACGATCTGCGTCGAAGGCTCCCTGGACGGCATGATCAACGGGCTGGTCACGGCCGAGGCGCACGGCAAGTACCTCGAAGGAACCGGCTGTGTGAAGCCGGCCGGCGGCCACTGAGACGTCAACCGGGACGACATGCGCGCAACGGAGTCCGGTGAATCCGGAGAGTGATTGTGGAGTGGCGTGGCGCGCAGCACCACTTACGAAGGGTTATGGTGGAAACCCCCCCCTCGGGCCGGTCCGTAACCCCCCCCCACGGACCGGCCCGTTTTTTGTGGCCGCGGCGGCGGGCTCGTGCCGGCCCCGCGCAGCCGCCCCTTCCGTCAGCCTCGTCCGGCCCAGATGTTGGTGCCCGCGGTGTCCACGGCGAAGGTGTCGATCTCCTTCAACTCCTCGGCGGACAGCGGCTGCCCGGCGAGCGCCGCCACGTTCTCCTCCAGCTGCTTCACGCTCGACGCGCCGATCAGGGCGGACGTCATACGGTTGTCGCGCAGCACCCAGCAGAGCGCCAGCTGGGCGAGCGACTGACCGCGCCGGCGGGCGATGTCGTTCAGCCCGTTCAGCCGGCGCACCACCTCGTCCGAGAGCAGACCGGGATCCAGGGACTTGCCCTGGGTGGCGCGGGAACCCTCCGGGATGCCTGCCAGGTACTTGCCGGTGAGCAGGCCCTGGGCGAGCGGCACGAAGGAGATGCAGCCCATACCGGCCGTCTCCAGGGTGTCGAGCAGGTCGTCGTCCTCGATCCAGCGGTTGATCATCGAGTAGGACGGCTGGTGGATCAGCGCCGGTACACCCATCTCCCTCAGCAGCCCGGCCGCCTCGGTGGTCTGCTCCGCGTTGTACGAGGACACACCCACGTACAGCGCCTTGCCCTGCTGGACGGCGGAGGCCAGGGCCCCCATCGTCTCCTCCAGCGGGGTCTCCGGGTCGAAGCGGTGGGAGTAGAAGATGTCGACGTAATCCAGCCCCATCCGCTTCAGCGAGGCGTCGAGCGAGGACAGCAGGTACTTACGGGAACCCCATTCGCCGTAAGGGCCGGGGTGCATCTCGTAGCCGGCCTTGGTGGAGATGATCAGCTCGTCCCGGTACGGGGCGAAGTCCTGGCGGAACAGCTTGCCGAAGTTGAGCTCGGCGGAGCCGGGCGGCGGACCGTAGTTGTTGGCCAGATCGAAGTGGGTCACGCCGAGATCGAAGGCGCGGCGCAGGATCGCCCGCTGGGAGTCCAGCGCGCGGTCGTCGCCGAAGTTGTGCCAGAGGCCGAGGGAGACGGCGGGGAGCTTGAGACCGCTGCGGCCGGCTCGGCGGTACTCCATCGAGTCGTAGCGCGAACCGGCGGCCCGGTAGTGGAGAGGAGAATCAGTCACGTTTCTCTCCTTATCACGGACTTGTGACAGGCCGGGTTGGGCCGGTACGCCGCCTGCGCAGTAATGTGGCGGCTTCGGGGACTGCCACGGCACGGCGGGGCGATGGACTCTGTGGACCAGTGCGGCGATCCCCAGGGGGTCGGCCCCGGACCCCGGGCAAAGGGGCGGGCGGGCCCGCACGAAACCGAGAGGTGAACTCAGTGAACTTGCGCGACCTGGTGTACGGGCTCTACGCGCGCCGGGTGGAGGCCCGCCTCGACCACGCCCAGGTGCCCAAGCACATCGGTGTCATCCTCGACGGCAACCGGCGCTGGGCGAAGGCGTCCGGAGGCACGGCCGCGCAGGGGCACCAGGCGGGCGCGGACAAGATCAAGGAACTGCTCGGCTGGTGCAGCGAGACGGATGTGGAAGTCGTCACGCTCTGGCTGCTCTCCACGGACAACTTCGACCGCCCCGAGTCCGAGCTGACACCGCTCCTCGGGATCATCGAGAACACCGTGCGGGACCTCGCGTCGGACGGCCGCTGGCGGGTCCACCACGTCGGCACGCTCGACCTGCTGCCCGCCCACACCCAGACGGTGCTCAAGGAGGCCGAGCAGGCCACGGTCGGTGTCGACGGAATACTGGTCAATGTCGCCGTCGGCTACGGCGGGCGCCAGGAGATCGCCGACGCGGTCCGCTCGCTGCTGCTGGACCACTCCGCCAAGGGGACATCGTTCGAGGACCTGGCGGAGATCGTCTCCACCGACCTGATCTCCGAGCACCTCTACACCCGGGGCCAGCCCGACCCGGACCTGGTCATCCGCACCAGCGGCGAGCAGCGGCTGTCCGGCTTCATGCTCTGGCAGACCGCGCACTCCGAGTACTACTTCTGCGAGGTCTTCTGGCCGGCCTTCCGCAAGGTCGACTTCCTCCGCGCGCTGCGCGACTACGCCGCCCGAGGCCGCCGCTTCGGCGGCTGACCCTCCGCAGACCCTTCCGGGGCCCGTTCCCTGCCTCCGGCCCGTCCGGCGATCATTCCCGGCCCGTCCGGCGATTGAGGACGGAGCCGCGCGGGTGGTGCGCCCGACCCCACCTGCCCGGGGCGCAACTCCCAGCTCACCCCGCCCGCCCCGGGCGGCATGGCTTCGCGTGTTCGAGGGAATACCCCTGACAGGTCGACGTCCGGTCAAAAACCAGGCGGACGTCGTGTCCAAGTGAGCGGCATGGAGTCCGCTCGCCCGGGAGGCCCTTTGCACACGAAGGACCGTACGAACAACGCGGCCGACGCGGAGGGCCGGTACTCGGCCCGTGCTTCGGGGCCCGAACCCGGTCCGTCCTCTCCCATTGGGATGCTCCGCGACACCGTCGCACCCCAACCTCGTCCGAGGGGGTACGTCCTTCCGTGGTGACCAGCACAAAGCGCCGCATGTCCGACAGGCGCACCTATGTTCTCGACACCAGCGTCCTGCTGGCCGATCCGAACGCCATGGCCCGGTTCGACGAGCACGAAGTGGTGCTCCCGATCGTCGTGGTCACGGAACTGGAGGCCAAACGGCACCATCCGGAGCTCGGCTACTTCGCCCGGCAGGCCCTGCGCCTGCTGGACGACTTCCGGGTCCGCTACGGCCGGCTGGATGCCCCGATCCCGCTCGGGGATCTGGGCGGGACGCTGCGCGTCGAACTCAACCATTCCGATCCCGGCGTACTGCCAGCCGGCTACCGGTTGGGGGACAACGACTCACGGATTCTCGCGGTCGCGCGCAATCTCCAGGCCGAGGGGTACGACGTCACCGTCGTCTCCAAGGACCTGCCCCTGCGCATCAAGGCGTCCTCGGTCGGCCTCCTCGCGGAGGAGTACCGCGCCGAACTCGCCATCACCGACTCCGGCTGGACGGGCATGTCGGAGGTCCCGCTCTCCGGCGAGCAGGTGGATCTGCTCTACGGGGAGGAGACGCTGTACGTACCCGAGGCCGCCGAACTGCCCGTGCACACCGGGCTGGTCATCCAGTCCGAGCGCGGCAAGGCGCTCGGCCGGGTCACCGCCGAGGGCAATGTGCGCCTGGTGCGCGGCGACCGGGAGGCCTTCGGCATCCACGGCCGCAGTGCCGAACAGCGCATCGCCCTCGATCTGCTGCTCGACCAGGACGTGGGCATCGTGTCGCTGGGCGGCCGGGCCGGCACCGGCAAGTCGGCGCTGGCGCTCTGCGCCGGCCTCGAAGCCGTCCTGGAGCGCAGGCAGCACCAGAAGGTGATGGTCTTCCGCCCGCTGTACGCGGTCGGCGGGCAGGAACTGGGCTATCTCCCCGGCACCGAGGCCGAGAAGATGAGCCCCTGGGCGCAGGCCGTCTTCGACACGCTCTCGGCGGTGGCCGGGCGCGAGGTCATCGAGGAGGTGCTGGGGCGCGGGATGCTGGAGATCCTGCCGCTCACCCACATCCGGGGCCGTTCGCTCCACGACGCCTTCGTGATCGTCGACGAGGCACAGTCGCTCGAACGGAACGTACTGCTGACCGTGTTGTCCCGGATCGGGGCGAATTCCCGGGTGGTGCTCACGCACGACGTGGCCCAGCGGGACAACCTCAGGGTCGGCCGGTACGACGGAGTCGTCGCCGTGGTCGAGAAACTGAAGGGGCATCCGCTCTTCGCGCATGTCACCCTCAGCCGCTCCGAGCGCTCGCAGATCGCCGCACTGGTGACCGAAATGCTGGAGGAAGGCCAGATCTGATACGGGTTGGGACAGTTGGTGCCGCCCGGCGAGCGAAGCAGCTTAGCCGGGCGGCACCGTGCTGCGGCGCCATTTCCGTAAATCACTTGCTCCAAACGAGGTGTGAGCTTTCACACGCAACAGAGAATTGCTTCCCGGCGTGCCGTTCCGGCAGAGTCTTGCTTCCGTCAGGCCCCGCATACGGCACACCCGCACCTCCAGAGGTGCCACGCACCACACAACTCAACAATCGCCGTCCGTATGCCGCCCGCGAGCACCACGCGGCACTCCCTCCGGGGAGTCGCCCACCGGGCCCGTGCCTCCCGTGACCCAAGCAGTAGGGAGGCCAGCGCCAGGGGCACGATTGCGTCCGCGAGGTCACCTAAGCGGGCGATGCTGGAAGGACACCGTGTGAGCCGGATCTCGGTCCGGGGGTTCGCCGTGGCATCTGCCACAGCCGTAACCACCGTTGGCGCCGTCGTAGGCGTTGCCTCGGGCAGCACTCCCGCTGCCGATGACAACAACTTCGAGGCGACCGCAGCCGACACCACGCTGCTCGCAGACATCCCCGCGGGCCAGCAGGCCCAGGTGCAGACCGCCTCGCTGACGCAGCAGGCCGACGCCCAGGCATCCGCGGCCGACTCGGCCGCGAAGAAGTCCGTGGAGGAAGCGGCCCGCATCCAGGCCGCCAAGGACGCCAAGTCGAAGAAGGCGGCGGCCGAGGACAGGCTGGAGAAGGAGCGCCAGGAGAAGAAGGAGCGCGCCGAGCGCGCCAGCCGCTCCTCGGTCCGCAGCGCTTCCGCGTTCGCCACGCAGAGCTCGTACACCGTGGCCGAGGTTCAGGCGATGGCCCGTCAGATGGTTCCTGGCGACCAGTTCCAGTGCTTCAGCAACATCGTGAGCCACGAGTCGACCTGGAACTACCGGGCGAGCAACCCGTCTTCCGGTGCCTACGGCCTCGTGCAGGCGCTGCCCGGCTCGAAGATGTCGTCCGCCGGTGCCGACTGGCAGACCAACCCGGCCACCCAGATCAAGTGGGGCCTCAGCTACATGGACGGCCGCTACGGCAGCCCGTGCGGTGCCTGGTCCTTCTGGCAGGCCAACCGCTGGTACTAGAGCCTCCTGAGGTTCCGGTCCCAACCGCGCGAAGCCCCTCGCCGTCCTACGGTGAGGGGCTTCGCGCGTGTACGGTCAGGTCCGGACGGCTCGGTGGGGGAGCGGTGGGGAGAGAAGACGGGGGAAGAGGAACCATCATGTCGAAACTTCCGGGGTGGCTCGGCCGGCTGGGCGCCGAACTGACCGAGCTGGGCGATCGGCTGGAGCAGCGCCGGGACGAGGCCGCGGGGGACGAGGCCGCGGGGGACGAGGCTGCGCGGACCGCGTTGCCGGTGACCGCCTCCGCGGTGCCCGCCGCAGACATGCCGGCCGGAGCCGTGCCGGGCGAGGAGGCCCGGCGCGGTGCCGTGGCCGACCATGTGCCACCGCCGCCTTCGTACGCCCCTTCGGTCGCCGCCCGGCCCGATCCGGTCGCGGCGATCCCCTGGGGGATGCGCGTCGCGGCCGAGGCGGGCTGGCGGCTGCTCGTCCTGGCGGGCACCCTCTGGGTGCTGATGAAGGTCATCAGCGCCGTGCAGCTGGTGGTTCTGGCATTCGTCGCCGCGCTGCTCGTCACCGCGATGCTGCAGCCGACCGTGGCCCGGCTGCGCCGTCACGGGCTGCCGCGCGGCCTGGCCACCGCTGTCACGGCGATCCTGGGCTTCGTCATCATGGGCCTGGTCGGCTGGTTCGTGGTCTGGCAGGTCATGGACAACATCGACACCCTCTCCGACCGGGTGCGGGACGGTATCGACGAGCTGAAGCGCTGGCTGCTCGACAGCCCCTTCCACGTCACCGAGCAGCAGATCAACGACATCGCGAAGAACCTCAGCGACACCATCGGCACCAACACCGAGCAGATCACCTCCGCAGGACTGGAGGGTGTCACCGTGATGGTGGAGGTCCTCACCGGGATACTGCTGGCGATGTTCTCGACGCTCTTCCTGCTGTACGACGGAAGGCGCATCTGGCACTGGGTGCTGAAGCTGGTACCCGCCCAGGCCCGGCCCGGTGTCGCGGGCGCCGGGCCGCGCGCCTGGCGGACCCTGACCGCCTATGTACGGGGCACCGTCATAGTGGCGCTGATCGACGCGTTCTTCATCGGGCTCGGGATCTTCTTCCTCGATGTGCCGATGGCGGTGCCGCTGGCCGTCTTCATCTTCCTCTTCGCCTTCATCCCGCTGGTCGGTGCCGTGATCTCCGGGGCACTGGCGGTGGTCGTCGCACTGGTCACCGAGGGCGTGTTCACCGCCCTGATGGTGCTGGCGGTGGTGCTCGCCGTGCAGCAGATCGAGGGCCATGTGCTGCAGCCCTTCATCCTGGGACGCGCGGTGCGGGTGCATCCGCTCGCCGTCGTCCTCTCGGTCGCCGCGGGCGGCATGATCGCGGGCATCGGCGGCGCGGTCGTCGCGGTGCCGCTGGTCGCGGTCACCAACACGGTGGTCGGTTATCTGCGGACGTACGGGCAGGAGCAGGCCCTGCGATACGCGCCGTCCCCGCGCGGGGCGACCGCGGTCGATGTCGCTCCGACGCCCGCGCCGGGATCGCCGCCCGAGGACATCGGCCACGGCGACGACGGCATCGACGGCGGTACGAAGAACGGGCGCGGCAAGTAGGACCCACGGGCACAAGGGAGAAGGGCCCCGGGGACGGTCGGTCGTCCCTGGGGCCCTTCTCGTACAAGGGGTACTGCTGGTCCTACTCGGCGAGCACGGCCTCGGCATCGAGGGTCACGCCGACCGCCTGGATCACCGAGGCGATCTTGACGGCTTCCTGAATGGTCTCACGGTCCACGCCGGCCTTGCGCAGCACCTGCTCGTGGGAGTCCAGGCACTGGCCGCAGCCGTTGATCGCGGAGACGGCGAGCGACCACAGCTCGAAGTCGATCTTCTCCACGCCGGGCTTGCCGATGACGTTCATCCGCAGACCCGCACGGAGCGTCCCGTACTCGGGGTCCGACAGCAGGTGCCGGGTCCGGTAGAAGACGTTGTTCATCGCCATGATGGCGGCGGCCGACTTCGCGGCGGTGTACGCCTCCGCGGAGAGGTTGGCCTTCGCCTCCGGCTCCAGCTCGCGCAGCACCTTCGGCGAGCGTGAGGCGATCGCGCAGGCGAGAACGGTGCCCCAGAGCTGCTGCTGCGGGAGTTCGCTGTTCCCGATGACCGAACCGAGGTTCAGCTTCAGGTCCTTGGCGAAGTCCGGAACGGCGGCCTTCAGTTCGTCGAGTGCCATGTCGCTGTCAGCTCACTCGCCCGAGAGGAGGGCGACCGGGTCGAGGGTGTTCTCGCCCTTGGTCCAGTTGCACGGGCACAGCTCGTCGGTCTGCAGGGCGTCCAGGACCCGCAGGACCTCCTTGGGGTTACGGCCCACGGAACCGGCGGTCACCATCGTGAACTGGATCTCGTTGTTCTGGTCGACGATGAAGACGGCGCGCTGGGCGAAGCCGTCCTCGCCCTCGATGCCGAGGTCACGCATGAGCTCGTGCTTCGAGTCGGCCATCATCGGGAAGGGCAGGTCGGTCAGGTCCGGGTGGTCCTTGCGCCAGGCGTGGTGCACGAACTCGGAGTCACCGGAGAAGCCGAGGATCTGGGCGTCACGGTCGGCGAACTCTTCGTTCAGCTTGCCGAAGGCGGCGATCTCGGTGGGGCACACGAAGGTGAAGTCCTTCGGCCACGCGAAGACGATCTTCCACTTGCCCTCGTAGGTCTTGTGGTTGATCTGCTCGAACTCCTTGCCGCTCTCCAGCGAGACACAAGCAGTCAGGTCGAACTCGGGGAACTTGTCACCGACAGTGAGCACGCGCTCTCCTTGTAGCGTAGGAATTCCCTTTTGGGGGATTCCTGAGGGTTGGACGGAGTCCACCTTGGCACAGAGTGCATTGATCACGGAAATAGCTACACTCGACCGTGATGATCGGAGGTGCCTATCAGTGGCCCAGAGCAATCAGGGCAGTAGGCCCAAACAGCCCAGCCTGTCGCAGCTGCGCGCCTTCGTGGCCGTCGCCGAATATCTGCACTTCAGGGACGCGGCGGCAGCAATCGGGATGAGTCAGCCGGCGCTCTCCGGGGCGGTGTCGGCGCTGGAGGAGGCACTGGGTGTCCAGCTCATCGAGCGTACGACGCGCAAGGTGCTGCTGTCGCCGGCCGGGGAGCGGCTCGCGGTGCGGGCCCGGGCGGTGCTGGAGGCCGTCGGTGAGCTGATGGAGGAGGCCGAGGCGGTCCGGGCGCCGTTCACCGGGGTGCTCAGGCTGGGGGTGATCCCGACCGTCGCCCCGTATCTGCTGCCGACCGTGCTGCGGCTGGTCCACGAGCGCTACCCGGAGCTCGACCTCCAGGTGCACGAGGAGCAGACCTCCTCGCTGCTGGAGGGGCTGGCCGCGGGAAGGCTGGATCTGCTGCTGCTCGCGGTGCCGCTCGGGGTGCCGGGGGTGAGTGAACTCCCTCTCTTCGACGAGGACTTCGTGCTGGTGATGGAGAAGGACCACTGGCTGGGCGGGCGCGCCGACATTCCGCGCGAGGCGCTGCGCGAGCTGCCGCTGCTGCTGCTCGACGAGGGGCACTGCCTGCGCGACCAGGCCCTGGACATCTGCCGGGAGGCGGGACGCACGGAGGGCGCGCCGGTCACCACGACCGCGGCCGGGCTCTCCACGCTGGTCCAGCTGGTCGCCGGCGGGCTCGGTGTGACGCTGCTGCCGCGTACCGCGGTGAGGGTCGAGACCGGCCGCAACGAGGCGCTGGCCACCGGGTACTTCGCGGAACCGGCACCGTCGAGGCGGGTTGCGCTGGGGATGCGGACCGGGGCGGCGCGGCACGAGGAGTTCGAGGAGTTCGCGGCGGCGCTGCGGGAGGCGATGACGGCGCTGCCGGTACGGGTGACGGACGGCCGGCAGAACGACTGAAGGGGTGCGGTACCGCGGGACCGCACCCCTTCAGGGCCTCTCCGTCCCCGTCACTCCGTGCGCAAGCCGTCCGGGCGCATCATGCGCCACAGCGGCGGCAGCGACACCAGCGTGACCAGCAGGATCAGCGCCGCGCCCGCGCCGGTCATCGGCAGGAACAGCCACCACTCGGTGACCTTCTTGTCGAGCATGGCGACCAGCGCCGCGCCCAGACCGAGTCCGCCCGCCACGGCCACCATCAGCCCGATGACCACCGGCACGGCGGTCTGCCAGAGCACCGACCAGGCGAGGGTGGACCGCCGGGTGCCGAAGGCGACCAGCACCGAGAGCAGGCGCTTGCGTTCGCGCAGCTGCTCCAGCTGCGAGACCAGCATCGCGGCGGCGATCAGCAGCAGCGTCGCGGTCGCACCGGCCTGGAGGCCGCGCTGCACGCTGGCGTACTTCTCGTCACGGGCCACCGACTTGAGGGACGCCACCCGCATCCCGGGGTCGATCCTGGCCGCGGTGTTCCGTACGTACTCCGCGACGTCCTCGACGCTCTCGTCGACCCGGATCTGCGTTTGGGTCGTCGCGCCCGGCAGTGTGCTCGGGTCGACCGCGCCGGTGGTGGCCATGATTCCCCAGGAGTCCTCGCCCAGCGGATCGTGGCGGGCGACGACCGTCCGGGAGTCGGCGGGCAGCGTCCACCGCATCGGTTTCCGGCCGGCGCCCGGGTCGATCTCGACCTCCTTGCCCTTGCGGGCCGTCTGGTCCACCCAGTCGGACATCTCCTTGTCGTTCCTGGGGTGGACCACAAAGGTGTCGCCATCCGCGCAGGAGCCGATCCGGGCCAGTTCGCGCAGGGTTCCGCAGTCGCCGACGATGAGACTTGTGGTCGGCTGGACCTCGTCCTCGGTGTACTTGCCGGGCCGGGTGACGTACACCTCGACCTTGCCGATGACGGCCGTCACTCCCTTGGTGGCCTTGAACTCCTGGATGGTCCGGGCCGCCGCCTCCGGGTCGACCTTCTCGGAGAACGTGTAGAACTGGGCCCGCGACGGGTCCTGCCCGGTCAACTTGTTGAACTCGTCGCCCACCGCGGCGAACAGCATCTGCAGCGCCACCGCGCCCGCGACCGCGACGGTGATTCCGCTGACCGCGCGGGAGGCCGCGCTGCTGCTCAGCTGGAGCCTGCGGGTGGCCAGCTGCCAGGGCACCGGACCGCCGTGCAGCCGGTTCACGCACGCCTCGACCAGCCAGGGCAGCAGCAGCGCGAGCCCGACCAGGACCAGCACGGCACCGCCCGCGATCGGGTACGGGTTGACCGGGGCGTACGGCTCGACCTTGTCGCTCAGCAGGAGCACCACCAGGCCCGCGACCGGCATCAGCAGCCGCCACCAGAACCGGCGCCTGCGGTTGCGGCCGCCCCGTACGACGCCGAGCGGTTCGATCACCACCGAGCGCAGGGCGGCCAGCGTGACCAGCACCGCCGCCGCCGGAACGGAGACGGCGACCAGTGCCGTCAGCCCGGCGGAGGGCACCAGGTCGGACGGGAAGACGCTTACGTTCCAGATCTCGATGTGACCGACGAAGCCACGTCCCACCAGGAAGAGAGCCCCACCGATCAGCAGGCCGAGGACCGCCCCGAACAGGGCCTCGCCGGCCGCGATCCGGCGGGTCATCCGGATGTCCGTGCCGACCAGGCGCAGCGCGGCGAGCCGGCGGTCGCGGCGGTCGCCGCCGAACCGCACCGCTGTCGCGATGAAGATCGCGACCGGCACCAGCAGCACCACGCAGATCATGATGATCAGCACGATGAGGATGGGCGGCATCTCCTTGCCGCCGTCCGGGTTGCCGTAGGCGGCGATCCGGTGACCGCCGTCGGCGGACGTCAGGGTGCCGCTGCCGGCGTAGAAGAGCAGGTCCCCGGGCGAGACCAGGCCGGAGTCGGCGATCGTGCCGGTGATCCGGTACGGCACCCGCTCCTTGAGGAGGCGGCCGTCCGGGGAGTCCAGCAGCTTCTTCAGCGCGGGGGAGACCGCCATCTCGTCCGCGCCGGGGAAGCGCGCGACGCCCGGCGGGACGACCGGGTGCGTGCCGTCCGCGCGCATCAGATAGCCGCTGACGGTGCGGCCCTGGTACTCGGTCTCCCTGCTGATCCGGAGTACCGAGGTGTCGGACTTCTCGGCCTGTGCGTCGGGTCCGCCGGGGATGCGGCTCTCGACGCGGGCCTGGTCGCGCGCGGAACGCTCCTCGATCAGATGCGGTACGGAGGCGGCGGTCAGCAGCAGTGCCACACCGAGGCCGACGCCGACGGCGGTCAGTGCGGTGCGGATCCAGCCCTCGCGTCCGCCGCCGGCGGCGAGCCGGATGCCGAGGCCGAGGTCGCGGAGCCAGGCGGCGATGCCGGTGGGCGGGGTGGGCCCCGGCGGGGCGGCGGCCGACGCGTTCTTGCGGTCGAGCAGGGTCATACGGTGTGCTCCAGGTCGCGGGTCCGGCCGTCGCGCACGGTGACGTCACGGTCGGAGTACGCGGCGACCCGGGCCTCGTGGGTCACCAGGACCACGGCGACATTGGCGGACCGGGCCGCCTCGGTGAGCAGCCCCATGACCCGTTCGCCGTTGAGGGAGTCCAGGGCGCCGGTCGGCTCGTCGGCGAAGATCACCTTGGGCGAGGCGGCCAGCGCGCGGGCCACGGCGACGCGCTGCCCCTGCCCGCCGGAGACCTCGCCGGGACGCTTGGCGCCGACGTCCTCGACCTCCAGGCGCTCCAGCCAGTGGCGGGCGGTGCGCTCGGCATCCTTGCGCTTGGCGCCGTTGAGCCGGATCGGCAGGGCGACGTTCTCCACGCAGGTCAGCTCGGGGACGAGCTGGCCGAACTGGAAGACGAAGCCGAACTCGGTACGGCGCAAGGCGCTGCGTTCGGCGTCCGACATCGCGGAGAGCTCGCGGCCCGCGTAGGTGATCGTGCCCCGGTCGGGAGTGACGATGCCGGCGAGGCAGTGCAGCAGGGTCGACTTGCCGGAGCCGGAGGGGCCCATCACGGCGACGACCTCGCCGGGGTGGATGGAGAACGACGCGCCGTCGAGCGCGGGCGTCCGGCCGTACGCCTTGTGCAGGCCGTCGGCGCTGAGCAGGGAGCCGGCGGGGATCATGCGCTCATCTCCGCGGCGAGCCGGTCGAGCCGGGCGGCGGTCAGTTCCAGCCAGCGCAGATCGGCTTCGAGGTGGAAGAGGGCGTGGTCGCAGATCAGCTGATCGGCGAGGTCGCCCTTGCGCTTGCGGTCGGTGAGGATGCGCATGAGGCGCAGGTGCTCGGTGCGCTGGGTGTCCAGCAGGGCCTCGGCGCTGCGGCCGGTGAGCAGGGCCAGGACGACCTTGGTGTAGAGCGTCGACTGGAGGTACGGCTCGGGCTTCTCCGGCTGCGCGAGCCAGGCACTGACATCGGTGATCCCGGCCTCGGTGATGGCGTACCGCTTGCGTTCCGGGCCGCCGCCGCTCTCGACGCCGTCGACCTCGACGAGGCCGTTCTTGAGCAGCCGGGACATGGTCGAGTAGACCTGGCCGTAGTGCAGGGGGCGGTCATGGCCGAACTTCTCGTCGAACGCACGCTTGAGGTCGTAGCCGTGTCGGGGGCCGGACTCCAGGAGCCCGAGCAGGGTGTGGCCGATAGACATGCCGAGCACTGTACATGGCGTGTATACCTCCGGTGTATACCGGGGGCTCCGGGGGTCCCGCCTCCGGAATCCCCGGCCTCCGGAACCCCGGTGGTCAGGCGCCGGGCGGGCCCGACGCGTCCTTCGGGGGTCGCCCCCGGCGGGGGATCGGACGCGCCGTGCCCGGCAGGCGGCCCGCCTCCGCCAGTGCCCTGCGCAGCAGGAACTCGATCTGCGCGTTCGCGCTGCGCAGCTCGTCGGAGGCCCAGCGGGCCAGCGCGTCGTGCACCGCGGGATCCAGCCGCAGCAGCATCTGCTTGCGCTGCGGCGGGGTCCTGCGTGCCGGGGTCTGTTCGGTCACTGGTAAAGAGTGCCCGTGTTCAGGACCGGCTGCGCCGCGCGGTCACCGCACAGCACCACCATCAGATTGCTGACCATGGCCGCCTTGCGCTCCGCGTCGAGCTCGACGATGTCCTGCTCGGCGATCCGGGTGAGCGCCATCTCGACCATGCCGACCGCGCCCTCGACGATCTGCTGCCGGGCCGCGACCACCGCGCCGGCCTGCTGGCGCTGGAGCATCGCGGAGGCGATCTCGGGGGCGTACGCGAGATGACTGAAGCGCGACTCGATGATCCGTACGCCGGCGGCCTGGACCCGGGCGGTGAGCTCCACGGCCAGCTTCTCGGTGATCTCCTCCGCGTTGCCGCGCAGCGAGAGGCCGCCCTCCTCGTGGGCGTCGTACGGGTACTCGATCGCGATGTGCCGGACGGCCGCCTCGGTCTGGGTGGCGACGAACTCCAGGAAATCGTCGACCTCGAAGAGCGCCTGCGCGGTGTCCTCGACCTTCCAGACGACGATCGCGGCGAGCTCGATCGGGTTGCCGTAGGCGTCGTTGACCTTGAGAACCGCGGTCTCGTGGTTGCGGACCCGGGTGGAGATCTTCCGGCTGCTGGTGAGCGGGTTGATCCAGCGCAGCCCGTCGGTGCGGATCGTGCCGACGTACCGGCCGAAGAGCTGGATCACCCGGGCCTCGCCCGGTGCGACCATCTTCACACCCGTCATGCAGAAGAACGAGGCGATGACGAGCAGGATGCCGAAGATGCAGACCGGGACGCCCAGGCCGTTGTTCCCGTTCGAGCCGACGACGCCGCCGATGATCGCGAGACCGATGCCGGCGATCACGCCGAGCACGGTCAGCAGCAGGCCGAGACCGCCGGGAATGCTGTGCGCCGTCACCTCCCTCACCTGCGGTTCGGGCATCTGCGGGGCGTCGGGCGTGAGATCGGCGGCAAGGGTGGTCACATCGTGCGGATTGCCGTGGTCGGGCATGGAATCCCCCGTTTCGAAAGACTGACTCGGTGCTAGCAATGTGATTACACATTACCTGCGCCGGCAACCTTGGGCACCCTTCATGAGTCGGTTCCCTTAAGAACGGGTGCTGATTGTCACGTCCGCAAAAGACCGCATCGCTTGCTTTCTGTCCTCGCCGACAGTGTTAGCTGGCTGGGCTGAGCTGATCTGGTCGAGCAGAGAAACGGGAGCAACACAGCGATGGGTCGAGCGGATGCGCGACGAGCCCAGCGGCGCGGAGCGCGGCGGGCCGCGAAGAGCGGCGGCATACGCAGACTCTTCACCTGGCGAAAGATGCTGGGCACTTTCTTCGGATTCTGCCTGCTGAGCATGGGCGCCTTCGTGGCGCTCTACATGTACGTGGACATCCCGAAGGCCAATGCCCTGGCCGAGCGGCAGAGCAACGTCTACCAGTACAGCGACGGGACGCCGCTGACCCGGACCGGTGACGGGGTCAACCGCCAGATCGTGGACCTGGCCGAGGTGCCCCTGAAGGTGCAGCACACCTTCGTCGCCGCCGAGAACAAGACGTTCTACGACGACGAGGGCATCGACCTGAAGGGCACCACCCGAGGCGTCCTCAACACGCTCAGCGGCAAGGGCAAGCAGGGCGGCTCGACCATCACCCAGCAGTACGTGAAGAACTACTACCTGACGCAGGATCCGACGATCTCCCGGAAGCTCAAGGAGCTGGTGATCTCCCTCAAGGTCGACAGCAAGAAGAGTAAGGAGTTCATCCTCGCCGGGTACATCAACACCGCGTACTACGGGCGGGGCGCGAGCGGCATCCAGGCCGCGGCACAGGCCTACTACGGGGTCGACGCCAAGGACCTCGACGTCTCCCAGGGCGCCTACCTGGCCTCCGTGCTCCAGGCCCCCAGCCAGTACGACTGGGCGACCGCGTCGGACACCGGCAAGAAGCTGGTCAAGGACCGCTGGGCCTACACCCTCGACAACATGGTCGAGATGGACTGGCTCGACCAGGCCGAGCGCGACAAGCTCAAGTTCCAGGTCCCGGACAAGCCCAAGCCCGCCAAGGGCATGGAGGGCCAGACCGGTTACCTCGTCGAGGCGGCCAACAACGAGCTGGAGAAGCAGGGCATCACCGCGGAGATGCGGCAGGCCGGCGGCTGGACCTTCACGCTCAACATCGACAAGAAGCGGCAGAAGGAGCTGGAGAAGTCCGTCGACCGCCAGCTGGAGTCCAAGCTGGACCGCGAGGGCAACAAGGTCGACGCGACCGTCCAGGCGGGCGCCACCTCCGTGGACCCGAAGACCGGTGCCGTCGTCGCGATGTACGGCGGGGTGGGCTACACCAAGCACTACGTCTCCAACGCCACGCGTCAGGACTACCAGCCCGCATCGACCTTCAAGCCGCTGGTGCTCGCCTCCGCGCTGGAGAACGAGTCGAAGACCCAGGGCGGCGACCTGATCGGCGTCAACACCCGCTACGACGGCACCAGCAAGCGGCCGGTGGTGGGCAGCGACACCCCGTTCGCCCCGGAGAACGAGGACGACCAGAGCTACGGCGACGTCACCGTGCAGACCGCGATGAACAAGTCGATCAACTCGGCCTTCGCGCAGATGGTCGTCGACGTCGGCCCGCCCGAGGTGAAGAAGACCGCGCTGGCCCTCGGCGTACCGGACAAGAACTTCCCCGAGCGCCCCGCCATCACGCTCGGCACGATGAACGCCTCGACCTGGGACATGGCGGGCGCGTACGCCACGCTCGACAACCACGGCAAGAAGGTCACCCCGTTCATCGTGAAGTCGGCCGAGCACCGTGAGCGGACGGTCGACCCGGTCGAGGGCATCGGCAGCCAGGTGATCAGCCGCAAGTCCGCCGACACCGTGACCTCCGTCCTGACCGGCGTGGTGGACGCCGGCTCCGGCCGGGCGGCCAACACCTCGGCGTACGAGGCGGCGGGCAAGACGGGTACGTCGGAGAACAACAAGTCGGCCTGGTTCGCCGCCTACACCCCGGAGCTCACCACCGTCGTCGCGCTCTTCGGCGAATCGCCCAAGGACGGCGGCGGCCAGGTCAGCCTGACCGGCACGGCCAACTCCGGCCGCGCCAACGGTGGCGGCTTCCCGGCGCAGATCTGGGCGGACTACACCCTCGGCGCGCTGGGCGGCGGCTCCAGCGCCCAGTTCGACCTGGAGGACGTCGAGCGCGGCGAGGTCACCGTGCCGACCACGCCGCCGACGACCCCCTCGCAGTCGGCGAGCACCGAAACGACTCCGTCCCAGTCGCCGGACGTGCCGTCGCAGAGCCCGAGCGGCTCGCCCAGCCAGTCGCCGAGCCAGTCGCCCGATGTGCCGCCGAGCCAGTCGCCGGAGGTGCCGCCGCCGAGCCAGTCCCCGGTCCTGCCGGGCGGCGGACTGAACTCCGGGCGCCCCGGTCAGAACGACAGCGACAACAACCCGGTCAGCCATTGAACGGCTGACGGCGCGGTGAACGCATGAGTCAGGGGCGGTGCCGGCCGGCACCGCCCCTGACTCATGCGTTCACCGCGTGCGGCGGTGTCAGCCGCCGTTGACCTTCTTGGCGATCCGGTCGCCGAGGTCCTTGTCGACGTTGCGCCAGTACTGCAGCGAGCGCTCCAGGACCGGGGCGCTCACACCGTCCAGCAGATGGCCGGAAATGTTCCCTACCAGCCGCTCGCGGGCCGCGTCGTCGAGGACCTTGCGCACCATCGTGCCCGCCTGGCCCCAGTCGTCGTCCTCGCTGTGCAGCTTGTACGCCTCGTGGACCATCTCGCCCGCCGTCGCCCAGCCCGCGGGGTCGCCGTAGCGCGCGGTGTCCGCGGCCGGGCCACCGTAGGAGTTCGGCGCGTAGACCGCTCCCGTACGGCTCGGCTCGTACCGCATCGGGCCGTCCTTCGCGTACGAGTTGCGGCCGAACCGGGGGCGGTTCGGGGGCAGCTGCGCGTAGTTCGGGCCGATCCGGTACCGGTGGGTGTCCGGGTACGAGAAGAGCCGGCCGAGCAGCATCTTGTCCGGCGACGGACCGATGCCGGGCACCAGGTTCGACGGCTCGAAGGACGCCTGCTCGATGTGGACGAAGAAGTCCTCCGGGTTCTCGTTCAGCGTCATCCGGCCGACTTCGATCTCCGGGTAGTCGGCGTGCGGCCACACCTTCGTGAGGTCGAACGGGTTGAACCGGTAGTCCGGAGCGTCGTCGAACGGCATGACCTGGACGTACAGCGTCCAGCTCGGGTGGTCACCGCGCTTGATCGACTCGAACAGGTCGCGGCGGTGGACGTCGCCGTCCACACCGGCCATCCGGTCGGCCTCGTCCTGCGTGTAGAAGTCGATGCCCTGGTCGGTCTTGAAGCGGTACTTCACCCAGAACCGCTCGCCGCCCGCGTTCACCCACATATAGGTGTGCGAGCTGTAGCCGTTCATGTTGCGGTACGTCTTCGGGATGCCCCGGTCGCCCATCAGCCACGTCACCATGTGCGCGGACTCGGGGGACAGGGACCAGAAGTCCCACTGCATGTCGTGGTCGCGCACCGCGCTGTCCGGGCGGCGCTTCTGCGAGCGGATGAAGTCCTGGAACTTCATCGGGTCACGTACGAAGAAGATCGGCGTGTTGTTGCCGACCATGTCGTAGTTGCCCTGCTCCGTGTAGAACTTCAGGGCGAACCCGCGGGGGTCCCGCCAGGTGTCCGGGGAGCCCTGCTCGCCTGCGACCGTGGAGAAGCGGGCGAGCATGGCGGTCTGCTTGCCCGGCTGGAACAGGTCGGCCTTGGTGAACTGGCTGACGTCATTGGTCACCTTGAAGGTGCCGTACGCGCCGGATCCCTTGGCGTGGACCACTCGCTCCGGGACCCGTTCACGGTTGAACTGGGCCATCTTCTCGATGAGGTAGTGGTCCTGGAGCAGGATCGGTCCGTCGGCTCCGACAGTGAGCGAGTGTTCATCGCTCTCCACCGGGATTCCGGCGTTGTTCGTGGTGTAGGGGGTGTTCCTGGTCTTTGATTCCTCGGACACGAGCGTCCTCCCGTCGGTGGGGTTTTCGGTCAGGTCGTCTCGGTCACGACTGAAGTCAAACCCGCCGACAGGAGGTCGGCAACATTTCGCTACCGTGCGTACAGGGCTCTGCCCCGCGCCCGTTCCGTACCCTTCCGCCGAGCCCTTCGCCCGCCCTTCTACTGGCCCCGGGTCGGCATCTCGAACCAGACCACCTTGCCGGTCGAAAGACGCGTCGCCCCCCACCGCCTGGCCAGTCGGTTCACCAGGAACAGGCCGCGACCGCCCTCGTCCATGTCACGCGCCCGGCGCTGCCGGGGCAGCTGCGGGGAGTCGTCGCCGACCTCGCAGCGCAGGATGTCGGTGCGCAGCAGCCGCAGCGTCACCGGCCGCTCCGCATAGCGCACCGCATTGGTCACCACCTCGCTGACCAGCAGCTCCACCGAGTCGGAGAGATCGTCGAGACCCCAGCGGCTGAGCGCGCGGCGGGCCAGCCTGCGGGCCCGGCCCGGAGCGGTCTCCTCCGGTTCCAGGTGCCAGTACGCGACATCGCTCGGCGCGATCCCGTCGAACCGGGCGGCGAGCAGCGCGATGTCGTCGTCCCGGTCGCCCGGGCCGAGCATGTCCAGGACGTCGTCGCAGAGCGCCTCCAGCGGCGGCGAGTGGTCCGGGCCGGTCAGCCGGGCGGTGGCGGCGAGCCGTTCGCGCAGCTGCTCGATCCCGGTCCAGACGTCCCGGAGCCGGGACTCCACCAGACCGTCGGTGTACAGCAGCAGCGTGGCGCCCGCGGGCGCGTCCAGCTCGACGGCCTCGAAGTCCACCCCGCCGACACCGATCGGGGCGCCCGGCGGCACCCGCAGCACCTCTGCGCGGCCGCCCAGATGGAGCAGGACGGGCGGCGGATGCCCGGCGTTGGCGATGGTGATCCGGTGCGCGACGGGGTCGTACACCGCGTAGAGGCAGGTCGCCATGCGGTCGCTGCCCAGCCGCTGCGCCTGCTCGTCGAGGTGGTGCAGCACCTCCTGCGGCGGCAGGTCGAGCTGAGCCAGGGTCTGCGCTGTGGTGCGCAGCTGGCCCATGATCGCCGCGGACGTCATGGAGTGGCCCATGACGTCACCGACGACCAGGGCCACCCTGCTTCCGGGCAGCGGGATCGCGTCGTACCAGTCGCCGCCGACCCGGGCCGTCTCGGCGGCCGGCAGATAGCGGGAGGCGAGCCGGACGCCGGTCGGCTGCGGCAGCGAGTCGGGCAGCATGGTGCGCTGGAGCTCGTCGGCGATGTACGCCTCGCGTCCGTACAGCACGGCCTTGTCGATGCCGAGCGCGGTGTGCGTCGCCAGTTGGGCCGCGACCAGCAGGTCGTTGGACTCGAAGGGCGGCCGTTCCGTCCCGCGCAGGAAGACGGCGGCGCCGATCACCCGCCGCCGTCCGCGCAGCGGGGCGAGGATCGCGCGGTGTCCGGTGGGTACGGTCCGGCCGGCGCCGAGCAGCTCGGGCAGCGCGGCGCGGGCCGCCGCGGAGTCCCCGAAGACCGGCCGCACGCCGCGCAGCACCTCGGCCAGCGCGCCGCCCGAACGGACCTCGCACAGCTCGGCCGCGGGCGTCAGATCGCCGTGCGGATCGATGACGGGCAGCCGCAGGCGTTCGGTGTCCGACGAGCCCTCCGTCTCCTCCTCGCTCAGCCGCAGCCGGTCGGACCGGCGCAGCCGCAGCACGAAGGGGGAGACCGGCCGCTCGTCGCCGACCGGGAGCGGGTCGCGGAGGTAGACCAGTATGGCGTCGGAGAACGTCGGCACGCTGGCCCGGCACAGGCCCAGCACGATCTCGTCCAGGTCTATGCCGCGGGCGATCCGCCGGGTCGCGGCCCCGACGAAACGCAGCCGGTCGCCCTCGCGACGGACCGCGGCCTGTGGGTCGAGTCCTGCGGGGCCGGGGCTCGCCGCAGGGCCGGCCCCCGGCGCCGCGGCCGGGTTGGGGATCGCGGCGGTGGCAGGGGAGGCGGCCGGCGCGGCGTCCTGCTGCCGCGGCCGGGTGCGTTCCTGCGACCGGGCGGCGAGAGGCTGCCGGCCTTCGTGGGAGGTGGGGTGCTCCGTCACGCGTGGGGTTCCGTCCGTCCGGGCCGGTTGTATGAGGCAATCACCTCGTGGGGCGTTACTGTGCCCCGGCAAGAGCGGCGATAACAACGGCTGTCACCGGATGCCCCGGAACGAGGGGCTGAAACCGGATGCTTGCGGGGTGGTTCGGTGACAACGTTTCCGGCGACGGAGCGGGCAACAGCGAGCACGTCTCCACCCCCTCGTAGTGGTTCATACGATTCATACGACTGATGTGGCTCATACAGCTCATGCAGTGCGCGGTGCTCGTGCGGTGACTTGTGGTCAGGTGCGCTGCCGCACCTCCCGGTTGGGGTGGAGCGGCCCTCCGGAGGACGATCCTACGTTTGTCCCCCTGGGGTGCATCAAGGGTCTCACGACGGCGTATACGAGGGGGTGCGGTCCCAGTCATCCGGAAGCGCGGGAACGCGCCATTGTGGATCGGGCCGCCAGTTCTCCCAGCCGTCCCGGAACGGAGCCCCCCAGTCCTGGATCAGTTCGACGGCCGCACGGCCCGCCTCCCGGACCCGCCGCGCGGTCCGCGGGGCCATCAGACCGGCCTGCTGCGCCATGGCGAATTCGTCCTTGTCGCGCCAGACCCAACTGCGGTCCGGGTAGACGGAGATGTCGAGAAAGTGATCCTCGGAATCGACACCGTACTGCCAGCGGGTGTGCGGTTCCTCCAGATTCACGTACCAGCTGCGGAACTGCCAGACCGGCTCCCAGAACAGCCAGACCGACCAGGGGTCACCGGGCCGGGCGAGCTTCAGCACACCGTTTCCCAGCCAGGGGGAGCGGGCGGTGGTGCGCGGGGCGGTGTAGCGGGTGGCGAGCGGCTCGGCGTGCACGTCCTTGCCGTTCGCCAGCACCGGCTTCACGCACTCGGTGCCGGGCGCCACCCACACCGCGAGCAGGTCGTCGGTGTCCTGGACGACGGTGACGGGGCGGCAGATGTGGAACGGGTCCGGGGCGCGCTCCGGCGCCCCGGACCCGGCCGGCGCGCCGTTGCGGCGGTAGCGCCACAGGATCTGATCACCCGGCGCCCAGTGCTCGATGTCTCCGGTACCTGCCATGGACGGATCCTAGAGCGTCCGGCAATCCGGGGGGCGGCGTCACGGGTGGGTCATGCGCAACACGTCGAGTGTCTCGTCGAGCTGTTCCACGGTGAGGTCGCCGCGCTCGACATACCCCGAGTCCAGCACCACCTCACGAATGGTCCGGCGTTCCGCGAGGGACCTCTTGGCGACCTTCGCCGCCTCCTCGTAGCCGATGTACTTGTTCAGCGGGGTGACGACGGACGGCGAGGACTCGGCGTACTCCCTGGCCCGCTCGACGTTCGCCGTGATCCCGTCGACCGTACGGTCCGCGAGCAGCCGGGAGACGTTGGCCAGCAGCCGTACCGATTCCAGCAGGTTCTTCGCGATGACCGGAAGCATCACGTTCAGCTCGAAGTTGCCCGCCGCGCCCGCCGTGGCGACCGTCGCGTCGTTCCCCGTCACCTGGGCGGCGACCATCAGCACGGCCTCGGGAATGACCGGGTTCACCTTCCCCGGCATGATCGACGAGCCCGGCTGGAGGTCGGGGAGGTTGATCTCGGCCAGTCCGGTGCGCGGTCCGGACGCCATCCAGCGCAGATCGTTGGAGATCTTGGTGAGCGAGACGGCGATGGTACGGAGCTGGCCCGAGGTCTCCACGAGCCCGTCCCGCGCGCCCTGCGCCTCGAAGTGGTCCCTGGCCTCCGCCAGCGGCAGCCCGGTGGCGCGGGCGACCTCGGCGATGACGGCGGCGGAGAAGCCGGGCGGCGTGTTGATGCCGGTGCCGACGGCCGTGCCGCCCAGGGGCAGCTCGGCGAGGCGGGGGAGGGAGGCGCGCAGCCGCTCGATGCCGTACCTGACCTGTGCCGCGTAGCCGCCGAACTCCTGGCCGAGGGTGACGGGCGTGGCGTCCATCAGATGCGTACGCCCCGACTTCACGACCGTCGCGAACTCGGCGGACTTGCGCTCCAGGGCGGTCGCCAGATGGTCCAGCGCCGGGATCAGCTCGCCGGTGACGGCCGCCGTCGCGGCGATGTGGATGGAGGACGGGAAGACGTCGTTGGACGACTGCGAGGCGTTGACATGGTCGTTCGGATGGACCTCGCGGCCCAGGTGCTCGGTGGCGAGGGTGGCCAGCACCTCATTGGTGTTCATGTTGGACGAGGTGCCCGACCCGGTCTGGAAGACGTCGACCGGGAACTGGTCGTCCCAGCGCCCCTCGGCGACCTCGGCGGCGGCCTCCTGGATGGCCGCGGCGATGTCCGGGTCGAGCACCTTCAGCTCGGCGTTCACCTTGGCGGCGGCTGCCTTGATCCTGGCCAGGGCCTCGATGTGGGCCCGCTCCAGGCGCTGGCCGGAGACCGGGAAGTTCTCCACCGCGCGCTGCGTCTGGGCCCGCCACTTGGCATCCGCGGGCACCCTCACCTCGCCCATCGAATCGTGCTCGATGCGGAAATCCGCGCCGCCCGCGAGGGCCTGCGCGCCTGCCTGTGAGTCGTCCATCTCGTTCAACCTCCTGAAAAAGTTGAGCACTTGTCTCGTTCTGTCTATTCCCAAGTCGCCTACCGACCAGTAAATACCGGGGGTAACCAAAACCCGGGGAGGCGCAATGAGGCGCACCAGGCACAGACTTCGCGGTACGGTCGCGGCCGCCGCGGCCATGGCGGCGGCGATCGGCGGCATGACCGTAGCCGCCGGACCGGCCGGCGCGACGGACCGGTCCGGTTCCAGCACTACCGCATCCACCCCCCTGTCGCCCGAACTGGAGGCCATCCGCGCGGCGGAAGCCACCAAGCTGTACGGCGACCCGGCCGAGCGGCCGCTCGCGGACCGCAAGACGGGGCTGATCTCGCTCGGCGACAGCGAGATCTCGGGCGAGGGCGTCGGCACGTACGAGGCCGGCACCAACGGCCCCGACAACTGGTGCCACCGCTCGCCCGACTCCGCCATCCACCGCACCAGTATCCCGGCGGACGTCACGTACAACGTCTCCTGCTCCGGCGCGTACACCGGCAACATCGTGATCGGCGGCTCGAAGCAGTACTCCGACGAGCTGGTGCAGAGCGACAACCTCGCCATCAAGGCCCGCAACACCCGCATCAAGATGGTCGTGCTCGTCGCGGGTGCCAACGACGACCTCCAGTTCGGCCCGGTCATGACGGACTGCGTCACGCGCTGGGTGCTCTCCCAGGGCGTCTGCCAGCCCAAGTACGAGGGCGGCTGGCAGGCGCGCGTCGACGGACTCGTCCCCAAGGTCGAGAAGACGGTGCGCGACCTGAAGACCGTCATGTCCGGCGCCGGGTACGGCGACAGCGACTACAAGCTCGTGGTCATGGGCTACCCGAGCCCCATCGGCCCGGACTTCTACGACAACCCGAGCTTCCCCGGGAAGCTTCCCGGCGGCTGTGCCGGGTACGACTCCGACGCGTCCTGGGGCCGCAACGTGGCCGTCCCCGCCTTCGAGCGCGGCATGCGCAAGGTCGCCACCGACACCGGGGCCGTCTACCTCGACAACTCCCGGCTCTTCCACGGCCACGAGGTCTGCAGCGAGAACACCTGGGCCCGCGGGCTCTACATCGACCTCGGGCACTTCCCGCCGGACTCCAACTCCCTGCGGCAGTCCTACCACCCGAACGAGAGGGGCCACGGCGCCTTCGCGTCCTGCCTGACCCAGATCTACAACTCGGACCTGCGCCGGGCGAGCTGCGCCGACCCGGCGAGCACCGGAGAGCCGGTCCTGCAGGCCGGGGCGTGGGACGACGCCTTCAAGCCCCTGAAGAACGAGGCGACGGGCACCTGTGTGGACGTCCCCGGCTCGGTGACCCGCAATGACACGAAGATCGGCGGCTGGGACTGCCACGGCGGCCGCAACCAGGGCTGGTGGTACGACTCCGGCACGAAGACCCTCCGTACGGAGCTGAGCCACGACCGGTGCCTGGACGTGCCGGGCGCCGACTACAAGGCGGGCGCCACGGCCGTCGTGTACAACTGCTCGGGCGCGGCCAACCAGCAGTTCGTGAAGCAGTCGGGCACCTTGCGCCCGGCGGCCTCGACCGGACTGTGCCTGACGCTGGCGGCGGCGACGGACCCGCTGAAGCTCCAGAGCTGCGACGGCAGCGCGCAGCAGCGGTTCGTGTAGCGGGAACCACTCCACGAGTGCGTGAAGAAGGGGCGGGGCGGCCGGGGCCGCTCCGCCCCTTCGGGCCGTTCGGCGGATCAGCCGGACGTCACGAACGCACCGAGCGCGGCGGCCAGATGACCGGGGTCCTCGACCCCGCACAGCTCGCGCGCCGAGTGCATGGACAGCCCCGGCACCCCCACGTCGACCGTCGCCACACCCAGCCGGGCCGCGGTGAGCGGGCCGATCGACGTACCGCACGGCATCGCGTTGTTGGAGACGAACGGCTGCCACGGCACGCCCGCCCGCTCGCACGCCGCCGCGAACACCGCCATGCCGGTGCTGTCGGTGGCGTACCGCTGGTTGACGTTGACCTTGAGCGTGGGGCCGCCGTTCGGCAGCGGACGGTGATCAGGGTCGTGCCGCTCCGCGTAGTTGGGGTGCACCGCGTGGGCCATGTCGGCGGAGACGCAGAAGGCACCGGACAGGGCTCGCGACCAGTCCTCCGGACTGCCGCCGCGTGCGGTGACCGAGCGGCTCAGGACCCGTTCCAGCAGCGGCCCCTGCGCACCCGTCTCCGAACCGCTGCCGACCTCCTCGTGGTCGAAGGCGGCCAGCACGGGGATGTACGCGGGCTCGTCGGCCGCGGTCGCCGCACCCGTCAGGGCCGTGACGCCCGCGTGCACCGAGACCAGGTTGTCCAGCCGCGCCGACACCACGAACTCCCGGTCCGCGCCCAGATATCCGGGCGGCTGGATGTCATGGAGCATCAGGTCCCAGCCGAGCACCTCGTCCGGGTCCACCTCGGCGGCCGCCGCGACCCGGCGCAGCAGCGCCCCCTCCTCGCGTGCTCCGAGCGCCCACACCGGGGCGAGGTGGTGCTGCCGGTCGAGCGCGAGCGCCTCGTTGACCGTACGGTCCAGATGGATGGCCAACTGGGGCACCCGCAACAGGGGTTCGTCGATCTGGACGAGCCGGGACCCGACGCCGCCGCCAGGGGCGCGCAGTGCGAGCCGCCCGGAGATGCCGAGATCGCGGTCGAGCCAGGTGTTCAGCGGAACGCCGCCGTAGATCTCCACACCGATCTGCCGCCAGCCCGCCGAGGCGGTGTCGGGAGCGGGCTTGACCCGCAGATTCGGGGAATCGGTGTGTGCGCCGACGATCCGGAAGGGGGTGTGCGCCGGGGCCCCCTCGGGGACGTACCAGGCGATCAGCGCACCACCGCGGGCGACGAAGCTGCCCCCGGTCGTGCCCGTCCAGTCGTCCGTGCCCCGCAGTTCACGGAAGCCGGCCTTCTCCAGGCGCTCGGCGGCACTGGCCACCGCGTGGTACGGGGAAGGGCTGGTGCTGATGAAGGACAGCAGGTCGTCGCTGTGGCTGCGGTGGGGAAGCGGCGTCATTCGGCGTCCGCCTTTCCGATGATTCGACGGTGAGGGTGGAGGAACCGCACCGGGCCGCTGGGGGTGGTGCGGCCCGGCCCGGGGCGTGGTTCGGGAACGTCCGACAACCCACCAAAGCGGCCGGGTACGGCGCAAGTCCGCGGCGCGGCCCGCTGCGCGAAAGCGGCGGTGCCGGACCGGCCGCACCGATGGCCGGCTCCGGGACGGGCGGGGGCCGGTGCCGGGAGCGTGCGGGACGGCGCGGCGGGTACCCGGTCCCTCGCTGATCGCCCCGAGATTGGCCGAATAACGTCGTACGTGAATCCCGCGAGTCCTCACCGCACCGGTCCGCCGCGATCGGCGCCGGAGCGGGGAGCGGGGACACCGGTCCGCCCACGCGTCCCGGACACCCTGATCAGGAACACCACGGCGACCACGATGGCCGCCCCGTGCGACCAGGCGACGACGGTCAGCGGGCCGTAGCTGTCGAGTGCCGCCGCGACCAGGATCATGCCGACGCCGAACCCGAGATTTTCGACGGGGCCCAACTCGGCTATCTGGTCGCGACATCGGGCCTGCTGGAGGCGTGAGAAGGCCCCGCGCGGACGCCCCGGCCGTCGTCTCATCGGCCGGAACGCCCCGCGGGGCCGTGACGTCATGTGTGCCCCGTACGGGGCGGTGCGTCAGGCGAGACCCGGGCCCCGCACCGGAATGCTGGTGAACGTCGGTGCCGGGGCGGGCTCGGTGAAGAAGTCGTTGCCCTTGTCGTCGACGACGATGAACGCGGGGAAGTCCTCGACCTCGATCCGCCAGACGGCTTCCATGCCGAGCTCCTCGTACTCGACGACCTCAACCTTCTTGATGCAGTCCTGCGCGAGCCGGGCCGCCGGGCCGCCGATCGAGCCGAGGTAGAAACCGCCGTGCGCGTCGCACGCGTCGGTGACCTGCTTGGACCGGTTGCCCTTGGCGAGCATCACCTTGGAGCCGCCCGCCGCCTGGAACTGCGCGACGTAGCTGTCCATGCGGCCGGCCGTCGTCGGGCCGAAGGAGCCGGAGGCGTACCCCTCGGGCGTCTTCGCCGGGCCCGCGTAGTAGACCGGGTGGTCCTTCAGGTACTGCGGCATCTCCTCGCCCGCGTCCAGCCGCTCCTTGATCTTGGCGTGCGCGATGTCGCGGGCCACGACCAGCGGGCCGGTCAGCGAGAGCCGGGTCTTGACCGGGTACTTGGTCAGCTCGGCGAGGATGTCGTCCATCGGCCGGTTGAGGTCGATCTTCACGACGTCACCCGCCTCGTCGAGGTGCTCGTCGGTGGTGTCCGGGAGGAAGCGGGCCGGGTCCTTCTCCAGCTGCTCCAGGAAGACGCCCTCGGCGGTGATCTTCGCGGTGGCCTGGCGGTCCGCCGAGCAGGACACGGCGATCGCCACGGGCAGCGAGGCGCCGTGGCGGGGGAGGCGGACGACGCGCACGTCGTGGCAGAAGTACTTGCCGCCGAACTGGGCGCCGATGCCGATCTTCTGCGTCAGCTCGAAGACCTTCTCCTCCAGCTCCTTGTCCCGGAAGCCGTGGCCGGTGGGGGAGCCCTCGGCGGGCAGCTCGTCCAGGTAGTGCGCGGAGGCGTACTTCGCGGTCTTGAGCGCGAACTCGGCCGACGTACCGCCGACGACGATCGCCAGGTGGTACGGCGGGCAGGCGGCCGTGCCCAGCGAACGGATCTTCTCCTCCAGGAACTTCATCATGGAGGCCTCGTTCAGCACGGCCTTCGTCTCCTGGAAGAGGAACGACTTGTTGGCCGAGCCGCCGCCCTTCGCCATGAAGAGGAACTTGTACGTGCCGCCGTCGGTGGCGTACAGCTCGATCTGGGCGGGCAGGTTCGAGCCGGTGTTCTTCTCCTCCCACATGGTGAGCGGAGCCATCTGCGAATAGCGGAGGTTGAGCTTGGTGTAGGCGTCGAAAATGCCGTGCGACAGCGCCTCCTCGTCACCGCCCTCGGTGAGCACGTTCTGCCCGCGCTTGCCCATGACGATCGCGGTGCCGGTGTCCTGGCACATCGGCAGCACACCGGCCGCGGCGATGTTCGCGTTCTTCAGCAGGTCGAGCGCGACGAACTTGTCGTTGGACGACGCCTCGGGGTCGTCCACGATCCGCCGCAGCTGCGCCAGGTGGGCGGGGCGCAGATAGTGCGAAATGTCGTGCATGGCCTCGGCGGCCAGGGTGCGCAGCGCCTGAGGAGCGACCTTGAGGAACGTACGACCGTCGGCCTCGAAGGTGGAGACACCCTCGGAGGTCACCAGACGGTACGGCGTGGTGTCCTCTCCCAGGGGGAGCAGATCGGAGTACGCAAACTCTGGCATTACGGCCATTCCTCACTCGGCAGACAGCGGCTGACCTCCCTTGGGCAGCGCACCCACCAGGGTAGAACCCCGGTCGGGTACCGAAGCTGTGAGGTAAGGCTCAGTTCGACCGCCCAGGGGCAGGGACGGTCGACACGGCGGGGGCGGAGCAAGGGCTAGTCGCGATCTATCGCGTTTGGGTACGCTGGGTCGGTGGACCTCGAAAAGCAGCCTCAGCAGCCAGTGGCCCCGGTGGAACCGGCCGGTATCCGCGCCTCCGACGCGGACCGCGACCGGATCGCGGACATCCTGCGGGAAGCCATGGCCGAGGGCCGGCTCACCGCCGACGAGCACGCCGAGCGGGTCGACGCGGTATACCGCGCCAAGACGGTCGGTGAGCTGGAACCGCTGGTACGGGACCTGCCCGCCCCGGCGGGTGCCGCCCGCTCGGCCGCCGCACCCGGCGCCTACGGCCACGAGAGCCCCACGGGCCCCGCCGACAACCTGGTGGCGATCTTCAGCAGCTCGACCCGCAAGGGCCGCTGGCGGGTCGGCAGCCGTACGAACGCCTTCGCGCTCTTCGGCAGCGTGGAGGTCGATCTGACCGAGGCGCTTTTCGGTCAGAGACTCACGGTCATCAACGCGACGTCCATCTTCGGGAGTGTCGACGTCAAGGTCCCCGAGAACATCTCGCTGCGCGGCAGCGGCACGGGTGTCTTCGGCAATTTCGAAGTCGCCACACTGGAATCCGCTGACCCCGAAGCACCGGTGGTAGTCGTCAACGGCTATTCCGTGTTCGGCAGCGTCGAGGCGAAGCCCAAGCGCGGGAAGTTCATCGCGGATCTCCAGGACCGGCTGCGCAAATACCTCGGATAGGAACGGCGCACTCCACCGGACTCTTCGAGAACAAGCCAAATTCCTGGTCGACCGCAATTCCGCACCCCGGAACCGAGGGCCACTCAGTGCATGGGCGTGCGCACAGCGGGTAGGGAATGTTGCATCGTCTCTCGCTCGCGAAGCCGTCGTCAGGAGTAGACCGTGCTGCAACTGCCGCATCAGCCCCTGCAGGTCGCCGCCGTCCCTCCCCAGCGCGCCCCCGCGCGGGAGGACCAGGCCGGCCCCTGGCATTCGGAGGCGGTGTGCCGCCGGGACGAAGCCGGGCTGTTCTTCGCCCCGTCGAAGGAGCCGACTGCTGCCAGACTCGCGCGCGAGGAGTCCGCGAAGCGGGTCTGCGCGCGCTGCCCGGTGATGATCGAATGCCAGGAACACGCGCTCATACAGCCGGAGCCGTACGGGGTGTGGGGCGGGTTAACCGCCGCCGAACGCCGTGTGGTGCTCGCCCGTCGCAGACGGCGCGAGATGGAGCGCAAGGCCTCGTCCGCGGCCTCCGGCGCGACGGGCCGCATCGCCGCGGCGGGCTGACCGGCCTCGGTCGGTCCGGGTCCGGGCCCGGGTCGGTACGGCCCGCATCCGCGCGCACTGCCTCGTCGACGGCTACGCGAAGAGGCGCCCCCACCGCACATGGGGGGCGCCTCTTCGCGTGCTGCTTGCGGAGCCGCTTCTTCGGCTTCCGGACCTACTTCGCGCGGTCGAAGTCGATCGCGCTGTAGGCGCGCAGCTTCGAGAGCCGGTGCGTGGAATCGATCTTCCGGATGGTGCCGGACTTGGACCGCATGACGATCGACTCGGTGGTCGCCGTCTCCGCGCGGTACCGCACGCCGCGCATCAGCTCACCGTCCGTGATGCCGGTCGCGACGAAGAACACGTTGTCGCCGCTGACCAGGTCGTCGGTGGACAGCACCCGGTCCAGGTCGTGCCCGGCGTCCAGCGCGCGCTGCCGCTCGGCCTCGTCCTTGGGCCAGAGCTTGCCCTGGATGACACCGCCGAGGCACTTTATGGCGCAGGCCGAGATGATGCCCTCGGGGGTGCCGCCGATGCCCATCAGCAGGTCGACGCCGGTCCCTTCGCGGGCGGCCATGATGGAGCCGGCGACATCGCCGTCGGAGATGAATTTGATCCGGGCGCCGGTCTCGCGGATCTCCTTGACGATGCCCTCGTGGCGCGGGCGGTCGAGGACCACGACGGTGACGTCCTCGGGGGCGGAGTTCTTCGCCTTCGCGACACGGCGGATGTTCACCGAGACGGGGGCGTTGATGTCGACGAAGTCGGCGGCCTCGGGGCCGGTGACCAGCTTGTCCATGTAGAAGACGGCCGACGGGTCGAACATGGCGCCGCGGTCCGCGGCGGCCAGCACGGCGATCGCGTTCGGCATGCCCTTGGCGTTCAGGGTCGTGCCGTCGATCGGGTCCACGGCGATGTCGACCTCGGGGCCGGTGCCGTCGCCGACGCGCTCGCCGTTGAACAGCATGGGGGCTTCGTCCTTCTCGCCCTCGCCGATGACGACGACGCCGTTCATCGAGACGGTGGAGACGAGGGTCCGCATGGCCTTCACGGCGGCGCCGTCGGCGCCGATCTTGTCGCCGCGGCCCACCCAGCGCCCCGCCGCCATGGCGGCGGCCTCGGTGACCCGGACCAGCTCCAGGGCGAGGTTGCGGTCGGGGGCCTCGGGGGAGACCTCGAGCTGAGACGGCAGATGATGCTCGGACATCGGAGCGCACCTTTCTGTACGGCGACGACCGGAAGAGGGTGCTGCGACTCTATCGTCAGGTCGACAAAATGAGCAGACCGGGTCACTTATGAGCGGCTGCCCCCGGGTCGGGCCCATCGGGCCTAATGCGACCATGGACCCGTGGCTAGCAAGCGAGGCAAGCAGACGGTGCGGGACATGTTCCTGTCGATGGCGGTCGTCTCCGCTGCGGCAGGGGTTGTTTACATCTTCGTTCCGCACGACGAGAACGCCAACCCGGTCAAGGCGGTCGACTACCGGGTGGAGCTCCTGACGGCCCGGCGCGCGGCGCCGTACCCCGTGGCCGCCCCCGACGGACTGACCGAGAAGTGGAAGCCGACCTCGGTCAGCTACGACCGCAAGGCGGGCGACAGCTGGCACCTGGGCTTCCTCGACCCGGAGGGCAAGTACGTCGCGGTGGAGCAGTCCACGTCCCCGGCGAAGAAGTACGTCACCGAGGTCAGCCGGGACGCCAGGGACACCGGGCGTACGCGGCAGGTCGCGGGCGAGACCTGGCAGCACTGGGAGGGTTCGAAGTACGACGCCCTCGTGCGCCACGACAAGGGCTCGACCACGGTGGTCACGGGTTCCGCCTCGCCGGAGCGGCTCGCGGAGATGGCCGCGGCGCTCAAGTCGTCCTGACGCCGCCGAGACGTACGGAGAAGGCCCTGGAGCACCGAGTGCTCCAGGGCCTTCTCCGTGTACGCGGTACGCGGTACGCCGTACGCGCGGCGACGGTCAGACGGTCGTGATGACCTCGTCGTAGGCGAGGCGCGGCAGACGCGGGAACCAGGCGTCCTCGCCCGGCTTGCCGATGTTGACGACCATCAGCACGTTGTGGTCGCCGTCCAGGAACTCCTTCTCGATGCCCGCGGCGTCGTAGCCGGTCATCGGGCCCGCGGCCAGGCCGGCGGCGCGGACGCCGATGATGAAGTAGGCGGCCTGCAGCGCGCCGTTCAGTGCGGCGGTCGACTCGCGGACCGGGCGCTCGGAGAAGAACGTGTCCTTGGCCTGCGGGAAGTGCGGCATCAGGGCCGGGAGCTCCTCGTGGAACTCGTTGTCGGTGGCCAGGATCGCGACCAGCGGGGCGGTCGAGGTCTTCGGCTGGTTGCCCTCGGCCATGTGCTTCACGAGGCGCGCGCGGGCGTCGTCGGAGCGGACCAGGATGACGCGCAGCGGCGACTGGTTGAACGCGGTGGGTCCGTACTTGATCAGGTCGTAGATCGCCTGGACCTGCTCCTCGGTCACCGGCTCGTCGGAGAAGGTGTTGGCGCTGCGGGCCTCACGGAAGAGGAGGTCCTGGGCGGCGGGGTCAAGAGCGAGGGGCATCGTGCGTATTACCTTCCGGACGTACACGTGGATCGAGCGACGCGGACCACGGTAACGGAGAGGTAGGTTAATGTTCAACTAAAACTGGAGTGGGTGATCCGTTCCACAGCGATCCCCCACAGCGATCCCCCCACAGCGGTCTCAGCCGTTGTCGGCTGCCGTGCCGCTGCCGCTCTCCTCGGGGTCGGCCGGGCCCGCCAGGGCCGCGTCCAGCCGGGCGCGCGCGCCTTCCAGCCAGTGCCGGCACACCTTCGCCAGCTCCTCGCCCCGCTCCCAGAGCGCGAGGGACTCCTCCAGTGTCGTACCGCCCGCCTCCAGGCGGCGCACCACCTCGATCAGCTCGTCGCGGGCCTGCTCGTAGCCGAGCGTGCCCGTGGCACCAGCCGCCGTAGTCGCGTCGTCCGTCATGCGTCCCACCCTACGTTCCGGCCCACCGGGGGCCTGTGACCTCGTCCGTCCATACCTGCGGGTGCGTCCTCGGGGGCGATCACTCGCTGACCCGTACGGCGAACTCGCCCCCCGAAACCCGCGCCCGGAGTACATCACCCGGCGCCCCCGCATCCTCGGGAGCCCGCACGACATGGCCGTCCGCCCGCTGCAGCACCGCGTACCCGCGCTCCAGCGTCGCCGCCGGCGACAACGCGACCACCCGCGCCCGGGTGTGGGCGAGCTCCGAGTCCGCCCGGTCCAGCAGATGACCCAGCACCCGCCGGCTCCGCCCGACCAGCGCGTCGATCTCCGACGCGCGCTCGTCCACCATCCGCTGGGGACGCTCCATCGACGGCCGGCCCAGGGCGTGCGCCAGCCCCCGCTCCTCCCGGTCCAGCAGTCCCCGTACCGTCCGCAGCGCACGGTCGCGCAGCTGCCGCACCCGGTCCAGCTCCTCGCCCACGTCCGGCACGATCTTCTTCGCTGCGTCCGTCGGCGTGGAGGCGCGCAGGTCCGCGACCAGGTCGAGCAGCGGGGAGTCCGGCTCATGGCCGATCGCCGACACCACCGGCGTACGGCACGCGGCCACCGTCCGGATCAGCTGCTCGTCCGAGAACGGCAGCAGGTCCTCCACACTGCCGCCGCCGCGCGCCACGACGATCACGTCGACGTCCGGCAGGTCGTCCAGCTCCTTCACCGCCTGGACCACCTGATTCACCGCGTGCACACCCTGCACCGCCGCGTTGCGCACCTCGAAGCGCACCGCGGGCCACCGTCGCCGGGCGTTCTCCAGCACATCGCGCTCGGCCGCCGACGCCCGCCCGCAGACCAGGCCGATCAGCTGCGGCAGGAACGGCAGCGGCTTCTTCCGGTCGAGCGCGAAGAGCCCCTCCGAGGCCAGCGACTTCTTCAGCTGTTCCAGGCGGACCAGCAGCTCTCCGATGCCGACCGGCCGTATCTCCGTGGCCCGCAGGGACAGCTGCCCGCGCGGCGCGTACCACTCCGGCTTGGCCAGGACGACAACCCGCGCCCCCTCCGTCACCACATCCGCGATGCGGTCGAAGACCTGCCGGAAGCACGTCACGCTCACCGAGATGTCCTGCGACGGGTCGCGCAGCGTCAGGAACACCACCCCGGCGCCCGGCCGCCGCGACAGCTGGGTGATCTGTCCCTCGACCCAGACCGCCCCGAGCCGGTCGATCCAGCCCCCGATGAGCCGCGACACATCACCTACGGGCAGCGGAGCTTCCGCGGACGTTTGGAGAGCCATGCGAGCGAGCGTATCCGCCCCCACCGACAATCGGGCGGCTACGAGAACGGCCACTCCGGCCAGGGCTGCCGCCTCAGGCCGTCCGCCGCCCTCGCCGCCTCAGGCCGTCCGCCGCCCCCACTGCAACGCCAGCACCACCAGCCCCACCCCGAACCAGCACACCCCGACCACCTGGGCGGTCCAGTTCGCCTCCACGATCACCGCGATCAGCACCCCCGCACCCACCACCGGCACCAGCACATGCCGCCACCAGCTCGGCGGACCCGCCATCCGGCGCACGGCGAACCAGCCGACCACCGACGCGTGCAGCAGCACGAAGGCCGTCAGCGCGCCGATGTCGACGACCGACACCAGATGGTCGAGCCCGTCGTCCCGCCGGGCCGCCCACACCGCGGCGACCAGCGTCACCGTCGCGGCCAGCAGAATCGCGATCCGCGGCACCCCGGACCCCGGGTCGACCCGGGCGAGCACCGAGGGCAGCCGCCGTTCCCTGGCCATCGCGAAGAGCAGCCGTCCCGCGGCGGCCTGCCCGGCCAGTGCCGCGAAGGCCGCCCCGATCGCCTTGCTGACCGCCACCAGATCGTGCAGCCAGCTCCCGACCGCCGAGTCCACCGTGTCGTAGAACGCCGACCCCTGCGCGGCCGGATCGGCGGCCAGCTCCGCCGACGTCATCGGTTCGAGCAGCGCCGCCAGATACGCCTGCGCCACGAACAGCACACCCGCGAGCGCCAGACAGAACAGCAGCGCCCGCGCCACCTTCTCCGAACCCCCCGTCACCTCCTCCGCGAACGAGGCGATCGCGTCGAAGCCCAGATACGACAGCACGGCCACCGACACCGCCCCCAGCACCGCCGTCGCGGAGAAGCCGGAATCACCGGTGAGCGGAGTCAGCCAGCCGCGCTGCGCCCCGTCCCGTACGAGCACCACCACCGCCGACACCAGGAACACCAGCAGCACCACGATCTCCATCGCGAGCACCGCGAAACCGACCCGGGCGGCGGCCCGCACACCCCAGAGATTGAGCAGCGTGGTGACGACGACGGCGAGCGCCGTCCACACCCACCGCGACACCGACGGCACCAGCGAATTCAGCGCGATCCCGGAGAAGAGATAGGCGACCGCCGGGATCAGCAGATAGTCGAGCATCGCCATCCACCCGGCGATGAACCCCGGCCCCTCCCCGAGCCCCTTGCGCGCGTACGCGAAGACCGAACCCGCCAGCGGGGCGACCCGCACCATCTGGGCGTAGCTGAACGCCGTGAACGCCATCACCACGGTCGCCGCGACATAGACCAGCGCGACGGCGCCGTCGGACTTCGCGTCGAGCGTGCCGAACACACCGACGGGCGCCATCGGCGCGATGAACAGCAGCCCGTAGACCACCAGATCCCGGAACCCGAGCGTCCGCCGCAGCCTCCCGCCCTCCTGGTGCGCCCCCGTCGCCGCCTCCACGCCCCCGCCCATGCCGCTGCCGCCTCCGCTGCCGCCGCTCTCCGACATGAGCCCTCCCTGGGTCGCGTACGGATCAGTCCCGTCAGTCTCGCCACCAGGCTGATCCTCCGCGCGTTCGACTCGGCCTTACGATGGGTCGCATGACTGCTACGACACCTCGCCGCGTCCTGCTCGCCGCTCCCCGTGGCTACTGCGCGGGGGTGGACCGTGCCGTGATCGCCGTGGAGAAGGCCCTGGAGCAGTACGGCTCCCCGGTGTACGTGCGCCACGAGATCGTTCACAACAAGTACGTCGTACAGACCCTGGAGAAGAAGGGCGCGATCTTCGTCGAGGAGACGGCGGAGGTCCCCGAGGGCTCGATCGTGATGTTCTCCGCGCACGGCGTCGCGCCGACCGTGCACGAGGAGGCGGCCGAGCGGAAGCTCGCCACGATCGACGCGACCTGCCCCCTGGTCACCAAGGTCCACAAGGAAGTCGTCCGCTTCGCACAGGACGACTTCGACATCCTCCTGATCGGCCACGAGGGCCACGAGGAGGTCATCGGCACCTCCGGCGAGGCCCCCGACCACATCACGCTGGTCGACGGCCCCGAGGACGTCGCCGGCGTCGAGGTGCGCGACCCGTCGAAGGTCGTCTGGCTCTCCCAGACCACGCTCTCCGTCGACGAGACGATGGAGACGGTCGGTGCGCTCAAGGAGAAGTTCCCGCTCCTGATCTCGCCGCCCAGCGACGACATCTGCTACGCCACGCAGAACCGCCAGATCGCGGTGAAGCAGATGGGCGCGGACGCCGACCTCGTGATCGTCGTCGGCTCCAAGAACTCCTCCAACTCGGTCCGCCTGGTCGAGGTCGCCCTCGGCGCCGGTGCGAACGACGCCCATCTGGTCGACTTCGCCGAAGAGATCGACGAGGCCTGGCTGGAGGGTGTCTCCACGGTCGGCGTCACCTCCGGGGCGTCGGTTCCCGAGGTGCTGGTCGACGGCGTCCTGGCCTGGCTGTCCGAGCGCGGTTTCGAGGACGTGGAGATCGTGAAGGCGGCCGAGGAGTCCATCACCTTCTCACTGCCCAAGGAGCTCCGCCGCGATCTGCGCGCCGAGGCCGCCGCGCTCTCGGAGAAGTAGCCCTCCGGCATTGGCACGTTCCGGGAAGTGAGCCGGGCCGCCTGCCCGTACCGTGGGTTGCATGCAGATCTTCGGCGTGGACATCGGCGGATCCGGGATCAAGGGCGCTCCCGTGGACCTGGACCGCGGAGACCTGGCGCAGGAGCGCCACAAAGTACTGACGCCGCACCCGGCCACGCCCAAGGACGTGGTCGAGTGCGTGGCCGAGGTCGTCGGCCATTTCGACTGGTCGGGCCCGGTGGGCGTCACCTTCCCCGGCGTCGTCACCGGTGGTGTCACCCGTACCGCGGCCAATGTCGACAAGGGCTGGATCGACACGGACGCCCGAGGACTGCTCGGCGACCGGCTGAGCCTCCCCGTCACCGTGCTGAACGACGCGGACGCGGCCGGCGTCGCGGAGATGACGTTCGGCGCGGGCCGGGGCCGCAAGGGCACCGTGATCGTGCTGACGCTCGGTACGGGGATCGGCAGTGCCCTCTTCATCGACGGCCGGCTCGTCCCCAACACCGAGCTGGGCCACCTGGAGCTGAACGGCAACGACGCGGAGAAGCACGCCTCCACCAAGGCCAAGGAGGACGAGGACCTGAGCTGGCACCACTGGGCGCACCGGGTGCAGAAGTACCTGGCCCATGTGGAGATGCTGTTCTCGCCCGAGCTCTTCATCATCGGCGGCGGGGTCAGCCGCAAGGCCGACAAGTTCCTGCCCCTGATCGAGCACGTACGGGCCGAGATGGTGCCGGCGGAGCTGCAGAACAATGCGGGCATCGTGGGCGCGGCGATGGCGGCCGCGGGCCGCTAGGGGCCTGTCCGGCGGCCCTCTGAGCTGCTCACCGCCGCGGGCGGCGCGGTCCCCGCGAGGAGGGGCGTGCCGTCTGCGCGGCGAGCAGCATGCGGCGCTGCCGCTGACGCATCAGTCGTACCTTCCGTACGGTCGCGATGAGCCCGGCGATGAGCGTTCCGCCGTACAGCCACCCGGCGTGCACGGCGAGCGCGGTGACGACCGCCATGGTCTGGCCGCCGAAGCCGCCCGTGCCACCGGCGATCGGGATGACCCCGATGGCGAACGCGATCGGCACGATGATCGGCGCGGTCACCAGGTCCGCGGGCCGCACCCACAGCGCGGTCAGCGCGCAGACCGGCAGGAACAGCACGCCGAAGACCACCGACGAACCGTCGAGAACCAGCAGGTCGAGGCAGGCCAGTACGAACATGGTGGCGGCGGCGAAGAGCCCGGCCCCGATGCCGGTCAGCCGGGGGTTCGGCAGCCTGCGCAGCGCGAGAACTACGGGCGGCACCGGACGGGAGCGGCCCTCCGGCGCGCTCACCACCCGATAGACGGTCGCGGTCTCCTCGATGGTGCCCTGCGGGGACAGCGGGGCCTGGCGAGACTGCCTGCGCTGCGGGGGACGTGTCCTGTGCTGCTCCACCGGGACAACGTAGGTCGCCGGGCAGGAGGAAACAGGTGCGGGACACGCCCTTTGGGCGACCTAGGGGATGAGTTCGATGCCACACGGCCGAACGGGAACCGGATCGGCACCCGACCGGACCCGTGGGGACCCGGTTGCCCCCGCCCGTAAACTGGAGAATCGGCCCACCTGGGCCCGCAGCGTTCCCGCCCACCTCTTCACTCCTCAGGAAGTCGCCAACGTGTCGCTCACGATCGGAATCGTCGGCCTGCCGAATGTCGGCAAGTCGACCCTGTTCAACGCCCTGACCAAGAACGACGTGCTGGCGGCCAACTACCCGTTCGCCACGATCGAGCCGAACGTCGGCGTCGTAGGCGTCCCGGACGCCCGCCTGAACAAGCTGGCGGAGATCTTCGGCTCCCAGAAGCTGCTCCCGGCCACCGTCGACTTCGTCGACATCGCCGGCATCGTCCGCGGCGCCTCGGAGGGTGAGGGCCTGGGCAACAAGTTCCTCGCGAACATCCGCGAGTCCGACGCGATCTGCCAGGTCATCCGTGCCTTCAAGGACGAGAACGTCGTCCACGTCGACGGCAAGGTCTCGCCCAAGGACGACATCGAGACGATCAACACCGAGCTGATCCTCGCCGACCTCCAGTCCGTCGAGAAGGCCGTCCCGCGCCTCACCAAGGAGTCCCGCCTCCAGAAGGAGAAGGTCGCGGTTCTCGCCGCGGTCGAGGAGGCCCAGAAGATCCTCGAGTCGGGCCAGACCCTCTTCGCCTCGGGCATCACCGCGGGCACCGAGAAGGGCAAGCTCCTCCACGAGCTGCACCTCCTGACCACCAAGCCCTTCCTCTACGTCTTCAACGTCGACGAGGACGAGCTGGTCGACGAGGACTTCAAGAACGAGCAGCGCGCCCTGGTCGCCCCCGCCGAGGCGATCTTCCTCAACGCCAAGATCGAGTCGGAGCTCATCGAGCTCGACGACGACGAGGCCCTGGAGCTCCTCCAGTCCATGGGCCAGGAAGAGCCCGGCCTGGCCACCCTCGGCCGAGTCGGCTTCGACACCCTGGGCCTGCAGACCTACCTCACGGCGGGTCCGAAGGAAGCCCGCGCCTGGACGATCAAGAAGGGCGCCACGGCCCCCGAGGCGGCCGGTGTGATCCACACCGACTTCCAGAAGGGCTTCATCAAGGCGGAGATCGTCTCCTTCGAGGACCTGGTCGAAACGGGCTCGGTCGCCGAGGCCCGCGCGAAGGGCAAGGCCCGCATGGAGGGCAAGGACTACGTGATGCAGGACGGGGACGTGGTGGAGTTCCGGTTCAACGTGTGAGCGGGTGAAACAACACCGCGTTGGCTGCCTGGTAAACATGCAGGTCAGATGGGGTCGGCTCCTCCGGGAGTCGACCCCATGCTGTTTCCCGTGCTGGGATGGTGCTGGCAGACCTGCCCCCCGTCGCCTCTCATCACCCCAGCTCACCCCTACCGCGCTGGGTTTTCGGTAGCGCTCATATGCTGAGCGGCCGCCGCTTCACAGACGGCTTTGACCAGCCTGGCCTTGATACTCCGTTTCCAGAGATCCCTTTGCCGTGGCCTGTAGCGAGGCCCATTCCTGGACCGCCACGAGGTGTGCCCTCTGAAGTCCGATGTACGGATCCGGCTGGATGAGCAGCGTGGGGTGGCCACGGGCAGTCCGTTCGGAGGCCCAGGCGTGGTCGAGGCCGGTGAAGTCGTCGTCGACCCAGACGACAGCCGATTCACCGAGCCATGGTTCGACATGGTCGCGCTTCCACAGGTAGCCGTTGGGGTGGCTGGTGGTGATCTGGGGGCGGGGGAGGTCGAGGTGGGGAAACTCCGGCAGCCTTAGGAGAGGCCCGGCGACGGTGGCGGCGTCCCTGCGCCAGCTCGTGCACCACACGGGGGCGACGAGATCGCCGGCCAGGAGGTCGGCGAGCAAGGAGCCGTGGGTTGGGTTGAGCCAGATGGGCACAGGGTCGTCGGGGTTGCGGCCCGCGGGCAGAACGCTGTGTCGGATATGCGTGGACGGGGTGCTGCCGTCGGCCGCCGGGAACGGTACGAGGACGCCGTCAATGTCCAGCAGGAGGTAGGGCAGGAGCATCGTTGCCTCCGTCGGTCAGCGTTTGCGGGCGGTGATCAGGAGAGTGGTGGGCCACGCGGCGAGGCCAGGGTGCCGGAGTTCGACGGCCGAGGTGATTCGCAGACCGGTCCGGGAGAGATGGGCGGCCCACCGGCGGGAGTCGAACTCCCAGCGGGCGATGGGCAGCCTGGTGCGGTCGGGCATGGTGACGTAGTCCTCGCGGGGACGGTCGTCTCGCGAAGGATGTCTTCCGGCCCGTGTCGGGTGCGGCACGGAGAAGGCCAGTACGCCGCCTGGCACCAGGCGGCGGGAGATCGCGGTGAGTAGGAGCTCTGGGGCGACCAGCCCGACGGCGCCGAAGACCGAGTAGATCGCGTCGAAGGTCTGGCCGGTGGCCTGAAGGTGGTGCAGGGCGTGGCCGGCGGCGAAGGTTGCGCCGTCGATGTGGCCGTAGTGGGAGCGGGCTCGGCGAATCTGGAGGCCGACCAGGTCCACGCCGGTGACGCGGGCCTGGTGGTGCTTCGCGAGGTGGGCCACGTTGTGGCCGGGGCCGCAGCCCAGCTCCAGGACGCGCTTGCCGCAAAGATCCCGTCCCAGAATCTCAGCTCCGGGACCGACGCCCGCGTGGGTGCTCCATTCCATCCGGGCCGGTGCGGTGAGGGCGTGCGCGGGGGCAGCGGCTATGCGCTGGGCTGCGTGGGCGTACCAGGGGGAAACCTGGGCGAGCACCTAGACCTCCAGGAGTTGGACCACGTCGTTCAGGTGGCGGCGGACGACGGGGATGTACGCGGGATCCTTGGCCGGGTCGTCGATCCAGCGGATGGCCTGCTCCATGAACCACTCCACGGCCCACATGCGGTGCCAGCCCAGGGCCCACGCCTCGGCGGCCAGGCCGCCCCGGGTGGCGAGGGCGTCCTCGTGGCCGCCTGCGGTGACGTACTGCTCCAGGAACACTCGTAGTCGGACGGGGCTCGGCGCGTCGGTGGTGCCGTGGTACGAGGCGAGGTCGATCAGGCCGGGCCCGGTGAAGGCGCGGGCGAAGTCGAGGAGGTGCCAGCCGTTCTCCCCGATGTGGACGCTCGTGGGGTGGAACTCGGAGTGGACCCAGCCGAACGGGTCGAGCGTCGCCCCCTGGACACGGGCCTCGGCCGCGGCGGAGATCTTCCCCAGCGCGGTCTCGATGTCGTCGCAGTCCGTCCAGCGGACGGCCTTCCGCAGCCGCTGGAGGTGATCGAGGGCTCGGCCGGGCAGGGCCGCGAGGCCCGCACCGTCGAGGAGGGGCAGACCGCCCGCCGGGCAGGCGGCGTGGAGCATCACGGCGGCGGCGACGCCGTCGAGGTCGTCGGCCTCCCGTGCGGGAGTGCCGAGGTCGTCCATGAGCATCCCGAGCCACTTGTCCTGCATGGCGGTGGCGTGAAGCGCGGGGACCGGCAGCCCGCGCTGGTGGGCAACCCGCAGGGCCTGGGCCTCGCGGTCGAATGGCTCCTTGGCGTACTTGAAGACGGCCGTGGTGCCGTCGGGGAAGGTGACGCGTTCGACGCCGGACATGCCCCAGACACGGATCTCGGCACGTTCGGGGAGGGGCTTGCCGACGAGGGCGCACAGGTCGTCCAGCAGAGCGGCGGTCAGGCTCTGGTCCATAGGGGTCTCCAGGGGGCTGGTGGGCTCCGGGGCGGGCGAGCGGGTCAGCCCGCCCCGGAGCCGTACTGGGGGTGGGGTTACTCGGCCGCGGTCACGCGGTGGGCATAGACCTGCTCGATCCAGCCCGCCGTGGACTCGGCCAGGTCGTCACGGAAGTTCGCCATCGAGGCACCGTAGGGCGCGACGACCCCGCCGGACTGGTCCGGCACGGACTGGCAGCCGTGCACGAGCCGGCCGCCGAGCGCGGCGTGAGCCTTGATGGACTCGATCCGGCGGTGCTCGTTGAACCAGCCGCCGTGGTAGACCTCGTCCAGCATTCCGCCCGTCTCGTCGTCCAGGTCGAAGACCACGGAGGTGGCGGCGGGGAAGAACCAGCACGGGCCGACGTTGGAGATGTGGCCGTCCAGCTCGACCTTGTTGAGCGCCATCAGCGTGGCCGCCTCGCGCAGCATGCGCAGGTGGTCGGCGGTGATCTGCGGCAGGCCGAGGCCGGCCAGGTGCTCCTCGCGGAAGAGGTACGAGTACACGCCGGACGCCGTCGCCAGCACGCGAGCGGCGTCCGACGTGGACTCGCCGTGGTTCTTGATGAAGTTGAGCGCGAGCTGTTCGACCGCGCTCTCGGTGCTCTCGTCCACGTCGAGGAGCTGGGCCTTCACCAACTCCCAGTCGGCGACGAGCCAGGTGCTGGATTCGAAGCGGAAGAAGTACTCGGCCGGGTCGATGGTGATGCGCCGGCCGTCCACCTGGATGCCGGGCAGGCGGTTCCATCGTGGGTCGAAGGCGTCGGTCAGCTCGACCGTGATGGTCGCGGTGTCGATGGTGGTCACCGTTTCTCCGTCTCTGATCGTCCGGGCCGGGGCATAGGAATGCCCGAGCCCGGTAGGGCGTACGGAACTTGGGGGCCGCCCGGCCCGAGAGTGGGGCGGCTGTCGATAAGTGAACCGCCCGCTACGCAGAGTGGGTACGGTGTGACCGAGGTCAAGCGGTATACGCGGTTTACAGATCTGGAGCGGAGGCGATCGTGCCGGCACCGACCAGCGCCAACTCTCGCCTGCGCAACACGATCAACGCCGCCGGGTGCACGTACGACGAGCTCGCCAAGGACGTACGCCGCATCGCCGCCGAGAACGGCGAACTGCTCCAGACCAACAAGTCGGCCATCTCCCACTGGGTGGGCGGTGCCCGCGCGCCGTACGGCAGGGCGGGCCAGTACGTGGCCGAAGCGCTCTCCCGCCGGTTGGGCCGTGTCGTGACTCAGACGGAGATCGGCTTGGAAAGCCCGGACACCGAGCCGCTGCACATTGGCGACCCGGTCGCCACGGTCACCGACCTCGGCCGCGCGGATGTCGAACGCCGCCGCTTTCTCGCCATCGCCGCCTTCACCACAGCTGGCGTCGCCATGCCGCTCGTCCACGATCACGAAGCCACTTCCCGGATGCTCCGCGCCCGAGCGGGCCGGTCCGTCATCGGCGGTGAGGACATCGACGTCGTACGGCAGATCACGGCGGCCTTCAGCGCCGCGGACGAACGCCTCGGCGGCGGCCATGGCCTGACCACCGTTACCGCCTACCTCGCCGACACGGCAGCACCCATGCTCCGAGGTCGCTTCGCCTGCGAAGACTTACGCAACTCCGCTTTCGGTGCAGTCGCCGAACTCGCCTACCTGGCAGGGTGGAAGCACCACGACCTCGGCCAGGCAGGAGCTGCCCAGCGCTACTACCAGGTCGGATACCAGCTCGCCTGCGAAGCAGATCCCCACGGCCACGCCGCGTGGATGATGCGCGCCCTCGCCCACCAGTCCCTCAGCCTCAAACAGCCCCACCACTGCGTCGACCTCGTCGAAGGCGCCCTCAGCCGCGGCCTCGGCCACGTCGACGGCCAGACCGAAGCGCTGCTCCACATCGCCCACGCCCGTGCCTACGCGGCCGTCGGCGAGAACCCATCGGCCGCACGTGCTCTCCTCGCCGCCGAGGACGCCCTCCTGCGCGAGGATGGTCCGCAGCCGAGCTTCTCCCGGGTCAGCGGCCCCGCGGCCGGCACCGTGGCCAGCCACACCGCCCGCACCCTGACCGACCTCGCCGACCACATCGGCACGGAACAGCAGCACCGCGACGCGCTCACCCGCTGGGACCCGGAGAAGTACAAGCGTGTCCACGCCCTCACCCATGCCGACCTCGGCGACAGCCTCGCCGCCCAGGCTCGCGCCGACGAGGCTGTCGCTGCCTGGACCCAGGCCCTGGTCCTCATGGAAGGCATGACTTCCGACCGCACCCGCAAGGCCATCACCTCGATCCGCAGCACCCTCGCGGTCTACCAGCGCCGCCGCGTCCCCGGCGCCGCCGATCTCGCCCGCCGCGCACGCGAGGCCCTCGCCTAACATGCCCAACAACCCGCCCGACGAAGGGAACACCGTGGCTCAGCAGACCGACGAACGCTCCAAAGCCCTCAATCCGGCGCTCGAGTCGATGGCCTTGCTGGTCGCGGCCGTCATCGTCCATGACAAGGCCACCAACCGCGTCGTACTCCTCCAGCGCAGCGAGAACGCCAAGTTTGCGCAGGGCCTGTGGGACCTCCCCGTCGGCAAGAGCGAACCGGGCGAGCCCATCACCGAGACTGCGGTCCGCGAGCTTTACGAGGAGACGGGCCTCACGGTGAAGCCCGAATCCCTCAAGGTTGCCCACATCATCCACGGCGCCTGGGGCGTCGAGGCCCCCAACGGCTTCCTGACCGTCGTCTTCGCCGCCCACGGATGGACCGGCGAACCCGAAAACCGCGAACCCCGCAAGCACTCCCAGGTCCGCTGGGTCGACGCCGAAGCCATCCCCGAACCCTTCGTCGACACCACCGCCAGTGCCCTCCGCCGCTACCTGAGCGGTGGGCTGGACGTGTCGATCCAGGGCTGGACGACGGCGTGATTCAACCACACATGTCGAGGCTCCCGAGTCCCTCGCACTGGTAGTAGGGGAGCGGCAGAAGCCTCCGCGTCGATTATTTGAACCCGGCATAACAGCAAGTCAGGGAAAGGCGCACCAGAGGCCTATCCCACAGCCGTCCACAACCCGCCCGTCACGCGGTGGTTCCAGGATGCTCTTGGACGCATGAACGCGCCCGCCGACCCCACGGCAATAGACCGGGAGTGGTTGCGTAGTCGGTTTCGTGACACCGGCGCGTTGACGTGTCCCTGGCACCGTGTGAGATCAACCCGCCCTTGATGGGCAGTCAGTGAATTTCCCCTGCTCAACTACCAAAAGAGAAGGTACATTCCGCATGAAGAAGTCACGCATAGCCGTTGTTGGCGGCACGCTCGCGACGTTGGTGCTGACGCTGGCGCCGTCCGCGTACGCCAACTGGAGTAGCAGCATGTCGGGCGTGATGTCCGGCTTCGAGTCCAGTAGATGGGACGACGAGCAGTACTCGGAGATCCGCTTCACCGGCTGTGACCAGGGCTACGCGACGAGCGTGGACGTCAACCTGTGGGAGGACGTCTCCCTCAACTATGACAACTACAAGGGCGACGCCACCTTCACCAACTGCTTCAACAGCAGCACTGCGGTCAGCGCGGGCGAGTGGCACGACCTTCCGGTCAACGACTTCTACTTCAAGCTCGGCAGTATCGGCGGGTCGAACCAGATGTGGGCCCGGGACGTCTATATCGACACCACTGCAGCTGACTAACGGCTTAGTAGCCGATAGCTGACAACTGACGTGCGGCGGCGGGGACTCTCTTCGGAATGGACCCCGCCGCCCGTACGATTTCGCGCCCCACCCCCCACGGAGACCGTCCCTTGAGCCTTCTCGCACGATTGCGCGCCAGCAGCGCGTTCTGGTTCGCACCCTTCGCCATAGCCCTCACCCTCCTCAGCTACTTCTTCGGATCCTCCGGCCCTCGCCCCGGCCACCTCGGCTACGCGCCCACCCTCGTCGCCAACGCGCTGGGCCCCCTGTACACGTTCGCCTACGCCACGGCGATGGCCTTGGGGGTGTGGGAGAGCGGGCGGCTGGCCAAGAGCAAGATCTGGGAGTTGGCGCCGACCCGTTCCCATTACCACATTGCCGCGCAGGCTCTCCTTCCCGTCCTCCTGCTGCCCTGGATGATGCTGGTCCTGCCAGTGGCCGGTGCGCTGGTCGAGACCAGCACTCCCCCCACGCTCGACAGCGTGTATCCCCTGCTGATGGCTATGACCGTCTGCGTGGCCCATGGCGTCATCGGCTTCGGGATCGGCCGCCATGTGCCGCACATGATCGCCGCGCCGGTGGCCGCCGTACTCACCTTCATCGTGGTCGGGTCGACCGTCACCACCGGAGAATGGTGGAAGCGCCATGTCTCCGGCCAGTACCCCGAGATACCCAGGTTTGGTGAAGCGGCCGACCCCGCCACTCTGATACCCCACATCCTCTTTACCGCCGGCATCGCCGCGGCCGTGGCCCTTCTGTGGCTGCCCGTGCGCGTCCTGCTGTTGCGTGTGGTGCTCTCCGGCGCCCTGGCCTTCGCCTCGATGGCGGGCGCCCAGCACATGGTGCGGGGCTGGGGTCCGATCCCGCCCATGCTGATCGGACACGGCACTCTGACCTGTGTGGGAGACGCCCCGAAGGTGTGCATGGCGGAGGGTGCGGCCGACAACATCGACTCGGTGCACCGGTACGCCGAATCCGTACTCCAGGACTACCGGGCGGCCGGGGTGTCGACCCCTGAGATGATCATTGATGCGTCCACGGACGGGAGAAGTCCCCAACCCTCCACCTCAAAGGTCTGGCGAGCCGGCCTGTCGGTGGGGGAACGGCACGGAACCGTGCGGTTCCAGGTGATGCGCTCCGCCCTGCACTACTCATGCGGGCATCCCGATCTCGCCACGGCGCAGACCCTGGGGCTGTGGACCGCCGAGGTGACCGGCGAGGAGGCCGCCAACCGCAAGCGCATGCAGCAGGAGCAGGAGCTGAGCAGCATCACATCTGCGCAGTGGTCCCGGATCCGCGGAGAGGTCGACAGGATTCGGCGCGCGCCTGCCCAGCAGCAGGGCGCCTGGTTCGAACAGAACCTGACCCGCGCATGCAGTAAGGGCGCCAAGTGATGTGGTGGCTCCGAGCCCGACGGGCTCACCTCTTCCTCACCCTGGGCATGGCCGCCTTCCTCGGCCTCGTGTTGCTGATCCAGGACAAGGCCAGCGCGCTGCCGACCTTCGGCTCCAGTGGCTCCGTCACCGTCCGGCTGGTCGTCTTCGTTCCGATCCCGCTGGTGGCGGCCCTGATGATGAGTCTCGAATCGCGCCTCAAGGCGCCGGAGATCAGCGGCATCCGCCGGATCGCACTGCGGGACACGGCACTCGTCGTCGCCGTCGTGACTGTGGCCGTCGCGGCGAGCTTCGCATTGGGAACACTGATCGGTTCACAGGTGGCCCAGTCGGCGGGACGCAATGTCGCCTTCCTGACCGGACTGATGCTGCTGGGCCGCGCCCTGTTCGGCCAGTCCGGTGCGCTGCTTCCGACGGCCTGGCTGATGACCGTGGTGATGGTCGGCTACCGCAGCTCCAACGACCCCTACCCCTGGACCGTTGTGCCCGAGCCCGTAGGCGCCCCGCACGCCGCGGCCGGCGCCGCTCTGATGCTCGCTGTCGGCATCCTCGCCCAGATTCGTACCTCAAGGACGTTCGCATGACTCTGGAACTGACCTCCTGCACCTATGCCTACCGGCGCTGGAGCTCGCCCATCCTGAAGGACTTCAGTTACCGGCTTCCCTCCGGCCTGACGATTCTCCTGGGTCCCAACGGGGCCGGAAAGTCGACGCTGCTGAAGCTGGCCGCCTCCGTCACCCGCCCCCGCTCCGGCACGGTCACTCTCGACAGCCTGGGTTCCCAGACGAAGGCCTACCGCCAGGCGGTCGCGTGGATGCCGCAGGACATCACACCCATGCCGTCCCTGACCGCCCGCTCGTACGTTGCCTATGTCGGCTGGCTCAAGGGCATGAACCGCAGCGACGCCTGGGATCAGGCGGCTCGCGCGCTGGCCCGGGTCGAGCTCTCCGACAAGGCCGATGTCAAGAGCAGCCAGCTCTCGGGCGGCCAGCTGCGCCGCGTGGGCGTGGCTTCGGCTTTGGTGCACGACGCCCGGGTGCTTCTCCTCGATGAGCCCACGGCGGGTATGGACCCCCGTCAGAGGCGGGTCTTCAGGGATGTCCTGAACGGCCTCACCGATGATGTGTCCGTGCTGATGTCCACCCATGACGTTGCCGACCTGGCCGAGGAAGCCGACCATGTCACCGTCCTCGACGGGGGCCGCATCCTGCACTCGGGCGCCACGAGCACGTTCCTGGCGCACTCCCCCGCCGACACCGTCCCGGGACGCGCGGCGGAGGCCGCTTACACCAGCCTGCTTGGCGGCTGTCATAGCACTGCCGTGCTATGACAGCGGCGGCCTTCTGGCCGTGTATTTGCACGTCGGTGGAGGACCCGCCAGTCCGCAGACAGTCCGCAGGACACCCGTAAACGGCCGTCGAAGACCAACGCATGCCAACGGAGAAATCCCTGGTCAGGGCCATGGGCGGGGCTCCGTCGCAGGTCAGGATCAGCCCCCAGACGTTCCGCTTCAACGTCTGATGGACGTGAATAACGGCCTGACCTGCGAGAAGGCAGGTCAGGCCGTTGTGCTGTCCGCAGTAGTCCGCAGAACCTGAAGCGGCTACGTGTCGTAGACCGTGGAGCGGTGTCCGACGTGTACGACCCACACCACTAGTTCCCCGTTGTCGATGGTGTAGCAGACGCGATAGTCGCCGACTCGTAGGCGGCGGCGCTCAGGCTGGGATACAAGTGCCGTGGTGTTGAAGCCGAAAGGGTCGCTCTCCAGCTCTGTCAGTTTGGCCAGGATACGAAGCGCCATGTCGCGAGGGATCTTGCGAAGCTCGGCCTGGGCCTCGGGTCGGAACACCGTGCGGTAGTCACTCACTGCGTGCCAGCGTCTCCCTCATCACGTCCTCGATCGGGACGCCGGCGGCCGGGCTCGCCATGCGTTCGTCGATGATGCGGTTGATCTCGCGCTCTTCCCACTCCTGGTACTTGCGCAGCACCTCGATCGAGACCACGGCGGCGACCTGCTTGCCGCGGCGGGTGATGACAGTGGGCATGTCGTCGCGGTCGGCCCGTTCGACGACTTCGGCCAAGTGGGCGCGTACGTCGCGGATGGACTCTATGGGCAGCAGCTGAGTCATGCCCCAAGGGTACCGAGTGTGCCATGTGTACACAATCTGGGTTGCATGCACTCGTTGGGATGAGCTGCCGATTGGGTGGCTGATTCCGGGACAGGGATCCGGGAGCAGTTCTTTCTATTACCCACGCCGGCGCGGTCCGGGTCTTCAGCGCCCAGGGTCGATGCGCCGTGCCCCGTTCGGTGCTGCCGGGTTGCCACCACCGAGGCGGGGCTGACGCCGTCAGCTTTCCCAGTCGACGGAAACCACGGCCCCGTCGCGGGCCACCTTGACGGCGAGGAGTTCGTCACTGGTCGCAGCGTCGATCGTGTAGTCCATGACGATCCCGGGCCTTGGCCTCGCCGATCAGGTGCCACGGCCCCATCCGAACGGGGTGCATGGCTGCAGTGAACGCGTCGGCGCTGATCGCTTCGCCGTTCGCTTCCCGGGTGAGGCGTTTGATCACCTCGACGTCGTCGAGTTCGGCGGCGTGGTGGTCGATGAAGTAGCGATCCTGCTGCAGGTCCTCACGGATTGCCGCGCGAGCCGCGGTGTCCAGAGCCGGCAGGTGGGCCAGGTGCGTCGCGAATGCATCCAGTTCTCCCGCATCCAGCTGGGTTCGGCCCACAGCCGGACTTCGACCTCACTGCTTCCCAGCGCGGCTGTGCCTTCCCAGATGACTTCCGTCTCGTCCACCGGCGGAACCTCAAGGTGCCCGAAGTAAGGGTGATCGATGCTCTTCATGGGGCCTGTCATTTCGATGGGTGGGGACGGCTTGAGAAGCAGTGAACGTTCCTGGTCCAGGTTACGACCTCGATCATTCCGTGCGCGGGTACCGGTTCTGTCGGTACAGCGCCTCCGGTGTCACCTGCCCGTACACGATGCGCACGCGCGCGGTCTGATCGAAACGACAACCCTGAGTGCACACCGGTGCGCAGACTGCCACCACGTCTTAAGGCTCAGTCGACACGTCTGCCGAGGGTCGCGAAGGCAATCACTAACCTCTATGTTGCTAACATTGTTATTAGTGTCATGGGTGGAGGTCGACCGGACGTGGTGGATTTTGTAGGACGTCGCCAGGAGCTGGCGACGTTGGAGCGAGAGCTGCAGAAGGTGGCGGCAGGGATCGGCGGGGAGCGGCCCGGTCGGTGCGTGATGTTGCGTGGGCGGCGCCGGGTGGGCAAGTCGCGGCTGGTCGAGCGGTTTGCGGAGCGCTCCGGAGCCCCTTTCTTGTTCTTCGCTGCGACTGGTGCATCCCCCAGGGATAATCTGGCACGGCTGGCCAGGGACGCCCAAGTGTCGACGCTGCCGTTGGCGGGGCTGGTGGCCGCCGCGCGGCCGGAGAACTGGGATGCCGCGTTCGATGTGCTGGCCGCGGCGCTGCCTGCCGACCGGGCGAGCGTTCTGATCATCGACGAAGTGCCGTACCTGATGGATACCGACGGCGCTTTTGAAGGGATGCTGCAACGGGCCTGGGACCGGGTGCTGGAGACCAAGCCGGTGCTGCTGGTCCTCATCGGCTCCGATCTGTCGATGATGGAGGCACTGAACAGCTACGGACGCCCCTTCCACCAGCGCGGCCGGGAGATGGTGCTGGGACCGCTCAACCCCGCCGAGGTGGGGCAGATGCTTGGGCTGGATCCGGCGGAAGCCTTCGACGCCGCACTGGTCACCGGCGGGCTGCCGCTGATCTGCGCAGAGTGGCCGCGCGGCGCAGGGCTGTGGGACTTTCTCGGCGAGGCGCTGAGCGATCCGGTCTCGGCCCTGCTGGTGTCGGCCGAGCGTTCGCTGGCCGCCGAATTCCCCCCGCAGGTACAGGCGCGCAAGGTGCTGGCGGCCATCGGGAGTGGCGAGCGGACCTTCACCAATATCGCCCGTGCAGCCGGCGGGATCGGGGCCACGCCGCTGCAGCGAGCTCTGGAGCTGCTTACGGACAAACGGATCGTCGCCGGCGAGCTGCCTGTATCGCTGCGCCCGTCGAAGGACCGCCGCTACCGGGTGACAGATCCGTACCTGCGGTTCTGGCTGCACCTGCTCGGCCCGTCGATGGAGGAGATCGAGCGGGGGCGGGGCGATCTGACCTTGGCGCGCATCCGGGAGAACTGGACCAGCTGGCGTGGTCGGGCCGTCGAGCCTCTTGTCCGTGAGGCCCTGGCGCGGATACTGCCCGACGACCGGCTGCCCGCGGCCTCCGCAGTGGGCGGCTACTGGACCCGCACCAACGACATCGAGATCGATATCGTCGGGGCCGACCGCGCCCCCATCGCCAAGGAGCTGTTCTTCGTCGGCTCCATCAAGTGGCTGGAGCACTCGCCCTTCGACCGGCATGACTTGGCCGCTCTGCATCGGCACCGGGCTGCCCTCACCGATGAACCTGTTCCAGTCGTGGCGGTTTCGCGTAGTGGAGTCGACTGTCCGGGGCTCGACGCCACCCACGGCCCCGGCGATTTGCTGACCGCCTGGCCGCTGTGAGTGGCGGATGTCAGGTGAGGTACGGGAGTCGGTGAGGCCTCGGTCGCTTACCGGCGCTGTTGTGCAGCGTTGGCGGTCCTGAGCCTCCTCGTGCCCAGGTCCCGGGACAGGAAGGCTCCCCCGCCGCGGTGTGCGGTGAAGGGGGAGCCTCGGAGGACCGACCGTGCTCTGTCAGGCGTACGGATCGACGTCGGCGGCAGATGCACGGCCGGGCCTGATTCCTGATGGAACAGGACGGGCGGCCTCCAGGAGGAGGCCGCCCGTCCGGACCGTGTTTTGTTACCGGATGTCGTAGGCGCGGGTGATGGTCTGGGTGACCGCGTTGCCGTTGGCGTCGGTGAAGGTGGACTTCATCGTGACCTGCTTGCCGGAGGCGCCGGTGTGGTCGAGGACGGCCGTCCAGTGGCCGTCATGCTGTTCGGTCGGGGCCTTGGTCCAGGTGGTGCCGCCGTCGTAGGAGTAGGACAGCGTGGCCGCCGTGATCGCGCCGGGGGTGTATCCGGCATGACCCTCGACCGACAGGCCGACCTTTGTGCCGCTCTGCGCGGGCAGGGTGTTCAGGCCGTCCACCGGCAGGTCGTACGCCGGGAAGAGGATCGGCAGGCCGCGCGAGAAGACGTCCGGTTCCCGGTGGGAGCGGAAGGTCCAGGAAGTGGTGACGGCGGTGGAGCGCAGCCAGTTCCGGTCCGAGGTGGGGATCTTCTCCAGGTTCTGGGTGAGTTCGTAGGTGGAGTCCTCGTCCGGCACCTTGAAGGTGTCGTAGGGCCAGGCGCTGGTGGCGATCTGCTCGCCGTTGCGCTTGAGCACGAGGTTTCCGAGGTCGCCGAAAGATCCGCCGGAGGACCAGTGGTCGCCGGATCCGTCGAGCCAGAGCGCGGTCTGGATGCCGATCAGGTCGCCCTGCCGCTCGGCGGCCAGCACCGGCTTGCCGTCGGCGTCACGTGGGGCGGCCGGGCGCAGCGGGCCGCGGTACCACTCCTCGGCGCTCCGTTGGCCGGTCCGGTAGGTGCGCTCCTGGTCGCCCATGAACGCGGCAAACGGGAAGCTGGTCATCGCGCCGTGGTACCAGATGTCGTCGCCGGTCGTGTAGTAGGCAGTGCGGGTGTCGGGCACATGCACTGAGCCGAACGGGCTCACGGGGATGTAGCCGGTGCCGCTTTCGGCGGGACGGACGAACAGGGCGTCGAGGTAGTTTCCTTCCTTGCCCATGGCGTTCCATGTTTCGGTGACCTGGGCCAGCTGGGAGTCCTTGGGCCGGTGGACCTGGTCGGTGTGCAGCGGTCCTTCGGTCGGGTACGTCAGGTTGTAGGCGTAGGGCGAGCCGCCCTCGGAGCCGGTCGCACGCCAGGTGGGCCGGAACTCGAAGGTGCCGTTCTCGGCACGTCCGTCGATGTCCGCGTAGAAGTTCTGGATGGTCTCGCCGGCCGTGAGCGAGCCGGACATCAGCCAGGTGTCGTCCCATGTGCGGGCGTAGCTGAACGTGGTGGTGTTCACCGTCGAGGGGCGGTCGGTGCGGACGCTCAGCCGGTGGGCCCGGCGGGCGTCGAGGACGACGGTGGTGTCCCGGGTGATCCGAAGCTGCGGCTGCGCGAGATAGCTGATGGATTCGGGCGTGCCGTTCGCGTCGGACGTCGCCACGAAGCTGCTCAGGGAGTAGTTGCCCGGGCGAACGCTGTACGTCTGGTCGGTCGCCCCGGAGTTGCTGCGGCGCTCTCCCTTGTCGACGTCCAGGCTGACGAGGTCCACGGAGGAGGGGCCGGTCGCGGGCTTGCCGTTGCGGTCGATCGCCTTGACCCGGAGCGTGACCGTCTCCGGCTGGACGTAGAGCGTGACGGGCACGGAGACATGCACATCGCCGCCGGTGGCCAGGATCCGGCCGGTGACCGCACCGTACTGGGAGTCCTCCAGGCGGGCGGTGGGGTCGATCCGCAGCGGCACCTGAGCGGTGGCCCCCGCGGGGATCCTCACCTTGTGCTGCTCCAGCTCGACGATGCCGGAGCGGACGGCACTGCCGTCGTTGCCGTGCATGCCGCTGACCTTCAGGCTCATGGTCAGGTCGCTGCCGCTGGTGTTGGTGAAGGGCACCTTCACGGTCGTGCGGTCCGAGTCGTCCTGCGGCCAGTTGTAGCTGCCGGCCTGGACGGCGGGCGCGGAGAGTACCTTCTGGTTCACCGCGGCGAACACGTCGAGGACACCGCCGCCGGTCTGATCGGCGCCGGCGACCTTGCCGCCCGTGCGGGCGGAGGAGACCAGGGCGGCCTTGATCTGCTGTGCGGTCCAGTCCGGGTGGGCCTGGCGGATGACGGCCGCGGCGCCCGCGACATGCGGGGTGGCCATGGAGGTGCCGGACATCGTCCGATAGGCGTAGATGCCGCGGCCGCCCGCGTTGGCCGCGGAGATGTCGACGCCGGGGGCGGCGATCTCGGGCTTGAGCGTGTGAGTGACGGCCACGGGACCGCGGCTGGAGAACCAGGCCGTGGTGTCATCCCGGTCGACGGCGCCGACGGTCAGCACGCTGGGCACGCACCCGGGCGATGAGACGGTCTCGGTGGCCGAGCCGGCGTTGCCGGCGGCGACGACGAACAGGGTGTGCTTGCTCTGCGAGAGCTGCTCCGTGGCCTGGGCCACCGGGTCGGTGCAGTCCCCGACCGCGGAGCTGCCCAGGCTCATGGAGACGACGTCGGCCTGCTGGTCGACAGCCCACTGCATACCCGCGATGATCCAGGAGTTCAGGCCGTAGCCCTGGTCGTTGAGGACCTTCCCGATGAGAAGGGAACTACCGGGGGCCACGCCCTTCCTGCGGCCGTCACTGGCGGCTCCGGACCCGCCGACCGTGGAGGCGGTGTGGGTGCCGTGGCCCACCCGGTCGTTGCTGGTCGTGGAGTCCGTGAAGTTCTTGGACGTGGCGACCCGGTCCACCAGATCCGGGTGCTCGGCGTCCACGCCCGTGTCCAGCACGGCGACCTTGGTGTTCTTGCCGTCGTAGCCGGCCGCCCAGGCCTCCGGCGCGTGCACCTGTGCGGTCGAACGGTCCAGTGTGGCCTCGACCCTGCCGTCCAGCCACAGCTTCTTCAGCGCGGAGGCAGAGCGCGAGCGGGGGTCGGTGATGTCCCGCCAGAAAGTGGCGGCAGCGTCCTTGTCCGCCTTGAGCGCGACGCCGCCCACAGCGGGAAGGAGCAGGCCCCGTTCGGAGCCACGAGGGGCCGTCGGCGCGCTCTTGGCGACGTTCACACTGTTCCCGTAGGTGGCGATCAGCGGCAGTGCGTCGGTGTGCTTGTCGTCGTACCCCTGGCGGATGAGCCCGGTGACGTTGAACAACTGCTCGTCGACCTTGCCCTCGGCGATCGCCTGGGAGGCGCCCTCGGGGTAGACGTAGAGGTCCTTGCCCGACTGGTACGTCTGGACCATCGGCTGCGTGCCGTCCTCGCGGGGCAGCACCGCCGCAGAGCTGCGGCCCGATTTGTCCGTGGTCACGAGGACCTTGTCGCCGGTGACGAGCGTGACCATCGTCTGCTTGCCGCCGGTTGCTGCGGACCCGCTGCCGATGACGGGTCTCTTCCCCGAGGCACCGTCAGGCGGCGTATCCGCCGCCCCGGAAGGCGTTACCGCGGTGAAGGCCAGGGCCGCGGCGGATGCCGCGCCCAAGGCTATACGCGTTATGGGGCGCATGAATCTCCCTACTCGACGCAGTGAAATGCCGTGGTGCGGCTGCAGCCTGGCAGACATGCAGATGGCGTAGGGGCGCCTGCGCGTGACGGGTTTCCCGCATGTCGGTATTCCGCCACGTGGTCATATCCGTGGCGGCGGCGGCGCTCCGGACGCGGTCGTGATCGTGATGTGACTCGGCCGGGTACCGGACGGCGAGCGAGGCGCAAAGACCCCTCGGCCTCAGGCCGAGGGGCAGGTCACAGCCAACCCGCGCGTGCGGCGTGCCAGCCGAGCTGCAGGCGCGAATCCGCTCCGGCAAGGTCCATCAGGCGACGCGTACGTCGCTCCACGGTGCGTATGGAGACGCCGAGTTGGGAAGCCACTCGCCGGTCGGGGATCCCTGCCAGCAGCAGTGCGAGGACTTCGAGTTCCCCCTCGGTCGGCTGCTGCTCCGCTGTTGCCTGCACCCGCACACCCGTGGTGGTGGGGTACAGCGGCCGGGCCTGGGCCCATTCCTTCTCGAAAAGACGGACCAGGGCCGTGAGCAGACCACTGCGGTGCACCACGATGGCACTCGGCTCGCCACCGGAATCGGCCACGTCCAGGGGCACCATGGCGCGCTCCCGGTCCGACACGACCATCTTCAGCGGCAACGCCTCGACCAGGCGGAGTTCCAGCCCCGCCGTGATGGCCGCCCGCATGTCCCGTGCTACGTCAAGACCGTCGAGATAGTCCTTCGCGGCGACGACCCGGAAGTCCACTCCGCGGTCCAGCGCGGCACTCTCCGACATGTCGGTATCCTCGCGCGGCACCGCGATGGGCGCGCCGACGAGGAAGACCAGCAGTTCCCGCTGTGCGCCACGCTGCAGTTGGTGGAACCGGTGTGCGACCTGCTCCACGCCGACGACCACCTCCACGACGCTGCCCGCGGGGTGTGCGGCAGTGCTGCGGTACTGCTCGGTCAGCATCGAGAACGCGGTCTCGGCCCGGTGGAGTGCGTTGCGCTGCTCGACGAGGAGTGGGGCCAGGGCCACGGAGGGCGGCGTGAGCCGGTAGCGGGTGGTGGGTCCGTCGCCGGCTCCGCGGTCGACCGGGGCGGATGCCCCACTGCCTGCCTCGGTGTCGACCGCCACCAGGCCACGTGCCGCCAGGTCACTCAGGATGCGGGTGGTATCGGCCTTCTCGAGTCCGGTCTGCCGGGCGAGGTCCTGCGCAGAGGCTGTCGGTCGGGCCAGCAGCGCGGTGTAGACGGCTTCTTCAGCCGGGCTCAGCCCCAATGCCTGCAGCATCCAGCTCCCCTCGGGCGACCGCCGTGTCTGCCCCTCGGCGCAGCTCGGTGGACCGAGCGGATTCTCCTGAGCCGAACCTTAATCCCGCTGTCAGGCTGTGGCCATCGACTGCTGTCCCTTGTGCACCCCGCCCGCTTCGCACGGGGCGCTGACCCGGACCCGGGCCGGTCCGTCACCAGCGAAGGCGAATGCGGCAGGGCCGGACGACTGCGTGCCATGTACCTGCACGGGATGCCGGTCGCCGGGCAAGGACGGCGTCCGGCGGGGCGCGGCCGTCCCGCGGCCGAGCCTGCCTACGGTACGGGGAGTGCACGATCTGCCCCGGAGGTCCCGTGGTCCGCAAACATCAGAAGAAGCTCGCTCGTCCCGTCGAGGCCATCGAACCACCGAGCGAAGTCGAAGTAGTGATCGCCGTAGTTTCGGTGACGGTTCTGGTGGCGGCCCTGGGTGCCCTGTCGGAGTCCCCGGTGTGGCTTCTCGGGCTCCTCGTGTTCCTGCCGGGTGCGGCATCGGCACTGTGCACCGTGCGCCAGACGCGGTTCGTGTTCGCCTGGACCGCGCTCGTGGTCATCGTCGCCATGTTTCTCCGGCCCGGTGACGAGGCGCCGTGGCTCGACAGGATCCTCATGGTGCTGCTCACCCTCGTCCTGGGCTCGGCCTCCGTCTACGCATGCCACCGCCGTATCAGCCGCGAGCAGGAGACGCTGCGGCTGCGCTCCACCGCTGCCGCGATGCAGCGCCACATCCTGCGCCCGCTGCCCGTGCTCACCGACGACGTCCTGGTCGACGGCGTGTACGAGCCCGTACAGGAGGACCGGCTCGTCGGCGGCGACATCTACGACGTCGTCGTCTCTCCATGGGGAACCCGGGTGCTGATCGGTGACGTCCAGGGCAAGGGCCTGCCTGCGGTCGGCGCCGCGTTCGCCGTCATCGGCGCCTTCCGCGCGACAGCCCACCGAGAGCCCACCCTGACCGCGCTCGTCGATGCCCTGGATGCCTCTGTCGTACAGCACAATTCCTACGCCGCGCAGACCGGCGACGACGAACGGTTCGTCACAGCGCTCATCGTCAACGTCGACGCGCACGAAGAGGTACAGGCCATCAACTGCGGGCACGTCCTGCCGCAGGTGCTGCAGGACGCCACCGTCACCACGCCGGCCCTCACCTCCGGCGTCCCCCTCGGCCTCGCCGAACTCGCCGCCGAACCCACGACCGTTGACTGGTTCGCCTTCCCGCCCGGCGCGACACTGCTGCTGACCACGGACGGACTCACCGAGACCCGCGCCGCCGACGGTGCGTTCTACCCCGTCACCGAAAGCCTCACCCAGCGCGTATCGCTCCCCTCCACCGACCTGCCGCGTGCGCTGTACGACGACGCGCGCGCGTTCGCCGGGGAGGGGGACCAGCACGACGATGTGGCGATCCTGTCCGTGCGACGGTCGCCGTACCGCTGAGTGCGTCACCGGAGGACCGGGACGTGCTGCGCCGGTGCGCCGGCGGGGGACGACCGGCTCGGCGTGACGCGCCGGACGGAGCGCCATGGATTTCTGCGGCACCGGTTAGTCGGACCGGACACGGACAGTCCCCGCGGCATCTGCGGGCGCCAACGGACGGTCGTGCGACGACCTGGCCGCCGATCCGGGCCCGGCAAAGAAATACCTGGTCAAGGGGATGGTGTGGGATCCATCGAAGGGTAGGGGGAGCGGTGGCGGCTGTCGACCCCTCCGCTTCTCCGTCACTCGCTGTAGTCATCGGCTGGGCGGTCACGATGCTCGCCTGTCTGCACTAACCCGGCGCGCGCGGCGAACTGGCCGCCGCAAAGCTGTGGGCATACGCGCTCCCGCCGACATCCCGGCGAAAGACGAAGAAGGTTTTCCCTGTGCGTCTGTACCGAATAGCGCTCTGGGCCACGGTTCCCATGGCGCTTCCCCTCCTGGCGGCACCTGCCGGAGTGACGGCGGCCCGGGCCGCCCGCGACACGGCTCCGGAAGGGCCACTTTCCGTGTGGCGGCCCGGCGTGGCCGTACAACCGGTGGTCGACACCGGGCGGCCGTTCCCGGCACTCGGCGCGGTGTCGATGGCGCTGCCCCACATGGTGCCCCGGCCCGCCATCGTGTCGCGTGCGCAGTGGCGGGCCGACGAGACCAAGCGTGACCGCCATGCCCACTACGCGGGAGGGGTCGGCGCGGTCTTCATCCATCACACCGACACCCCCAACGGCTACGACTGCGCGGACGTCCCCCGTACCCTGCGCAATCTGTATACGGGCCAGACCCGTGACCGGCGTTGGGGAGACCTCGGCTACAACTTCCTCGTCGACAAGTGCGGCACCATCTACGAAGGTCGCGCCGGCGGCGCCGACCGGCCCGTCATCGGCTCCCACACCCTCGGGTTCAACCAGGGCACCACGGGGATCGCGGCCATCGGCACGTTCGGGCCGGGGACGCCGGTACCGGCGGCCATGGAGCACTCGATCGCGGCTCTCGCGGCCTGGAAGCTCGGTCTGGGCGGCGTCGACCCCACCGGCAAGGTGCGGCTCACGTCGACGAATGACAAGAGCCGCTACGCCAAGGGCACTTCGGCCGTATTCGATGCCATCTCCGGCCACCGCGACGGCTTCGCCACCAACTGCCCGGGGGAGGCGCTGCTCGCGCGGCTCCCCGCGATCCGGAAGCTCGCCGCGGGCCTCCAGGGCAGGCCCCCACGAGCACTCTCGGGCACCCGCCTCACCGCGAGCCCGGGGAACGTCCACCGCGGCTAGGGCCTGTCCGGCGGATCAGGTTCGGACAGACCCTAGGGCCGGTCCGCCGGAGGCGGTGCGCGCCCGGGTACGGTGCGCAGGATGTTCGTCGCCCGGTGCGCAGCATGCTCGTCGCCCCGTATTTCACGAACCCGGCCGGTCCGTGGACAATCGCGGCCATGAGCGAAGAGTCGATACGGAACTACCTGGCCTCGGTCGAGAGCCGACTGGCGGCCGATGCCTGCGCCCCGCGCTGGGAGGACTGGTCCGGAGTCCCGGTCCTCGTCGGGCGGCGGGCCGACTTCCGGATGCTGTGGGCAGCCACCAATCTGCATCTGTTCACCGTGGCCGCCGCCGTGCCGGAGGTCACCGTGCCCGTCATCGACACGTTCACCACGCAGGTGCTCGCGTACGCCAAGAAGAACAAGGGCGGTCTGCCCGTCGGGATGCAGACCGGTGTCGCGGCCTTCCCCGTTCTGGTCAGTGATCGGATCGATCCGGCCGCGATGGCGTGGGCGGAGGAGAAGCAGCGCAATCAGTTCGCCTGCTTCGCGCGCCCGGTCGTGGTCGACAGTGCGCAGGGCTACGTGGGCATGTACCGCGGGAAGCCGGCCCTGGGGCGGGCCTATGCCTCGCATCTGATCGAGAAGGGCGCCCGCTACTTCCAGCCGCAGGGCTGAGGCGCCGGGGCCGCAGCCGGGGGCGGTCCGTGGGGCGGTCCGTTCCCTCTCGTTCTTCCCTCCTGCCGGAGAGCGGGGCCGCCGGACGGAACTGGATGGCACGATCGGCGGCGCACTGCCGCGCTCCGTGCGGCATGCCGATACCGATCAGGGGGAACATGGACCGGCGTCCGGCCGCGAGATCCGGCTTCAACTGGTGGCTGCCCAGCGCGTACGCGGCGGCCGTCGTCCTCACCGGGGCCCTCGGCTCGGGCAGGGCGACGGGGATCGTCGCGGCGGTGGGCGGTGTGCTGCTCGGCCTCCACCACGGCTTCGGCAGCAGGTTCCGCGCCCGCGCCCGCGGCTGACGACCTGCACGCCCCGTACGCCCGGTCGGCTACGGCTGGGTGATTCTCAACTCCTCTACGCCCGTGGGCTTCTGCGCGTCCTCGGACTCGACCGTCAGCCGTACCAGCCGGGCCACCGCTCCCGCCCGGTACGGCTGCCAGCGCGTGCCGTCGGACGATGTCTCCAGGTGGTACGAGGACGTTCGCACGTCCGCCCACTCCGGTTCGGCCGACGTCACCGCGCCCCTACGCCCCAGGTCCACCGTCAGCGCGCCCGTCGCGCCGTCCGGGGACCAGGCGGTGGCCGGGCTGCCGTCCACCGCGGCGACCGCGTACAGGCCGGGGGCTTCCGAGGTCGCCGTCGCCGGGCGGCAGCGGGCCGCGTCGGTGGTCGCGGCGAGGTCGGGGCGGCGGGTGGGGAGAGTGAGCGTGCGGGTGAGTGGGCGGGGGCCGGCGGGGGAGTGGACGGTGAAGGGGGCGCCGGAGGTCAGCCGGACCGTCGTCGTCCGGGGGCCGATCGCGAGGTCGTAGGTACGGCCCCGGTAGCGCAGGCCCGTCAGCGTGACGCCGCTGCCCAGTTGCGGCGGCAGCATCGGATCGAGGCGTACCCCGTCCTCCCGCAGCCGAAGGCCCGTCAGGCCGTGCGTGAAGACCTGGAGGAAGCCGCCCTTCCCGGTCAGGAAGTCGTCGGCGGGGAAACCCGACAGGGGGTCCTGGGCGCCCGCCTTCGCGCCCCGGGCCTCGCTGAACAGGGCGTACGGGCCGCGCATGAACGGGCGTACTGCGCGCTGGAGATAGGTGTACGTCGCGCAGCCGGGCTCCCCGATCGTGGCCGCGTCGACCGCGTGGACCGAGTCGGTCATGGCCGGGCCGTCCGGGTCGGTGTGCGCCGCGTAGTAGTCGAGCGTGGCCGCGGCGGCACCCGGCTCCATCGGCCACTCCAGCGGGTAGATCAGCAGCACTGTGTCGGCCTGCTTGATCGTCGAGCCGTTGTAGCCCGCGTACTGGAGGAAGAGCTTGCGCTTCGGGTCGTACGGGATGCGCAGGCCGTCCGCCACGCGCTTCCACTCGACCGGTGCGGTGTGCCCGAGCAGTTGCGCCGCGCGGGTGGCGTTGCGCAGGGCGGTGGCGGCGACCGCGTTGGTGAAGACCCCGTCGGTGACGCCGTTGCTGTACTCGTCGGGGCCCGCGACCTCCTTCACCGAGTAGCTGCCGTCGTCGTTGGCGGTGGCCCGCGAGGCCCAGAAGTCGGCGATCCCCTCCAGCAGCGGCCAGCCGCGTCCGGCCAGCCAGTCCTGGTCCCCGGTCGCCAGGTAGTACTGCCAGACGGCCAGCGAGACATCGCCCTGGAGGTGGTTCTGGGTGACGCAGTGCGGGGGGTTCCAGCTCTGGCACTCGGACCACAGATCGCCCTTGCTCGCGCTCGTCCACGGGTAGAACAGGCCCCGGAACCCCAGCTTCCGGGCGTTGGTGCGGGCGGCGTCGCGGGTGCGGTAGCGGTACTCGACGACCGCGCGGGCCAGTTCGGGGCGGGTGGCGAGCAGCCCCGGGTACATCCAGGTCTCGGCGTCCCAGAACACCATGCCGGCGTAGTTGTCGCTGGTCAGACCGGCCGGTGCGATGCTGTCGCGGGACCCGGTCCGGGTGGAGGCCAGCAGTCCGTACTGTGCCGCCCGCAGCCACTTCTGCAGCTCGGGACCGTCCGGTACGGAGATGTCGGCCGCCCAGGCCCGCCGCCAGGCCGCGGTGTTGGCCGCGAGGACCCCGGACCAGCCGCGCCCGGCGGCGCGCCGGGCGGCTTCGCGGGCGGAGGCGCGCGGGGTGGGGGAGGTGAGCGCGGTGTCGATGCCGACGTACTTCTCGAAGGTGTACGTGCGCCCGTCGCGCACCCGGTGCGTGCTCCGCGCCGGGCTCGCCGCTCCGGCCCCCGGTCCTCCGGAGCGCATGGTCTGGACGATCGCGCCCGTGGTTCCGGTGCCCAGGGTGCGGAACGTGCCGTCGTCGTGGACGGTGATCCGGCGTGCGCCCCTGGGGTCGAGACGGCCGGTGACGGTCGCGGTGCCGTTCCAGCGCGGTGTCATGCGCAGTCGTACGGCGCCCGTGTGCACATCGGACCGGTCGGTGAGCACCTCGTACGTCAGGTCGGTCGCGCGTCCGTCGGCCGTGGTCCACCGCAGTGACGTACGCACCAGCCCGCAGCGCAGGAAGAGCGTCTGGCGGTAGTGCGAGATCCGGCCGGGGGGCGTGTCGGAGCCGTAGGTCTCGTCGCCGACGCGTACGTCGAGGCTCGTCCAGCTCGGCAGCGCGGCGGCCACCTCCCGGCCGCCGGCGAGGTCCTTGTCGCGCCCGAACAGGCCGGAGACGAACGCGCCGTCGTAGCGCGGGGTGAACAGCGGCCAGCCGGTCTTCTCGCCCGACGCGGCGTACCCGGCGCCCGCGGCGGGCACCCGGTGGCCCAGGTATCCGTTGCCGGTGTAGGGGTCGTAGCCGGCCGCCTCGCCGAACCGGGTGGACGTCGGAGCCCAGGCGGGATCGGTGTCCCGGCCACAGGCGGTGGCCGCCGCGGAGGGCGGCGCCGCCGCGGCAGGGGGCGCCGCCGGGTACGGGACGGGGGCCACGGGCGCGATCAGGGCGCCCGCCACCAGGGACGTGAGGGACGTGAGGAGAAGGAGGCGCGAGAGGCTCACCGTACGAAGGTAGGGAAGCGCGCGCCGCGGCGGTGCGCGGCGCGCGGGGTGAACGGCTGATGGGGCAGCGGGCGTAGCAGGTGGAACAGGCGTAGCAGGTGCAACAGGTGCAGCACCTGCAACAGGCGCCGGTGGAGCGTTCGTCAGGCCGCGAGGCCCGTCTTGAGGCCCGCGCCGCACAGGGGGACGACGACGCTCCGGTCCGTCCAGTCGCCGACCGCCGCCCAGCAGGCGACGCCCGTCGTCTCCACGTAGAACCCGCGGGCGGCCAGATCCAGCTGCGCGGCGCGGATCTGATCCTCGGTCACCGTGAGGAAGGTGCCGCCCGATTCCCGGACCGCGGCCAGGATGGCGCGGGCGCGCGGCGGGCGGGGGATGGCGATGCCCTCGGCGAGGGTGGGAGCGGCGGGGCCGGCCAGGGCGTCGGGCAGGTCGTCGGCGCCCGCGCGGAAGGCGGCGGCCAGCGGGGAGACGGCCTCGGCCTGTACGGCGATCAGCGCCGGACGCCGGTCGATCAGCCCCTGGGCGTGGAGCTCGGCGGTGGCCAGGGCCGCGCCGAGGAGAAGGGTGCCGTTGCCGACCGGTACGGCGATGGCGTCCGGGAGGCGGCCGCCGAGGTCCTCCCACAGCTCGTACACATACGTCTTCGTGCCGTGCAGGAAGTACGGGTTGAAGACATGCGAGGCGTAGAAGGTGCCGGGGACGTCGGCGGCGGTACGGGCGGCGGCCGCGGTGGCCTCGCGGTCGCCGGGGACGATCTCCAGGCGGGCGCCGTGGGCCCGGATCTGCTCGGTCTTCTTCGGGGACGTGCCCTCGGGGACGTACACCGTGCAGGGGAGCGAGGCGCGGGCGCAGTATGCGGCGACGGCCGTGCCGGCGTTGCCGCTGCTGTCCGCGACGACGCGCTCGGGCGACAGGCGGCGGGCCAGCTCGGCGAGCATCACCGCGCCGCGGTCCTTGAAGGAGAGCGTCGGCATCAGGAAGTCGAGCTTGGCCGAGACCGTGCCGGTGAGCGGTACGAGCGGGGTGCGGCCCTCACCGAGTGTGGTCGAGGGTGAGTGGAGCGGCAGCACCTCCTCGTAACGCCACAGTGAATTGACGCGCTCCTTCAGGGAGTTGGAGGAAAGGATGGCGGAGGGTTCGAAGTCGAGGTCCCAGGGGCCGCGGCAGACGGGGCAACACCAGCGGAGAGTGGTGGTGTCGGCCCGGGTGCCGTCCTGCGGGCAGAGGTAGGCGGGCATGCCCGACAGCATGTCAGGCGTGTGGCGGCGGTATGACGAAGGCGTGGCCCGCCCAGTTGGACCCTTGTGCGATTCCCAAGAATCGGTCAATCTTTCACTGTCGGTCAGGTCGTGGGCAACGCGGATCTCGTGAGAGTCGATTGTCATGCCCATGTTTAACAGTGCCTGTTCCGTTTTGAGCAACACGTGTAACCCCCCACTGATACACCGTGATCGAGAGGATCCCCCCACATGTCAGTGACGCGTCACACCCCCCACTCGCGCCGAAGACTTGCCGCGGCGAGTGTCATAGCCGGTGCGGCCCTCGCACTCTCCACCGCTGCGGTGTTCCCCGCCTCGGCCTCGGATCAGCCGGCGGAGGGGCTGATCCAGAACGCGGGCGCCCCGGGCACCATCGGCGGCAGCTACATCGTCACGCTGGAGGACTCGGCGGCCGACGCGGGCTCCTCGGCGGGCCGGGCGGTGGCCAAGGAGTACGGCGCCAAGATCAAGAGGACCTTCCGTTCCGCCGTCAACGGCTACTCGGTCGAGCTCTCGGAGAAGCAGGCGAAGCGGCTCGCGGCCGACCCGGCCGTCAAGTCCGTGGTGCAGAACCGCACCTTCAAGGCGACCGGGACCCAGCCCTCGCCGCCCTCCTGGGGCCTCGACCGGCTGGACCAGGACGCCCTGCCGCTGGACCAGAGCTACACCTACCCCGACAAGGCGGGCGAGGGTGTCACCGCGTACATCATCGACACCGGTGTGCGGATCTCCCACAGTGACTTCGGCGGCCGGGCCTCGAACGGCTACGACGCGATCGACGACGACAACACCGCGCAGGACGGCAACGGCCACGGCACCCACGTGGCGGGCACCGTCGCCGGTTCCTCGCACGGTGTCGCCAAGAAGGCGAAGATCGTCGCCGTCCGGGTCCTCGACGACAGCGGCTCCGGCACGACCGAGCAGGTCGTCGCGGGCATCGACTGGGTGACGGCGAACGCCGTCAAGCCGGCCGTGGCCAACATGAGCCTGGGCGGCGGGGTCGACCCCGTGCTCGACGAGGCCGTGAGCAAGTCCATCGCGTCCGGCGTGACTTACGCCGTGGCCGCGGGCAACGAATCGGCCGACGCCTCCTCGAGCTCCCCGGCGCGGGTCCCCGAGGCCATCACGGTCGGTTCCACCACCAACTCCGACGCCCGTTCCAGCTTCTCCAACTACGGCAGCGTGCTGGACATCTTCGCGCCGGGTTCGGACATCACCTCGTCCTGGAACACCAGCGACAGCGCCACCAACACCATCTCCGGCACCTCGATGGCGACCCCGCACGTCGTCGGCGCCGCGGCTCTCTACCTGGCCGAGCACCCGAGCGAGACACCGGCACAGGTCTCCGCCGGACTGGTCGCCGCGGCCAAGAGCGGAGTGGTGACCAACCCGGGAACGGGTTCCCCGAACCGTCTGCTGAACATCGGCGGCGGCTCGACCACCCCGCCGTCGGACGGTGACAAGTTCGAGAACACGACGAGCTACGGCATCGACGACAACTCCACCGCCGAGTCGCCGATCACCGTCTCCGGTGTCTCCGGCAAGGCGCCCGCCTCGCTGAGTGTGTCCGTCGACATCTCGCACACCTACATCGGCGACCTGACGATCGACCTGGTCGCGCCCGACGGTTCGGTCCACAGCCTGAAGGAGGGCGGCGAGGGCGGCAGCGCCGACGACGTGAAGACCACGTACTCGGTGGACGCCTCGTCCTCGACGGCCGACGGCACCTGGAAGCTGCGCGTCCAGGACGACTGGTACGGCGACACCGGGAAGATCAACGCCTGGTCCTTGCAGTTCTGATGACTGACCGTCGGTGATGTACCGACCGTGCGGGGCGGCTGCGCAGGCAGCCGCCCCGTCGCGTTTTCCGACCGGCGGTCGTCGGCCGGAGCGGCCGGAGCGGCCGAAGCGCTTGTACGAGGGCTCGCGGTGGCCCCGTCCTGTGGAGCGGGGGATTGGGGAAACGGGGAAGGGGAAGGAAGAGGCGGGGGATCGAGAAGGGCCGAGATCCTTCTGGCGGTCGACGGTCGGATATGCATGTGGGCATGACGAATCATCACTTCGGGTGAATCTTTGGCCTGCGCTTGCGGTCCACAACCGACGGTTGTCAGGCTGTTGCAGACTGTCAACCTGTTGGGAGTGGCCTGTGACTTTCGGTGAGCAGCCCGCGTATTTGCGCGTTGCAAGCGATCTGAGAGAGAAGATCGTCAACGGTTCGCTGCCGCCGCATACGCGCCTGCCTTCGCAGGCGCGTATCCGCGAGGAGTACGGAGTCTCGGACACCGTCGCGCTGGAGGCGCGGAAGGTGCTGATGGCCGAGGGTCTGGTGGAAGGGCGCTCCGGTTCCGGCACCTATGTGCGCGAGCGCCCCGTCCCGCGGCGGATCGCCCGCTCCGGCTACCGGTCCGCGGCCGGCGCCAGTCCGTTCCGTCAGGAGCAGACGGCGGAGGGGGTGCACGGGACGTGGGAGTCCCGCAGCGAGCAGGAGGGGGCGAGCGTCGAGATCGCCGAGCGCCTGGGCATCGAGCCGGGTGACCGGGTGATGCGGACGAGGTACACCTTCCGCGAGGCCGGGGAGCCGATGATGCTCTCCACCTCCTGGGAGCCGCTCGCCGTGACGGGGCGTACGCCGGTGATGCTGCCGGAGGAGGGCCCGTTGGGCGGCTGCGGGGTGGTCGAGCGGATGGCCGCGATCGATGTCGTCGTGGACAACGTGGCCGAGCAGGTCGGCGCGCGCCCGGGGCTGGCGGAGGAGCTCCTGGCGCTCGGTGGTGTGCCGGGGCACGTGGTGATGGTGATCGAGCGGACGTACTACGCGTCGGGCCGCCCGGTCGAGACGGCGGACGTGGTGGTGCCCGCCGACCGCTTCCGGGTCGCCTACCACCTTCCGGTCAGGTGACCGGCCCGCGCGGGGCGCCGTCCGGCGTCGGCGACGACGAGCCGGCCTCGGGCCGGTTCCCATGACCGACGGGTAGTCGTCGGCCGCAATGGATTGTCATGTCCCGCTCCTGTCGAACGGTCCGTACCCGCACACCGGAAGACGGACGTGAAGTCGTCGATGGCGGACACGGTCACGCTGCAGCGGCGGGCGGCACGGGCACAGAGGGGGCGCATCCAGACGGGTGCGCCCCCTCTTGTCGGTCGGATCGGTATCTCTTTGTGTAATTACTTATCCGTTGAGTGAAGGTCAGGCGTACGCTCGGGCATATGCGTACTGCGGTTTCCTGGGGATCTTTAGTGACGTGCACGCCGTTCGAGGGAGGGGCGCAATGCTCGGGAGGGACACGATGAGCGACAGCGGTGCCGTGCTCCCGTGGCTGGTGATACGACAGGACGACAACGGCAATCGCTACCGCGTCGGCAGGTATGCCACGCAGGGCGAGGCCCAGAAGATCGCCGACAAGCTCGATGAGCACGGACACAAGCAGCTCTACTGGGTGGAGCGTGCCGGGCAGAGCACCCGGCCGTAGGGCGACCGCGGGGGGTGCGGCGGGGCAGTGGTTGCGCTCCGGCGCATGACCGCGCGTGCGCTCGCTGAGCCGGTCACCCGCATCGGCCGCCTGTGCGGGACGCCCGCGTCGGTGGCCCGCGTCGGTCGTCCGAGCCGGTCCTGCCGTTCCGATGGTGTTCCGGCAGGCAGCCGCCGCCCCGCTAAGGTCCTGTCCGACCGGGTTGCAGATGAACGAAGGCGGAGTGATGTCGGTCCTGATCGACACGGTGGCATGGGTGCGGGTGGAGAACGGCAGGATTCTCTGCGCGCGACCACGGGGGAAGGACGTCTTCTACATCCCCGGCGGCAAGCGGGAGGGCCGGGAGACCGACCTGCAGACCCTGCTGCGTGAGGTCGAGGAGGAGCTGGCCGTGGCCATCCTCCCGTCGACGGTGTCCCACATGGGTACGTACGAGGCGCAGGCGCACGGCCATCCGGACGGCGTGGTCGTGCGCATGAGCTGTTACGCCGGTGAGTATCGGGGGACGCTGACCGTCAGCAGCGAGATCGAGGAGATGGCGTGGTTCTCCTACGCCGACCGATCGCTCGTCCCGCCGGTCGACCAGCTGCTCTTCGACGACCTCAAGGCCGCGGGCGCACTGGCCTGAGCCGCCCCCAGCCTCCTCGGGGCCCTGTGCCGACCGCGTCGGCCCCGGGCCGGCCCTGCGCCGGCCCCGCGCCGGCCCCGCGTGGGCTCCGCTCCACCCCGTGCCGGATCCGCGCCATCCCGTTCCGGCTGCACATCAATTGCGTGATCCGTATTACTCGCCGGTGTGGTTCGGGCCCCGGTAATCGCATTGATTCCGCACAGCGGTGCTTTACGCGCTCGCGCGGTGCATGGAAGCGCCCGGCAAATCACGCCGACGGGCGGCGGAAACGATCTTCGACGTCATGACGGTTAGTTGTCCGTTCATGGAACGCGGCATTGCGGAACCTCGCATTGTGATCGACGAACGGCGACGTGCGTCTCATTGGTCGAGACCTACCGATTGGTCGAGACCTAAGAAATTTGAAATCGAAACTGTGGTGGGTGGCGAAGACTCACGGACATGGAGACGTCGGAAGGCAGTGCCACGGTTGCAACCCAATTCCCGGGCGTGGCGAGGTCGCTCACGGCCCATGATCCAGGGGTGCCGGGGACGCCCGCGACCACCGTCGCGGGGCCGGTGGCGCCGGGGTGGGTCTCGATGGTGGCCAGGTCCGTCGTGATGCCGGTCCCGACGGCCTTGAGCACGGCCTCCTTCCGGGTCCAGCAGCGCAGGAAGGCCCTGTGGCGCGCGCTGCCCGGAGGGAAGGTGCGCACGTGCCGCTGCTCGGCCGCGGTGAGGGCGACCGGCCCCAACTCCTCGGTGTCCATGTCCCGTACGCCCTCCACGTCGACCCCGACCGGGGTCCGGGCGATCGCGAGCAGGCAGCAGCCCTCGGAGTGCGAGAGGCTGATCCGGAAGGGGCTCGCGGGGCGGGCGACGGCGGGTGGGCCGTGCCGGCGGTCGCCGCATCCCGGACAGGGGAGTCGGCCGAACTCCAGCTCGTGCGGGCTGACTTGAAGCAGCCGGGCCAGCACGCGCCGGGCGCCCGCCCGGCTGCCGGCGAACTGGGCTGCCTGGCGGGGATGGCCGATGCGGCTCAGGCGCTCGAGCTCCCCGGTGTCGAGCAGTGCGAGATCGGCCGGATCGGGCCTTTCGCTCGCAATGGGCCACCAGTGGACAAGTGCTTCGGTCATGCTGGGGGTGAGGAGCGCGTTCACGGGGGGAGCGTAGGCCGCGCCCCGATGGCGGAGAGCGCGATGGCCTCTATGGGACAGCTGTGACTCCGCTCCGCAGTCGTACGACCCCGTACCGCAATGTAACCGGGGGTTGCACCGCGTGGACGCGGACCCGGGATGCAGCTTGCTGACATTTTCGGGGCGAGGGGCCGGTGGGTCGTGCGGGGAGAGGGGAAGGTGCGGACCCTTCCGATCCGCTTGGGATGGACCGCCGTTGACTGCTTCACACCCGGCGATCTAATGTCTGGTCAAGTTGATCGTGGCGTATATGTGTTGCTCGGGTTTGCATTAATTGGCTTCCGATTCAACCTGATTTGGGTTGGGGGGCCTCCGTGCGGCGGATGAAATCCGACGTGGTCAATTGGCATCCCGGGACAGTGGCACAATTGGGGGACGGGTGGCCGAAATGAGTTCGGTGGCGGATGCTCCGGGAGACCTGGACCGCACGGATTATGTGGAGCGGGCGCTCCTGCAGGCACGCGCTCTGATCGAGTCCTCGGTGTCCTTGCACCGTCAGAGGCCCGGTGGCGCCTCGCTGGTGGTGCGGGCCGACGACAGGTCGATCGGTGAGGCGGTCAGGCAGCTGATGGCGGGTGCGCGCTACTCGGCCCACGTGGCCGTGACGGGGGACCGGGCGCACTCGGCCGCCGTGTGTTCCGCGCTCGCGGAGTCCGTCCAGGGCAAGCCGTCGGTGGACCGGGGACGGGCGCGGCTCGCCGTGCGGCTGCTGGCCGCGGGCGGCGCACTGCGCATGTCCCCCGAGTTCTGCGACGCGTTCGGCGAGACGAACTTCGAAGTACGGGTGACGAAGGGCGAGTTACGCGAGGCGTTGATCGTCGACGGCCGGACCGCCCTGGTGCAGTCCGGTGCCGAGGGCAGTGGCCGGCACGCCGCGATCATCACCGATCCGGCGGCCGTCGGCGCACTCGATCTGCTCTTCGCCGGGACGTGGGCGAGCGCCCGCCTCCTCGCCGACGAGCTCCGGCTGGACCGGAGCCTGCGCACGGTCCTCGCGCGCCGGATCCTGGAGAAGCTGCGCGAGGGACACACCGACGACGTCGCCGCACGAGAGATCGATGTGTCGCTGCGCACGTACCGGCGGCACGTCGCGGAGATCATGCGTGAACTCGGCGCGAACTCCCGCTTCCAGGCGGGGGTACGCGCTGTGGAGCTGGGGTTGCTGGAACGGTGCTGAAGCGTCGCACCGGGCAGTGACTCCGGATTGCTGAAATTCATCGGGGGGCAACGGGGATGAGCAGGACACCAGAGACGCGGCCGGTACCGGCCAGAAGCGGCGCGAGAGAGCAGGGGGAGGCAGGAAAGGAACCGGACATACCCGGGCCCGGGGCCGACGAGGTGAGACCGGCCGGGGCCGGGAGCGAGCCACAGGCCGACGCCATCGAACGGGCCCTGCTGGAGGTGCGGGCCATGATCGAGACGACGGTCGAACAGCACCGGGACCGCGTCTCGTGGGACCAGCTGATCACCGTCGTGGACGACAACAAGGAAGTCGTGATCGCGGAGGCGCGCAAGCTGGTGCGCCAGGCGCGTACGGGCATCGACGTCGTGCTCGCCGCGGGGCCGAGCTGCGGCGCCGAGTCCAAGCGCGCCCTGCACGAACTGGTCCGCGTGGTGCCGGACGCGATCCGGATCCGGCTGCTGTGCACCCCGGCCATGATCGACGAGGAGTTCGTCCGGGCCCAGCGCGAGCGGGAACAGCCGGCCGAGGTGCGGGTGGCGCGGGTGCCGCCCCTGCAGGGGCTCATCGTCGACGGCACGGTCGCGCTGGTCTCGGCCGAGTCGCCCACCGGACGCCGGGCCTCGCTCATCCGCGTACCCGATGTGATCCGTACACTCAACACCCTCTACGAAGGCGTGTGGCGCAACGCCGTTCCGGCCGACGGGCACATCGCCTTCGGGGACCACTCGCGTGCCGAGCTCGCGCGGCAGATCCTGGGAGCGCTGCGGGCCGGGGTGACCGATGAGGTGGCGGCCCGTGAACTCACGGTCTCCGTACGCACCTACCGCCGGTACGTCGCCGAGATCATGACGCTGCTCGGTGCCAGTTCCCGCTTCCAGGCCGGGGTGCGGGCGGCGGAGCTGGGACTGCTCGGGTCCATGGACCCACCCGTTCCCTGAGGGCTGGCAGCTTCCTGTAGTTCCCGTTGTCGGTGCCGCAACCCGACGTTAGAACAGGCTTGTTGACTCGGATCCGCCTGAGGCCGCGGACCGTTTGATGTACCGCCGACGCGAGGTGCGAAGAGGATGAAGGCCGGCATCGACAGCGGATGGTTCCGCAGATACGAAGCGGGAGGTGCGCGCAGGCGGGTGCTGATCCTGCCGCACGCGGGCGGCTCCGCCGCGTACTTCCACCGCTGGGGACGGGAGTTCGGCGAGGACACCGAGCTGCTCGTGGCCCGGTACCCGGGACGCCATGTCCGGATCGACGAGCCGTTCGTACTCCGGATGGACGAGCTCGCCGACGCCGTCTCCGAGGCCCTGCTACCCTTCCTGGACCTGCCCCTGACGCTCTTCGGACACAGCATGGGCGCCTCGCTGGCGTACGAGGTGGCGCTCCGCCTCGAAGCACGGCACTCGGTGCGGCTCGACGGACTCCATGTGTCGAGCCGGAAGGCCCCGCACCGGCTCACCCCGCGCGCGCTGCACCGGGAGGACGACGACGCGCTGATCGCGGAGGTCCGGCGGCTCGGTGGCACGGACGGGGTCCCGCTGGACGATCCGGCGCTGCGCGCGCTGGTGCTGCCCGCGATCCGCGCCGACTTCACGATCGTGGGCACCTACGGACCGCGCACCGCCGTCCCGGTCGGCTGTCCGGTCCACGGATACGTCGGCGACCTGGACCCCTCGGTCACGGACGCCGACATGACGGCCTGGGCCGATGTCGCGCCCCGCGGTTACACCCAGCAGGTGTTCCGCGGAGGCCACTTCTATCTCGTCGAACAGCGCGACGCACTGATCCGCGCCCTCGGTGGCGCTCCGGCCGGTGTGCGATGACCATGCCCCTCTCCGCTTCGTCGTCCGCCCCGTCCCCGCCGCCGTTCGGCCTCGGCCACGACAGCGGGGTCGCCGTCCTGGACAAGGCGTCGCTGCTGCTGAGCGTCCTGGAGGACGGACCGGCCTCGGTGTCCCGGATCGTCTGCGTCACCGGACTGACCCGCCCCACCGCGCACCGGCTGGCACTGGCGCTGCAACGGCTGCGGCTGGTCACCCGTGACGCGAGGGGCCGATTCCTGCTGGGGCCCCGGCTGAGCGAGATGGCGGTCGTGGAGCACGGCGACCGCATGCTTGGACTTGCCGGATCCGTACTGACGGGTCTGCGCGACCGGACCGGGGCCAGCGCCCGGCTCTACCGCCGGTGCGAGGACCGTCTGCTGTGCGTGGCCGGTGCGGAGACCTCGTCGAACGTGGCGGAGACGGTGCCGGTGGGCACGGCCTTCCCGATGCGTTCCGGTCCGGTGGCCCAGGTGCTCCTCGCCTGGGAGGAGCCGGACGTGCTGTACCGGGGCCTGGTGGGCGCCCGGTTCACCGCCACCGTGCTCGCGGGCGTACGCCGCCGCGGCTGGGCGCAGAGCTCCGGGGAGCGGAACGGCGGCCCGGCCGCGCTGACCGCTCCGGTACGGGGTCCGGGCGGGCGGGTCGTCGCCGCGCTCTGTCTGTCCGGACCGGTCGGGCTGCTGACCGAGGAGCCGGCCCGGGAGTTCGGCAGCGCGGTCATCGACGCGGCGCTGCGCCTCGGCGAGGCGTCGGACACGTGAGCGCTGCCTCCCGCGCGCGGGCGGTCTGCTGAATGACGCACGGACAGAACCCCGGATCCGACCTGGAGTTCAGGATCCTGGGCCCCACCGAGATGTGGGCCGCGGGGGTGCGGATCCCGCTGACCGCCGCCAAGCAGCGCACGGTCCTCGCGGCCCTGCTCATCTCGCCCGGCCGGTTCGTCTCCGATGCGTGGCTCAGTGAGCTCCTGTGGGACTCCGCGCCGCCCGCGACCGGAACGGCCCAGCTCTACACGTACATCTCACGGCTGCGCCGGATCTGCGGACCCGAGCTGCGGCTGGTGCGCAAGCACCGCGGATATCACCTGGTGCTGGGCGCCGCGTGGTTCGACTGGGAGGTCTTCCAGCAGCTCGCGGAACAGGGCCGGGACGACCTGCTGAACGGCCGGTACGCGGAGGCCGCCGGCTGCCTGGAGACGGCACTGGACCTGTGGAGCGGGCCCGCCCTGTCGGACGTGACCGAGTTCCTGGCCCGTGCGGAGCTCCCCGCACTGGAGGAGTCCCGGCTGACCGTGGTCGAGAACCGCATCGAGGCCGACCTCGCGCTGGGGCGGCACAGCCGCGCTCTGCCCGAGCTGACCCGGCTGGTGGCGCAGCATCCCGCCAGGGAATCGCTGCGCGGGCACCTGATGACCGCCCTGTACCGCTGCGACCGGCAGATGGACGCACTACGGGTGTACGAGCAGGGCCGCCGGGTCCTCCAGCAGGAGCTGGGGGTGGCTCCTGGGCCGGCGCTGCGTGAGCTCCACCGGGCGGTGCTGCTGGAGGAACTGGCCGCACCCGCCGCCGCCGAACGGCTGACGGCCGGTGGCGGCACGGCACCGAGCCCCTGGACCGGCCTGGTGCCGGCCATGCTGCCCACGGACACCACCGACTTCGTCGGGCGCGACGGCGAACTGGCCGAAGTGCTCGGGGGGTTGCGCGGCTCCGGCGGCGCCCACCGCGGTGTCGCGCTGGTCGGCGCGGCCGGGTCCGGCAAGACCGCACTGGCCGTACGGGCCGGGCACGCCTGCCGGGACGACTTCCGGCAGGGACAGCTCTACATCGACCTGCGCCGGGAGGACGGCCGCCCCAAGAACCCCCTGGACGTGCTCGGTTCCTTTCTGCGCGCGCTGCTTCCGATACGGGGCAGGCTGCCCGGGACGCTGGACGAGCGGGCCCAGCTGTACCGCAGTGTGCTGTCGCGGCGCCGGGTCCTGGTCGTGCTCGACAACGCGGCGGACGACCGCCAGGTGCGGCCCCTGCTGGCCAGCGGCGAGGGCTGTCGGATGCTGATCACCAGCCGCTGCCCGCTGGCCTCGCTGGAGGGGATCCGGGCGGTGCCGGTGGGCCGGCTCGACGACGGGGCGGCCCGGCAGCTGATCGTGTCGGTCGTCGGGCACGCCCGGCCCGATGCCGAACCCGAGGCGACCCGGCGCCTGGTGGAACTGTGCGACGGCCTGCCGCTGGCCCTGCGGATCTGCGCGGCGCGGCTGGCGGCGCGACCGCAGTGGCCGGTGGCCCGGCTGGTGGACCGGCTGGACCTGGGGCAGGGGCGGCTGGACGAGTGGTCCGAGGGGAGCCTCGACCTGCGCACCGCGCTCCGTACGAGCGTCCTGCAGCTCGAACCGACGCTGCGCCCGGTGCTGCGCGCGCTGGCCCGCGCGAAGCCCGGCTCCTTCACCGCGGCCGAGGCGGCGGAACTCCTGCGGTGGTCCGAGGAGCGGACGCAGTCGGCGCTGGACGCGCTGGCGGAGGTGTGGCTGCTGGAGGTCGACACCGCGTACGGGGCGGGGGCGACGCCGTACGCGTACCGGTGCTCCCCACTGGTCCGGCTGCTCACCCGCTGAGCCTCGCGCCGCCCCGGCGCGGTGTCCGAGCGGCGCACCGGGGGTTGCCCGAGCGGCGCACCGGGGCGGACGGCGCTACTTCCCGAACGCGCCCTGCACGTCGCCCTCGGGCAGTGGGGTCGGGGTGTTGTGCATGCCGTCGATGAAGGCGGCCAGCAGACTGGCCCAGCGCATGCCCTGGTCGTCGGCGAGGGAGAGGTCTCCGCCCAGGCTTGTGGCGCGTTCCGCGAGCCAGGGTTCCAGGCAGGCGGTGTTCACCGCCCTCGCGTACATCTGCGCATCGGCCCAGTCCGGCTCCTCCCGCCGCGGTCGGGCAGGCCATTCCCCCTCCGTCACCATCGCCTGGTCCGGTGCCGCTTCATGGCTCATGGTCCCCTCCTTCTCGGGCCGGTTCCCCCGCAAGGTCGTGGCCCAGGATCAGGGAGATATCTATGCCTTTTCTATATCCCTGGCCCCGGGAGCACATGGAGTCGTCATTCGCCGGTCGCCTGGCAGCTTCCTGTAGGGGGCATTGCTGATCACCGGCCGGGAGGATTCTATGGTCGTCAGGTGCAGCGCTTTTCTTCTCGAAGTCGAAGCCTCACCGACCGGCGGCCAACCCCCCCTTGAAAGCCGCCGGGGCGCGGGGGTCCGGAGTCCCTTCGACGGTCCCGGACCCTCCGGCCGAACTCTTCCGATGAGCTCTTGTGGCGAGCTCTTTCGATGTCCGGAGAAAGGGGTTTCGGGAATGACCGCCTCAGCTCCCGAACGGATGCAACTGGTGAGCGGTGTCGGGGTGCTGGACAAGGCCTCGCAACTGCTCGAGGTGATGGAGGTGGGACCGGCCTCCCTGACGGAGCTGGTGGCCCGCACCGGGCTGAAGCGCCCGACGGTGCACCGGCTCGCGACCGCCCTGGAGCGGCTGCGGCTGGTCACCCGCGACCGGCGCGGCCGGTTCGTACTGGGCCCGCGGCTCGGCGACATGGCGGAAGAGGCCGGCCGGGACCGACTCGTCGCCGCGGCGGGACCCGTCCTGACCGCGCTGCGCGACCGCACCGGAGCCGACGCCCGGCTCTACCGCCGCCACGGTGACCTGCGGGTCTGTGTGGCCGCGGCGGAGGGAAGCGGTCCGCGCGAGGAGGTCCCGCTCGGGGCCGCCCTGCCGATGAAGTCCGGGGCCGCGTCCCAGGTGCTGGTGGCCTGGGAGACCCCGGAGAACCTCTACCTGAGCCTGCGCGGGGCCCGCTTCACGGCGGCCACGCTCACCTGCGTACGTCAGCAGGGCTGGGCGCAGACCGTCGGCACGCACGAATGGGAGACCGCCGCGGTGGCCGTTCCCGTGCGGGGTCCGGGCAACCGGGTGGTGGCCGCGGTGTGCGTCTCGGGCCCCGTCTCCCGGCTGACCCGGAGCCCTGGCCGGCAGCACGGTGCGGCGGTCGTCGACGCCGCGGTGCAGCTAGGTGCGGGACTGGTGCGCTGACGGCCCCGCCCGTGGCAGCTTCCTGTAGCCGCCATTGCACCGGCCGGGCAGCACCGGATAGACATGGAACGTGAATTCGAACCGGCAGGTCATTGTCGGCGAATAATGTTGCGAACCGCCCACTGCGGAACGTTCCGACAACGGGCGAGGTTCCGTCTCCCGCATTCTCTGAACGGCTGAGAAAGCGGCATGCCTCGAATCAGCGATGACGTCATCTTCCGTTCGCTGTCGAGGCCTTGTGCAAGCGATTTCGCACACCCTTGGGGAGGATTCGGTCGTGTGCGGACTTTCGCCTATGCAGATTCTTGATTTCACGGGGGCAGGCAGGAATGGAACGAGAGCGGGCCATAGGACTCGACCGGCAGACCGAGTTCGTCTACCGGATGCTGCTGCGACGCCGCAGATGGCGCATGGCGGAACTGTGCGGCGTGCTCGATGTCACCGAGGAGTGGCTGGGCCGCATCGTCGAAGGACTGCGGGAGGAAGGACTCGTCGCAGTCTCGGCCGACGACGACCTGGCCCTGCGGGCCGTCGAACCGTGCCTCGCACTGCCGGCCCTGGCGACCCGGAGATTCCAGGACGCACAGGGCTCCGGACTGCCCGGGGCGGTGGCGGTGGAACGGCTGATCGCACTGCACGAGCGGGCCGCGGACCGGATCGCCGAGCCGGTCGAGACCGGCAGTGTGGACGAGGCGTCGGGGCTCGTGGAGCGGCTGGCCACCACGGTGCGCCGCGAGGTGGTCATGCTGGTGCCCGAACACTGCCCCGGCTCCTTCGAGTTCTCCCGCCACGTGGCGGAGGCGGTGCTGCGCCGCGACGCCGTGCTCCGGCAGGTGTGGGGTGCGTCGTTCCTGCATCTGCCCGCTGCCGTCGAGCACGCGCGGTGGCTCGGCGCACAGGGGGCCGCGCCCTGCACCCTGCCGCATGTGCCCACCCGCGCGGTCGTCATCGACGGCGTGGTGGGGGTCCTCTTCGACGAGAGCGGCGGCGCCCGCGTGCTGCGCGGAGGTACGGCGCTCGACTCGCTGAAGAAGCTCGCCGACCGCCTGTGGGACAGCAGCATGGAGGTCCGTCAGGCGATGTCCCCCGTTCCCGCGCCGCCGACCCGGCCACGCCGTGAACAGATCCTGCGGCTGCTCGCCGACGGTCTCACCGACGACGCGATCGCCCGCCGGATCGGGGTGAGCGTGCGCACCGTACGCAACGACGTCGCGTCCACCATGCTCGGCCTCGACGCGCGCAGCCGCTTCCAGGCCGGCGTCCGCGCCGCCCAGATGGGACTGCTCTGACCGCCCGCCGACGGCCGCGCGCCCCAATACCCCACCAAGTCACTCCTGATTCTTGCCAGTTGCTGCAACGGAATCTCCGGAGCCCCCGGTGCTTTGCCACTCTGATGGCGGCGCCGGGCCGGTTCACCGCGGCGCGGCTGCCATTTCCCGAGCTACCTCCCGGAGGCGAGGAGATTTCATGTCCGTCGACGTCGGAAACGTGTTGGACCGAAAGACCGGCATCGTGCTCACCGAGGAAGAGAGGACCGAGCTCGAAATAGTCGCCTCCCATGTGAGCGGAATCCAGCCGCGCGCGGTGGACGACCGGTTCTGGATCGATTCTGCCCGGGACCTCTCGGCTCTTCTCCCGATCAGACTGCGGCAGACACTGCGCCGGTTCGTACGCGATCCGGGAGCCGACGCGATGCTTCTGCTGCGCAATCTTCCGGTGGATCCCGAATCCCTTCCGGACACGCCCAGCACCCCCGGTTCCGTGCAGCGTTCGAGCACACTGCCCGCCTCCGTGCTCGCTCTGATCTCGCTCCAGCTCGGTGAGCTGATGGCCTTCCAGGAGGAGAAGTCCGGGGCCCTGGTGCAGGACGTGGTGCCCGTCCCCGGCATGGAGGAGTTCCAGGGCAACGCGGGCGCGGCCCAGCTGACGATGCATGTGGAGAACGCCTTCCACCCGCTGCGGCCCGACCTCGTAGGCCTGATGTGCCTGCGCAACGACCACGACAACATCGCCGGCCTGCGGGTCGCGTCCATCCGCAACGCGCTGCCGCTGCTCTCCGAGAAGACCCGCAGGCTGCTCCACGAGCCGAGGTTCGTCACCGCGCCGCCGGCCTCCTTCGGCGACCTCCAGTCGCTGCCCGAGCCGCACGGAATCCTCAGCGGCGCCCCGCAGGACCCCGACGTGAAGGTCGACTTCACCAGCACCGAGGCGCTGGACCCGGACGCGGCACGGGCGATGGCGGAGCTCGGCGAGGTGTTCGCCGAGGTGCGCAGGACCGTCGTGCTGGAGCCCGGCGACCTCGCGTACGTCGACAACCGGCTCGCGCTGCACGGCCGGACCGCGTTCAGCCCGCGCTACGACGGCCGGGACCGCTGGCTCCAGCGCGCCTTCGTCCAGCTGGACCTGCGTCGTTCCCGGCCGCGCCGGGCCGACGACGGACAGGTGCAGTCCAGCGCCGCGGCCTGAGGGCGCCGTCCGGCCCGGGGCAATTGCAGCAAGGTGCACCGGGGCTGCCCAAGTGTCCTGCGGTGCACAAGGGTTGGCGTCGCCGGAGCACCGGCAAACCATCACACCCGAATGAGGAGAACGAAGATGACCACTGCCGTCAATGAGCGTCAAGAGAAGATCAAGGACATTGTCTGCGACATTCTCGAGATCGAGCCCGAGGACGTCACCGAGACCAGCCTCTTCAAGGAGGACCACGACGCCGACTCGCTGCGCGCCATCGAGATCCTCGCGTCGCTGGAGAAGGAATTCCACATCGAGATCGACCAGGCCGAACTGGGCCGGATGGTCAATCTCAAGAGCGTCTACCAGGTCGTTTCCGATATAGCCGGCTGGTAATCCGAACCACCACACCACGGACCATCGAGACTGGTTGGGGAGATTTCATGACGTCGTTCTCCACGGACGACCCGGACGGTGCGCAGAGAGTGGTCCTGAGCGGTTTCGGGGTGTTCTCCAGCATCGGGATCGGGGCGGACGCGTTCGCCGAGGGACTGCGCGCCGGGCGCAGCGGTGCCAAGCCCATCACGAGCTTCGACACCACCGGCTTCGCCTACGCCAACGGCTGCGAGGTCAGCGACTTCGACCCCGGCCGGTGGATCCGTAATCAGGAGCTCGAACAGCTCGGCCGGGCCGCCCGGTTCTCGGTGGCCGCCGCCAGGATGGCCACCGAGGACGCCGGGCTCGCTCCCGAGGAGTTGCGCACCAAGCGCGGGCTCATCTCGATCGGCACCACCGACGGGGAGTCCCGCGACCTCGACAGTCTGGTGGAGACCGAGATCCGGACCGGGCCCGAGGACATGGACCCCGCGGTCGCCCGGCGGGTCAGGGCGGGCCGGCTCTCCACGGCCATCGCCCACGAACTCGGCCTCACCGATGTGGAGGCCGTCACCATTCCCACCGCGTGCGCGGCCGGCAACTACGCCATCGGATACGGCTACGACGCGGTGCGCGCCGGCGAGGTGGACTTCGCGCTGTGCGGGGGAGCCGACGCCCTGTGCCGCAAGACCTTCGCGGGCTTCTACCGGCTCGGCACCATCGCCCCCGAGCGCTGCCAGCCCTTCGACGCCGACCGCAAGGGCATCCTCACCGGCGAGGGCGCGGGCGTGCTGGTGCTCGAAAGCCTGGCATCGGCGAGGGCCCGCGGCGCCCGGATCTACGCCGAGGTGCTCGGATACGGACTCAACTGCGACGCCCACCACCAGGTGGCCCCCAACGGGGCGAGCGTCGGCAGGGCCATGAGGCTCGCCCTCGACGACGCCGGGGTCAAGCCCGAACAGGTCGACCTCATCTCGGCGCACGGCACCGGGACGAAGGCCAACGACGTCACCGAGGCCCAGGCCATCCGCGAGGTCTTCGGCGAAGCCCCCCGGACCGTCTCGATCAAGTCCATGATCGGCCACACCATGGGCGCCGCCAGCGCCCTGTCCGCGATCGCCTGCTCACTGGCGATCGTCCACGGCTTCATCCCGCCGACCATCAACCACGTACGCACCGACCCCGAGTGCGACGTCGACTGCGTGCCCAACGAGGCGGTGGCGGCCGACCTCAACATCGTGCTCAACAACGGCCTGGCGTTCGGCGGCAACAACGCGGTCGTCGCCCTCGGGAAGTACGAGGAGCGGGTCCGATGAGCTGGCTGGTCAGTGGAGTGGGCGCGGTCGCCGGAGTGGGCCGCGACCCCCGGGAACTCTTCGACGGACTCTGCGCGGGCCGCACCGCCCACGCCGAACTGCGCGGCTTCGACCGTTCGCGGTACGCCGCCCGGTACGCGTACGAGATCGACGACCGGCCGGTGCCGGGCGCCGATGTGCCGGGGCGGGCCACCAAATGGCTGCTGGAAGCGGTCGCGCAGGCCGCCCGGGACGCGGGCCTGGGCGAGGACCTCTCGGGTGTGCCCGTCCTCGTCGGCACGGGGCTGCGCGAGCTGCGCTCCGTCGAGCTGTGGTGGCGCGACGGCACACCCATGGACGCGGGCCGGCTGCACTTCGGCCACGCCCTGCGGGAACGGTTCGGCACCACGGACACGTACACCTTCGCCAATGCCTGCTCGGCCTCGCTGTACGCGCTGGCGATGGGCACCGACCTGCTCGAACTGGGCGAGGCGGACACGGTGATCGCCGCCGGGGTGGATGTGCTCACCGAGAGCATGTACGGGCTGGTGGAGCGCGTCCATCCCACCCCGCCGGACCGGGTCAGGCCCTTCGACCGCGACCGCACGGGCGCGGTCATGGGCGACGGCGCCGCCGCCGTCGTGCTGCGGCGCGACGGAGCGCGACGGCCGGGCAGGGTGCACGGGCGGCTGCGTTCGGTCGGGCTCAACTGCGACGCGCACCACGCCACCGCGCCGGACCACGCCGGTATCGCCTCGGCGATCCGGCAGGCGCACGACGTGGCCGGGCTGAAGCCCAAGGACATCGATCTGGTGATGCTGCACGGCACCGGCACGCTGCTCAACGACGAGGCCGAGGCCACCGCGGTCGCCGAGGTCTTCGGCCCGCACGTCGGCAATCCCCTGATGACGGCGATCAAGTCGATGACCGGCCACACCTCGGGCGCGTCCGGACTGATCGGCCTGATCACGGCGATGCGCGCGCTGGAGGAGGGCCGGGTGCCGCCCACGCTCGGGCTCTCCCGGCCGGTCGAGGAAGCCGCGGAATTCCGGTTCGTCACCGGTGAGGAAGCCGTCGGCGAACTGTCGGTGGCCCAGATCAATGCGTTCGGCTTCGGCGGCATCAACGCCGTCGCGGTCGTGGAGGCGGTCCGTTGAGCACACTGGTGACCGGGATCGGCATCGCCGTCGCGGGTGTCGGGGCCCCCGGCGATCTGCTGCGGCCCAGGCAGCCGGAGAGCGCGCCCGTCGAGCCGAGGGAACGCCTCGGCCGCAAGGGACTGCGCTACAAGGACCGTGCCACCCAGCTGAGTTACTGCGCGGCACGCGACGCGCTGGCGGAGGCGCGGCTGCTCGACGACGACGGACGGGCCCTGCACGGCGACCGGATCGCCGTCGTCGCCAGCTCCAACTACGGGAACCTGGACACGATCTGCCGGACGGTCGAGACGATCGCGGCCGAGACCGCGTCCGCCGCCAGCCCGATGGACCTGCCCAACGCCTCCAGCAATGTGCTGGCCTCCTCGGTGGCGATCCGGTTCGGCCTCACCGGTCCCAACCTCATGCTGTGCAACGGCGAGACCTCGGGCACCGACGCGGTGCGCTGGGCGCTCGCCCTGCTCGGCTCGGGCCGCGCCGACCAGGTGCTCGTCCTCGGGGCCGAACCGGACACCGTCGCGGCCCGGAAGCTGACCGGCCAGGACACCGCCTTCGACGGCGCGGCCGCGCTGCTCCTTGAGACGCAGCGGACCGCGGCGGCCCGGGGCGCACGGGCGCGCGCCGGTATCGGCGGGCACGCGCGGGGCGCCGGACTGGCGGACTGCCTGGCCGGGCTCGGCAGCCACGACGCCCGCACCCCGGCGGCCTGGCAGGCACCGGACACCACCGGAACCGGCGGCGTACCGGACGGTGTCGGAACCGGGATGCCGGACGGTGCCGGTGTTCTCGACGGTGTACGGGATCTGGGGCTCGCCCGGCAGTGGCGTGGCGCGTCGGGGGCGCTGGGCGTGCTCCAGTGCGCCGCGTCGGCCGGCTGGTTCGCCGCGGGCGGCGCGAGCCCGGTGTACGCCGTGACCGGCGGCGGCACCTCCGGGCCCGCCGCCGGGCTGGTCCTGGTGGGTCCCGGGGAGGCGGGGTGAGCGGGGGAGAGGCCACCACCACGCTGCCCCCGTACACGCAGGGCGCGCCCCGGGCCACCGCCACCGCAGCCGACGGCGCCGGGCGGCCGGTGATCCTGCACCGGCACCCGGTGGACGGGCCCGAGCACGGCCGGATGCTGCTGCTGCACGGCCTCGGCAACAGCGCGACCGTGTGGGACGACTTCCTGGCGCACCGCGCGCCGGGGTACGAGGTGTGGTCGGCGGACCTGCCCTGGCGCGGTGCGGGGGTGGACGACTGGCACCACGCGCCGGACACCTCCCCGTGGCTGGCCGAGGCGCTCTCCGGAGTGCCGGGCGGGGCGGACGTGGTCGTCGCGCACTCCTTCTCCGCGATCCAGCTGCTGTCCCTGCTCGACCGCGAACTCGCCGCCGGGCACGACCCGTTCGCCCACTACGGCATCCGCGGCCTGGTGCTCGTCGCGCCGTTCTACCGGCGCCGCCCCGAGGAATTCACCTGGGGCGCCATGACGCGCTATCTGGACGACTTCGAGCGGATCATGGAGGAGGGCATCCGGGTCCACTCCGGTGGCCGGCTGGACCCGGAGATCCAGCTGTCGATGGCCCGCCGGGTCTGCGACCGCGTAGGTCCGTACGGCTGGATGCGGTTCGTGGACAGCTATCTGCGCACCCCGTGGCTGCGGGCCGAGCGGATCGACGTACCCACCGTGATCGTCTGCGGGGAACACGACTTCGCGGTGGCGCCGGCCGAGGGCCTGAGCCTGGCCGCCGACCTGCCCGACGCACACACGCACATCCTCGCGGACTGCGGGCACTTCCTGATGGCCGAGAGGCCCGAGGAGTTCTCCGCCGTGGTCGGCGATTTCGTCAGCACACTGTCCGCCAGGGCCCGGCACCACCGGCCCGGCGACCGAGCGTTTGGAGAGCCGGCCCGATGAGCGACGTGACCGAGACCCAGGTCAAGACCCTGTTGCAGACCCCGACCCGGGTGCAGCTGCGCCCCCGGTTCGAGGGGTCCAACATCTGTACCTGGATCGGCTTCAAGCACGACAACTACCTGGTCGAGGAAGCCGTCCTGGAACACTTCAGGACCGCGGGCCTGTCCACGCGCAGGCTCTACGAGGAGCTCGGCCTCGGCCTGGACTTCGTGGAGATGGACGTCCGGATCCTCAGCTCGCTGCACCTGGACGACATGGTGACCGCCGATGTGGTGCCGGTCTTCAAGGAGGGCGCGAGCGAGCTGGCCTTCCGCGTCACGCTGAACGTCGACCGCGACGGCACCTCGGTGAAGGCGGTGACCGGCAAGGCGAAGGTGGTGCTGCGGATCGACACCACGTTCCCGCCCGAGCCGGTGCCCACAGCCCTGGCCCCGTTCGCGGCGACGCGCCTCGGTACCTCCGAGCCCGGCGCCGAGGCCGCCGTGGCCCCGACGACGCAGCTCTCGGCCGGCCACGGCACCTCGGGCCCCGACCCGGTGCTGGAGCAACTGACCGCCGGTGCGAACGCGTTCGGCTGGAAGTGGCGGATCCCGTACCCGTACTGCCACTTCACCGAGCGGCTCCAGATGTCCGGCTACCTGCGGCAGATGGAAGAGGTCGTGGACCTCTTCCTGGCCGACCGGGGCCTGTCGATCAAGACGCTCCTCGACGACCGCAAATGGATCCCGGCCTGCTCGCACTCCCACATCCGGATCCTCGACGAGGCCCTCATGGAGGAGGACCTGTACGTCGTCTACACGGTGGAGGAGGTCTTCAAGGACTTCCTCTACCGGTCCCGCTTCGACACGTACGTCGTACGGGACGGCCGCCTGGTGCAGACGGCCACCGGACATGTCACGCACGGCTACGCCGTCATCGACAGCCGCACCGACTGGCACCTGGTGAACTTCGACGCGCACGTGCTGCGGGCCCTGCGCGGCGAACCGGCACCGGACGCATGAGCCGGCACCTCCTCATCGAGACGCAGGGGCCGTGGGCCGGCCGGGAGTGCGCGTCGTTCGTGCGCGACGCCGCGGCCCTGGCCGGCGGCGGCCACCGCACCCAGCTCCTCCTCCTCCAGGAAGGGGTGCTGGGCGCCGTGCCCGGTGTGCTGCCGGAGCTCGACGGCTATCTCGCGGCGGACGGCGACCTGCTGGTCGACCGGTACTCGGTCGCCCAACGCGGCCTGAAACAGGAGCAGTTGGTGGCCGGGTCCCGGCTGGTGGACATGGACGAGATCGCCGGGAACGTGCTCGACGCGGCGGTGAAGGTGGTGTGGCACTGACATGGGCAAGGGCATACCGCGTACCAAGGGCATACCGCGTACCGACGTACTGGTCACGCTGATGGGCTCGCCGCACGGCTCCGACCTGGTCACCAGCGTGCTGCGGCTCGTGGAGGAGATGCTGCGGCAGGACGCGTCCGTCCAGGTGTGGGCGTGCGGTTACGCGACGATGCTCACCCAGGAGGGCCTCGGCGAGTCCAAGCCGCGCAACCTCGCGCACTGGTCCGGCGACTACCCGTCGACCGTCACGGTGATCCGCGGACTGCTTGCGGCGAACCCGGGCCGGCTGCACTGGTACGGCTGCCGGTTCTGCAGCGACGAGCGCGGCGCCGTGGCCCATATCCCCGAGGTCAGGCTCCGGGCGCCGTCCGCCTTCGCCGAGAACGTCGCGGCGGCGGACAAGACCCTGTACGTGGGGGTGCTCTAGCCATGACGTCACCACACACGGCCGGACCCGCGGCCGCCCGTACGGGCAACGGCCGGGTTCTCGGCATCGTCGAACGGGCCTACCGCGGCGCGGTGGAGAAGCAGTTCTTCGACGTGCTCTACATGGCGGTGGAGCTCCACCGCCAGCTGGGCGGCATGGACATCCTGCTGCGCGGGCCCGCCGTGACCTGCGCGGTGGCGGCGGCCGAGGTCGGCAAGCTGCGGTTCGGCGACCGGGTGCTGGACACCCTCACCGACCCGCGCCGCGATCTGCGGGTACTGCTGGACGCCGGGGTGCGGGTCCTCGTGCAGGAGGAGGACCTGACCGCGCTCGGGTTCACCTCCGGCGACCTGCTGGACGCGGCCGTCCGCCCGGTGTCCGCCGCGGAGGTGGCCCGGCGCTGGCCGGAGTACCGGACGGTGAGCTTCCTGTGACCGGAGACAACGCCAGCCCGCACCGCGACCGCTCCAGCCCCTGCCCCCGTAGTCGCTCCAGCCAAGGAATGGACCCCTCATGACCAAGACTGTGATCTCCGCGTGGTCGGCCGTCTCGCCGTTCGGCATGGGCCGGGACGCCTTCGTGGGCGGCTTCCACGACGGCCGGTCCACGGTCGCCCCGGTCGACCGCGAGCAGTGGCGGACACCCGACGACGAGGTCTGCCTCGTCCCCGGCTTCACCCCGGCCGGTGCGCTGGGCAAGAAGGGCACCCGCGCCATGGACCGGGCCACCGGCCTCGCGGTCTCGGCGGTCGGCCGGCTGATCGACGAGTCGCCCGCCGAACCCGCCACGGTCAGCGGCGAGGAAGTGGCACTGGTCCTCGGCACCACCTCGGGCAGCGTGCAGAGCATGATGGACTTCACCCGCGGCGGCCTCGTCTCGGAGAAGCCCTATTTCGTCGACCCGGCCCGCTTCCCCAACGCGGTGATGAACTGCGCTGCCGGGCAGTGCGCCATCCGGCACCAGCTCAAGGGCCCCAACGCCACCATCGCCGGGGGGCGGGTCTCCGGCCTGCACGCCCTGAAGTACTCCCAGCGGCTGCTGAACGCCCACCGCGCACGCACCGTGCTGTGCGGCGCCGTCGAGGAGTACGCCGACGCCCGTGCCTGGCTGGACCGGCACGCGCGCGGCGAGGACGAGACGGGCACGGTCCACGGCGAGGGCTGCGTGATGCTCCGGATCGAACCCGAGGACTCGGCCCAGGGCACCCCACTGGCCACCGTGCAGGCCGTGGAGGTGGGCGTGTTCGCGGGCGGCGGCGAGAACGCGGCTCCCGTGCTCGACACCTGCGTACGCCGTGCGCTGGAACGGTCCGGGACCGACCCGGCCGATGTGTGGATCGTCGCCCCGAGCGGTGCCCGGGGTGCGCTCGGCGACGCCGAACAGTCCGTGCTGGACGCCCATTTCGACCCGGCGGTGGTGAACCGGGTGTCGCGGCTGATCGGCGACACCGCGGGAGCGGCGGCCATGTTCCAGATGGCCGGGGTGCTGGCCGTCGCCGAACGGGCCGGGGCGGCCGGCCGGACCGCGGTCGTCACCGCGGTGGACCGGGACGGCGAAGCGGGGTGCGCGGTGCTGCGGCTCGGCCAGGGCCTGTCCGGCGGATCAGGGTCGGACAGGCCCTAGGGACCGCGGCTTTCTCCGCCGCCCGGAACGTACACACAACACAGAACGAGAGAGGGACGACCCCCATGACATCCGCAGTGCAGACACTGGACCTCGAACAGCTCCGAGCGCTCATCGCAGAGGTGCTCGACGTCGAGGTCGCGGACATCGGCGACGACACCGACTTCATCGACGACCTGGAGATCGACTCCCTGATGGCCCTGGAGGTCGTCGTGGTGCTGGAGAAGCGCTACCAGGTCAAACTGCGCGAGGAGGAGCTGAAGCAGGTCACCTGCCTGCGGGCGGCGCACGGCCTGATCGAGCAGAAGCTGCGGACCCCGTAGTGACCGTCACCGCAGCCGGGACCGGGGCCGGGGCCGATGCCGGGACCGGGACCACGTCCCTGTCCGAGGCGTCCCCGGTCACGGCCGGCATCCGTGTCGTACGTGCTCCGGCCGCCGGGGACGGGGGCCACCTGACGGCGGCCACCGTCTGCCGCATCGATCCCGCGGAGCAGATCTTCGCGGGTCACTACCCCGGATTCCCCATCTTTCCCGGGGTCTGCGTCATCGAGTGCGTACGCCGCAGCGCCCTGGCCACCGCACCCGGCCCGATCGCACTGACCGCGGTGGAGTCGGCGCGCTTCCGCGGACCGGTGCTGCCCGGCGACGAGCTGTCCATGGAACTGGTCTGGAAGCCCGACGGGCCCGACGACCACGAGGGGCGGCACTGGCGGGTCACGGCGACCGCCCGCACCGGCCGGGGCGACGCCGCCTCGATCCGGCTGCGCTTCCGGTCAGGGGGCCGGCCGTGATCGGAACCGCCGAACTGCGCCGGCTGCTCCCGCACCGCTTCCCGATGCTGCTGGTGGACCGGGTCGACGAAGTGGTGCCCGGCGAGCGGCTGGTCGCCCACAAGGCCGTCACCTGCAACGAGCCCTGGTACGCCGGGCTCCCGCAGGAGACGGAGCCGGACGGCTACCGCTACCCCGAGGTGCTGCTCACCGAGTCCTGGTGCCAGGCGGCGGGCGTACTGGCCACCTGGGACAGCCCCAACCCGGACGTGCTGAACGGGCAGGTGATGCTGTTCGGCGGCGTCAGCGACGTCCGCTTCGAGCAGCCCGTGTTCCCCGGCGATGTGGTGGAGCACCGGGTCCGGGTCCTGCGGGTGCTGAGCGACACGATGATCTTCGAGGGTGAGGCGCTCGTCGGCGGTGCGACGGTCATGACCGTCGCCAGGGCCACGATGGCGTTCCGCCCGGCCGACCAACTGCGCGCGGCCACCGGAATCTAGTTCACAGAAGGAGAAACGGGTGGGAGACAAGCTGTCCCGCGTCGCGCTCGTCAGCGGCGGCTCACGGGGCATCGGAAGAGCGGCGGTGCTGCGCCTGGCACAGGACGGCCACGACGTGGCCTTCTGCTACCGGTCCGACGCCGACGCGGCGCAGGCGCTGGAGAAGGAAGCGTCCGAACTGGGCGTACGCGTACTGGCCGTCCGGGCCGACGTCACCGACGCCCAGGCGGTACGCGGCCTGGCGGAGCGCACCGAGGACGAACTCGGCCCGATCGACGTGGTCGTCACCTCGGCCGGCATCACCAGCGACAACCCGCTGCTGCTGATGACCGACGAACAGTGGCACAACGTGCTGGACATCAACCTGGACGGCGTCTACCACGTCTGCCGGGCCGCCATCTTCGCGATGATGAAGCGCAAGTCCGGCTGTGTCATCAACGTCTCGTCGGTCGCCGGGGTGTACGGCAACGCACGGCAGACCAACTACTCCGCGTCCAAGGCCGGGATCATCGGCTTCACGAAGGCGCTGGCCAAGGAGGCCGGACCGTACGGCATCCGCGCCAATGTCGTGGCGCCCGGCTTCATCGACACGGACATGACCTCCACGCTCCAGGGCGGGGTCAAGGACCGGGCGCTGAAATCGATCCCGCTGGGGCGGATGGGCCGGGCGGACGAGGTCGCCGACCTCATCGCGTACCTCGCCTCCGACCGCGCCGCGTACATCACCGGTTCCGTCTTCCAGATCGACGGCGGAATCACCATCTAGCCATCCGGAGGGACGGCCATGGCCAAGCGCGGCCCGCGCTGGTACTTCAATTTCCGCAGCCCGTACTCCTGGCTGGCACACCGGGACATGGTGGACCGGCACGGCGATGTCGCGGACACCGTCGAGTGGATCCCGTACTGGGACCCGGACCCGCGCAGCGAAGAGCTGCTGGCCGGGGAGGGCGGCGCGTTCCTCTACACCCCGATGTCGCGGGAGAAGCACTTCTACGTGCTGACCGATGTGCGCAGGCTCGCCGCCGACCGGGGCATGACCGTCTCCTGGCCCGTCGACCGCGATCCGGTGTGGGAGGTCTCGCACCTGGCGTACTACCTGGCCGAGGACCGGGGCGTCGGGCGCCGGTACGTCGATCTCGTCTACCGCGCCCGCTTCCAGGAGGGCAGGAACATCTCCGACCCCGAGGTGATCGCCGAGGTGGCCGGGCGGATCGGCCTCGACCCGGCCGCGGCGGCCGCGGCCGCCGACGACCCGGGGCTGCGCGCCCGGTCCACCGCCTCGCTCATGTCGGCCTACCGGGACGGGGTGTTCGGCCCGCCGTTCCTCATCGCCGGGCGCGAGAAGTTCTGGGGCCTGGACCGGCTCGACCGGTTCGCCGACGCCGTACGCGACAAGGCCCCGGCCCGGCCCGACACCGACGCACCGGTACCCGCCGGCGCCCTGTCGGCCACCGCGTCGGGCGACCTGGGACACGCCGGGGGCTGCGGCTGACAGGCCCGCTGCCCAGCCCCTGCCCGACCAGCCGGGCAGTGCACGAAACCTACGAAGCACACGATCCGAGGAGAGAACAGACAATGTCGACCAACCCGTTCGAGGACAAGGACGCCACCTACCTGGTGCTCGTCAACGACGAGGGCCAGCACTCGCTCTGGCCGGTCTTCGCCGAGGTACCGGCCGGATGGACCATCGCGCTCAAGGACGCGAGCCACGACGCGGCACTCGCGTACATCGAGGAGAACTGGACCGACATGCGGCCCAGGAGCCTCGCCGCGGCGATGGACAGCCCCGCGGCGTGACGGACCGCCCGCGCGGCGCCGTACCGGTGTGACGGAACCACGGCCGCCACACCGGTACGGCGTACGGCGGGCAACAGCGCGGCCCCGGAACCCGAACAGGTTCCGGGGCCGCGGCCGTTGCGCTCGCCTACGGCGTCCCGGCCGCCGCCGGTGAAAGCCGCTCGTTGACCCGGAGCGCCAACTCCTCGGTGCCGGTGCCGGACGTCAGATAGAAGTGGTCGCCGGAGAACACCCGCAAACCGAACGGCCCCGTCGTCGCCTCCGCCCACGCCCGGGTCTCCTCGACCGTCACATCGCAGTCGGCGTCACCGACCCACGCCTCGACCGGAGCGCCGATACGCAGACCGGGATCGGGCCGGTAGTTCCCCATGAGCGCGAAGTCACCCCGGATCGCCGGCATCAGCAGCTCCCGCATCTCGGGACTGTCCAGGAACCTCGTCCCGTCGCCGCCCAGCCGGTCCACCTCCGCGAGCAGCCCCTCGTCCCCGCGCAGATGCGCCTGACTGTTCCGGTACCGGGCCGGCGGCTGCTGACCCGAGACGAACACCACGCCCGGCACGACACCGTGCCGGTGCTCCAGCCGGTGCGCGACCTCGAACGCCACCGACGCCCCCATGCTGTGCCCGAACAGCGCCAACGGCTGCTCCGCCAACGGCAACAGCGCCCCGGTCAGCGCGTCCGCGAGCACCGCCATCTCCGTCACACACGGGTCGCCCAGCCGGTCCTGCCGCCCCGGATAGCAGGCCCCCAACAGCTCCACATCGTCCGGCAGCCACTGCGGCCAGGTACGGAACATGCTGGCGGCCCCGCCCGCGTGCGGCAGGCACACCAGCCGCAGCCGCGGCTGCGCCACCCGCCTGAAGCGGCGGAACCACACATCGGTCAGCTCGGACATCCCACTACCTCCGTCGTACGGCATCACTCGGACCACAACACTTCCAGTGCACCCGGCACGGCGCCGCCCGCTGCCCGGTCTGCAACAACGTGCACCCGTCCGGGAGATGACCGTGCAGCGGGTCAGTATGAGCACTCGCGCGCCTCCCGCGCGCTTCGCCGTGACGACCGCCGGCAGCGGGCCCCGATCCGCTGCCGGGCGCCGGTGTCCCAGAAATCGACCGAGGGTGGTTCCCGTTGTCCGACGTCCAGGACCTTCTCCTGCCCCTGACCGCTGCCCAGTCCGGCATCTGGTTCGCGCAGGAGCTCGACCCGGCCAACGTCATCTACAACGCGGGCGAATACCTGGAGATCTGCGGCCAGGTCGACGTCCCGCTGTTCGAGACCGCGCTGCACCGGGTGCTGGCCGAGGCGGAGTGCCTCCGGGTGCGATTCGTGGACACCCAGGACGGCCCCCGCCAGCGGATCGCCCCGGCCGTCGACTGGACCCTGCCCGTCACGGACGTCTCCGCCGAACCCGACCCGCGCGCGGCGGCCGAACTGCGGATGCGGGACCTGCTCGCCACCCCCAAGGACATCCGGCACGACCACCTCTTCGACTTCGAACTCTTCCGGCTCGCCGACGACCGGTTCCTGTGGCTGCACGCCTACCACCACAGCGCCGTCGACGGATTCACCGTGGCACTCGTGGCCCGGCGCGTCGCCGAGGTCTACACCGCGCTCGCCGCGGGCACCGAAGCCGGCGCCTCCCCCTTCGCCCCGCTGAGCACCCTCGTCGACGCCGACCTGGCCTACCGCGCCTCCGAGCGGTTCACCCAGGACCGCGCCTACTGGACGGACCGGCTCGCCGGTGCCCCCGGCCCGGCCGGTCCGTCCGGCGGCAGGCCCGGCACCGCCCGGCGCCTGGTACGCCGCACCGCCCACCTGGACCCCGCCACGGCCGACGCCCTGCGCGAGCTCGCCCGCGCGGCCGAGGTGCCCTGGCCGCCGGTCCTGGCCGCCGCCTTCGCCGCCTACCTCCAGCGCTGCACCGGGACCGACGAGGTGGTGCTCGGGCTCCCCGTCACCACCCGGCTCGGCCGCGCGGCCCGCTCGGTGCCCGGCATGGTCTCCAACGTCCTGCCGCTGCGCCTGGCCCCGCAACGAGACATGTCCGTCGGCGAGCTGCTGCGCCACACCTCCGCCGCGATGCGGTCCGACCTCAAGCACCAGCGCTACCGCTACGAGGACCTGCGCCGCGACCTCAACCTGCTCGCCGACGACCAGAAGCTCGTCGGCCCGCAGGTCAACATCATGATGTTCGACTACGACCTCCGGTTCGCCGGGCACCCCGCCGTCGTCCACAACCTCTCCGTCGGACCCGCCGACGACATGGCCGTCGTCGTCTACGACCGCGGCGACGGCAAGGGCCTGCAGATCGACCTCGACGCCAACCCCGAGCTCTACACCCCCGACGAGACCGACGCGCATCTGCACCGCTTCATCCGGTTCACCGAGGCCCTCGCCGCCTCCGGCCCCGACCACCCCGTCGGCGGGATCGACCTCCTGGACGCCGCGGAACGCCACCAGGTGCTGGAAGCGTGGAACGACACCGCGCACCCGGTGCCGCCGACCACCCTGACCGCGCTGCTCACCGCCCAGGCGCAGCGCACGCCCGACGCCACGGCGCTGGTCTTCGAGGGCACCGAGCTGTCCTGCGCCGAACTGTCCTACGCCGAGCTGGACGAGCGGGCCGGCCGCCTGGCCCGGCTGCTCGTGACCCGGGGCGTCGGACCCGAGCGGTTCGTCGCCGTCGCCGTACCGCGATCCGCCGAGCTGGTGATCGCCCTGCTCGCGGTGCTCAAGTCGGGGGCCGCGTATCTGCCGGTCGATCCGGGTTACCCGGCGGAGCGGATCGCGTTCCTGCTGGAGGACGCGGCTCCGGTGCTGGTCCTGACCACGTCCGAGGTGGCCGCCGGCCTGCCGGACACCGGCACACCGCACCTGCTCCTCGACGACGCCGGCACGGCCGGGCTCCTGGCCGGGCACGGTCCGGACAGCGGCACCACCCTGCCCGTCGCCGCGCCCGCCAACCCCGCGTACGTCATCTACACCTCCGGCTCCACGGGCCGTCCCAAGGGCGCGATCGTCCCGCACGAGGGCATCGTCAACCGCCTCCTGTGGATGCAGGACCACTACCGGCTCACCGCCGATGACCGCGTCCTGCAGAAGACGCCGTCCGGCTTCGACGTCTCCGTGTGGGAGTTCTTCTGGCCGCTCATCACCGGCGCGACCCTGGTCGTCGCCCGCCCCGAGGGCCACAAGGACCCGGTCTACCTGGCCGAGCTCATCCGCGAACAGGCCATCACCACCACCCACTTCGTCCCCTCCATGCTCCAGGCCTTCCTGGCCGAGCCCGCAGCCGCCCGATGCACGGGCCTGCGCCGGGTGATCTGCAGCGGCGAAGCCCTGCCCGCCACGTTGCGGGACCGGTTCTACGCCACCTTCGACGGCCCGTCGGACATCGGACTGCACAACCTGTACGGCCCGACCGAGGCCTCGGTCGACGTGACCTGGTGGGCCTGCGGCCCCGAGGACAAGACCCCGGCGGTGCCGATCGGCCGGCCCGTGTGGAACACCCGGGTGTACGTCCTGGACTCGGCGCTGCGACCGGTGCCCCCGGGTGCGCCGGGAGAGCTCTATCTCGCCGGAGTGCAGCTCGCCCGGGGGTATTTGGGTCGGGCGGGGTTGTCGGCGGGTCGGTTCGTGGCGGATCCGTTCGGTGGTGTGGGTGGGCGGATGTATCGCACGGGTGATGTGGTGCGGTGGTCTGTGGGTGGTGAGTTGGAGTATTTGGGTCGTGCGGATGACCAGGTGAAGGTGCGTGGTTTCCGTATTGAGCTGGGTGAGATCGAGTCGGTGTTGGTGGGGCATCCGGGTGTGGGTCGGGTGGCTGTGGTGGTGCGTGAGGATCAGCCGGGTTCGCGGCAGATCGTGGCGTATGTGGTGCCGGTGGATGGTGTGCCGGTGGATGGTGGCGTGCTTCGCGGGTTTGTGGGGGAGCGGTTGCCGGAGTACATGGTGCCGGTGGCGTTCGTGTCGTTGGATGCGTTGCCGTTGAGTCCGAACGGGAAGTTGGATCGTCGGGCGTTGCCTGCGCCTGATTTCGGTGGGGTGGTGCGGGGGAGGGCTCCGCGTTCGGTGCGTGAGGTGGTGTTGTGCGGGCTGTTCGCGGATGTGCTGGGGCTGGACGAGGTCGGGGCTGACGACAGTTTCTTCGACCTCGGCGGCGACAGCATCATGTCCATCCAGCTCGTCAGCCGCGCCCGCACCGCGGGCCTCGTCCTGACCACGCGCGATGTCTTCCGGCTCAAGACCGTCGAAGCGCTCGCCGAGGCCGCGCAGGAGGACGACCGGGGCGAGAGCATCTGGGGTGCCGAGCCCGGTGGTGGTGTGGGTGAGGTGGTGTCGGCTCCGATCGTGCATTGGTTGCGTGGGTTGGGGTCGGGGGTGGGTGGTTTCCATCAGTCGGTGTTGGTGTCGGTTCCGGGTGTTTTGGGTGCTGGGGCTTTGGTGGGTGCGGTTCAGGCGGTTGTGGATCATCACGATGCGTTGCGGATGAAGTTGAGTGTGTCGGCTGGTGATGGTGGTTGGGGTCTTGTGGTGGGGCCGGTGGGTTCGGTTTCTGCTGGTGGGTGTGTGCGTCGGGTGGATGTGTCGGGTGGTGATCCGGGTGTGTTGTCTGAGTTGGTGCGGGTGGAGGCGGATGCGGCTCGGGGGCGGTTGGCGCCTGAGCGGGGTGTGATGGTGCAGGTGGTGTGGTTCGACGCGGGTGAGGAGCGTGCGGGCCGGTTGTTGTTGGTGGTGCATCACTTGGTGGTGGACGGGGTGTCGTGGCGGGTGATCCTGCCTGATCTGGAGGCTGCGTGGCGTTCGGTGGTGGCGGGGGAGGTGCCGGTGCTGGAGGCGGTGGGGACGTCCTACCGTGCGTGGGCGGGGCTTCTGCCTGAGCTGGTGACCCGATGCGAGAACGAACTCCCGCTGTGGGAGGGGATGTTGTCCGGTGGCGATGTTCTGTTGTCGTCGCGTGTGTTGGATCCGGTGGTGGATGTTGCGGGTTCGGCGTGTTCGGTGTCGGTGGAGGTGCCGGCTGGTGTGACGTCGGCGTTGTTGACGTGGGTGCCGGGTGTGTTGCGTGCGGGTGTGGAGGAGGTGCTGCTCGCCGGGCTGGGTGTGGCGGTGTCGCGGTGGCGTGCGGGGCGTGGTGGTTCGGGTGGCGGCGGGTTGTTGGTGGATCTGGAGGGGCATGGGCGTGAGCAGGTGGTGGACGGTCTGGATCTGTCGCGGACGGTGGGGTGGTTCACGAGCCGGTATCCGGTTCGTCTGGATGTGGACGGGGTGGGTGTGGGTGGTGCGGTCAAGCGTGTGAAGGAGGTGTTGCGGGGGCTGCCGGACCGGGGGATGGGCTTTGGGTTGTTGCGGTATCTGAGTCCGGGTGCGGGTGAGGTGCTGGCGGGGTTGCCGGAGCCGCAGGTGGGGTTCAACTATCTGGGGCGGTTCGCTGCGGGTGGTGGTGACTGGTCTCCGGTGGGTGAGGCCGGGGGTATTGGTGGTGGGGTGGATCCGTCGATGCGGATGCCGCATGCGTTGGAGGTCAATGCGCTGACGCTCGACGGTGCGGGGGGTTCGGTGCTGTCGGCGGTGTGGGCGTGGCCGGGCGGGCTGTTCGGTGAGGGGGAGGTGGAGGGTCTGGCCCGTGAATGGGTGCGGGTCCTGGAATCGCTCGTCGAGCATGCGCAGGAGCCCGGTGCGGGTGGTCTGACTCCGTCGGACGTTCCGCTGGTGGACGTCACGCAGGACGAGATCGAGGCTCTGGAGGCCACGTATCCGGGACTGACCGACGTACTCCCGCTCTCGCCCCTCCAGGAAGGACTCCACTTCCACGCCCTCGACGAGGACGCGAGCTCGGACGCGTACACCGTTCAGATCGTGCTCGACCTCGAAGGCGACTTCGACGGCCCGGCCATGCGCCGTGCCGCCGAAACCCTTCTGGACCGGCACGCCGGGCTGCGTGCGGCCTTCGTCCACGAGGGGCTCGACGCCCCCGTCCAGGTGATCGCCGCCGACGTCCCCCTGCCCTGGTCGGAACGGGACTTCGCCGGCCTGGAGCCCGAGCGGCGTGACGCCGCCGTCGCCCGGACCCTCGACGAGGACCGGGCCCGCCGCTTCGACCCGGCCGCCCCGCCCCTCCTGCGGTTCACCGCACTACGCCTCGCCGACCGCCACCACCGGCTCGTCCTCACCTACGACCACCTGCTGCTGGACGGCTGGTCGACGGCCGTGCTGGTACGCGAACTCTTCACGCTGTACGCGGACGGGTCCGACACCACCGCCCTGCCCCGCGTCACCCCCTTCCGCGACCACCTCGGCTGGCTCTCCCGGCAGGACCGTGCCGCCGCCGAGGAAGCCTGGCGCGAGGCGCTCGCCGGACTCGACGAGCCCACGCTGCTCGCGCCCGCCCGTGGCGACGCGGACACCGCCGCACCCGAGCAGATCCGGATCGAGCTCTCCACGGAGCGGACCGAGGCCGTGAGCGCGCGGGCCCGCGCATTGGGCATCACGCTCAACACGGTGGTGCAGGGCTGCTGGGGCCTGGTGCTCGGGCGGCTCACCGGCCGCCAGGACGTGGTCTTCGGCGCCACCGTCTCCGGCCGCCCGGCCGACCTTCCCGGCATCGAGGACATGGTCGGCCTGTTCATCAACACCCTGCCCGTACGGGTACGGGTGCGCCCCGCCGACAGCCTGTCCGGCCTCTTCGAAGCCGTGCAGGACGAGCAGGCCCGGCTGATGCCGCACCAGCACGTCCGCCTCGCCGACGTGCAGCGCCTCGCCGGACACGGCGAACTCTTCGACTCCATCGCGGTGTTCGAGAACTACCCGATCGACGCACTCGACCTGGGCAGCTCCGACGGCCGGCTGCGTGTCACCGGCGTCGACGGCGGCGACACCACCCACTACCCGCTCACCCTGATCGCCGTCCCCGGCGACCGGCTGCAACTGCGCCTCGGCTACCGGCCCGGTGTCATCGACCGGGACCGCGCCGAACGCGTACTGGCCGGGCTGATCTCCGTGCTCGACGCCGTCGTCGACGACCCGGCACAGCCGGTCGGCCGTATCGACCTGCTCCCGGCACCGGAGCGCGAGCGCATCCTCGTCGACTGGAACGACACCACCGCCCCCGTCCCCGCGGGCACCCTGGCCGACGCGTTCCAGCAGCAGGCCGCACGCACCCCCGATGCCGTCGCGGTGACGTTCCAGGGCACCGAACTGTCCTACGCCGAGCTGGACGAGCGGTCCAGCCGACTGGCCCGGCTGCTCATCGGACGGGGCGCGGCCCCCGAGCAGTTCGTCGCCATCGCCCTGACCCGCTCGGCCGACCTGCTCGTCGCCGTCCTCGCGGTGCTCAAGTCGGGGGCCGCGTATCTGCCGGTCGATCCGGGGTATCCGGCGGAGCGGATCGCGTTCCTGCTGGAGGACGCGGCTCCGGTGCTGGTCCTGACCACGTCCGAGGTGGCCGCCGGCCTGCCGGACACCGGCACACCGCGACTCCTCCTGGACACCGAGGACGTCACCGCCGAACTGCGCCCCCTGCCCGCATCCGCCCCCACGGACGCCGACCGGGTCCGGCCGCTACGGCCCGCCAATCCTGCCTACGTCATCTACACCTCCGGCTCCACGGGCCGTCCCAAGGGCGTGGTCGTCAGCCACGAGAGCGTGGTCGGCTTCGCGGCCTGGGCGGGCGCCGGGATCGGGCGCGAGCGGCTGTCGAGGGTTCTGTTCGCCACCTCGCTCAACTTCGACGTATCGGTCTTCGAGATCTTCGGGCCACTCCTGTCGGGCGGCTCCGTCGAGGTCGTGCGCGATGTGCTCGCGCTCACCGAGGCGCCGTACGACACCTGGTCGGGCACCCTCATCAGCGCCGTACCGTCCGCCTTCGACCAGCTCCTGACCCATGGCGGCCTCGCGGCCCGCGCGGACCTGGTGGTACTGGCGGGCGAGGCCCTGCCGGCCCGGCTGATGCAGGACATCCGGCGGGCCATGCCGGGCACCGAGGTCGCCAACATCTACGGCCCGACGGAGGCGACCGTCTACTCGACGGCCTGGTTCTCCGGGGACGGGACCACGGATGGCGTCCCGCCGATCGGCCGGCCGATCACCAACCGCCAGGTGTACGTCCTCGACGGCGGCCTGCGCCCCGTGCTCCCGGGGGTGTCGGGAGAGCTCTACATCGCCGGTCCCGGACTGGCCCGGGGGTATTTGGGTCGGGCGGGGTTGTCGGCGGGTCGGTTCGTGGCGGATCCGTTCGGTGGTGTGGGTGGGCGGATGTATCGCACGGGTGATGTGGTGCGGTGGTCTGTGGGTGGTGAGTTGGAGTATTTGGGTCGTGCGGATGACCAGGTGAAGGTGCGTGGTTTCCGTATTGAGCTGGGTGAGATCGAGTCGGTGTTGGTGGGGCATCCGGGTGTGGGCCGGGTGGCTGTGGTGGTGCGTGAGGATCAGCCGGGTTCGCGGCAGATCGTGGCGTATGTGGTGCCGGTGGATGGTGTGCCGGTGGATGGTGGCGTGCTTCGCGGGTTTGTGGGGGAGCGGTTGCCGGAGTACATGGTGCCGGTGGCGTTCGTGTCGTTGGATGCGTTGCCGTTGAGTCCGAACGGGAAGTTGGATCGTCGGGCGTTGCCTGCGCCTGATTTCGGTGGGGTGGTGCGGGGGAGGGCTCCGCGTTCGGTGCGTGAGGTGGTGTTGTGCGGGCTGTTCGCGGATGTGCTGGGGCTGGACGAGGTCGGGGCTGACGACAGTTTCTTCGACCTCGGCGGCGACAGCATCATGTCGATTCAGGTGGCCGGCCGGGCGCGACGGGCAGGACTGTCGGTTCGCCCCCGCGACGTCTTCCGGCTCAGGACCGTGGAGGCCATCGCCGCCGCCCTGGACGAGCAGGGCGACGCCCCGGTGGCCACGGTGACCGAAGCACCCGGTGGTGGTGTGGGTGAGGTGGTGTCGGCTCCGATCGTGCATTGGTTGCGTGGGTTGGGGTCGGGGGTGGGTGGTTTCCATCAGTCGGTGTTGGTGTCGGTTCCGGGTGTTTTGGGTGCTGGGGCTTTGGTGGGTGCGGTTCAGGCGGTTGTGGATCATCACGATGCGTTGCGGATGAAGTTGAGTGTGTCGGCTGGTGATGGTGGTTGGGGTCTTGTGGTGGGGCCGGTGGGTTCGGTTTCTGCTGGTGGGTGTGTGCGTCGGGTGGATGTGTCGGGTGGTGATCCGGGTGTGTTGTCTGAGTTGGTGCGGGTGGAGGCGGATGCGGCTCGGGGGCGGTTGGCGCCTGAGCGGGGTGTGATGGTGCAGGTGGTGTGGTTCGACGCGGGTGAGGAGCGTGCGGGCCGGTTGTTGTTGGTGGTGCATCACTTGGTGGTGGACGGGGTGTCGTGGCGGGTGATCCTGCCTGATCTGGAGGCTGCGTGGCGTTCGGTGGTGGCGGGGGAGGTGCCGGTGCTGGAGGCGGTGGGGACGTCCTACCGTGCGTGGGCGGGGCTTCTGCCTGAGCTGGTGACCCGATGCGAGAACGAACTCCCGCTGTGGGAGGGGATGTTGTCCGGTGGCGATGTTCTGTTGTCGTCGCGTGTGTTGGATCCGGTGGTGGATGTTGCGGGTTCGGCGTGTTCGGTGTCGGTGGAGGTGCCGGCTGGTGTGACGTCGGCGTTGTTGACGTGGGTGCCGGGTGTGTTGCGTGCGGGTGTGGAGGAGGTGCTGCTCGCCGGGCTGGGTGTGGCGGTGTCGCGGTGGCGTGCGGGGCGTGGTGGTTCGGGTGGCGGCGGGTTGTTGGTGGATCTGGAGGGGCATGGGCGTGAGCAGGTGGTGGACGGTCTGGATCTGTCGCGGACGGTGGGGTGGTTCACGAGCCGGTATCCGGTTCGTCTGGATGTGGACGGGGTGGGTGTGGGTGGTGCGGTCAAGCGTGTGAAGGAGGTGTTGCGGGGGCTGCCGGACCGGGGGATGGGCTTTGGGTTGTTGCGGTATCTGAGTCCGGGTGCGGGTGAGGTGCTGGCGGGGTTGCCGGAGCCGCAGGTGGGGTTCAACTATCTGGGGCGGTTCGCTGCGGGTGGTGGTGACTGGTCTCCGGTGGGTGAGGCCGGGGGTATTGGTGGTGGGGTGGATCCGTCGATGCGGATGCCGCATGCGTTGGAGGTCAATGCGCTGACGCTCGACGGTGCGGGGGGTTCGGTGCTGTCGGCGGTGTGGGCGTGGCCGGGCGGGCTGTTCGGTGAGGGGGAGGTGGAGGGTCTGGCCCGTGAATGGGTGCGGGTCCTGGAATCGCTCGTCGAGCACGCGCAGGAGCCCGGTGCGGGCGGGCTGTCGCCCTCCGACGTCCCCCTCGTGGACGTCACGCAGGACGAGATCGAGGCTCTGGAGGCCACGTATCCGGGACTGACCGACGTACTCCCGCTCTCGCCCCTCCAGGAAGGACTCCACTTCCACACCGTCTACGGGAGTGAGTCCGGTTCGCCCGATCTCTACGCCATTCAGCTCGTCTTCGACCTGGAGGGCGAGTTCGACAGCGCAGCCATGCGCTCGGCGGCACAGACCCTGCTGGACCGTCGTCCCAATCTGCGGGCGGCCTTCGTCCACCAGGAATCCGGCCGGCCGGTGCAGGTGATCCCCGCTTCCGCCGACGTGCCGTGGCAGGACGTCGACCTGACCGTGTTCGACGAGGCCGACCGCGAGGCGGAGGCCACCCGCATCCTCGACGAGGACCGGGCCCGCCGCTTCGACCCGGCCGCCCCGCCCCTCCTGCGGTTCACCGCACTCCGGCTCGGCGACCGCCACCACCGGCTCGTGCTGACCAACCACCACCTGCTCTGGGACGGTTGGTCGGTCCCCATCGCCGTACGCGAACTCTTCGAGCTGTACGCACACCGGGGCGACGGCTCCGCCCTGCCCGAGCCCCCGCAGTTCCGCGACCACCTCGACTGGCTCTCCCGGCAGGACCGCACCGCCGCCGCCGAAACCTGGCGCAAGGCGCTCGCCGGACTCGACGAGCCCACCCTGCTCGCGCCCGCCCGCACCGGGGATCTGCCGACGGCGCCGGAGCGGCACTCCGTCCGGCTGTCCGAGAGCCTCACCGGCACCCTGCACACCTGGGCCAGGTCCCGGGGGCTCACCGTGAACACGCTCCTTCAGGCCTCGTGGGCCCTGCTGCTCGCACGGCTCACCGGCCGCGACGACGTCGTGTTCGGCGCCACCGTGTCCGGCCGGCCCGCCGATCTGCCGGGGGCCGAGGACATGGTCGGCCTGTTCAGCAACACCCTGCCCGTACGTCTCGTCCTGGACCCGGCCGAGTCGCTGGCGGCCCTCCTCGCGCGGCTGCAGAACGAGCAGGCCGACCTGATGGAGCACCAGCACCTCGGTCTCGCCGAGATCACCTCGTCGACCGGACTCGGCGAACTCTTCGACACCCTCCTGGTCTTCGAGAACTACCCGCTGGATCCGGGCGTTCTCGACCTGCCCGGCACCGGGCTCCGCGCCGTCGACGCCCGGGTCCGGGACGCCGCGCACTACCCGCTCTCGCTGGCCGTCGTCCCCGGTGACCAACTGGAGCTGCGCTTCGACCACCGGCCGGACGCGTTCACCGCCGCCGAGGCCGACCTGCTCGGCGCACGGCTGCGCGGTCTGCTCGAACTGATCGTGACCGAGCCCGATCGGCCGGTCGGCCGGATCGGCGTCATCACCCCGGACGAGGTCGAGCGCCTCCGGACCGAGTGGGACAGCACCACCCGTGACCTGCGGTTCGCCACCTTCCCCGAGCTGTTCGAGGCGCAGGCGGCACGTACGCCGGACACCACGGCCGTGGTGTACGACGAGACGGAGGGGCCCTCGGCCGAGCTCACCTACGCCGAACTCGACGAGCGGGCCAATCACCTCGCCCACCTGCTCATCGCCCGCAACATCGGCCCCGAGTCCGTCGTCGGGCTGCTGCTGCCCCGCTCCATCGACCAGGTGGTGGCCGTCCTCGCCGTGACGAAGGCGGGCGGCGCCTTCCTGCCCATCGACCCGGAGTACCCGGCCGAGCGGATCGCGTACGTGATCGACGACGCCCGGCCCGCGCTGCTGCTCGTCGACCGGGACACCGCCCGCAAGCTGCCGGAGGTCGGCACGGGCACGGCCGCACTGGTCCTCGGTGGCGACATCGCCCCCGACCGTCCCGGCCACAGCCCCACCGACGCGCACCGGCTCGCCCCGCTGACGGTGGACAGCCCGGCGTACGTCATCTACACCTCCGGCTCGACCGGTAACCCCAAGGGCGTGATGGTCACCCACCGCGGCGTGGCCAACCTCGCGGGCAGCCAGATCGAGCGGTTCGCGGTCCATGAGGGCAGCCGAGTCCTGCAGTTCGCCTCGCCCAGCTTCGACGCGGCCTTCTCCGAGCTCTGCCTGGCCCTGCTGTCCGGATCGACCCTCGTGCTGGCCCCGGCCGAACGGCTGCTGCCCGGACCGGCCCTCACCGAGCTGACCGTCCGGCAGCGCGTCACCCACGCGACCATCCCGCCCGCCGCGCTCGCCGCGCTGGACGAGGACGGCCTGCCCCCGGACATGGTGCTGACCGTCGCGGGCGAGGCCTGCTCCCCGGCGCTCGTCGAGAGGTGGTCGCGCGACCGCCGGATGATCAACGCCTACGGCCCGACGGAGACCACCGTCTGCGCCACCATGAGCGCCCCCCTCACCGCCGCCGGCTCCCCGGCCGTGCCGCCGATCGGCCGGGCGGTGTGGAACACGCGGGTGTATGTGCTGGACGCGTCGCTGGGGCTGGTGGCTCCCGGGGTGCCGGGAGAGCTCTACATCGCCGGCCCCGGACTGGCCCGGGGGTATCTGGGGCGTGCCGGTCTGACGGCTTCGAGGTTTGTGGCGGATCCGTTCGGTGGTGTGGGTGGGCGGATGTATCGCACGGGTGATGTGGTGCGGTTGTTGGTGGATGGGCAGGTGGAGTTTGTCGGTCGTGCTGATGATCAGGTGAAGATCCGGGGTTTCCGGGTGGAGCCTGGTGAGGTTTCGGCTGTGGTTGCTGGGTGTGTGGGGGTTGCTCAGGCGGCTGTGGTGGTGCGTGAGGGTGGGGTGCGGGGTGCGCAGTTGGTTGCGTATGTGGTGCCTGAGGGTGTGGGTGTGGATGTGGGGGTGCTTCGTGGGGAGGCCGCTTCGCGGTTGCCGGATTACATGGTGCCGTCGGCGTTCGTGGTGATGGATGCGTTGCCGTTGACGGTGCATGGGAAGTTGGATCGTCGGGCTTTGCCTGTGCCGGAGTTGGTGGTGGGCGGTCGTGGGCCGAGGGGTGCGCGGGAGGAGATTCTGTGCGGTCTGTTCGGTGAGGTGTTGGGGTTGGAGGGGGTGGGGGTCGAGGACGGGTTCTTCGATCTGGGTGGTCATTCGTTGTTGGCGACGCGTCTGGTGAGTCGGGTGCGTTCGGTGCTGGGTGTGGAGTTGCCGATCCGGGCGTTGTTCGAGAACCCGACGGTGGCTGCTCTGGACCGGGTCCTGGACGGTGCGGCTTCCGCCCGAAAGGCCCTCGCACCGGCTGTCCGGCCCGAGACCGTACCGCTCTCCTTCGGCCAGCGCCGGCTCTGGTTCCTGGAGCGCTTCGAAGGAGCGGGCGGCAGCGTCTCCCTGGCGGTCCGGCTCTCCGGGACGCTCGACGTGGAGGCCCTGCGCCTCGCCCTGGGCGACATCGTGGCGCGGCACGAGGCGCTGCGCACCGTCTTCCCCGACGACGACGGCATCCCGCATCAGCAGGTCCTCGACTTCTGGGAGCCCGGCCTCGGCATCGTCGACGTGGACGAGTCCGAAATCGGCGCCGCCGTACAGGACTTCGCCGCGCTGCCCGTCGACCTCGCGATCGACCCCCCGCTGCGGGCGCGGGTCCTGCGGATCGGCGAGCAGGACCACGTGCTGCTCGTCGTGCTGCATCACATCGCGGCCGACGGCTGGTCCCTGGCCCCGCTGGCCCGGGACCTGTCGGCCGCCTACACGGCCCGGCTGGCGGGCGGTGTTCCGGAGTGGGAACCGCTGCCCGTGCAGTACGCGGACTACACCCTGTGGCAGCGCGACGTGCTCGGTGACGAGACCGAGCCCGACAGCCCGATCGCCCGCCAATTGAGCTACTGGTACGAGGCGTTGGCCGAGCTGCCCGACGAGATCGAGCTGCCCGCCGACCGGCCCCGCCCCCAACTGCCCGGCTACCGTGGCGGCTCGGTGGAGTTCGGCTTCGACGCGGCACTGCACGGCGAACTGGCCGCACTGGCCAGGCAGGCCGACGTCAGCCTCTTCATGGTGCTCCAGGCCGGGCTGGCCGCCCTGCTCACCCGGCTCGGCGCGGGCACCGACATCCCGCTCGGCACCCCGGTCGCCGGCCGGACCGACGAAGCGCTCGACGACCTGATCGGCTTCTTCATCAATACGCTGGTGCTGCGTACCGACACCTCCGGCGACCCGACCTTCCGCGAACTCCTGGACCGGGTGCGGGACACCGATCTGGCGGCCTACGCCCACCAGGACGTCCCCTTCGAGCGGCTGGTGGAGGTCCTCAACCCGGCCCGCTCGCTGGCCCGGCACCCGCTGTTCCAGGTGATGCTCGCCCTGCAGAACACCCCCGACGGCACGCTGCGGCTGCCCGGCCTCGACGTCACCCCGCTTCCGCCCGCCCCGGCCGACGCCAAGTTCGACCTCGGCATCGAGCTCGTCGAGCGCCAGGACGAGGACGGCGGGCCCGGCGGGCTCCAGGGGCTGGCGCACTACAGCTCCGACCGGTTCGACCACGGCACCGTGCGCGGCCTGATGGACCGGTTCGGGCGCTGGCTGGCCTCCGCGGCGGCGGCACCGGACACCCGTATCGGCGCGTTCGACGTGCTGTCCACGGATGAGCGCGACACCGTGCTGCACCGCTGGAACGACACCGACCATGCACTGCCCGCGGGCACCCTGCCGGCCCTCTTCGAGGCCCAGGCGGCCCGTACCCCCGAAGCCACAGCGGTCGTCGCCGCAGGCCAGGAGCCCACCCGTGGGGAGCTCAGCTACGCGGAGCTCAACGCACGCGCCAACCGCCTGGCGCGGCTGCTGATCGCCAAGGGGGCAGGCCCCGAAACCCTGGTCGCGGTGGCCGTGCCCCGCTCCGTGGAATGGCTCGTCGCCCTCCTCGCGGTGACCAAGGCCGGGGCCGGCTACCTGCCGGTCGACCCGGGCCAGCCCGCGCAGCGCATCGACTACGTGCTGAGCGACGCGAAGCCCGTACTGGTGCTCACCGCCGACGCCGATGCCCGCATCCACGCCGAAGCCGACACGGGCGACGCGCCGTACCTCGTGCTGTCGGTCGCCGAGGGGGAGCGGCTCTCCGCCGCCTTCGATGCCACCGATCCGACCGATGCCGAGCGTACGGCTCCGCTCCGGGCGGAACACCCGGCGTACGTCATCTACACCTCGGGCTCGACCGGACTGCCCAAGGGCGTGCTGATCACGCACGCCAGCATCGGGAACCTCGCGGCGGTGCACATCGACCGGCTCGGCATCGACGCCGACAGCCGGGTCCTGCAGGCCGTGTCCACCACCTTCGACCCGTCGGTGGCCGACATGGTGATGGCGCTGCTGGCCGGTGCCACGCTGGTGCTCGCCGATCCGCAGCGGCACATCGTGGGTGACCAGCTGGCCGAGGCCATCTCCACCCACGGCGTGACCCACATCCAGCTGGCCGCACCCGTACTGGCCACGATCCCGGACACCGGTCTGGACACGTTGCGCTGCGTCGTCACGGGCGGCGAGGCCTGTTCGGCCGAGCTGGTGGCGCGCTGGGCCAGGGGCGGCCGCCAGGTCGTCAACGCCTACGGGCCCACCGAGATGACCGTCGCGACGACCATGACCGAACCGCTGACCGGCGAGTCCACTTCCACTCCGCCGATCGGTCGGGCGGTGTGGAACACGCGGGTGTATGTGCTGGACGCGTCGCTGGGGCTGGTGGCTCCCGGGGTGGCGGGAGAGCTGTATGTGTCGGGTGCGGGGTTGGCCCGGGGGTATGTGGGGCGTGCCGGTCTGACGGCTTCGAGGTTTGTGGCGGATCCGTTCGGTGGTGTGGGTGGGCGGATGTATCGCACGGGTGATGTGGTGCGGTTGTTGGTGGATGGGCAGGTGGAGTTTGTCGGTCGTGCTGATGATCAGGTGAAGATCCGGGGTTTCCGGGTGGAGCCTGGTGAGGTTTCGGCTGTGGTTGCTGGGTGTGTGGGGGTTGCTCAGGCGGCTGTGGTGGTGCGTGAGGGTGGGGTGCGGGGTGCGCAGTTGGTTGCGTATGTGGTGCCTGAGGGTGTGGGTGTGGATGTGGGGGTGCTTCGTGGGGAGGCCGCTTCGCGGTTGCCGGATTACATGGTGCCGTCGGCGTTCGTGGTGATGGATGCGTTGCCGTTGACGGTGCATGGGAAGTTGGATCGTCGGGCTTTGCCTGTGCCGGAGTTGGTGGTGGGCGGTCGTGGGCCGAGGGGTGCGCGGGAGGAGATTCTGTGCGGTCTGTTCGGTGAGGTGTTGGGGTTGGAGGGGGTGGGGGTCGAGGACGGGTTCTTCGATCTGGGTGGTCATTCGTTGTTGGCGACGCGTCTGGTGAGTCGGGTGCGTTCGGTGCTGGGTGTGGAGTTGCCGATCCGGGCGTTGTTCGAGAACCCGACGGTGGCTGCTCTGGACCGGGTCCTGGACGGTGCGGCTTCCGCCCGAAAGGCCCTCGCACCGGCTGTCCGGCCCGAGACCGTACCGCTCTCCTTCGCCCAGCGCCGGCTCTGGTTCCTCAACCGGTTCGAGGAGAACTCGGCCGCGTACAACGTGCCCATGGCCGTCCGGCTCTCCGGGACGCTCGACGTGGAGGCGCTCCGCCTCGCCCTCGGCGACGTCCTGGCACGGCACGAGGCCCTGCGTACCGTCTTCCCCGACGAGAACGGCCAGCCACGGCAGCAGGTTCTGCCGCCCATGGTGCCGGAGCTGCCGGTCCGGCCGCTCACCGAACAGGAGCTGCCCGCCGAACTGGCCGCAGCGGCCAACACCGCGTTCGACCTCGGCCGCGAACTGCCCCTGCGGGCAAGGGTGTTCGGGATGGGCGAGCAGGATCACGTGCTGCTCGTCGTGCTGCATCACATCGCGGCCGACGGCTGGTCCCTGGCCCCGCTGGCCCGGGATCTTTCGGCCGCCTACACGGCCCGGCTGACCGGTGCCGCCCCCGGCCGGCCGCCGCTGCCGGTGCAGTACGCGGACTACACCCTGTGGCAGCGCGACGTGCTCGGCGACGAGACCGAGCCCGACAGCTCGCTCGCCCGTCAACTCGCCTACTGGCGCGAGGCGCTGGCCGAACTGCCGGACGAGATCGCACTGCCCGTCGACCGGTCGCGCCCGACGCTGCCGAGCCGCCGTGGTGGAACCGCCGCCGTGCAGGTCCCCGCCGCTCTGCACCGGGGGCTGGTCGCGCTGGCCAGGGAGGCCGACGTCAGCCTCTTCATGGTGATGCAGGCGGGGGTTGCCGCCCTGCTCACCCGGCTGGGCGCGGGCACCGACATCCCGGTCGGGTCGCTGATCGCGGGCCGGACCGACGAGGCGCTCGACGAGCTGGTCGGCTTCTTCGTCAACACGCTGGTCCTGCGCACCGATACCTCCGGCGACCCGTCCTTCAGTGAACTCCTGGACCGGGTCCGGGAGGCCGACCTCGCCGCGTACGCCCACCAGGACGTCCCCTTCGAGCGGCTGGTGGAGGTCCTCAACCCGACGCGTTCGCTGGCCCGGCACCCGCTGTTCCAGGTGATGCTGTCGTTCCAGAACGCGGAGGCGACCGAGCTGACGCTGCCCGGCCTCGATGTCGCACCGCTCCAAGTCGGTCTGGACGCAGCCAAGTTCGACCTGTCGGTCAACCTGGAGGAGCGGCAGACCGCCGACGGCGCCCCGGATGGCATCACCGGCGCGATCGAGTACGCCGTCGACCTGTTCGACCCGGAGACGGCCGAGCTGATCGCGGGCCGCCTCGTCCGGCTGCTGGAATCCGCCGTGGCCGGCCCCGGCCGCCGCATCGGTGACCTCGCCATCGCCGAGCCGGGCGAACTCGAACGGGTGCTGGACGACTGGGGCCCGGGGCGCGGACAGGAACCCCGGGCGGACGCGATGCCCGCCGCGCTGTTCGAGGCCCAGGCGGCCCGGACCCCCGAGGCCACGGCCGTCGTCGCGGCGGACGCCACCCTCACCTTCGCCGAGCTCGACGCCCGCGCCGACCGGCTGGCCCGGCTGCTCGCCGGGCGCGGAATCGGTGCCGAGTCCTTGGTGGGGCTGGCCCTGCCCCGGTCCGCGGTGATGGTGACGGCCGTCCTCGCGGTGCTCAAGGCGGGCGGCGGCTATGTGCCGCTCGACCCGTCGTACCCGGCCGGCCGGCTGACGTACATGCTCGGCCGCACCCGGCCGGCCCTGGTCCTCACCGGCGCCGGAGGGCTGCCCGGGGTGGACATGCCCGACGGGGAGATCCTCGACCTGGACGAGCTGGCCACCGAGCCGACCGCCGAGCCGGCCACCGCTCCCGTGCACGCGACAAAGGCCCAGGCGGCCCCGGACTCACCCGCGTACGTGATCCACACCTCCGGCTCCACCGGCCGCCCCAAGGGCGTCGTGGTGAGCCACGCCTCCATGGCGGGACTGTTCCGGAGCATGAGCCGACGCGTCTACGGACCGGCGTCCGACGGCGCGCGACTGCGTACCGCGCACTTCGCCTCGTTCTCCTTCGACGCCTCCGTGGACCAGCTGCTGTGGCTCTTCGACGGGCACGAGCTGCACATCCTGGACGACGCGACCCGTTCGGACCCGGACGCGCTGCTCCGGTACGTCACCGAGCGGCGCATCGACGCACTCAGCACCACACCGTCGTACGCCGCACAGCTCGTGGCCCGCGGTCTGCTGGACGGCGTGCACCGGCTGCGGGCGCTCGCCCTGGGCGCCGAAGCGGTGCCCGAGCCCCTGTGGCGGCAGCTCGCCGGGACTCCCGGCCTGGCCGCGTTCAACCTGTACGGGCCCACCGAGTGCGCCGTCGACTCCGTCGTCACCCGGATCGGTCCCGGCCGCCCGGCCATCGGCCGCCCCGTACCGGGCACCACCGCCCGCGTGCTCGACGAGCGGCTGCGCCCGGTCCTGCCGGGAGTTCCCGGTGAACTCCACCTGGCCGGGCCCGCGCTGGCCCGCGGCTATGTGCACGCGCCGGGGCTCACGGCAGGACGGTTCGTGGCGGACCCCTACGGCCCGCCCGGAACCCGGATGTACCGCACCGGAGACCTGGTGCGCTGGCGCGACGGCGAGCTGGAGTACCTCGGCCGGACCGACGACCAGGTGAAGATCCGCGGATTCCGCATCGAGCTCGGCGAGGTCGAGTCGGCGCTGTCCGGGCAGCCGGGCATCGTCCAGGCCGCCGCCGTCGTGCGCGAGGACCGGCCCGGTGTGCACCAGCTGGTCGCCTACGCCGTGCCCGCCCCCGCCTCTGGCGAGCGGCCCGACCCCGGCGTACTGCGGGACCGGCTCGCGGTGGACCTGCCCGACTACATGGTGCCGGTCGCCGTGGTGGTGCTGGACGCGCTGCCGCTCACCCCGAGCGGGAAGGTGGACCGGCGCGCGCTCCCGGCCCCGGACCTCTCCACCGGCGCAGGACAGGCCCCCCGGACCGGGCGCGAGGAGCTCCTCGCCGAACTCTTCGCCGAAGTGCTCGGACTGCCCGAAGTCGACGTGGACAGCAGCTTCTTCGACCTGGGCGGCGACAGCATCGTCTCCATCGAACTGGTCAGCCGGGCCCGCGCCCGCAACCTGGTCTTCAGCCCCCGGGACGTGTTCCGGCACAAGACCGTCGCGGCACTCGCCGCGGCGGCCGAGGAGAGCGCCGGGGCCGGGGCCGGGGATCCGCAGGGCGTGGCCGTCGGCGAAGTGGTGACCCTGCCCATCGTCGAGGAGTTGCGCGAACGCGGCGGCCCGAGCGACGGCGTCAACCAGGCGACGCTGCTCACCGTCCCGCCGGAGCTCGGCGAGGACCGGCTCGTCGAGGCCGTACAGACGCTGCTGGACCACCACGGCGCCCTGCGCCTGCGGCTCGACCGGGGCGAGGCCTGGCGGCTGGAGGTCTCCGGCCCCGGCACCGTCCGGGCCGCGCAGGCCGTACGCCGCTGCGACGCGGCCGGTGCGAGCGGCGAGCGGCTGGCCGGGCTGATCCGGGCGGAGGGCGAAGCGGCCCGCGGCCGGCTCGACCCCGAGGCGGGCGTCATGGTGCAGGCGGTCTGGTTCGACGCGGGCCCGCAGGACCCGGGCCGGCTGCTGCTCGTCCTGCACCACCTCGTGGTGGACGGCGTGTCCTGGCGGATCCTGGTCCCCGACCTGGTCGCGGCCTGGCAGGCCGCGGCGGCGGGCGAGCCGGCCGCCCTGGCGCCGGAGGGAACCTCCTTCCGGCGCTGGACACAGCATCTGTCCCGGCTGGCGCACGAGCCGCTGCGCCGCGCCGAACTCCCCTTCTGGCAGCAGATGCTGACCGGTCCCGATCCGGTACTGGGCAGCCGCCCGGTGGACCCGGAGCAGGACACGGTGAGCGCCCTGCGCTCGGTGACGGTCGAGCTGCCCGCCGGGCAGGCCGAACCGCTGCTGACGACCGTGCCCGCGGCCTTCCACGCAGGGGTGAACGACGTCCTGCTCACCGGGCTGACCCTGGCGCTGGCCGACTGGCGCCGCCGCACCGGGCGCGGCCAGGACACCGGCGTACTGCTGGAACTGGAGAGCCACGGCCGGGAGGACATCGTCGAAGGCGTGGACCTCTCCCGCACCGTCGGCTGGTTCACCAGCAGCCACCCGCTGAGACTGGACCCGGGACCGGTGGACGTGGCCGAGGCGATGGCCGCGGGGCCGGCCGCCGGGCGGGCGCTCAAGAGGGTCAAGGAACAGCTGCGGGCGGTCCCCGACCATGGCATCGGCTACGGCCTGCTGCGCCGCCTCAACCCGGAGACGGCGGCGGAGCTGAGCGCCGGTCGCGTACCGCAGATCGGCTTCAACTACCTGGGCCGGTTCGGGACTTCGGCCCCCGCCGGACAGTGGGCACCGGCGCCGGAGACCGGTGCGCTGCCCGGTCACGCCGAACCGGACGCCCGGCTCCCGCACGCCCTGGAGATCAACGCCGCGGCCCACGACAGCGAGACCGGGACCCGGCTCTCCGCGACCCTCTCCTGGCCGGACGGACTGCTGTCCGAGGGCGAGGTCCACGATCTCGCCGACACGTGGCTGCGGGCCCTGGGGGCCATCGCCACGCACGCGGACGACCCCGACGCCGGCGGGTGGACCCCGTCGGACGTCGCACTGACATCACTGACGCAGAGTCAGATCGATCAAGTCCTGGCCGTGGACGGCGAGGACGACGAAGAGGATGAAGAGGACGACATGGACTCATTCTGGGGGGACGCACGGTGAACGCACGGATCGAGGACATCCTGCCGCTCTCACCGCTCCAGGAGGGGCTGCTCTTCCACGCTCTCTACGACCACCAGGCCCCTGACGTCTACACCGTCCAGATCGTCCTCGACATCGAGGGCGAGGTCGACGCGGCGGCCCTGCGCGCCGCGGCCGAGACGCTCCTGCGCCGCCACGCCAACCTGCGCGCCGCGTTCCGCTACGAGGGCCTGGACCGACCGGTGCAGATCATCCGGCGCAAGATCAGGCTGCCCTGGTACGAGTTCGATCTGAGCGACCGCACGCAGGACGGCCGGGAGAGCGAGCTCGCCCGGATCCTGGAGGCCGACCGGACCCGGAAGTTCGACCTCGCCAAGGCCCCGCTGATCCGCTTCCTGCTGATCAGGCTCGACGAGGGCCGCTACCGGTTCGTGGTCAGCAACCACCACATCCTGCTCGACGGCTGGTCGACGCCCCTGCTGTTCTCCGAACTGTTCGCGCTCTACCTGAGCCGCGGCGACGACAGCGCCCTGCCGCGCGTCACCCCGTACCGCGACTACCTCGGCTGGCTCGCGGACCAGGACCGGGGCGCCGCCGAGGACGCCTGGCGCCACGCGCTGGCCGGGGTGGACGAACCGACCCTGGTCGCGCCCGTGGACGCCGCCGCCGCGCCGGTCCGCCCCGACCGCTTCCTCTTCGAGCTGGACGAGGAGCTGACCGCCCGGCTGAACGCCGTCGCCCGGCGCCACGGCGTCACCCTGAACACCGTCGTCCAGACCGTGTGGGGGCTGCTGCTCTCCTCGCTCACCGGCCGCGCCGACGTCATCACCGGCACCACCGTCTCGGTGCGCCCGCCCGACCTCGACGGCGTCCGCAGCATGGTCGGCCTGCTCCTCAACACACTGCCGCTGCGGCTGCGCGTCGACCCGGCCGAGCCGCTGTCCGGGCTGCTGTCCCGGGTACAGGACGAGCAGGCCGCGCTGATGCCGCACCAGCACCTCGGACTCGCCGAGATCCAGGCACTGACCGGCGCCGGGGCGCTCTTCGACACCTCCGTCGTCTTCGAGAACTACCCGGTCGACCCGGATGCCGTGAACGCGCCCATCGGCGGACTGCGGATCCGCGGCGTCGAGGGCCGGGACGCCAACCACTACCCGCTCGGCCTGACCGTGGCACCCGGCGCCCGCATCCTGCTCAAGCTGGACTACCGGCCCGACGTCCTCGACGGGGCGCTCGTGGAACGCCTGGGCGACCGGATGCGGCAGCTCTTCGAGCAGGTCGCCGCCGACACCGGACAGCCGGTCGGGCAACTGGAACTGCTGACGCCCGACGAGCGCGGCACAGCGCTGGCCCGGAGCGCCGGACCGCGCCGCGACGTACCGGCCGCGACGCTGCCCGCCCTCTTCGAGGAGCAGGTGGCACGGACCCCGGACGCCCCCGCCGTGGCGTTCGAGGACACCGGGCTGACCTTCGCCGAGCTCGACGACCGGGCGAACCGGCTCGCCCGGCTGCTGATCGAGCGCGGCGCGGGCCCCGAGCAACTGGTCGCCGTGGCCGTGGACCGCTCGGTGGACCTGGTCGCCGCCGTGCTCGCCGTCGTCAAGACCGGCGCCGCCTACCTCCCGCTCGACGTCGGACAGCCCGCCGAGCGCGTGGCGTTCGTCCTCGACGACGCCGCCCCCGCGCTGCTGGTCGCCACCACGGCGACCGCCGGCCGGGTGCCCGCCGGCGACGTACCCGTGCTGGTACTCGACGACCCGGCGACGGTGGCCGCGTGCGGGGCCGCACCCTCCGCCGCGCCCACCGACGCCGACCGCACCGCCCCGCTGCGCACCGGCCACCCGGTGTACGTCATCTACACCTCCGGGTCCACCGGCCGCCCCAAGGGCGTCGTCGTCGACCACGCCGCGCTCAACGCCTACCTGGCCTGGGCGCGGGAGCACTACGACGCGGGCGACGGACGCTGGCTGGTCCACTCGCCGGTCTCCTTCGACCTGACGGTGACCGGACTCTTCGTCCCGCTGACCACGGGCGGCTGCGCCCACCTGGTCGAACTGCGCGAAGGAGCCCCCGACGGGCCGCCCGCCCGGCGCCCGGCCCTGGTCAAGGGCACCCCCAGCCACATACCGATCCTCACCGAACTGCCGCCCGAGTTCTCACCGACCGAACAGCTCGTCGTCGGCGGTGAGTTGCTGACCGCGGACGCCGTACGGCTGTGGCGCGCGGCACGGCCCGGTGTCACGATCGTCAACGAGTACGGCCCGACCGAGACGACCGTCGGGTGCATGGAATTCCGGGTCGGCCCCGACGACGACCTCCCGGAGGCGGCCGTCCCGATCGGCCGCCCGTCGTGGAACACCGGCATCCTCGTCCTGGACAGCGCCCTGCGCCCGGTGGCCCCGGACGTCCCCGGCGAGGTGTACATCAGCGGCACCCACGTGACCCGCGGCTACCTGAACCGGCCCGGACTCACCGCGAGCCGCTTCGTGGCCGACCCGTTCGCCGCCGACGGCTCCCGGATGTACCGCACCGGCGACCTGGCCCGCTGGGGCACCGACGGCCAACTGCGTTTCGTCGCCCGCGTCGACGACCAGGTCAAGGTGCGCGGATACCGCATCGAGCTCGGCGAGATCGAGACCGTGCTCACCACCCACCCCGACGTGGCCCGTACCCTCGCCGTCGTACGCGAGGACCGGCCCGGGGACCGGCGGATCGTCGCCTACACGGTGCCCGCCGAGGGCCGCCCCGCACCCCGCGCCGAGGAGCTGCGCACCCACGCTGCCCGGCTGCTGCCCGACTACATGGTGCCCGCCGCCTTCGTCGCCCTCGACGAGTTCCCGCGCACCCCGAACGGCAAGCTGGACCGCGCCGCGCTGCCCGCCCCCGAGCTCGGCGCGGGCACCGGTGGCCGCGCCCCGCGCGGGCCCCGCGAGGAGCTGTTGTGCGGGCTGTTCGCCGAGGTGCTCGGCGTACCGCGGATCGGCACCGACGAGAGCTTCTTCGACCTCGGCGGACACTCGCTGCTGGTGACCCGGCTGGTCGGCCGGATCCGCACAGTGCTGGGTGTCGAACTGCCCATGCGCGCCCTCTTCGAGACGCCGACCGTGGCGGGCCTCGCCGCCCGGCTGGACGGTGCCGAGGCCGCCAGGCCGCCGCTCGTCCCGCAGCCCCGGCCGGAGCGGATACCCCTGTCGCTCGCGCAGCGGCGGCTCTGGTTCATCAACGAGGTCGACGGCCCCGGCGGCGCGTACACCGTGCCCCTCGCCGTGCGGCTCACCGGCGACCTGGACACCGGCGCCCTGCACGCCGCGCTCGGCGACGTCACCGAACGCCACGAGACGCTCCGCACCCTCTTCCCCGCCGAGGACGGCACCCCGCACCAGCGGGTCCTCGACCCGGACGCGGCCCGGCCCGCCCTGCCGGTCGTGGACATCGCCGAGGACGCGCTCCTGGCCGCGATGGCCGCCGAGGCGGGCCGCGGCTTCGACCTGGCGACCCGGACCCCGCTGCGCGCCACCCTGTACCGCACTGCCCCCGACACCCACGTACTGCTGCTGCTCTTCCACCACATCGCCACCGACGGCTGGTCGCTCGCCCCGCTGGGCCGGGACCTCTCGGCGGCGTACGAGGCACGCCTCGGCGGTACGGCCCCGCAGTGGCAGCCGCTGCCCGTGCAGTACGCGGACTACACCCTGTGGCAGCGGGAACTCCTCGGCGACGAGAGCGACCCGCAGAGCCTGATCTCCGGCCAACTCGACTTCTGGCGCACCGCGTTGGCGGACCTCCCCGACCAGCTGGAGCTGCCGGCCGACCGGCCCAGGCCCGCCGTGGCCGGCCTCGGCGGCGACACCGCGCAGTTCCGCCTCGACCCGGAACTGCACCAGCGGCTCACCGCGCTGGCCCGCGAGAACGACGTCAGCCTGTTCATGGTGCTCCAGGCCGCGGTCGCGGCCCTGCTCACCCGGCTCGGCGCGGGCACCGACATCCCGCTCGGCAGCCCCGTCGTCGGCCGGACCGACGACGCCACCACGGACCTGGTCGGCTTCTTCGTCAACACCCTGGTCCTGCGCACCGACACCTCCGGCGACCCCACCTTCCGCCGGCTCCTGGAGCAGGTCCGGGAGACCGACCTCGCCGCGTACGCCCATCAGGACGTGCCGTTCGAGCGGCTGGTGGAGGTCCTCAACCCGGCCCGCTCGCTCTCCCGTCACCCGCTGTTCCAGGTGATGATCACCCTCCAGAACAACGAGACCGCCGAGCTGCGGCTGCCCGCCCTCACCGCACGCCCCATGGAGGTCGGCACCGGCGTCGCCAAGTTCGATCTGTTCTTCGCGTTCGCGCAGGAGCGGTCCGCCGAGGCCCCCGACGGCCGGGCGGGCGGGCTCGAAGGCACCGTCGAGTTCAGCACCGACCTGTACGACCGGGCCACCGTCGACACCCTGCTGGCCAGGCTGGTCCGCCTGCTGGAAGGGGTGACCAGCGACCCGGACCGGTCCATCGGCCGGATCGAGATCCTCACCCCGGAGGAGCGCCACCGGGTGCTGGAGGAGTGGAACGACACCGTTCGCCCGCTCGCCCCGGACACCCTGCCCGCCCTCTTCGAGGCACAGGCGGCCCGCACGCCCGACGCCACCGCGGTGCTCGCCGACGACGGCGCGCTGAGCTACGCGGACCTCAACGCCCACGCCAACCGGCTGGCCCGGCTGCTGGCCGGACGGGGCGTGGGTCCCGAAAGTCTGGTCGCCCTCGCCGTGCCGCGCTCGACCACCCAGATCGTCGCGCTCCTCGCGGTACTCAAGGCGGGCGCCGCCTATCTGCCGCTCGACCCGGACTACCCCGCCGAGCGCCTGGCCCACATGGTCACCGACGCGGCGCCCGCGCTGCTGCTGACCACGGCCGCGACGGCCGGCCGGCTGCCGCGCGAGTGCACCGAGGCGACCACCCCCGTACTGCTCGACCGGCTGCCAGGCCTCGACGGGTACGCCGCGACCGATCTGCGCGACAGCGACCGGACCCGGCCGCTGCGGCCGGAGCACCCCGCCTACGTCATCTACACCTCCGGCTCCACCGGCCGGCCCAAGGGCGTGGTCATGCCCGGTGCGGCCATGGTCAACCTGATGGCCTGGCACGCCGGGGCGGTCCCGGGTGCCGAGGGCACCAGGACGGCGCAGTTCACCGCGCTCAGCTTCGATGTGTCGGCGCAGGAGATCCTCTCCGCACTGCTGCACGGCAAGTGCCTGGTCGTGCCGGACGACGCGGTGCGCCGCGACCCGGCCGCCTTCGCCGAGTGGCTGGACCGCCACCGGGTGCAGGAGCTGTACGCGCCCAGCCTGGTCATCGACGCACTCTTCGACGCCCTCGGGCCGGACGGCGAACTGCCCGCGCTGACCCAGGTGGCACAGGCCGGCGAGGCCCTGGTGCTCAGCGCCCGGATCCGGGACGCCCACCGGCGCGGCGGCTGGCGGCTGCACAACCACTACGGGCCCACCGAGACCCATGTGGTGACCGGCTGCACGCTGCCCGCCGACACCGACGACTGGCCCGCCACCGCGTCCATCGGCACCCCGGTGCGCAACACCCGTGCGTATGTGCTGGATGCGCGGCTGCGTCCGGTGGCGCCGGGTGTGGCGGGGGAGCTCTATCTCGCCGGGGCCGGGGTGGCCCGTGGTTATCTGAACCGTCCTGGGCTGAGTGCGGAGCGGTTCGTGGCCGATCCGTTCGCCCTGGTGGCGGGTGCGCGGATGTACCGCACCGGTGACCTGGCCCGGTGGGCCGGGGACGGGAATCTGGAGTACCTGGGGCGCACCGATCACCAGGTCAAGGTCCGTGGGTTCCGTATCGAGCCGGGTGAGATCGAGGCCGTGCTGGCCGCCCACCCCGGCATCGCCCGCGCCGTCGTCCTCGCACGCCAGGACGGCCCGGGACGCACCCGGCTGGTGGCCTACGCCGTACCCGCCGACGGTCAGGTGCCGGACACCGCCGCGCTGCGCCGGGCCGCGGCCGCCGCACTGCCCGAACACATGGTCCCGGCCGCCTTCGTGATCCTGGACGCGCTGCCGCTGACCCCCAACGGGAAGCTCGACCGGCGTGCGCTGCCCGAGCCCGAAACCGGCAGCGGCCGTGCCCCGGCCACCCCGGAGGAGGAGCGGCTGTGCGCGCTGTTCGCCGAGGTCCTGGGCGTGGACACGGTGGGCGCCGAGGACGGGTTCTTCGAGCTGGGCGGACACTCGCTGCTGGCGACCAAGCTGGTCAGCCGGATCCGTACGGAGTTCGGCGTCGAACTCCCCGTACGGGCCCTGTTCGAGGCCCCCACGCCGGAACAGCTGGCCGACTGCCTCGGTGCTGCGGACACCGCCCGCCGGGCGCTGCGGCCGATGGCACGGCCCGAGCTGCTGCCGCTGTCCTACGCCCAGCGGCGGCTCTGGTTCATCAACCGCATGGACCCGCAGGACGCCCGCTACAACCTCGCGCTGGCCGTGCGGCTGACCGGAACGCTGGACGCCACCGCACTGCGGGCCGCGCTCGCCGATGTCGTGGCACGCCACGAGAGCCTGCGGACCGTCTTCCCCGAGGTCGACGGCGAACCCCGTCAGCGGGTGCTCGACGAGCTGCGGCCGGAGCTGGACACCGTGTACCTCGGCGAAGGCGCGCTGCCCGCGGCCCTGGCCGCCGAGGCCGGGCGCGGCTTCGACCTGACCGGTGAACCGCCGCTGCGGGCCACCCTGTTCTCGCTCGGCGCCGACTCCCACGTCCTGCTGCTCGGGCTGCACCACATCGCCGGTGACGGCTGGTCGCTCGCCCCGCTGGGCCGGGACCTCTCGGCGGCATACGAGGCACGCCTCGGTGGTACGGCCCCGAAGTGGGCGCCGCTGCCCGTGCAGTACGCGGACTACACCCTGTGGCAGCGCGAGATCCTCGGCGACGAGGACCGGGCGGACAGCGACATGTCCCGCCAACTCGCCCACTGGAAGGCCGCATTGGCCGGTCTGCCGGATCAGCTGGAATTGCCGGCCGACCGGCAGCGGCCGGCGGTGGCGACCTTCCGGGGCGGCCGTGCCCCCGTACGGATCGACGCCGCCCTGCACGGGCGTCTGGTCCGGCTGGCCCGGCAGCGCTCCACGAGCCTGTTCATGGTGGTGCAGGCGGGGCTCGCGGCCCTGCTCACCCGGCTCGGCGCGGGCACCGACATCCCCGTCGGGACCGCCGTCGCCGGCCGGACCGACGAGGCGCTCGACGAGCTGGTCGGCTGCTTCATCAACACCCTGGTCCTGCGCACCGACACCTCCGGCGACCCGTCCTTCGGTGAACTCCTCGACCGCGTCCGGGAGACCGACCTCGCCGCGTACGCCCATCAGGACGTGCCGTTCGAGCGGCTGGTCGAGGTCCTCAACCCGGCCCGCTCGCTCTCCCGTCACCCGCTGTTCCAGGTGATGATCACGCTCCAGAACAACGAGACCGCCCGCCTCGGCCTGCCCGGACTCGACGTCCGGCCCGAGGACATCGGCGGCGGCGCGGTCCGCTTCGACCTGCTGCTGGACCTCGCCGAGCGGTTCACCGCCGACGGGACACCGGACGGCCTGGCCGGCGCACTCGACTACAGCGCCGACCTCTTCGACCCGGCCACGGCGCAGCGGATCACCGAACAGTTCGTCCGCGTCCTGGAAGCCGGTGCCGCCGACCCCGGACTGCCGATCGGCGACATCGACGTGCTCGGGCCGCAGGAACGCCACCGGGTGCTGGAGGAGTGGAACGACACCGCGGCCGAACTGTCCGGCGCGACCCTGCCCGCACTCTTCGAGGCACGGGCGGCCCGCACCCCGGACGCCGTCGCCCTGCTCACCGAGAACGGCACGGACACCTGCGTCGAGCTGACCTACGGGCAGCTCAACGCCCGCGCCAACCGCCTGGCACACCGGCTGATCGCGGCCGGCGCCGGACCGGAGCGGTTCGTCGCACTGGCCCTGCCGCGCTCGGCGGAGCTCGTCGTCGCGATGCTGGCCGTGCTCAAGACCGGCGCCGGCTATCTGCCGGTGGACCCGGACTACCCGGCCGACCGCATCGCCCACATGCTCGCCGACGCCCGCCCGGTCCTCGTCGTCACCGACGACGAGGAGTTCGACACCGGTGACCCCGGGCGGCCGGTCGTCCACCCGGCCGACGACCCGTACGGTGCCGACGCCACGACCCCGCTGCCCGACACCGACCCGACCGACGAGGACCGCCTCGCTCCGCTGACCCCCGCCCATCCCGCGTACGTCATCTACACCTCCGGCTCCACCGGCCGGCCCAAGGGCGTGGTGATCCCGCACTCCGGGCTGGTCAACTTCCTCACCGCGATGACGGACCGCTTCCCCCTCGGGGCGACCGACCGGCTTCTCGCCGTGACCACGGTCGCCTTCGACATCCACACCCTGGAGATCCACGCCCCGCTCATCGACGGCGCGAGCGTGGTCCTGGCGGACCGCGCGACCGTACGCGACCCGGACGCCCTCGCCGCCCTCGCCGAACGCACCGGGGCCACCCTGATGCAGGCCACCCCGTCCCTGTGGCAGGAACTGGTCACCGGCCACCCGGAACGGGTGCGGGGGCTGCGCATGCTCGTCGGCGGCGAGGCACTGCCGCCCGGCCTCGCGGCCGCCATGCGGGAGCTCGCCACGGAGGTCACCAACCTCTACGGGCCCACCGAGACGACCGTCTGGTCCACGGCCGCCGCGCTCACCGACCGGCCGGGCGCCCCCGCCATCGGCACCCCGGTGCGCAACACCCGTGCGTATGTGCTGGATGCGCGGCTGCGTCCGGTGGCGCCGGGTGTGGCGGGAGAGCTCTATCTCGCCGGGGCCGGGGTGGCGCGCGGTTATCTGAACCGTCCTGGGCTGAGTGCGGAGCGGTTCGTGGCCGATCCGTTCGCCCTGGTGGCGGGTGCGCGGATGTACCGCACCGGTGACCTGGCCCGGTGGGCCGGGGACGGGAATCTGGAGTACCTGGGGCGCACCGACCACCAGGTCAAGGTCCGTGGGTTCCGTATCGAGCTGGGTGAGATCGAGGCCGTGCTGGCCGCCCACCCCGAGGTCGCCCGCGCCGTCGTCACCGTCCACGCCCAGGGCTCGCCGGACGCCCGCCTCGTCGCCTACCTGGTGCCCTCGGGGGACCGGGAGCCCCGACTCGGCGCGGTGCGCGAGCACGCGGGTGCGGTGCTGCCCGAGCACATGGTGCCCGGCGCCGTCGTCGTCCTCGACGCGCTGCCGCTGACCCCCAACGGGAAGGTGGACCGGGCCGCCCTGCCGGACCCGGAGTTCGGGACCGACGCGGCGGGGCGCGCCCCGCGCACCCCCGCCGAGGAGATCCTGTGCGGGATGTTCGCCGAGATCCTCGGCGCGGACCGGGTGGGGCCCGACGACAGCTTCTTCGACCTGGGCGGCCACTCGCTGCTCGCCACCCGGCTGGTCAGCCGGATCCGTACCGCCTTCGGCGTCGAACTGCCCATCCGGGCCCTGTTCGAGGCACCCACCGTGGCCCGGCTCACCGTCCACCTGGACGAGGCCGCCGCCGCCCGGCGGGCCCCGGCCGCCGTCCCGGACCGGCCCGAACGGATACCGCTCTCCTTCGCCCAGCGGCGGCTCTGGTTCATCAACCGCTTCGACGAGCAGAGCAGCACGTACAACATGCCCTTCGCGGTACGGCTGCGCGGCGCCCTCGACGCGGGGGCCCTGCGCCTGGCGCTGGCCGACGTCGTCGACCGGCACCAGAGCCTGCGCACCACCTTCCCCGAAGTGGACGGGGTGCCCTGCCAGCACGTGCTGCCCACCGCGGACGCCGCACCGCCGATGCCCGTCGTCGTCACCACCGAGGAGAGCCTCCCCGGCGAACTGGCCGCCGAGGCGGGCCGCGGCTTCGACCTCGCCGCCGAACCGCCCCTGCGCGCCACGCTGTTCGCGCTCGCGCCCGAGGAGCACGTGGTGCTCCTGCTGGTGCACCACATCGCCGGTGACCGCTGGTCGCTGGCCCCGCTCGCCGGTGACCTGGCCGCGGCGTACGCGGCACGGAGCGCGGGCGAGGCCCCCGACTGGGCGGAACTGCCGCTCCAGTACGTGGACTACACCCTGTGGCAGCACCGGGTGCTCGGCTCCGACGAGGACCCCGACAGCGTCATCTCCCGCCAACTGGCCTTCTGGACCGAGGCGGTGGAGGGCCTGCCCGAGGAGCTCGACCTGCCCACCGACCGGCCGCGCCCGGCCCGTACCGACTTCAGGGGCGACGAGGTCACCTTCGAGCTGAGCCCGGAACTGCACACCCGGCTCGCGGACCTGGCGCGCACCCATCAGGCCAGCCTCTACATGGTGCTCCAGGCCGGACTCGCGGCCCTGCTCACCCGGCTCGGCGCCGGCACCGACCTGCCGATCGGCTGCGCGGTCGCCGGACGGGACGACGAGGCCCTCGACGAGCTCGTCGGCTTCTTCGTCAACACCCTCGTGCTGCGCACCGACACCTCCGGCGACCCGGGGTTCGCGGAGCTGCTCGACCGGGTCCGGCGCACCGACCTGGCCGCGTTCGCCCACCAGGACCTGCCCTTCGAGCTGCTCGTCGAGAAGCTGAACCCGGAGCGGGTAGCGGGCCGGCACCCGCTGTTCCAGATCGCGCTCGGGCTGCAGAACGCCACGCCCGAACCGCGTGACCTGACCGGTCTCGACACCCGGGCCGAGCCGCTCGGCGTCCAGGTGTCCCGCTTCGACCTGCTGTTCAACCTGGTCGAGCGGCACGACGCCGACGGCCGGGCCGCCGGGCTGTTCGGCGTCGCCGAGTACAGCACCGACCTGTTCGACGCCGGCACCGTACGCGGACTGACCGACCGGCTGGAGCGGCTCCTCCTGGCGGCCGTCGCCGACCCGGACCTGCCGATCGGCGCACTCGACCTGCTGGCGCCCGAGGAGCGCCACCGGGTGCTCGTCGAATGGAACGACACCGGCCGCGAGGTCCCCGCGCTGCCGGTGCCCGCCCTCTTCGAGGCACAGGTGTCCAGGGCCCCCGGCCGTACCGCGCTGGTGCACGGGGACCGCACCCTGACGTACGCCGAACTCGACGCGCAGGCCAACCGGCTGGCCCGGGTCCTGGCGGACCGGGGCGTCGGACCGGAGCGGATCGTGGCCCTCGCGCTGCCCCGGAGCATCGACCAGGTGGTCGCCGTGCTCGCCGTGCTCAAGGCGGGCGGCGCCTATCTGCCGGTCGACCCGGACTACCCGGCCGACCGCATCGCGTACATGCTGGCCGACTCCCGGCCCACACTGCTGATCAGCCACGCGGGAATCGCCGCCACACTGCCCGGACACGACACACCCGTGCTGCTGCTCGACGCGCCGGAGACCGGCCGCGAGACGGCCGCGTACCCCGACGGCGTCCTCACCGACGCCGAGCGCACCCGGCCGCTGCTGCGCGGCCACCCCGCGTACGTGATCTACACCTCGGGCTCGACCGGGCGCCCCAAGGGCGTCGTCGTGTCCCACGAGGGCCCGGCCAGCCTGGCCTTCGGCCAGATCGACCGGTTCGCGGTCGGCGAGGACGCCCGGGTGCTGCAGTTCGCCTCGCCCAGCTTCGACGCCGCCTTCTCCGAGCTGTGCATGGCCCTGCTGTCGGGCGCCGCCCTGGTGCTCGCGGAACGCGACCGGATGCTTCCCGGCGCCCCGCTGGCCGAGCTGATGGACACCGAGCGGATCACGCACGTCACCCTGCCGCCCGTCGCCCTGACGGTGCTGCCGCCGGAAGCCATGCGCACGGTCACCACCCTGGTCGTCGCGGGCGACGCGGTCTCCCGCGAATCGGTCGCCCGCTGGTCCCGCGACCGCCGGATGATCAACGCCTACGGGCCCACCGAGACGACGGTGTGCGCCACCATGAGCCGGCCCCTGTCCGCCGGGGACGGCGCACCGCCGATCGGCCGCCCCATCGACAACGCCCGGGTGTACGTCCTGGACGCGCGGCTCGCCCCGGTGGCCCCGGGCGCGGTCGGTGAGCTGTACGTCGCGGGCGCGGGCCTGGCCCGCGGCTACCTGGGCCGCCCCGCACTGACCGGCGGGCGGTTCGTCGCCGACCCGTTCTCCCCGTCCGGCGGCCGGATGTACCGCACCGGCGACCTGGTGCGCTGGGGCGGCGACGGCGAACTGCGGTTCGTCGGCCGGGCCGACCACCAGGTCAAGGTCCGCGGCTTCCGCATCGAACCGGGCGAGGTCGAATCGCTGCTGTCCGGCCACCCCGACGTGGCGCAGGCCGCGGTGATCGTGCGCGAGGACCGGCCGGGCGACCGGCAGCTCGTCGGGTACGTGGTCCCCGCCGAGCGCTCCGCCCGCGCCGACGGCGCCGACGAGGGCACCGACGCGGCGGATCAGGTCGACGAGTGGCGCGAGGTCTACGACACGCACTACCGCCAGGAGGCCGAGGCCGGGGCGTTCGGTGAGAACTTCTCCGGCTGGCTGAGCAGTTACGACGGCACGCCCATCGAGCTGGAGCAGATGTGGCAGTGGCGGTCGTCCACGGTGGAGCGCATCCTCGCGCTGAACCCGGCACGGGTCCTCGAACTCGGCGTCGGCAACGGCCTGATCCTGTCGAAGGTCGCCCCGCACGTCGAGACGTACTGGGGCACCGACTTCTCCTCGGAGGCCATCGAGGCGCTGCGCGCCCAGGTGGACCGGGAGCCCGGTCTCGCCGGACGGGTGGAGCTGCGCACCGGGGCCGCCCACGAGACGGACGGGCTGCCCCGGGGCTTCTTCGACCTGGTGGTCGTCAACTCGGTCGCCCAGTACTTCCCGGACGCCGGTTACCTGGAGGACGTCGTACGCAAGGCGGTCGCCCTGGTGGCGCCGGGCGGCACCGTCTTCGTCGGGGACGTACGCAACCTGCGTACCCTGCGCGGCTTCGCGGCCGGGGTGACGCTGAACCGCTGGTCGCCCGATGAGGGCCTGGCCGCGCTGCGCCGGGGCGTCGAGCAGAGCGTCGTGATGGAGAAGGAACTGCTGGTCGACCCGGCCTTCTTCGGCGCCCTGGCCGAGACCGTTCCGGGTCTGTCCGCCGATGTCCGGATCAAGCGTTCCACCTTCGGCAACGAACTGACCAGGCACCGTTACGACGCGGTCCTGCACACGGGCGGCTGGCCCGAGGCCCCCGTGCTGCGGGAGCTGGCGTGGGACGCCGTCACGGGCGGCCTCGACGGGCTGACCGCCGTGCTGGAGTCCTCGGACGCGGAGCTGCGGGTGAACGGTGTGCCCAACGCCCGGCTCGCCGGTGAACTCGGTGCGCTGCGGGAGCTGGAGGCGGAGGCGGAACCGTCCGCCGTCGTCGAGACGTGGCTCCGTCCGGACAGCGCCGGTGTGGAGCCCGAGGAGCTGTGGCTGCTCGCCGGAAGGCTGGGCAGGCCCGTGGCCGTGACCTGGTCGGACGGCGGGGGCGAGGGGGCGATGGACGTGGTGTTCGGCGCCCCGGGCGACGAGACGCCCACGGTGTGCCCGAAGGCCCGCCCCGGCGTCCCGCTCGGCTCGTACACCAACGACCCGGTGGGCAACCGCGAGGTCGGCAGCCTGGTCGCCGCGCTGCGCACCCACCTCGCCGGGCGGCTGCCCGACTACATGGTCCCCGCGGCGATCGTGGCGCTGGAGGCCCTGCCGGTCACCCCCAACGGAAAGCTGGACCGGCGGGCGCTGCCCGCACCGGACTTCGACGCCGCGTCCGGCGGACGCGCACCGGGGACCGAGCGCGAGGAGCGGCTGTGCGCGCTGTTCGCCGAGGTCCTCGGGCTGTCCTCGGTCGGCGCGGAGAGCAGCTTCTTCGAGCTGGGCGGCGACTCCATCCTCTCCATCCAGCTGGTCAGCCGGGCCCGCAGGGCGGGTCTGGTGATCACCCCGAGGGAGGTCTTCGAGCACAAGACCGTCGAGGCGCTGGCCGTGGTGGCGGGCACCGTCGACGCCACCCGGCAGGCCGAGCCCGACGTCCCGGTCGGCGAGCTCCCGTACACGCCGATCATGCACTGGCTGGCCGAACTGGGCGGCCGGAGCGACGCGTTCAGCCAGTCCATGCTGGCGCCCGTCCCGGCGGGCTGCGACACCGCCACGGTGACCGCGGCCCTGGACGCGCTGCTGGACCACCACGACGCACTGCGCGCCACGAAGGCCCCCGCCCCCGCCCGGACACTGGACATCCGCCCGGCCGGCGCGGTCACCTCCGCCGACGTGCTGCGCCGCGTGGACGTCACGGGCCTGGAGGACACGGCGGTACGTGTCGTCGTCGACGAACACGCCGCACAGGCCGTGCGCCTGCTCGACCCGGAGAACGGCGTCATGCTCCTGGCGACCTGGTTCGACGCCGGCCCCGGCGCGCCCGGCTGCCTGCTGCTGACCGCCCACCACCTGGTCGTCGACGGGGTGTCCTGGCGGATCCTGCTGCCCGACCTGGACCAGGCGCTGGCCGCCGCGGCCTCCGGGCGCGAGCCCGTGCTGCAACCGGTGGGCACCTCGCTGCGGGCCTGGTCGAAGTGGCTCGGCGAGGAGGCCGTGCACCCGGCCCGGACCGCCGAACTGCCCTACTGGCAGCGGACGCTGGCCGGTCCGGACGGCGAGAACGGCGAGAACGGCCACAACGGCCGGACCGGCCCGGACCCGCTGCTCGGCGCCCGCCCGCTGGACCCGCGCCGCGATGTGGCCGCCACCCTGCGCCGCTTCACACTGCGGCTGCCCGCCACCGGCCTGCTGACGTCCGTCCCGACGGCCTTCCACGCCGGGGTGGCCGACGTACTGCTGACCGGCCTCGCGCTGGCGGCGACCCGTCGCCGCGCCCCGGCCGGAGGCGGTGGCACCCTGCTGGTGGACGTCGAGGGGCACGGCAGGTACGAACCGGAGGGCATCGACCTGTCCCGTACCGTCGGCTGGTTCACCGCGCTCTACCCGGCCCGGCTCGACCCGGGCGCACCCGACTGGGACGAGGTGCGGACCGGCGGCCCCGCCGTCGGTCAGGCGCTCAAGCGCGTGAAGGAACAGCTGCGCGCGGTGCCCGGCGACGGGCTCGGCCACGGGCTGCTGCGCCACCTCAACCCGGAGACCGCCGAGGTGCTGGCCCGGTTCGACGCCCCGCAGCTCGCGTTCAACTACCTGGGACGGGTCCCCGGCAGCGGCGGCCCCGCCGCCACGGGGGACGAGGGCACCGTCACCACCGGCAGCGGCGGCTTCGACCCCCGTATGCCGCTGGGACACGCGCTGGAGCTCAACTGCCTGGTCGAGGACGGCCCGGACGGACCATGGCTGTCGGCCACCTGGTCCTGGCCCGGCGAGCTGCTGACCGATCAGGAGGTGCGCGCGCTCGCCGACGACTGGTTCACCGCGCTGGAGGGCCTGGTGGCCCACGCCGGACAGCCGGGAGCGGGCGGGCGCACCCCCTCCGACCTGCCGCTGGTCCCACTGGCCCAGGACGAGATCGAACGGCTGGAGCGTGCCTGGCCGCTGCTGGACGAGGTGCTGCCCCTGGCCCCGCTCCAGGAGGGGCTGCTCTTCCACGCGCTCTACGAGACGGACGCCGACAGCTACACCGTGCAGCTGTCCCTGGACATGACCGGTGAACTGGACGGCGACGCGCTGGCCGCCGCCGCCGGACAGGTACTGCGCCGCCACGGCAACCTGCGTGCCGGGTTCTGGCACGAGGGCGGCGGACAGCCGGTGCAGTTCATCCCCGCCGAGGTAGAACTCCCGTGGTTCTCCTACGACGTGACCGCGCACCCCGAGGAGGACCGGGAGGCAGAACTGGAACGGATCCTCTCCGCCGAGCTGGCGGCGGGCTTCGACCCGGCGCGTCCGCCGCTGATCCGTTTCGCCCTGGTGCGGCTCGCGGCCGACCGGTACCGGTTCGTGGTGACGAACCATCACATCCTGCTGGACGGCTGGTCGATGCCGGTTCTGCTGGCCGAACTCGCCGCCTGCTACGCGGGTCAGGGCTCCGCCCTGCCCCGGGTCACCCCCTACCGGGACTACCTCGGCTGGCTGGCCGTGCAGGACCGTGCGGCCGCCGAACTGGCCTGGGGCCAGGCACTGGACGGCCTGGAAGAGCCGACCCTGCTTGCGCCGCCCGGCAGCGAACCGGCCGTCGCGGAGCGCCTCGAAGTGGATCTGCCCGCGGACTTCACCGCGGAGCTGACCGCCGCCGGACGGCGCCTCGGCGTCACGCTCAACACCCTGGTGCAGACGGCCTGGGGCGTGCTCCTGGGCCGGCTGACCGGCCGTGACGACGTGACCTTCGGTGCCACCGTGTCCGGCCGGCCCCCGGAGATCGCCGGGATCGAGACCATGGTCGGGCTCTTCATCAACACCCTGCCGGTACGGATCCGGCTCCGGCCCGAGGAGACCCTTGCCGCGCTGCTGGACCGGGTGCAGTCGGAGCAGCTCGCGCTGCTGCCGCACCAGTACCTCGGCCTCGCCGACATCCAGCGGATCGCCGGAATCGGTGAACTCTTCGACACCGCGACCGTCTTCGAGAACTACCCCACCACGCCGGGCGGACTCGCCGCCCCCGACGGTGCGGCACCCGCCGTACAGGTCTCGTCGACCGATCTGCGCGATGCCACGCACTACCCGCTGAGCCTGGCCGCGGCCCTCGTCGGGGACCACCTCCATGTGCGGCTCGACCACCGGCCCGACGTGCTCGGCCGGGAGGAGGCAGGACGGCTCGTCGACCGGCTTCGGCAGGTGCTGCGGACCATGGCCGAACAACCCGGCACCCGGGTCGGCCGACTGGACCCGCTGCCCTCGGCGGAGCGCGACCGGCTGCTGGCCTCGGGCGACGACCGAGGCTCGCAGGTCGCGGCGGCGACCCTGCCGGAACTCTTCGAGGCGCAGGCCGCCCGCACCCCGGACGCCCTCGCCGTCATCGCGGACGGCACCTGGCTCGACTACGCGGAGCTGAACGCGCGGGCCAACCGGATGGCCCGGCTGCTGGTCTCCCGGGGTGCCGGCCCCGACCGCCTCGTCGCGGTCATCGGCCCCGCGTCGGTGGACTGGCTGGTCGCCCTGCTCGCGGTCGCCAAGTCGGGAGCCGGATACGTACCGCTCGACCCCGGCCTCCCGGCCGACCGGATCGCGTTCCTGCTCGACGACACCCGGCCGGCGCTGGTGCTGGCCACCGGGCCGTCGCACGGGCTGCCGGGGCCGGTCACCGGAACCGCCGCACTCGCGGCGGCCGGTGCCGGACTCCCGGACGGGAACCTCACCCAACGCGAACGCAACAGCCCGCTGCGGCCGGGCCACCCGGCGTACGCGATCCACACCTCGGGTTCCACCGGGCAGCCCAAGGGCGTCCTCGTCACCCACGCGAACCTGACCAACCTGGCCGCCGACCACATCGCACGGTTCGGGATCACGGCCGGCAGCAGGGTGCTCCAGGCGGTGTCGACCAACTTCGACCCGTCGCTCGCCGACGTGGCGATGGCGCTGCTCTCGGGCGGCACCCTGGTGCTGCCGCCGTCCGTCGGGCTGACCGGTGAGCAACTGGCCGGTGTGCTGGAGCGGGAGGCCGTCACCCATGTGATGCTGGCGGCGCCGGTCGCCGCGACCCTGCCGGACCGGGCGCTGCCCGCGCTGCGGGCCCTGGTCCTGGGCGGTGAGTCCCTGAGCCGGTCGCTGGTGGCCCGGTTCGCCGAGGGGCGGCAGGTGTTCAACGCCTACGGGCCCACCGAGACGACCGTCGCCGCGACCGTCAGCGCCCCGCTCGCACCGGTGGGCGGCGTGCCGCCGATCGGCCGGCAGATCCGGGGAGCGGCGGCCTACGTCCTGGACGGGGCGCTGCGGCCGGTGCCGGAGGGAACCGTCGGTGAGCTGTACGTGGCGGGCGCGGGCGTGGCCCGCGGCTATCTGAACCGGCCCGGCCTCACCGGGCACCGGTTCGTCGCCGACCCGTTCACGGGCGACGGTGCGCGGATGTACCGCACCGGCGACCTGGTGCGCCGCCGGGCCGACGGCGACCTGGAGTTCACCGGACGGGCCGACCAGCAGATCAAACTGCGCGGGTTCCGCATCGAGTTGGGTGAGATCGAGTCCGTGCTGGCGGACTGCCCCGGGGTGGCCAGGGCCGCCGTGGTGCTCCGGGAGGACCGGCCGGGCGCCCGCCGCCTGGTCGCCTACCTGGTGCCCCGGGACGGCCATGAGCCCGTCGACCCGCGCGCCCACGCGGCCGCCGCGCTGCCGCAGTACATGGTGCCGTCGGTGTTCGTGACGCTGGAGAGGCTGCCGCTCACGGTGAACGGCAAGGTGGACCGGGCGGCGCTGCCCGAGCCCGTGACGGACCCGGTGGCGGCGCGCGGGCCGCGCTCCCCGCGCGAGGAGGAGATGTGCCGGCTGTTCGGCGAGATGCTCGGCCTCGACCGGGTCGGCGTCGACGACGACTTCTTCGCACTCGGCGGGGATTCGCTCTCCGCGACGCGGCTGACCGGCCGGGTGCGGACCGTGTTCGGGGTCAGGGCGAGCATCAGCACGCTCTTCCGGTACCCGACCGTCGCCGAATTCACCGAACGTATCGGTACGGACGGCGAACAGGATCCGTTCGATGTGCTGTTGCCGCTGCGTACCGGCCAGGACGGCCCCGCGCTGTTCTGTGTGCACCCTGCGGCCGGAATCAGTTGGACCTATTCCGGATTGCTGCGGCACATTGATCCGCAGTATTCGGTCTATGGAATTCAGGCGCGCGGACTTTCCGGCCCCGCCGAACTTCCGGAGACCATTGCGGAAATGGCGGCCGACTATCTGGAGCGGATTCGCGAGGTGCAGCCGAGCGGTCCGTACCACCTGCTCGGCTGGTCGATCGGCGGCGTGATCGCGCACGAGATGGCCGTCCAGCTCCAGGAGGCCGGCGAACAGGTCGAGCTGCTGGCCGCGCTGGACGCCTACCCCGAGGCCGTCACGGGGGAGCGGCCGGCCGCCGACGAGGCCGATGTGCTGGCAGCGCTGCTCCAGTTCACCGGAATCGACCCGGCACAGGTCACGCAGGAGCTCACCGCAGGACTGGTCGCCGGGCTCGTGGCCGGCACCGGGAGCGCCCTGTCCGGCCTGGACGAGGAGCGGATCTCCGCCCTGGTCGCCGCATGCAGGAACATGCAGCGGGCCACCCATCGGCCTCGTCTTTTCAGCGGCGACCTCCTAATGTTCGTCGCAACGCGGAACAAGAATTCCGGGTCGCCGAATCCGCAGGCATGGTCGCCCTATACGGGCGGTCGCATCCACACCGTGAACATCGACTGTGACCACGACGACATGACGAATGCCGAACCGATCGGACACATCGGCCGGGTACTCGCAGAGAAACTCGGTGCCATGAAGGTCACGGGCCCCGCGTCCTGAATTCGAAGACCGAATCCTGACACATTCCTGATTGAGGAGGCACCCGAGTCATGTCCGAAACTCCCCCGTTCGATGGCCCGCCTGCGGCCCCGGCGGCTCCCGGACAGCCCATCGGCGGCAGCGGTCCGGGCGTATGGGATCCGGAGTTCTTCCAGAACCCGTACCCCACCTACGCCTGGCTCCGCGAGAACGACCCGGTCCGCGGCATCACCTGGCCCGGCCCGCCCGGCCACGCCTGGCTCGTCACCCGCTACCAGGACGTCCACGCCGGCCAGGCCGACTCCCGGCTGCGCCACGACCTCACCGCGTTCATGGCCGAGCTCGGCATACCCGAACCGCCCGCGATCGGCGGCGACGTGGCACGGCTGCTCGGCCGCAACCTGACACTGCTGGACGCGCCGGACCACCCCCGGCTCCGCTCGGTGCTGGCGCGCTTCTTCACCAAGAAGCGCATCGAGGGCATGCGGCCCCGCATCGAGACCCTCGCCGACGGGCTGCTGGACCAGCTCGCCGAGCGGGCCGGGGACGGCCCCGTCGACCTGGTGCGGGACTTCGCCTGGAAGCTGCCGCTCGCCGTCGTCTGCGAACTGCTCGGCGTCCCGGCCGAGGACCACGAACTGTTCGGCTACGGCACCGACGCCTCCCGGGACCAGGGCGCCACCGGCGACTACGCGGCCGGCGCCGTCGTGGCCGTCGAGCGGCTGCGCGCCCTCATCGGCGAGAAGCGGGCGAACCCGGCCGACGACGCGTTCACCTCGTTCGTCCGGGCCCTGGACGCCGGGGAGTTCCTCGACGAGGACGAGGTGATCGCCCAGGCCATGCTGTTCGTGGTCGCCGGTCACGAGACCACCGTCGACCTCCTCGGCAACGGCGTCCACGCCCTGCTGAGCAACCCCGACCAGCTGAAGCAGCTCACCGCCGACCCGTCGCTGCTGCCGAACGCGGTCGAGGAGGTCCTGCGCTACTACCCGCCGACCGACATCGTCACGCCGCAGTACACCGCCGAGCCGATCCGCTTCGGCGACGTCGAGGTGGACCGCCACCAGATCGTCATCCTGTCCCGGGCATCCGCCAACCGGGACCCGGAGCGCTACCCCGACCCGGAGCGCTTCGACATCACCCGCAACACCGCCGGCCACCTGGCCTTCGGGCACGGCGCGCACTACTGCGTCGGCGGGATGGTCGCCCGGATCGAGGGCCAGACGGTCTTCGGCCGCATCTTCGACCGCTTCCCCGAGCTGCGCCACGCCACCGCCCCCGAGGAGGTCCGCTGGAAGTCCAACCCGGTCGCCCGCGGCCTGGTCTCGCTCCCCGTCGACCTGGGTACGCCCCGCCGGCCGGGGAAGACCGCATGACCGCGCCCGCCGAAGGGCCCGGGACCCTCAGCCCCGACGAGCTCCACCGGCTGCTCGTCGAATGGAACGACACCGACCACAAGGTGGCCGAGGCCACGCTCACCGAACTCTTCGAGGCCCAGGCCGCCCGCACCCCGGACGCGCCCGCCGTCGCGCACGGCACCGCCGAGCTCTCCTACGCGGAGCTCGGCGCCCGCGCCAACCGGCTGGCCCGGCTCCTCGTAGGACGGGGAGCGGGGCCCGAGCGGTTCGTCGCCGTCGCCCTGCCGAAGTCCGTGGAGCTCGTCGTCGCCCTGCTGGCCGTGGTCAAGGCCGGTGCCGCCTATCTGCCGCTGGACCCCGGCCACCCCGCCGAACGGCTCGCCGGCATGCTCGCCGACGTGGCCCCCGTGGCGGTCCTCACCGACGCGGCGACCGCCGGTGCGCTGCCCGGGGGTCCCGCCCCGCACCTCGTGCTCGACGACCCGGCGATCGTGACGGAGCTGACCGGGCACCCGGCGGCCGACCTCACCGACGCCGAGCGGACCGCCCCACTGCGCCCCGCCCACCCGGTGTTCGTCATCCACACCTCCGGCTCGACCGGCCGCCCCAAGGGCGTCGTCGTCGAACACCGGTCGCTCAACGTGTACCTGGCGTGGGCCCGGCAGGCGTACGGCGCGGTCTCCGGACGCGCCCTGGTCCACTCGCCCGTCGCCTTCGACCTGACGGCCACCGGACTGTACGCACCGCTCACCGCGGGCGGCTGCGCCCACCTGGTCGAACTGCACGAGGGCACCGCCCCCGACGCCGGGGAGCTGCCCGAGGCCACCTTCGTCAAGGCCACCCCGACCCATCTCGCCCTGCTCGCGGCCCTGCCCGACGCCTACTCGCCCACCGGGCAGCTGGTGCTGGGCGGCGAGGCCCTGCTCGGCGAGGCACTGGACGAGTGGCGCGCCCGCAGACCCGGGGCCACGGTCGTCAACGAGTACGGGCCGACCGAGACGACCATCGGCTGCATGGAGTACCGCATCGAGCCGGGCGACACCGTCCCGGCCGGCGTGGTGACCATCGGCCGCCCCATCTGGAACACCCGGCTGTACGTGCTCGACGACACCCTCGCCCCCGTCCCCACCGGCACGGTGGGGGAGCTCTACATCGGCGGCGAACTGCTGGCCCGCGGCTACCACGCCCGGCCCGCCCTCACCGCCGGACGGTTCGTGGCGAGCCCGTTCGCCCCCGGAGCGCGGATGTACCGCACCGGAGACCTGGTGCGGCGCAGGGACGACGGGCAGCTGGACTTCATCGCGCGGACCGACGACCAGGTCAAGGTGCGCGGCTTCCGGATCGAGCTCGGCGAGGTCGAGGCCGCGCTCACCGGCCTGCCCGGCATCGCCGCCGCGGCCGTCTCCGTGCACGAGGAACGGCCGGGCGGCAAGCGGCTGGTGGCCCACGTGGTGCCCGCCGAGAGCGCCGATGGCACGGTGGACACCGGTGCGCTGCGCATGGCGCTGGCCACCCGGCTGCCGGAGTACATGGTGCCCGCCGCCTTCGTCACGCTTCCGGCGCTGCCGCTCACCCCGAACGGCAAGCTCGACCGCAGGGCGCTGCCCGCACCGGACACCGCCGCCCCGGCGGGCGGCCGGGCGGCGCGCGGTGCGCGCGAACAGCGGCTGTGCGAGCTGTTCGCCGAAGTGCTCGGCGAGCCCGGGATCGGCGCCGACACCAGCTTCTTCGCCGCGGGCGGCGACAGCGTCGGGGCGTTCACCCTGGTCAAGCAGGCCCGCCTGGCCGGGATCGGGTTCGGCACCAAGGACGTCTTCACCTCGCCCACCCCGGCCGGGCTGGCCGCGCTCGCCGTACCGGTGCCCACCGAGGACCACGGCGCCGAGGCGCCGTCCGTGCCCCGCACGGACGAGCTCGCCGGACTCGCCGACGGACTGCCGGGCGGCGCCGAGATCCTGGCCGTCTCACCGCTCCAGGACGCCATGGTCCGCCGGGCCTCGGCCGGCACCGGACCGGGCCCGTACACCGACCAGTTCAGCTTCCCGCTCGCCGGGGGATTCGACCCCGAGGTGATGCGCCGGACGCTGGCCGTGCTGCTGCGCCGCCACCCCGCGCTGCGCGCCGTCTTCCGCACCGGCCCGGACGGGCGCCCCGTCCAGCTCGTGGTGGGCGAAGTCGAGCCCGTGCTCCATGAGTTCGACCTCTCCGCGATGGAGGGGGAGGAGCAGCAGCGGGAGCTGGACCGGCTGCTGCGCCAGGACCACCAGGCGCCCTTCGACCTGGCCGCACCACCCCTGGTGCGGTGCACCGCGATCCGGCTCGCCCCGGACAGCTGGCGGTTCGTGCTGACCCTCGCCCCGCTGCTGCTGGACGGCTGGTCGCTGCCCCTGGTCATGGGCGAGCTGTGGATGACGTACATGACCGGCGGCGACGAGCAGATGCTGCCGCCCGTCGCACCGGAACCGCCGCAGCGCGGGTACGCGAACTGGCTGGCCGGCCGGGACACCGCCGCGACCGAGGACGCCTGGCGCGTCGTCCTGGAGGGGCTGCCCGCCCTGGCGCCGCTGGCCCTCGCCGGGCCGGGCACCGACCGGGTCACCGTCGCGGAGACCACCTCCCGGCTGCCCGAGGACGTCACCGCCGCACTCGTCACCCGCGCCCGCGCCCACGACCTGACCCTGAACACCCTGGTGACCGGCGCCTGGGCGCTGCTGCTCGGCCGGCTCACCGACCGCGACGAGCAGGTCTTCGGCGTGACCGTGGCGGGCCGGCCCGCCGAACTGCCGGGCATCGACCGGGCGGCCGGAATGTTCATGAACAACCTGCCGGTTCGGCTCGGCTGGGACGGCGCGGAACCGGTGCTCGACGTGCTCACCCGGCTCCAGCGCGGCCAGGCGGGCCTGATCGCGCACCAGCACATCAGCCTCGCCGAACTCGCGGACATCGCCGGGAGGGACGCGCTGTTCGACACCCTCGTGGTGTTCGAGAGCCAGCCGACGACCACCGCCGCGGCGCCCCCGCCGCCCCCGATGCCGGGCGGACCCGGCGGACCCGGCGGACCCGGCGCGCCCGCCATGCCGCCGCACCTGGTGCAGATCCTCGGCATGGAGGCGCACGACGCCGCCCGTGTGCCGCTCCGCTTCGCGGTGGCTCCGGGACCGCAGTTGGGCATCCTCGCCCAGTACTGGACCGAGGCGTTCGAGCCCGGCCAAGTGGACCGGATCCAGGCGAAGTTCCTGCAGGTGCTCACCGCGTTCGCCGACGGACTCGAAAGGTCCGTCGCCGACACGATGACCGCCGCTACCGGAGGCACCGAGAGATGATCCCGCCCCTGTGTGTACCCGAGTTGTTCCAGCTGCGCGTGGCGACCGATCCGCAGGGCGCCGCCGTGGTGGGGGAGGACGGTGTCCTCTCGTACGAGGAGCTGAACGCCCGGGCCAACCGGGTCGCCCGGCTGCTGATCTCCCGGGGTGCCGGACCGGAGAGCTTCGTCGCCGTCGCCCTGCCGCGCGGCACGGACCTGATCGTCGCCCTGCTCGCCGTGGTCAAGTCGGGCGCCGCCTATCTGCCGGTCGACCCGGACTACCCCGCCGACCGGATCGCGTACATGCTCGCCGACGCGCGGCCCGCGCTGGTGCTGACCTCGGCGGCCGTCGCCGGACGGCTGCCCGTACCGGCGCCGTTGGTACTGGACGACCCGCAGACCGTGGCCGCCCTGGCGGAGCGGTCACCGCACGACCCGACCAACGCGGACCGGCTCGGGCCGCTGCACCTGCCCTGCCCCGCCTACCTCATCTACACCTCGGGCTCCACCGGCCGGCCCAAGGGCGTCGTCGTCACCCACATGGGAGTGGCGAGCCTGCTGACCACGCAGCTCGCCGCGCTCGGCGTCGGGCCGGGCAGCCGGGTGCTCCAATTCGCCTCGCCCAGCTTCGACGCCGCCTTCTGGGAGCTGTGCATGGCGCTGCTCTCCGGCGCGGCGCTCGTGGTGGCACCCGAGGAACGCCTCGCCCCCGGCGAACCCCTTGCCGCACTGCTCACCGAACGCCGGGTCACCCACGCGACCCTGCCGCCCGCGGTGCTCGCCGCGACGCCGTCCGGCACCGGCGCTCTCGCGGGCGCCACCCTCGTCACGGCGGGCGAGGCATGCTCCGCCGCGCTGGTGGCCCGCTGGGCACCGGGCCGACGGATGATCAACGCCTACGGCCCCACCGAGTCCACGGTGTGCGCCACGATGACCGAACCGTTCTACCGCACCGACATCGGCGCCCCACCGCTGGGCGCCGCCATCACCAACACCGAACTACTCGTGCTGGACGCGGAGTTGAGACCCGTCCCGGCGGGCACGGCGGGCGAGCTCCACCTCGCCGGACCCGCGCTCGCCCGCGGCTACCTGGGCCGCTCTGCGCTCACCGCCGAACGCTTCGTCGCCCATCCGTCCGGCCGGCCCGGCGAGCGGATGTACCGCACCGGGGACCTGGTGCGGTACCGCCCCGACGGCGAGCTGGAATTCCTCGGGCGCGCCGACCACCAGGTCAAGGTGCGCGGCTTCCGGATCGAGCTCGGCGAGATCGAGTCGGTCCTCTCGGCGCACCCGTCCGTCGCCCACGGCGTGGTCGAGGCACGCGAGGACCGGCCCGGCACCCGGCGGCTGGTCGGCTACGTGGTGCCCGCGCACGGCAGCACGGACTCCGCCGAGCTGCGCAGGCACCTGTCCGCCGGGCTGCCCGCCCACATGGTCCCGGCCGTCTTCGTGGAGCTCGACTCCGTACCGCTGACGCCGAACGGCAAGGTGGACCGGGCGGCGCTGCCCGCCCCGGACCTCGCCGCGGCGGCGGCCGGGGGCGCCCGGCCCCGTACCCCTGGCGAGGAGCGGCTGTGCGCGCTCTTCGCCGAGGTGCTCGGACTGCCCGAAGCGGGCGCCGACAGCAACTTCTTCGCCCTGGGCGGCGACAGCATCACCGCCTTCACCCTGGTCCAGCGGGCCCGCACCGAGGGGGTGGAGCTGGCCGTGCAGGACGTGTTCCGGTACGGCAGCCCCGAACAGCTCGCCAGGTGCGCGGAGTCGGCCGGCCGCACCCCGCACGCCGGGTTCGCACCGCCCGCCGAGGACCTGGCGAAGGTCGCCGCCGGGTGGCCCGGCCACACCGCGGTCCTGCCGGTCACGCCCATGCAGCACTCGCTGCTGGCGAGCGCCCGGCGCGAGACCGGGACCGGCCGCGTCCTCCAGGACTGCTGGCAGTTCTGGCTGGAGTTCGAGGGCGAACTCGACGCGGACACCATGCGGCTGGCCGCCGAGGCCCTGCTGCGCCGCTACCCGGAGACGGGCGCCGCCTTCGCCCACGACGGACTGCGCAGGCCCCTCCAGGTGGTGCCGGACGAGTGCGAACTCCCTTGGGCCGAGCACGACTTGAGCGGACTGGCCGAGGAGCAGCAGACCGGCGTGTTCGAGAAGCTGGCCGCCGCGGAAGCGGACCGGCCGTTCGATGTGGCACGGTCCCCGCTGCTGCGGTTCACGCTCATCCGGTTCGGGGAGCGACGCCACCGGCTGCTCATCGGCTTCAGCCAGCTCCAGATGGACGGCTGGTCCTTCCCGGTCTTCCTGGACGACCTGTGGGTGCTCTACCAGAACCGGGGCGACGACTCCGGGATGCCGGAGGCGGTGTCCGCGGGCCCGTACACCGACTGGCTGGCCGGCCGGGACCGCCCCGCCGCGCAGGCCGCCTGGCGCACCGCGCTGGACGGTCTCGTGGCCCCCACCCTGGTACGGGAGGCCGACGCCGCGCACCACGAGGACGGGCCGCACGTCCAGGACCTGGTCCTGATCCCCGCCGATGTGACCCGGGCCCTCGGCGAACGCGCCCGGCAGCACGGCCTGACCCTCAACACCCTGGTCCTGGGCACCTGGGGCATCGTGCTGGGCGGACTGACCGGCCGCCGGGACATCGTCTTCGGCTACACCGTGTCGGGGCGCGCCCCCGAGGTGCCCGGCATCGAGCACGCGATCGGCAGCTACGCCAACCTGCTGCCCGTCCGGGTCCGCTGGAGCCCGGAGCTGCCGCTCACCGAGGTGCTCACCCGGCTCCAGGCCGAGCAGGGCGCCCTCATCCCGCACCAGCACCTCAGCCTCACCGACATCGAACAGGCCGTGGACCTGCCGGAGTTGTTCGACGTCACCGTGGCCGCGCAGAACTACCCGGTCAACCGCCCGGCGTCCGAGGCGCTGGGCGCGGCCGCCATGCCGGCCGAGGGTGCGGCCCGGATCGTCGGCGTACACACCCACGAAGTCACCCCGCACACCCTGCGGCTGTCCTTCCGGGCCGACGAACAGCTCTTCCTGGCCCTGGAGTACCGGGGCAGCCAGGAGGTGCTGGCAGGGATCGCCCAGCAGGTGCGCGAGCTGCTCACGGCCGCCGCGGCGGACCCCGGCAGGAGCGTGGAGGAACTGCTCACGGGCGGCTCCTCCGAAGGACGGAACCCATGAGCCAATCGCGTACCGAAAGGGCGAGTCAATGAGTGCTGACATGCTGATGGACACCCGGCTGCTGGTCGGCCGGCAGATGCGGCACCTCAAGCGCGGCCCGGAGCGGGTCGTCCCCGTGGTGATCACCCCGCTGATCCTGGTCCTGCTCAACGGACTGCTGATCGGCAGCGCGATCGTGGTGCCAGGGGACGGCAGCTACAAGGACTTCATGATGGCCGGGGTCTTCGCCCAGGTCGCCATGCTGGGCATGTCCAACGCCCAGAACGGCCTCAAGGAGGACCTGCGCAACGGCCTGGTCGACCGCTTCCAGTCGCTGCCGATCGCCAGGTCCGCCGCCGTCCTCGCCCGGTCCGTCGCCGAACTGCTGATGATGTTCGTGGGCTGGCTGGTGATCGCCGGGGTCGGGCTGCTGATCGGCTGGCGGATGCACGAGGGCCTGCTGCGGGGTATGGCCGGGATCGGCCTGATGCTGCTGTTCGGCTACCTGTTCATCTGGCTCGGCATCCTGGGCACGGTCTCCGGCCGCAACCCCCAGTCCTCCGGCATCGGTTCGATGATCGTCATGCCGATGCTGTTCCTGTCGCCCGCCTTCTTCCCGATCGACAACCTGCCCGGCTGGCTGCAGACCGTCTGTGAGTGGAACCCGTTCAGCTCGGTGGTCGTGGCCTGCCGCGAACTGTGGGGCAACCCGAACCCGGTCGTCACCGGCGCCTTCCCGGTCGAGCACCCGATCCTGGTGGCGACCCTGCTGCCCGTGGTGCTGCTGATCCCCGTGATCCCGCTGGCCGTCCGCCGCTACCACTCCGTGGTCGGGCGGTGAGCTGACATGAGGGTGTTCTCCCCGGTCGGCCGCTGGTCCGCGGCCACCCTGGCCTCCCTGCTGGGCGTCCAGATCTTCCACGTCGCCCTGGCCTGGTCCGTGCTGCGGGTCTCGGGGCCGCTGTCCGCCGCGGTGGTCCTGGCCCTCGGGACGCTGCCCCGCATCGCGATGATGACCGGCCTCACCGCGGGCCTGGCGGGCCGCTTCGCACCGCTGCGCCTGGCATCGGGCGGTGAACTCGTTCGGGCGGTACTGGCGTTGGGTGCCGCCGCGGCACTGGCGGGCAGCCGGTTGGACTTCGTGACGCTGCTCGTGGCGAGCGTGGCCTTCGGTCTCGTCGAGGCCGTCACCGAACCGGCGACCGGGGGCCTGCCCGCCCTCGTCGCGGGCCCCGCCGACCAGCAGCGGATGCAGGCCCTGCGAACGACGCTGTTCCGTACGACGGTCGTCCTCGGCGGACCGCTCGCGGGCCTGAGCGCGCTGCTCGGCCTGCCCACCGCGCTGATCGTCAACGCGGCGGTCTTCGTGGTCTCCGCGGCCGTGTTCGCGCTGCTGCGGCCGCTGCCCGCCGACCCCGGCGCGCCGTCCGGCGCCATGCCGCAGATGGGCGGTATGCCCGGCATGGCCGGCCCGCCCGGACCGGACTCCCCGAAGCTCGGCGAAGCCCTGGCCCTGCCCGGTGTGCGGGCCGCGCTGATCTGCACCGTCCTCGTCGAGCTGGGCTGCCCCGGCGCCTTCAACGTCGGCACGCTGCTGCTCGCGGAGCACCGGGACTGGGGGGTGACGGGGTTCGGCGTACTCGTCGGGGCCGTCGGCCTCGGCACCGTCGCCGCCGCGCTCGCCCCGTCGTTCGCCCGGTCGCTCCGGGGGAGCGGCGCGGGCCTGATCCTGGCCTGCGCGCTCACCGCCGCCGCCATGGCCGGGCTCGCCCTCGCCCCGAACCTGCCGGTCGCGGCCGTGCTCACCGTCGTGATGGCGCTGACCGCGGCGGCCGCGTCGGCGGCCACCCTGGGCGTCCTGTTCAGCGGGCCCCGGCCGGACGCGCTCGGCATGGTGATGGGGACCGTGATGGCGGCGGGCGCGCTCGCCGCGCCCCTGTCGTACGTGCTCGTCGGCGTCGTCGCACGCGCCTCGGGCCCGACGCCGGCCCTCCTCGGCTGCGCCGGGGCGCTGACGGCCGCCGCGCTCGTCGGCCTGGCCGACCGCTCCCTGCGCACCGCGTCCGCACCGCCGCCGCCCGCCGGACCACCGATGGGCGGCGAGCCGTCGCCCGAGACGCCGGGCGCGGCCGAATCGGACGCCGCGCCCGACCCGTCCCTCCCCGACGACTCCGGCCACCTGTCCGCGAAAGGAGCGTGACCCCGACGTGTCCGAGACGCCCCCCGGAACGACTTCGATTTCCGGAACGACCCCCGCGCCGCCCGCCGCCGGGCCCCGCGCCCCGCACCCCGACATGCCCACCGACATGCCCGACGAGCATTCCCTCGTGTACGGGGAAGCCATGCTGGCCGACCCGCACGCGGTCTTCGCCCGGATACGCGAGGAACGCCCACTGCACCAGGACGTGATCCAGGGCGGCGGCAAGGTGTACGTGCCGACCCGCTACGACGACGTACGGGCCCTGCTCGCCGAACCCCGGCTGCTGCGCAGCTTCGCCGTCGAGGACCCGGACGCGTTCCAGGGGCACATCGGCAACAGCGACCCGCCCCGCCACACCCGGCTGCGCAGGCTGACCGGCAAGGCCCTCACCCCCAAGCGGGTCGAACGGCTGCGCCCCGCCGTGGAACGGCTGGCCGACAGCCTGCTCGACGACCTGGCGGGCCGCGAACAGGCCGACATCGTAAGGGAGTTCACCCACCCGCTCGCCGCGCTGGCCGGTGCCGAACTGCTGGGCATCGACGTCGCGGACGCCGAGGAGTTCCGTACCTACTGGGACGACATGGCGGCCTTCCCCGACAGCGCCGGATTCCCCGCCTTCCAGGCGGCCACCGAAGGACTCGGGAAGCTGTTCGCCCGGACCGTCGAGGCCCGGCGCGCCACCCCGGCGGACGATCTCGTCTCGGCGCTGGTGCACGCCCGCCTCGGCGAGGACCGGCTCAGCGACGCCGAGCTGGAACAGACCGGCATCTTCCTGGTGATCGCCTCCAACAAGACCGTCTCCGCCATGCTGGGCAACGCCGTACTCGCCCTGCTGAACCACCCCACCCAGCTGGCGCTCCTGCGCTCCCGCCCCGATCTGCTGCGCGGCGCCATCGAGGAGTGCCTGCGCTACGAGGCGCCGGTGTCCCTCACCAACCCGCTGCGCGCGGGCGAGGCGATGTGCGCACGCGGCCTGGACCTGGCCCCCGGCGACCTGGTGCAGCCCGCGCTCACCGCGGCCAACCGGGACCCGCGCCGCTTCCCGGACCCCGAACGGCTCGACATCACCCGCCCGGTCGGCGGACATGTCTCCTTCGGGCACGGCATCCACATGTGCCTGGGCGCCCAGCTGTCCCGGATGACGGGCGAAGTGGCCCTGGGACGGCTGGTGGAACGCTTCCCGGAGCTCCGTCTCGCCCACGGCGACCACGACCGGGACGTCCGCTGGTCCCGCGAACACATCATGCGGCGGCTCACCTCGCTGCACGTCGGCCTCGGCGCGCCCGCGCCGGCCGGCGGCACCACCCCATCCGCGACATCCGCTACATCCGACGGGAGCTGAAGCGACGTGAACGCCGCCATCGAGGCGCACGGCCTGCGCAAGCGCTACAAGGACCACGAGGCCCTGGCGGGTGTGGACCTGACGGTCGAGTCCGGCACCGTCTTCGGGCTGCTCGGCCCCAACGGCGCGGGCAAGACCACCGCCGTACGCATCCTCACCACCCTGCTGCGCCCCGACGAGGGCCGGGCGAGCGTCGCCGGGTTCGACGTGGTGAGCCAGGCCCAGGACGTACGCGCCCGGATCGGCCTGACCGGTCAGTACGCCGCGGTCGACGAGCGGCTCACCGCCCGCGAGAACCTCGTCCTCGTCGGCCGGCTCTACCGGCTCGGCAAGAAGGTGACGGCCCAGCGCACGGAGGCCCTGCTGGAACGGTTCGAACTCACCGCCGCCGCCGACCGGCCGCTGCGCACCTACTCCGGCGGCATGCGGCGCCGTCTCGACCTCGCCGCGAGCCTGATCGGACAGCCGCCGCTGCTCTTCCTCGACGAGCCGACCACCGGCCTCGACCCCAGCAGCCGACTGGCCCTGTGGGACATGATCCGGGAACAGGTCGCCGCCGGGGTGACGATCCTGCTCACCACGCAGTACCTCGACGAGGCCGACCAGCTCGCCGGCCGCGTCGCCGTCCTCGACCAGGGCAGGGTGATCGCCGACGGCACCCCCGACCAGCTGAAGCGCAAGGTCGGCGGCGAGTGGCTCGAAGTGACCGTGACCGCTCCCGCCGAGGCCGAGAACGCGATACGCGCGCTCTCCTCGGTCATCGTCGGGGAGCCGACGCTGAGCGAGGACGGCCTGAAGGTCTCCGCACCGGTCGCCGACGGCATGCGCACCATCGCCGCGATCGCCGAACGGCTGGACTCCGCGGGCGTCGACGTCGTCGACTTCGCGCTCCGCCGGCCGTCGCTCGACGACGTGTTCCTCACCCTGATCGGCAAGACCGCTGCGGTGCGCGAACCGCAGCCGGCGTGAGCGGGAGAACGACATGGCACTGGACATGGAGCAGCTGAAACCCGATGAGAGCGGGGCCCGTTCGGCGGAGAGCCTGATCAACCAGGACTTCGTACGGGATCCGCACCCCACCTACGCGTGGATGCGCGAGGAGGGCCCCGTCAAGCTCCGGCAGCAGAGCGGCTCGGTGCTGTGGATGCTCACCCGGTACGAGGACGCCCGCGCGGCCCTCGCCGAGCCGAAGCTGCACAAGGACCCGCGCGGCTTCCCCAACCCGGCGGGCGGCACGGGCATGGGGCCGGAGGAGCCCGGCATGGAGCTGCTCTCGCGGCACATGCTCAACAGCGACCCGCCCGACCACACCCGGCTGCGCAAGCTCACCACCAAGGCGTTCACCGCCCGCCCGACGGAGATGTTCCGGCCCAGGATCGAGGAGCTCGCCGCGGGGCTGCTGGACGGCTTCGAGGCGGGCGCGAAGATCGACATCGTGGACGACTACGCGATGCCGCTCTCCACCCGGGTGATCTGCGAACTCATCGGCATCCCGGCCGCGGACGGCGAGATCTTCCGCGACTGGTACACCACGATGACCGGGATCCACGCACCCGAACAGGTCGCCGAGGCCCGGCAGTCGCTGATCAGCTACCTGGGCGCACTGATCGCCGACAAGCGGTCCCACCCCGCCGACGACCTGATCAGCAATCTGCTCCAGGCCCGGGACGCCGACGACCTGCTCTCCGAGACCGAGGTCATGTCGATGGTGTTCCTGCTGCTGGGGGCGGGCCACGAGACCGCGATCAGCTTCATGGGCACCGCGATGCTCTCCCTGCTCTCCGAACCGGACCAACTGGCCGCGCTCCAGAACGATCTGTCGCTGCTGCCCGGCGCCGTCGAGGAGCTGCTGCGCTTCGAGAGCCCGATCAACGTGGCGACGTTCCGCTACGCGGTCGAACCCGTGGAGATCGGCGGGGTGACCATTCCGGCCGGCGACTCGGTGTTCGTCTCCATCGGCGCGCTCAACCGGGATCCCTCCCGGTTCGCGGAGCCCGACCGGCTGGAGATCACCCGCCCGGCCACCGGCCACCTGGCCTTCGGCCACGGGCTGCACCACTGCCTGGGCGCGCCGCTCGCCCGGGTCGAGGGCGCGGTCGCCATCGGCCAGTTGATCACCAGGTTCCCGAAGCTGTCGCTCGCCGTCGGACGCGACGAGCTCCGCTGGCGGTTCAGCCTGATGCTGCGCTGCCTGGAATCGCTGCCGGTCGTGCTGTGACCGAGCGGCTGCGAACGCCCGCGCCGCAGTTGCAAGGGCCGCCGCAGGGCGCCGCGGACGTGACGTACCACCGGCTGATGTCGATGCTCGCCCGGTCCTCCGCCCAGTACCGGATCATCGACCATCCGCCGGAGGGCCGGACCGACCTGGCCAGTGAACTGCGCGGCCACCGGCTGGAGTCGGCCGCCAAGTGCATGGTGGTCCAGGTGCGCATGAGCCACGGCGAGGACCACCATGTCCTCGCCGTGGTCCCCGGCCACCGCCGGGTGGACCTGCGCAGGATCAGGAAACTGTACGGGGGCAGCGACGCCACGCTCGGCGACCGGGACGAGGCCGAACGCCTCACCGGCTGCCGGAGCGGCTGCATCATCCCCTTCTCGTTCGACGAAGCGCTTCCGCTGGTGGTCGACGCCGACCTGCTGACGAACGAGGAGATCTACTTCAACGCGGCCCGGCTCGACCGGTCGATCGCCCTGCGGACCACGGACTACGTCACACTGGGCCGCCCACGCGTGGCCACCGTCGCCAAGTAACCTGAGGGCCTCTCACCGGCCGGGACGCACCAGCCGGTGCTCGTACGCGAAGATCACCACATGGACCCGGTCGCGCATGCCGAGCTTCGAGAGCAGCCGGCCGACATGGGTCTTCACCGTGCCCTCGGAGAGGAACAGCTCCTTCGCGATGGCCGCGTTGGAGGCCCCGCGGGCGATCAGCAGCAGCACCTCGCGCTCGCGGTCGGTGAGCGCGGCCAGCGGATCGGGACCGGACCCCGGCGTCGGCAGGTCCGGGGCCACCTCGGCCAGCAGCCGCCGGGTGGTGGTCGGGGAGATCACCGCGTCGCCGCGGTGCACGGTACGGATCGCGGACAGCAGGTCCTCGGCCGGTGCGTCCTTGACCAGGAACCCGCTCGCCCCGGCCTGCAGCGCGGCGAAGGCGTGCTCGTCGACGTCGAACGTGGTCAGCACGATGACCTTCGGCGGGTCGGGCCTCGTCAGCAGCCGCCGGGTCGCCTCCACCCCGTCCATGCGGGGCATCCGTACGTCCATCAGCACGACATCGGCGGCCGTTACCTCCAGCCGCTCCAGGGCCTCCGCCCCGTCACCGGCCTCACCGACGACCGTCATGTCGTCCTGGGCCTCGACGACCATGACGAAACCCGCCCGCACCATCGCCTGGTCGTCGACGAAGAAGACCCGGATCGTCATGCGGGCTCCCGCTCGTCCCCCGCGAGTGCGGCCCGGTACGGCAGCCGGGCACTGACCAGGAAGCCGCCGCCCGGGGCCGCGCCCGTGGTGACGGACCCGCCCGCGACGGCCATCCGCTCCCGCATGCCGACCAGCCCGTGGCCCGCCCCGTCGCTCGGCCCGGGACCGCTCCCGTTGTCGCGCACCTCGATCTCCACCCTGTCGTCCGACCACTGGAACCGTATCCCGCAACGGGCCCCGGCACCGGCGTGTTTGAGAGTGTTCGTCAGAGCTTCCTGCACCAGCCGGTAGGCGGCCAGTTCACCGGCGGGCGAGAGCCGGCCGGGCGTACCGGTCTCGGCGAAGTCGATGTGGAGGCCCGATCCGCGTACCCGGTGCAGCAGTTCGGGAAGGCGGGAGAGATCGGGCTGCGGCCCGAAGCCGTCGCCGCCGTCGCCGCTGCGCAGTATGCCCAGCAGCCCGCGCATGTCCGTCAGTGCCTGACGCCCCGCCTCCTCGACGGTCAGCAGGACCTCGGCGGCCCGCTCCGGCCGGGCGCGCGCCGCGTAACGGCCGCCCTGCGCCTGGCTGACGATGACGGAGAGGGAGTGCGCGACGAGATCGTGCATCTCCCGGGCGATCCGGGCGCGTTCGTCCAGCGCGGCCCGGTGGGCCCGCTCCTCGCGCTCGGCCTCGGCGCGCGCCGCCCGGTGCTCCAGCTCGCCCACGTACGCCAGTTGGATCCGGCGGAACAGGCCGAGGCTGAAGGCCACCAGCACGATCGCCAGGAGAAAGCCGAACAGGAACGCCGGGGGCAGCTGCATCCGCGCGGACAGCGCGGCCCGCACCGCGACCGCGCCCGCGCCCACCGTTCCCACCACCAGCGCCGCCTGCGGCGCCCGCCGGCCGCCGTGCGCGCAGTACGCGAACAGCGACAGGGGGAAGGCGAGCAGCGAGGGCAGCAGCGGGAAACCGCCGGGCAGCACGGCGGCCTGCGCGGCGCAGGCCACGCTCGTCACCACGAACGACGGCAGGGGCGCCGAGCGCCGCCAGGCCCCCGCCGCATGGCCGACGACCACCGCGGGCGAGAGCAGCAGGGCCCACGCCCCCGGCAGTGCCAGCCACAGCAGCAGCAGGGTCCAGCCGCCGACGGGGACGGCGACGGCCAGGGTGATCAGTACGTCCGCCCTCGCCGGGCGGTCCGGCGAGGTCATTCGCCGCACAGTCGGCAGACGGCTCGGGTGCGGCGCTGATACGTACGGGTCGCACCCAGCAGCGCGAGTCCGAACAGGGCCCAGCCGCCGTACACCGCCAGGATCACCCAGGAGTTGGCGCTGCCCGAGTCGAAGGGCAGGTCCGGGCCGCCGAGCAGGTGGTTGACCGAGGCGAACACCGGGATCAGGCCTTGGAGCAGCAGGGCCGCCGACAGCCCCCAGCCGCACGCGACGAGCAGCATGCGGGGCACCCGCCGCCGGGCCAGGAACGGCACCCAGAACGGATAGACGAGGCCCCACGAACTCACCAGGGCCAGGGACAGCACCCCGCCCCCGGCCAGCAGCATGGTCTCCATGACCGGGAATCCCTCGGTGTAGTTGTCGGGCCGGCCGATGCCGCCCCCTGCCCACCAGTAATACTTCACCGCCGGGTAGACGAAGGCCAGCGCGAACGCCGTGTATCCGAGCCAGGCGGCCGGCCGGTCCCGCTCGCCGGGCCGCAGCCCGCACAGATCGCAGCCGTCCCCGGTGCGGCGCTGGAAGGCGAGCGTGGCTCGGGCCAGCAGCAGGGTCGCGGCGAAGGCGACGGCGCGGGTGAGGAAACCGGGCCAGTCGACCGTCGCGAAGTCCCCGGCGGGAATCCCGGTGGCCCAGAAGAACGAGCGGAACGCGTCGAAGATGATGCCGACCGCGGACCACAGCAGCAGCACGCAGGAGACCCAGCCGGTGAACAGCAGCGCCGCACGGGCCGCCCCCCGCACCGCCCGCCCCGAAGCGGTGGCGAGCACCGCGACGACGCCGGTCACGGCCCCTGCCCAGGCTGCCCACGAGGGCACGATGCCCAGCGAGCTGATGTAGTCCGCCGCGCCCGGCAGATGCGGCTCCACGGCCTTCGTCACGAGCACCCCGGCGAGCGTCGCCAGGACCGGCCACGGCCGTGCGCGCCGGGGGGCGGCGGCCTCGGGCGCCGCCCTCTCGGTCAGTGGAATGACGCCTTCGGGCATCTCGGACTCCTCTCCCAGCAGTGCTGCGACCCGACTCTGCGGCGCATGCGGTCGTCGACCACCGTGACAGCCGGGGCACGGGCGTCGCGTCTGCCTCAGGTCTTGAGCGGATGTGACCTGCGGATGATTACCCGGGTACGGGGGGTGCTCCGTATGGTCGTTGCCGGTACCGGCAATCCGTCCGGTCACCGGCTCCCCCCTGGCTAGCGTGCGGACTTCAACTGCACGCGGCCCGCGGCGTCTTCGGAGCCGGAAGCGGCCACCGTCCATCAGTGTCAAGGAGCCGATCCATGTCCCGAACGACCGATCAGGCTGATCAGGCCCCCGATGCCAACGCCGCCTACGCCGCGCCGGCCCACGACCCCGTGGCCGAGCGCTTCATGGCGATGGCCGATGTGATCACCCCGAACGCCATCCGGGTCGCCGCCACCCTCGGCATCGCCGACCTCGTCCGCAAGGGCGTGAACCGGCTGGACGCCCTGGCCGCGCACACCTCCACCGACCGCGACGCGCTCGGCGAGATGATGCGCCATCTGACCGTCCAGGGCCTGTTCGAGCAGCCCGAACCGGATGTCTACACAGCCACGGAGCTCTCCCGCTGGATCCAGAGCGACCACCCCGTCGGGATGCGCGAGTTCCTCGACCTGGACTCCCCGATGGGCCGCCCGCAGCGCGCCTTCGCCAGCCTGCTGCACTCCGTCCGCACCGGCGGACCCGCCTACGCCGAGGTGTACGGCAGGACCTACTGGGAGGACCTGGACGCCCACCCCGGGCTGAGCCGGGCGTTCAACGCCAAGATGGCCGAGCAGGTCTCGGAGATCGCCGCGGACGTCGCCAAGACCTACGAGTGGGACCGGGTCGGCCGTGTCGTCGACGTCGGCGGCGGCACCGGCACTCTGCTGGCCGAGGTGCTCGCCGCGCACCCCGCGCTGCGCTCGACCCTCGTCGACCTGCCCGCCGCGTCCGGCGGCGCCGCACGGCTGCTGACCGAAGCGGGGGTCGCCGACCGCTGCGAGATCGTGCCGGGCAGCTTCTTCGAGCCGCTGCCCGCGGGCGCGGACGTGTACGTGCTGTCGACGATCCTGCACGACTGGAGCGACGAGGCCTGCCGCAAGATCCTGCACCGCTGCGCCGAGGCCGCGGGCGAGCACGGCCGGGTCCTCGTCGTGGAGCATGTGATCCAGCCGGAGATCCGGCAGGGGATCTCCACGCTGAACCTGATCCTGCTGGCCACGCTCGGCGGCAAGGAACGCTCGATGGAGGAGTACGCGGAGCTCGCGGCCTCCGCCGGCCTGCAGGCCCTGCGGACCGTGCCGTTGCCCTCCGGCCGCTCGCTGGTGGAGCTCGGCCGCCGCCCGTGAACGATCTGGTGTTCGCGCTGGCCGGGACCGTCGGGGTGGTGACGCTGGCGATCGGTATGGCCGTCGGCGCACGACGGCTGCTGGGCCTGCGCGTCGGCACCCTGCGCATGGTCCTGGCCTCCCTGGTCGGCTTCGCCACCGCCGTGTTCTTCGGCAACATGGTCCAGCCGCCGATGGAGCGGGGAGTGCTCGCCACCGTCATGGTGGGCATCTCCGTCTTCGTCACGATGGCGTTCCTGGTCCTGGCCGACGTCGTGATGCCGGACCGTTCGCGACCCGTGGCCTGGACCCGCAGACTGCGCAGACGCATCATGCGGACCCATCGCTACGCGCAGATCGGCGTGATCCTGGCCCGGCACGGCCTGGCCCCCTTCCTGCGGCGCAAGGACCGGAACCGGGCGGGCCGGCTCGCCTCCCACCGGCTCGCCCGGTCCCTGCGCCTGGCCATCGAGGACGGCGGGGTCACCTTCGTCAAACTCGGGCAGCTCATGTCGACCCGGCCGGACGCGATCCCGCGGGAATTCACCGAGGAACTGAGCAGACTGCAGTGCCAGGTGCCGCCCTCGCCCTGGCCGGAGGTCCGCCGGGTGCTGGCCGACGAGCTCGGCGACCTGGTGGACTCGGAGTTCGCCGAGTTCGACCCGGAGCCGCTGGCCGCCGGATCGATCGCCCAGGTGCACGAGGCCCGGCTGCGCTCCGGCGCCAAGGTCGTGATCAAGATCCAGCGGCCGGGCATCCGCCAGATCGTGGAGCGCGACCTGGACATCATGAGCCGGATCGCGGCCACGCTGGAGGACCGGGCCGACTGGGCGCGGGCCATCGGCACCGTCACCCTGGCCGCCGGGTTCGCCACCGCGCTGCGCGAAGAGCTCGACTTCCAGGCCGAGTTGCGCAACATGAGGGCCATCGGAGCAGCCGCGGTCGAGGCCGGCACGGCGGTGATCGTGCCCGAGCTGCACGAGAAGCTGTGCACGAAGCGGGTGCTCGTCATGGAGTGGCTGGACGGCGTCCCCCTCGGCGAGGCGGGACCCGTCATCGAACGGGACGGACTGGACCGCGAGAAGCTCGCGGCCGTCCTGCTCGACTGCATGATGCGCCAGATCATGATGCACGGCGTCTTCCACTGCGACCCGCACCCCGGCAACGTCCTGCTGCTCGGGGACGGCCGGCTCGCCCTGCTGGACTTCGGTGTGGTGGGCCGGCTGGATGCCAAGGCCCGGGGCGCGCTGCGCGATCTGCTGCTCGCGATCAAGCGGGAGGACCGGGAGGCGCTGCGCGACGCGCTGCTGGACCTCGTGGTGCGCCACGACGACCTGGACGAGCAGGAGCTGGAGCGTGAACTCGGCGAATTCGTCGCCCTGTTCCTCACCGCGGGTTCCACCCCCGACCTGGAGATGTTCGCCGGACTGTTCCGGCTGATCGCCTCGCACGGGCTGTCGGTACCGCCGCAGGTCGCCGGGGTGTTCCGGATGCTCGCCACCCTGCACGGCACCCTGATGCAGCTGGCACCGGGCTTCGACATCATCGCCGAGTCACGGGAACTGGTCGCCGGTTACTACACCGAGCGCCTGCAACCCTCCTCGCTGCGCGCCTCCGCGGGCGAGAACCTGCTCAGCATGATCTCCATGCTCGGCAAGGTGCCCAGACGCCTGGACCGGATCACCGGCGCCCTGGAACAGGGGCGCCTGGGCGTCACCGTCCGGCTCGGCGCCCGCGAACGGGACCGCAGGCTCGTCACCGGACTGGTGCATCTGACCCTGCTCACGGTGCTCGCCGCGGCCTTCGGGATCATGGCCGTCCTTCTGCTCGGCACCCGTAGCGGCCCGCTCATCACACCCACGCTGAGCCTGCTGCACGTATTCGGCTACAACCTGCTGGTCGTCAGCTCCGTGCTGGGCCTGCGCGTTCTCGTCCGGGTGTTCCGGGGCGAGTCCTGATGTACGTACCGCCGTCACCGCGAATCGAAGCGAACCACTGACTGGAGGCGTCCCATGAAGTCGACCGACCGCAAGCGCTGGGGAGTTCCCGGCGGCCCCGATCTCCTTGACCTGGTGCCCGACCTGCTGGATCAGTTCGTCGGCGGTTGGTACGGGCCCTACGGCCAGGGGCTGCGCGGCACCGTACTGCTGCTGCTCGCCGAGGCGCCGCACACCGGGGCCGCGCTGATCGAGGAGATCGGCCGGCGCGGCCCCGGCCCCGCGCGGCCCGCCGCCGACGAGGTGTACCCGCTGCTGCAACAGCTCGCCGACGAGGGCCTGGTGACCTCCGACACGCAGGACGGCCCGCGCACGTACACCCTCACCGAGAAGGGCCGGGAGGCCGTCCCGGAGGGGGACTTCGACCGTGCCCGGCGGGCCGCGCCGGGCACCCGGGCCATGGAGGCGCACCGGCTGATGGGCGAGGTCGTCATGGCCGCGGGGCGGCTGGCGTGGTCGGGCGACGAACGGAAGATGGAGCGCGCGGCCGAGGTGCTCACCGAAGCGCGCCGGAAGCTGTACGCGCTGCTCGCCGAGGACTGACCGGCGCCGGTCCGGAGCACGCACCACAGCGGCCGGAGCGCGGGCGATCCGCCCCGCGCTCCGGCCGCTTCGCGCTGTCCGGGCATCGGGTGCGCGCGAGGTGCGGGGTACGGGCAGGGCCCGCCCCCGGACGGGGGTCCGGTCCGGGGGCGGGCCCTGCGCCGCGTACGGGTCAGCCGGACGTGCCGACCGATTCCTTCGCCAGCGGCGTACCGCTGTCCGGTGCGGCCGGCCGGGACCCGCCCCGGCCGCCCGGCCACCAGGCCCGGCGCCCCAGCAGGGTGGTGACGGCGGGCACCAGCAGCATCGCCATGACGAACGCGGTGAGCAGGATGCCGAAGGCGACGGCGAAGCCCATCTGCTGGAGCATGGTGTTCTCGGCCAGGAGCAGCACACCGAAGGTGCCCGCCAGGATCACGGCGGCGGCCCCGATCGTCGACGCGGAGCTGACGATCGCGTGCCGGGTCGCCTCGGCCGGATCGACACCCCGCCGTACCTCCTCGCGCAGCCGGGCGATCATGAGGATGTTGTAGTCCGTACCGATCGCCACCACGAAGAGGTACAGGATCACCGGCAGGGTGAACAGGAGCCCGCTCTCGCCCTTGAGGTCCTGGAAGAGCCACACGGTGGACCCCAGGGTCGCCCCGAAGCCCAGACCGACGGCGAGCATCAGGTACCAGGGCGCCACGACGCTGCGCAGCAGCAGCCCGAGGATGACCATGATGGCCAGTCCGGCCGCCGGGAAGACCAGCGAGTAGTCGTGGTTGACCGCGGCCTGGACATCGGCCATCACCCCGCTGGTGCCGCCGACCAGCGCCTCCGTGCCCTCGGGCGCCGCTTCGTGCGCGGCGTCGCGCAGCGGACCCGAGACCAGCTCGATGGCCTGGTCACCGGTCGGCCGGTAGTCGATCATCACGGCGATCTGGGCGACGTCGCCGCCGGGGCTCGTCACGGCGGGGGAGACCGTGCCGACACCGTCGACGGCGGCCAGTTCCTTGCCGTACGCGCCGAGCGCGGCCTGGTCCAGCTTGCCGCCGTCCTCGGTGTGGACCAGCACCCACACCGGGTCGGTCTGGCCGGCGGCGAAGCCGCGCTGCAGGTCCTCCATCGCCTGGACGGACTCCAGCTCCTTCGGCAGCGAACTCCCGCTGTCGAAGATCGGGTTGAAGCTGAGCGAGCCCACCGCGAGAACGGCGAGCAGTCCGGCCGAGCCCGCCGCGACCCAGCCGGGACGGCGCCCGATGAGCGTGCCGACGCGCTGCGAGAGCCGGTGCTCCGGCTGCTTGCGCCAGGCCTTGGACGGCCAGAACACCTTGGAACCGAGGAGCGAGAAGACCGCCGGTACGAGGGTCAGCGCCGCCACGAGGGTCACGGCCACCGAGATGGCCAGGGCGGGGCCCATCGCGCGGAACATGCCCAGGCTGGACAGCAGCAGGGCGAGGAAGGCGACGATCACGGCGCCCGCGGCGGAGGCGATGGTCTCGCCGACCTTGCCGACCGCGTCGGCCATGGCCTGCTTGGGCTCCTGGCCGGTACGCAGGTGCTCCCGGTAGCGGAAGAGCAGGAACAGGATGTAGTCGGTGCCGACGCCGAACAGCACGACGATCAGGATGGACGAGATCGACGCGTCGGTCTTGAGGCCGCCGAGATCGGACACGGTGGCGATCAGTCCGTTGGCGACCACGAAGACCACTGAGATCACCAGCAGTGGAAGGAACGCGATCAGCGGGCTGCGGAAGATGACGAGCAGCAGCACCACGATGAGGGCCATCGTGGCCATCATGATCATGGCGTCGGTGTTGCCGGAGGAGTGCATGGTGTCCACCGCCGTGGCCGTCTGGCCGGTGATGCCCATGCTCAGCGAGGTGGACTTCAGCAGCGGCTTGACCCGCTCGCGCAGCTCCTCGACCGACTTCATCAGGTCCGCGTCGTAGGGGTCCTTCGAGGTGGCCAGGATATTGGCCAGCGCGATCTTCCCGTTGGCGGAGACGGACTGCGGGTTGGTCTCCACCCGCTTGATCTTCTTCAGCCCCGCCTTGTCCAGACCGGTGACGACCTCGGCCACGTCGGCCTTGTCGGCGGTGGTCAGGGGAGCCTTGTCCTTGCGCTGGAAGACCGCGACGGAGGCGGGCTGCTCCTGCCGCGGGAAGGCACGCTCCTGCACCTTCCCGACCTGTACCGACTCGTAGTGCGACGGCAGGAAGTCGGCCTGGTCCTGGGTCGGCTTCAGCTGGGGAGCGAGGGATGCCAGGGCGACTGCCGCAATGATCCAGGCGAGAATGGTCAGCCAGGGATGCTTGACGGCGGACTGCCCGATCCTTCCGAACATGAGACTCCTTCGGTGCGTCTTTCCAGAGGGCACCTGATTCTGGGCGCGGGAACTTCCCCGCCCCGTGCCGCACGAACGGATGTGGCAGCAACCTGCCGCGCACCGTCGGAGCGCGGGTGCGGGGCAGGTGCGCACCCCCGTCGAGGGGCGGGCTGGCAGGAAGATGACAGCGGGGGCATCAAGCGGCCAGCGTTGTTGCCGGGCCCGGAGGGCGGACCGGATCCTCGGACGATGAATCCGTACTCCTGCGCGCACCGAACCGTCGCCGCCCGTCCGGTGGATACGGTGAGGGCATGACCGTCGCGGCGCCGACGGGATCCGGACTACTGGCCCATATGGCAGTGGGCGAACCGGAGTTCGAGAACAGGATCACCGAGTCGCTGCTCGCCGTCGAGAAGCGGCTGCTGGACTGTGTGGCGAGTGCCCCCGACCCGAGGGTCGCCGAACTCACGGGCCATCTCGCCGCGGCGGGCGGCAAGCGGCTGCGCCCGCTGCTGGTGCTGCTCGGCGCGGAGTTCGGCGAACCGTTCCGCGACGGGGTGACCGAGGCCGCCGTCATCGCCGAACTCGTCCACATCTCCTCGCTCTACCACGACGACGTGATGGACGGGGCGACGATGCGGCACGGCGTGGCCAGCGTCAACGCGCGCTGGGGCGAACGGCTCGCGGTGGCCGGCGGGAACTGGCTGCTCGCCCGCGCGGCGCAGCTCGCCTCCGGGCTGGGCGCGCAGGCCGTGCGCTTCAACGCCGAGGTTGCTAGCAGGCTGGTCGCGGGGCAGTTGGGAGAGCTGACGGGGCCGGCCCCGGACGAGGACCCCGTCGAGCACTTCTTCCAGGTCACCGAGGGCAAGACCGCCGCGCTGCTCTCCATGTCGACGGCGATCGGCGCACTCCAGGCCGGAGCCCCGGCCGGGTGCCAGGACACCCTCACGGAGTACGGGAACCAGCTCGGCATCGCGTTCCAGATATCCGACGATCTGCTCGACCTGGCCGCCCCCGCCGCCCTCACCGGCAAGGAGCAGGGCAAGGACCTCGGGGCGGGCGTGTCCAGCCTGCCGGTGCTCCTCGCCCAGGACGACACGAGCCCGGAGGGCGCCGAACTGCGGGCGCTGCTGGCGGACGGCCCGATCGAGGGGGCCGAGGCCAGGCACCGGGCACTGGAACTCTTCCGGGCCTCTCCCGCGCCCGCCCGGGCGCAGGCCCATCTGTACCGACGGCTGGACCGGGCCAGGGCGGCGCTGGAGCCGCTGCCGCCGTGCCCGGCCCGCCGGGCACTCGACGCGCTGTGCGGCTACGTGGCCCTGCGCACCGGCTGAACAGGGCGGACAAGACAAAGGAGTTGGTCATGCCGCAGGACACCGCTGTCCGCTCGGACCGCATCGGCGAACTCGCCGCCATCCGTGAGGATGTGCTCCGGGGCCCCGCCGAGGCGACCGAGGCGCAGCACGCCAAGGGCAAGCTGACGGCGCGTGAGCGCATCGCGCTGCTCCTCGACGAGGGTTCGTTCAGGGAGGTCGAGCAGCTGCGCCGGCACCGGGCGACGGGGTTCGGTCTGGAGGAGAAGAAGCCGTACACCGATGGTGTGATCACCGGCTGGGGCACGGTCGAGGGCCGTACGGTCTTCGTGTACGCGCATGATTTCCGGATCTTCGGGGGTGCGCTGGGCGAGGCCCATGCCACGAAGATCCACAAGATCATGGACATGGCCATCTCGGCGGGTGCTCCGCTGGTGTCGCTGAACGACGGCGCGGGCGCCCGTATCCAGGAGGGTGTGAGCGCGCTCGCGGGGTACGGCGGCATCTTCCAGCGCAACACCCGCGCGTCCGGTGTGATCCCGCAGATCAGTGTGATGCTCGGCCCGTGCGCGGGCGGTGCGGCCTACAGCCCGGCGCTGACCGACTTCGTGTTCATGGTCCGCGAGACCTCGCAGATGTTCATCACCGGTCCGGACGTCGTGAAGGCGGTCACGGGCGAGGAGATCACCCAGAACGGGCTGGGCGGCGCGGACGTGCACGCCGAGACCTCGGGCGTCGCGCACTTCGCGTACGACGACGAGGAGACCTGCATCGCCGAGGTCCGCTACCTGATCGGGATGCTGCCCTCCAACAACCGCGAGAACCCGCCCGCCGCCGCGAGCGACGACCCCGCCGACCGGCGCGGCGACGTCCTGCTCGACCTGGTCCCGGCCGACGGGAGCCGACCGTACGACATGCGCGCCGTGATCGAGGAGATCGTCGACCACGGAGAGCACCTGGAGGTCCACGAACGCTGGGCCACCAGCGTCATCTGCACGCTGACCCGGCTCGGCGGCCAGGTCGTCGGCATCGTCGCCAACCAGCCGCAGTCCTTCGCCGGCGTCCTGGACATCCACTCCTCGGAGAAGGCCGCCCGCTTCGTCCAGTTCTGCGACGCGTTCAACATTCCCCTGGTCACCCTCGTCGACGTACCCGGCTTCCTGCCCGGCGTCGCCCAGGAGCACAACGGCATCATCCGGCACGGTGCGAAGCTGCTGTACGCGTACTGCAACGCCACCGTTCCCCGTGTCCAGGTCATTCTGCGCAAGGCCTACGGCGGTGCCTACATCGTCATGGACTCCCGCTCCATCGGGGCCGACCTGTCCTTCGCCTGGCCGGCGAACGAGGTCGCGGTGATGGGGGCGGAAGGGGCGGCCAACGTCGTCTTCCGCCGCCGGATCGCGGAGTCCGACGACCCGGAGGCGACGCGCGGACTGCTGGTCAAGGAGTACAAGGCCGAACTGATGCATCCGTACTACGCGGCCGAGCGGGGCCTGGTCGACGACGTCATCGACCCCGCCGGGACACGGGAGTTGCTGATCGACTCCCTGGAGATGCTGCGCCGCAAGCACGCCGACCTGCCCGCGCGCAAACACGGCAACCCGCCCGCCTGAGCCGGGCGGGTCCATACGACGCAAAGAGTGGACGAAGCATGACGAACGCTCTGCAGGACCCGCCCGGCCCCGCCTCGGTGCGGGTCGTCAACGGCGCACCGACGCCCGAGGAACTCGCCGCGGTCACGGTGGTGCTCACCGCCCTGCAAGGGGGAGAGGAGAGCGCCCCGGAGCCGCAGCCGACGGCCGCGACCTGGAGACGCGCCGGAGCCGACACCTTCCCGCCGGTCTCCTGGCGGGCCAGGGAGTAGTGCGCGGGCCGGGTGCGGCGCGGATATGCGCGGGGGCGCCGGGAGGTGGTTGACCGGGGCAAACACCAAGGTGGCGGCGCGTGCCGATGGAATCGTGCGCCCCTTCTCCTCGTGCACATCTGTTCGTGTGCGCGGCCATACACCCGTACGCCCCACGTGTCGATCCTGGCGATAGTTCACCCCGAATATCGGGTATGTGCTGAATAGCCCTTGTAAACAGGGCGTTCCCCGCAGCTGGTCTTGGGAAGTGATCGGCGTGATCGACAGTGAAGGCGACTGCGCCGAGTGGACCTTTCCGGCTGTGCCGGGCGCCGTGCGATCCGCGCGGCATGCGGTCCATGAGACGTTGAGCGCCTGGGGGCTCGATGCTGCCGTCGGGGATCTGACAGTTCTGCTGGTCAGCGAGTTGGTCACCAATTCGATGCGTTATACATCGGGCCCCATCGGCGTACGCCTGGTACGCCCTCATCTCAACGGTGACGCCCCCGCCGCCCATCCGGGACTGCTCGTGGAAGTCTCCGATCCGCTTCCGGATCCGCCCACCGAACGTATGGCTGGACCCGAGGACGAGGGGGGCAGAGGACTGCAGCTGGTGGCGTGGTCCGCCCGCCGCTGGGGGACCAGGCAGGGAAAGACCGGCAAGACCGTGTGGTTCGAGCTGGCCCTGCCTGGTTAGGAGTGGGGTGGGACGGACAGCGATCACCGGGGTCGGCCAGAAGCTGGCTGAAAGGGACTGAGACCGTGCTGTGATCGTGAACGCCGTGTCGGTTGGGGCCGGAGTGCTGAATACTGCGGGCAGGACCGGTCCGGTGTGTGAGCTGGAGGGGACGGTCGCGTGAGCGAAATACCTGGGACAGCGGGCGACATCGTGTGGCAGAGCAGCCCGCCTGGCTCGATCTATGACTACATCAGGGTCGCCTCCTTCTCGATCGGCCCCGATGGCCTGATCGAGCAGTGGAGCCGCCGGGCCGCCGGCCTCTTCGGCATTGCCGCGGACAAAGCGGTGGGTATGGATCCGGTCGAGGCGTTCATGCCCGCCGAACTGCGCACGGACGGCCGCCGCAGGGTCGGCGAGATTCTCGACGGCAAGGAGTGGACGGGCCTCGTCCCCTTCCGGATACCGGGCGAGGAGGACGTGCACGGGCTCGCCGAGATCTATGTGATGCCGAGCGAGACGGCCGACGGGGAACGGGCCGCACTCTGCATCGTCGTGGACGTCCGGGCACTGCGCCACATCGAGACGGACCTTGCCGCGTCACAGGCCATATTCGGCCAATCTCCGTTCGGCTTCGTGCTGTTCGGTACGGACCTCGCGGTGATCCGCGCCAACCAGCGCTTCGCCACCGTCTTCGGCGGCCGGGCCGAGGACCACCGCGGCCGCACGGTCGAGGACTATCTCTCCGGCTCCGAGGCCGACCGGCTCACCGCCACCATCGAGCGCGTACTGGAGACCGGAACATCCGTCACCGATCTCCGGATCATCGGCACCGCGCCCGGCGAACCCGGCAGCCGCCACTGGTCCATGAACCTCTACCGCGTGCACAGCGGCTCCGGCCGCCCCGTCGGCGTCGCCGGACTGGCCACCGATGTCACCCGCAGGCACATCGCCGCCCGCGAGGCCGCCAGCGCCCGTCGCAACCTCGCCCTGCTCAACGAGGCCAGTGCCCGTATCGGCAACTCCCTCGACCTGGAGACCACCGCCCGCGAACTCCTCGACGTCGCCGTGCCCGGCTTCTGCGACCTCGCCTCCGTCGACCTCTACCAGGGGCTGCTCACCGGCGACGACGCACCGCCCGGCAGCTGGGACTCGCTCCGTCAGGAATCCGTCGGCGGCTCCGCCGAACTGCGCCGCGTCGCCCTGGCCAGCGCCGTGTCGGACGCCCTGCCCGACACCGCCGCGGACAACGGCTCGCCCGAGCTCGGCTCCGTGCACCGCTTCTCGTTCAACTCGCCGTGCGCCATCGCCCTGCGCACCGGCCACGTCGAGGACGTGCCCGGCGACGACCGGGGCTTCGTCCAGTCCACCCTCGCCGTCCCGATGGTCGCCCACGACACGGTGGTCGGGCTCGTGCAGTTCTCCCGTACGAAGGGCAGCGAGCCCTTCGGCGAGCGGGACCGCGCACTGGCCACCGAACTCGCCGCCCGCGCCGCGGTCTGCATCGACAACGCCCGCCTCTACCGGCGCGAGCACGAGCGCGCCCTGATCCTCCAGCGCAGCCTCCTGCCGCCCGGCGACCCGGTGGCCGCCGGCCTCGACATCGCCTGCCGCTACCTTCCCGGCAACACGGCCACCGAGGTGGGCGGCGACTGGTTCGACGTGATCGAACTCCCCGGCCACCGCACCGCCCTCGTCGTCGGCGACGTCATGGGCCGCGGACTGCGGGCCGCCGTGGCCATGGGCGAACTGCGCACCGCCGTACGGACCCTGGCCCTCCTGGACCTGGAACCCGCCGAGGTGCTCTCCGCGCTCGACGAGGTCGCCCGCGGACTCGGCACCCCCGGCGGCGGCAACGCGTCCGGCGGCTCCCAGTGGCCCTCCCGGGCCGCCCACAAGTCCCGCGAGGCGGACCTCTCCGAGGTCTACCTGGCGACCTGCGTGTACGCGGTCTACGACCCGGTTACCCAGCGGTGCACCTTCGCCAACGCGGGCCATCTCCCGCCCGTCGTGGTCGAACCGGGCGAGCCCGCCCTGCTGCTCGACGTCCCGCCGGGAATGCCGCTCGGCGTCGGCGGCGAACCCTTCGAGGAGGTCGAGGTCGAACTCAAGGAGGGCTCCCTTCTCGCCCTCTACACCGACGGGCTCGTCGAGTCCCGCGACCACCCGCTCGACGAGGGTCTCGAAGCCCTGCGCGGAGCGCTCGTCGAACCGGAACGGTCGATCGAGGACGTCTGCGACCACGTGCTGACCACCCTCGACACCGGGCACGGCGAGGACGACATCGCCCTGCTGGTGGCCCGTATCCAGGGGCTGCCGGCCGACGCGGTCGGCGACTGGCGGCTGCCCCGCGAACCCCGCTCCGTCGGCCGCGCCCGCGAACTGGCCCGCGGTCGGCTGCTCGCCTGGGGCCTGGACGATCTGGTGGACACCACCGAACTGCTGGTCAGCGAGCTGGTCACCAACGCACTGCGGTACGGGGAGGGCGAGATCCGGCTCAGACTGCTGCGCGACCGCACCCTCGTCTGCGAGGTGTGGGACGCCGGGCTCGTCCAGCCCCGGCGACGGCGGGCCCGCGACACCGACGAGGGCGGGCGCGGACTCCAGCTGGTCGGGCTGCTGAGCGTGGCCTGGGGGTCCAGGCGGACACCGCGCGGCAAGACCGTCTGGTTCGAACTGGCCCTGCCCGACGGGGAGCCCACTGCCGAACTCTCGGTCGAGCAGCTGCTGAGCATGTACTGAGCGGACCACCGGGCTGCCGGGGCCGCCCGGCAGCGGTCACGAGGCCGACTTCAGCGCGGCCAGCCGGGCATCGACCTCGGCGCTGTCGCCCAGACCGTCCAGCTGCTCGAACTGGGCGTCCAGGGACGACGCGGCCAACTCCTGCTTGCCCAGCGCCTTCGCCTCCTCGCGCCGCACCTTGTCCTCGAAACGGCTGAGCTCACTGGTCGGGTCGAGCACATCGATGTTCTTGACGGAGTCCATCATCCGGTTCTGCGCCTGGGCGGACTTGGCGCGTGCGACGAGCTCGTCGCGCTTGGACTTCAGCTCCGACAGCTTGGCCTTCATCTGGTCCAGGCCCGACTTCAGCCGGTCCACCACCTCGGTCTGCGCGGCGATCGTCGGCTCCGCCGTACTCGCCTCCTTCTCCGACCGGAGCTGACGGCCGAGCGCGACCTTGGCCAGGTTGTCGAACTTGTCCGCCTCCGCGCCCGACCCGCCCGCCCGCAGCTCGTCGGCCTTGCGGCTCGCGGCGAGCGCCTTGCCGCCCCACTCCTTCGCCGCGTCCACGTCCTCCTGGTGGTCCTGTTCCATCAGCCGCAGATTGCCGATGGTCGTGGCGACCGCCTGCTCGGCCTCCGAGATGTTGGCCGTGTAGTCGCGGATCAGCTGGTCCAGCATCTTCTGCGGATCCTCGGCCTGATCGAGCAGCGCGTTGATGTTGGCCTTCGCCAGCTGGGTGGTGCGGCCGAGAATGGTCTGTTTGGACATGGGCCTCTCCGTAAGTGCGATTGCGGTAAGTGCGATTGCGGTTCTTCGGGTGAATTCCCTGCGAATGAAGTCCTCGGGCCGTCGCCCCTGCCACCGGGCTCAGAATCGTCCTCCGCCACCCCGCCGGCCGCGCGTGCCCCCGCCCCCGAAGCTGCCGGGCCCCGCGGTCCCTCCCTGCCCCCGGCCGCCGAAACCGCCACCGTGGACGCCACCACCGCGTCCGCCCCCGCCGCCCAGGAGTCCGCCGAGGATGATCCCGCCGAGCACCGCGCCGCCGACCCCGCCGCCCTCTCCCCGCGGACCGCCCGGGCCGTTCCGGTCCCCGTACGACCGCACATCCTGTTCGGCCAGGCTCCGGGCCTGTCCGGCCAGCGAGTCCGCCTGCCGCGCCTCGGTCAGCGCCCCCTGCGGATCGTTCGACCCGGCCAGCTCGCGGGACCGGTCGAGCCGCCGCTGGGCCTCCGCAAGCCGGGTCCGGGCCTGGCTGCCCACCGCTCCCCGGTTCGTGGTGATGAAGTCGGCCGCGGCGGCGATCGCCGAACGCGCGGTGAGCGTCGCCCCGTCCAGCAGGGCGAGGGCCCGTCGGTCGCCCTGTTCCCGCTCGCGGACGCCGGCCAGCGCCGCGTCGAGCGCCGCGTCCGCCTCCTCCACCCTGCGCAGCGCGTCGATCGGGTCGTACGGAACGGCCCGCATCTCCTCCAGCACATCGCCGAGCACCGACTTCGCGCGGGCGATCCGGCCCCGCAGGTCCGCGGTCGGCGCACCGTCCCCGGTGCCTTCGAGCAGCCCGCCCGCGTCGGCCAGGTCGGTCTCCATCTCGGTGAGGGCGGCGGGCAGCCGCCCCGCCGCCTCCGCGAGTTCCCGGTTCCGCCGCTCCACCGCGTCGACGAGGGTGGTCGCCTGGTCGACGGCGCCCTCGGTGGCCCGGATGTACACCGCCGCCGCGGAATTGTTGGTGCTGTCCACCGACTGCCGGCCCCGGTTGAGGCTCGACGTGGCGAAGACGAGCCGGTCCTTGGCCTGCTCGATGTCGCCGACGACGGCGGCGAGGGCCGATTCCGCGTACTGCTCGCGCATCGTGGTCAGGGTGGCCTCGGCCGCGGCGACCCGCCCGGCGAGCGCCCGGAACGCGGTCTCGGCCGTGGCCAGGGCCTGCGGGGCGTCGCGCTCCAGGGCGCGCAGCCGGTCGAAGTCCTCGGACACGGCGTCGAGGCGGGCGCCCGCGTCCGCGCAGCGGCCGATGATCTCGTCCAGCATCCGGCGCCTGGTCGCGTCGTCCTCGGGGAAGGCGTCGTCCAGCTGCTGACGCAGCCGGAACGCCGCCGTCAGCTCGCCCTTCGCGTACCCGACGGCCTCCGTGAAGGGGGCCGCGGCCTCCTCGCCGAACTGGGCGGTGGCGAAGCCCAGTTCCTCCTCGCTGGTGCGGACCGCGTCGTCGGCGTCCACCAGCGCCTCCCTCGCCCGCGCGTCGAGCTGCGGCAGCGGAGTCGGTGGCTCCGGTGACCCGTCCGGTCCGGCGGAGGCGGGGCCCCAGCCCGTCGCGCCGGGTGTGGTGCGGGTCGTGGTGCGCCGCCTGCGCCGGGTGTACGCGTAGCCGGCCACCGCTGCCGCCCCGCCGACGACGACCACCGGAAGAATCAGGTCCCCGGCGCTCGTCCCGTCGGAGCCACCGGTTCCGGGATCGGCGACACCGGGTGTGACGGCCGGGGTGGGCACGGCCTCGCCGGCCAGTACGGCGGAGTACCCGTTCGCCGCGCCGATCGCCGCGCCGGCCCAGTCGTTCTCCCGGAGCGCGGGCTCGATCGCCGTGCCCGCCACGTCCTGGAGCTGTGCGTCGGTGAGGCGTGAGCCCTGTTCGACGGTGTACGCGTACTGCCGGTCGTGGGTGGCGACGGCGAGCAGGACGTCGTCGCGGCCGAGGCCGTTGCGGTCGGCCGTCGCATCGGCCCAGCTCTGCGCGGACCGTCCGGAGAAGTCCCGCACGTACACGACGAAGAGCTGTACGCGGCGGTCCGCGTACAGCCGGTCGAGTGCCCTGCGCACCTGGTCCTTGCGGTCCCCGAGCGCCCCCACCTTGTCGGTGATCTGCCCGTCCCGGGACAGGGTGACGGGATCATCGGCGCGAGCGGTCGGCGCTGCGGGAAGGGCCGACCAGCACACCGTCAACAGCACGGCGAGAAGGGCCCGGCCCGGTATGGATATCCGGGTACGACTCACGAGCAGCATCACATGTGTGAGGCTATGTCCACCCTCCGTCACCCGCGACCCGGCGGCCGGGCCCGTCACCGGTCCCCGGGCGGTGCATCATGATGCCTTCATACTGCGACGGCACACCGGCACACAGGGGGAGACGGACGTGCTCACGGGGATAAGGCGCATGGCCGGGGACGTACGGAACCGGGCGGCCCGGTTCCGGTGGACCTGGCCGAGGAGGATCGCACTGGCAGCGGTCCTGGTGATCGTGGTGCCGGTCCTCACCGCGGGAGTCGCCCTGCGGCTCAACTACTCCGGCGACCCGGGCGACGGCACCCGCACCCGTGGCCGCGACGCCATCTGGCTCGGCCACGCCTGGGTCGACGGGCGCAAGAACGACGCCGACCTCGCCGCGTTCGCCGCCCGGATCGAGGGGACGGGGATCAAGGACCTGTACGTCCACGCCGGGCCGCTGGAACACGACGGCACCCTGCCCGCCGACCGTTACCCCCGGGCCCGGTGGCTGATCGACGCCGTGCACCGCACCCTGCCCGGCATCCGGGTCCAGGCCTGGCTCGGCGACGTACTCGCCACCGAGGGGCCCGACGGGCTTAGCCTGGAGCGGGCCGCGTCCCGCACCGCCGTGGTGGCGTCGGCCCGGCAGATCCTGGACGCCGGGTTCGACGGCGTCCATTTCGACCTGGAGCCGCTGCACTCCGGCGACCGCGACTACCTCTCGCTCCTCGACGACCTGGGCGCGCTCACCGGGGCGCGCAAGGCACAGCTGTCGGTCGCCGCCCACCAGATCGACCCGCTGCCGGCGGCGCACCGGGTGGTCGGTGTGCTCAGCGGTGGCAGCCAGAAGTGGTGGTCGCAGAAGTTCTTCGGACAGGTCGCGCGCCGGGTCGACCAGATCGCCGTCATGTCGTACGACACCTGGATGCCCCTGGAGGGGATGTTCGGCGGTTACGTCGCCCAGCAGACGGCGCTCGCCCTCGAAGTGACGCCGAAGGACACCGATCTGCTGATGGGACTGCCGTTCTTCCACGAGGACGACCTCGGACACCACGAGTCGGCCGAGACGGTCACGGCCGCGGTCCGGGGCACCAGACTGGGCCTGGGGCGCACGGACCGCGGCCGCGAACGGTTCGGGGTCGCGCTCTACGTGGACTTCGCCGCGCAGGACGGCGACTGGGCGGCGTACCGCGCGGGCTGGAACTGAGCGGCGTACGGCGCGGGCTGGAACTGAGCGGCGGCGTACCGGGCCGGGGCCGGGCCCCGAGCGCTCCGCCCCGGACCGGTACGCCGCCACGTTTCGAGGCGGTTCAGATGGAGAACCGCTCCTTGGCGAGCAGCGGCCGCACCTTCGACTGGAACCCGCCGGTCCGGAACGGCCGCTGCAGCAGACCGGGGCGGATCGCCTGGGCCAGGGCCGCGGCGATCATGCCCTGGTCGAGCGCGAGCAAGTAGTCGCTGACCCGCCCGGTGCCGACATTGACGGAGTCCCGGAACCCGTACCCGGCGTGGTAGGCGCCGAAGTCGCGGTCGAGCGCGCGCAGGTTGGCGATCGCCTCGTCCGGTGCGTAGGGCAGGGCGAGGAAGGAGGCGTGCGGGGTGACCACACCGTTGGTGAACGCCGAGGCGGGCGGCAGGGGCTCGCCGTCCTTGGTGTACGTACGGTCGGTGTTGGAGGCGTAGCCGTCGACCTGCATGCCGAGCGCGTCGACGCCGTACTCCTGGTAGCCGCCCTCGGGGATGTTGGCGGGGGAGAAGCCCCAGTACCCGTACCCCGCCTCCTCCATGCCGTGCTCGATCTGGCTGCGGACATAGCGGCGGTGCGTGAGGCCCCAGGACCTCGGCGACCACTCCGCCTCCGGCACGAACAGCGGCACCATCAGGGCCTCGAACATCGACCCGCCCCAGGTGGGCACGATCTTCCGGCCGCGATGCGTGTAGTGCCCCTGCCAGACGCGTACGCCGTCCATGGAGACGTAACTGCCCTGGGGGTACTGCTCCTGCCCGTGCTCGGGCAGCATCGTGCGCAGCAGGTGCCAGTAGTGGTCGGCGGGCAGCGAGCCATCCGCGATGCCGAGGTAACTGGCCATGCGCGGCTCGGTGTTGAGCGCGCCGTAGTGGTGCCCGGTCGGCTCCTCGGTGTCGGGCCAGAACCCGCCGCGCAGCTGGCCGGGGCCGGCGACCGGGTCGGCCGGGTCGTACGGCGTGTAGTAGTACGACCAGTCGGCGGTGGCCAGGATGCGGGCGACACGGGGGCGCAGAGCGGGCGCGGCGTCGGCGGCGATGCGCAGACCGGTGACCAGCCAGGCGTTGTCGACGGAGGAGAGGAACGGGCGTATTGGGTCGCCGGTGCCGGGCCACTCGGTGAGGACCGAACCGTCGTGCGCGTCGTACCAGTTGAGCCAGAAGCCGTGGTGGCGCTCCAGCTTCTCGACGGCCCGCACGGTGTGCTCCAGCCTGCGGTGCATCGTGTCGTCGTCGATCACGCCGAGCCCGGCGGCGGCCACGGTCGACCAGAGGCCGCAGCCGATGTTGGTGGGGGAGGTCTGACGCGACTGCACGGGGGTGCCGGGCTTGCTGACATCGATCTTGTCGACGGCGAGACCGAAGTCGGTCGTCATGGCCTCGATCGAGCGATACGTGTCACGGAACCAGCGCAGGAGCAGCGGTGCGTGCGAGCCGCGCACGGGCTGGGCGGCGGCGCCCGCCGGGGGCGCGGCCACTGCTCCGAGCGACAGGGCGGCGGCCCCTGTTCCCGCTGCGGTGAGAAACGTACGACGGTTCATCAGAACCCCTCGAAGAAGAGCCACCGACTGTGGGCGGTGGGCGGGTTTCGTTCGTCGGTCGTGATTGCGGGCGCGGGGCGCCGTGCTGCGTACGGCACCCGCGTGCGCCGCCGCCCGTGAGCAGGGCTGGACACGAGCGGCGCCGCACGCGGGCACAGGGCCCAAAAAGGCCCTGCTGTACGGGAACCGGCGTCCGTCAGGTGTCGCCGGTTCCCGTACGGGCGGGAGCTGTCAGGTCGCTCCCGGTCGGGGGGAGCCGAGGGGGGTCGGCTCGGGGGAGCCGAGGTCAGTCGGCGATGCGCGGCAGTGCGCGCGTGCGGCCCATCTCGCCCAGCCAGACGGCGGACGGCTTGGGCAGGCGCTCGAAGGTCTCCGGGTCCCAGCCGATCAGGCCGAAGGTGGGCTTGTAGGAGCCCCACTCGTAGTTGTCGAGCGCGCTCCAGGCCAGGTAGCCCTGGATGTTCAGGCCGTCCTGGATCGCGGACGCGACCTCGTTCAGGGCGCCGGTGTAGTAGCCGACGCGGCGGCTGTCGTCGTCGGTCGCGATGCCGTTCTCGGTCACGATCAGCGGGATGCCGTTGCCCAGGACCTCGGCGGTGTGACGCAGCGCGTAGCCGACCGCGGAGGGGTAGTACTCCCACTGCGTGAGGGTGCGCTCGACGCCCTCGGCGGTGGGTATCGGGCCGTCGGTGCCGATCTTGGTCCGGGTGTAGGACTGCACACCGATCCAGTCGTCGCCGCGGGAGGCCTCGATGAAGACGTCCTCGCGGGGGTGACGGTAGGCCGCGGTGACCTCCTCGGCGCCGGGCAGGGCCTGGTAGACCTGGTTGGCGATGGTCCAGCCGACCTGGATGTCCGGGTTGATCGCCCGGACCTCCTTGACGGCCGCGTGGTGCGCGGCGATGACGGCCTCGGTGGTCTCGTCGTCGGGGGTCGGCAGGCCGGCGGGCGGGAAGCTGTTGTCGCCCCGCTTGGCCTGGCCGGCCATGACGGCGATCATGTTCGGCTCGTTGATGGTGCAGACGTGGCTGACGCCCTCGGCGATCACCGGCGCGCAGGCCGCGACGTAACGCGCGAAGAGCTCGGTCGCGCCCTCGGCGGTCCAGCCGCCGCGCGCCTCGAACCACTGCGGCACGGTGAAGTGGTGCAGGGTGATCATGGGGCGCAGGCCGCGCTCGATGGCGCCCTCGACCATGCGGCGGTAGTGGGCGAGCTCGGCCCGGGAGAACGTGCCCTCGACCGGCTCGATGCGCGCCCACTCGATGGAGAACCGGTAGTCGGTGAAGCCCAGACCGGCCAGCGTGTCCATGTCCTCGTGCCAGCGGTGGTAGCTGTCGCAGGCGTCCAGGCTGGGCTCCTGGATGTGGGTGCCCGCGGCGTGCTCCTTGACCCACCAGTCGCTGTTGATGTTGTTGCCCTCGATCTGGTGGGCGGCCGTGGAGGCGCCCCACAGGAAGCCTTCGGGGAACGGGACCTGGGTGTGCGTCATCGCAAACTGTCTTTCTGGTGATGAAGGGGTGTGGCCGACGGAGTGTGGGGCCGTGGCCTCGTACGTTTCGGTGGGGCTGCCGGGACGGGCCCTACTTCATGCCCGCCGTGGCGATGCCCTGGGTGAAGTGCCGCTGGAGCGCGATGAACAGGATCACGACGGGCAGGACGACCAGCAGGGAACCGGCCATCAGCATGCCGTTGGACCCGCCCGCCTTGTTGGGGTCGGTGGCGAAGGTGGCCAGGGCGACCGGCAGGGTGTACTTGTCGGGGTCGTTGGTCGCGATGAGCGGCCAGACGAAGTTGTTCCAGGAGCCCAGGAAGGTGAAGATCGACAGCGTCGCCAGGGCGGGCTTCACCAGCGGCATCACGATGCGCCAGAAGATGTACCACTCACCGGCGCCGTCCATCCGGGCCGCTTCCAGCAGCTCGTCCGGGATCGACTGCATGAACTGCCGCATCAGGAAGACCCCGAAGGCTCCGGCGGCGAACGGCAGCACCAGACCCGCGTACGAGTCGATCAGCTGCAACTTGCTCATCAGCACGAACAGCGGCAGCAGCATCAGGTTGCCGGGCACCATCAGAGCGCCGAGAACCAGGCCGAAGATCTTGTTGCGGCCGACGAAGTTCAGCTTGGCCAGGGCGTACCCGAGCATCGAGCAGAACACCAGGTTCGAGACGGTGACCAGCACCGCCACGATCACCGAGTTCATGAAGTACAGCGGCAGATCGAGCTTGTCGAGCAGTTCCCGGAAGTTGTCCAGGGTCCACTCGGTCGGGAGCCACACGGGCGGGCTGGCCGTCAGGTCCGCTTGCGTCTTGAAGGCCGAGATGGCCATCCACAGGAACGGCGCCGACATGATCAGCAGGCCGACCGACAGCAGGACGTAGACGAGGACGCGCTTGGGGTTGCGGGCCTTCTTCGTCCTGGACGGCGGCGTGTCCGCAGGCTTCTTCGACGGCGCCGTCGAGACGGCGCCCGGTGCACTGGTGGCGCTCATTTCGTGTTGTCCTTCAGCAGTCGGAGCTGCAGCACCGTGATGCCCATGATCACTACGAAGAGGACATACGCCATGGCACTCGCATAGCCCATGTGGAAGAAGTTGAAGCCCTCGCGGTACATGTTCAGCGAGACGGTGAGCGTGGAGTCCGAGGGACCGCCCTGGGTCATCACGAACGGCTCCTCGAAGACATTGAGGTAACCGATGGTCGTGATCACCGTGGCGTAGAGCAGCGTGGGCCGCAGCAGGGGCACGGTGATGCCCTTGAACTCCTGCCAGACACCGGCGCCGTCCAGCCGCGCGGCCTCCCGCACCTCGGTGGGGATGGCCTGCAGACCGGCGATGAAGAGCACCATGACCGTGCCGAGGTTGCGCCAGACCGCCATCGCGATCATCGACGGCATGGCGAGCGTCTCGGAGCCCAGGAAGTCGGGCGAGGTGAGGCCCACTTCGGAGAAGAGCCCCGCGATGAGCCCGTCGCTCGGGTCGAGCACGAACCGCCAGACCACGGCGACCGCGACGATGGTCGTGACCACCGGGGCGTAGAAGCCGACGCGGAAGAAGGTCCGCGCCCGGTCGATTCCGTTGTTCAGCAGTACGGCGACGACCAGTCCGAGGAAGATCGTCAGGGGGACGCCGATCACCACGAAGTACGCCGTGTTGAACAGCGACTTGAGGAACTTCTCGTCGCTGAACAGATTGACGTAGTTCTCGAAGCCGATGAAGTTCGCGTCCAGCGGGTGCGTGACATTGCGCAGCCCGAAGTCGGTGAAGCTCATCACCAGCGTGGCGAGGATCGGGAACGCCATGAAGACGAGGAAGAGGACGAGGAAGGGAGTGGAGAACAGCCAGCCGGCTACGTTCTGCACGCCCATCGAGGCCTTCTTGCCACCCCGGCGACCTGCGGGCCCGGTGGCCGGGGACCCGGAGGCCCCCGACCCGGCCTGCACCTTGGCCGTCTGCACGGCCTTTGAGGTCATGGTGCGCATGACTCCTACTTCACGAGGCCTTCGATTTCGGACTGGGCGGTCTTGAGCGCGTCCTCGGCGGACGCCTTGCCCTGGGTGACCTTGGCGATGGCCTGGTCGACCTTGTCGGTGATCTCCGTCCAGTTGGACAGCGACGGAGAGGACTTGGCGGTGTCCATCTGCTTCTTGAACACCTGGAGGTTGGTGTCGTCGGCGAGGTCGCCGGAGGTCCAGGCGGCGGTGTTGGCGGGCAGGTCCTTGGTGCGCTTGTACCAGTCGGCCTGGCCCTTGGTGTCCGTCAGGTACTTGATGAACTCGGTGGCGGCGGCCTTGTGCTCGCTGTCCTTGGAGATCACCAGGGAGGAGCCGCCGGCCATGGAGACGGAGGACTTGTCGGCGGGCACGTTGGCCACCGCCCACTTGCCCTTGAGCTGCGGCTGGCCCTCGTTCAGCAGGGTGACGTGCCAGGGGCCGCCGAAGAACATCGGGACGCGGCCGTTGCCGAAGTCCTTCACCACGTCGTAGCCGGGCTGGACGGACTTGTTGGAGAGCCCCTTGTCGAAGTACGAGCCGTACTCCTTGAGCGCCTTGACGGCCTCGGGGCTGTCGATGACGACCTCGCCCTTGTCGTTGACGATCTCGCCGCCGGCCGAGTACAGGAAGGAGTAGAAGTTCTGCACCGTGTCCAGGCCGCTGGGCTGGATGGACAGGCCCCACTTGGTCCCGGCCTTCTTCTGGTAGGCCGACGCGAGGTCCTGCATCTCCTTCCAGTCGGTCGGAGCCTTGGTGACGCCGGCCTTCTCGGCCAGGTCGGTGCGGTAGTAGAGGACGCGGGTGTCGACGTACCACGGCACGCCGTACGCCTGGCCGTCCACCTCGCCCTGCTGCCAGCCGGACGGGAAGAAGTCCTTCTCGTTGAAGGTCTTGGTGTCGACCGGCTCCAGCACACCGAGCTCGGCGAACTCTCCCATGTAGCTGCCGCCCATCTGCGCCACGTCCGGCAGGGTGCCGGCGGCGGCCGCGGAGACCAGCTTCTGGTGGGCGACGTCCCAGCCGACCGGGGTCACCTTGACGGTGATGTTCGGGTTGGCCTTCTCGTACACCTTGGCCACATCCGCGAGCTTCTCGCCCTCGGCCCCCATGGCCCAGACGGTGAGCGTCTGCTTCTTGTCCGCGGCGACATCGTCGCCACCGGAGCTGCCGCACGCGGTGAGACCGAAGGTGAGCGCGGCTGCGGTGGCGATTCCGACCGTGGCGTTTCTGGCGGTGCGGGACATGGAGGGCTCCTCCTTGAGCAATCCGAATGTATGCGCTGCCTGTAAGCGCATACATCACTCTGCGGCAGAGATTCAGGAATCCGCAAGAGGGTGCTAGGTCACACTCGTGCAACGTGCTGGACATCTGAATGTTCAACTTGGCACGGTATGCGCGCCAATTGCGAAATTGGGGATGATGTGACCGATTTCGCTGTTTCCTCGATGGTGATCAAGGTCTTGCCGTCGGGGACGCGGCCGATACGGTCGTGTTCATGACTTCGTTCGAACACGACTTCCCCTTCGATCCGGCTCACGGGTACACGCTCCAGGACCTGCTGCACGTCCCCGCTCCCGCTGCTCCGGACGACTTCGCCGCCTTCTGGCGGGCCCGCCACGAGGAGGCCCGCAAGGTCGCCACGGAGCCGGAGCTCGGGCCGCTGGAGGAGGAGCGCGACGGGGTACGGATCCACGGCGTGACGTTCACCTCGGTGGGCGGGGTGCGGCTCGGCGGCTGGGTGGCACTGCCCGCCGAGGGGCCGGCGGAGTACGGATTCGTCATCGGGCACGGCTACGGCGGCCGGCAGGAGCCGGGGCCCGATGTGCCGCTGCCGCTGCCCAGGTCGGCGGCGATCCTGCCGTGCGTACGGGGCATGGGGTCGCGCGGACTGCACCCGGGCATCCCGGACGTGTCCGTCGCACATGTGCTGCACGGCATCGCGTCGCGCGACACCTACGTCATCGGTGACTGCGTGGCGGACCTGTGGTGCGCGGCGTCGGCGCTGCACGAGCTGGTGCCGGAGCTGGCGGCGGAGGGTGCCCCGGGGCTCGGGTACCTCGGGGAGAGCTTCGGAGGCGGGCTCGGCGCGCTGGCGCTGCCCTGGGACGACCGCTTCGGGGCCGGGCAGCTGACGGTGCCCACCTTCGGCAACCACCCGCTGCGGCTCACCCTGCCGTGCACCGGCAGCGGCGAGTCGGTCCGGAACCACCACCGGGACCACCCCGAGGTCACCGAGGTGCTGCCGTACTTCGACGCCGCCACGGCCGCGACGCTGCTGGAGGCGCCCACGCTGGTGGCCGCGGCGCTCTTCGACCCCTCGGTGCCGCCGCCGGGGCAGTTCGCCGTGCACAACGCGCTGGCCGGTGAGCACGAGCTGCTGGTGCTGAGCGCGGGGCACTTCGAGCACGAGGGCACGGCGGCGGAGGTGGCGGAGCTCCGGGCGGCCCGGCGACGGTTCTTCGGGGCGTGGCTGGGGCGGTGACGCGGTGGGCGCGGGGTGAGCCGGAGCGGCGGGGGCGTCGGCCGCCCGACGGGCCTTGCGCGCCGTTCCGCCGGGTGCCCGTGTCGATGGAGGCGGGGGCCCGGCTCATGGGCCGGGGTGCCGGTCAGCCGCAGCCGCAGCTCGCCCGGCGGGCCAGGGACACCGGCAGCATCAGGGACACCGGGTCGCGGTCCCGGTCGGCGAGCCGCTGCACCAGCAATTCCACGGCCTCCTCACCGAGGCGGCGCATGGGCTGCCGCACGGTCGTCAGCGGTGGGCGCACGAGTCGGCTCAGCGGAATCCCGTCGAACCCGGTCACGGCGATGTCCTCCGGGACCCTGATCCCGCGCCGCTCCAGCGCGTGCAGTCCGCCGACGGCCATCTGGTCGTTGGCGAACAGCATCGCCTGCGGTCGTTCCCCGCCCCGGTCGAGCAGCGCGTCCGTGACCCGGAAGCCCTCGGCCTGGGTCATCATCGTGGTGCGCATGGTGGGCGCGTCCGGCACCGGAAGCCCCGCTTCGCGGCACGCCTCCTGGAAGCCCGTGAACCGTGCCTCGGCGTCCGGGGACGCGGCCTCCCCGCCGATGAAGGTGAGCAGGTGCAGCCTGTGGTCCTCGATCAGGTGGCGGGTTATCGTCCGCTGCCCGTCGGTGTTGGCGACCACGATGTGGTCGAGATGGTCGATGCCGCGCCGGCCCGCCACCATGACAACCGGCAGCCGCCGCGAGATCACTTCGAGGTCGGCGGTGGGGACGGTGCCGGCCAGGACCGCGAAACCGTCCACCCGTCCCGCGACATTGGCGACCAGGCTCTCCGGGCCACCCTTCAGCGATGCAGCGATCAGCAGGGCATAACCGTGGCGGCGGGCCGCGCGCTCCATGCCCCGGATGATCTGGTCGGAGTAGAGCATGAAGGCGTGGTCGTCGTCCTCGTCGGTTGCCGCCGCCTCGGTCTCGGTGTCCGGGTCCGAGTAGTCGGGGAAGCAGAGGCCGAGCACGCCGGTGGTCCGGCTGGCCAGACCCCGGGCGTTCCCGCTGGGTACGTAGCCGAGCTGGCGGGCGGCTTCGAGGACCCGCTCACGGGTCTGGGCGCGGACCGAATCGGGGGTGCGGTAGACCCGTGAAACCGTGGCAATGGAGACGCCCGACCGCTCGGCGACGTCGTACACCGTTGGGGCGCTCACTCGACCGACCGTCCGCTTCTTGTTCCGTACCGAAGCACCTGCTGTTGCATGTACCGACCCTCTTCTGAAAGCGCATTCACCCTAGATCGCGGGTCGCGCGACGAGCAAGACCGCCCTCGCCGGGCCGGACCGCGAGGGGCCGGTGACCCGGCTCCGTGCGGCGCGGCGACCGGGGCGGCTGGGCCGCACGGGTGAGGTTCGGGGCCGTCGCGCCGTGTCTGCGCCGCCTCTCGCGCGAGGGCGCCTTCAGTGGGTGGACGTCATCGGTGTGATCAACTGCAAATGCCACCAAAAATGCACAATCTGGCACACCCGTGGACGGGTGGGCCGGGCCGGCCCCGGAGGTATCAGCCATGTCCCACGTCGGCGTCCCGCGGGGGACGGCCCGAAAGCGCCGCTCCCTCGCGCTCCTCACGACGGGCGTGCTGACGCTCCCCGTGCTGGCGGGCTGCAGCTCCGGCGACAGCGGCACGACCGCCGGGGCCGCCCCCCAGGACATCGCGGCCACCGGCCGGAACCTGGTCGCCGAGGGCTCCACGGTCAACTGGGCGATCGACGCCGTGCCGGCCACCCTCAACGCCTTCCAGGCGGACGCCGACAGCTCCACCACCCGTATCACCGGCGCCCTGCTGCCGACGCTCTTCCCGCTGGACGCCAAGGGCCGGCCGCAGCTCAACCCGGACTATCTGGAATCCGCGAAGGTGGTCGAGCGCGAGCCCCGGCAGGTGGTGCTCTACCGGCTCAACCAGCAGGCGGTGTGGAGCGACGGCCGGGAGCTCGGGGCACCCGACTTCGTCGCCCAGTGGCAGGCGCTGAGCGGCAAGAACTCGGCGTTCTGGACCGCCCGCAACGCCGGCTACGACCGCATCGAGAAGATCGAGCGCGGCGCCGACGACCTGGAGGTACGGGTCACCTTCGCCAAGCCGTACGCGGACTGGCGCTCGCTGTTCTCGCCGCTGTACCCGAAGGAGGTGACCGGCTCCCCGGACGCCTTCAACGACGGAGCCCGGACCACCCTCAAGGCGACCGCGGGACCGTTCCGGCTGCGCGGTGTGGACAAGGGGGCGGGCGAGGTCACCCTGGTCCGCAACCCGCGCTGGTGGGGCAGCACGGCCAAGCTCGACTCGCTGGTCTTCCGGGCCGTCGCGCCGCAGAACCTGGCCGAGGCCCTGGCCGCGGGCAAGGTCGACGTGGCCGACATCGACGCCGCGGCGGCGCACCGGATCGAGCAGGCGGCCCGCGACAAGGGCGCGAACGGGCAGCCGCTCACCCACGGACCCGGCTCCGCGACCGGCCCGGCCGCCGCCCTGCGCTCCTGGGCCGTGGCACACGGCTCGAACGCCGAGCAAGCGGCCGCCGCACGGGCGGCCAGGGAGAAGAACCGCGCCGCCGCCGAGGCGTACGCCGCCGAGCAGGGCGGGCTGAGCGCCTACGTGGTGCGCAAGTCGCTGGAGCCCGCCTACACCCAGCTCGCGCTGAACGGCGAGTCCGGACCGCTCGCCGACGACCGGGTGCGCCGGGCGGTCGCCCGGACCCTGAACCGTCAGGAGCTCGTCGACACGGTGCTCAAGCCGCTCGGCCTGCCCGCGCAGCCGCTCGGCAGCCACCTGGCCCTGGCCGGACAGCCGGCGTACAAGGACAGCAGCGGTGCACTCGGGGGCCAGGACACCGAGGAGGCGCAGGCGCTGCTGGCCGACGCGGGCTGGACGCCGGAGGGCGCGATCAGCAAGTCGGACGGCACCAAGGCGGGCAGCGAGGCCGGGAAGAAGGGCGAGAAGGAGAAGGAGGCGGAGAAGAAGAAGGAGGCGGAGAAGAAGGGGACGGGCCCGGCTGCCGGGAAGGCGAGCAGCCCGGCAGCCGGGAAGGCGAGCAGCGCGGACGGCAAGACCGGCGACGGCGCGGACCCGCGCGAGCCCGCCGCCGACGACGGCCTGTACATCGTCGGCGAAGACGGCAAGCCCGGCGACGGCGACCCGGCGGGCAGCGCCACCCACGTACTCGCCCCCGCCCCCGCCGCCGCGTTCCACAGCTCCGCGCTGCTGCGCCAGGCGGGATACCTCTCCGGGTCCGGCACGTCCGAGGACGTCCCCTCCAGGGTCAGCGCCCAGGACAGGCAGCCGGACGGCGCCGCCGGCGCGTACGCCCCCGCGGGCACCGCGGCCCCGGCTCGGGCGGCCGACGCGCGCCGCGGTCCGCTCGGCAAGGACGGCGAGCCGCTGACCCTGCGCTTCGTCCTGCCGTCCGGTCCCGGTTCGGAGCCGCTGCGCAGCGTCGGGGACAAGATCTCGGCGATGCTCGAATCGGTCGGTATCCGTACGGAGATCACCAAGGTCTCCGACGAGAGCTACTTCCAGGACCACATCGCCTCCGGCGACTACGACCTGGCCCTGTACTCCTGGCCCGCGACCGCCTACCCGGCGACCGACGACCGCCCGATCTTCGCCAAGCCGGTTCCCGCCACCGACGGCTCGCTGCTGGTCGAGCAGAACTACACCCGCGTCGGTACCGACCACATCGACCAGCTCTTCGACCAGGCGGTCTCCGAGCTGGACGAGGACACCGCCCGGGATCTGATGAAGGAGGCCGACGCCCGGATCTGGGCCGCCGCCGGATCGATTCCGCTCTACCAGCGCCCGCAGCTCGTGGCAGCGAACCGGAAGCTGGTGAACGTCGGCGCCTTCGGTTTCGGCGCACCCCACTACCAGGACATCGGTTTCAAGACGCGGCAGGCCGCCGGAGCCCCGGCGAACAAGAAGAAGTAGCAGGTCAGAACAGGGCCGGAAGCTCAGAACTGGCTCAAATCCCTTGCCCGCCGACTTACCCGGCGGGCAAGGTCGCTTCTACCCGTTGACCCGGGTGGCCGTTCGATCCCCCCACCTCTGAGACCCCCCCGCCCCGGATCCCCTGCTCCGGCCTCTTGGAGATTCCGCTTCGGAGCCCCACCTCCGAAGTCGCGCAAGTCCCGCGTCCGTCTCGACCGCCCGCGGGGCCGTGATCATGACACCGGTGAAATTCGCCGGAAGAACCGACCACGGGGGCGGAAACACGAAGCGGACGCGGGCTTTCACCACCGGATCCGTACCCGTCCACCACTGCCGGGCCGCCCGTTCCGCGGCCGGCAAAACTTGCCCGGGAAGCCGCGGCGGCGCCAGCCCCGTACCATTGGACGAGCCGTGGCGTGTCCGCCCGGCGGGCGTACGAGGACTTGAGACCGACTTAGACGCCTGATCCCACGATCCGAGAGAAGCGCAAGCCACCCATGCCCACGCGCCACGACATCCGTAACGTAGCCATCGTCGCCCACGTCGACCACGGCAAGACCACGCTGGTCGACGCCATGCTCAAGCAGGCCGGCGCCTTCGCCGCGCACGCCGCCGAGCACCTCGACGACCGCATGATGGACTCGAACGACCTGGAGCGTGAGAAGGGCATCACGATCCTCGCCAAGAACACGGCGGTGAAGTATCACCCCAAGGACGGCGGGGACCCGATCACGATCAACATCATCGACACCCCCGGCCACGCCGACTTCGGCGGTGAGGTCGAGCGCGGTCTGTCGATGGTGGACGCGGTCGTGCTCCTGGTCGATGCCTCCGAGGGCCCGCTCCCGCAGACCCGCTTCGTGCTGCGCAAGGCGCTCTCCGCGAAGATGCCGGTCATCCTCTGCATCAACAAGACCGACCGCCCCGACTCCCGGATCGCCGAGGTCGTCGACGAGACGTACGACCTGTTCCTGGACCTGGACGCGGACGAGGACCAGATCGAGTTCCCGATCGTCTACGCCTGCGCCCGTGACGGCGTCGCCTCGCTGACCAAGCCGGAGGACGGCACCGTCCCGGCCGACAGCGACAACCTGGAACCGTTCTTCTCCACGATCCTGGCGCACGTCCCGGCCCCGGAGTACGACGAGGACGCCCCGCTGCAGGCCCACGTCACCAACCTGGACGCCGACAACTTCCTCGGCCGTATCGCGCTCTGCCGCGTCGAGCAGGGCGAGCTGCGCAAGGGCCAGAGCGTCACCTGGATCAAGCGCGACGGCACGATGTCCAACGTCCGCATCACCGAGCTGCTGATGACCGAGGCGCTCACCCGCAAGGCGGCCGAGGTGGCGGGCCCCGGTGACATCTGCGCCATCGCCGGTATCCCGGACATCATGATCGGCGAGACCCTGGCCGACCCCGAGAACCCGATCGCGCTGCCGCTGATCACGGTCGACGAGCCGGCCATCTCGATGACCATCGGTACGAACACCTCGCCGCTGGTCGGCAAGGGCGGCAAGGGCCACAAGGTCACCGCCCGCCAGGTGAAGGACCGCCTGGACCGCGAGCTGATCGGTAACGTCTCGCTCCGCGTCCTGGACACCGAGCGCCCCGACGCCTGGGAGGTCCAGGGCCGTGGTGAGCTCGCGCTGGCCATCCTCGTCGAGCAGATGCGCCGCGAGGGCTTCGAGCTCACGGTCGGCAAGCCGGAGGTCGTCACCAAGCAGGTCGACGGCAAGACGCACGAGCCGATCGAGCGCATGACGATCGACTCCCCCGAGGAGCACCTCGGCGCGATCACCCAGCTGATGGCGACCCGCAAGGGCCGCATGGAGACCATGACGAACCACGGTTCGGGCTGGGTCCGCATGGAGTGGATCGTCCCGTCCCGCGGCCTCATCGGCTTCCGTACGGAGTTCCTGACGCAGACCCGCGGTACGGGCATCGCGCACTCCATCTTCGAGGGCCACGAGCCGTGGTTCGGCGAGCTGCGCACCCGTCACAACGGCTCGCTGGTCGCCGACCGCTCGGGTTCCGTGACGCCGTTCGCCATGGTCAACCTCCAGGAGCGCGGTGTCATCTTCACCGAGGCCGGCACCGAGGTCTACGAGGGCATGATCGTCGGCGAGAACTCCCGCGCCGACGACATGGACGTGAACATCACCAAGGAGAAGAAGCTCACCAACATGCGTGCGGCTTCCGCCGACACCACGGAGAACGTGGTGCCGGCCCGCAAGCTCTCCCTGGAGCAGTCCCTGGAGTTCTGCCGTGAGGACGAGTGCATCGAGGTGACCCCGGAGACGGTCCGTATCCGCAAGGTCGTCCTCGACCAGAAGGAGCGCGGCCGCGCCGCGTCGCGCGCCAAGCGCTGATCCGACACCGGGCGCCGAGCGCGCCCGCATGCACAACGGGGCCCGGCCTTCCGTCAGTTGACGGGAGGTCGGGCCCCGTCGTGCGATGGGCCGAGGGGTCGTCCGGGCGCATTGTGTTGCATCAGCAACCAGGCAGAGGCGGAAGCACACTGTCAAGCAGGCCGATCAGGCCCTTGTCCAGTGGTTTTCTTCCGCGATCCGTCCGCATATCGATCGTCGCTCTCCGAAAGCTGCGTTAACGGTCCGTTTCGAGCGTGTCTGTCTGGGATCACTTTGTCCGGATTTCGGGCAATCGAGCTTCCTTGATGTTGTCAAAACGAGACCCCTTAAGTGTGGTTTACGGCCCGGTCGTACTTAATAGTTGGCTCCATTGAGCTCGGGTCAATGGGTCACGCACTGTGGGGAGTGCCGACTCACGAGCACACTAGGGGCACTGAACGATCACCGTCAGGGGTGTCGGTGTATCACTCCAGTGCCCTTCTTGTAGTCAAAAGTGGACTCATGAGGAGGAAACCCATGCGTGGTGCCAAGAGCGCCAAGTGGGTCGCGGGAGCGGCCGTCATCGCCCTGGCCGCGACCGCTTGTGGTGGTAACGACAAGGACAGCGACAGTGGCATGAACTCCGGCAAGGCGGACCCGAACGGGATCCTGACCGCCCAGCTCGGAGAGCCGCAGAACCCGCTGCAGCCGGCCAACGCCAAGGAGAGCCAGGGCAGCCGTGTCCTGCGCACCGTCTTCTCCGGCCTGGTCGACTACGAGCCCGGCACCGGCAAGCTCGAGTACATCAACGCCGAGTCCGTGACGCCCAACGCGGACTCGTCCGTGTGGACCGTCAAGCTCAAGCCGGGCTGGAAGTTCCACGACGGCACCACGGTCACCTCCAAGTCCTTCGTGGACTCCTGGAACTGGTCGGCCAACGTCAAGAACAACCAGACCAACTCCAGCTGGTTCCAGGACATCAAGGGCTACGACGACGTCCACCCGGCGAAGGGCAAGCCGAAGGCGGACAAGATGTCCGGCCTGAAGATCGTCGACGACAACACCTTCACGATCACCCTGACCGGCTCGGTCTCGTACTTCGCGTACAAGCTGGGTTACGACGTCTGGGCGCCGCTGCCCGAGTCCTTCTTCAAGGACCCGGCCGCCGCTGGCCAGAAGCCGATCGGCAACGGTCCCTACAAGTTCGTCTCGTGGGACCACAAGAAGCTGATCAAGGTCCGGAAGTTCGACGGTTACCAGGGCCCGAACAAGGCCAAGAACGGTGGCATCGACTTCAAGAACTACACCACCGCCGACGCCGCTTACTCGGACCTGCGGTCGAACAACCTCGACTGGATCGAGCAGATCCCGACGACGTCGCTGACGAGCTACAAGCAGGACCTCGGCGACCGTGCCATCGACGCCGAGTACTCCGCGGTGCAGTCGATCGTCCCGGCGTTCTACACGGACCAGTTCAAGGACATCGACCCCAAGGTCGTCCAGGGTCTGTCGATGGCCATCGACCGTGACACGATCACCAAGACCGTGCTGCACGGCACCCGTACTCCGGCCGACTCGTACGTCGCCCGCGGTGTGATCGGCTACAAGCCCGGCGCCCTCGGTGACATCGTGAAGTACGACCCGGCCAAGGCGAAGAAGCTCATCCAGGAGGGTGGCGGCGTCCCGGGCAACAAGATCTCGATCCAGTTCAACGCCGACCAGTCGCACAAGCCGTGGGTCGACGCGGTCTGCAACAGCATCCGCAAGGCCACCGGCGTCGAGTGCACCGGTGACTCCAAGCCGGACTTCCAGGCCGACCTGAACGCGCGTGACAACAAGCAGGTCAAGTCCATGTACCGCGGTGGCTGGGTGCTCGACTACCCGGTCAACTCGAACTTCATGCGCGACCTGTACGGCACGACTGCCGCCGGTAACACCTCGGGCTACTCCAACAAGGAGTTCGACGAGCTCGCCGCGAAGGCCGACAAGGCCAAGACGCTCGACGAGACCGTCAAGATGTACCAGGAGGCCGAGCAGCTCCTGAAGAACGACATGCCGGCCATCCCGCTGTGGTTCTACAAGAACAACTCGGGTCAGTCCACCAACGTCTTCGGCAAGATCGTCTACGGCCAGGACGGCGACCCCATCTTCACCGACGTCCAGGTGAAGGCCAAGAAGTAACCATCGGGATCCGACGGCCGGTTCCGCCGCTCCTCACCGAGGACGGCGGAACCGGCCCGTAGGCGTCGGCCCCGGGGCTCTCCCCCCACACCCCGCGGCGGAGACAACTCTGAGAAGGCCATCGCCGACCCCTCACGGCATGGAGGCATGATGGGGCGTTACGTCGCAAGGCGACTGCTCCAGATGATCCCGGTATTCATCGGGACCACTCTGATTATTTTCCTCATGGTCCACATCCTTCCCGGCGACCCAATCCGGGCGATGTGGGGAGACAAGGCGGCAGACCCCGCACAGGTCGCGTCGCTGCGCCATGAGTTCGGACTCGACCAGCCACTGTGGAAGCAGTACGTCGACTACATGGCGAATCTCTTCCAGGGCGACTTCGGCAAGACCTTCGGTGGTCGCGAAGTCATCGACGAGATGTCCGAGTCCTTCCCGGTGACCCTGCGGCTGACCGCCGTGGCGATGATCATCGAGATCATCGTCGGCATCGGGCTCGGCGCCTGGGCAGGTCTGCGGGCCGGCAAGGCAGCCGACACAGGCGTGCTGATCTTCACCCTGATCGTCATCTCGATCCCGGTGTTCGTGCTCGGCTTCCTCGCCCGCTTCGTCCTCGCGGACCAACTCGGCTGGGTGGCCCCGAACGTCCAGGACTCCACGGACTACGCGCAGTTGTTCCTGCCAGGCTTCGTACTCGCCATGCTCTCCATGGCGTACGTGGCCCGGCTGACCCGCACGACGTTCGCGGAGAACCTGCGCGCGGACTACATGCGCACCGCCATGGCCAAGGGCCTGCCGCGGCGCCGCATCGTCGGCGTCCACCTGCTGCGCAACTCGCTGATCCCGGTCGTCACCTTCCTCGGAACGGACATCGGCGGATTCATCGGCGGCGCGGTCGTCACCGAGGGCATCTTCAATGTCCAGGGTGTCGGAAACCTGCTCTTCAAGGCGCTGCAGCAGCGCGAGGGCTCGACGATCGTCGGCGTCGTCACGGTCTTCGTCCTCGTCATCCTTGTGATCAACCTGCTCGTCGACCTGCTGTACGCGGTCCTGGACCCGAGGATCCGTTATGCCTGACGCGACCAAGACCCAGACCGAGACCGAAGCGGTGGCGGACGCCACCGCCGCTCCCTCGGCCGCCACGGGCAAGACCGAGGACAAGCCGCGCAGCCTCTCGGGCGACGCGTGGTTCGCCCTGAGCCACCGCCCGATGTTCTGGATCTCCTCGATCCTGCTGCTGCTCCTGCTGATCATCGCGGCGTTCCCGGGGCTCTTCACCGGCGCCGACCCGCGCGACGGCGACCTGACCAACCACTTCCTGACCAAGCCGGAGCTGGGGCACTTCTTCCAGGCCGACTGGTTCGGTTACGACGGTCAGGGACGCTCGATCTACGCGCGTGTCATCTACGGCACCCGCGCCTCGATCCTGGTCGGCGTCGGCGTCACCGCCGCGGTCACCCTGGTCGGCGGCCTGCTGGGCATGCTCGCCGGATACTTCGGCGGCTGGCTCGACTCCATCATTTCCCGGGTCACCGACATCTTCTTCGGTATCCCCTTCCTGCTCGGCGCGATGGTCGTCCTGAACGCCTTCACCGAGCGCAAGGTGTACGTGGTGATCCTGGCCCTGGCCTTCCTGGGCTGGACCTCGATCTGCCGTGTGATGCGGGCCTCCGTCATCACCGCGAAGCAGGCGGACTACGTGACGGCGGCGCGCGCGCTCGGCGCCGGCACCCCGCGGATCCTCTTCCGGCACGTCCTGCCGAACGCGCTCGCCCCGACGATCGTCGTGGCCACCATCGCGCTCGGCGGGTACATCTCGGCCGAGGCGACGCTCTCGTTCCTCGGACTCGGGCTCGCGGACCCGACGATCTCGTGGGGCATCGACATCGCCGAGGGCAGCCAGGCCATCCGGGACAACCCGCATGCGCTGCTGTTCCCGGCAGGAATGCTCAGCCTCACGGTCTTCGCGTTCATCATGCTCGGCGACGCGGTACGCGACGCCCTCGACCCGAAGCTGCGCTGAGGAGGGCGTACGACGTGACCATCATGGACAAGACAGCAGACATCCCGGCGCCCCGCGCCGGGGGGTCGGACGACGCACCGCTCCTCGAAGTGCGCGACCTGCACGTGGAGTTCCACACGCGTGACGGTGTCGCCAAGGCCGTCAACGGTGTGAACTACAGCGTCGACTCGGGCGAGACCCTGGCCGTGCTCGGTGAGTCCGGTTCCGGCAAGTCCGTGACCGCTCAGGCGATCATGGGCATTCTCGACATGCCGCCCGGCAAGATCCCGCAGGGCCAGATCCTGTACCGCGGCCAGGACATGCTCACCATGAGCAACGAGGAGCGGCGGAAGATCCGTGGCCAGAAGATCGCGATGATCTTCCAGGACGCGCTCTCCTCGCTCAACCCCGTGCTCTCGGTCGGCTACCAGCTCGGCGAGATGTTCCGTGTCCACCAGGGACTCTCCAAGAAGCAGGCCAAGCTCAAGGCCGTCGAGCTGATGGAGCGGGTCAAGATCCCCGCCGCCAAGCAGCGGGTCGGCGACTATCCGCACCAGTTCTCCGGCGGTATGCGCCAGCGCATCATGATCGCCATGGCACTGGCGCTGGAGCCGGACCTGATCATCGCGGACGAGCCGACCACCGCGCTCGACGTGACGGTCCAGGCCCAGGTCATGGACCTGCTCAAGGAGCTCCAGACCGAGTTCAACATGGGTCTGATCCTGATCACCCACGACCTCGGCGTCGTCGCCGACGTCGCGGACAAGATCGCGGTCATGTACGCGGGCCGGATCGTCGAGACGGCACCGGTGCACGAGCTCTACAAGCGGCCCGCGCACCCGTACACCCGCGGCCTGCTCGACTCGATCCCGCGCCTGGACCAGAAGGGCCAGGAGCTCTACGCGATCAAGGGTCTGCCGCCCAACCTGCTCAAGATTCCCTCCGGCTGCGCCTTCAACCCGAGGTGCCCCAAGGCCGAGGACATCTGCCGCACGGACATTCCGGCTCTGGTCCCGGTGTCCGAGCAGGACGGCAGCGAGCTGCCCGGCCGCGGCAGCGCGTGCCATTTCTGGAAGGAGACGATCCATGGCTGAGCTCGACAAGACGGACGGTTCCATGGACGCCACCCCGAACGTCACCGACGTCGTGGCCGTCGACGTCACGGACGAGACGGCCGCGGTCGCCGCGCTCGAGGCCCCGGTGGAGCGCGGTGAGCCGATCCTCCAGGTGCGCAATCTGGTCAAGCACTTTCCGCTGAGCCAGGGCATCCTGTTCAAGCGCCAGGTCGGCGCGGTCAAGGCCGTGGACGGGGTCTCCTTCGACCTCTACCAGGGCGAGACGCTCGGCATCGTCGGCGAGTCCGGCTGTGGCAAGTCCACGGTCGCGCGGCTGCTGATGGCGCTGGAGACGGCCACGTCCGGCGAGGTCTTCTACAAGGGCCAGGACATCACCCGGCTGTCCGGCCGCGCGCTGAAGGCGGTCCGCCGGAACATCCAGATGGTGTTCCAGGACCCGTACACCTCGCTGAACCCGCGCATGACGGTCGGCGACATCATCGGCGAGCCCTTCGACATCCACCCCGAGGTGGCCCCGAAGGGCGACCGGCGGACCAAGGTCCAGGAGCTGCTGGACGTCGTCGGCCTCAACCCGGAGTACATCAACCGGTACCCGCACCAGTTCTCCGGCGGTCAGCGCCAGCGCATCGGCATCGCCCGCGGTCTCGCGCTCAACCCGGAGATCATCGTCTGCGACGAGCCGGTCTCCGCGCTCGACGTGTCGGTGCAGGCGCAGGTCATCAACCTGATGGAGAAGCTCCAGGACGAGTTCAACCTCTCCTACCTCTTCATCGCGCACGACCTGTCGATCGTCCGGCACATCTCCGACCGGGTCGGCGTGATGTACCTCGGCAAGATGGCCGAGATCGGTACGGACGCGGAGATCTACGACCACCCGACGCACCCCTACACCCAGGCGCTGCTGTCGGCGGTCCCGGTCCCGGACCCCGAGGCCCGTGAGCGCGGCGAGCGGATCATCCTCACCGGTGACGTCCCGTCGCCGGCGAACCCGCCGTCGGGCTGCAGCTTCCGTACGCGGTGCTGGAAGGCCCAGGACAAGTGCTCCACGGAACTGCCGCTGCTGGCCGTCCCCGAGCGCTTCAAGGGCTCGGACACCCCCGCGGCGCACGAGTCGGCCTGCCACTTCGCCGAGGAGAAGGACGTCATCGGCGCGGCCTCGTAGTACTGCCTGATTGATGCGGAAGCGCCCGGAACCGATCGGTTCCGGGCGCTTCTTCCTTTTCCCGGAACCGGGCGCGCAGGTGACTCGGGTCAATGGGCTCACGTGCTCGGTTTCTCGGGGCCGGGGAGCCCCGCGTCCTGGGACCGATCGGGTCCGTGTCCGCGGGGTTCCCCGGGGCCGGGACAGGGGTGTCAGGCCCCGGCCTTGGGGTCTTCGGTGGTCTTGTTCTTGCCGGGCTTCGGTCCGGACGCGGCGTCACGGGCCTTCGGGACGGCCGCGACGGTCCGGGTGTCCTCGGGGTAGTGGCAGGCCGTCAGATGGCCTTCCCGGCTGCCCTCCACCCGTACCAGCGGCGGGGCCTCGCTCGCGCACTTGTCCGTCGCCTTCCAGCAACGGGTACGGAAGCGGCAGCCCGACGGCGGGTTGACGGGGGAGGGGACATCGCCGGTGAGGAGGATGCGCTCACGGGCCGGCGTCTCGTCGGCGGTCGCCTCGGGCACGGCCGAGAGCAGCGCCCGGGTGTACGGGTGGCGCGGGTTGCCGTACAGGTCCTCGCGGTCGGCGATCTCCACGATCTTGCCGAGGTACATGACCGCCACGCGCTGCGAGAAGTGGCGCACGATGGCCAGGTCGTGGGCGATGAACAGGAACGCGATGCCGAGTTCCTTCTGCAGCTTCTGCAGCAGGTTCACCACCTGGGCCTGGATCGACACGTCCAGCGCCGAGACCGGCTCGTCGGCCACGATCAGCTTCGGCTCCAGGGCGAGCGCGCGGGCGACCCCGATGCGCTGGCGCTGACCGCCGGAGAATTCGTGCGGGAAGCGGTTGTAGTGCTCCGGGTTGAGCCCGACGGTCTCCAGCAGCTCCCGTACGCGCGCCTCGCGGCCGCCCGCCGGGTTGATGTCGTTGATCTCCATCGGCGCGGTGATGATCTTGCCGACGGTCTGCCGCGGGTTCAGCGAGGCGTACGGGTCCTGGAAGATCATCTGGATCTCGGAGCGGACCGGGGCCAGCTCCTTGCGCGAGGCGTGGGTGATGTCCTGCCCGCGGTAGGAGATCCGGCCGGCCGTCGGCTCCAGCAGCCGGGTGATCAGCCGGCCCGTGGTCGACTTGCCGCAGCCGGATTCGCCGACGAGGCCCAGGCTCTCGCCCTCGGCGACGGTGAAGTCCAGCCCGTCGACGGCCTGGACGGCACCGACCGTCCGCCGGATCGGGAAGCCGCCCTTGATCGGGAAGTGCTTGGTGAGTCCGGAGACGTCCAGGAGGGGATCTTTGCTGCTCATGGTGGGGAAGTCCCGTCTCTTGTACGTCAGTTGGGCCGGGTGCCGGCGAAGTCTGCGAAGAACTCGGCGCGCTGCTCCGTGGAGAGGTGGCAGGCGGCGCCGCGCCCGGCGGTGAGCTCCAGCGGCGGCTGGTCGGTCGCGCAGCGCTTGCCGCCGACCTGCTCGGTGAACGTGCACCGGGGGTGGAAGCGGCAGCCGGTCGGCGGGTTGAGGAGGCTCGGCGGGGAGCCGGGGATCGGCGACAGCGGTACGTCGACCGGCCCTTCGAGGCTCGGCATGGACCCCAGCAAACCCCAGGTGTACGGGTGCTGGGGCGCCCGCAGCACTTCCTTCTTCGTACCGCGCTCGACACAGCGCCCGCCGTACATCACCAGCACGTCGTCCGCGATGTCGGCGATGACACCGAGGTCGTGGGTGATGAAGATGATCGAGGTGCCGGTCTCCTGCTGGAGGTCCTTCAGCAGGTCCATGATCTGGGCCTGCACGGTGACGTCCAGCGCGGTGGTCGGCTCGTCCGCGATCAGCAGCTCCGGGTCGCAGACCAGCGCCATGGCGATCATCGCGCGCTGGCGCATGCCGCCGGAGAACTGGTGCGGATAGTCGTCCACCCGCAGATCGGGCTGCGGGATGCCCACCTTGGTGAGCATCTCCACGGCCCGCGCTCTGGCCTCCCGCTTGGAGGCGCCGGTGTGCTTGCGGTACGTCTCGCCGATCTGCTTTCCGATGGTGTGGTACGGCGACAGCGAGGCCAGCGCGTCCTGGAAGATCATGGCCATCTTGTTGCCGCGCAGCCGCTCCAGCTCCCGCTCCGAGGCAGCCAGCAGATCCTGCCCGTCGAGGAGGATCTCGCCCTCGATCTCGGTGTGGTCGGGGTGGTGCAGCCCGAGGATGGTCAGGTTGGTGACGGACTTGCCGGAACCGGACTCGCCGACGATGCCGAGCGTCCTGCCCTTCTCGATGTCGAAGGACAGCCCGTCGACGGCCTTGACCATGCCGTCTTCGGTGGAGAAGTGCACGCGCAGATCGCGTACGGAGAGGAAGGGGGTGCTCACTGGATCTCTCCCTAGGCGAGACGGACGCGCGGGTCGATGAGGGCGTAGACGGCGTCGACGATGATGTTGAAGACGACGATCGCCGCTGCCGCGACCAGGACGACGCCGAGGATCAACGGCAGGTCGTTGTCGGCGACCGCCTTGACGGAGAGCGCTCCGATGCCGTGCAGACCGAAGGTCTTCTCGGTGATGATCGCACCGCCCAGGAGGAGGCCGATGTCGAGGCCGAAGATGGTGACGATCGGACCCATGGCGCCGCGCCAGGCGAACCGGAAGAACACCGTCCGCCGGGAGAGGCCCTTGGCGCGTGCGGTGCGCACATAGTCCTCGCTCAGCGTCTCGACGAGCTGGGAGCGAGTCATGCGGGTGTAGTTGGCGGTGAAGATCAGCGCCAGTACCAGCCAGGGGAGCAGCAGCCCGGAGAACCAGGCGGACGGGCTCTCGGTGAAGGGGACGTCCTTGGGCCGGCTCAGGATGTGCCACTGGTCGGCGAGGTAGTACATGGCGATCACGCCGACGATGTAGATCTGCATCGAGGAGAAGATCAGCGACATCGAGGACGCCACCTTGTCCAGCATCTTGCCCTGCTTGACCGCGGCGAGCATGCCGGTGCCCACACCGAAGACCACGAAGACGACCGCGCTGCCGACGGAGAGGGAGAGCGTCGTCGGGAGGCGGTCCAGGATGGTGCCGAGGACCGGCTCACGGTTGTGGAAGGAGTAGCCCAGGCACGGCGCGGGGCAGTGCCCGAACGAGGTGTAGTCCCGGCCGACGAACACGGCCTGCAGCCAGTGCCAGTACTGCACGGGCAGCGGGTCGGCTATGCCGAGGTTACGCCTGACCAGTGCCAGCGTCTCGGGCGTGCACACCTTGCCGCAGGCCACACGAGCTGGGTCGCGGGGCGCGACGTAGAAGAGGACGAAAGTGATGGCACTGATGATCAGCAGGATGACCAGTGCGCCGATTGCCCGGCGGATGAGGAAGCGGAACATGGCGATGGATTTCCCTGGCAGACGCCGACGAGGGGGAGTGGAGCGGGCGGGGCGCCGCAGGGGCGCCCCGCCTCAGGAGTGTCGGCGTCAGGCCTTCACGAACAGCTTGTAGAAGACGGCGGAGGAGTACTGCGGGTGGAACATGGCGCCGCCGACCTTCTCGCCGTGCAGGTAGAAGCGGCGCTGGAACGTCTCGGGGATGATCGGCGCCTCCTCCGTCATGATCCGCTTGTCCAGGGCGGCCCAGGCCTTACCGGCCTCCGCCGGGTCGGCGATGACGACGTTCTTCTTGATCGCCTCGTTGACCCAGTCGACGTTCAGCTGCGAGATGTTGTTGGCGCCGTTGGCGATCGTGCCGCCGTCGAACAGCGGCTGCATCAGCGTGTAGCCGGTCGGCCAGTCCGGGGACCAGCCGAACCACATCACGTCGAACTGGTTGTCGATCTGCTGGATCTGGTCGTAGTAGCTGGTGGAGTCCAGCGGCTTCATGACCGGGGTGAAACCGGCCGCCTTGAGGGCGTTCTCGATGACGACCTTGGTCTTGTTGTAGATGTTGCTCGTGGGGAAGGCGTAGACGACCTTCTGGCCTTCCTTGCCGGCCTCCTTCAGCAGCTTCTTCGCCGCCTCCGGGTCGCCCTGCGGCTTCTTCAGCTTGCCGTAGACGTCGTCCTTGGCATAGCCGACGATGTCGGGGCTGAGGATGGACGTCGCGAAGTCACCGGCCGAGGGGCCACCGTAGATCTTGCGGATCTGCTCCAGCGGCCAGGCGTGGATGATGGCCTGACGGACCTTCAGGTCGGTGATCCGCTTGGTGTTGATCGCGTAGTAGTAGATGCCGGTCAGCAGACCGTTGAAGGTGCGCTTCTTCAGCTCGGGGTCGGTGAGGACCTTCTGGATGCGCTCGGCCGGGACCCCGCTGTACGCCATGACCGCGTACTTGTCGTCGCCGTCGTCGGCGATCATCCGGTCGGCGGCCTGCAGGGCCTCGGGGCCGAACTCGTAGATGAAGCTGTCCGGGTACGCGTTGCGGATCGAGTCCGTGTTGGGGTCCCAGTGCGGGTTGCGCACCAGCGTCATCGACTTGTCGATGGAGTGCGCCTTGATGCGGTACGGACCGCAGCTCATCGGGTCCTTGTCGTACTTCTCCTTGGTGTCGCCCTTGACCGGGACGGCGCCGTAGGAGGTCATCGCCAGGGTGAAGTTGAGGTCCGGGCGGGCCTCGGCCAGCTTGAACGTGATCGTCTTCGCCTTGGCGTCGGTCACGACCGAGTCGAGGTGCTTGCCGCCGAACGGGCCCTTGTACTTCGAGCGGAAGTCGGCCGTGCCGGTCAGCGCGGTCTGGGTGTAGCCCGCGCCCTCGGTGGTGAAGCCGGCGAAGCCGCGCTCGATGCCGTGGCGCACGTCATCGATGGTGAGCTCCTTGCCGTCCTCCCACTTCAGACCGTCCTTCAGGGTGAAGGTCCAGGTCTTGCCGCCGTCGGCCATGGTGCCCGCGTCGGTGGCGAGGTCGCCGACCAGCTTCATCGAGCCGTCCGCCGCGATCTTGTAACCGGTCAGGCAGCGGATGAAGAGGTCACCGACCGCGGAGTTCCACGAGAAGTAGATGCGCTGCGGGTCGAGGTGCGAGAAGTCGTCCGGGGCGATGCCGCGGATCGTGCCGCCCTTCTTCGCGCCCGGTATCTCGGCGGCCGGACCGGTGGAGTCGGCCTTCGTGCCGACCACGACCGCGCCGGTGTACTTGTCGGCGCCGCCGTGTCCGGCGCCGCCGCTCTTCTTGGCCGTGCTGCCGCTGCTGCACGCGGAGAGGACCATCGAACCGCCGGCGGCGACCGACGTGGCGATGACGAAGTTTCTGCGGGAAAGGGACATGGCTTCCTGCTCTGGTCGATGGAGAGAAACGATCGATCCGGTGGGCCCCGTCGCCCGGCCGGAGGGAGTGCGGTTCAGCGCTTGGTCTTCGGGTCCAGTGCGTCACGCACCGAGTCGCCCAGCAGGTTGAAGGCGATGACGAAGATCACCATCGAGAGGCCGGGGAAGAGCATGAACGTGATGTCGCTCTGGTAGACGTCCGATCCGCGCTGGATCATCACGCCCCAGTCGGGTGTCGGGTCGGTGAGACCGACGCCGAGGAAGGCGAGGCCCGCCTCCGCGGTGACGTACGCGGGCAGCGCGAGCGTGGCCTGGATCAGGATCGGCGTCCAGAGGTTGGGCAGCAGTTCCTTGAAGATGATCCGCGCCGGGGATGCGCCGGTCACCCTGGCGGCCTCGACGAACTCGCGCTCGCGCAGGGCGAGTACCTCGCCGCGCAGCAGTCGTGCGATGGAGGCCCAGCCGAAGGCCGTCATGACCGAGATGAGGCTGACGACGGTCAGCCAGACCGGGGTGTTCTCCTCCGGGGAGACCAGGATCGAGAGCAGAACCGGCCAGAAGGCGATGAAGAAGAGCGTGGAGGGGAAGGCCAGCAGGATGTCGATGACCCGGCCCACGAAGTAGTCGGTCTTGCCGCCCAGATAACCCGCGGTGATACCGACGGCGATACCGATCACCGTGACCAGCAAGGTGGTTGCCGCGGCGATGAGCAGCGAGTTGCGGATGCCGTAGAGCAGGAAGGTGAAGACGTCCCGGCCGAGTGACGGCTCGATTCCGAACCAGAAGTCGCCGCTGATACCGCCGTTGGGCAGCATGGGGGAACCGAAGTCGTCCAGCAGGCCGGGTTCGTTCTGCCCGTATGTCGTGTACGGGTCCTTGCCGTACAGCTTCGCGATCAGCGGTGCGCAGATGCCTATCACGAAGAAGAAAATGACCACATAGGCCGAAATCACGCCCGTACGGTCGCGCTTGAAACGCAACCAGGCCATTTTGCCCGGTGAACGGCCGTTGCCACCCTTGGTCGCGGACGGGCCCGCTGTGGGCTGCGGCTTCGCATCCTCCACCTCAACGGGGGTGGCGGCTTGCGGGGTTGGAATCGTCATGGTGCTCCTGGCCCGGAGGGTCGAAGGACTCCGCAGGGCAACACCTACGGGCTACCCGGACTTTTTCAACGCAATTCATGCAGGGTCAATGAATGTCCGACGCCCTTGGCACGCTCTTTGGAAATTTGACCAATCCATGACCTTTGGAAGGGCGTAGCTTTGCTTCCGTTTGGCTTTTTCGAAGGCGCGTTCGCGACTTAACGGGTGAACTCCGGCAATGAGTCCGATATGCGGGCGGGGTTGTCTCGGAATTCGTACATCCGGTCAGGTCGGCTCGCGGTCGATGCGCATTCGATGCGCGGCCGTTATCGCTCCGGTGCATGTCAGGTTCGCGCCCGGACTCCATTGCTCGCGAAGTGCCACTCGAATCGGCTCCGACGCGCCCGAATGGGTGGAGTAAATGTGCGTTACGTCCCTTGTGCGGTGATATTTGACCCTAAGTGAGACGGAGCACTACGAGGAGGCACTCCATGCGCGGAGCCACACAGGCCAAGTGGGCCGCATGTGCGGTGGTCGTCGCCCTGGCGGCGACGGCATGCGGCGGCGGAGGCAGTAGCGGTGGTGGCGGTGGGGCGAACGGAATCGTGAGCTCTTCCTGGGGTGACCCGCAGAACCCGCTCGAACCCGCGAACACCAACGAGGTGCAGGGCGGCAAGGTCCTCGACATGATCTTCCGGGGGCTCAAGAAGTACGACCCGAAGACCGGCGCGGCCACCGACATGCTCGCCGAGAAGATCGAGTCCAAGGACAACCAGAACTTCACGATCACCGTGAAGGACGGCTGGACCTTCAGCAACGGCGAGAAGATCACCGCGAAGTCGTTCGTGGACGCCTGGAACTACGGGGCGCAGCTGAAGAACAATCAGAAGAACGCCTACTTCTTCGGTTACATCGACGGTTACGACGAGGTCCACCCCGAATCCGGCAGCGCCACGGCCACCACGCTCTCCGGCCTCGAGGTCGTCAACGACAGGACGTTCACGGTCAAGCTGTCGCAGAAGTTCTCCCTCTGGCCGGACACCCTGGGCTACCCGGCCTTCGCCCCGCTTCCCAAGGCCTTCTTCACCGACCACGCCGCCTGGGTGTCCAAGCCGATCGGCAACGGGCCGTACACCGTCGACAAGTACACCAAGGGCTCGTCGATGAACCTGCGCAAGTGGGACAAGTACCCCGGGGACGACAAGGCGCAGAACGGCGGCATCGACCTCAAGGTCTACACCGACAACAACACCGCCTACACGGACCTGACGGCCGGCAACCTCGACCTCGTCGACGACGTGCCCGCCTCGCAGCTGAAGAACGTCAAGGCGGACCTCGGCGACCGGTACATCAACACCCCGGCCGGCATCATCCAGACCCTCGCCTTCCCCTTCTACGACAAGAAGTGGGACACCCCCGGCGGCATCAAGGTCCGCCAGGGCCTGTCGATGGCGATCAACCGCCGGCAGATCACCGATCAGATCTTCCAGAAGACCCGCACCCCCGCCTCCGACTGGACCTCCCCGGTCCTCGGCGCGGACGGCGGCTTCAAGGAAGGGCTGTGCGGCGCGCCCTGCGAGTACAACGCGGCGAACGCCAAGAAGCTGATCCAGGAGGGCGGCGGCATCCCCGGCGGCCAGCTCAAGATCTCGTACAACGGTGACACCGGCTCCCACAAGGAGTGGGTCGACGCCGTCTGCAACAGCATCAACAAGGTGATGGGCAACAACAAGGCGTGCGTCGGCGCCCCGGTCGGCACCTTCGCCGACTTCCGCAGCCAGGTCTCCCAGCAGAAGCTGACCGGCGCCTGGCGGGCCGGCTGGCAGATGGACTACCCGCTCATCCAGAACTTCCTGCAGCCCGTGTACTACACCGACGCCTCGTCCAACGACGGCAAGTGGAGCAACGAGCAGTTCGACGGGCTCGTCGACAAGGCCAACGCCGAGTCCGACAAGGCCAAGGCCGTGACGACCTTCCAGGACGCGGAGAAGGTCCTGGTCGCGCAGATGCCCGTCATCCCGCTCTGGTACCAGAACGGCAGCGCCGGCTACTCGGAGAACATCACCGACGTGTCGCTGAACCAGTTCAGCGTCCCCGTGTACGAGCAGATCAAGGTCAAGTGACCCGTGGAGGGTCTTTCGTTTGGATCAGGCCGAGCCCGGCCTGATCCAAACGAGAGGCCCTGCGGCCGGGTGGCCGGTGCGCTCCTGGCGCCGGCCACCCGGCTTCCCCGTCCCCCGACGCGTCACTCCCCAGCCCTGAGCTTCTGACCCCCGCGACCCCCGGAGCCCTTCATGGGACGTTATGTGATCCGGCGGCTGCTGCAGATGATCCCGGTCTTCTTCGGCGCCACGCTGTTGATCTTCCTCATGGTGAATGTGATGGGCGACCCCATCGCGGGTCTCTGCGGCGACCGCCAGTGCGACCCGGCGACCGCAGCCCAACTCCGCTCGGAATTCGGCCTCGACAAGCCCGTCTGGCAGCAATACCTCACCTACATGGGCAATGTCTTCACCGGCGACTTCGGCACCGCGTTCAACGGGCAGAAGGTCACCGAGCTGATGGCCACCGCCTTCCCCATCACGATCCGGCTCACCGTCGTCGCGATCGTCTTCGAGGTCGTCATCGGCATCAGCCTCGGTGTCGTCACCGGTCTGCGCCGAGGCCGCCCCGTCGACACCACCGTGCTCATCCTGACTCTGGTCGTCATCTCCATCCCGACCTTCGTCACCGGCCTGCTGCTCCAGCTCCTCCTCGGAGTCGAGTGGGGCATCATCAAGCCCTCCGTCTCACCGGAGGCCCCCTTCAACGAGCTGCTGGTCCCCGGGCTCGTCCTCGCCTCGGTCTCCCTGGCGTACGTCACCCGGCTCACCCGGACCTCGATCGCCGAGAACGCCCGCGCCGACTACGTCCGCACCGCCGTCGCCAAGGGGCTGCCCGGGCGCCGCGTCGTCATCCGGCACCTGCTGCGCAACTCGCTGATCCCGGTCGTCACCTTCATCGGTACCGACGTGGGCGCCCTGATGGGCGGGGCGATCGTCACGGAGCGGATCTTCAACATCCACGGCGTCGGATACCAGCTCTACCAGGGCATCCTGCGCCAGAACTCCCAGACCGTCGTCGGCTTCGTCACCATCCTCGTCCTCGTCTTCCTGGCGGCGAACCTGATCGTCGACCTGCTGTACGCCGTACTCGACCCGAGGATCCGCTATGCCTGAGCAGACACCGGACGAGGCGATCTCGTCGGCCGGAGCAGGAGGCGTCATGGACCTCGCCCTGGAGGAGGGCACGACCCTCGAAAGGACACCGGGCGGCCCCGAGGGGACCGGCCCCGCCGAGAAGCCGCGCAGTCTGTGGTCCGACGCCTGGCGGGACCTGCGCCGCAACCCGGTCTTCATCATCTCCGCCCTGATCATCCTCTTCCTGGTGATCATCTCGATCTGGCCGTCGCTGATCGCCGACCAGGACCCCCTCAACTGCAACCTGGACAAGGCCCAGGAGGGCTCCCAGCCCGGACATCCCTTCGGCTTCGACGGACAGGGCTGCGACGTCTACACCCGTACCGTCTACGGGGCCAGGAACTCGGTGACCGTCGGCGTCTGCTCCACCCTCGGCGTCACCCTGCTCGGCGGCCTGCTCGGCGGCCTGGCCGGGTTCTTCGGCGGCCTGTCGGACTCGGTCCTCTCCCGCGTCACCGACGTCTTCTTCGGCATCCCGGTGGTCCTCGGCGGCCTGGTCTTCCTCTCCGTGGTCACCAGCTCCACCGTCTGGCCGGTGATCGGCTTCATCGTGCTGCTGGGCTGGCCGCAGATCGCCCGTATCGCCCGCGGCTCCGTGATCACCGTCAAACAGAACGACTACGTACAGGCGGCGCGGGCGCTCGGCGCCTCCAACTCGCGGATGATGCTGCGCCACATCGCCCCGAACGCCATCGCACCGGTGATCGTCGTCGCGACCATCGCGCTCGGTACGTACATCTCGCTGGAGGCGACCCTCTCGTTCCTCGGCGTCGGCCTGAAACCGCCGGCCGTCTCCTGGGGCATCGACATCTCCGCCGCGTCCCAGTACATCCGCAACGCCCCGCACATGCTGCTCTGGCCCGCCGGAGCCCTGGCGGTCACCGTGCTCGCCTTCATCATGCTCGGCGACGCGGTGCGCGACGCCCTCGACCCCAAGCTGCGCTGAGGAGCCCGCTGCCATGTTGCTCGAAGTGCGCGATCTGCACGTGGAGTTCCACACCCGCGACGGAGTGGCCAAGGCCGTCAACGGGGTCAACTACTCGGTGGCCGAGGGCGAGACGCTGGCCGTCCTCGGCGAGTCCGGCTCCGGTAAGTCGGTCACCGCCCAGGCCGTCATGGGCATTCTCGACATGCCCCCGGGAAAGATCAGCGGCGGCGAGATCCTCTTCAAGGACCGCGATCTGCTGAAGATGAAGAAGGACGAGCGCCGGAAGATCCGCGGCCAGGAGATGGCCATGATCTTCCAGGACGCGCTCTCCTCCCTCAACCCCGTGCTCAGCGTGGGGGAGCAGCTCGGCGAGATGTTCGTCGTCCACCGCGGGATGTCCCACAAGGACGCGAAGCTGAAGGCCGTCGAGCTGATGGACCGGGTCCGTATCCCGGCGGCGAAGGAACGCGTCGGGAACTTCCCGCACCAGTTCTCCGGCGGCATGCGCCAGCGCATCATGATCGCCATGGCGATGGCGCTGGAGCCCTCGCTGATCATCGCGGACGAACCCACCACCGCCCTCGACGTGACCGTCCAGGCCCAGGTGATGGACCTGCTCGCCGAGCTCCAGCGCGAGCTGAACATGGGCCTGATCCTGATCACCCACGACCTGGGCGTGGTCGCGGACGTCGCCGACAAGATCGCCGTGATGTACGCGGGCCGGATCGTCGAATCCGCCCCGGTCCACGAGATCTACCGGGCGCCCGCCCACCCGTACACCAAGGGCCTGCTCCAGTCGATCCCGCGCCTGGACCAGAAGGGCCGGGAGCTGTACGCGATCAAGGGCCTGCCGCCCAACCTGCTGCACATCCCGCCCGGCTGCGCCTTCAACCCGCGTTGCCCGATGGCCCAGGAGATCTGCCGGGGCGAGGTGCCGCCGCTGTTCGAGGTGGCCGAGCACCGCAAGAGCGCCTGCTACTTCTGGAAGGAGACGCTCGATGCACGCTGACCACTCGGGCCGCAGGGAAGCCCGCGAAGAGGGCGAGAAGGCCCGCGTGCTGCTCGCCAAGTCACGGGCCGGGTCCGCCGCGGCGGGCGGCGAGCCGATCCTCGAGGTTCGCGATCTGGTCAAGCACTACCCGCTGACCCAGGGCATCCTGATCAAGAAGCAGATCGGCGCCGTCAAGGCGGTCGACGGGGTCTCCTTCGATCTGGCGGCGGGCGAGACGCTCGGCATCGTGGGGGAGTCCGGCTGCGGCAAGTCGACCGTGGCCAAGATGCTGGTGCACCTGGAACAGCCGACGGCCGGCGCGATCAAGTACAAGGGCGAGGACATCACCAAGCTGTCCGGGCGCGCCCTGAAGGCCGTGCGCCGCAACATCCAGATGGTGTTCCAGGACCCGTACACCTCGCTCAACCCGCGCATGACCGTCGGCGACATCATCGGGGAGCCGTACGAGATCCACCCCGAGGTGGCCCCGAAGGGCGAGCGGCGCCGGAAGGTCCAGGACCTGCTGGACGTCGTCGGGCTCAACCCGGAGTACATCAACCGCTATCCGCACCAGTTCTCCGGCGGCCAGCGCCAGCGCATCGGCATCGCCCGCGGCCTGGCCCTGAACCCCGAGATCATCGTCGCCGACGAACCCGTCTCCGCCCTCGACGTCTCCGTACAGGCGCAGGTCGTCAACCTGCTGGACCGGCTCCAGGCGGAGTTCGGGCTGAGCTACGTCTTCATCGCGCACGACCTGTCGATCGTCCGGCACATCTCCGACCGGGTCGGGGTGATGTATCTGGGCCGGATCGTCGAGATCGGCTCCGACGAGCAGATCTACGACCACCCCACGCACCCGTACACCCAGGCGCTGCTCTCCGCGGTCCCGGTGCCGGACCCGACGGCCCGCGAGCACCGGGAGCGGATCATCCTGCACGGCGACGTCCCGTCGCCCGCCAACCCGCCCTCCGGCTGCCCCTTCCGCACCCGGTGCTGGAAGGCGCAGGAGCGGTGCGAACTGGAGGTGCCGCTGCTGGCGGTTCCGGCCGTCTTCCGGCTGGCGGACACCCCGGCCGGGCACGACTCGGCCTGCCACTTCGCGGAGGAGAAGCAGGTGGTGCCGCCGGAGGTGCTGCGGGAGGCGCCGGGGGAGACACCGGACGAGGACGGCCCGTCGGACGACGTGGACGGTCCGTCGGGCGACGTGGGCGGGGGGAACGGGTCCGCGCCGTCCGGGAGCACGCGGGCCGGCTGACCGCGGACACGTTAACGCCTGGGCAACTCGGCCGTCTCACGTCCGATATACGAACCGGCCAGCATGGTCGGCGTACGGCCGTGCGGGTGCCGTGTACCGGCCGGGAGGCCGCAAGTCCCCCGGCCGGTTGCCCGTTTGCGCACCACGCCGACGAACCCCTTGTCCGGTGGACAGGCACGGTGGAGTATCGCTCGGGTGATACTCACTCGGGGGGCAAGGGTCACCGGCGCCGTTCTCTGCGCCGCGCTCGCGCTGATCGTCGCGGGCTGGCTCGTGCGGGACGTCAGGGCCGCCGGTGACATCGGACTGTTGTGGCGCTACTGGGCCGGCTACTACGACCCGCGACTCCCTCTGCTGCCCGCGACCTCGGCGTACGACGTGGTGCTGCTCGTGGTGTACCTCGTCGCCGCCGTCGCGTCCCTGCGCGCGTCGGTGGCAGCCGCCGCGCTGGTCGCGACCGGAGTGGTCACGATCGTCCTGCGGCTTCCCGGGCTCTGGAACATCGGCGAGTCCCGGATGAACGCCCGGTTCACCGACGATCTCCGTACCCGTGCCCTGCTCTGCGCCTTCGTGGCGCTCGCGGCGGGCATCGCGCTGATCATCACCGCGGGGGCCGGCCGCAGGGCGGCGCGCGACTTCTCCGAACGCGGCCCGGCCTGGCCGGGTCAGGGCGCGGGCGTGATCGCTTTCCTGTTCCTCGGTGCGGCGGGAGCGGTCGTGATCGCCTGGGAGATCCGCCAGGCGACGCAGATCTCCGCCATCTACCCCGACTGGTTCCTGGGCGGGGACCGGGTCATGCAGGGGCTGATCGACCCGCCGCCCGGCTGGTTCTCGGCGGTCCTGGCGCTGCTCTGCCTGTTCGCGGGTGTGAGCGCGGTCTGCCGCGCCGTGCACGCGCGGCCGTTCGGCCTGATCGCCGCCGCGCTGCTGCTGCTCGGCGGGGTGCTGGGGGTGGCCCGCACGGTGCACTACGAGCTGCTGGACCGCTTCGGCGATCTGCCCGTCGAAACCCAACTCATCGTGGTGACGGGGTTCTTCGAGGCGATCGCCGGTGCCGTGGTGCTGCTGGCGCTGGCCCGGCCGGGCCCCGGAGATCCCCCCGCCCTGCCCAACCAGGGCTACGGGCAGGGGTACGGCTATCCGCGGCCCGGCGTATTCGGGCCGCCGCCCCCGTCCCAGCCGCCGCCCGGCTGGTGACGGGGAGGCCGGCCGGGATCAGGGCCTGCCCGACCCTGATCCGCCGGACAGGCCCTATTCGGCCAGCCCCAACGACCGCTTCAGGAAGTCGACCTGAAGCAGCAGCAGGTTCTCCGCCACCTGCTCCTGCGGCGTCATGTGCGTCACCCCGCTGAGCGGCAGCACCTCGTGCGGGCGCCCGGCCGAGAGCAGCGCCGACGACAGCCGGAGCGAGTGCGCGACCACCACGTTGTCGTCCGCGAGGCCGTGCACGATCATCATCGGCCGCACCTGGTCGGCGACCTCCGAGAGGCCCTCGTCCGTGATCACCGAGTTGTGCGCGTACACCTCGGGCTGCTCCGCCGGGTCGCCGAGATAGCGCTCGGTGTAGTGGGTGTCGTACAGCCGCTGATCGGTCACCGGGGCGCCGACCACCGCCGCGTGGAAGACATCGGGCCGGCGCGTCACGGCCAGGGCCGCCAGGTATCCGCCGAACGACCAGCCGCGGATCGCGACCTTGCCGAGGTCCAGCGGGAACCGGTCCGCGAGGGCGTGCAGCGCATCGACCTGGTCGTCCACGGAGAGCACGAGATTGTTCTTGACCGCCTTCTCCCAGCCCGGGGTACGCCCCGGAGTGCCCCGGCCGTCCGCGACCACGACCGCGAAGCCCTGGTTGGCGAACCACTGCGACGTCAGATGCGGATTGTGGGCGGCGACCACCCGGCGGCCGTGCGGTCCGCCGTACGGATCCATCAGTACCGGAAGCGGGCCGTCCGACTCGTTGTACCCCTCGGGGAGCAGCACGGCGCACGGAATTCGCCGTGCGCCCCCCTCGGTGAGGCGCACCCGTGCGGAGAGCACCGGCTCCTCGGCATGGCTCGTCACGGTGGTGATCGGCTTGCCGTCCCGGAACACCTCGGCACGGGCTCCCGGCCGCTCCGGGGAGTGGGTGACCAGCACCGTCACCCCGCCCGCGCGGACCGCCGAGTGCACCCCGGCCCCTTCGGAGACCCGCTCGACGCCCAGCTCGTTGACCCGGTAGACGTGGGTCTCGCCGATCTCCGGTTCGGCCGCCTCCTCACCGGCCGTGGCCGACACCAGGATGTCCGACTCACCGATGTCCAGCACCGCCCGGAGCTGCAACTGTGCCCCGGTCAGCAGCCGGTCGCCGACCGCGAGCACCCGCGCCCCGCCCTCGTCCGCGATCCGCACCAGCCGGCCGTCCGGCGCCCAGGCGGGCACACCGGGGAAGATTTCCAGCCAAACCGGGTCCTCGTCGGCATGCACCGTCCGCGTCGAACCCGTCTCCGGGTCCACCGCGAGGAAGCGGTGGCTCCGCTGGTCGCGGGACTGCACCAGCAGCAGCGGCGCCCCGGCCGACGACCAGTGCACCTGCGCCAGATAGGGGTGGCGTGCCCGGTCCCAGACCACTTCGGTACGGGCGCCGTCCAGGCCCAGCACGAAGAGCCGCACCTCGGCGTTGGGCGTCCCCGCCGCCGGGTAGGCGACCTCGGCGGGCCTGCGGTCCGGGTGCGCGGGGTCCGCGATCCACCACCGCCGCACGGGGCTGTTGTCGACCCGGGCGACCAGCAGCCGGTCCGACTCCGGCGACCACCAGAAGCCCCGCGAACGCTGCATCTCCTCGGCCGCGATGAACTCCGCGAGACCGTACGAGACATCGTCCCCGTCGGGCTCGGCGAGCGCCCGGTCCCCGTCGCCCTCCGCGCCCACGACGCGCAATGCACCCTTGGACACATATGCGATGTGTCGTCCGTCCGGTGACGGCCTCGGGTCGATCACCGGGCCCGGAACCGGCAGCGCACGTGCCGTACCCGCCCGCAGTTCGGCGACGTACACCTTCCCGGAGAGCGCGAAGGCGGCCAACTCGGCCGTCGCGTCGACCGCGTAGCCGACGATCCCCGAGGACCCCTCGCGGCTGCGCTCGCGACGGGCCCGTTCCTGGGCCGACAGCCGCTCCGCCGAACCGCCCAGCAGGGCCACGGGGTCGGCGACCACGCGTTCCTTCGGCGCTCCGTCCTTCGGCAGGTCGAGCACCCACAGCCGGCCCGACCGGTCCGTACCGGAGCCGGACCGAAGGAAGATCACCCGCTCCCCGTCGGGGGAAACGGTGAACGACCGAGGGGCGCCGAGGGTGAATCGCATCGTCCTGGCGTGCTGACGGGGAAAGGAGATCTGCTGCGAAGTCATGCACCGAACCTAGTCCCCGACCGCCCGGTCGTGCGCCCCTCGTGCTGCTGTGCCCCGATCAATGCGTTGCGACGGATAGTTATGATCCGTAGCGCTCGGTGGGTAAGAACCTGCTGGCTCCATGTGTGCTGCCCGTCCCGACCGTACTGATGGAGGTGAACCGCCGTGGCACTCTCGATTTCGGCGGTGGTGCTGCTGGCGATCGTCGTCTTCCTGCTGATCCGGAAATCCGGACTGAAGGGCGGACATGCGGTGGTCTGCGCACTGCTCGGTTTCTATCTCGCCAGCTCGTCGATCGCGCCGAGCATCTCGAACCTGACCACGAATGTGGCCGGCATGATCGGAAGCCTCAAGTTCTGAGGCCCGGCTCGGCGGCGACAGGTGCGCGGGCGGTGATCGGTGCGCCCGGCTCGTAGGGTGGTCCCCATGACGGACCATCCCGCCCGGCGTCTCCTCCTGGTGCACGCGCACCCCGACGACGAGTCGATCAACAACGGCGCCACCATGGCCAAGTACGCGGCCGAGGGTGCCCAGGTCACCCTGGTGACCTGCACACTCGGCGAGGAGGGCGAGATCATCCCGCCCGCCCTCGCCCATCTCGCGGCCGACCGGGACGACACCCTGGGCCCGTACCGCCAGGGCGAACTCGACGCGGCGATGAAGGAGCTGGGGGTCACCGACCACCGGCTCCTCGGCGGCCCCGGCCGCTTCCGCGACTCCGGAATGATGGGCGCCGAGCAGAACCACCGCCCCGGCGCCTTCTGGGCCGCCGACGTGGACGACGCCGCCGGACACCTGGTGGAGGTCATCCGCTCGGTGCGCCCGCAGGTCCTGGTCACCTACGACCCCGACGGCGGCTACGGACACCCCGACCACATCCAGGCGCACCGCGTCGCGATGCGCGCCGCGGACCTCGCCGCCGATCCCGCGTACCGCGCCGGGTCCGGCGCCCCGCACACCGTCGCCAAGATCTACTGGAACCGGGTGCCGCGCACGGTCGCCGAGGAGGGCTTCGCCCGCCTCCGGGACACGGCGCCGGACGCCTTCCCGGGCATCGCCGCCATCGACGACGTACCGGGCGTGGTCGACGACTCCAGGATCACCGCACAGATCGACGGCTCGGCCCAGGCCGCCGCCAAGAGCGCGGCGATGCGGGCCCACGCCACCCAGATCGCCGTGGACGGCCCCTTCTTCGCCCTCTCCAACGACCTCGGCCAGCCCGTCTTCACCACCGAGTACTACGAGTTGGTGCGCGGTGACTCCGGAGCCCCGCAAGGGGCCCGCGAGGACGACCTGTTCGCGGGTGCGGCGGGAGCGGAGCGATGAGCGCCGGCAAGCAGCGCGCACCGCGCCCCTCGGCCCCCTCCGGCAACGTCGCGGCCACCGGCCTCGCCGCGCCCCTCGACCCCGGGCGGATCGCCGCCTATGTGGGCCTTGCCGTCCTGGGGGCGCTCGTCGGGATCGCCGGGGTGCTCGTCCAAGCCGCCTGGTTCCCCGCCGGATTGCTGCTCGCGCTGGTGGCCGCCGCCGGGCTCTTCCACGGCGGACGCCGCCTCTTCGGCACCCAGCTCGGCGCCCTGGCACCCGCTGCGGGATGGCTGATTTCGGTCGTCGTTCTGCTGGGCGGACGCCCCGAAGGCGACTATGTCTTCGGCGACGAACTCGGCCTCACTCTCTTCATGCTGGGCGGAATGGCCGTCGCTGTGATCTGTGCCACCATGTCGCGGTCGCCCCAACAGGGCGCCGACAACGGCCGACCTGGCAAGTAATGTGCCACGTCCGATCCCTTAATGCCCCTTGTCCGTCCGGTGGCCGCGCAGCCGTTTCCCCCGGTCGCGGGGTGTCCGTCGGCGGCGGCCAGTATGGTGGTTCGCGCGCCGAGCCGTCCCCTGGCCTGCGGCATGGGGGAAGTACGGGCGGCGGAGCCAATCGGGAGAACCTGCTTTGAGTCGTGAAACTGACAGTTCGTCCTCCGGGCCCCAGGGGCGCGGAGGAGCCGCGTACCCCTCGGGGACGCCGCCGTACGGATCACGCCAGTATCCGTCGCTGCACCCTTCGCAGGATGCCCCGGAGGGGGCCCCGGAGCCTGCGGACCCGTCTCAGTCCGAGGAGCCGAGGACCGAGACGACGCTGACGACGCGTATCCGGATCAACATCCCGGGCTCGCGTCCCATCCCGCCCGTTGTCATGCGTACGCCCGTGGGCGACACCGACAACGCCGACGCCGAGCGCACGGGCAGCATCCCGCGCCCCGGCTCGCCCGCGGCGGACGGTGCGCCGGCCGCGTCCGACGCCGCGCCGGGCGCCGAGGCCCGGACCGACTCCGCGCCTGCGGAACCGGCTGCCGAGAAGCCGGCCAGGGAGAAGAGCGGCAGCGACTGGTTCGCCCCGCGCAAGCCCCCTACGAACACCTCGGTCGTCGGCGGTACGGCGGGTGGCAGCCCGGCCGGTGGTGGCGGCTCGGCCGGTGGCGCCGAGAGCCCCAGGGGTGCCGCGCCCACCCCGCCCCGCGCCGATCTGCCGTACTTCTCGGACGGTCCGCAGCGCACGGGCGACCAGGGCGCACCCCGCCCCGACGACTTCGGGGGCCCCAGCGCCCCCGGTGGCCCGCGCCCCACGCCGAACCTCGGCGTACGTACCCCCGGCCCCTCCGGACCCACCACGGGCCCGGTCACCGGCACTTCGTCCCTGACGCCGAACCTCGGCGGACCGGGCGGCCCCGGCGCAGGCCCGATGGGTTCGGGCCCCGGCTCCGGCCCGTTGGTCTCGGGTGGTCCCGCGGGCCCGCAGGGTCCCGGCGCCCCCGGTGGGCCGCCGCGGATGTCCGACGACACCGCGGTGCTGACACCGCAGTTCGCGGCCCCGGCACCCTCCGGTCCCGGCGGCAACGTCTCCGGTGACACGCTCACCAGCGGCATCCCCGTCGTCCCGCCGGAGCACCGGTCGGCGTCCCTGTTCCCGGGCGGGCCCGCGGGCGGGCGCCCCGATCCGGCGTCCCGTGTCCCGGGCGACCCGATGGGCACCGGACCGGCAGGACCCGGCGGTCCCGCCGCCGCTTCGCCCGCACCGGCACCCCGACCCGAACCGGCGCCCGCACCCGCGCCCGCGAAGAAGCAGGGCCGCTCCAAGCTGGTCCTCCTCGGCGTCGGTGTCGTCGCACTGCTCGGTGTCGCGTACGGCGCCGGGCTGCTGATGAACCACTCCGACGTACCCAAGGGCACCACCGTCCTCGGCGTCGACATCGGCGGCGGCACGAAGGAGGAGGGCGTCACCAAGCTGGACGCGGCCCTCGGCAAGCGCGCCGCGGCCCCCCTCCAGCTGTCCGTGGACGGCAAGAAGACCGAGCTCGCGCCGGACAAGGCCGGGCTCGCCCTGGACAGTCAGGAGACCGTGCGCTCGGCGGCGGGCAGCGACTACAACCCGGTCTCCGTCATCGGCTCCCTGTTCGGCAGCAAGCGCACCGTCGACCCGGTGATCCCGGTCGACGAGGAGAAGCTCGGCGTCGCGCTGACGGACCTGGCGGGCGTCTCCGGCTCGTCCAACGACGGCACGATCAAGTTCGAGCCGGGCAAGGCCGTGGCCGTACCCGGGAAGCCGGGCAAGGCGCTGGACGTCAACCAGTCGATGACCTCGGTGCGCGACGCGTACCGCGCGCAGGTGCAGACCGGCCGGACGAAGGTCGTCCAGCTGCCCGTCACCACTCGCGAACCCACCATCGACCAGGCCGAACTGGACCGGGCGATGAAGGAATTCGCGAAGCCCGCGATGTCCGATCTGGTCACCATCAAGGCGGGTGCCAAGGAGATCCAGTTCGGCCCGGCCAGGTCGCTGCCGCAGATCCTCTCGATGGTGCCGATCAAGGGCCGGCTCATCGAGCACTACGACAAGAAGGCCATCGAGACCCTCTGCGACGGCGTCTTCGACGGCATCATGATCACCAAGGGTGACGGCAAGAAGCACCAGCTCAGCGCGGACGACGTGGCCCACGCCATGCAGACCGCGCTGCTCGGGAAGACCACCGCCGAACGGACCGTCGTCATCAACCTCGACGGCAACGGCTGACCGCCGACGGCGGCGAACCGCACCGCAGACCCGCCCCCGACCGGACCCCCGGCCGGGGGCGGCGCCGTATCCGGTCGGGCGTCCGGCAGCGGCGTCACACGCACGGCATGACGTGGCAGTGGCGTCACATGCACGGCATGACATCTGTCATCCCGTTTCCACGACCGGCGGCCCTGCCGCGGGCACCCCGCCCTCCGCCACGCTGGACGCATGACAACGACAGCCGCCGAGACCACCGGGGCGAAGACCGCCGCGGTCCGCTTCGAACAGGTCAGCAAGGCATACGGATCGGTACGCGCCGTCGACGGGCTCACCCTCGACCTGCACCCCGGCGAGACCGTTGCGCTCCTCGGCCCCAACGGCGCCGGGAAGTCCTCCACCCTGGATCTGCTGCTGGGCCTGCGCACCGCCGACTCCGGCACGGTCCAGGTCTTCGGCACGACTCCGCAGAACGCCATCGCCACGGGCCGGGTCGGCGCGATGCTCCAGACCGGCGGCCTGATGGAGGACGTCACGGTCAAGGAGCTGGTCGGCCTCGCCTGCGATCTGCACCCCAGGCCCTACCCGGCGACGGAGGTGCTGTCCCGCGCCGGCATCGCGCAGATCGCCGACCGGATGGTCAACAAGCTCTCCGGCGGCCAGGAGCAGCGCGTCCGCTTCGCGCTGGCCACCGCGGGCGCCAACGACCTGATCGTCCTGGACGAGCCGACCACCGGCATGGACGTCACCGCCCGTCAGGCCTTCTGGGCCACCATGCGCGAGCAGGCCGAGCAGGGCCGTACCGTCCTGTTCGCCACCCACTACCTCGAAGAGGCCGACGCGATCGCCGACCGCGTCCTCGTCCTCCACAAGGGCCGGCTGCTCGCCGACGGCACGGCCGCCGAGATCAAGGCGAAGGCCGGAGCCCGCCGGATCTCCTTCGAGCTGGAGGGCCCGGTCGACGAAGCGGCCCTGCGCGGCCTGCCGTTCCTCGCCACGCTCGACATCACCGGCAACCGGGTCCGGATCCAGTCGCACGACGCCGACGCGACCGTCCACGCCGTCTACGGACTCGGCCTCTACCCGCGCGAAATCGAAGTCGCGGGGCTCGGCCTGGAACAGGCCTTCGTCGCCATCACCGAGGCCGAGGAGGCGAGGACCGCATGAACACGTTGATCAGGCTCGAAGTGACCCGCACCCTGCGGAACAAGAAGTTCATGTTCTTCTCGGTCGTCTACCCCTCGGTGATCTACCTCCTCATCTCCAACACCCAGAACACCACCGACCGGATCCCGCACACCGATCTCACCTTCCAGGCCTTCTTCATGGTCTCGATGGCCTCCTTCGGCGCGCTGACCGCCGTCCTCATGGGCAACAGCGAACGCATCGCCAAGGAGCGCGAGAAGGGCTGGGTCCGCCAGCTGCGGCTCACCGCACTGCCCGGCCGCGGCTACGTCCTGGCGAAGATCGCCAGCGCGGCGATGGTCACCCTGCCCTGCATCGTGGTGGTCTTCCTGGTCGCCGCCGCCGTCAAGCACGTACGGGTGGAGACCTGGCAGTGGTTCGCGCTGGCCGGGGTCATCTGGGCCGGTTCGCTGGTCTTCGCCGCGCTCGGGGTCGCCATCGGCTACCTCGCCGGCGGGGACGCGGTCCGCCCGCTCACCATGATCATCTACTTCGGGCTCTCCATCCTCGGCGGCCTGTGGATGCCCAGCGCGACCTTCCCGCAGTGGCTCCAGAACATCTCCGAGTGGCTGCCCACGCACGCGTACGCTTCTCTCGGCCAGGCGATCGAGATGGGCGGTTCGCCGCACGCCAAGGACGTCGCCATCCTCTGCGCCTACTTCCTGATCTTCGCGGGCGGCGCGGCCCGGCTCTACCGGAAGGACACCCTGGAGGCGTGAACGACGACGAGACGTCCGTGGGCATCGGGCGCCCGCCCACGAATCGCAAGCAGGTCTGGATCAAGCTGCTCTGGGTCGGTATCTGGCTCGCGTTCATGAGCGCCCCGGTCAAGGACCTGGCCGACGGCAACCACACCCCCTGGGCGACGGTGCTCGGCTCGCTCGGCCTGCTGACCTTCGTCGGGGCCTACCTGCTCCTGATCTTCCGCCACACGTCCAAGCCCCTGGACCGCCGTCTCGTCCACTCCACGATCGCCTTCCTCGGCGCCCTCTCCGTCGTCCTCATCCTGACGCTCGGCACCGCGTGGCTGGTCCTCTTCGTGTACGTGGCGGTCTCCGTCGGCGCCACCCTGCCGCTGCGGACGGCCCGTTGGCTGATCCCCGCCGTCACGGCGGTCATGGTCCTCATGGGCCTGACCGGCGACCACCCGCGCGAGATCATCACCGCCCTGATCTTCCCGGCGCTGCTCGGCGGATTCTCGATGACGGGGGTGAGACAGCTGATCCGTACGACGATCGAGCTGCGCGAGGCCCGCGCCACCGTCGCCCAGCTCGCCGCCAACGAGGAACGGCTCAGGCTCGCCCGCGATCTGCACGACCTGCTCGGGCACTCGCTCTCCCTGATCACGCTCAAGAGCGAGCTGGCCGGCCGGATGCTCCCCGACCACCCGGAACAGGCGGCCGCCCAGGTCGCGGACATCGAACAGGTCAGCCGTCAGGCCCTGATCGACGTACGCAGCGCGGTCACCGGCTACCGCCGCCCGACCCTCCCCGGCGAACTCGCGGGCGCCCGCACCGCACTCGCCGCCGCGGGCATCACCGCCGACGTCCCGGCCGAGGCCCCCGACGACCTCCCCGAGAAGCCGGAGGAAGTGCTCGCCTGGGCACTGCGGGAAGCCGTCACCAACGTCGTACGCCACAGCGGCGCCCGCCACTGCACGGTCACCCTCGCCCCGCGCCAGACCCTGGACGGCAAGGTCCTCGAACTCACCGTCTCGGACGACGGCGTCGGCCCCTCGGGCACGAAGCCGGGGAACGGCCTCACCGGCATCGGCGAACGCCTCGCCACGGTCGACGGCACGCTGATCACCTCGATGGCCAACGCCGGTCCGGGTTCGGGTAAAGGCTTCACCCTGGCCCTGACCGTTCCGCTCGATTCCGCCCTAGGATCCACGGAATGAGCATGATCAGACTCCTCCTCGCCGAGGACCAGTCCATGGTGCGCGAGGCCCTCGCGGCACTCCTCGGCCTGGAACCCGACATCGAGGTGGTGGCCCAGGTCGCCCGCGGCGACGAGGTACTGGCCGCCGCCCACGAGCACGACATCGACGTGGCGCTCCTGGACATCGAGATGCCGGGCATGACGGGCATCGACGCGGCGGCCGCCCTGCAACGCGAACTCCCGGCCGTGAAGGTCGTCGTCGTCACCACCTTCGGCCGCCCCGGCTACCTGCGCCGCGCCATGGAGTCGGGCGCCGACGCCTTCCTGGTGAAGGACGCCCCGGCCGCCCAACTGGCCGCAGCGGTACGGAAGGTGCTCGCCGGCGAACGCGTCATCGACCCCACACTCGCGGCAGCGGCCCTGGCCGACGGCGCCAGCCCCCTGACCGACCGCGAACGCGACGTACTGCGCACGGCGGCGGACGGTTCCACCAACGCGGAGATCGCCGCCGCTCTCCACCTCTCCCAGGGAACGGTCCGCAACTACCTCTCCATGGCCATCCAGAAACTGGCGGCCCGCAACCGCGCGGAGGCGGTCCGCATCGCCCGCGAGAAGGGCTGGCTGTAGGCAAGCTCCGTTTGGATCGGGCCGGGCTCAGGTGGGGAATTCGCCGAGCCAAGTGTGCTGGAGAAGGTGCTTGGGCAGGTACTCGGACTCGACGCCGATGGGGAATTTTCCGTCGTAGGCGAGGCAGGCGATGGCGAGTGGCCCGAGGGCGATGCTGCCGTTGATGTCGGTGGTGCGTTCTTCGTTCAGGGTCCAGTACGCCTGGTGCAGTTTCAGGGCTTCGATCAGGGCGGGGGTGAAGCCTTCGGTGTCCCTGGTGACGAAGTGGTAGAAGAGGTTGATCGGCGGATAGAGCTGCCCCTGCAGCAGATCGGGCGGGGCGATCCGGGCCACCGAGGGGTCTGACATCTCGATCGCGGCGGTGAGCTTCTCGACCAGCCCGGGGCGTCGCAGCCAGTACGTCTGCAGGGTGTCCACCCAGTGATAGATGTACTCGTCGTACGCCCCCTCTGGAGCCCGCAGCCGCTCCAACGGAATCTCACACAGCTGAGTCATCCGCTGCTGCTCCCGACAGATGACGGCAAGCCAGAACGCGGAGAGCCAGTTGCCCGCAGAGGCGGATGACCTCGGTCCCCTGGCGGCCGGAAGAGTCCGCAGTTGCCGGTTGATCCGGCACTCGGTGGTCCCTTCGGCCATGCCTGTCACGGCGAACCCTCGACGGGATGAACAACTGTTCGTGTGGCCATCTCTATCAACTCGCGCGTCGCTGGTGCAATCAGCAAATCGGCAACCGGCCAACAGTGGCTCACTCATGACGTGGCGATACGTACTCGTGGCGGCCACGCCCGGCGCGGGAAGAGGTGATTGCAGTTACGGACGCGTGTCATGAACTGACGGCACCCGGCCACGCCCGTGACCGTCATCGCGACCGACGTCGGAATGCGTACGAGGAGAATGGTCGGCACCATGGACGACGAAACACCACAACCCAGGTGGCGCTTCACCCTGCCTTGGGCAATCCTCGACGTGTTCGCCGACGGCCCTGTCCCTGCGGCGCTGCAACCCACCGCCGCAGTCCTCGCTCACCTGGAATACCGCTTCCGTCCCGCACTGCTCCGCCCGCACCGATGGCCGCAGTGCGCCTACACGGCAGTCTGGCCCGCGAACCGGCCGACGCCAGAGCCTGCCGAAATGTTGGAGGAACCGAGCCTGCAGGAGTTGGAAGGCGTCGTCCTCGCAGAGGTACACCTTCTGACCTGCGACGTCTGCACGGCACGCTTCCAAGCGGTCTACCCGGACCTGGGTATCCCGTTCTTCGGTCGGCACCTGGCAGCACATGAACTGATCAGCGGATGCACCATCTGCGGCAGCGACTTCGCGAGCTCCCGGATCCAGCCTCTCGCCCTGCTGCCGACCCCGTGACAGCCGGCCTGTCACGTCGGGACAGGAACAGCGGATAGGCGCCGGCCCTGGCAGGCCTGCCACCGCACCTGGTGCAGAATGCAGCCAAAGACGTTCGCAGGAACGGGACTTGGTGGGCAGGGCGATGCCCGTTCGTCACGGCGGTCAAGGGCGACCGACTGGTGTGACGGTGTGCGGGGGCCCTGTCGCCCCCGCACCATTCCGTGCCGTCCGTCAGTCCGTCAGCGTCTCGCCGAAGCGGGACGGGCCGGTCGGGGCGCCGATCGTGGCCGCGCCGAACGAGACAGAACCCTTGGCGATGACGCCCGTGGCATCCGTTCCGAAGATCCACAGGGCGCCCCTGCTGCTGTTCTCCGTCGGGGCGCCGACCACCATCTCCGCGCGGCCCTTGCCGTCGTAGTCGCCCAGCGCGACGGCCTGGCCGAACTGGTCGCCCGCCTCGGCGGCACCCGGGACCCCGGCCGTGTACTGGCCGAACTCCTTGGAACCCGCGCCGCTCACGCCCTTCGGGCCGCCCTTCAGCACCAGGACCCGGCCGGCGTCGGAGATGCCGTTGATCCGCTCGTTCGGCAGGCCCGTGGCGATGTCGGGGTAGCCGTCGCCGTCCGTGTCGCCCAGCGCCAGGCTGTAGCCCATCCGGTCGTGGAACTCGGCCGTACCCGAGATGCCTTCGGTGTCCTGGTTGATCCAGACGGGCTTGCGGGTGGTGCTCTGCCCCTCCAGGGAGCCGTACGAGACGAAGAGCGCGCCGCCCTTCTTCACGGGGGTGTCCGCCTGTGACCACTCGTCGCCGCGCCCGATGACGATGTCCCCGTGGCCGTCCTTGTCCAGGTCGGCGATGCCCACGGAGGTGCCGCCGACACCGGCGCCGTCCGCGTCCTTGATCTCGACCGGGGCGGAGAACCCGGTGCGACTGCCCTTCAGTAGATACGTGTGCTGCTGCCACGGGTCGTCCGGGCCGAAGCCGAGTACCACCAGATCGCCCACGCCGTCGCCGGTCACGTCGCCGACGGCGATCTCCGAGATGTCGAGCAGGTCGGTGCCCTCGACCGAGAACGAACTGAGCCGGCTCCACTGGCCGGTGCGGTCGATCGGGCCGTGCAGGATGTGGCCACCGAGTCGTGCGTCGTCCACCGCGATGTCGGCGATGCCGTCACCGTCGACGTCGCCCACGTCCAGGTCGCCGAAGCCGTAGGCCTGGTCACCGGGGATGGGCTTCAGGAGCATGGCGTTCTTCGAAAGGCCGGACGGGCCACCCCAGTTGACGGTCAGCACCGTGCCCTTGTCACCGTTGGCCCGGTAGGCCCAGGGGCGGCTGACGAGATCCGCGTAACCGTCGCCGTCCAGGTCGGCGCTGCGCAGGTTCGTGCCGTAGCGGGCGTCGTCCGGGTTGTTGATGTCCGGGCGGTTCGGCCAGGTCAGCACCTGCTTGTGGGCGGAGGACAGGCCTTCGGGCCCGCCGAAGAGGACGCTCACAGCGCCCGCACCGGCCTCGGGGTCGCCGAGGACGGCCATGGGGGCGCCCACGGCCACGTCCGGGTAGCCGTCGCCGTTGAAGTCGTCGTGCAGCCGCTTGCTGCTCGGCGCGCTCGCTGCCTGGGCGGATGCCTGATCCGCCGGGACGGACGACTGCGCGGCGGCGTGGCCGGCGGGAGCGGCTACGGCTCCGGCGACCAGGGCGATCCCGGTCGCGATCGCCAGCCGGCGGCGTTGGGAAAGAACGGGCACGTCGATCAACTCCGGTGCTCGGGACGTCGGTCGGGGCAGTACGGAACCAGCTTCCGTACTGCCCCGTACGACCTCGCGGCCCGGCGGATGGTTGTGCCGCACCATCGACGACTGCCGGCCGTCAGCCCTTCTTGAAGGTGTCGAGGTGGGCGAAGGCCACCACGTTGGCCTCGTAGTCCTTCGCGGTCTTGTTGTACGCGCCTCCGCAGGTGATCAGGCGCAACTGGGCGGAGTTGGTGTCGGCGTAGACCCGGTCGTCCGGGAAGTTCGCCTTGCTGAACTGCTCCACGGAATCGACCTTGAACGTGGCGACCGAGCCGTCCTCGCGGGTGATGTCGACCTTGGCTCCGGGCTTGAGGTACCGGAGCTGAAGGAAGACGGCCGGACCGGTCATCGTGTCGACATGGCCCGCCACGATCGAGGCACCGCGCTCGCCGGGGGTGGCGCCGTCCTTGAACCAGCCGACGAGGTTGCTGTCGTTGGGGGGCGGCGAGTCCAGCTGACCGGTGGCGCCGATGGACAGATCGGTGAACGGCGCGTCGACGCCGATGTCCGTGATCCGCAGCCGCTTCGGGACGGAACGCGACATCGCCGGGCCGACGGTGGCCTTCGACGAGGTGACGGGGTCGGGTGCGGCATGGGAGCCGAGGATCTCGGGGACGGCGGACGAGACGGCTGCGGGCGGGGCCGGCGGCTTGTCGTCGACCGAGGCGCCGAAGGAGTTGTAGATGAGGACCATGCCGAGCCCGGCTGTCACGGCGGGCCACATCAGGGCGCGGCCCAGTGTGGTTCGGGGGGCAGTTCGGGTGGGGGTGGAGCCGGTCGACTGCGGGGCGGCCATGGGAACGTGCCTTTCGGTTGTGCGGTGTTGAGGAGGAGGCCAGGGGAGGGGGCGTTCCGGGGCTTATCCGGGGCTTATCAGGGGGAAAAGCAGCCGCCGCGGCCGCCGCCCCGAGGGGCAGCGGCCGCGACAACGTAACGACCGGCTGGCAATCTGGCCTGTCAGGCCATCGCGCCACCCGTCGACTGGCGGCGGCGCAGCTTGTACGCGCCGACACCGACACCGCCGAGCAGCAGCGCCGAGCCGGCGGCCAGACCGCCACCGGTCATCGCCATGCCGCCACCGCCGGTGTGCACGCCACCACGGGGCTTGTCACCGCCGCGGCCGCCGTAGCCGCCGCGGTCGCCGCCGCCGTAGCCACCACGGTCGTCGCCGCCGCCGTAGCCGCCGCGGTCGCCGCCGTAGCCACCACGGCCGCCTTCGTCGCCGCCGCGGCCACCCTCGTCGCCGCCGCGGTCGCCACCGCGGCCGCCCTCGTCGTCAGCGGTGATCACGGAGGCCATGAAGCCGCCACCGGCGTGGACGCCGCCACGCGGCTTGTCACCACCGCGGCCGCCGTAGCCACCGCCTTCGTCGCCGCCGCGTCCGCCGCGGTCGCCGCCGTAGCCGCCACGGTCGCCGCCGCGGCCGCCCTCGTCGCCGCCACGGTCGCCGCCACGGCCGCCTTCGTCGCCGCCACGGCCGCCTTCGTCGCCGCCGCGGCCGCCCTCGTCGCCGCCACGGTCGCCGCCACGGCCGCCTTCGTCGCCGCCGCGGCCACCCTCGTCGCCGCCACGGTCGCCACCGCGGCCGCCCTCGTCGTCAGCGGTGATCACGGAGGCCATGAAGCCGCCGCCGGTGTGGACGCCGCCACGCGGCTTGTCGTGGCCGCCGCGTCCACCGCGGTCGCCGCCGCGGCCACCCTCGTCGCCGCCGCGACCGCCTTCGTCGCCGCCGCGTCCACCGCGGTCGCCGCCACGGCCGCCTTCGTCGCCGCCACGGCCGCCTTCGTCGCCGCCGCGACCGCCTTCGTCGCCGCCGCGTCCACCGCGGTCGCCGCCACGGCCGCCTTCGTCGCCGCCACGGCCGCCTTCGTCGCCGCCGCGTCCACCGCGGTCGCCGCCACGGCCACCCTCGTCGCCGCCACGGCCACCCTCGTCGCCGCCGCGACCACCCTCGTCGTCAGCGGTGATGACGCCGGCCATGAAGCCGCCGCCGGCGCGCACGCCACCGTACGGCTTGTCACGGTCGCCGCGGTCGCCGCCGCGGCCGCCGTGGTCGTCCCGACCGCCGCGGTCCCCGCGGTCGTCACCGCGGTCACCGTAGCCACCACGGTCGTCGCCGCGGTCGGAGTTTCCGTGGTCGTCGCCGTGCGAGGACGAGTAACCGTTGTCGTGGCCCGAGTCGCCTGACGTGGCCATGGCGTAAGCGGACGGGCCGGTGATGGCAAGGACCGCTGTGACAGCGGCCGAAGCGAACAGTGTGCGGGCAGAGCGCATCTGAACACATTCCTTCCGCGCAACTGCGAAGAGTGACGGGTTGTCGACTCAGTGTGGCGCAGTGGCGACGTGATCTACCGTTAGCCGGAATGCGAATCCGCGCCATCGGGGAGCGCAGCATTGGAGCTACACCGTGGGCTCTTTCGGGTGGCGTGGGGCCGATAATCACCCGTTGGACTGCACGCAGCGACGCGTGAGGTTTGGGCGGTGGGGCCCCATCCGTTTGCCGACGTATCCGTGCGGCGGTGTGATCGTCACCCGGTTCGCGACGGACTTTCAGTAGCTGCGAACGGCCCTCGGTGGAATAGGGAGTTGAGGGAGGTGCGCGAGGCGGCGGTCCGGCCGGGCGCGCCCCGCGCCCGGCCGGCATTCCCCGCGCGGGCGCCCCGGATCCGCGTCGGCGGCGTCCGTGATCCGCCGCCGCTGACCTGCTTGCCTGCGAGCGCCGAGGTGTGCGCGGGACGGCGGCCGGTAAATCGGTTGTCGGGGGGTTCGGCCCTCTGTTGTACTCGCCGCTGACGTCGACCGACAAAGGAGCGGGTCATGCGAGGAACTCACATGTTCATTCAGGCGGGAATTGTCACCGATCTTGAGGACATGGAGTTCCGTGCACACGCTGAATCTGGGAATTCTGGCGCATGTCGACGCCGGTAAGACGAGCCTGACCGAGCGGCTGCTCCACACCGCCGGTGTCATCGACGAGATCGGCAGCGTCGACGACGGCAGCACCCAGACCGATTCCCTGGCACTCGAACGGCAACGCGGCATCACCATCAAGTCCGCCGTCGTCTCGTTCGCCATCGACGACATCACGGTCAACCTGATCGACACCCCCGGTCACCAGGACTTCATCGCCGAGGTGGAACGGGTACTGAGCGTGCTCGACGGTGCCGTGCTGGTCATTTCCGCGGTGGAGGGCGTACAGGCCCAGACCCGCGTTCTGATGCGGACACTGCGACGCCTGCGCATTCCCACGCTCATCTTCGTGAACAAGGTCGACCGCGGCGGTGCGCGGGACGAGTCCGTTCTGCGGAGCATCGCCGAGAAGCTGACCCCGGCTGTGGTCGCCATGGGCTCCATCGACGGACCCGGTGGCCCGGACGCCCGCTGCACGCCGTACACCGGAGCCGACGCCGGCTTCACGGACCGGCTGGCCGAGCTGCTCGCCGACCACGACGACGCGCTTCTTGACGCGTACGTCGAGAACGCCATGGCGCTCCCGTACCGCAGGCTGCGCGAAGAGCTGGCGGCGCAGACCGGGCGGGCGCTGGTGCATCCGGTGTACTTCGGCTCGGCGATCACCGGCGCGGGGGTGGATGCCCTGATCGACGGGGTCAGGGAGCTGCTGCCCGCGAGCGGGGGCGATGCCGGCGGGCCGGTCTCGGGCACCGTCTTCAAGGTGGAGCGCGGACCGGGCGGCGAGAAGACGGCGTACGTCCGGATGTTCTCCGGCACGGTACGGCTCCGCGACCGGCTGCCGTTCGGCCGGGGCGACGCGCGCGCCGAGGGCAAGGTGACCGGGATCAGCGTCTTCGACCGGGGCTCGGCCGTGCGTGGGACGGCGGTCGGCGCGGGCCGGATCGCGAAGCTGCGGGGGCTCGGCGCCATCCGGGTCGGCGACCCGGTCGGCGTGCCGGACACCGCCGCACCGGGCCGGTGGTTCGCCCCGCCGACGCTGGAAGCGGTCGTGGTTCCCGGCCCACCGGCGAGCAGGGGCGAGCTGCACTTCGCGCTCGCGCAACTCGCCGAACAGGACCCATTGATCAATCTGCGTCAGGACGACATCCGGAAGGAGGTGTCCGTCTCCCTCTACGGTGAGGTGCAGAAGGAAGTCATCCAGGCGACGCTGGCCGACGAATTCGGAATCGGCGTCACCTTCCGCGAGACCACGACCATTTGCCTGGAACGGCCGAACGGCAGCGGTGCGGCGCACGAGATCATCGGCCAGAACGGCAATCCCTTTCTGGCGACCATCGGTCTCAGGGTCGACCCCGCCCCGGTCGGCAGCGGTATCGCGTACCGGCTGGAGGTGGAACTCGGATCGATGCCCTTCTCCCTGATGAGGGCGGTGGAGGAGACCGTGGGGGAGACTCTGCGGCAGGGAATGCGCGGCTGGCAGGTCACCGACTGCGTCGTCACCATGACGCATTCCGGCTACTGGGCCCCGTTGAGCACCGCGGGCGACTTCCGTAATCTGACCCCGCTGGTCCTGATGAGCGCGCTGAAGCAGGCCGGCACCACCGTGCACGAGCCGATCCACCGATTCCGCCTGGAACTCCCCGCGGACCTGCTCGGCCCGGTCCTGCCCGTGCTCGCACAGCTGCGCGCCGTCCCGGGGACACCGGCCCTGCACGGCTCCGTAAGCGTGCTGGAGGGCGAGATCCCGGCGGCCCGCGTCCACGAGCTCCAGCAACAGCTTCCGGCCCTCACGCGCGGCGAGGGGGTCCTGGAGTCCGACTTCGACCGCTACCGGGCCATCGTCGGTACGCCCCCGGACCGGCCGCGCACGGACCGCGACGCGCTCAATCGCAAGGAGTACCTGCTGCGCACGGTGCGCAGGGTCGCCGCGGGCGGGGACGCGCGGTGACCCGGGGACGGCCCTCGGTTCGGCAACGACCGTGTCCAGTTCAGCAACGACCGGGTCTAGTTCAGCAACGACCGGGCCGCCCGCGCCCGGCGCCGGATCGCCTCCGCCGCCGCGGGCTCGATCCCGTCGACCACGTCCGCGTACTCCTCCATCTCCGCCGCCCCGCGCAGGAACTGCCCGCTCTGGACGAGCAGCTGCGCGCGCTCGTAGCGCAGCCTGGCGGGATGCGAGGGGAGCAGCAGCGACAGGTCCACCGCCCACAGCGCCACATCCGTGTGCTCCGGACGGGCCGCCGCCCACGCCCTGATGTTGTTCAGGATCCGCAGCACGATCTCCAGCGGCCGCGCGGGCACCAGCATCGACTCCTCCAGCGGCTCCCCGGTGGCGCCGGCCACCAGCAGCTCCGCGTCCTGCCCGGTCATCGGCCGACCGCCGTCGAACGGATCGGCCAGCACCCGCTCGGCCGGATCGCCGAAGCCGACGACGAAATGACCGGGCAGCGCCACCCCGTACACCGGAGCGCCCGCCCGCCGCGCGACCTCGATCCACACCACGGACAGCAGGATCGGCAGCCCGCGACGCCTGCGCAGCACCTCGTGGAGCAGCGACGACTCCAGCCGCTGGTAGTCCGCCGACGAGCCCGCGAAGCCGTACCGTTCCCCGAGCAGTTCGGCCAGCGCCGAGGCCCAGGCCCGGCCGCCCCGCACCCCGTACGGAAGCCGGCCCGCCAGCTCGTCCAGTTCGATCTGCGCCGCGTCGATCCCGTTCACATCCAGTGCCGGATCAGCCACCGCGCCCAGCAGCAGGCAGAGCAGCGCGAGGTCCGGCCGCTCGGCGCGCGCCTCCTCGGCGAACTGCCGGCGCAGCTCGTCCTGGTCCGGGCGCTCCGGCCGCTCAGCGGGTTCAGGATTCATCGCCCGTCCGTCTCCGTCACGCCGACCGGAAGTGGTGGTACAGGTGGTGGACCGCGAACCCCATGTCCTCGTACAGCGCCCGCGCCCCCTCGTTGTCCGTCTCCACCTGGAGCCACGCCGCCGACGCGCCCTCCTCCAGGGCCTTGCGGGCGAGCGCGGTCATCACGGCGGTGGCGAGCCCCCGGCGCCGGTACTCCGGATCGACCTCGACGGCCATGAAGCCGGCCCAGCGCCCGTCCACCACGCACCGCCCGATCGCGGCGGGCGCCGCGTCCTCGCGGTCAGCGGGCACCGAGGCGAACCACACCGAGGGGCCGCCGCGCAGCACCGCCAGGACGTGCGGGCCCGGGGTGTCGAAGCGCTGGTAGCGGGAGAGCCACGTCTCGTCGAGGTCCCGGCTCAGCCGCACCCGGGACACATCCGCGTCCAGATCGCCGATCGGGGCGAGCCCGGCGGTGCGTACCTCCGCCGTCACCTCGCGTCGCCATCCGCGCTTCTCCAGCTCCGCGCAGAGCAGCTCCTGGGTGCCCTCGGCGCCGGTCGCGGTCTGGATGTACGCGGGCAGCTCCCGTTCCCCGTACCACTGCCGGACGCGCTCGAGCGCCTCGTCGAGCGGGACGCCCGGATCGCCGAGCGGCAGTACGGAGTTGGCGCGCCGGGTGAACCCCTGCGCGGCGCGCAGCCGCCAGTCGCCCAGCGCCTCGCTCTCCACCGGCTGCCAGGCACGGGCACAGACGGGCGCCAGCTCTTCGAAGGAGGCCGCCGGGCCACGCCGCCGGGCCGGAGCGGGGGGCACCACCTTGCCCGCCACCAGTGCCGATTCCGCGATCCGGACGGATTCACCGCTCTTCGGTGTGATCGAGAGCACACCGTCGTCCCACGATGTGAGAACGCCTACCGTGTCGGTGAACGTCGCTCCTTGTGGGTCCGTCTCGCACACACGCCGGACTGATACCCGTTTGCCCACGTCAGCCGGTGTGATTCGGACCTTGAGTTGTCCGCCGATGGTGAATTCCACAGGTCTGTACGCCCCTCCTGTTCGGTTCGTGCCCCGGAACGGAGATACTAGGGGCGGGCATCGACGACGCCGCGCTCCCGCGCGAGAGCCAACGCCCTACCGAGGAGGAACGACAGCGTGACCTACGTCATCGCGCAGCCTTGTGTCGACGTAAAGGACAAGGCCTGCATCGAAGAGTGCCCCGTCGACTGCATCTACGAGGGCCAGCGGTCCTTGTACATCCACCCGGACGAATGCGTCGACTGTGGAGCCTGTGAGCCGGTGTGCCCGGTCGAGGCCATCTTCTACGAGGACGACACCCCGGAGGAGTGGAAGGACTACTACAAGGCGAACGTAGAGTTCTTCGACGACCTCGGGTCGCCCGGTGGTGCCTCCAAGCTGGGCCTGATCGAGCGCGACCACGCGTTCATCGCCGCGCTGCCGCCGCAGAACCAGTAGTCAGCGGCCGGCACGTGCGCCGCCCCGGTCCCGTACGGCTTGTCACCGTGCGGGACCGAGGCGTTTCCGCGCCCGGGTGACGAGCGGCCCGAGTGTCCCTCGTGACCCTGTGCGTCCCTCGTGACGCCGCACGCCCCCTCGTGCCCCCGCACGTCCCTCGTGATCCCCGTACGAGAAAGCAGAGATCCGTGTCCGCAGTCTCCTCCCGTCTCCCGGTCTTCCCCTGGGACAAGCTCGCGCCCTACAAGTCGACGGCTGGGGCCCACCCCGACGGCATCGTGGACCTGTCCGTCGGCACCCCCGTCGACCCGGTGCCCGAGCTGATCCAGCGGGCGCTCGTCGCCGCGGCGGACAGCCCCGGCTATCCGACGGTGTGGGGGACCGCCGAGCTGCGTGACGCGATCACCGGGTGGGTGGAGCGGAGGCTCGGCGCGGTCGGGGTGACGCACGGGCACGTCCTGCCGGTCGTCGGCTCCAAGGAGCTGGTGGCCTGGCTGCCGACCCAGCTCGGTCTCGGCGCAGGCGACAAGGTGGCCTACCCGCGCCTCGCCTACCCGACGTACGAGGTGGGCGCCCGGCTCTGCGGCGCCGAGCCCGTCGTCTACGACGACCCGACGGAGCTGGACCCGGCCGGACTGAAGCTGCTCTGGCTCAACTCGCCGTCCAACCCGACCGGCCGTGTCCTGTCCAAGGACGAGCTGATCCGGATCGTCGCCTGGGCCCGCGAGCACGACGTGCTGGTCTTCAGCGACGAGTGCTACCTGGAGCTGGGCTGGGAGGCCGAACCGGTCTCCGTGCTGCACCCGGACGTCTGTGGCGGTACGTACGAGGGCATCGTCGCCGTCCACTCGCTCTCCAAGCGCTCCAACCTGGCGGGGTACCGCGCGGCCTTCATCGCGGGCGACGCGGCGGTGCTCAGCGAGCTGCTGCTGATCCGCAAGCACGGCGGCATGATGACGCCGGCCCCGGTCCAGGCGGCGACGGTCGCGGCGCTCGGCGACGACGAGCACGTCGCCGAGCAGCGGATCCGGTACGCGGAGCGGCGCGCGGCCCTGCGCACCGCCCTGGAGGCGCACGGCTTCCGGATCGAGCACAGCGAGGCGAGCCTCTACCTGTGGGCGACGCGCGACGAACCGTGCTGGGAGACCGTGGCGTACCTGGCGGAGCTCGGCATCCTGGTGGCGCCGGGCGACTTCTACGGACCGGCCGGCGACCGCTTCGTACGGGTGGCGTTCACGGCCACGGACGAGCGGGTGGCGGCAGCGGTCAAGCGGCTGTCCTGAGAGCGGCGGTACACGCGCGGGGCCCCGGGAGTGCGCACTCCCGGGGCCCCGCGTGTGTAGCTGCCGGCCGGTGGCCGGGGTGGGTCAGCCGAGCGGCAGCCCCTGGGTGGGCAGGCCGCCCTGGGGCGCGGCACCGGCGGCGCCGCCGATGACCTGGCCCGCGGTGCCGGCGGCGCCGCCCGCGGCCTTCTGCACGGCGGGGGTGGTCTCGGCACCGGCCTTGCCGACGGTCTTGCTCGCGGCCGGGAGGGTCGTCCCGACGATCTTGCCGCCGGTGTCGCCCGCCGCCTCGGTGCCCTGCTGGGACGCGCTGTCGACCGTCTTGCCGAGACCGGCACCCTCGACGGTGGTCAGACCGCCGAGGTCCGGGGTCTGCGGGAGCTCCGCGGCACCTGCGGCTCCGGCCGCACCGACCACGGGGGCCGCGCCCGCGGCGATCAGCAGCGCGGCACGGGCGATCCGGCGGGTCAGGGGGAGGGACATGATGCTCCTTCGACGGGATGAGGAATAGGTCTGTCCGTTGATCGGACGCAATGACAACCGTCGAAAGGGTGGGGGAGGTTGCGGTGGGCCGAGGTAAAGAATCGGTAATGCGTCGGATCATCGGCAGTGGAGGGGCCCGGTCGAACGCGGCATTTCCGCGAGGGGTGATGAGCCGTCACTTCTCTTCGACTGCAAGGGAATTGAGGTGCCGTAAGGCGGTGGTGGGAGGGGGCGTGCGAGGGGGGCGCTCGAAACGGGGACGGATGACACCTGCGGGCGATCGGGTGAACTAGTGCGCGAGCCGGATCCGGACGTCGGTGGTGCCCGATTCCTTACGCTCCGTCCGCCAGCCCGACCCGGCCTCCCATACCCGGCCCGCGTACGAGACCTCGGCCAGGCGGAGCGCCTCGGACTGCGCGACCGCCCAGTGCGCGAGCTCCCAGCCGCGCCGGGCCGAGCCGTCGTCCCCGGACTTCCGGGCCGCGGGCACCGGCACCGAGACCGTGCTCGTCGCCGCCGCACCGGCCGCGGGCGCACTGTCCCGCGGTGCCGTCGTCATCGCGGGCAGCACGTCCTTGCCGAAGGCGCGCACCAGCTCCGCCCGTACCTTCGCCGCGTCGGGGCTCGCGGCCGTCGCCCGCGGCGGCGCACAGTTCAGCGAGGCGGGCGTACGACCCGTCAGCGCCGCCGCCAGCAGCGCCGCGTCCGGCTCGTGCTTCGCGTACGCCTGCGGGAAACCGCTGCGCTGGACCCGCTGCGCGGCGACCGTCAGCGGCAGCCGCGAGTAGCCGGGGACCTCGGCCAGATGCCGGTAGAACTCCCCGGCGGAGTAGACCGGGTCCAGGATCTGCTTCTCGGTGCCCCAGCCCTGCGAGGGGCGCTGCTGGAACAGCCCCAGCGAATCCCGGTCGCCGTGCTCGATGTTGCGCAGCCCGGACTCCTGCAGCGCGGTCGCCAGCGCGATCGTCACGGCGCGCTCCGGCATCCCGCGCGAGGTGCCGACCGCGGAGATCGTCGCGGCGTTGACGGCCTGCTCCGGGCTCATCCGGTACGTACGGCCCTCGCCGTCCGAACCGTCGGCGGACCGCACGGTGCATCCTTCGATGACCTCGCTGCCGGTTATGTACTGAACGGTCAGATAGCCGCCGAGCGCGGCGAGCACGACAAGGGCGGCCGAGATACGCAGGAGGCGGCTGCGGCCGGTGTGTCGGCGGGCGGGGGTGGCGGTCCGGGGCACGGGCCCACCGTACTGGAGTGCCCGGCCGGTGCCGAGGGCCCAGTCCCTTAGGGTCGGTCCCATGCCCGAAACCACACTTGACCTCACCCTGGACGGCCCGGCGCTCACCGCCCGGCTCGTCGACTTCCCGTCGGTCAGCGGTCAGGAGAAGGACCTCGCGGACGCGATCGAGTCGGCCCTGCGCACCCTCCCGCACCTGACCGTCGACCGGCACGGCAACAACGTCGTGGCCAGGACGAACCTGGGCCGGGCCGAGAGGGTGGTGCTCGCCGGGCACATCGACACCGTCCCGATCGCCGACAACGTGCCGTCCCGGCTCGACGACAACGGGGTGCTGTGGGGCTGCGGCACCTCGGACATGAAGTCGGGCGTCGCCGTCCAGCTGAGGATCGCCGCGACCGTGCCCGAGCCCAACCGCGACCTGACCTTCGTCTTCTACGACAACGAGGAGGTCGCCGCGCACCTCAACGGGCTCGGCCACATCGCCGACGCCCACCCCGACTGGCTGGCGGGCGACTTCGCGGTCCTGCTGGAGGGCTCCGACGCCGAGGTCGAGGGCGGCTGCCAGGGCACCCTGCGGGTCTTCCTCCGCACCGAGGGGGAGCGGGCCCACTCCGCGCGCGGCTGGATGGGGTCCAACGCCATCCACGCCGCCGCCCCGATCCTGGCCCGCCTCGCCGCGTACGAACCGCGCCGGCCGGTCATCGACGGCCTCGAATACCACGAGGGCCTGAACGCGGTACGGATCGAGGGGGGCGTCGCCAACAACGTCATCCCGGACGCCTGCACCGTCGTGGTCAACTTCCGGTACGCGCCCGACCGGACCGCCGAGGAGGCGCTGGCCCACGTCCACGAGGTCTTCGCGGACTGCGGTGTCGCCGAATTCGTCGTCGACGACCACTCGGGCGCGGCCATGCCCGGCCTCTCCCACCCGGCCGCCAAGGCGTTCATGGCGGCGGTGGGCGGCACCGCCCGGCCCAAGTTCGGCTGGACGGACGTCTCCCGCTTCGGCTCCCTCGGCGTGCCCGCGGTGAACTACGGACCGGGCGACCCGCTGTTCGCCCACAAGCGCGACGAGCACGTGGTGGTCGAGCGGATCACCCACTGCGAGGAGCGGCTCCGCTCCTGGCTCACCGCCTGACCCACGGCATTCCCCTGTCCGTAACCTCAATGGATCTACCCTGGCCTGACACGGATGACCGTTGATCTTCCGGGATCTTCCGGTCATCGATCGTCGTCGGAGGGAGCAGGTCATGGGCAACCCCGAGGGAGCGCACGTCCCGGAGGAGCAGCGGCTCGGACCGGTACTGCGCCGCAGGGAACAGGTGCAGCCCGGCACCACCGACCAGCGGTTGCTGGACACCGAGGGCGACTCCGAGTGGGTGCACACCGACCCCTGGCGGGTGATGCGCATCCAGTCGGAGTTCGTCGAGGGATTCGGGGCGCTGGCCGAACTGCCGAGCGCGATCAGCGTCTTCGGTTCGGCCCGCACCCCGGCCGGCGGACCCGACTACGAGGCGGGCGTACGGATCGGCAAGGCCCTGGTCGAGGCCGGCTTCGCGGTGATCACCGGGGGCGGGCCGGGGGCCATGGAGGCGGCGAACAAGGGGGCGCGGGAGGCGAAGGGCGTCTCGGTCGGTCTCGGTATCGAGCTGCCCTTCGAGTCCGGCCTCAACCCGCACGTCGACATCGGCGTCAACTTCCGCTACTTCTTCGTCCGCAAGACGATGTTCGTGAAGTACGCGCAGGGCTTCGTCGTACTGCCCGGCGGCCTCGGCACCCTGGACGAACTCTTCGAGGCCCTCACCCTCGTCCAGACGGGCAAGGTCACCCGCTTCCCGATCGTGCTGTTCGGCACCGCGTACTGGAGCGGTCTCGTGGACTGGCTGCGGGACACGGTGGTGGCGCAGGGCAAGGCGTCCGAGCACGACCTGCTGCTCTTCCACGTCACGGACGACGTGGACGAGGCGGTCGACCTCGTGACGAAGGAGGTCGGCCGTTAGAGCCCCTTCGGGGAGCGGGGTCGAGCGGGGGTTCCGCCCGGTCCCGCTCCGCCCCGGCTACGCCAACCCGCGCCGCGCGACCGCGGGCTCCCGGTGGCCCGTGATGGACGCCACCATGTCCAGCACCTGCCGGGTCTCCGCCACCTCGTGCACCCGGTACACCTGAGCCCCCAGCCACGCCGACACGGCCGTGGTCGCCAGCGTCCCGATCACCCGCTCCTTCAACGGGCGGTCGAGCGTCTCGCCGACGAAGTCCTTGTTGGACAGCGAGACGAGCACCGGCCAGCCGGTCTCCGTCATCTCGCCGAGCCGGCGCGTCGCCTCCAGGGAGTGCCGGGTGTTCTTCCCGAAGTCATGACCGGGATCGATCATGATCCCGTCGGGCCGCACCCCGAGCCCGACCGCGCGCTCGGCCAGCCCCACCGTCACCCGCAGGATGTCCGCCATCACGTCCTCGTACGCGATCCGGTGCGGCCGGGTACGCGGCTCGGCGCCGCCCGCGTGCGTGCACACCAGACCGGCGCCGTACCGCGCGGCGACCTCCGCGAGCTTCGGGTCGACGCCGCCCCACGCGTCGTTCAGCACATCCGCGCCGGCCTCGCAGACCGCCTCGCCGACGTCGTGGCGCCAGGTGTCGACGCTGATCACCACGTCCCGGTGGCGGCGGCGGACCTCCGCGACGAACCCCACCGTGCGACGCGCCTCCTCCTCGGCGGTCACCTCCTCGCCGGGTCCCGCCTTCACGCCCCCGATGTCGACGATCGCCGCACCGTCCGCGATCGCCTGTTCGACCCGGGCGAGCGCCGGTTCGTCCCGGAAGGTCGCACCCTGGTCGTAGAAGGAGTCGGGGGTACGGTTCACGATCGCCATGATCACCGGCTCGTGCGCACCGAATTCGCGCCGCCCCAGCCTGAGCGCACCGCTTCGCATACCGCGTTTCTCCTCTGGTAGATCGCCCCGTGAGTCGCCTGCGACCCTGGGGTCTGTCCGGCGGATCAGGGCCGGACAGACCCTGATCCGCCGGACAGACCCTAGTGCCTCGCCCGGCGGGCACCGGCTGTCGGTGGCGCATGGCACGATCGGACCCGGACAGGTTTCCGCTCCCGGGGAGATGCGCGTGTTCTGGTTCTTGCTGGTGACGATGGTCGTGGTCGTGGCCGCGGTCACCCTTGCGGTGGTCGGTGGGGGGGAGAGCGCCGTCCTGCAGGACGTGGCGCCCGAGCAGCTGACCGACCCGCTGCCCGCGACGAGACCGGTCGGCCGCGCGGATGTCGACGCGCTGCGGCTGCCGGTGGCCGTGCGCGGCTACCGCATGACGGATGTCGACGAGGCGCTCGACCGGCTCGGTGCCGAGCTCGCCGAGCGGGACGCGCGGATCGCGGAGCTGGAGTCGGCGCTGGCCGGTGCGCAGGCGACCGCGGTCGGCGGCCCCGGCCTCGTCGAGCCGCCGCAGGAACAGCCGCAGCAGGCGTGGGAGGCGCCCGAGGACCGCCCGAAGGCGCCGTGGGAGGCGCCCGGGGAGGAGCCGCGGGGGACCGGGCACCCCGGAGAGGAGCCCCGGCGATGAGCGGCGGCGCGGAAGCGGCCCCGGACGGCGGACTGCGCTGTCCCTGGGGGCTCTCCACCGAGGACTACCTCGCGTACCACGACACCGAATGGGGCCGGCCCGTCCACGGCGACGACGCCCTCTTCGAACGGCTCTGCCTGGAAGCCTTCCAGTCGGGCCTCTCCTGGCTGACGATCCTGCGCCGCCGCGAGGGCTTCCGCTCCGCCTTCGCCGGGTTCAAGATCCCCGCGGTGGCCGAGTTCACCGACGCCGACAAGGAGCGCCTCCTCGCCGACGCCGGCATCATCCGCAACCGCGCGAAGATCGAGGCGACCCTCGCCAACGCCAGGGTGCTGGCCGGCTGGGACGCCGGCGAGCTGGACGGACTGATCTGGTCCCACGCCCCCGACCCGGCGGGCCGCCCGGCCCCGCGCACCATCGGGGACGTTCTCGCGGTCACACCGGAGTCCACCGCGCTGGCCAAGGACCTCAAGAAGCGCGGCCTGCGCTTCGTCGGACCCACCACGGCCTACGCCCTGATGCAGGCATGCGGCCTGGTCGACGACCACCTGGCCGACTGCGTGGCGCGCGGCCCCGGGGCGTAGCCCAGGAGCTATCGGCCGAGGTACTTCGGCTTCTCCTTGTTCAGGAACGCCTGCACCGCGATCGTGTGGTCCTCCGACGCGCCCGCCCGGGTCTGGAGCTCGTCCTCCTTCTCCAGCGCCTCGCTCAGCGTGTGCCCGGCGCCGTACGCCAGGGACTCCTTCAGCGCCGCGTACGCCACCGTGGGGCCGGACGCCAGGGTGCGGGCCACGGCGGCGGCCTCGGCGGCCAGGTCGGCGGCGGGCACCAGCTTGTTCACGATGCCCAGCTCATGGGCGTCCTGCGCCGAGATCGAGCGCGGGAAGAGCAGCAGATCCGCGGCGCGGCTCTGCCCGATCAGGCGCGGCAGCGTCCAGGAGACGCCCGAGTCGGCGGTGAGGGCCACACCGGCGAAGGAGGTGTTGAACGAGGCGGTGTCGGCGACCACCCGGTAGTCGCAGGCCAGCGCGAAGCCGAAACCGGCACCGGCGGCGACCCCGTTGACCCCGGCGACGACCGGCTTGGGCATCTCGGTGATGGCCCGCACGATCGGGTTGTAGTGCTCCTGCACAGTGCTCAGCGCGTTGCCGCTGCCCGACTCGCGGGTGCTTTCGAGCGTGGCCACATGCTCCTTCAGGTCCTGGCCGACGCAGAACGCCCGCCCGGTCGCGGTGAGCAGAACGGCGCGTACGGCGGTGTCGGCCGCTGCGGACCTCAGTGCGTCCCGGAGTGCCACCTTGGCCGCGGTGTTCATGGCGTTCATCGCGTCGGGACGGTTGATCGTGATCGTCGCGAGTCCGTCGCTCACTTCGTAGCGCACGCTGTCCGCCATGTGGTCGGCCATTTCGTTGTCCCCTTCGCACCTCGGGCAATGCTTGTCCAGGCAAGCATGGCCGACTCCGGCGGCAGCCGACATGTGACCTGCGTCTAACAATTGAGCCCCGATGCGGGGGTGCAGGCGGCGGAGTATCGCAGGCCGATCCCCGAATTGGGTGGTTTTGAGAGAGCGCGTTGCGCAAGCGATGCAGACCGATGTTGGTCATCGGGGTCTGTGATGCGGGATAATGGCCTGGAAGCAATGTGTTCGATGCCGGTGACACAGCGCCTGTCATGGGGCCGCCGGTTGCGATGAGCTGGTTTCAGGAAGGGGAACGAGCATGGCGGCCATGAAGCCGCGGACGGGCGACGGCCCGCTCGAGGTGACAAAGGAGGGGCGGGGCATCGTCATGCGCGTTCCGCTCGAAGGCGGCGGTCGGCTTGTCGTGGAGCTGACTCCGGACGAGGCCGATGCACTCGGCGATGCCCTCAAGAAGGTCGTCGGCTGAGCAGAGGCGCCCACACTTCAGCACTGCCCCGGCACGATGTCTGTGCCGGGGCAGTGCTGCGTCCACGAAGATTCTTACCGGCCTGCCCGGGGCGCGGGCGAGCCCCGGCCCCGTAGCCGCGGCCGTCAGCCCCTGCGCACCGCGCACAGCAGCCCGTCGCCCACCGGCAGCAGCGTCGCCATCAGCTCCTGGCTCTCCCGCACCGCACGCAGCAGCTCCCGCAGCCGCAGTACCTCCGCGGGCTGTGCCGCGGAGTCGACCGTACGGCCGTTCGCGAAGACGCCCTCGAAACAGACCAGGCCGCCGGGGCGCAGCAGGCGCAACGATTCAGCGAGACAGTCCAGGCTCTCCAGCCGGTCGCCGTCGCAGAACACGAGGTCGTATCCGCCGTCAGCGAGCCGGGGCAGTACGTCCAGAGCACGGCCGGGAATGAAGCGGGCCCGGTTGGCGGCGTACCCCGCGGCCCGGAAGGCCTCGCGGGCGAACTGCTGGCGCTCGGGCTCCGGGTCGACGGTGGTCAGCACGCCGTCGGGCCGCATTCCGTGCAGCAGATAGAGGCCGGACACGCCGGTCCCGGTGCCGATTTCGGCCACCGCTTTGGCGTCCGTCGTGGCAGCGAGCAAGCGCAGCGCGGCGCCGGTACCTGGCGACACCGAGCGGAGCCCCGCCTCCCGGGCCCGGTCCCGGGCCCAGCGCAGTGCTTCGTCCTCGGCGACAAAGGCGTCGGCGAACGCCCAGCTCGTCTGCCGGTTGGCGGTAATGACCCTCTCCTGTCCCCGTAGTTGGCGCAACGGTGACTGTATCCGCTGCACCCGGGAACCCGCAGATGGGACCGGGCGTTATGGAGGGACAGGGGAGAGCCTGTGGAATCGGCCCGCAGATCGGGTCCGGGAGCCACGGGCCGGCGGTTTCCGGGGCGATCCCCGGCCCCAACAGGAAAAAGGCTTATCCGGAGCTAACGGGCGAGGTCGCTATGGTAGGGGCTCCACTGGACACCACCAGAGCCGATAGGGGAGGTGCGGCTGCGCCTGTGGATCGGAGAGGAGTGCTGCGGCGCTTCCTCAGGTCGGCGGGTGAGCCGAAATCCGTGACCAACATTGCTGACCGTTCTTCCAACGACTCCGCACCGACCGCGACCTTCGCCTCAGATGCGGAATCCCAGGCGTGGACGCCGCCCTCATGGGAAGAGATCGTCAGCACGCACAGCGGCCGGGTCTACCGCCTCGCCTACCGGCTGACGGGCAACCAGCACGATGCCGAGGACCTCACCCAGGAAGTCTTCGTCCGCGTGTTCCGGTCGCTGTCGACCTACACGCCGGGCACTTTCGAAGGCTGGCTGCACCGCATCACGACCAACCTGTTCCTGGACATGGTCCGTCGTAAGCAGCGGATCCGCTTCGACTCCCTCGGCGACGACGCCGCCGAGCGGCTGCCGAGCCGTGAGCCGTCCCCGCAGCAGGTCTTCAACGACACCCACTTCGACGCGGACGTGCAGCAGGCGCTGGACACCCTCGCGCCCGAATTCCGTGCCGCCGTCGTGCTCTGCGACATCGAGGGTCTTTCGTACGAGGAGATCGCCGCGACGCTGGGCGTGAAGCTCGGCACCGTGCGCAGCCGTATCCACCGCGGTCGCTCGCATCTGCGCAAGGCGTTGCAGCACCGTTCGCCCGAGGCCCGTGCCGAGCAGCGCTCGCTGGCGGGCGCGATCCTGGCAGGGGAGGGCGGAACGGCGTGAGTGGCACAGGTCCGACCCCCGCGGAACAACACCTGGGGGACCGCCTCGCCGCGCTTGTCGACGGCGAGCTGAAACACGACGCCCGTGAGCGGGTGCTCGCCCACCTCGCGACCTGTGCCAAGTGCAAGGCCGAGGCCGCGGCGCAGCGGCGCCTGAAGAGCGTCTTCGCCCAGTCCGCCCCGCCGTCGCCGTCCGAGGGGTTCCTCGCCCGGCTGCAGGGCCTTCCCGGGGGGCCTGGGGGTGACGACGACGGCCAGGACAGACCATTCGGCGGCTCCGGGCGCTTCGCCGACGGGCTCTTCCCCGTGATCCAGCCGTCCGGCAGCCGCCCGGACTCGTCGGGGAACCGGTCGCTCGGCGGCTTCGGTTTCCTCCCCACCCAGCACGGCTCGACCGCCGTACTGCCGGGCGGCTCCTCCCGTTCCGGCTTCCGGATCCACGAGGTGGGACGCGACGGCGAGCGGTCGCCCTGGCGCGGCCGCAGATTCGCCTTCGCGGCGGCGAGCGCCGTCTCGCTGGCGGCCATCGCCCTCGGCGGTGCCCTGCCGACGGGTGCGAGTCCCAGCCCCGCGGCCCGCGCCACGGGTGCCGGGAACACGGTGACCCCGCTCGATGTCCCTTCACGCGGCGAGAGCGGCAGCCCGGTCGGCCGCCGCGGCGGTGGCAGCCACGGCACGCTCGCCGCGAGGGGGGCGGGCGACCGCTCGATCGCCGCCGCGCCGTCGGCCGCGCCGAGCGTCGTACCGGCGGCGCCCTCCGCCAGTCCCGCGGTGCTCTCCACCGCGAGCCTCGCGGGAAACCCCTTCGCCGCTCAGGTCCTGACCAATGTGTCCCCGCCACCGCTGATACGTCCGACGGGTACCACCCCGCTCTTCGCCGAGGTGTTCGGGCGGCTCGCCCCGCAGTCCCCGACGCCCTCCGCGCCCCCGTCCGGGACGCAGTCGTCGCCATCGCCCTGGGCGCGGTCGTCGGCCTCGGCCCTTCCCACCCCCGCCGATCGTGGTCTGCCGCTTTCCTCCCGGCTTTCCTCCCGGCGCTGACCGGGGTCTGCGCAAGCATTCGCAAACCTGGTTGAATTCCGGGAGCAGTTCCGGGAGGACGCCCCTGCCGGGGCGTGCAGAGGCCAGTTGCGGCAGTTGCGGGGAGAGCATGGAAGACGGGAAGTCCACCGGGCCTAAGGCGAAGTGGTGGAGTCGGCCCACGTCGGGACGCACCACCCCCGCAGCGTCTGACGAGCCGTCCCCCGTCGAGGGCACGGCGCCCGCGGCCGACCCGACGGCCACGGCGCCAGCGGCGACGGACCCGACGGTTGCCGGTGACCGCGAGAGCGGCATGAAGGCTCCGGAAACGCACCCGGCCGACGCGCCGCCCCAATCCCCGGTTCCCGGACCGGTGGCCGCCGTACCGGCCGCGCAGCCCGTGACGCCACTGCACGAGCCCGACCAGTACAGCACCCCGCCCTACGGCGGACCCGGCCCCTGGGCCCCCGCACCACCCGTACAGCGGCCGGTCCCGACCCCGGCGCACGGCACCCACGTACCCCCGCAGTACGCGGGGACGAACGGCGCGGGCATGACCGCACCGCCCGCCGCCACGCCGCCCGCTCCCGCCTCGCCCGCCCCCGCGCCCCCGCCCCACACACCTCAGCGGCCCCAACCGCAGCCCCAGCCCCAGCTTCAACCCCAGCCTCAGTCGCAGCCCCAGGGGGCGTCGACGCAGTGGCTCCAGTACGACCCCTGGGGCGCGCCCAGGCAGCCGCTCACCAACCCGGGCCCGCCGCTCGGGTCCGACACCGGCCGCAAGAAGGACCGGCGCGGCTCGCTCCTGGTCGGCGCGGTACTGCTCGCGCTGGTGGCGGGCGGCATCGGCGGCGGCATCGGGTCCTACATCGAGCGCAACGGCGGCCTCACCCAGGTCGAGCTCCCGCAGGCCGGCCGCAGCAGCGGCGGCCGCGCCCCCGACAGCGTCGCCGGTATCGCCGCCAGCGCCCTGCCCAGCGTGGTCACCCTCCACGTCAGCGGCTCCACCGAGTCCGGCACCGGCACCGGCTTCGTCCTCGACGACTCCGGCCACATCCTCACCAACAACCATGTCGTCGCCCCGGCCGGTCAGGCCGGCGAGATCACCGTCACGTTCAGCGGCGGGGAGACCGCGCGCGGCGAGATCGTCGGCAAGGACAGCGGTTACGACCTGGCCGTGGTCAAGGTCACCGGTGTCTCCGGCCTCAAGCCGCTGCCGCTGGGCAACTCCGACAATGTGCGGGTCGGCGACCCCGTGGTGGCCATCGGCGCCCCCTTCGACCTGTCCAACACCGTGACCTCCGGCATCATCAGCGCCAAGGACCGGCCGATCACCGCGGGCGGCGAGAAGGGCGACGGCAGTGACATCAGCTACGTCGACGCGCTTCAGACCGACGCGCCGATCAACCCGGGCAACTCCGGCGGTCCGCTCGTCGACACCGACGCCCATGTCATAGGCATCAACAGCGCCATCCGTGCCGCCGACAGCGGCTCGGCCGAGGAGGGCGGCGGACAGGCGGGCTCCATCGGCCTCGGCTTCGCCATCCCGATCAACCAGGGCAAGCGGGTCGCCGAGGAGCTGATCAACACCGGGAAGGCCACCCACCCGGTGATCGGTGTCACGCTGGACATGAAGTACGCCGGGGACGGCGCCAGGGTCGGGGCGAAGGGCGCGGCCGGCAAGCCCGCGGTCACCCCGGGCGGGCCCGGGGCCAAGGCCGGTATCAGGCCCGGGGACGTCATCACCGAGGTCGACGGCCATCGCGTGCACAGCGGCGAGGAGCTGATCGTGAAGATCCGCGCGCACCGCCCGGGAGACCGTCTGGACCTCGAGCTGACCCGCGGTGGTAAAGACCTGTCCATCTCTTTGACGCTCGGCTCGGCAAGCGGCACGTGACAGCCCCGGGACGCTACCGCGCGGGCAGTTTCGACGGGTACCGTGGGCCGGGTCCGGACCTCGACCGACATGGTCTCGGAGAACACGAGGAGCGACAAGGTGTTCAATGACATAGGCGCACTCGAGCTGGTGACGCTCGCGATTCTGGGCGTGCTGATCTTCGGCCCGGACAAGCTGCCGAAGGTTATCCAGGACGCCTCGCGCTTCATCCGTAAGATCCGTGAATTCTCGGAGAGTGCCAAGGAGGACATCCGCACGGAGCTCGGTCCGGAGTTCAAGGACTTCGAGTTCGAGGACCTCAACCCCAAGACGTTCGTCCGCAAACAGCTCATGGACGGCAACGACGACCTGGGGCTGAAGGAGATCCGCGAGAGCTTCGACCTCCGCAAGGACCTGGCCGAGGTCACCGACGCGGTGAACGGCCGGGAGAGCAAGGACCTGGAGTCCGCGGACTCCAGGAGCAGCGTGTCGGGCGCCTCGGCGATCACCGCGGCCAACGGCTCCGCCGGTGCTCCGGACCTGCTCAAGAAGCGTGACCAGCCCGGCAAGGACGATCGGCCGCCGTTCGACGCCGACGCCACCTGACCCCCCGCCAATCCCGGCTCGTCCGGACGGTATGGCTATTCTCCATCTGTCCGGTTGTGAGTACGCCCGTTGGGGGGCGGGCCGCTTCGGACCCAACGGATCGAGGAGGCGGCCGGGCAGATGGAGACGACAAGTCGGGTGGGCGCGGAAGATGCGCCGGGCACAGTCACCGCAGAGGGGGTGCCGACGGCCCGGCGTACTGTCGACGGCTATCTGGCAGCCACGTTTCCCTGGTACGGACTGGACGAGGCCTTCACCGGGCCGCGCCGGCTGATGCAGGTGGGCACCGCGGCGGACGGCACGGTGCAGCACGGTTCCATCGGGCACGGTGACGAACCGTCGGCCCGGGCCGACGCGGGCGCCGAGAAGCAACGGTTCGCCGTCGTCGTGTCGATGGCCAGCAGCCCGGTGCGGCACAGCGGTGACGGCACAGGAGTGCTGGACGCGACCACGGTGTCCTCCGCGGCCTGGCTGGCAGGGTCCGGCCTGCTCGCCTGTACGTGGCCGCCGCAGATGGACCACGCGCTGCGCGACGACTGGCTGGACCAGCAGACGGAGACGGCGTTCGAACTCGCCGACGACCTGGACGGCCCCGCGTGGTCGGTGCTGTCACTGCCGGTGGACGGTGTCCCCGTGCCGTTCCACTACCGCGAGTCCGAATTCGGCTGGGTACTGGCGGGATCGACGCACGGCGGGGTGCACATCGGGGCGTACGGGCGTGGGATGAGCGCGTACGGGCTGGGGTTCTCGGTGATCGGCGACATCACGACGTACGCGTAGGACACAGACGTACGCGTAGTACTGGGATACAAGCGCGCAGTGCGCAGCGGTGACCGGCCGGGGCCGGTCACCGCCCGCCGTTTCAGAACTTGTTGCGCGGGGTGATGCCCAGCGACATGCCGGACAGGCCGCGCTGACGGCCGCCCAGCTTGTCCGCGATGGTGCGCAGCGCCTTGCCGGCCGGGGAGTCGGGGTCGGACAGGACGACCGGCTTGCCCTCGTCGCCGCCCTCGCGCAGCCGTACGTCGATCGGGATGGAGCCGAGCACCGGTACCTCCGCGCCGACCGTCTTCGTCAGGCCCTCGGCGACCTTCCGGCCACCACCGGTACCGAACACATCGACCATCTCGTCGCAGTGCGGGCACGGCATGCCCGACATGTTCTCGACGACGCCGACGATCTTCTGGTGGGTCTGTACGGCGATCGAACCGGCCCGCTCGGCGACCTCGGCCGCCGCCTGCTGCGGGGTCGTGACGACCAGGATCTCGGCGTTCGGCACGAGCTGCGCCACCGAGATCGCGATGTCGCCGGTGCCCGGCGGCAGGTCGAGCAGGAGGACGTCGAGGTCGCCCCAGTACACATCGGCGAGGAACTGCTGCAGTGCGCGGTGCAGCATCGGCCCGCGCCACACCACCGGGGCGTTGCCCGGGGTGAACATGCCGATGGAGATGACCTTCACACCGTGCGCCGACGGCGGCATGATCATGTTCTCGACCTGGGTCGGCTTGCCGTCCGCGCCGAGCATCCGCGGCACGCTGTGCCCGTAGATGTCCGCGTCCACGACACCGACCTTGAGGCCGTCGGCCGCCATCGCCGCCGCCAGGTTCACCGTCACGGACGACTTGCCGACGCCGCCCTTGCCGGACGCGACCGCGTAGACCCGGGTCAGCGAGCCGGGCTTGGCGAAGGGCACCTCGCGCTCCGCCGTGCCGCCGCGCAGCGAGGACGCGAGCTCCTTGCGCTGTTCGTCGCTCATCACGTCGAGCGTGACGTCGACCCGCGAGACGCCCTCGACGCGGGCGACCGCGTCCGTCACGTTCTTGGTGATCGTCTCGCGCATCGGGCAGCCTGAGACCGTGAGATAGACCGTGACAGCGACCGCACCGTCAGCATCGATCTCGACCGATTTCACCATGCCGAGTTCGGTGATCGGGCGGTGGATCTCCGGGTCGTTCACTGTCGCCAGTGCCTCAAGCACCGCGTCTTCCGTAGCCATACCGACGATGTTACGGCGCCTGCTGCTACGCGCGAGTAGCACCCGTCAGCGGTCTTCGTCACTCTCGGCCGGGACCAGGGCGTGCCGGTCGTCGAGGTCCTTCACGAGGTCCTCGAGCTCGGAGCGGATCCAGTCGCGGGTGGCGACCTCGCCGAGCCCCATCCGCAGTGCCGCGATCTCGCGGGTGAGGTACTCGGTGTCCGCGATGGAGCGCTCGTTCTGCTTGCGGTCCTGCTCGTAGGTGACCCGGTCGCGGTCGGCCTGCCGGTTCTGCGCGAGCAGGATCAGCGGGGCCGCGTACGAGGCCTGGAGCGAGAGCATCAGCGTCAGGAAGATGAACGGGTACTGGTCGTACCGCCATGCCATCGGCGCAAAGATGTTCCACAGCACCCAGACGATGATGACCAGCGTCATCCAGGAGATGAAGCGCCAGGTGCCCAGGAAGCGGGCGATCCGCTCGGAGAACCGGCCGAACGTCTCGGGGTCGTACTCGGGCAGCAGCCGCCGCCGCGGGGCCTTCGGCTGGTCCAGCCGGGAACGGGGCGGGCGCGCGATGCCCGAGGCCCCCACCGGCGCCGCCTTCGAGCGGTCCTCAGCGACCATCGGCCACCCCCTCCTCGCTGTGGAAGTCCGTCTCCCGCCAGTCCTCGGGCAGCAGGTGGTCGAGCACGTCGTCGACCGTCACCGCGCCGAGCAGCGACCCGCTCTCGTCCACGACGGGTGCCGAGACCAGGTTGTACGCGGCCAGATAGCTCGTCACGGCCCGCAGCGGGGTGTCCGGCGTGAGGGGGACGAGATCGCTGTCGACGATCGAGCTGACCAGGGCGTACGGCGGATCCCGCAGCAGCCGCTGGAAGTGCACGGTGCCCAGGTACTTGCCGGTCGGTGTCTCGTCGGGCGACCGGCACACGTACACCTGGGCGGCGAGCGCCGGGGACAGGTCGGCCTGCCGGACCCGGGCGAGCGCGTCGGCGACCGTCGCGTCCGGCCGCAGGATGATCGGCTCGGTGGTCATCAGGCCGCCCGCGGTCCGCTCCTCGTACGACATGAGGCGCCGCACATCGGCCGCCTCGTCCGGCCGCATCAGCGTCAGCAGCCGCTCCTTGTCCTCTTCGGGGAGCTCGGACAGCAGGTCGGCCGCGTCGTCCGGGTCCATCGCCTCCAGGACATCGGCGGCGCGTTCCTCCTGGAGCTTGCCGATGATCTCCACCTGGTCGTCCTCGGGCAGCTCCTCCAGGACGTCGGCGAGCCGGTCGTCGTCGAGCGCGGCGGCGACCTCGGCCCGTCGTTTCGGTGACAGGTGGTGCAGCGCGTTGGCCACGTCCGTCGGGCGCAGCCGCTCGAACGTGGCGACCAGGGTCTCGGCGCCCTGCCCGACCTCCTCCAGCGAGAACCCGCTGACCGCCGACCACTCGACCGTCAGGGTCTCGCCCTTGCGGCGCAGCGCCCCGCCCTTGCCCTTGCGTACGAAGCACTTGTCGATCTCCCAGTCGCGGCGGGCCGGGAGCTGGTGGATGGAGACGTCGAGGACGGTGACCTCCTCGCCGGTCTCCACGAGGCGGACCCGCCGGTCGAGGAATTCGCCGAGCACCAGGCGTTCGGTGGGCCGCTGTTCGAAGCGCCGCATGTTGACCACGCCGGTGGTGATGACCTGGCCGGACTCGATCCCGGTGACCCGGGTCATCGGGAGGAAGATCCGGCGGCGGCTGAGCACTTCGACGACGAGCCCGAGCAGCCGCGGCGGCCTGCCGCCGACCCGGAGCATCGCGACCAGATCGCGGACACGGCCCACCTGGTCGCCGTTGGGGTCGAAGACCGGGACGCCGGCGAGGTGGGAGACGAACACCCGGGGGGCGCCTGCCGCCATCGTGCGCCTCCTTCTTCCGTGTACGACTTATCCGGCTGGTCCGTTTGGCAGTCAATCAACCGTTATGACGGGATCAGGCTAGCCCGTACCGCTCCGGGTTGCCCCGGCGAAGCCGTCCGTACGGTCCCTGCCGGAAGGCGTGTACGGCACAGGTACGCTGCCGTCTGCCACCCCCCGCGATGCAGATGAGAGGCAGTGCGCCCGTGACCTCTTCCGTTCCGCCCGTCCGGGCCCGACGCCGGACCGCTCTCGTCACCCTGCTCTGTGCGGGGCTGGTCACAGCCCTCACGGCGTGCGGCGGCGAGGATCCGGACAAGGGGACCAACGGCGTCGGCAAGCTGGACGCCACGGAGATCGAGAAGAAGGCACAGGGCGCGGCGGACTCCGCCGACGCGGTGCGCCTCGCCGGGACGCTGGTCAGCAAGGGCGGCACGTACAAGCTCAACATGCAGCTCAAGGAGAAGGGCGGCACCGGCTCCGTCGTCTCGAAGGACAGCACCTTCGAGCTGCTGCGGATCGGTGACGAGCTCTATCTGAAGGCGGACTCCGGGTTCTGGAACCACGAGGAGGAGTCCGGCGCCGACAGCGCGGCGGGCGGCGCGGCCGCGGACAAGCTCCAGAACAAGTACGTCAAGGTGCCCCAGGACGACCCCACGTACAAGCAGCTGCGCGGCTTCACGGACAAGAAGACCCTGCTCGACGGGATGCTCACGCTCCACGGCACCCTCAACAAGGGCGACCGGGAGGAGGTCGGCGCGACCCGGACCGTCCAGATCATGGGCGGCAAGGGCGAGGGCGGCACGCTCGACGTCTCGCTGGAGGGCAAGGCGTATCCCCTGCGATTCGCGCGCGGTGGCGGCGGGGGCACCGTCACCCTGTCGGACTGGGGCAAGGACTTCGCCCTGGAGGCGCCGCCGCAGGTGGACACGGTCGATTACGGGAAGCAGCTGCCCAGGACGTCGTCCTGAGCGCGGACCGCGCCGCTTGGCCCCGCCCGGTCAGCCTTTGTTCTTGCGCCCCTGCTTCAGCAGCCGCGGCAGCCCCGCGGGCACCGGCCGCCGTGTGGTCGCGGACGTCGGCAGGGGCGCCGCGGCCAGGGAGCCGTCCGGCAGCTCGGTACGGAACTCACCGGGCGTCAGCCGCAGCACCCGGCACTCGCGCGCCCACCGCTCCGTCATCCGCTCGGCGTCCGGAGCGTTCAGCCGCTTGCCCTTGAGCTCGGCGACCGCGGCCTCCCATTCCTCGGAATGCGGCGCGAGCTCCGTCACGGCGGCCGTCCAGGCGACCAGCCGACCGCCCTTGTCCTTGCTGCGCACGGTCACCTCGGCGGCGGACCCGTCGGTGAGCCCGGCCGGGAACGGCTGCTCGCCGGGGCCGTCCCCGACCAGATGAGCCGCGCCCTCGTGCCATACGTGCCACAGCGCCCGCGCGGGCCCGGTGCCCCGCACCCAGATGAGGCCGGACTTCTTGGTGGCCTCCTCGACGAGAGCCAGGCCCAGTGGCACGTCAGCGGCAGCAGCAGTCATGCCCGAACTCTATTGGACCGGCCGGGGAGGGCGTCAGAGCCAGCCGTTGCGCTTGAGCGTGCGGTGGATGGAGAAGCAGACCACGCCGATGACGCCCAGCACCATCGGGTAGCCGTACCGCCAGCCCAGCTCGGGCATGTGCTTGAAGTTCATGCCGTAGACGCCGCAGATCATCGTCGGTACGGCGACGATCGCCGCCCAGGACGTGATCTTGCGCATGTCCTCGTTCTGCGCGACCGTCGCCTGCGCCAGGTTGGCCTGGAGGATCGAGTTCAGCAGCTCGTCGAAGCCGACGACCTCCTCGTGCACCCGCGCCAGGTGGTCGGCGACGTCACGGAAGTACTTCTGGATGTCGGGGTCGATCAGCCGCATGGGCCGCTCGCTCAGCAGCTGCATCGGCCGCAGCAGCGGCGACACCGCCCGCTTGAACTCCAGGACCTCACGCTTCAGCTGGTAGATCCGGCCCGCTTCCGAGCCGCGCGAGCTGCCCTTCGCCGGGGCGGAGAAGACCTCGATCTCCACCTCGTCGATGTCGTCCTGGACGGCCCCGGCCACCGCGATGTAGCCGTCCACGACGTGGTCGGCGATGGAGTGCAGCACCGCGGACGGGCCCTTGGCGAGCAGCTCGGGGTCGTCCTGCAGCCGGTGCCGCAGCGCGCGCAGCGAGCCGTGGCCGCCGTGCCGCACGGTGATGACGAAGTCCCGGCCGGTGAAGCACATCACCTCGCCGGTCTCCACCACCTCGCTGGTGGCGGTGAGTTCGGTGTGCTCGACGTAGTGGATGGTCTTGAAGACGGTGAAGAGCGTGTCGTCGTACCGCTCCAGCTTCGGCCGCTGGTGGGCGTGGACCGCGTCCTCGACGGCCAGCGGGTGCAGCCCGAACTCCCGGGCGATACCGGCGAATTCCTCCTCGGTCGGCTCGTGCAGGCCGATCCAGGCGAAGCCGCCCTCCTCCCGCACCTGGAGCATCGCCTCGTGCGGCGTGCGGCAGGTGCCGCTCTCCAGGCGCCGGCCGTCGCGGTAGACCGCGCAGTCGACGACCGCGCTGGAGGCGGAGGGGTCACGGGTGGCGTCGTAACTGTTGTGCAGGGCGTTGCCCTTGCGCAGGGACGGGCGCACGGCGGCGCGCAGGTCGCGGATCATCGACATGGCTGGCTCCTTCACGGAGGGCCGTCGTCGGGCACGTGGAACAGCCCGGAATGGGGACGTGTGCTCACGTCCGCAAAGCGGGCGGCACCGCGGCGGCGCGATGACGGCGTTCGCTACAGACAGGCAAAAAAGGAGTGCTCTTCCGTCGTGCGCAAAGCCATGGGCCTCGACCGGGAGGCTCGGGAGGCTTCAGATCACCAGGAAAGGTGGAGGGCGGAAGAGCGGTTGGTACTGCACGATCGACTTCGATCCATTGCAGCCCCACCTCCTCCAGCCGGTCCCCCTTGGGGGATGACGTGTCGTCGGGGCTGAGAGCGACGCTTCTGCGTGCTGCCCCGACCAGCGGCCAAGACTATCAGCCGACTGACGGCCAATCCCTTACTTTGCCCGTTCCATACGCGTCCTATGCTCGCGGGATGGGAGAAATTCTTGCTCTGGTCGAGGCCCGGCTGCTCACGGCCCTCGGTGAACCGGACGCGCGCGCCGCAGTGACGTTTCTGGGTACGGACCGGATCGAAGTGCTCCGCTTCGTCGACGGCGATGTGGTGCGCTACGCCACGCTCGGTATGTCGGCCCAGCCGATGGCCGACCCGACCGTGGCACTCGTCGACCCGGTGAAGGGCCCGCGCGCCGAACTGGTCCTCTCCGTGCGCGCCGGACTCGCCGACACCGACAAGGTGCTGCGCCCGCTCGCCGTGCTGGCGGCCACCCCGCAGGTCGAGGGGGTGATCGTGGCGCCGGGGGCCTCGCTGGACGTCGGCGAGCCGCTGTGGCCCGGGGCGCCGTTCAGCTCCGTGCTGGTCGCCGAGCCGGGGGGCCTGGTGGAGGACCTGGAGCTGGACGACCCGATGGATCCGGTGCGGTTCCTGCCGCTGCTGCCGATGACGCACAACGAGGCCGCGTGGAAGCGGGTCAGGGGTGCGCAGGAGCTCCAGGAGCGGTGGCTCTCGAACGGTACGGACCTGCGCGATCCGCTGCGTGGCTCCGTAACCCTGGACTGATCCCCGCCACCGGAGGCATGGGAAAGCCCCGCCTCGCGGCCAGGAGGGAGAGCCGCGGGCGGGGCGGTACGGGGACGGGTGGAGAGGTCAGTCGGCGAAGACCGTGACGCTGTCCTCGGTGGCGTGCTTCGGCTCCAGCTCCGCCGCCTCGTGGGTCAGCGCCGAACGCCGGATCCAGACGACGATCGCACCGACCACGGCCGTGACCGCGGCGACCACGAACGGGATGTGGATGTTGCTCCACTCCTCGATCTTCGGGGCGAGGTACGGGGCGGCGGCCGCGGCGAACCAGCGGACGAAGTTGTAACCCGCGCTCGCCACCGGGCGCGGTGCGTCCGAGACGCCGAGCGCCAGCTCCGTGTAGACGGTGTTGTTCATGCCGATGAAGGCGCCGGAGACGATCGTGCAGACGATGGCGGTGGTGTGGTTGCCGTATCCCAGGACCAGGAGGTCGGCGGCGAGCAGCACCAGCGAGGCGCCGAGCACCTTCAGCGATCCGAAGCGCTCCTGCAGCCGCGGGGCGACCAGCACCGAGAAGACCGCGAGCAGCAGGCCCCAGGCGAAGAACACCGCGCCCGACTTGTACGGCGTCATGTTCAGCACGAACGGGGTGAACGCCAGGATCGTGAAGAACGAGTAGTTGTAGAAGAACGCCGAGGCCGCCACCGAGGCCAGACCGCCGTGGCCGAGCGCCTTGACCGGGTCGAGCAGCGAGGTCTTCCGGGCGGGCCTGGGCTGTTCCTTCAGGAACGCCGTGATGCAGATGAAGCCGATGGCCATCAGTGCGGCTGTGCCGAAGAACGGGTAGCGCCAGCTGGCGTCACCGAGCAGGGCGCCGACCAGGGGTCCGCAGGCCATGCCGAGGCCGAGTGCCGACTCGTAGAGCAGGATCGCCGCCGAGCTGCCGCCGGCCGCCGCACCGACGATCACGGCCAGCGCGGTCGACACGAAGAGCGCGTTGCCGAGCCCCCAGCCGGCCCGGAAGCCGACGAGTTCGCCGACCGACGACGAGGTGCCGGAGAGTGCGGCGAAGACGACGACGAGCGCGAGGCCGGCCAGGAGCGTCTTGCGGCCGCCGATCCGGCTGGACACGAAGCCGGTGACGAGCATCGCCACAGCGGTGATGAGGAAGTACGAGGTGAAGAGCAGGGACACCTGGCTCGGTGTCGCCTCCAGTCCCTTGGCGATGGACGGCAGAATCGGGTCCACCAGGCCGATTCCCATGAACGCGACAACAGAGGCGCCCGCCGTGGCCCAGACGGCCTTCGGCTGGCGCAGGATGCTGCCCGTGCCCTGATCGAACGGATCCTCTCCCTGCATGGGTCTTCTCGCTCTCCACTAGATAGTTGCGATATGCATAGAATAAGTTAGACAATCTAATGAATGCAAGTTACATCTAATTTCGCAGGTGGGGCCACGCTGCGGACGGGTGATCTTGCTTGACGCGGCGACGGTCCTGGAGGACCGTTGGTCGCTATGAGGGGCGAACCCAGTTGCCCGAAGTGCGGAGGCCGGGTCAGAGCGCCCGGTCTGTTCGCCGACACCTGGCAGTGTGCCGTGCACGGCGGCGTGCAACCGCTGCAGCCCGTCGTCCCGCCCAGCGTCGAAGCGCTGGAAGTGGTGGTGCGCCGCGCCCATGTCCCGGTATGGATGCCCTGGCCGCTGCCGGTGGGCTGGCTGTTCACCGGTGTGGCGAGCGCGGGTGACGACCGCAGTGGCGGCCGGGCCACCGTCGTCGCCTGTTCCGGCCCCGGCCCCGTCGGCGGCATCGGCGAACTGCTGCTCGTCACCGAGGAGCTCGGCGTCGGCCTCGGCGCGCACTATGCCGGGATCGACGGCCCCGACCCCGGCCCGCTGCTGGACGTCGAGGGCCCGCCGGACGTCAAGATGCTCGCCGCCGGACGCCCCACACCGCTGTGGAGCGTCAAGGGGGCCCCCGAGGACCGGGCGGTCTTCGCGGGCGAGGCGCGCGGGCTCTGGCTCTGGGCGATCGTCTGGCCCGAGCAGTCGGGGCTCCTGATGTACGAGGAGCTGGTGCTCGCCGATCTGCGCGAGGCCGGGGAGGAGATGGACCTCGTGCCGTGCGGGGCGCTCACACCCCGCCTGCTCGGCTGAGAGCTGTCCCGGGCCCTCCGTGCCCGGCCGGGCGCCGCTCGAACGCCGGTTATCCTTGGATGTCCCCTTGTCCGGCCCCGAGCACTGGAGTACGCGTCGTGCGCATCGACCTGCACACCCACTCCACCGCCTCGGACGGCACGGACACCCCCGCCGGGCTGGTGCTGAGCGCCGCCGCCGCGGGCCTGGACGTCGTCGCGCTCACCGACCACGACACCGTGCGCGGTCACGCCGAGGCGATCGCCGCCCTTCCCGAGGGGCTCACCCTCGTCACCGGCGCCGAGCTCTCCTGTCGGACCGACGGCGTGGGCCTGCACATGCTGGCGTATCTCTTCGACCCCGACGAGCCCGAGCTGGCGCGCGAACGCGAACTCGTACGGGACGACCGGGTGCCGCGCGCCCGGACCATGGTGCGCAAGCTCCAGGAGCTCGGCGTGCCCGTCGAGTGGGAGCAGGTCGCGAGGATCGCCGGGGACGGATCGGTCGGCAGGCCGCACATTGCCACCGCGCTCGTCGAGCTCGGCGTCGTCGAGACCGTCTCCGACGCCTTCACGCCCGAATGGCTCGCCAACGGCGGACGCGCCTACGCCGAGAAGCACGAACTCGACCCCTTCGACGCGATCCGGCTGGTCAAGGCCGCCGGTGGCGTCACCGTCTTCGCCCACCCGGCCGCCGTCAAGCGCGGCGAGGTGGTGCCCGAGTCCTCGATAGCGCGGCTCGCCGCGGCGGGCCTCGACGGCATCGAGGTCGACCACATGGACCACGACGAGCCGACCAGGGCCAGGCTGCGCGGGCTCGCCCGCGACCTGGGGCTGCTGACGACCGGGTCCAGCGACTACCACGGCAGCCGCAAGACCGTCGGACTCGGCGAGTACACCACCGACCCCGAGATCTACGGCGAGATCACCCGGCGCGCCACGGGAGCCTTCCCGGTGCCGGGAGCCGGCGGGCCCCGCCCCTCGTAACGACGCACGCGTCGGGGCCGGAGCACGGACCCCGTACGCGTACCGCCGTCCGTCCCACCTCCGCGTTCCACTTCCTCGCACCCGGCCGTCAGGCCGCCGTCATGGCTTCGGGGTGCGCTCCTTCAGGCCGTTTCTCTCTTCTCGCAAGGCTCACTGTGTTCGACGTCGCTGTCTTCGGATCCCTTTTTCTCACGCTTTTTGTGATTATGGATCCCCCCGGGATCACCCCGATCTTCCTCGCGCTCACCGCGGGCCGCCCCGCCAAGATGCAGCGCAGGATGGCGCTGCAGGCGGTCGCCGTCGCCTTCGGCGTTATCGCCGTCTTCGGTCTGCTCGGTCAGCAGATCCTCGACTATCTGCATGTCTCCGTGCCCGCCCTGATGATCGCGGGCGGACTGCTCCTGCTGCTGATCGCACTCGACCTGCTGACCGGCAAGACCGACGAGCCGACGCAGACCAAGGACGTCAATGTGGCGCTCGTACCGCTGGGCATGCCGCTGCTCGCCGGGCCCGGTGCGATCGTGTCGGTGATCCTGGCGGTGCAGCACGCCGACAGCGTGGGCAGTCAGATCTCGGTCTGGTCGGCGATCGTCGCCATGCACATCGTCCTCTGGCTGACCATGCGTTACTCGCTGCTGATCATCCGGGTCATCAAGGACGGCGGCGTCGTGCTGGTGACCAGGCTCGCCGGAATGATGCTGTCCGCCATCGCCGTACAGCAGATCATCAACGGCGTCACCCAGGTCATCCAGAACGCCTGACGGTGCCCGGACACCACAGCGCCCCCGTACGGACCTTCCGTACGGGGGCGCTTCGTCTTTGTACGTCGTCGTGCGTTACGAAGCCGAGGTCTCGGCCGGGCGGATGTAGATGCGCTGGCCTATGGCTGCGGCCTGCTGCACGATCCGGTTGACGGAGGCGGCGTCCACGACGGTGCTGTCCACGGCGGTACCGTCGACATCGTCGAGTCGCATGATCTCGAAGCGCATAGGGCTTCCCTTCGTCTGATCCTCCTGCTGGAGAACTACTGGGAGGACGGATGATCCGTCCGCAAGGATGAGAGCACCGGACATCACTGTCCTGCGCTCCACGAGATGTACAACGGCTTGCTTCCTGCAAACATTCCCTACGCTAAGGAAATTTTTTGGATGTCTAAGTATCAGCAGGTCACCGAGCATGCGCGGGCGACGAGGTCCACGACGAGGCCCGAATGAACGAGGCAGAGATCCACGAGCGCCTGGACCGCACCAACGAACTGCTCCAGCGCATGCTCGCCGAGGTGTCGAAGACCCCTTCGACCCACGCGATCTTCGTGGACGCGGGCTATGTGTACGCCGCGGCCGGACTGCTCGTCACCGGCACCGAGGACCGCCGCTCCTTCGACCTCGACGCGGAAGGCCTGATCGAGGCCTTCATCGACAAGGCCCGGACGATCTTCGCGGACAGCAGGCTGCTGCGCGTGTACTGGTACGACGGAGCCAGGCGACGCATCCACACCGTCGAGCAGCAGTCCATCGCCGAACTCCCCGACGTCAAGGTCCGACTCGGCAACCTCAACGCCAACAACCAGCAGAAGGGCGTCGACTCACTCATCCGCACCGACCTCGAATCACTCGCCCGGCACCGCGCCATCAGCGACGCGGCACTGGTCGGCGGCGACGAGGACCTGGTCTCCGCGGTGGAGGCGGCCCAGGGGTACGGGGCCCGGGTGCACCTGTGGGGCATCGAGGCGGGGGAGGGGCGCAACCAGGCCGAACCGCTGCTCTGGGAGGTCGACAGCCAGCGCACCTTCGACCTGGACTTCTGCCGTCCGTACGTCACCAGACGCCCCGTCACCACCTACGAGGACGACACCCCCGCGCCCGCGCGCGACGACGTCCGCTTCGTCGGTGCGCAGATCGCCGCGGCCTGGCTGGCCGCCCGGGGCCGCGAGTCCCTCGCCGATCTGCTGCCCGGACACCCGTACCTGCCGGGCTCCGTCGACCAGGACCTGCTGGTCGAGGCCGAACGGCTGCTGCAGCACTCGCTGCGCGGCCACGCACATCTGCGGCGGGCCCTGCGCGACGGCTTCTGGCAGCACCTGCAGTCGCAGTACTGACCCCGCTCGGCGCCCGCCGCCTACAGGCTGTCCCAGAACGCGGCGAGCGCCGCCGCCGTCTGCTCCGGGCGGTCCGTGTTGGGAGAGTGCTCGGCGCCCGCGATCCGGGTGCGGTGTGCGCCGAGCCGCTGCGCCATCCGGTCGAGCAGCGGCACCGGCCAGGTGTCGTCGCGCTCACCGGAGAGCACATGGAACGGCAGCTGTACGGCGGCGAGTTCGGCCACCCGGTCCGGCTCGGTCACCAGTTGGCGGCCGGTGGCGATCAGCTGGGCGGGCCGGTGGCGCAGCCAGCGCCGGCGCAGGGCCTCGCCGTCCGTCGCCGCGTCCTCCGGCGGGTCGAGGGAGCGCATCGCCTCCCACACCCTGGCCATGCTCATCGTCGCGAGCGCGTCGCTGAGCACCTTCACCTTGAGCTGCTGGACCTCGACGACCTCGGCGGGCCCCGACGACATGAGCGTCAGCGAACGGAACGGCGAGGCGTCGAGCAGCGCGGCGGCACGGGCGATCTGCCCGCCGAGCGAGTGCCCCAGAAGATGCACGGCGCCTTCGCCGCCGGCGTCGAGAGCAGTGGCCTGCGCGAGCACGTCGAGGGCCAATTCGCCCTGTGCGTAGGACTCCTGACGGTCCGTCCCGTCGGTCTCGTACTGTCCGCGGCCGTCCACGGCGACGATCCGGTACCCGGCGGCCGAGAGCGGTTCGAGGAGCGCCATGAAGTCCTCCTTGCTGCCCATGTATCCGGGCAGCAGGAGAGCGGTGCCGCGCACGGCACCGGGCGGCGAGGCGTCCAGCACGGCGAAGTCGCCGCGCGACGTGCGCAGCTGGTGGGCGTGGGCGCAGGGGGGCGGGGTGAAGGTGTGCGGCCGGCTCATGGGACGAGGTTATGCCGTGGAACGCCGGACGGGCAGCCGAGGATGTCCCCGAACGCCGGACGGGCCCGAGAAACGCCGGACGGGCCCGAGGATGTCCTCGGGCCCGTCCGGCGGATCAAGCTTCTGAGCGGTGGCCGCTCAGCCCTCGGCCTTGGCGGCGGTCGCGCGCGGCGCCCGACGCCTGCGCGGCTTCGCCTCGCCCTCGGCGACCGGGGCCTCGGCCACGGCCTCGGTCTTCGGCTTGGCGGCTGCACGGGTGCGGCGGCGCGGCTTGGTCTCCGGGGTGGGCTCGGAGATAGGCGCGATCTGGAAGTCGACCTCGTCCTCGACCGGCTTGACGACACGGGGACGGCGACGCGCCTTGGTCACCGTCTTCGTCTCCGCCATCGGCTCGGAGATCGGGGCGATCTGGAAGTCGACCTCGTCCTCGACCGGCTTGACCACGCGGGCACGGCGGCGGCGCGGCTTGGTCTCGGCCACGGCGGGCTCGGCCTCGACCGGGGCCTTGGCAGCCTTCGGCTCCACCTCGACCTCGACCACGGCCGCCACCGTGCTCACCACGGCCTCGGTCGCGCTCACCACGGCCTCGGCCGCGGCGTCCGGAGCGCCGACGCGGGTACGGCGGCGGCGACGCGGCGTACGCGGCTCCGCCGGGGCGTCAGCGGCCTCCGGGGCCGGTGCCGGCACCGTGGCGGTGGTGGCGGGCGCCTCCTGGACGGCGGAGCCGCCCCGGGTGCGACGACGCTGACGCGGCGTACGCGGCGCGCGCTCCTCGCGGACGGCGGGCGCCGAAGCCGCGGCGGACCTGCGGCCGCGGCCGCCCGTCTCGCCGAGGTCCTCGATCTCCTCGGCCCGCAGACCCGCACGGGTCCGCTCGGCGCGCGGCAGGACACCCTTGGTGCCGGCCGGGATGTCGAGCTCCTCGAAGAGGTGCGGCGAGGTGGAGTAGGTCTCGACCGGGTCGTTGAACTTCAGGTCGAGCGCCTTGTTGATCAGCTGCCAGCGCGGGATGTCGTCCCAGTCGACCAGCGTGATCGCGATGCCCTTGGCACCCGCACGGCCGGTCCGGCCGATGCGGTGGAGGTACGTCTTCTCTTCCTCCGGCGACTGATAGTTGATGACGTGGGTCACGCCCTCGACATCGATACCGCGGGCCGCGACATCGGTGCAGACGAGCACGTCCACCTTGCCGTTGCGGAACGCGCGCAGCGCCTGCTCGCGGGCGCCCTGGCCGAGGTCGCCGTGGACCGCGCCGGACGCGAAGCCGCGCTTCTCCAGCTGCTCGGCGATGTCGGCCGCCGTGCGCTTCGTACGGCAGAAGATCATCGCGAGTCCGCGGCCGTTGGCCTGCAGGATGCGGGAGACCATCTCAGGCTTGTCCATCGAGTGGGCCCGGAAGACATGCTGCGAGATGTTCGCGACGGTCGCGCCCTCGTCGTCGGGCGAGGTGGCGCGGATGTGCGTCGGCTGCGACATGTAGCGGCGCGCGAGGCCGATGACGGCGCCCGGCATGGTCGCCGAGAACAGCATCGTCTGCCGCTTCGCCGGGAGCATCGTGATGATCTTCTCGACGTCGGGCAGGAAGCCCAGGTCGAGCATCTCGTCGGCCTCGTCGAGCACCAGCGCGCGGACGTGCGAGAGGTCGAGCTTGCGCTGTCCGGCCAGGTCGAGCAGGCGGCCCGGGGTGCCGACGATCACGTCGACGCCCTTCTTGAGGGCCTCGACCTGCGGCTCGTAGGCGCGGCCGCCGTAGATCGCGAGGACGCGGACGTTGCGCACCTTGCCGGCGGTCAGCAGGTCGTTGGTGACCTGCTGGCAGAGCTCACGGGTGGGGACGACGACGAGCGCCTGCGGCGCCTCGGTCAGCTCCTCGGGCTCGGCCCGGCCGGCCTCGACGTCCGCGGGGACGGTGACGCGCTCCAGCAGCGGCAGACCGAAACCGAGGGTCTTGCCGGTGCCGGTCTTGGCCTGGCCGATGACATCGGAGCCGGAGAGCGCGACGGGGAGCGTCATCTCCTGGATGGGGAACGGGGACACAATGCCGACGGCCTCAAGGGCCTCGGCCGTCTCGGAAAGAATCCCGAGTTCGCGAAACGTAGTCAGGGTGCTGCCTCTTCTGTGAGACGCGGTCCGAGGCGAACGCTGGGGGTCGTACCGTGCCGGGGTTGGTCATCCGGCCGTGGATGGCCGGGTGGCGCGGGACCACTGCCGTCGCTCGAGCGCTCGTGCCGCTGAGGGGGCCCCTCATCTGCGGTCGTACGTGTCGTACGCCCCGCGTGGAGGGCTGTCGGGTCGGAGCCGATCGGGCCACCGACCGGGCATCCTCATTCGTTTTCACCATTTTCACGCCACCGGTACGACCAAAATACTCAGTAGGCGCAATACCACTGTACCCCGGATTCGCGCATGTGTGTTGGGCGAATTCATTGGAACGGTGTGATGTCACTGGTCGGCCAGGCCCTTCCGTCCCCCGCCGGGCGGGCTATTCTGCGCTTCATGGAGACGCCTGACAACGCCACTGAAACCCCCGAACCCACCGGAATCGCCGCCCAGGACTGGGCCACCGCGTCCGTGGAGCCGCAGTACCGGGCAGCGGTCGTGGACCTGCTGGGAGCACTTGCCTACGGGGAGCTGGCAGCCTTCGAGCGGCTCGCCGAGGATGCCAAACTCGCGCCGACGCTGGCCGACAAGGCGGAGCTGGCGAAGATGGCCTCCGCCGAATTCCATCACTTCGAGCGGCTCACCGACCGGCTGACCGCGATCGAGGTGGAGCCGACCGGCGCGATGGAGCCCTTCGCCAAGGCGCTCGACGACTTCCACCGCCAGACCGCGCCGTCGGACTGGCTGGAGGGCCTGGTCAAGGCGTACGTCGGCGACTCGATCGCCAGCGACTTCTACCGGGAGGTCGCGGTCCGGCTCGACTCGGACACCCGCTCCCTGGTCCTCGCCGTGCTCGACGACACCGGGCACGGGAACTTCGCCGTCGAGAAGGTGCGCGCCGCGATCGAGGCGGACCCACGGGTCGGCGGCCGGCTCGCGCTGTGGGCGCGCCGGCTGATGGGCGAGGCGCTCTCCCAGGCACAGCGGGTGGTGGCCGACCGCGACGCGCTGTCGACGATGCTCGTCGGTGGCGTGGCGGACGGCTTCGACCTGGCGGAGGTCGGGCGGATGTTCTCGCGGATCACCGAGGCGCACACCAAGCGGATGGCCGCGCTGGGTCTGGCCGCGTAGTCGGTTCATCGGGGCCGGCCCGCCGGGCCGGCCTCAGGCCGCCGCTGATCGGCTCAGCCGGCGGCTCCGGGGGCGGACCAGCAGGGAGAGCGTCACGGCCCCGATCAGCGCCGTGCCGATCAGCGTGGCCACGACGTGGCCCGGACCCAGCACCGAGTGCATGAGATACACGCCGAACAGGGCTCCCAGGGCGCCGGTGGTGAAGACGGCACGGCGGGACGGGAGCCGGTCGGGCAGGAAGCGGAGCGCCATCCAGGCGAGGGCGAGTCCGAGCACGACGGAGCCGAGTGGTTCCAGGATCACAGATGATCACCTCGCGAGTTGCGGGGCGGGTAAATCGGTCGTTAGCAGTACTACCCGTGGGTTGCGGAACGCAACCCTCATCGGGCGAAGGCGTGGACCGGAACGGGCAGCGGCCCGGTGGGGAATCCCACCGGGCCGCTGCCACGGTCACTGCTGAGAGCGTGCTGCCTACAGCGCGCCGAACCCCACGCGACGCGTGCTGGGCTCGCCGATCTCCACGTAAGCGATCCGGTCGGCCGGCACCAGGACCTTGCGGCCCTTCTCGTCCGTGAGGCTGAGCAGCTGCGCCTTACCGGTGAGAGCCTCGGCGACGGTGCTCTCGACCTCTTCGGCGGAAAGCCCGCTCTCCAGAACGATCTCCCGGGGCGTGTGCTGCACCCCGATCTTGACCTCCACGGCTATGTCCCTCCGACGGTCAGTCCCTGCGCGGTGAGCCGCGCCGTACGCAGCACACATTAGCCCGCTGAGGGGGGCCGCCAGTGGCCGGTGGGCAACGCCCGCAGCGAACACGGGCGGCGGCCGCACCGGGTGGCCCGCGTCAGTGCTGATCGATACCGTGCAGCGGGAAGCCCGCGATACCCCGCCAGGCCAGCGACGTGAGCAGCTGGACCGCCGTGTCGCGCGGAATGGCGGACTGGCTGGAGAGCCAGTAGCGGGCGACCACCTGGGAGACGCCGCCCAGGCCGACCGCGAGCAGCATGGACTCGTCCTTGGACAGTCCCGTGTCACCGGCGATGACGTCGGAGATCGCCTCCGCGCACTGCAACGACACTCGGTCGACGCGCTCGCGCACCGCGGGCTCGTTGGTCAGGTCGGATTCGAAGACCAGACGGAAGGCACCGCCCTCGTCCTCCACGTACGCGAAGTACGCGTCCATCGTCGCGGCGACCCGCAGCTTGTTGTCGGTGGTCGACGCCAGTGCCGTACGGACCGCCTGGAGAAGCGATTCGCAGTGCTGGTCGAGAAGGGCCAGATAGAGCTCCAGCTTGCCCGGGAAGTGCTGATAGAGCACTGGCTTGCTGACCCCGGCCCGCTCGGCGATGTCGTCCATCGCGGCGGAGTGGTAGCCCTGCGCCACAAAGACTTCCTGCGCGGCGCCCAGCAGCTGATTGCGTCGGGCGCGGCGAGGTAGGCGAGTGCCTCGCGGGCGCGCCGCCTCGGTCTGCTCGATGGCTGTCACGCCGCCTCCCAAATTTGTGATCGGACACAGCTTTCCGTGCACGCTGCGCCGTACAGCCATCGTACTTTTGGGTAACCCGGGTGTGCGCGGCGCGGACGCAGAATTTCATGGACCGGACGGCTGCGGTAGCCACAGATTCCTCGGCCATCGGGACAAAGCGGGTTGTATCAGCGGTAATCGTCCTCATCCTGTGTGACTACGCGGGCCTGCTCCGCCGCATCCGCCTCGTTGGCGCTGTCCCGGTCGATGTCCGTGAGCGGTTCGTCGCGCCGCTGCTGGAGATCGGCCCGCTGCTCGGCAGCGTCGGCCCGGGGCGTCTCCTGGTCCGGTTCGTCCGGCTGGATGTCCTCGAAGGTCTCCGGGTCGCTGGGGTCGACCGTCATGGTGACTCCCTTCCTTGCTTCGAGCGTAGGAGCTACCCCCGTGGGCCGCTACGCGGTCTGTGACGGCGAACACATGAATCGGGGTGTGATCGTCTCGTAACATTGCCGCATGTCTTCGACCGAGCTGCCGGGAGTCCGTGCCGTCGCCGCCGCGGTAGCCCCCGCGGTGAGCACCGTCAGGGTCGCGGAGGGGGAGGAGCTGCGCTCCGTCGCGCTGCCCGGGCTGACGCTGACCATCCGGTCCCGGCCGCCGGAGCGGACCGGACTGCCGCCCGCGCTCTACGTGCACGGGCTCGGCGGCTCCTCGCAGAACTGGTCGGCGCTGATGCCGCTGCTCCAGGACGTGGTGGACGGCGAGGCGGTCGACCTGCCCGGCTTCGGCGACTCGCCGCCGCCGGACGACGGGAACTACTCGGTCACCGGGCACGCCCGTGCCGTGATCCGGTTCCTCGACGCCGGGGAGCGCGGGCCGGTACATCTGTTCGGCAATTCGCTCGGTGGTGCCGTGGCCACCCGGGTCGCCGCGGTCCGACCCGACCTGGTGCGCACCCTCACCCTCGTCTCGCCCGCGCTCCCCGAGATCCGGGTGCAGCGGTCCGCCATGCCGACGGGGCTGCTCGCGGTGCCCGGTGTCGCCGGCCTGTTCGCCCGGATGACCAGGGGCTGGTCCGCGGAGGAGCGCACGCGCGGGGTGATGGCACTCTGTTACGGCGATCCGGCGCGCGTCTCCGAGGCGGGCTTCCGCGAAGCGGTGGCCGAATTGGAGCGACGGATGGTGCTGCCGTACTTCTGGGACGCGATGGCACGCTCGGCACGTGGCATTGTCGATGCGTACACGCTCGGCGGTCAGCACGGACTGTGGCGCCAGGCCGAGCGGGTGCTCGCACCGACCCAGCTCGTGTACGGCGGCCGGGACCAGCTCGTCTCGTACCGGATGGCGCGCAAGGCGTCCGCGGCCTTCCGTGATTCGCGGCTGCTGACACTGCCCGACGCGGGGCACGTGGCGATGATGGAGTACCCGGAGGCGGTCGCCCAGGCCTTCCGGGAACTGCTCGACGAACGCGGCGGGAGCTGATCCGGGGCGTGGGACGACATAGCCGAAAGGGCCCCAAACCCTCGGGGCCCGACATCGAGGCCGCCACCGCGAACGCGGGCGGCGAGCGCGAGGGCATCCGGCCATCGGGTGCCGGTACCGGGCGGCGCCGAAGGGCGGCGGACGCAGCGGCGGGCTCCGACGCGCACGCCCCGTTCCAGCAGTCCGGACACGTCCGCGGCGGCCACCCCGAACAGCACGAACCAGGCGGCGGCTGGGGAACCGGGCCCCAGCAGCGCTACCGGGCGGACGACCACCGGCCCGGAGCGCGGCAGACGGCGCCCCGGCGGCAGCCGCCGGACGGTACCCGGCCGCTGATACCGGGACCGCGGCGCGAGTTCGTCGAGGCGTTCGACGCACCGCCCGCACCGCACGGGCCTTCCGTCCCGCCGGCCCGCCCCGCCGATCCGTACGCCTCGGTCGGCGAGTGGGACGAGCAGCCGCCCGGTGGCACCGACGACCCGACGCCGGCCAAGGACGGCAAGAGCGCCAGGGGCCGCACCTTCACCGGGATCGCGGCCGCCGCGGTGACCACCGTGCTCGCGGTGGTCGTGGCCGGGCAGGTCGCCCAGGACAACGGCGGCGGGACCACCGCCGCGCAGCCCTCGGGCGTCGACCGGCGTGGCCCCGACGGCGCCTCCCGCTCGGACGACCGGGCGACCCCCGAGGCGGTGCGGGCCAAGCCCAAGCCCCTCTCGTACGCCCAGAAGATGGCCAAGGCCTATCCGCTCGCCCCGGAACTGACGGCGTCCGGAAAGTTCGAGACGGTTCCGGGGACGGCGAAGGCGCCGGGCCGGGGGCACAAGTACCAGTACCGGATCGACGTGGAGAAGGGCCTCGGTCTCGACGCCGCGCTCTTCGCCAGGGCCGTCCAGGAGACGCTCAACGACGACCGCAGCTGGGCGCACGACGGGGCGATGACGTTCGAGCGGGTCTCCACCGACGACCCCGATTTCGTGATCACTTTGGCCAGCCCCGGCACCACCGGCGAATGGTGCAAGAAGTCCGGACTGGACACCACTGAGGACAACGTCTCCTGCGACTCCGCGGCGACCGAGCGCGTGATGATCAACGCCTATCGCTGGGCACAGGGGTCGTCGACCTTCGGTCCGGACAAACTCTTCGCCTACCGCCAGATGCTGATCAACCATGAGGTCGGTCACCGGCTGGGCCACAACCATGTGAGTTGCGGCACGGCCGGAGCCCTCGCTCCGGTGATGCAGCAGCAGACCAAGTCGCTGAACATCGACGGGATCAAGTGCCGTCCCAACGCCTGGGTGTATCCGCCCAGTTGATCCGGGAAGGGGCGGGCCCGCGAGTGCGACGGGCCCGCCCCTTCGGCATGCCGGGCCCCGTGGCCGTATGCGGAACCGGCGTACGCATGCCCACACCTCGTCCATATGATGAGATCGCTGTCTCAATTCGCGTTGACATCCCCTGGACGGTGATCCATATTTCTCGGCATGTCACACGGCCCCGTCCTCCCCGATTGCGCAGCCATAGAGCTGGCGCTCATCGGTGTGACCGGGCACAGTGTCGCCGACATCGACTGTTGCTGACGCCTGCCCGAGCGCGCGTCCGCCCGCTGTCCGAGCCCTGAACGGGCCAGGACCGCCACGCATGACCGCCGCGCCCGGGCGTATTCCGCCCGCAGGCGCGGCAGCTTCGGTGTTTCCGGTCGATCTCTCCAACCGTCGACCGGCTGTGTGCACTCGCTCTCGTCGCTGCCTGCACGGAATTCCTTCCGTCCCTTTTCTTCAGGCAGTACACCCGAGAGGTCACCTTCCGATGCGTCAACCGTCCGTCATATCGCGCCGCGTGGCAGCGGCCACCGCAGTACTCGTCGTGGCCGCGGGTGCCGCGGCCTGCGGGCCCAAGGACAACAAGGGCGGCGACGGCAGCTCCGGCGCGGCGGGCAAGCCGGAGAAGGGCGGCACGCTCACCGTCCTCAACAGCAAGCCGCAGGAGGACTTCGACCCCGCGCGGCTCTACACCTCCGGCGGCGGCAACATCCCGTCCCTGGTCTTCCGTACGCTCACCACCCGCAACCGGGAGGACGGCGCGGCCGGCGCGAAGGTCGTCCCCGACCTCGCGACCGACCTGGGCACGCCCAGCAAGAACGCCACCGTGTGGACGTACACCCTCAAGGACGACCTGAAGTACGAGGACGGCACCGCGATCACCAGTGCCGACATCAAGTACGGCATCGAGCGCTCCTTCGCCGCCGAACTCTCCGGCGGCGCGCCCTACCTGCGCGACTGGCTGATCGGCGGCGCCGACTACCAGGGCCCGTACAAGGACAAGAAGGGCCTCGACTCGATCGAGACGCCCGACGCGAAGACGATCGTCTTCCACCTCAACAAGCCGGAGGGCGAATTCCCCTTCCTGGCCACGCAGACCCAGACGACCCCGGTGCCCGAGGCCAAGGACAAGGGCACCAAGTACGAGGTGCACCCGCTCTCCTCGGGCCCGTACAAGGTCGTCAAGAACGAGGGCGACGGCGAGCGCCTGACCCTGGAGCGCAACCCGCACTGGTCGGAAGCGACCGACGAGGAGCGCAAGGCCTACCCCGACCGGATCGACGTGCGCTCCGGGCTCGACTCCGCCGTCATCAACCAGCGCCTGTCCGCATCGCAGGGCGCCGACGCCGCCGCCGTCACCACCGACACCAACCTGGGCCCGGCCGAGCTCGCCAAGGTCACCGGCGACAAGAAGCTGGCCGCCCGCGTCGGCACCGGCCACTTCGGCTACACCAACTACATCGCCTTCAACCCGAAGGTGAAGCCGTTCGACAACCCGAAGGTGCGTCAGGCGATCTCGTACGCCGTCGACCGCTCCTCCGTGGTCAACGCGGCCGGCGGCTCCTCGCTCGCCGAGCCCGCCACCACCTTCCTGCCCGACCAGGCGGCCTTCGGCTACACGCCGTACGACCACTTCCCGGCCGGGAAGACCGGCAACGCGGCCAAGGCCAAGGAGCTGCTGAAGGGGGCCGGCTACCCCAAGGGGCTGACCGTCACCCTCACGCACTCCAACGACAAGGACTTCGCCACCAGCCCGGAGATCGCCACCGCGCTCCAGGAGGCGCTGAAGAAGGCCGGAATCACCGTCAAGCTCCAGGGCCTGGAGAGCAACGACTACTCCGACACGGTCTACAACGTGAAGAGCGAGCCCGGCTTCTTCCTCGGCGGCTGGGGCGCCGACTGGCCGTCCGGCGGCCCGTTCTTCGCGCCGATCTTCGACGGGCGCCAGATCGTCAAGTCCGGCTACAACTTCAACTCCGGCCAGCTGAACGACCCCGCGGTCAACAAGGAGATCGACGAGATCAACAAGCTGACCGACCTGGGCGCCGCCGCGAAGCGCTGGGGCGCGCTCGACAAGAAGGTCGGTGAGCAGGCGCTGACCGTGCCGCTGTTCCACCCGGTCTACAAGCGCCTGTACGGCGAGTCCGTCAAGAACGTCGTGATCAGCGACTGGACCGGCGTGCTCGACATCTCGCAGGTCGCGGTCAAGTAGCCATGGCAGAGGCAACTCTGGTCGAGGAGGCGGGGGCCGCGAAGGTCCCCGCCTCCGGGGCCAATCCGTTCTGGCGGCGGCTGCGCGCCCGGCGCGCGGCCCTCGTGGCGGCCGCGATCGTCGCCCTGCTGGTCCTGGTCGCGCTCGCCGCACCGCTGCTCGCGGGCATCGAGGGCCAGGACCCCACCACGTACCACCCGGAGCTCGTCGACTCCGCCACCGGCGGGGTGCCGGTCGGCTCCTTCGGCGGGATCAGCGCCGAGCACTGGCTCGGCGTCGAACCGCTCACCGGGCGCGACCTGTTCGCCCGTGTCGTCCACGGGGCACGGGTCTCGCTCGGCGTCGCGCTCGCCGCCACCCTGCTCCAGGTGATCATCGGGGTCGGCATCGGGCTCGCGGCCGGGCTCGGCAACCGCTTCGTCGACCAGGCGCTCAGCCGGGTCACCGACGTCGTGGTCGCGCTGCCCGTCATGGTGATCGCGCTCGGCGCGCTCGCCGTCGTACCCACGAGCTTCCCCCGCCCGGTCCTGATCGCCGTGATCATCGGCCTCGTCGGCTGGTCCGGAATCTCGAAGATCGTGCGCGCCCAGACGCTCTCGCTGAAATCGCGCGACCACGTCGCCGCCGCCCGGCTCAGCGGCTGGGGCTCCTGGCAGATCGCCAAGCGCGAACTGCTGCCCGCGCTGGCCGCCCCCGTCATCACCTACGCGGTGCTGCTCTTCCCGTCGAACATCGTCGTCGAAGCGGCCCTGTCCTTCCTCGGCGTGGGCATCAAGCCGCCCACGCCGTCCTGGGGACAGATGCTCAGCGACGCCGACACCTGGTACCAGGCGGCGCCCACCTATCTGCTGATCCCCGCCCTGCTGCTCTTCGTCACCGTGCTGGCGCTGACGGTCCTCGGCGAGGGCGTACGCACCGCGCTCGACCCGCGCGCCGAGTCCCGGCTGCGGATCGGCACCGGACGGAAGAAGGAGGCCGACGCGTGAAGTGGTTCCTGCTCAGGCGCCTCGGCGGGGCACTCTTCGTGCTGCTCGCCCTCAGCGTCGTCGTCTACGCGGCCTTCTACGTCGCCCCCGGCAACGTCGCGCAGATCGCCTGCGGTCCGCGCTGCTCGCCCGCACAGGTGGCGCAGGTCAGCGAACAGCTGCACCTGGGCGACCCGTTGTACGTGCAGTACGCGCACTTCCTCCAGGGTCTCTTCGTCGGCCGCGACTACTCGACCGGGACCGGCGTGCTGCACTGCCAGGCGCCCTGCCTGGGGCTCTCGTACCAGAGCGACCAGCAGGTCACCGAGCTGATCCTGGCCAAGCTCCCGGCCACCGCCTCGCTCGCCGTCGGCGCCTTCGTGCTGTGGATGCTGCTCGGGGTCGGCACCGGACTGCTCTCGGTGTGGCGGCGCGGCCGGCCGACCGAGCGCGTCCTCACCTGGATCACCCTGGCCGGCATGGCGACCCCGGTGTTCGTCATCGGTCTGCTGCTGATCATCATCCTGGTCACGGCGCTCCAGATCCTGCCGTTCCCGGACTATGTACCGCTCACCGAGGACCCGGAGCAGTGGGCCTGGAACCTGTTGCTGCCCTGGATCTCGCTGGCCCTGGTGTCGGCGGCACCGTACGCCCGGATGACCCGGGCCTCGATGCTGGAGACCCTGGCCGAGGACCATGTGCGCACCTTCAGGGCGTACGGGGTCGGCGAACGGGCGCTCGTCGGGCGGCACGCGCTGCGCGGTGCGCTGGCGCCGGTGATCGCGCTCGGCGCACTGGACATCGGCTCGATGTTCGGCGGCGCCGTCCTCACCGAATCGCTCTTCGGGATTCCGGGGGTCGGCCGTGAACTCGTCGACGCCGTGAAGCACGTGGACCTTCCGGTGGTCGTCGGTCTGGTGCTCGTCACCGGATTCTTCGTCGTCCTCGCCAATGCCGTCGCCGACATCCTGCAGGCGATGGCCGACCGACGGGTGGTGCTGGCATGAGCCTGGTCGAAGTCTCCGATCTCTCGATCTCGTTCGGCGACGTGCGGGCGGTGGACGGGCTGTCGTTCTCGCTGGAGCCCGGGGGCGCGCTCGGTGTCGTCGGCGAGTCCGGCTCCGGCAAGAGCGCCTCGGCGTACGCCCTGCTCGGACTGCACCGGGGGACCGGTGCGAAGGTCGGCGGCTCGATCCGGGTCGCCGGGGTGGACGTGACGGCGGCGGACGACGCGGAACTGCGGGCCCTGCGGGGCGCGAAGGCCGCGATGGTCTTCCAGGACCCGCTGTCCTCGCTGGACCCGTACTACGCGGTGGGCGACCAGATCGCCGAGGTATACCGGGTCCACAACCGGGCTTCCCGCCGGGCGGCGCGGGCGCGGGCGGTGGAGGTGCTGGACCGGGTCGGGATCCCCGACGCGGTACGGCGGTCCCGGTCCCGGCCGCACGAGTTCTCCGGCGGGATGCGGCAGCGGGCGCTGATCGCGATGGCCCTGGCCTGCGAGCCCCAGCTGCTCATCGCCGACGAGCCGACGACCGCCCTCGACGTCACCGTCCAGGCCCAGATCCTGGACCTGCTCCACGATCTGCGCCGCGAGACGGGCATGGGGCTGCTGCTGGTCACGCACGACGTGGGCGTGGCGGCGGAGTCGGTCGACGAGGTGCTGGTCATGCAGTCGGGTCGGGCGGTGGAACGGGGGCCGGTGGGCGAGGTGCTCGTGGCGCCGCGCGAGCCGTACACGAAGGCGCTGCTGTCGGCGGTGCCCCGGGTGACGGAGCCGCGCGTTCCGGCCGGCCCGGCGGCGGACGACGGCGAGGTACTCGTCGAAGCCGCCGACGTCCGGCAGGTGTTCGGCAGGGGGAAGACCGCCCTCGCCGCCGTCGACGGGGTCTCCCTCACCGTCCGGCGCGGCGAGACCCTCGGCATCGTCGGTGAGAGCGGCAGCGGCAAGACCACCCTCGGGCGGATGCTCGTCGGACTGCTGGAACCCACCTCGGGGCGGCTCACCCGCGACGCCCGGGTGCAGATGGTCTTCCAGGACCCCGTCTCCTCCCTCAACCCGCGCCGCTCGATCGGTGAGTCGGTCGCCGACCCGCTGCGGGCCTCGGGGGAGCGCGACGAGGTGGTGATCAGGGCGCGGGTACGGGATCTGCTGACGCGGGTCGGGCTCGCCCCGGAGAGCTACGACCGCTATCCGCACGAGTTCAGCGGCGGACAGCGCCAGCGCGTCGGGATCGCACGGGCGCTGGCCGCCGAGCCGGAGCTGATCGTCTGCGACGAGGCCGTCTCCGCGCTCGATGTGACGACCCAGGCCCAGGTGACCGCCCTGCTGGCGGAACTGCAGCGGGAACTGGGGCTCGCCCTGGTCTTCATCGCGCACGACCTCGCCGTCGTACGGCAGGTCAGCGACCGGGTCGCCGTCATGCGACAGGGCCGGATCGTCGAGGAGGGCGCGGTGGACCAGGTGTACGGAGACCCCCGGGACCCGTACACCAAGCAGCTGCTGGCGGCCGTTCCCGCGCTCGATCCGGCGCTCGCGGCGGTGCGCCGCGCGGCCCGCAAGGAGCTGGCCGCCGCCTGACCCTGCGTGACCGACCGCTCCCATAGCGCGACAGAACGCTGTCGGGGCGGGAAAGTTACGACGGTTCACCCCTTTCGGTGGCGCGACGGACAACCGTCCGTCGCGCCACCGGCGTATCCGCTTACGGTCGTCCCGCTGTGAGCCGCCATTCCAACGGCGGCCGCCCACAAGGGAGATCGGGGGTGTGCTCGTGCGGATCGGACTCCTCACCGACGGTGGTTATCCGTATGCGACCGGTGAGTCCAGGCTCTGGTGCGACCGTCTGGTACGCGGGCTCGCGCAGCACGAGTTCGATCTCTTCGCGCTCAGCCGTTCCGCCGAACAGGAAGCCCAGGGCTGGGTCCAGCTCCCCATACAGGTCAGCCGGGTGCGGACGGCACCGCTGTGGACGGCCGACGAGGACGTCCTGGGCATCCGGGCCCCCAAGGGGCTGCTCGCCCGGATAGTGACGGGCGGGGGCGCCCGCTCGTACGGGCGGCGCGAACGACAGCGCTTCACGGCGCACCTCACGGCTCTCGCGGCCTCGGTCTGCGCGGCGGGCGTGGCGAACGGTGAGGACGAGTCCGCCGGCGGGGGCGCGGGTGCCGGTGAACCGGGCGCCGACGGGCGTACGACCGCCGCGGACGCGCAGTTCATCGACGGGCGTACGACCGCCGCCGCCGCGGACGCGCAGTTCAGGGACGGCCTGTACGGACTCGCCGAACTGGCCCGCGAGCACGGCGGACTCAGCGCTGCCCTGCGCTCCGAGACCGCCGTGCGCGTACTCGAAGCCGCCTGCCGCGCCCCGGGCACCGGGCGCACCGTCCAGGCCGCCACCGTCCTCGACCTCCTCGCCTTCGCCCGAGAGCTCGACCTGGTGCTCCGCCCGCTCTCGTTCGACTGGTACGACGAGGAGGGCCTCGGGGCGGTCGACCTCTGTCACGCGACGTCCGGCGGTGGAGCCGCCCTGCCGGGGCTGCTGGCCAAACGACTCTTCGGGGTGCCGCTGCTGGTCACCGAGCACGGCGTGCAGCTGCGGGCGCACTACCTCGCGGCGACCGGCACCCCGCTGAGTGCGCCGGTGCGCGCCCTGCTCGCCGGCTTCCACGGGCGGCTCGCCACCGAGGTGTACCGGCAGGCCGCGATCGTCACCCCCGGCAACACCCACGCCCGCCGCTGGCAGGAGCGGTGCGGCGCCGGACGCGAGAAGCTGCGCACCATCTACCCCGGCATGGAGTCCGACCGCTTCACGGCGCTGGGGGAGAGCGGCGACAGCGGCCCCGACGACACCCTGGTCTGGGTCGGCCGGATCGAGCCCGCCAAGGACCTGATAGCGCTGCTGCACGCCTTCGCGGAGGTACGGAAGGCCGAGCCGGGCGCCCGGCTGCGGATCATCGGCGCCCCGGCGCGGGGCCCGGAGGGCGCCACCTATCTCGCGCACTGCCGGGCGCTCGCCGCCCAGCTGTTCCCCGACGAGGCCACGGACGCGCATGCCGTCGGCGACAACCCGGTCTCCTTTGAGGACATCGGCGGAGCCGAGGTGCCCGACCTGCCGGACGCCTATGCGGCGGGCGGGGTCGTCGTCCTCTCCAGCGTGGTCGAGGGCTTTCCGATCGGTCTCGTCGAGGCGATGTTCTGCGGCAGGGCCACGGTGTCGACGGATGTCGGCGCGGTCGTCGAGGTCATCGGCGGCACCGGGCTCGTGGTGCCCCCGCGCAACCCCAGGGCGCTGGCCGATGCCTGTCTCGCGCTGCTGCGGGATCCCGAGAGGCGTGCACGGCTCGGAGCGGCGGCGCGCGCCCGCGCGCTCGAACTCTTCACCGTCGAACAGAACCTCGCGGCCTTTCGCGGCATTTACCTGGAGCTGATCTCGCACGCCCCGGTGCGCAGGGCGGCCGAAGAGGTGGATGCCGACGGCGAACCGCGCCCGTTCGCCACCCCGCCGGAGGCGCATGTCCTGGGCCCGTGGACGGCCTCGGGCCCCGCCCTCGCGGCCACGGCCGGCCGCAAGCCCAGCTGGGCCGTCTGCGCGGGAGCGCGGGGAGCGGGTGGCGGCGATGTGTGAGCAGGAGCAGGAGCAGGAGCAGGAGCAGGAGCAGGAGACGGCCGGACCGGGTCGCGGCGGACCGGCACGGCCCGACGCAGCCGGCGACGATCACGGAGGAATCACCATGGGCGGCCCGACCGAGGTGTCCGACGCACCCGCCGCACCGACCGCCGGCGGAAGCTGGGACCTCCGCTCCCGGGCCCTGGTCTCCGAGCCGCCCGGGACGCCCGAGCTGTCCGAGCCCTCCGAGACGCCTGAGATACATGGGGCGCCTGAGACGCACGAGCCGTCCCGGGCGCAGGGGCCGCCTGAGACGCACGAGCCGTCCGGGGCGCACGGGCCGTCCGAGTCCTCCGAGCCCTCCGAGTCCTCCGAGTCCTCCGAGACGTACGAGCCGTCTGAGACGCACGGGCCGTCCGAGTCCTCCGGGCCCTCCCGCGCCCCCGAGATCGCGCGCCCCACTCCGGCGCGTCGGCTCAATGCCTCGCGCCGCGGCCCCGCCGACCCCGTGAAGTCGCTGATGCACCAGCACCGCGAGCTGTGCGAGCGGGCCGTCGACCCGCTGGAGGTCGCCGCCGGGCTCGAAGCCCATGGCGTCACCGACCGCACCGCAGCCCGCTACCGGCACCGCGACGTCTTCTCGCTCGCCGAGGAACTCTTCGCACGGGTACCCGGCGTGGCGGCGGAGTCCACGACAGGGCCCGATGCGCCGGGGCGTGACATCGCGACACGCGCCGCCTGGACGCTCCGCGCACTGCTGCCGGGCGCGGCCTGCATCGCGACCGCCGGCGCACTCGGGCTCACCGAGGGAGTGCTCGACGGCCGGGCACGGCTCACGATCGCCCTCGCCGGAGCGCTCGTCGCACTCATCGGGCTCGCCCTCAGTCTGCGCAGCGGCCCCCTGCACGCCGAGGGCCGCTCCTCGGGCGTGGCCAACGTCTACGGCTGCTGGCTCCTCGGCTATGTCCTGTACGGCGAACCGCTGCTCGACCAGGTGCTCAGCGGCGGCCCCGAGGGCCCCTGGGCGATCACCCCCGCACCGCTGCTGGGCCTGGCCCTCTCGCTCGCCCCGGCCACCTGGTGCGCCCACCTCTTCTCCGTGCACGCACACCGCAAACTCATCGGCAGCCGCGCACTGGAGGAGTTCGCCGCGGGTGTGCGCCCCCTGCTGTTCGGCGCCGTCGCGCTCCACCTGTGCGCCCTCGCCGGGCTGCTGTACCTCGCGCACCTGGGGTGCGGGGGCGGCGGGGCGTTCGCAGGGGCGGCCGCGCTCGGGGTGCTGCTCCTGCTGGCCCGACTGCTGACCGTGCACGGGTTTCCCGAGCTCGCCGCCGGCGGACTGGCCGTCGCCTGCGCGGTCGAGGCCCTGGCACCCGCGCTGGTGCTGGCCGGGCGGCTGCCCGGTCTGCATTTCCTCGCCCGTCCCGTCGATGTCCTCGTCAGGACGTCCGGCACCGGATCCGTACCCGCCCTCGCGTGCGGTGCCGCCGCGCTCGGACTGCTGGTCGCCGCCACGGTCGTCCTCTCCCGGGCGTCCGCCCACAACACCGCCCGGCCGGTCGATGAAGGCCCGGCCGTCGCGTAACCACAGACGTACCACTGCCATCGCACGCCCCGCGGAGCCGACGCCGCGGGTCATTGCCCGCAACTACATCTCACTTCCTCAAGGAGACACCGGACATGACCCCCCAATCCCCTTCACCGGCAGCTCGCCGTCGGCGCCGAGGGGGCGCGCGATGAGGGTGCTGCTGCTCGGAGCCAACGGATTCCTCGGCCGGTTCGTGGCCGACCGCCTGCTCGCCGACCCCGCCGTGCACCTCACGGCGCTCGGCCGCGGCGACGACGCCGACGTACGGTTCGACCTTGCCAGCGGCAGCCCCGGCGCGCTGACCCGATTCCTGGACGCCGTCCACCCCGGAGTGGTCGTCAACTGCGCGGGCGCCACCCGCGGCGGGGCCCGCGATCTGACCCGCCACAACACCGTCGCCGTCGCCACGGTCTGCGAGGCGATGCGGCGCAGCGGCTGCACGGCCCGGCTCGTCCAGGTCGGCTGCTCGTCGGAGTACGGGCCCTCCCAGCCCGGCTCGTCCACCGCCGAGGACGCGATCCCGCGCCCCGGCGGCCCGTACGGCGTCAGCAAACTCGCCGCCACCGAACTCGTCCTCGGCTCCGGCCTCGACGCGGTCGTGCTGCGGGTCTTCTCGCCGGTCGGTCCGGGCACCCCGGCCGGTTCCCCGCTCGGCAGGCTCGCCGAGGCGATGCGCCGGGCCATGCAGTCCGGCGACGGCGAGCTGAAGCTCAGCGGCCTCGGCGTGCAGCGCGACTTCGTGGACGTACGCGATGTCGCGCGCGCCGTGCACGCCGCCTCGCTCTCCGCCGCCCAGGGCGTCGTCAACATCGGTACCGGCCGCGCCGTGCGGCTCCGGGACGCGGCCGCCGTCCTCGCCAGGGTCGCCGGATACGCGGGCGCACTCCACGAGCTCGACGCGCCCCCGCCCCGGCTGCCCATCGGGGCCCCGCGCACCTCGACCGAGTCGGTCATCGAGCACCTCTCGGCGACCCCGTCCCCCTACCCGGACGGCTGCGGCGCCTGGCAGCAGGCCGACGTCCGCACCGCCAGGGACCGGCTCGGCTGGCGCCCCCGGATCATCCTGGAGGAGTCCCTCGCCGACATCTGGATGGAGGCGGCATGCCGTATCTGACCAGCACCGGAACGGCCCGCCGGACCAGCGGCGCCGAACAGCTCGGTTTCGGCGTACCGGGCTATGCGCATCCGCTGCTCGCACCGGCCGAATGGGCCGAACTGGCCCGCCCCGGCACTCCGCTGCACTGGGCCGTCCTCAACATCGACAACGGCCCCGGCGCCCGCCCCGATCCGCACTGCCTGGAAGCCGCGGGCCGGCTCCGCAACGCGCGGGAGCGGGCCGTGCACGGCGAGGACCCGCAGGACTCGGTCCGGGCGGCGGGCGGCCGGCTGCTGGGCCATCTCGATCTGGCCCACGGCAGCCGCCCCTTCGGGGAACTGATCGCCGACGCACAGTCGTTCCTCGACTGGTACCGCGTCGACGGCTTCTATCTCGGCCGCTGCCCGGCCGAGCGCGCCCACCTCCCGGCGGTACGCCGTCTCACCAGCACCCTCGCGACGCTCCTCGAAGACGGCGACCGCCCGTGCGGGGAGGGGAGCGGGAAGGTGGTGCTCGGGCTGGGCACCCATCCGTACCCCGGCTATGCCGAGGCCGCCGACCAACTGGTCACCTTCTGCGGACCGTGGACCGACTACCGCTGGTCGCAGGTGGCGGAGTGGACCGCTTCCTACCCGCCGGAGCGGTTCGCGCACTTCGTCCACGGCGTTCCGCGCACCCACCTCGAAGAGGCCATGCGCATCGCCCGCTGGCAGGGCGCGGGCACGATCTTCTTCACGGACCGAGACGGCCAAAACGGCCAAATAGACCCATTCGCGGCGCTGCCCAGGTACTGGGACGAAATCGTCTCGCGGATCGGACCTGGTGTCTCGGAATGAGAAGGGGCGTGGCAGTGTTACGGCAAGAACAACCGTACGTAGATGAAGTACGTAGAAACCGACCACCTGCATTGTTGAGGTTCCTGTGTCGCTGCCACCCCTGGTCGAGCCAGCTGCTGAGCTCACCGTCGACGAGGTCCGCAGGTACTCCCGCCACCTGATCATCCCGGATGTCGGGATGGACGGACAGAAGCGGCTGAAGAACGCGAAGGTGCTCTGTGTCGGTGCCGGCGGTCTCGGCTCGCCGGCCCTGATGTACCTGGCCGCGGCCGGTGTCGGCACGCTCGGCATCGTGGAATTCGACGAGGTCGACGAGTCGAACCTGCAGCGCCAGATCATCCACAGCCAGTCCGACATCGGGCGCTCCAAGGCCGAGTCCGCCAAGGACTCGGTGCTGGGCATCAACCCGTATGTGAATGTGGTCCTTCACGAGGAGCGGCTCGAAGCCGACAACGTGATGGACATCTTCGCCCAGTACGACCTGATCGTGGACGGCACGGACAACTTCGCCACCCGCTATCTGGTCAACGATGCGGCCGTACTGCTGAACAAGCCGTACATCTGGGGCTCGATCTACCGGTTCGACGGCCAGGCGTCCGTCTTCTGGTCCGAGCACGGCCCCTGCTACCGCTGCCTCTACCCGGAGCCGCCGCCGCCGGGCATGGTCCCGTCCTGCGCCGAGGGCGGCGTGCTCGGGGTGCTCTGCGCGTCGATCGGTTCCATCCAGGTCAACGAGGCCATCAAGCTGCTCGCCGGCATCGGCGACCCGCTGGTCGGCCGACTGATGATCTACGACGCCCTGGAGATGCAGTACCGCCAGGTCAAGGTCCGCAAGGACCCCGACTGCGCGGTGTGCGGCGAGAACCCCACCGTCACCGAGCTCATCGACTACGAGGCCTTCTGCGGCGTCGTGTCCGAGGAGGCACAGGAGGCGGCGCTCGGCTCCACGATCACTCCCAAGCAGCTCAAGGAGTGGATCGACGCGGACGAGAAGATCGAGATCATCGACGTCCGAGAGCCGAACGAGTTCGAGATCGTCTCGATCCCCGGCGCGAAGCTGATCCCGAAGAACGAGTTCCTGATGGGCAACGCCCTCCAGGACCTCCCGCAGGACAAGCGCATCGTCCTGCACTGCAAGACGGGTGTCCGCAGCGCCGAGGTCCTCGCGGTCCTCAAGTCGGCGGGCTTCGCCGACGCGGTGCACGTGGGCGGCGGCGTGATCGGCTGGGTCAACCAGATCGAGCCCGAGAAGCCGGTGTACTGAGCACGGTGCACTGAAATACCAGGTAAGGGTCCCAAGGGGCCGGTCCGCACGGACCGGCCCCTTGGCCGTACCTCCGAAGCCGCCCTACGAGCAGGTCTTCCCGTCCTCCGGGACGTTCCCGTCGAGGAAGTACGTGTCCACGGCCGATGTCACACAGGCGTTCCCGCCGTACGCGCCGTGCCCCTCGCCCTTGTTGGTGAGCAGGATGCCCACGCCCTTGCCCAGCTCGTCCGCCATCTTCCGGGCACCCTCGTACGGCGTCGCCGGGTCACCGGTCGTGCCGACGACCAGGACCGGACCGGCGCCCGGAGCGCTCGCCTCCGGGTTGTCGTGCTCACCGTCCACCGGCCACTGCGAGCACCAGCCCGCCGTGTCCCACGCCAGGAACGGACCGAACACCGGGGACAGCTTCCGGAACTCCGGCAGGAGCGCCCTGGCCTCGTCCGCCGTCGGCCGGAGCTTGCTGTCCGCGCAGGAGATGGCGCGCTGCGAGTGGTTCTGGGTGTCGTAGTGCCCCTTCTCGTCGCGGCCGTTGTACGAGTCGGCCAGCTGGAGCAGCATGTTTCCGGTGCCGGTCTTCTCGGCCTCGTCCAGCGCCTGCGTCAGGAACGGCCAGTTGCTCTTGGAGTAGAGCGGCATGACGATGCCGGTGACGGCCAGCGAATCGTTGAGCTCGCGGCCCGAACGGGTCGGCAGCGGCTTCTTGTCGATCCGCTCCAGCAGCCGCGCGATCCGCTGCGTGCCGGTCTTCGGGTCCTGGCCCCGGTCCTTGAGGTAGTTCTCCAGCGCCCGCTGGAAGCCGGTCGCCTGGTTGCGGGCGTGCCCGATCGCGTCCGCGGTCGGGTCGACGACGGCGTCCAGGACGGTGCGTCCGACGTTCGCGGGGAAGAGGTGCGCGTAGGTGCCGCCGAGCTCGGTGCCGTACGACATGCCGAAGTACGTGAGCTTCTTGTCGCCGAGCACCTCACGGATCAGGTCCATGTCCCGGGCGGCGTTCGTCGTACCGACGTACGGCAGGACCGTGCCGGAGCGGCGCTCGCAGCCGGCGCCGAAGTCCGCGCCGTCCTTCAGGAACGCCGCCTCCTCCGCCGTCGTGTCCGGAGTCATGTCCGTCTTGCGGTAGGCGTCCTCCTGCTCCTTGTCGGTGCGGCAGCTCACCCCTTCGCTGCCCGCGACCCCGCGCGGGTCGAAGCCCACCAGGTCGTAGCGGGAGTTGAGGTTGTCGTACGAGCCGGCGGCGCGCGGCAGTATCGAGACCCCCGAACCGCCGGGGCCACCGAAGTTGAACAGCATCGAGCCGAGGCGCCGGCCCGAGTTCCCGGCCTTCTTGCGGATCAGGGCGATCCCGATCGTCTCGCCGTCGGGCTTCGTGTAGTCCAGCGGTACCCGGACCGTCGAACAACGCCACTCGGACCCGGGCGCGCTCTCGCCCGCACGGGCCTCGCAGCGCTTCCAGTCGAGCCGCTGGGAGGTGAGGGTCGCGGGCAGCCGGGGGGTGCCCGGCTGCCCGCCCGGCTCGGTGGACGGCCGGCCGGCCGAGGACGCGGCGTCGCGGTCCGTCCGGTCGTCCGGCTTGTCGTCCGTACCCCCGCCGCAGCCCGCGAGCAGCCCCGTCAGCAGAAGTGCGGCGCCGGCCAGAGCCCCGGCGCGTGCGTGTGCGACCACGTGTGCGTCCTCCCGATGTGCCTGTACTCGCGGTGTACAGATGTGCCTGTACCTACGGCGTACAGAAAGTCCGCCCATGCTAGGGGGTGACCGCCCGGGACACGTGCCCTACTTGCAGACGGTCCCGGCCGCCGGAACCTTGCCGTCCAGCAGGTAGCCGCCCACTTCCTGCTGCACGCAGGCGTTGCCGCTGTTGTACGCGCCGTGCCCCTGGCCCTCGTACGTCATCTCCACGCCGACGTCCTCGCCCAGCGCATCGGCCATCGCCTTCGCGCCCTTGTACGGCGTCGCGGGGTCGCCGGTGTTGCCGACGACGAGGATGGGGGCCGAGCCCGGGGCGCTGACGTCCGGGGTGTCCCAGGCGCCCGCCACCGGCCAGCCGGTGCAGGCCATCAGGGACCAGCCCAGGTAGTCACCGAAGATCTTCGAGGCGGACCGGAACTCGGGGAGCTTGGCCTCGGTCTGGTCCGCGGTGAACCGCTGCTTGGAGTCGGCGCAGTTGATGGCGGTGTTGGCGGCCATCGAGTTGTCGTAGTGGCCGTTGTCGGAACGGCCGTTCAGCGAGTCGGCGAGGGCGAGGAGCAGCGCGCCGTCGCCGCCGTCGGCCTCGTCGAGGCCCTGCTCCAGCAGCGTCCAGGTCTGCTTGGAGTAGAGGGCGGCCGCGATGCCGGTGGTCGCCAGGGTCTGCGTCAGCCGGCGCGAACCGATCCCCGGGATCGGCTGCTTCTCCAGCTTCGCGAGAAGATCGGCGATCCCCTGCTCGACCTCCTGCGCGGAGGCGCCGGGAAGCTTGCATTCGTCGCCGCGGTCGGCACAGTCCTTGGTGAAGTTGTCCAGCGCGAGCTGGAAGCCCTTGGCCTGGCCGAGCGAGGACTGTTCGGAGTCCTGCGTCGGGTCGACCACCGCGTCCAGTACCGACCTGCCGACGTTCTTCGGGAACAAGTGGGCGTAGACGCCGCCCAGTTCGGTGCCGTACGAAATGCCGAAGTAGTACAGCTTCTTGTCGCCGAGCACCTGACGCATCAGATCCATGTCGCGGGCGGCGTCGGTGGTGCCGACGTAGGGGAGCTGCTTGCCGGAGTTCTCCTCGCAGGCCGCCGCGAACGCCTTGGTGTCCTTGACGAAGGTGTTCACCTCCGCGCTGGTGTCCGGGGTGCCGTCGTTCTCGTAGCGTGCGTCGAGCTGTTTGTCGGTCTCGCACTTCACACCGTCGCTGCGGCCCACGCCGCGCGGGTCGAAGCTGACCAGGTCGTAGCGGGCGCGGAGCTTGTCGTAGTCGGCGCCGAAGGCGGGCAGGGTGGCGACACCGGAGGCGCCGGGGCCGCCGAAGTTGAAGATGAGGGAGCCGATCCGCTTGTCCTGGTTCTTGGCCCTGGCCCGGATCAGTTCCAGCCGGATCGTCGCGCCCTCGGGCTTCGCGTAGTCGAGCGGAGCCCTCATGAACGCACACTCCCAGGGGGTGCCGCCGGGCAGCGGGGACGGCGCCTTTCCGCTGCCCTGTGCCGGGGACGGGGCGGGGCACGGCTTCCACGTCAGCTTCTGGGAAGCGAGGTCGCCGGAACTGGTCGCCTCGGCGGCGTTCGCCGCGAGCGGCGAGCTCTGCGGCCCGTCCGGGCCGTCCTTGTTGCCGCTGTCCGAGCAGGCGGTGATGGGCAGGAGCACGGTCACGGCGGCGGCCAGTGCGGCGGCACGCAGGGCAGGGGAGGTCCTCATGGGCCCATGGTGCGGCGGGAACCCGACCGCTGCACGGGACACCGGTCCAAGCGGGTGGCGGACGGCCCCGCCGTCGCCCGACTGGCCTTGCGGGCAGTCCCGTCCGGCGGCTGAGGGGGCGTCAGAGCTCGCCCTTGCGGGTCAGATGGTTGAAGCAGAGCCAGCCGGGAAGCACCGGCAGCCACAGCGTCAGCAGGCGGTACAGCAGCACGGCGGGTGCCGCGACCTCCTTCGGCAGGCCGACCGCGATCAGACCGAGCGTCAGCGCGCCTTCGACCGCTCCCATTCCGCCCGGTGTGGGCGCCGCCGACCCCAGCGCGTTGCCGGCGAGGAAGACCACCGCGATGCTGGCGTAGCTGAGATGGGGCACGTCCGGACCGCTGAACGCCCGGACCGAAGCGTCCAGACACATCACGAACAGGCCGGTCAGCAGCAGCATTCCGCCGATGCCGGTCAGCAGCTTCTGCGGCCGCTGCACCACGTCGAGCATGCGCGGTACGACTCCGGCGAACAGCGACCGCACCCGCGTCACCACGAACTTCCGCAGGAACGGGACCGCCGTCACCACCAGCACCAGCACGGCAACGGTGAGCAGTCCGGCGATCACCGTCCTGGACGGGGTGAGCGAGGACGGCGTCCTCTCGGTACCGGTCAGATAGCCGAAGGCCGCCAGCAGCAGGATGTGGCAGCCGAGGCCGAACAGCTGCGAGGCGCCGACGCTCGCCACGGCGAGCCCCGGACGTACCCCGGCCCGCTGCAGGAAGCGGGTGTTCAGCGCCACACCGCCGACCGCTGCCGGGGCGACGATCTTCACGAAGGAGCCGGCGACCTGGGCCAGTACCGTCTTGCCGAACGACACCCGCTCCGGCACGAAGCCCAGCAGGCTCATCGCCGCCGCCACGTAGCTGAGGGCGGAGAAGGCGACCGCGGCCGCCACCCAGCCCCATTCCGCCTGCTCGATGACGGCTCCGAAGTCGGCCTGGGTGACCTGCGAGATGAGGAAGTACGCGGCGATCGCACCGGCGATGCAGCTGAGCAGGGTGCGGGCCTTGATGCGTTCGAGACGTACCGGCTCGACCGGTGCCTGCGGCCGGATCAGCAGCACCTGCTGCCGCATCTGGGAGAGCAGATCCTCCTCACGGGCCTCGTCCAGGGCGTCGTCCAGGGCGCGCTTCTCGGCCTGCTTCTGGTTGCGGAGCGCCTTGCGGCCGGTCCTGTGGTCGGTCTTGCCGCTGGTCCTGTGGTCGGCGATTGCACCGGTGGCGGCCGTTCCGTCCGGCGCCTCGGACTCCGTTCCGTGTTCGTGCGCCCTGGCTTGCTTGGCCGCGTCCGACGCCTCCAGCACCGCCTCGCGCTCCCGCTGCGAGCGCTCCCGGGCGAGCCGGCGCAGGGTCGCCCGGGTGGAGCGGCTCAGCGCGATCGGCTGGAGCAGCGGCAGACAGTCGGCGACGGCGTCGGGACCGAGCACCTCCAGCGCCCCGGCGACGGCCCGCTCGGCGCCCACCCGCAGACCCGTCGTGGTCAGCAGCTGGGCGACATCCATCCGCAGGACCAGATCGCCGGCCGCGATCTCGCCGCCGCGCAGATCGGTGACGAACACCTTGCCGGAACGATCTACCAGGATGGCGTCGCCGGTGAGCCTGCGGTGCGCGATCCGCCGTGACTGGAGCGCCTTCACCTGACGCCAGGCGCCGTGCAGCAGCTCGTCGGTGATCTCCGAGTCCTCCAGCGCGTCCAGGGAACAGCCGCCGATGTGCTCGTAGACCAGCATCACGGCGTCGGGTCCGAGCTCGGACGTGGCGATCAGCTTGGGCGCGTTGGCCCCGGCGGCGATCGCCGCGTAGGCGAGCAGCGCCTCCTGTTCCAGGGCCTGGCGCAGCGACTGGATGGAGCGGCGCTGGGTGATGCCGCGCAGGGTGAGCCTGCGCCACACCCGGTAGAAGAAGCCCTGGGCCTGCTGCTCGCGGTCGACGACCGTGACGTCGAGCGGTGGCCCGTCCTCCAGGGAGACCAGATAGCGGCGCCCCCGGTCGCTCTGGTCGCCCGAGTCGGGGGCGTCGTCGGCGCGCATCGCGCTGACCGGGCGGAAGCCGACATGGCGCAGACCGGCCATCAGGTGCTGACCGGTCGGCCGTACGTTCGGCGAGCCGACCGCGTACAGCGTGCCGTAGGCGACGGTCCAGCCGATCAGCACGGTGAGGACGATCGAGAACGGGGTCGTGTAGCCGCCCACCAGCATGGCGAACGCGTCGAGCAGCAGCACCACCCACAGCACGACCCGCCAGCGCGGCCGTCTCGCCATGCCGACCGCCGTCATGTAGGCGATCACCGGCGCGAGATAGCCGTGTACGGGATCGGTGAGCGCGTCACCGGGCTGCGGCTGGGTCAGGGCGTCCTGGATGGTGCCGGGGGCGGAATTGGCCACCCAGAGGTCGGCGGCGAGCGTGACGCCGTGTGCCAGCACGGCGGCGAGCACCCCGTCGGCGATCCGCAGACCGTCGCGTTTGATCAGCCGCTCGATGGCGAAGGCGACCGGGACGAGCAGCACCGCGATGCTGGAGACCAGACCGGCGATCTTGATCAGGATGTCGGGAGCCTGGCCGGTGCCCTTGCTGATGTCCTGTTCGAGACCGGTGGTCGTGCCGTGGGCGAACGCGGCGATCGAGAACAGGACGACGATCGCCAGGACCCCGATGAGGAGCCGCATGAGGTCGGAGGGGCGGTGCACCCGGGCGGGGAGCAGCGGTTCGTCGCCCGAGACGCGCTCGGCCTGCTCCTCCGCGGCGGTCGAGAGCGTCGAGCCGGCCAGATGCCCGGGGACTTCTTCGCCGCGCTCGGCACCGGGCTTTCCAGGCTCCCCGGGCTTCCCGGGCTTTTCGGGCTTCCCGGGCTTTCCGGCGGGCGCGTGGGACGCGTCCGGCTGCGGCTCGGCGTCAGGGGCGTCCGCCGCCTTCGGTGGCTGCACGCCCTGCTCCTTCGTCGCCTCTGATTGGTCTTCGTGTTCTCGTATCACCGGTCACCGCCCGCACGATGGTGGCACGGCCCGGCGACGCAGGGGGGCATCAGGGTGCACTGCACGGACATGGGAAGCGCAAGATACGCCGCTTCGCTTCGGCCCGCAGGCTCTGTGACCGGACGCACACGGACCGGGCCGGGATGTCGGTGGCGTACGGCAGGATGGGCCGGATGAGCCAACACCGCACGGGCGGCGACGGGACGAGCGGCGACCCGACGAGCCACGCACTGCCGGAGTACGCGGAGCGGGTCCTCGATGTCGCCGAGCTGATCCCGCCCGGCCGCGTCATGACGTACGGCGATGTCGCCGAGTGGCTGGGCGACGGCGGCCCGCGTCAGGTCGGCCGGGTCATGTCGCTGTACGGGGCCGCGGTGCCGTGGTGGCGCGTGGTGCGCGCGGACGGGGCGCTGCTCCCCGGCCACGAACTGCGGGCGCTGGACCACTACCGCGCGGAGAGCACCCCGCTGCGCGAGGCGTCGCGCGGCGCGGAGGGCCATCTGCCGCGCCTCGACATGAAGCGGGCACGGTGGGACGGCGTCACCGCGGGCAGGGGCGCGGACCGGGACAAGGGCGGAGGTGCTCACAACTGACAGCTTCCGCCATCCGGCGGCACGGCGGGCGGCGCCGGGGCCGTACGACGTACCCGACTTCCGGGAAGAGACCCAGGGCTTACGGGAAGTGATCAAGCGTGCACGGAAAGTGACCCACCAGGTCTGTGGCCTGTGACGCGACGGGATCGTGGCCGCGCGGAGTGACGGAAAGCACGGCCGTGCGCCGGGCCAGACACGCAACGGCGTCCGCGCCCCGGAACGTGACGAGGCACGCAGCGCACCCGTCCCGTATCGCGCCGCCGCTGGCGTAGCTTCGTAAGTTCGCGGCACGCACCGCATCCTCAGCATCAGTACACCCACCAGGACCGGCGATCCACGTGAGCTCCTCCTCCTTCACCCGGCACAGTCCGCACCGTCAGACACGGCAGCGGGCCGCGGGCGCGTACCGACTGGTGCGCACCCCGCCGGGCTCCGTGGACCCTCCTCTCCTGGACGCAGCGCAACGCGCGGTGGTTGATCACCCCGGCGGCCCGCTCCTGGTGCTCGCCGGACCCGGCACCGGCAAGACGACCACCCTCGTCGAGGCGGTCGCCGCATGCATCGCGCGGGGCGGCGACCCGGCCCGCGTCCTGGTGCTCACCTTCAGCCGCCAGGCCGCCGTGGAGCTGCGCGACCGGATGGCCGCCCGCCTCGGCGCCGCCCGCGGCCCGCAGGCCACCACGTTCCACTCCTTCTGTTACGCACTGGTCCGCGCCCACCAGGACGCCGACCTCTTCGCCGAACCGATGCGGCTGCTCTCCGGGCCGGAGCAGGACGTCACCGTCCGCGATTTGCTCGCCGGCCAGCTCGAACTGGAGCGGGACGGCTTTGCGCACATCCGCTGGCCCGACGAGCTGCGGGCCTGCCTGACCACCCGTGGCTTCGCCGACGAGGTACGGGCGGTGCTGGCCCGCAGCCGTGAGCTGGGCCTGGGGCCGGACGCGCTGGCCGCCTTCGCCCGCCGCACCGGCCGGCCGGACTGGGGCGCCGCCGCCGAGTTCCTGGCCGAGTACCTGGACGTGCTGGACGCGCAGGGAGTGCTGGACTACGCGGAGCTGGTGCACCGGGCCGTGCTGCTCGCGGAGCGCCCCGAGGTGTCGGCGCTGCTCGCGGGGCAGTACGACGCGGTGTTCGTGGACGAGTACCAGGACACGGACCCGGCGCAGGTACGGCTGCTGCACGCGCTGGCCGGCAACCGGGGGAGCGCCCCGGGCGCCGGGGGCGGCCGGGACCTGATCGCCTTCGGCGACCCGGACCAGTCGATCTACGCGTTCCGGGGCGCCGATGTGAACGGCATCCTCGACTTCCCGGAGACGTTCCGGCGGGCGGACGGTGCTCCGGCCCCGGTCGGCGTGCTCACCACCTCGCGGCGTTCCGGCGGACAGCTGCTGGCCGCCACCCGGCTGCTCACCCGCCGGATGCCGCTGACCCGGCTGCCCGCGGCGAAGGTTCGCGCCCACCGCGAGCTCGCCGCGGTCCGCGAGGGCGGCAGCGTGGAGGCGTACACCTACCCGACCGCCTCCACCGAGCTGGACAACATCGCCGATCTGCTGCGCCGGGCACATCTGGAGGACGGCGTCCCGTGGAACGAGATGGCGGTGCTCGTACGAGCCGGAGGCCGCACGATCCCCTCGCTGCGCCGCGCCCTGACGTCGGCGGGCGTGCCCCTGGAGGTCGACGGGGACGACCTTCCCCTGCGCCATGAACCGGCGGTGGCCCCGCTCCTGACAGCTCTGCGCGCGGTCGCCACGGCGGCCCTGCGCCGGGGTGCGCCGGGCGCGGAGGAGGCTCCGGAGACGCCGTGCGCGGGGGAGGCTCCGGAGGCGGCGGAAGGTGTGGAAGCGGCGGGCGAGGGCGCGGAGGCGCCCTCCTGGCTGGACACCGAGACCGCCCTGGCCCTTCTCGCCTCCCCCCTCGGCTCCATGGACGCGGCCGACCTGCGCCGCCTCGGCCGCGCCCTGCGCGACGAGGAGCGGGCCGCCGGGAACCGCGTACCGGCACCCTCCGGCGACCTGCTGGCCCGAGCGCTCGCCGAGCCCGAACGGCTCGTCGCGCACGATCCGGCGTACGCCCGCGGTGCCCAGCGCCTCGGCGCGCTCCTGCGCAAGGCGCGCGAGCTGCTCGAAGGCGGCGGCACCGCGGAGGAGGCGCTGTGGGCGCTGTGGTCGGGCACCCCGTGGCCGGGCCGGCTGGAGCGTGCCGCGCTGCGCGGCGGCGCGGGCGGACGCAACGCCGACCGCGACCTCGACGCCGTCTGCGCGCTCTTCGACACCGCGGCCCGCGCCGAGGAACGCACCGGCGGGCGCGGCGCGCTCAACTTCCTGGAGGAGGTCGACGCCCAGGACATCGCCGCCGACACCCTCTCCCGGCGGGCGGTGCGCCCCGACGCCGTACGGCTGATGACCGCGCACCGTTCCAAGGGCCTGGAGTGGCGCCTCGTCGTCGTCGCAGGTGTGCAGGAGGGGCTCTGGCCGGACCTGCGCCGCCGCGGTTCGCTGCTGGAGGCGGACCGGATCGGCCGCGACGGTCTGGCCGAACCGCTCACCCCCGGCGCCCTCCTCGCCGAGGAGCGCCGGCTCTTCTACGTCGCGGCGACCCGTGCCCGCGAACACCTGGTCGTCACCGCGGTGAAGGCGCCCGCCGACGACGGCGACCAGCCGTCCCGCTTCCTCACCGAGCTCGGCGCCGAACCGCGCGATGTCACCGGCCGGCCGCGCCGTCCCCTCGCCGTCGCCGCGCTCGTCGCCGAACTCCGCGCCACCACCGTCGACCCCGAAGCCTCCGACGCCCTGCGCGAGGAGGCCGCCCGCCGCCTCGCCCGCCTCGCCGCGCTCACCGACGACGAGGGCCAGCCGCTCGTCCCCGCGGCCCACCCCTACCGCTGGTGGGGCCTGTACGAACCGACCCGCTCCGCCGTCCCGCTCCGCGACCGGGACCAGCCCGTGACCCTCTCCGGCAGCGCGCTCGACCAGCTCGCCAACACCTGCGCGCTCCAGTGGTTCCTCGGCCGCGAGGTGAAGGCGGACGCCCCGGCGACGGCGGCCCAGGGCTTCGGCAACGTCGTCCACGTACTCGCCGACGAGGTGGCCTCCGGACGTACCCCCGCCGATCTCGCCGTCCTGATGGAGCGGCTGGACTCGGTCTGGGACGGGCTCGTCTTCGACGCCCCCTGGAAGTCCCGGCAGGAGAAGGAACAGGCACGGGCCGCCCTCGAACGCTTCCTGCGCTGGCACGTCATGGACCGCACCGGCCGCACCCCCGCCGCGAGCGAGCACGACTTCGACGTGACGCTGGAGGCGGGGGAGTACGAGGTGCGCATCCGGGGCTCCATGGACCGGGTCGAACAGGACGCCGAGGGCCGGGCGTACGTCGTCGACTTCAAGACCGGCAAGCAGTCCCCGACCAAGGACGAGGTCGCCCGCCACCCCCAGCTCGCCGTGTACCAGCTGGCCGTCCGGGAAGGCGCCGTCGACGAGGTCTTCGACGGCCGCCGTCCCGAGTCCGGCGGCGCCGAACTCGTACAGCTGCGCCAGCCCGCCGCCAAGAAGGAGGGCGGCGATGCCCACCCCAAGGTGCAGGCGCAGGAACCGCTTGCCGGTGAATGGGTCTCCGACCTGCTGGCCACCGCCGCCGGCCGGGTCCTGGACGAGCGCTTCACCCCCACGACCGGCCAGCACTGCACGCACTGCGCCTTCCGGGCCTCGTGCAGCGCACAGCCGGAGGGCCGCCACATCCTGGAGTGAGCGGGGCACCTCCTGGAGCGAGCGGGGCGCCGGGCATCCGGTGGCCCGCACATCGTCGCCGTTCCGGTGGCCCGCACGTCGTCGTCCATGCGTTGTCAGTGCGTCCGGTTAGCCTTTCTGGGGTGTCCTCACGTATCACCGATCCCGAGCAGCTCAAGGAGCTCCTCGGGATCCCGTTCACCCCGGAGCAGACGGCCTGCATCACCGCGCCGCCCGCCCCGCAGGTGATCGTGGCCGGAGCCGGGTCCGGGAAGACCACGGTGATGGCGGCCCGCGTGGTGTGGCTGGTGGGCACCGGCCAGGTCGCCCCGGAGCAGGTCCTCGGGCTCACGTTCACCAACAAGGCGGCCGGTGAGCTCGCCGAGCGCGTCCGCAAGGCCCTGATCGCGGCCGGGGTCACCGATCCGGACGCCATCGACCCGGACAACCCCCCGGGCGAGCCCAGCATCTCCACGTACCACGCGTTCGCCGGCCGGCTCCTCACCGAACACGGGCTGCGCATCGGACTCGAACCCACCACCCGCCTCCTCGCCGACGCCACCCGCTACCAGCTCGCCGCCCGCGTACTGCGCGAGGCCCCCGGCCCCTACCCGGCCCTGACCAGGTCGTTCCCCACCCTCGTCAGCGACCTGCTGGCCCTCGACGCCGAGCTCGCCGAACACCTCGTACGCCCCGAACAGCTCGCCGGGTACGACACGGAGCTGCTCCGTACGCTGGAGACCGCCAAGCTCAGCAACGCCGAGCTGCGCAGGATCCCCGAGACCGCCGAGTCCCGCCGCGAGCTGCTCCAGCTGACCCGGCGCTACCGCGAGGTCAAGAAGAGCCGCGACCTCCTCGACTTCGGCGACCAGATCGCCCTCTCCGCCGAGCTGGCGCTCACCCGCCCCGAGGTCGGCACGATCCTGCGCGACGAATTCCGGGTCGTGCTGCTCGACGAGTACCAGGACACCTCCGTCGCCCAGCGCCTGCTGCTCTCCGCCCTCTTCGGCAGCGGCCCCGAGGGAACGACCGGGCATGCCGTCACCGCCGTCGGCGACCCCTGCCAGGCGATCTACGGCTGGCGCGGCGCCTCCGTCGCCAACCTCGACGACTTCCCGCTCCACTTCCCGCACGCCGACGGCACCCCCGCCACCCGCTACTCCCTCAGCGAGAACCGTCGCAGCGGCGGCCGACTCCTGCACCTCGCCAACGGCCTCGCCGCACCGCTGCGCGCCATGCACGAGGGCGTCGAGGCGCTGCGCCCCGCCCCCGGCGCCGAGCGCGACGGCATCGTCCGCTGCGCGCTGCTCCGTACCCACGCCGAGGAGATCGACTGGCTCGCCGACTCGATCGCCCACCTGGTGCGGACCGGCAAGGCACCCGGCGAGATCGCCGTCCTGTGCCGCACCGCGGGGGACTTCCCGGAGATCCAGGCCGCGCTGGTGGCCCGCGACATCCCGGTCGAGGTCGTCGGCCTGTCCGGGCTGCTCCACCTTCCCGAGGTCGCCGACCTCGTCGCCGTCTGCGAGGTGCTCCAGGACCCGGGCGCCAACGCCTCCCTGGTCAGGTTGCTCACCGGCCCCCGCTGGCGGATCGGCCCCCGCGACCTGGCCCTGCTCGGCCGCCGGGCCCGGCTCCTCGTCCACCGCGCCGCCCATGGCGACGACGAGGACTTCGACCCCGACCGCCGCCTCGCCGAGGCCGTCGAGGGCATCGACCCGGCCGAGGTGATCTCGCTCGCCGACGCGCTGGACACCTTCCTCGAATCGGGCGGCAAGGAGGACGACGGCCTTCCGTTCTCCACCGAGGCCCGCATCCGCTTCGCCCGCCTCGCCGCCGAGCTGCGCGACCTGCGCCGCTCGCTGGCCGACCCGTTGATGGACGTGCTGCACCGGGTCCTCGCCACCACCGGCCTGGAGGTTGAGCTCTCCGCGTCGCCGCAGGCCCTGGCCGCCCGCCGCCGCGAGACCCTCGCCAACTTCCTCGATGTCGCGGCCCGCTTCGCCGCCGTCGACGGCGAGGCCACCCTCCTCGCCTTCCTCGGCTTCCTGCGCACCGCCGTCCAGTACGAGAAGGGCCTGGACAACGCCCTGCCCGGCGGCGAGAACACCGTCAAGGTCCTCACCGCCCACAAGTCCAAGGGCCTGGAGTGGGACGTCGTCGCCGTGCCCGGCCTGGTCACCGGCCAGTTCCCCAGCGGCCAGTCCCGCGACGCCTGGACCGCCCAGTCCAAGGTCCTCCCGCACGCCCTGCGCGGGGACCGGGCGACCCTCCCCGATGTCCACTCCTGGGACGCCAAGGGGCTCAAGGCGTTCAAGGAGGAGATGAAGGAGCACCAGCACACCGAGGAGCTCCGCCTGGGCTACGTCACCTTCACCAGACCCCGCACCCTGCTGCTCGGCTCCGGCCACTGGTGGGGCCCGTCCCAGAAGAAGCCGCGCGGCCCGTCAGACTTCCTGCACGCCTTGTACGAGCACTGCGCGGCCGGACACGGCGAGATCGAGGCCTGGGCCGACGAACCGGCCGAGGACGAGAAGAACCCGGCGCTCGACCGGAAGGCCGCCGACCAGGCGTGGCCGCTTCCCCTCGACGACACCGCGCTGACCCGCCGCAGGGCCGCCGCGGACACGGTGATGGCGCACCTGGAGGCCCTGGCCACGGCAGGGGGCGTGCCGGATGCGTACGAGTCGCTGCCCGAGGCCCCGGAGCCGTACGCCGACGGGTACGACGCCCCTTACGACGCCCCGTTCCCGGACGACGAGGCGTACCCCGACGAGGCCCCGTTCCCCGACGAGGCCGACGACTGGAACGTGCTGGCGACGGAGCCCCCTCCGACCCCCGCCTCCACGCCGCACGTCCCCGCGGCCCGCACTCCCGAACCCCCCGGGGAGCGCCGCCTCACCCCCGAGGAAGCCCGCACCCTCGCCTCCTGGGACCGCGACCTCGACGCCCTCACCGGCGAACTGCGTCGCGCCCGCGCCACCGTGCGCGACGTCCTCGTACCCGCGTCGCTCTCCGCCACCCAGCTGCTGCGCCTGGCCGACGACCCCGACGGCTTCGCCCAGGAGCTGGCCCGGCCCATGCCGCGGCCGCCGCAGCCGGCGGCCCGCCGGGGCACCCGCTTCCACGCCTGGGTGGAGTCCCGCTTCGAGGAGCTGCCGCTGCCCATGCTCGGGCCCGACGAGCTGCCCGGCGGAGACGGGAGCGACGCCGAGATCGCCGACGAGCGCGACCTCGCCGCACTCAAGGAGGCCTTCGAGCGCACCCCGTACGCCCGCCGCACCCCGTACCGCGTCGAGACGCCGTTCCAGATCACCCTGGCCGGCCGGGTCATCCGGGGCCGCATCGACGCGGTGTACCGCACCGGGGACACGTACGAGATCGTCGACTGGAAGACCACCCGCACCAACACCGCCGACCCCCTCCAGCTCGCGGTCTACCGACTGGCCTGGGCGGAACTGCACGATCTGCCGCTCACCGACGTCACCGCCACGTTCCTGTACGTGCGCAGCGGCGAGACCGTCCACCCCACCCGCCTCCCGGGCCGGGCGGAACTGGAACGGATCCTGCTGGACGAGCCACCGCCCACGGTGTAGGGCCCGTACGGCGGATCAGGCCCGGACCCGCCCCCGGCCACCATGGGGCGGGAAGACCCCGCCGGGCGAGGCACTAGGCTCAAGGCCATGAGCGACACCCCGGACAGCGCCGTCCGTACGTACACCGAGCAGCACCGCACAGCCTTCCTGGACGACCTCGCCGCCTGGCTGCGCATCCCGTCCGTTTCCGCTCAGCCGGAGCACGACGGGGACGTACGACGCAGCGCCGAGTGGCTGTCCGCCAAGCTCGAGGAGACCGGCTTCCCGGTCACCGAGATCTGGGAGACGCCCGGAGCCCCCGCGGTCTTCGCCCACTGGCCGTCCGACGACCCGGACGCCCCGACCGTCCTCGTCTACGGGCACCACGACGTACAGCCCGCCGCCCGCGAGGACGGCTGGGACACCGACCCGTTCGAGCCGGTGATCCGCGACGGCCGCATGTACGGCAGGGGCGCCGCCGACGACAAGGGGCAGGTGTTCTTCCACACCCTCGGCGTCCGGGCGCACCTCGCGACCACCGGCCGCACTGCCCCCGCCGTCAACCTCAAGCTCCTGATCGAGGGTGAGGAGGAGTCCGGCTCGCCGAACTTCCGCGCTCTGGTCGAGGAGCGGGCCGCCCGGCTCGCCGCCGACGCGGTGATCGTCTCCGACACCGGCATGTGGGACGAGACGACCCCCACGGTCTGCACCGGCATGCGCGGCCTCGCCGAGTGCGAGATCGAGCTGTACGGCCCCGAGCAGGACATCCACTCCGGTTCGTTCGGCGGCGCGGTCCCCAACCCGGCGACCGCCGTCGCCCGGCTCGTCGCCGCACTGCACGACGCGGACGGCCGGGTCGCGATCCCCGGTTTCTACGACGGTGTGGCCGAACTCACCGACACCGAGCGCGCGCTCTTCGCCGAGCTGCCCTTCGACGAGGCCACCTGGCTGCGCACCGCCAGGTCCCGCGCGGCATCGGGCGAGGCCGGCTACTCCACGCTCGAACGCATCTGGGCCCGCCCCACCGCGGAGGTCAACGGCATCGGCGGCGGCTACCAGGGCGCCGGAAGCAAGACGATCATCCCGTCCTCCGCCCTGGTGAAGATCAGCTTCCGGCTGGTCGCGGGCCAGGACCCCGACCGCATCCAGCAGGTGGTCCGGGCCTGGGCCGAGGCGCAGGTCCCGGCCGGTGTCCGGCACCGGATCACCTTCGCTCCGGCCACCCGCCCCTGCCTGACCCCGCTGGACCACCCCGCCCTGCAGGCCGTGGCCCGCGCCATGGGACGGGCCTTCGGCCAGAAGATCCTCTTCACCCGCGAAGGGGGCTCGGGACCCGCCGCCGACCTCCAGGACGCGCTCGGCGTACCCGTTCTCTTCCTGGGCATCTCCGTACCGTCCGACGGCTGGCACGCCCCCAACGAGAAGGTCGAGCTCGACCTTCTGCTCAAGGGCGTGGAGACAACAGCGCACCTGTGGGGCGAACTGGCCGCCGCACTTCGCTGAATCCTCTGAACACCCGAACCATCCCGGGGGAGTAGGAAGCACCTGTGAGCACCTTCGACAACGCCACCGCAGACCGGCCCATCGGTCTCACCGCGCCCAGCGGCATCGACCGCGCGGCGCACCACCGCCTCGACGAGGCATGGCTGTCCGCCGCGTGGAGCCACCCGACCACCCGCGTGTTCGTCGTCTCCGGCGGCCAGGTGCTGATCGACGACACCGCCGACGGCGGTACGGAGATCGTCATGACCCCGGCCTTCGAGGCCCCGGTCACCGAGACCCACCGCTACTTCCTCGGCACCGACGAGGACGGCGTGAGCTACTTCGCGCTCCAGAAGGACTCCCTGCCCGGCCGCATGGACCAGCCGGCCCGTCCGGCCGGCCTGCGCGAGGCCGGTCTGCTGCTCGGCCCGCGCGACGCGGGCCTGATGGTGCACGCGGTGGCCCTGGAGAACTGGCAGCGCCTGCACCGCTTCTGCTCCCGCTGCGGCGAGCGCACGGTCATCGCGGCGGCCGGCCACATCCGCCGCTGCCCGGCCTGCGGAGCCGAGCACTACCCGCGTACCGACCCCGCGGTGATCATGCTCGTGACGGACGATCAGGACCGCGCCCTGCTGGGCCGCCAGGTGCACTGGCCCGAGGGCCGCTTCTCGACGCTCGCGGGCTTCGTCGAGCCGGGGGAGTCGATCGAGCAGTCCGTGGCGCGCGAGGTGTTCGAGGAGGCGGGGGTCACGGTCGGTGAGGTGGAGTACATCGCCAGCCAGCCCTGGCCGTTCCCGTCGAGTCTGATGCTCGGTTTCATGGCACGGGCCACCTCGGCCGAGATCAATGTGGACGGCGAGGAGATCGAGGAGGCCCGCTGGTTCTCCCGCGAGGACCTGAAGGCCGCCTTCGAATCGGGCGAGATCCTGCCCCCGTTCGGCATCTCGATCGCGGCCCGCCTGATCGAGCTCTGGTACGGCAAGCCGCTGCCGAAGCCGGGCAGCGTCGGCTGACCCCGGACCCGTACGGGAACGCCCCCTCCGGTCGAACACCGGAGGGGGCGTTCCCGTACTGCGGGAGCGGCGGGATCAGACGGCGAGCGCCTGCTTCACCTGCGCCAGGGACGGGTTGGTCATGACGGCCTCGGTACCCGTGGAGCCGACCACCAGGACGGTGGGAACGGTCTGGTTGCCCCCGTTGGCCTTCTCGACGAAGGCCGCGGACTGCGGGTCCTGCTCGATGTTGATCTCGTTGTACGTGATGCCCTCGCGGTCCATCTGGCTCTTCAGCCGACGGCAGTAGCCGCACCACGTGGTGCTGTACATCGTCACAGTGCCCGCCATGTCTTCGCGCTCCTTGGTCTCGTCAGTCTTCTCAGACTCGTCTGTCGCATCCGTCTCATCCGTCACGCGGAGAAGCTGGACCGTGCGTCGCCGCACGGAAAGGGAACGTACGCGAGGCAACCACCATTCCCGCCGCCACCCCGCGCCGACCGGGACACGCTCCCCAGCATCAGCCGGGCCGCCACCCCGCATTAGTACGACAGATGCGGCCCCCCTGTGGACAACCTCCGCGTCCGCCTCTCCCGACCTGGCAGCATGGCGGGGTGACAGCAGCAACGCATTCCTCCCTTTTCCCGCAGGTCCCCGAGTCGGCCGACGCCGTGCTCGACGGCCTGGACCCCGAGCAGCGCGAGGTCGCCACGGCCCTGCACGGCCCGGTGTGTGTGCTGGCCGGAGCCGGTACGGGCAAGACGCGCGCGATTACCCATCGCATCGCGTACGGGGTGCGCGCCGGGATACTTCAGCCGACGAGTGTGCTTGCCGTCACGTTCACCAACCGGGCCGCCGGTGAGATGCGCGGACGGCTGCGCCAGCTCGGTGCGGGAGGGGTCCAGGCACGGACGTTCCACTCCGCCGCCCTGCGCCAGCTCCAGTACTTCTGGCCCAAAGCGGTCGGTGGCGACCTGCCCCGGCTGCTGGAGCGCAAGGTCCAGCTGGTCGCCGAGGCCGCGGCCCGCTGCCGCATCCGGCTCGACCGCAACGAGCTGCGGGACGTCACCAGCGAGATCGAGTGGTCCAAGGTCACCCAGACCGTGCCCGCCGACTACCCGGCCGTGGTCGCGAAGACCCAGCGCGACGCCCCGCGCGATCCGGCCGAGATCTCCCAGATCTACGCGACGTACGAGGAGCTGAAGCGCGACCGCTCGGTGATCGACTTCGAGGACGTGCTGCTTCTCACCGTCGCCATCCTCCAGGACCGCCACGACATCGCCGACCACGTCCGCCGCCAGTACCAGCACTTCGTCGTCGACGAGTACCAGGACGTCAGCCCGCTCCAGCAGCGGCTGCTCGACCTCTGGCTCGGCGACCGGGACACCCTGTGCGTCGTCGGCGACGCCAGCCAGACGATCTACTCCTTCACCGGAGCCACCCCCGACCACCTGCTGAACTTCCGCACCCGCCATCCCAACGCGACCGTGGTCAAGCTCGTCCGGGACTACCGCTCCACGCCACAGGTCGTCCATCTGGCCAACGGACTGCTCGGCCAGGCCCGCGGCCGCGCCGCGGAGCACCGGCTCGAACTGGTCTCGCAGCGCGAGCCCGGCCCCGAGCCCGCCTACACGGAGTACGCGGACGAGCCCTCGGAGGCCGAGGGCACCGCCCGCCGGATCCGCGATCTGATCGCCGCGGGAGTCCCGGCCGGCGAGATCGCCGTGCTCTACCGGGTCAACTCCCAGTCCGAGGTCTACGAGCAGGCCCTGGCGGACGCGGGCGTGCCGTACCAGCTGCGCGGCGCGGAGCGCTTCTTCGAACGGGCGGAGGTGCGGGAGGCGGGCGTCGCCCTGCGCGGCGCCGCCCGTGCCGGAGGCAACGACTCCCTGCTCGACGACGCGGAAGGACTGCCCGCGGAAGTGCGCGCGGTGCTCTCCACCAAGGGATGGACCACGGAGCCCCCTGCGGGTTCAGGGGCGGTGCGCGACCGCTGGGAATCCCTGGCAGCTCTCGTCCGGCTTGCCGAGGACTTCGAACGGGCCAGGCCGGGCGCGACCCTCTCCGACCTGGTGGCGGAGCTCGACGAGCGAGCCGCCGCCCAGCACGCACCCACGGTCCAGGGAGTCACCCTCGCCTCGCTCCACTCGGCGAAGGGCCTGGAGTGGGACGCCGTGTTCCTGGTCGGCCTGACCGAGGGCATGATGCCGATCACCTACGCCAAGACCGACGAGCAGATCGAGGAGGAGCGCCGGCTGCTGTACGTCGGCGTCACCCGTGCCCGCCTCCACCTCTCGCTGTCGTGGTCGCTCTCCCGCTCGCCCGGCGGCCGCGCCGGACGACGCCCGAGCCGCTTCCTCAACGGCCTGCGCCCGGGCTCGGTGCCTCTCGGCACGCGCGGCGCGGCCGGCGGCGGGATCGAACGAGGCCCGGGACCGGTCGCCAAGCGCAGCCGTCGCGGCCCTGCCCGGTGCCGGGTCTGCGGCAAGACCCTCACCGACGCCGGCGAGATGAAGCTGATGCGCTGCGAGGACTGCCCCTCCGACATGGACGAGGCGCTGTACGAGAGGCTTCGCGACTGGCGGGCGGTCAGGGCGAAGGAGATCGGTCAGCCCGCGTACTGCGTGTTCACCGACAAGACACTGATGGCGATCGCCGAGGCCGTACCGGGCAGCGAGGGCGAACTGGCGGTGATCTCCGGGGTCGGCGCGCGGAAGCTGGGCCGGTTCGGAACCGCTGTCCTGGCCATTTGTACAGGTGAGACGGTAGAAGAGGTGCTCGGGAAGGCGGCTGACGAGGTGTGAGAAAAACTCGTCGAAAAAATAGTTTGCGCCTGCCCCAGTCATCACCATAGGTTCTTAACCACGGGAACAGCGACTTCTCTGAAGCCCTGGTCCTGTGCTGTACTTATCCGAATACGTAGGATCGGCCCGCCGGTCCGCCCGAGACGCCGAGAGGAGGCGATTGAAGTGATCAGCATCATCAAGACCAACAAAATGACCGATCTTTCGGTCGTCTCCGCCTGCTCGCTCGGCCTCGCCTGCTCTTCCGAGTCCTCGCTCCGTGGCACCGGTCTGTCCGGCATTTCTGCCGCCCGTCCGCTGTCTCCGGCGAGCCTCCCCGTGCGGGAGCGCAATGAGCGACCGGCTCAGGCACCGGCAGCAGCAGTAGCGAAGGGACAGGCCCAGGCCTATGCCTTTGCGGCCGTCGGTGCGGGAGCGGAATCCGGCGCCAAGAAGCAGACGATGCAGCACCACACGATGTGGGCCTTCCGTGGGCCTGAACCCTGGAGTGATCCAGCCTGATCCACCATCAGGCCGGCGCCTTCAGGGCCGCGGAACCCCACTCGGGATCCGCGGCCCTTTTGTTTTGTCCGAACGGACGAGACAGCGCGAAGGAGCCTCGGGACAAGCAACACCCGGTACCAGCCGCCACCCGGCCAACAGGCCGGAACGACCAGACGAGGACACCACCCACCGTGCAACTCGAAGCGCACGCCCCGTCCGTACCGCCTTCCGACACGATCCCGCCGCCCGGCCTCACGGAGGACTCCACCTTGATCCCCCTCACTGCGCTCACCGCGCTCGACGACGCCATCGAGAACCTCGGCGTGCCCGTCCCGTGCCGCTCCTACGACCCGGAGGTCTTCTTCGCGGAGTCGCCCGCCGACGTCGAGTACGCCAAGTCCCTCTGCCGCACCTGCCCGCTCGTCGAGGCCTGCCTCGCGGGCGCCAAGGAGCGTCGTGAGCCGTGGGGCGTCTGGGGCGGTGAGCTCTTCATCCAGGGCGTCGTCGTCGCTCGCAAGCGGCCGCGTGGCCGTCCGCGCAAGAACCCGGTCGCGGCGTGACCGCCGGACTGGGGGTCACGGCCCCCAAACCCATGAAGCGCATCGGAACCATCGACCGTCCCCACACCCACGATCCCCGAAATCAGGCAGCAATGTCCATCCCCACCAATGAGCCCGTCGGCTCCGCAACACCGAACGTCACGATCATCGGCGCGAACGACTCGCGTCAGAACAGGACCCGCGAGATGCAACTCATCCCAGAAGCCCTGGCTCGTGCTCATATGCACGACCGCCTGAGGGAGGCCGACTCGCAGCGCCAGGCCGTGCGCCTGGTCACCGCGCGCCGGATGCAGCGCCGGGCCGAGCGTGCCTCGATGCGCGCCCGCCGAGCGCTGGCCATGGCGGTCATGCACTAGTCAGGCCGAACACCAGCAGCACCCGCTGCCGGGCAGCCGCTCTGCCCGGCAGCAACCAGTACCCATAGTCAGTACCCCTTCCGCGGGGCCGGTCCGAACGGGTCGGCCCCGCGGTCGTGCTGTGTGGTGGTGCCGCGCGGCGGGGCGGCGACGGCGCTATCGTCACGATGTGGACGAGGAGACCCATCACCGGATTCAGCAACCCGCGCAGAAGGACACCGCAGTCGTCACCTGTGCCCTGTGCGGTACCTCCGCCGACAGCGAGGCCGCAGCGCCGACCTGGATCTGCTCCGTGGAGAACGGCAGACGCCAGTACTTCTGCGAAGAGTGCGCCCGCACCCATATCAGGGCGATCGAGAGCCGTCTGGACTCCGCCTGGTGGTGACCCCGGTGGTGACCTGCCCGGCGGGAACACAGCCGGCCGTGACGCCCTGACCTACGCGCCGGAGGGCGCGTCGCCCGCCAACTCCTGCACCGCGGGCACCTGCTCGTCGGCCGACAGAAAACCCGGCAACCAGGATTCGAGCTCGTCGCGCAGCCGCACCGTCGCATCCAGCTGGCACAGCACCCCGATCGTGCTCAACGTCACCCGGTGTATCAGCAGATAGGCGGGTGGCAGATTCAACTGCTTGCCGAGCTGGTGCGCGGGGGAGCGGGGATCCGCGATCCGCGCCGCCTGATTGCGCAGCCAGCTCCGGGTGAACCTGAACTCCTCCACCTGCGCCGGCTCGATGATCGGGAGTAGGTAGTCGAGCACCGCATCCGGGTCGAGGTCGATCGAGTCCTTGACGAACCCCTCCTCGCGCAACCGCTCGTACACCGCCTCCGCATCGCCCGCCAGCGTCAGCCGCAGGGAGTCCCCGATGGTCTGCGGCAGACCGCCCGGCAGCCGGTCCACCGTCCCGAAGTCGAGCACTCCGAGCCGCCACTGCCCGTCATCGCCGGTCTCCTCGTCCGGGGGCAGCAGCCGGAAGTTGCCCGGATGTGGGTCCGCGTGCAGCAGACCGGTGCGCGCGGGCCCCGAGAAGAGGAAGCGCGCCAGCAACTGACCGGCCCGGTCCCGCTGCTCCGGCGTGCCCTCCGCGATCACGTCGGCCAGCGGAACACCGTCCATCCACTCCGTCACCAACACCTGGTCGGACTGGTGCACCACACCGGGGATCACGACATCCGGGTCGTCCGCGAACTCCTCGGCGTGATCCCGCTGCGACCGTGCCTCCTGCTCGTAGTCCAGCTCCTCCGAGACCCGGTCACGCAGCTCCGTGATGAGCGGTTTGATGTCCATTCCGGGAATCAACGGGCCGAGCAGGCGGGCGAATCTGCTGAGTTGGGTCAGATCCGAGAGCAGCGCCTCCCCGGCGCCCGGATACTGCACCTTCACCGCGACGTTCCGTCCGTCGTGCCACACCGCCCGGTGCACCTGACCGATCGAGGCGGCGGCCGACGGCTTGTCCTCGAATTCGAGGAACAACTCCCGCCAGTCCTCGCCGAGCCGCTCCTCCAGCACCGCGTGGACGGTGCCACTGGGCATGGGCGGTGCGGCTTCCTGCAGCTTGGTGAGCGCCGCCCGGTACGGTCCGGCGACCTCCTCGGGCAGTGCCGACTCGAAGACGGACAGAGCCTGCCCGAGCTTCATCGCCCCGCCCTTCAACTCGCCCAGGACCTTGAACAACTGGTCCGCGGTGCGCTGCTGCACCTCCCGGGCGACCAGCTCCGCCGATCTCCCGCCGATCCGCTTGCCCAGACCCCACGTCGCGCGGCCGGCGAAGCCCAGAGGCAGGGCGGCCAACTTGGCGGTACGGGTGACCGCCCCCCGGGGTAGATCAGACATGAGCCCCTCCAAATCCCAGACTGCCGTACCGCGTGCGGCGGTTACCCGGCCATTGTGTCCTGCGTCGCGTCGGTCCCGGAGGAGCGCTCCCTCTCAGTGTGCCCAGCCGCTCCGCAGGGACAGCCGAGCTGCGCTCCCATCCGCTCGGTCCGCCAGTCCAACAGCGGCAGCGCGGCCTCCCAGCGGGTCCCCGTGCTCGCGGGCAGCTCCCCGTCCAGAAAGGAGAGCGCATGAGCGGCCGCGAGCCCCGCAACCGCCGTGGCCAGCCCCAGGTCACAGGCCTGCACGGCAGTTCGCCGCCCGGACCGCCACTGGGACAGCATCCTGGTCCAGTCCTCGTCACGGCCCGCGCGGTCCAGTGCCAGGCAGCCGGCGCAGGCCGTACCCCCGGGCAGGACCAGGGGCCCGACGAATCCCGTCGCCTCCATCACCCCGGTATAGAGATGAGGGGTCCCCGACGCGATCCACGGTTCGGCCGGCCGAGGGTCGGGGACGTACGCCGCGAGGCCGTCGCGAGGGGCCACCACGATCAGCGAAAGCCCCGGCTCGCCACCGGCCCGGGAACCCGCCGTCTCCGCCGCCCGGGGAGCGGGACCCGCCGCGGATCTGCGCACCAACTGCCGGGCGGCGGTGTCCCTGCGCTCCCCGACGGCCGCCGGCGGAAGCCCGCCGGGCGAGACGTCCCACGGCTCGGTGTGGCCGCCGTCCAGAACCTCCACCCGGCCCACCCCGGACCCGGACAGCACCGCCGCGATCGCGGCACCGACCCGGCCGGCCCCCCGTACCTGGACGCGCATCGCCCGGCGGGCCGCCAGCCGCCGCATCCCGCCGCCCGGTTCGGGATGGACGACGGAGAGCGACGCCAGATCGGGGCGGTGCCGGTCCAGGGCGTCGGGCCGGTTGCGTAACGCATCGGTCTCCGGGCCGGCGGACCGCACATCGTCGATCAGCCCCGCGTTCGCCAAACGGTCCACCAAGGTGTCCACTTGATGGTCCGACAGGTCGAGTGTGCGGGCCTCCTCGCGCAGCAGCGGCAGGCCGCGCGTTCCGTCGAGCAGTTCCAGAAAACTGCCCGTGGCGATATCGAGCGGGCCGAACTTCACCGCATGGGCGTGAGTCACGCCGAATTGGACGGTGCCCCGGCTGCGCCATGCGCGGCGCAGTGCGGGCTTCAACATCGGATGCACGGCTACCCCCGGTCTGTGTTTCTTGATTCCTGTGCGCGGGCCGCGACCCGGATCTTCGCGAGGTCCGTTGTCAGAATGCAGGCAGGCGTCGAAGCGTGCAGAAAGTTATCCACAGGCATGGGGTATTAGTCGTTCAAATGGTGCATGCCGTGGAGTGGATCAAGCGTGAACCGTCCCGGAGGCGGGACTTCCCCCACCGACACCGGGTAACGTCGTGGCGTGCCCGCCGACCCGTCACCCGGATTCGCCGGGGAGACCCCCGCGCGCAGCGCCGGAACCCAGCAGCGCAGCGCGGCAGACCGTCCGCCCCGCGCCTCGGCAACGAGCGCGGTCGAGGTCCGCAGGAGCAATCGCCGCAGCAGAACGGTCTCCGCCTACCGGGAGGGCGACCGCACCATCGTGCTCATCCCGGCCCGGATGTCGGAGGCCGAGGAACAGCGCTGGGTGAGCGTGATGCTCGACAAGCTCGCGGCGCAGGAGAGCAGGAGCATCTTCGGCGACAGCGAACTGGCCGAGCGGGCCGAGCGGTTGTCCGCCCAGTACTTCGAGGGCCGGGCCAGGCCGGCGTCGGTGCGGTGGGTGACGAATCAGAACACCCGATGGGGCTCCTGCACCCCGGCGGAGGGCAGCATCCGTCTGTCGCACCGGTTGCAGGGCATGCCCGAGTACGTCGTCGACTACGTACTGGTCCATGAGCTGGCCCACCTGCTCGTCCCCGGCCACGGTCCGCGCTTCTGGCGGCTGCTGGAGGCGTATCCCCGTACCGAGCGGGCACGCGGTTACCTGGAGGGCGTGGTGGCGGCCGACCGGCTGCCTCATCTGCCCGCCGCACGCGGTGAGTGACGTCCACCGATTCTGTACCGGGTGTGTACCGACTTAGCTCGATGTCGGACTTTGCGGTTAGCCTGGCGCGACGCATTCACATTCGGGATGGGGGACGGTCGTTACGCATGGCCAGGGAATTCCAACGCGGCCACAAGGCCAAGATCAGCGATCTCACTCCGGGGACGGATCTGTACGTAGGTGTGCAGATCGCCGGTCCGGGACTGACCTTTGACATCAGTTGCTTCGGCCTCGATGCCAATGAGCAGCTCTCCGACGACCGGTATTTCATCTTCTTCAATCAGCCTAAATCGCCCGAGGAGTCCATTCAGCTCCTCGGTACCCAGGCCGGTGACACCGAGTCGTTCCGCGTCACCCTGGACCGCATTCCGGCGAACATCCACAAGCTGTCGTTCACCGCGACGGTCGACGGGGCCGGGCAGATGTCCCAGATCGGCCCCGGATACATCCGGATCGTCGCGGGCGGCGAGGAAGTCGTCAGGTACGCCTTCAACGGTTCGGAGTTCACCACCGAGCGCGCGGTGATGCTGGGCGACTTCTATCTGAAGGACGTCTGGCGGTTCGCCGCGGTCGGCCAGGGCTTCGACGGCGGCCTCGAAGCGCTGCTGAAGAACTTCGGCGGCGAGGTCGCCGAGGAGGCGCCCGCCGCACCTCAGCCGCAGGCAGCGGCTCCGTCGTTCGCCCCGCCCGCCCAGGCGGCCGCACCGGCCCCCGCCCCGTCCTTCGGAGCCCCGGCCGCACCGCAGGCGCCCCAGGCCCCGCAGCCTGCTCCGTCCTTCGGTGCTCCGGCAGCGCAGGCCCCGCCCCCCGCACAGCAGCAGATGCACGCGGCGCCGACGATGGCGGCACCGCTGGCACCGCAGGGCGGCACGGTGCCGCCGCCCGCTCCCGCCCCGGCTCCGTACGGGCAGCCGGGCCAGCCGCCCCAGCAGCCGCAGTTCGGGCAGGTCCCCGGCCAGGCGCCCCCCGCCGCCCCGTACGGCCAGCAGTCCCCCGCCCCGTTCGGCCAGCAGCCTCCCGGCATGCAGCAGCCCGGTGTGCCGCAAGGGGTGCCGGCGGCCGGTGCCGGTCTCCAGGCGGCACTCCAGCCGTACAAGGAGACCGCCACCGGTCAGCGCTGGACGCCGCAGAACCAGCAGCTCATGCGGGTCGACCTCACCATGGGCGGTACGCCCGTGCTCGCTCGCCAGGGCAGCATGGTGATGTACCAGGGCAAGGTCGACTTCAGCTACAAGGGCGCCGGTTTCGCCGGCCGCATGGTCGGCAACGCCACCGGCCAGGAAATGCAGCTGATGCGCTGCACCGGCCGCGGACAGGTCTTCCTCGCCGAAGACGGCTCCCATCTGCACGCCATCGAGCTCCAGGGCGACGGCATCTGCGTCTCGGCGGAGAACGTCCTCGCCTTCGACGAGTCGCTGCAGCACGAGGTCCGCAGGATCGAGGGCCACGGCATCCCCGGCGGCGCCCTGTTCACCATGCAGTTCCAGGGCACCGGCACGGTCATCGTCAAGACCCACGGCGTCCCCGTCGTCCTGCCCGTCACGCCGACCACCTTCGCCGACTGCAACGCCGTCGTGGCCTGGTCGGCAGCGTCCCAGGTGATCATCTCCAGCCAGGTCCGGCTGCGCCGCAACGCGTATCCGGGACACAGCGGGGAGACCGTGAACCTCCAGTTCCGGGGCGCTCCCGGCAACTTCATCGTCGTCCAGCCCTACGAGGTCTGAGGGAGCCCGTCATGAATCAGCAACTCGCGGGCTACGCCCCGACCCCCGTCACGGCCCGTATGGAGAACCACGGCCGCACGATGCTCAAGGTCGCCATGGCCACCGGCCAGGACCTCTACGCACGTACCGGCTCGATGGTCGCGTACGAGGGCTTCATCCAGTACGAACCCAACCCGCCCGCCGTCCGGCAGATCGCCTCCCAGTGGATCACCGGCGAGGGTGCACCGATCATGAAGTGCGCCGGCGACGGACTGCTCTACCTCGCCGACTACGGCGCCGATGTGGTCGTCATCAACCTCAACAACGACTCCCTCTCGGTCAACGGCACCAACGTCCTCGCCTTCGACGGTCATCTCACCTGGGGTGTGGAGCGGGTCAAGGGCCTCGCCAAGTTCGCCGGCCAGGGCGTGTGGAACGTCTGCATCTCGGGCACCGGCTGGGTCGCCATCACCTCGCGCGGCACACCGATCGTCGTCGACTGCGGACGCGGCGAGGACGAGACCTTCGTCGACCCGGACGCCCTCGTGGCGTGGTCCCCGAACCTCAAGGTGAAGGGAAAGCGCAGCTTCAAGGCCTCCTCGCTCATCGGGCGGGGCAGCGGCGAGGCGTACCAGATGGCGTTCTCCGGCCAGGGCATCGTCGTCGTGCAGCCGAGCGAGGACAGTACCGACCGCCTGCGGGTCCGGAACTGACGGGGGAGGAGAACACACCATGCAGAGTCCGCTTTTCAGCTACACGGAACAGCAGTCCCAGGACCGGTACACCGTCCAGAACCCGCAGCTCCTGCGGGTCTCGCTGACCGGCCACGACGACGTCCTCGCCCGCAAGGGCGCCATGGTCGCGTACCAGGGTCTGATGGAGTTCGACGGCGAATACCAGTCGCACGGGCAGCGCCGCGCCCGCGCGAACACCGGTGAGGGCCTCGACCTGATGCGCTGCTCCGGGCAGGGCACCGTCTACCTCGCCAACCTCGCGCAGTACATCCACGTGGTGGACGTCGACCGGGACGGCATCACGGTGGACAGCGCCTACGTCCTGGCGCTGGACTCCTCGCTGCACACCGAGGTCATCGCGGTGGACAGCCAGTACGGCATCTCGGGCACCGGGAAGTACCAGCTCAACATCTCCGGCACCGGCAAGGTCGCTCTGATGACCTCGGGCCAGCCGCTGATGATGCAGGTCACGCCGGACAAGTACGTCAACGCCGACGCCGACGCGATCGTCGCCTGGTCCAGCTCGCTGCGGGTGCAGATGCAGGCTCAGACACACTCCTCCGGTGTCTGGCGGCGGCGTGGGAACACCGGCGAGGGCTGGGAGCTCAGCTTCCTCGGCCAGGGCTTCGCCCTGGTCCAGCCGAGCGAGGTGCTGCCCCCGCAGAACCACGAGGTCGGCCAGGGCATCCGGGCCCAGTACGGCATGGGCCAGCAGGGTGCCCACGGTCAGAACCAGAACAACTCCTGGAACTGAGCCACAGCGCACCGGCACGCACGACACGGGTGAGGGGCGGTCTCCGCGGAGACCGCCCCTCACCCGTGTCGCAGGTCATTCCTACCGGCGCTGCTCCAGCGCGGCGCGGGTCCGCTCCATCAGCCGTACGACCGATGCGTCGGCCACCGAGGCGACCTCGTCGTACGCGAACCAGCGCAGGTCCAGCGACTCGTCGCTGATCTGCTCCGTCGCGCCCGAGGGCGCCACCGCCGCGTACTGCACGTCCAGATGCCAGTGGCAGGGCGCGGGGATCGGGTGGCGGTCCAGCGTCACCGGGCCGCCCGCGAGCAGGGTCAGGCCGGTGATGCCGGACTCCTCGGTCGCCTCCCGCAGCGCCGCCGCGGCGAGCGACGCGTCCTGCGGCTCGCAGTGACCGCCCATCTGCAGCCACATCCGGAGCTTGCGGTGGAGGGTGAGCAGGACCCGGCCGTGCTCCGGGTCGATGACCAGTGCGCTGGCCGTCAGATGGCCCGCTTCGCAGGCCTTCCACATGCCGTCGGGATGCTGTGCCAGATGGTCGAGATAACCCTGGCGCAGCTCGCCCTGGTCCGGACCCGCCGGGTTCTCGTACCCCTTCAGTACGAGAACGGCGTCGTCGTACAGGCTCACCGGTCGGTGTCACCCTTGCCGTCGTCCTCGCGGCCCTCGGCCTCCCCGGTGCCGGGCGCATCCTTGCCGTCCGCGTCCGCGGCGGGCTTCTGCGGGCCCTTCGCGGCCTCGCCGAGCATCTTGTCCAGTTCGGAGAAGTCCAGCTGCTCGTGGTGCACAAAGCCGTCCGGGTCGTCCAGGTCCTGGGCCGTCGGCAGCATGTCGGGGTGCTCCCACAGGGCGTCGCGCCCGTCGAGACCGCGCGCGTCGGTGAGGGACGCCCACAGGCGCGAGGCGTCACGCAGCCGCCGCGGACGCAGCTGCAGGCCGATGAGTGTGGCGAACGTCTGCTCGGCGGGACCGCCGGAGGCACGGCGCCTTCGCATCGTCTCGCGCAGCGCGTCCGCCGAGGTCAGACGGGACTTCGCGGCCTCGTGCACCACGGCGTCCACCCAGCCCTCGACCAGCGCGAGAGCCGTCTCCAGCCGGGCCAGGGCGGCCTTCTGCTCCGGCGTGTCCTCCGGCTGGAACATGCCCTGCTGAAGGGCGTCCTGGAGCTGCTCGGGCTGCGACGGGTCGAACTGGCCGACCACGTCCTCCAGCTTGCTGGTGTCGACCTTGATACCGCGCGCATACCCCTCGACGGCGCCGAAGAGGTGCGAGCGCAGCCACGGAACATGGGCGAAGAGGCGCTGGTGCGCGGCCTCGCGCAGGGCGAGATACAGCCGCACCTCGTCCTGCGGCACGCTGAGGTCCTTGCCGAACCGCTCGACGTTCAGCGGCAGCAGCGCGGCCTTGCCCGCCGGGCCCAGCGGCAGGCCGATGTCGGTCGAACCGACCACCTCGCCCGCCAGCACACCGACGGCCTGCCCGATCTGCTGGCCGAACATGGCGCCGCCCATCGACCGCATCATGCCGATCAGCGGGCCGGCCATCGCCTGCATCTCCTCGGGCAGCACATCGCCCATGGCGAGACCGACGCGCTCCGCCACCGGGTCGACCAGCTTCTGCCAGGCGGGAAGGGACGCCTCGACCCACTCCGCACGGCTCCACGCCACGGTCGAGACCGAACCGGAGGGCAGCGACGTCACGCCGTCCAGCCAGTGGTCGGCAAGGCGCAGCGCCTCGTCGACCGCGGACCGCTCGGACGGGCCGACGCTGGCGTCCTTGGTGCCGTCCGGCGTGCCCTGCGAGACCGTCTGGCGGGCGATCTGCTTGGCCATGTCCCAGTTCACAGGACCGCCCTCGTAGCTCAGCATCTGGCCGAGCTGCTGGAAGGCGGCGCCCAGGTCATTGGGGTTCATCGAGCCGAACATCGCCGCGAACGGGTTGTCCCCGCCCGCGCCGGGCCCGAAGCCGAACGGGTTCGCCGACCCGCCCGAGCCCTGCCCACCTCCGGTGGGGTCCTTCTTCTTGCCCTCGTCGCCGTTTTCCGGCTCCTCCGGCGGAAGGCCGAATCCGAATGGGGTGTCACTCACGGGGTTTCCTCGGCTCGTAGGGCCGCCGGCTCGAACCGACGGCGACTGCCCGACATCACCATCCAGCGTAGACACCAAAAGTCCGCTTAGGGCCTCAGTGCTCCGTCGGCTCCCGGCCTGCGGCAGGATGGACGCCACCTGGTACGCACACGTCATTCGGGTACGTACTGAAGACAACCGCTGGAGACGCCCGGTGAGTTCCCCAGATCCTCAGGTTCGCGCAGCGCGAAACCTGCCCGCCCCCTCGACCGAGAACAAGCCCGAAAAGAGCCGCTCCAGGAGCCGTGGCCCCGTCGTCGCGGTCACCGGAGCCGCGGGGGGCGTGGGCGAGCTGCTCACCGCACGCCTCGCGGCATCCGAGGAGATCAAGCAGGTCATCGCCATCGATGAACGCCGCGGAGAGGTCTCCGAGGCGACCTGGCACATCCTCGACGTCCGCGACCCCGCCATCGCGGAGAAGCTGCGCGGCGCAGATGTCGTTGTGCATCTTGCACTCGATCTCGACCTGGAGACCGACCCCGCCGCCCGCACCGCCTACAACGTGCGCGGCACCCAGACCGTGCTGACGGCCGCCGCGGCCGTCGGCGTCCACCGGGTCGTGCTGTGCACCTCGGCGATGGTCTACGGGGCGCTGCCCGACAACGACATCCCGCTCGCCGAGGACGCCGAACTGCGCGCCACGGCCGAGGCCACCGGCGTCGGCGACCTCCTGGAGATCGAACGGCTCGGCCGCCGCGCGCCTCGCGCCCACCCCGGACTCAACGTGACCGTGGTCCGGCCCACCGTCCTGGTCGGCGGTACGGACACCGCGCTGACCCGCTACTTCGAGTCGCCGCGCCTGCTGGTCGTCGCCGGATCGCGTCCGACGTGGCAGTTCTGCCACGTCGAAGACCTGGTCACGGCGCTGGAGTACGCCGCGCTGGAGAAGATCGACGGCGAGTTCGCGGTCGGCTGCGACGGCTGGCTGGAGCAGGAGGAGGTCGAGGAGCTCAGCGGCGTCCGCCGGATGGAGCTGCCCTCCGCCGTGGCCCTGGGCGCCGCCGCCCGGCTGCACCGGATCGGCCTCACCCCGTCCCCGGCGGGCGATCTGGCGTACACGATGCACCCCTGGGTGGTCAGCGTGAGCCGGCTGCACGACGTGGGATGGCGCCCGAGCTGGACCAACGAGGAAGTGCTCGCCGCGCTCCTCGAAGAGGTCGAGGGCCGGCACACCGTCGCCGGACGCCGTCTCGGCCGCAAGGACGCCACCGCGGCGGGCGCCGCCGGCGCGACCGTGGCACTGCTCGGCACCGCCGCCCTGGTCCGCCGCGCGCGCAAGGCCCGCCGCCGCATCTGAGAGCCGCCCCGGACCACCTCCTCCCGTGTACTTCTGTAGAAGGATCCAAGGTCAGGGGCGGCCCGCCGGTGGAAAACGCTATTCCGCGTTGTCGGTGCCGTACGGCACCATGGGCCTCATGGCTCCCACCTACGACCACCCCGGCGAGCAGGCGGCAGGCGACCCCGTCCGGCTGCTGGAGATTCGCGACACCCCGCTGTCGGTCGACGAGGTCTTCCTGGCCGTCGGGGACGACGCCGCGGGCGGCACGGCGCTCTTCGTCGGCACGGTGCGCAACCACGACGGCGGTCAGGACGTCGGCGCGCTCGGGTACTCCTGCCACCCCTCGGCGCAGGACGAGATGCGCCGGGTGGCCGAGAAGGTCGTCGCGGATTTCCCGGTCCGGGCGCTGGCCGCGGTCCACCGGGTGGGTGACCTCCAAGTGGGCGATCTCGCCGTGGTCGTCGCCGTCTCCTGCCCGCACCGCGCGGAGGCGTTCGCCGCCTGCCGCAAGCTCATCGACGACCTCAAGCACGAGGTCCCGATCTGGAAGCACCAGCGCTTCTCGGACGGCACCGAGGAATGGGTCGGCGCCTGCTGAGCGCAAGCCGGCCGGGAGGCCGTCCGGTCCGATTTGCGTAACCCCACCCCTGCCGTGAGCGTTGGTTCTCCAGACGGTTAATCTGCTGATCGGTCAGTTGCGGTCGCTCATGGGGTAGGGAGGTCGTAATGGCAGCACTTGCCTGGTTGTTGATTCCGCTTTTTGCTGCGCTCGGCGCTGCGATATGGGGAAGCTGGGCCGCCAGAAATCGCACGACCGGCGATGTCACCGAACTCGCCGGCTATGCCAGGTTCCGTGAGGCGATGGAGAAGTCGCACTCCGGTTCCGATGTCGTCTAAGGCTTCATCGCGCGTATGCAGTCGCCAATCCGCATCGCGGCTCCGGCTGCCGACGCCCTCCGGCGCGGCCCGCGCCCGGCTCCCCGCCCCGTACGGACCGGCCCCGGCAGTGCACTGACAGACCCTTCCCGTACTGTCGTTCCATGCCACGCCGCACCGCGACGATGCTCGCCTCCACCCTGGTCCTCATCGCGCTGCTCTGCGCAGGCGTGCTGATCAAAGTGCCGTATTCGGAGATGTCTCCCGGGCCGACCGTGAACACCCTCGGCAAGGTCGACGGCGAACCCGTCCTGCAGATTTCCGGGCACAAGACGTACCCGACGTCCGGCCACCTCAATATGACGACGGTCAGAGTCACCGGTGCCGACTACGACATGAATCTCGTCGAGTCCGTCTACGGCTGGCTGGCCCACGACAGCGTGGTCGTACCGCACGACACGCTCTACCCCGACGGCAAGACCGAGCAGGAGTCGACGCAGGAGAACGCCGAGGAGTTCAGCCAGTCCCAGGAGAGCGCCAAGGTCGCCGCGCTGACCGAACTGGGCATCCCGGTGTCGTCGCGCGTCGTGGTCTCCACGGTCGTCAAGGGCAGCCCCGCCCAGGGCAAGCTGCACGCGGGCGATGTGATCAAGCAGGTCGACGGCACGCCCGTCGAGCAGCCCGAGGACGTCGCGAAGCTCGTCACCCGACGCGACCCCGGCGAGAAGGTCACGTTCACGATCATCCCGGCCCGCACGGCACAGGCGGCCGAGAAGGCCGGCAAGGAGCCCGAGGGCAGCCGGAAGATCGTCATCACCACCGTGAAGGCCCCCAAGGAGAACCGCGCGATCGTCGGCATCCAGGCCGGGACGGACCACACGTTCCCGTTCGACATCGACATCAAGCTCGCCGATGTCGGCGGCCCGAGTGCCGGTCTGATGTTCTCGCTGGGCATCATCGACAAGCTGACGCCGGGCAAGCTCACGGGCGGAGAGTTCGTCGCGGGCACCGGCACGATCGACGACAAGGGCAAGGTCGGCCCGATCGGCGGCATCAACATGAAGCTGGTCGGCGCGCGCAACGCCGGCGCCAAGTACTTCCTGACGCCGGACGAGAACTGCAAGTCCGCCGCCTCCGACACCCCGAGCGGACTCACGCTGGTGAGGGTGAAGACGATCGACGACGCGAAGAAGTCGCTGGAGAAGATCCGGGTGGGGGACACGGCCGGGCTGCCGAGCTGCTCGGCAGGCTGACCGCGCCCCCTGCGGGGGACGCGCCGGGTCAGGCCTCGAAGGTCGCGGCCAGCGCGTCGGCCAGCCCGGGCACCAGACCGGCGCCGGTCCGCACCTCGCTCGGGGCGTCCTTCGCGCGAAGCCGTACGGCCGACTCACGCGTGCCGTCCCGAAGGACCGCCACGGTCATCCGCACCTCCTGACGCTCCGGGTGCTTGGCGACCCACTTGGTCAGCTGCGCGTCGCTGAGCCCCTCGGGCACGGAGGCCTCCGCGGACGGCGGCAGCATCAGCCGCTCCACCGTCATCGCGCATCCGATCACCGCGTCGGGCCAGGCGATCGTGGCGAGGAACTCGTCCAGGGCGGTGCCCGGCGGCAGCTCGTCCTGCTCGATGGGGGTCAGTGAGGAAGTCGGGGATTCGGCTCTGTCCAGACCGAGCTGGGCGGCGAGACCGGGCTCCTGGACCCGCAGCCGGGCGGTGTCGACCAGGGCGAAGAGCCGGGCCGGCTGGTCCCAGCCGAGACCGGAGATGTACTCGTCGATTTCGAGCACGGCGACGGTGAGCGGGCTCGCGGCCATCGGAGGGCCTGAGGGGGAAACGTTGGGCATGGTCAATATCCTGCCTCCTTCCGCCCCGGGAACGGGAACTAGGTAAAGCCTCAGTAAGTTGCATAGGTGGGCTCTACGATCGCTGGGCCCGCTTCACACGACCCGCGAACTTCGAGGTGCGCACGTTGGCTTTCCAGATGCCGGACCGCGGCGGAGGCCCGACCGGGCCACGGATCAGAGTCGGCCGCCCGTCCCGGCGCGCCCGTACCCTGCTCATGACACTGGGCGTCCTGGCGGTTCTCGCCATGGCGTTCGTCATGTTCGCCGGGTTCTGGACGGACTGGCTCTGGTACCGGTCGGTCTCGTATTCGTCCGTCTTCACCACCACCCTGTGGACCAAGATCGGGCTGTTCCTCGTCTTCGGACTCCTGATGGCTGTCGCCGTCGGCCTGAACATCTGGCTCGCGCACCGGCTCCGGCCGCCGCTGAGCGCGATGTCCCTGGAACAGCAGAGCCTGGACCGCTACCGGATGAGCCTCGCCCCGTACAAGAAGTGGGTGCTGCTCGCGATCACCGCGCTCGTCGGACTGATCGCCGGAGCATCCGCCTCCGGCCAGTGGCGTACCTGGCTGATGTATGTGAACGGCGTGGCGTTCGGGCAGAAGGACCCCCAGTTCCATCTGGACGTGTCCTTCTACGCCTTCGATCTGCCCTGGTACCGCTTCCTGCTGGGCTTCGGCTTCGCGGCCACGGTGCTCTCGCTGATCGCCGCCGCGATGACCCACTATCTGTACGGCGGGCTGCGCATCACCAGCCCCGGAGCGCGGGCGACCGGCGCGGCCACCGGCCATCTGTCGGTGCTGCTCGGTGTCTTCGTAGCGCTGAAGGCCGTGGCGTACTGGCTCGACCGGTACGGCCTGGCCGTGAAGTCCAGCGACTTCAAGGCCACGGACAACTGGACGGGCCTGCGGTACGTCGATGCCAACGCCTATCTGCCGGCGAAGACCATCTTGTTCTGCATCGCCGCGATCTGCGCCGTGCTGTTCTTCGCGACGCTCTGGCGTCGCACCTGGCAGCTCCCGATGATCGGTCTCGGCCTGATGGTGCTCTCGGCGATCCTGATCGGCGGGCTGTACCCGGCGATCGTGCAGAAGTTCCAGGTCCAGCCGAACGAGCAGGCCAAGGAAGCCCCGTTCATCCGGAAGAACATCGAAGCGACGCGTGACGCGTACGACATCGACGACGCGAAGGTCGACGACTACTCGGGCAAGAGCACGACGGACGACGACGCCAAGCTGCGCGCCAGCGCGAACGAGGCCGCCAGCTACCGGGTGATGGACCCCAACGTCGTCTCCCCGGCCTTCCAGCAGCTCCAGCAGAAGAGGAACTACTACCAGTTCCCCAAGACGCTGGACGTCGACCGCTACAAGGACGCCGCCGGTAAGGACCAGGACACGGTCATCGGTCTGCGCGAGCTCAACCTCGACGGCATCCCCAAGCGCAACTGGATCAACGACCACTTCACCTACACCCACGGCTACGGCGCCATCGCGGCCCGGGGCACGACGACGGGCAAGAACCCGAAGGGTTCCCCGGACTTCACCGAGTCCGGCCTGCCGACGAGCGGTGAGCTCGGCAAGTACGAGCAGCAGATCTACTACGGCGAGAAGACCGAGCAGTACTCCATCGTCGGCGGGCCCCAGAAGGAGCTCGACTACGAGGAGGACGGCGAGAAGACCACCAGCTACAAGGGCAACAGCGGGGTCAGCCTCTCCAACGCCTTCAACCGCGCCGCATACGCGGTCTCGTTCAGCGAGCCGCAGATCCTCTACTCGGGGGCCATCGGCGAGGGCTCGCGGATTCTCTACAACCGCACGCCCAAGGAGCGTGTCGAGGCGGTCGCCCCGTGGCTGACCATCGACGGCGACGCCTACCCGGCCGTGGTGAACGGCCGCATCCAGTGGGTCGTCGACGCGTACACCACCACCAACGGCTACCCGTACGCCTCCCGTACGACGCTCGGTGACACCACGGCCGACTCGCTGACCACCAACCAGCGCGCGGTCGTCGCCCAGCAGAACCAGGTCAACTACATCCGCAACTCGGTGAAGGCCACCGTCGACGCGTACGACGGCAAGGTCAAGCTCTACGAGTGGGACACCGAGGACCCGGTCCTCAAGACCTGGCGCAAGGCGTTCCCGGGGACCGTGGAGCCCAGGGCGGACATCCCGCAGGACCTCATGGACCACCTGCGGTACCCGCAGGACCTGTTCAAGGTGCAGCGCGAGCTGCTCACCCGCTACCACGTCACGAACCCCGCGCAGTTCTACAGCGGCAGTGACGCGTGGCAGGTCCCGGACGACCCGACCAACAAGGAGTCCGGTGCCGTCCCGCCGTACTACCTGAGCATAAAGATGCCGGACCAGACGGCCCAGAAGTTCTCGCTGACGACGACCTTCACCCCGAAGGGGCGGCCCGACCTCGGGGCGTTCATGGCGGTGGACGCGGATGCGGCCAGCAAGGACTACGGCACGATAAGGCTGCTGAGAGTCACCACCACGGTGAAGGGCCCAGGTCAGGTACAGAGCGAGCTCAACGGCAACGACGACGTCGCCGAGTTCGTGAGAAACCTGAAGGGAACCGACTCCGACATCGAGTACGGCAACCTGCTGACCGTGCCGCTGGAGGGGGGCTTCCTCTACATCGAGCCGGTGTACACGCGCGGTGGCACGCAGAACTATCCGCTGCTGCGCAAGGTCGCCGCTTCGTACGGGTCGAAGACCGTCTTCGAGAACAGCCTCGGGGAGGCGCTCAACGCGGTCTTCGGGGTGACCGACTCCGGCACCACCGAGCCGCCGACGGACACCACCCGGCCCCCGGGCGACACCACGCAGCCACCGGCCACCGGTGACGCGGCGCTGAAGAAGGCGATCGCGGACGCGCAGAAGGCCTACTCGGAAGGCGAGGCGGCCCTGAAGGAGCAGGACTGGACCGCCTACGGCAAGGCCCAGGCGGATCTGCAGGACGCGCTGCAGCGTGCGGCGGCCGCCCAGCCCAAGTCGGGCAGCGCGCGCAGTGCGAACGGTGCAGAGAATGCGAACAGTTCGGACAAAAAGGATAGACAGTCCGGTGCTGACAGTGGTGGCTGAGTAACTCGGTAAAGACTCATCCCCGCGTCGTGGTACGGTTTCACCACAACGACGCGGGGTGGAGCAGCTCGGTAGCTCGCTGGGCTCATAACCCAGAGGTCGCAGGTTCAAATCCTGTCCCCGCTACTGAAAGACGAAGGCCCGGATCCTTTCGAGGATCCGGGCCTTCGTTGTGTCATGGTGACTTTTTTGTGCAAGGTGCGTGAAGTGCGGTTCGCGGGGCACGAGTTGGGTCCGGACGTGTTTGACTTGTCTCTCTGTGGGCATGTCGACAAAACGCTGAAGTGACCTCACTGGCCGCGATATACCAGGTGTACGCGGGTTGCAGGTGGTGCGACGATGGTATTTATGGGGGACAGGGCAACTCTGTTGGAGACAGGGCGGTTTGTGCAGCGTCGCGTTCATCGACCGGATAGCGCGACGAATGCGGCTTTTGGCGTTTCCGCCACGGAGAGCAACGAGACCACTGACACACCTGAGACACCTGAGATCATCAAGGCGACCGAGACTGCCGAGACTGCGGGGTGTGCCGCGACCGTCGAGAGCACGGAGTTCACAGAGAACACGGCAAACGCTGGGGCCGACGGGAGCACCGAGACCGTCGGGGCCACGGAATCCCCCGGGAGCGCCGAGTGTCCGGAGAGCGCCGAGAGCGAGGCGCGTCACCGTCGCGCCGCCGACGCCGGGGACACCGCGTCGATGAGCGTCCTCGGCGCCCTGCTGCTGCGCCGCGGCGATCTGGACGGCGCCGAGCCCTACCTGCGCGGGGCCACCGCGGACGGTGACCGGGCCGCGGCCAACAACCTGGGCGTCCTCCTCCATCAGCGCGGATACACCGACGACGCGGCCGGCTGGTGGCGCATCGCCGCCGTCGCGGGATCCGCCGCCGCCGCGCACGCGCTGGGCCGCCACTACCGCGAGCGCGGCGACGAGCCCGGCGCCGAGTACTGGCTGCGGCAGTCCGCCGAACAGGGCCACGCGCTGGGCGCGTACGCTCTGGCCGACCTGCTGGAACACCGCAGCGACGTCGGCGCGGAGCGCTGGCTGCGTGCCGCCGCCGAACAGGGGCACCGGGAGGCCGCCTACCGCCTCGCGCGCATGCTGGACCGCAACGCCGCGGACGACCCGCACGACGCCTTCGGCCGCCCGGGGCTGGGTCCCGGCACGGGCGACCGTCCCGATGAGCCCGTCCGTTCCGCGGTGCGCAAGGACGACGGCCCGGTGGCGGGTCCGGCGACCGGGCGCGTGGGCGAGGCCGAGCAGTGGTACCGGCAGGCCGCCGCGCGTGGCCACCGGCGTGCCGCCCTGCACCTCGGCGCCATCCTCGAACAGCGCGGCGAGCCCAAGGAGGCCGGCCGCTGGTACCTCATCTCCGCGAAGGCGGGCGAGGCGCGCGCCGCCTGCGCGCTCGGCTTCCTGCTGCGTGACGCGGGCGACGAGGAGAGTGCCGCCGTGTGGTGGCTGCGCGCGGCCCAGGACGGCGACGGGAACGCCGCCAACGCCCTGGGTGCCCTGCACGCGGCCCGTGGTGAGCAGCAGACCGCCGAGCGCTGGTACCGCGCCGCCATGGACGCGGGCGACGTCAACGGCGCCTACAACCTGGGCCTGCTCTGCGCGGCCCAGGACCGTACGCCGCAGGCCGAGCAGTGGTACCGCCGCGCCGCGTACGCGGGCCACCGCGAGGCCGCCAACGCGCTGGCCGTGCTCCTGCTCCAGGCGGGCGACGCGACCGGCGCCGAGCCCTGGTTCTCCAAGGCGGCCGAGGCGGGCAGCGTCGACGCGGCGTTCAACCTCGGCATCCTGTACGCCGGGCGCGACGAGGACCGTGCGGCACTGGTCTGGTACGAGCGTGCTGCGGCGGCCGGCCACACCGAGGCCGCCCTCCAGGTCGGCATGGCCCTGCTGCACCGTGGTGAGGAGCAGGAGGCGGAGCGCCATCTGCGCTGCGCGGCGGGCGGCGGCAGCGCGGAGGCCGCCTTCCGGCTGGCCGGCGTGCTGGACTCGCGGCAGCCGCCGCCCGGGCCCCCCGCGCTCGGCGAGCCGATGCCGGAGAAGACCGAGTGCGAGGAGTGGTACGAGCGGGCCGCCGAGCAGGGGCACCGACGTGCCCAGGTGCGGGTCGGGATGCTCGCGGCGGCCCGTGGCGACGTGGACAGCGCCGCCCGCTGGTACCGCGAGGCCGCCGAGTCGGGCAGCCGCAACGGTGCCTTCAACCTCGGGCTGCTGCTGGCCCGCGAGGGCAGCGAGCGCGAGGCCGCGCTGTGGTGGAGCCGCGCCGCGAACGACGGGCACGGGCGGGCCGCCCTGCGCCTTGCCCTGCTGGCCGCCCGCCGCGGCGAGCTCACCGAGGGGCAGCGCTGGTGTGCGCGGGCGGTCGAGCTGGGCCCGGCGGAGGTCGCCGAGCGGGCTGCCCGGCTGCGGGAGGCGCTGCACCAGGAGCTGACCGCGTAGAGAAGCCGACCGGGGCATCGTGCGAGCGGTGCCCCGGCGGCCCGTCCCCGCGGGGCTCCGGAACTGATTTGCGCTGGTCCGGAGCGGTGACGTACAGTTCTAAACACAACGACGCGGGGTGGAGCAGCTCGGTAGCTCGCTGGGCTCATAACCCAGAGGTCGCAGGTTCAAATCCTGTCCCCGCTACTGAAGACAGAAGGCCGGATCCTTTCAGAGGATCCGGCCTTCTGTGCGTGCGCCGTAAGTGAGTCAGAGCTTGTGGCCCACCGCCTCCGAGTACATCGCCCGGTCGACGGCCGTCGTCTCCGGCACCGAGGCGCCCTTCGAGACGCCCGAATCGGCGTACGCCTCCTGAAGCCGGTCCGTCGTGCCTTTCCGTATCTCCCAGTCCATCCGCATCGACGGGGTCGACCGCAGCGTGGCCTCGTCGGTCTTCGTCAGCTTCGCCAGCTCGGTGACGAAGCCGGGATCGGACTTGTAGTCCCCGGCGAAGTAGGTGTTCACCGTCCGGATGTAGGCGCGGAGAAAGGCGACACCCGCGTCCGGGTCCTTGTTCAGCAGCGTCGGGCCGAAGAGCAGGCCGCCGAGCGGCTCGCCGACGGGCTGGCCTCCCAGGAACGCGTACTTCTTGTCGCCGTCCACCTTGCGCCAGATCGGGTCGAGCAGCCAGGCCGAGTCCACGCCGCCGTTCTGCAGTGCGGTCAGCACATCCGCGGAACCGAGCTGCTGGAAGCTGATCTTGTCGAGGCCGCCGCCGTGCTTCTTCAGGGAGGTGTCCATCGGGTACGCGATGACCGAACCCTTGCCGATCATGGTGCCCAGCTTCCGCCCCGCCATCTCGACGTGATCGGCGCTCTCGTCGTCCTTGAGACGCACCCACAGGCCGCTCTTGGAGGTGGGGTCGGGGGAGAAGTTCCCCGCGACCCACTTGATGTCGAAGCCGCCGTTGATGCCGTTCATCACGGCTGCCTCGGGAGCCGCCCACTGGGCGTCCACTTCGCCCCTGGCGAGCAGCGGCAGGGCGTCCGGGGTGGGCAGCACTTTCAGTTCGACGTCCAGCCCCTCTTTCGCGAACTCGCCCTTCGCCACCGCGACCTGGAGCGGAGCGACGTACTCCGCGCTCAGGGTGCCGGTGGCGACGGTGATCTTCCGCCGCTCCGCCAGGGGCTGGGCGGCCGGGGCGCCCTTGTCGCAGCGGGCCGCTTTCCGGTCTGGGGCGAGTTCGGCCGGGTCGGTCCAGCTGCCGGCGCCACAGCCCGCGACGGGCCGGACGGTGCGCGGCGCGGCGGCGCTGTCGCCGCCGGACTCCTGCCCGGCGCAGCCTGCCGCGCCGAGCAGGGATGCCGTGACGAGCACGACGGTGCGGGTGAAAAGGGTGTGGGTACGCACAGTGCCTCCGTACGAAGAGCGTGGGGAGCCGTTCAGGACCGACCGCGGCCGCGGTCGCGCGGGGCCCACGGCGTGAGCAGCCGCCCGGCGATCCGCACCACTTCGGAGAAGACGACACCGAGGACCGCCACACACACGATGCCGACGAACATCACGTCGTTCTGGAACAGCGCCCGGGAGTCGAAGATCAGATGGCCGAGTCCGTCGGCCGCGGCGATCTGTTCGGAGGCGACGATGACGAGCACCGCCACTCCTGCCGCGATCCGTGCCCCGACCAGGACCGCGGGCAGCGAGGCGGGCAGCAGCACATGGCGGAACATCTGCCAGGGCGAGGCGCCGAAGACCTGACCGGCATCACGGTGCCCGACCGGGACGGCGAGCACGGCCGCCATGGTGGAGATCCAGACGAAGAAGAAGACGGTCGCGGCGACCAGGGCGATCTGCGGTCCCTCACCGAGGCCGAACATATTGAGGAAGACCGGCAGCAGGGCCAGCTTCGGCACGACGTACAGGGCGTCGAGCAACGGCTCCAGCGCCGCCCGTACGAGGGAGAGCGAGCCCATCAGCAGGCCGAGCGCGTATCCCGCGACGGTGCCGATTGCATAGCCGCCCAGGACCCGCTTGAGCGTGGCCCATACATCCGGCCACAGCTCACCGGCGCCCGCCCGGTCCAGGCCGTCCGCCAGGATGGTGGAGGGGGCGGGGTAGACCCGGTCGTCGATCCAGGACTGTGCGGCGGCCAGTTGCCAGAGCAGCACGAGGAGCAGCGGTACGGCGACGGCGAGCGCGATCTCCAGGGTGCGGCGCCTGCGGTGGGTGCGTACCGGATGCAGCTCCTGCGGGCCCGGTCTGCGGATCAGGACGCCGTCGTCGGGCTTCGTGGCGTTCATGGTGATGGTCATGGAGCGACCGCCTCCCTGTGCACCTCGCCACGCAGAAGTTCCCACAACTCGCTTTTCAGCGCGGTGAATTCGGGTGCCGACCGGACTTCGCCGGTGCGCGGCCGGCCGAACGGCGGGCGGCGCTCGGCGATGATCCGCCCCGGTCTGGCGGACATCACCAGCACCCTGTCCCCGAGCACGATCGCCTCTTCGAGGCTGTGGGTGATGAAGAGGGTGGTGGTGCGGGTGGTCTGGGTGAGGTCGAGCAGCTCGTCCTGGAGGATGGTGCGCAACTGGGCGTCGAGCGCCGCGAACGGCTCGTCCATCAGCAGGATCTCGGGTTCGACGGCGAGGGCGCGGGCGATCGCGACCCGTTGCCGCATCCCGCCGGAGAGGGTGGCCGGATACGCCCCCGCGAAGTCGGAGAGCCCCATCCGGGCCAGCCAGTCGCGCGCCCTGGCGTCGGCCTCCTTGCGGGGTACGCGCTGGATGTCGAGACCGAACCGGACATTGGCGAGCACGGTCTTCCAGTCGTAGATGCCGTAGTCCTGGAAGATCATCGCCGCCGGACGGGGTGAGGTCGTACGGATGGCCAGCTCGCCGGAGCTGGGGCGGAGCAGTCCGGCGGCGATCCTGAGCAGCGTGGACTTGCCGCAGCCGGACGGGCCGACGATGCAGGTGAACTCGCCCGGCGATACGGAGAGATCGAGCGGGCCGAGGGCGGACAGGGCCTTGGCGCCGCGCCCGAACGAGCGGGTGAGCGCGTCGGCGCGGAGTTTGGGACTGGTGGCTGCGGTTGCGGGTGGGGTCGGGTGCGGAACTCCCACGGGTCTCTCCTCGCGCGTATCGAGGTGCGGATCCGCCGCGGGGCGGAGGTGATCGCCGCAGACGATATGACTACCCGTCAGATTCGGGAAGGGGGTGCGCACGTGCTGGTGGCGGGGAGGTGTGTCGTCCGCTGCGGGGATTCACGCGGAAGGCCCCGGTGCGAATGATGCTCGCACCGGGGCCTTCGTCGCTCGTTCGGCTCAGCTTGTCGCCGCGCAGTTGGGGCAGATGCCTCGGTAGGTGACCTCGACGCCGGACACCGTGAAGCCGAAGCGTTCGTCGCTCGGCAGGTCCGCCATCGGGTCGCCGGCCGGGTGCACGTCGCGGATCGTGCCGCAGCTCGCGCAGACGAGGTGGTGGTGGGGCCGGTGCGCGTTCGGGTCGTACCGCTTGGCGCGGCGGTCCGTGGAGACCTCGATGACCTCGCCGAGCGTCACCATCTCGCCCAGCGTGTTGTAGACGGTGGCGCGGGAGATCTCGGGCAGCTTGGCCACGGCCCGCGCGTGGACCTCGTCGGCCGTCAGGTGCACATGGTCCCCGTCGAGGACCTCGGCCACGACGCGCCGCTGCGCAGTCATGCGCCAGCCGCGTCCGCGAAGTCGTTCCAACAGGTCACTCATAGAAACAAGCCTAACAGTGAAGGGACCAGGTCCCGAACGGGTGTGACTTTGGATGTCCACTTGACTTGGACTAAGTCCATTGTAGGATCGGCATCGGCATACGCCAAGGGACAGGCTGTGCAGGACAAGACGAATGTGCAGGAACGACGCAGGAGGCGCACGTGACGCAGGGACCGCTCACCACGGAGGCCGGCGCGCCGGTCGCCGACAACCAGAACAGCCAGACCGCAGGCGTCGGCGGTCCTGTCCTGGTGCAGGACCAGTCGCTGCTGGAGAAGCTCGCGCACTTCAACCGTGAGCGCATTCCGGAGCGCATCGTGCACGCCCGCGGCGCCGGCGCCTACGGCACGTTCACGCTGACCCGCGATGTCTCGCAGTGGACGCGGGCGAAGTTCCTCTCCGAGGTCGGCAAGCAGACCGAGACCTTCCTGCGCTTCTCGACCGTCGCGGGCAACCTCGGCTCGGCCGACGCGGTGCGCGACCCCCGCGGTTTCGCGCTGAAGTTCTACACCGAAGAGGGCAACTACGACCTCGTCGGCAACAACACCCCGGTGTTCTTCATCAAGGACGCCATCAAGTTCCCGGACTTCATCCACACCCAGAAGCGCGACCCGTACACCGGCTCGCAGGAGGCGGACAACGTCTGGGACTTCTGGGGTCTGTCGCCCGAGTCCACCCACCAGGTGACCTGGCTCTTCGGTGACCGGGGCATCCCGGCCACGCTGCGTCACATGAACGGGTACGGCTCGCACACGTACCAGTGGAACAACGAGGCCGGCGAGGTCTTCTGGGTCAAGTACCACTTCAAGACCGACCAGGGCATCAAGAACCTCACCCAGGCCGAGGCCAACAAGCTCGCCGGCGAGGACCCGGACAGCCACCAGCGCGATCTGCGCGAGGCGATCGAGCGCGGCGACTTCCCGTCCTGGACGGTGCAGGTCCAGATCATGCCGGCGGCCGAGGCGGCCACGTACCGCTTCAACCCGTTCGACCTCACCAAGGTGTGGCCGCACGAGGACTACCCGCCGATCGAGATCGGGAAGCTGGAGCTCAACCGCAACCCGGAGAACATCTTCGCGGAGACCGAGCAGTCGATCTTCAGCCCCGCGCACTTCGTGCCGGGCATCGGTCCGTCCCCCGACAAGATGCTCCAGGGCCGTCTCTTCGCGTACGGCGACGCCCACCGCTACCGCGTCGGCATCAACGCCGACCACCTGCCGGTGAACCGCCCGCACGCCACCGAGGCGCGCACCAACAGTCGTGACGGCTACCTGTACGACGGCCGTCACAAGGGCGCGAAGAACTACGAGCCGAACAGCTTCGGCGGTCCGGCCCAGACCGACCGCCCGCTGTGGGAGCCCACCACCGTCACCGGCGAGGTCGCCACGCACGCGGCCCCGAGCCATGCCGAGGACAACGACTTCGTGCAGGCCGGAAACCTCTACCGGCTCTACTCCGAGGACGAGAAGGCCCGGCTGATCGACAACCTCGCCGGGTTCATCGCCAAGGTGTCGCGCGACGACATCGCCGAGCGGGCGGTCAACAACTTCCGCCAGGCGGACGGCGACTTCGGCAAGCGTCTGGAGGCCGCGGTCCAGGCCCTTCGCGGCTGATCCGGGCGGCTGCCGTCGGCGGTGGGCCGGTCTCCCCTTCGGGGGAGGCCGGCCCACCGGTCGTTCACGGGGCTCAGCCGATGAGTTCCGCGTGGTGGCGGCGCCTGGTGGGCGCCCAGCAGCGCAGGATGTCGCGGACGGAGACGATGCCCACGGGCCCGTGGGCATCCAGCACGATCAGGTGGCGGAACCCGCCGTGTGTCATGGCCTCCGCAGCCTCTTCCAGGGTCCAGGCGGGCGCGGCGAAGACCACATCGGTGGTGGTGTGGGTGGCGGCGGTCTCGACATCCGGATCCTGGCCGGAGCCGACCGCGTTGAGGATGTCGCGTTCGGTGAGGATGCCGAGCCCGCTGTTGTCCTTGTCGAGGACGACCGCGGCCCCGACATGGCGGACCGACATCAGCCGGGCGGCCTGGCGGAGCGTATGGGCGGGCCCGATGGTGAGGACCAGCGTGCTCATGGCGTCACGGACGAGCATGAAGGGAGCCACCTCCTTGGCGAAACGACTGTGTGAGCCGATTCACAAATTCACAAGCGGGGGGACTCTCAGAGTTGCACCGATGCGAGGACGGAACAAGGGGGGTGAAGCCGCCCAAGGGGGGTGAAGCCGCCCGAGGGGCGTGAAGCCGCCCGAGGGGCGTGCGGCAGTGCGCGACGCCCCTCGGTGACGTGATCCGGCGAGGTGATCCGGGTCGGTGGCGCTGGTTCAGTAGCGCTGGTTCAGATAGCCGAGCAGCTCGTGGTGGAGCAGTCCGTTCGAGGCCGCGGCATTGCCGCCGCCCGGACCGGAGACCCCGTCCAGGCTGGTGAACCTGCCGCCCGCCTCCTGGACGATGATCGCGTTGGCGGCCATGTCCCAGAGCGAGAGCTCCGGCTCCGCGCAGATGTCCACCGATCCCTCGGCGACCATCATGTACGGCCAGAAATCCCCGTACCCGCGAGTGCGCCAGCAGGCCCGGGTCAGATCCAGGAATCCGTCGAGGCGGCCCTGCTCCTCCCAGCCGCTCAGCGACGCGTACGCGAACGAGGAGTCCGCGATCCGCTCCACCTTCGACACCTGCAGCCGGGTTGCCGAGGTCAGGCTGCGGCCGGAGAACGCCCCCGCCCCCTTGGCCGCCCACCAACGCCGGTTCAGCGCGGGGGCCGACACCACGCCGACCACCGGCTGGAAGCCGTCCTCCCCGGCCTCCATCAGCGAGATCAGCGTCGCCCAGACCGGCACACCGCGTACGTAGTTCTTGGTGCCGTCGATCGGGTCGATGACCCAGCGTCGGGGGCCGGTGCCCTCGATCCCGAATTCCTCGCCCAGGATCGCGTCGCGCGGGCGGGCCCGATGGAGGTGGCCGCGGATCAGTTCCTCGGCGGCCTTGTCGGCCTCGCTCACCGGCGTCATGTCCGGCTTGGTCTCGACCTTGAGGTCGAGAGCCTTGAACCGGTCCATCGTCGCCGCGTCGGCGGCGTCCGCCAGCACATGGGCAAGGCGCAGATCATCGTGGTAATCGGGCATGCCGTCACAGTATCGACCGCAGGTGAACAGGGCTACAGGACTTCGGAGCCGCGCGGACCATTGACAGTCCCCGGGAGCGCGTCAACGCTGGGACGTGGAGCCCTCGGCGCGGGAGGCGACGATGCCCACAGCGCGAGAAATACTGCTGGACGCCGCCCTCTCGGCGCTGGCGACCCTGCCCTGGACGTCGGTGCGCATGGTCGACGTGGCATCCGCCGCCGGGGTCTCCCGGCAGACCCTCCACAATGAGTTCGGCGGCAAGGACGGCCTGGCCCGTGCCCTGGTCCGGGACGCCGTCGACGGCTATCTGGCCGGTGTCGAGAAGGCGCTGGGATCGGTCGGTGGTACGGAGGACAAGCTGGCCGCCACCGCCGCCTGGACGGTCCGGGCCGTACGTACGAACGTGCTGGTCAGGGCGTTGCTCACGGGCTGCTGGAGTGAGTGGTTACCCCGCCTGGGACCCCCTGCGGCCTGGTGCGCGCCCCCGGTGCCCGGCCTGCGGAGCGCCGGTCCCGGGCCGCCGACCCCCGCCGAACTGCTCCGCCGGGCCCGCGAACGCGCGGTGGCCGTCCTCGGTGCGGAACGGTCACCACGCGACCTGGAGGCACTGGCCGTGACCTGCGAGATCGCGCTGCGGCTCGCCCTGAGCTACGCGCTGGTGCCCGGTCCTTCGGGGGTGGAGGGAGAGACGGCGCCGCTGGTGCGCCACGTGGTGGAGCGGGCGCCGGACGAGGTGGCGCGACGCGCGGTCAGTGGGACGAGCCCGAGAGCTGGAGCCCGATTACCCCGATGATCACCAGGGAGATCGAGACCAGCTTGAGGGTGGAGACCACGTCGTCGAGGAAGACCATGCCGTAGATCGCGGTGCCCGCCGCGCCGATACCGGTCCACACGGCGTAGGCGGGGCCCACGTCGAGTTTCTTCAGCGACAACGTCAGCAGACCGAAGCTGCCGAGGGCGAAGACGCAGAACGCGACGGTCGGCCAGAGCCGGGTGAAGCCGTGCGAGAGTTTCAGACAGACGGCGAAGCCGGTCTCCAGAAGTCCTGCGACCACGACCAGCAGCCACGCCATCGTCAGTGCCCTCCCACGTCGGTGACCGGCTTGCCACACTGAGTGTGATTATGCATTTACCGGTGACAGCAGATCGCAAACGTGCCCCGGTCAATCGCCTTCGCGCCGCTCCCGGGTGGACAGCAACCGGTGCAGCGAGTCCAGCCGGGCCGGATCGGCGTGGCCGTCAGCGACCCAGGCGGCCAGGGCGCATTCCGGTTCACGGCCGTCGTGGGTGCAGCCGCGCGGGCACTCCTCGGTGCCGGGCTCCAGGTCCGGGAACGCGTGGATCACCCGGGACGGGTCGATGTGGTTGAGCCCGAAGGAGCGCACACCGGGGGTGTCGATCACCCAGCCGCGATAGTCGGGCAACGGCAGCGCCAGCGCCGACGTGGTGGTGTGCCGGCCGCGGCCGGTGACCGCGTTGACCACTCCCGTCGTACGCCGCCGGTCCTTCGGCACCAGCGCGTTGACCAGCGTGGTCTTGCCGACGCCGGAGTGCCCGACGAAGGCGGTGACCCGGTCGTGCAGCTGCTCGCGGACCCGCTCGGCCGCGTCGCCGTTCTCCAGCTCCTCGCGGCTGGTCACGATGAACGGGACGCCCAGCGGCGTGTACGCCTCCAGCAGTTTGTCCGGGGAGGCCAGATCGGACTTGGTGAGGACCAGCAGCGGCGAGAGCCCGCCGTCGTACGCGGCGACCAGACAGCGGTCGATCATCCGCGGACGGGGTTCCGGATCGGCCAGGGCGGTGACGATCGCCAGCTGGTCGGCGTTGGCGACGACCACCCGCTCGTACGGATCGTCGTCGTCCGCGGTCCGGCGCAGCACCGAGCGGCGCTCACCGATGCGGACGATGCGGGCGAGGGTGTCCTTGTCACCGGACAGATCGCCGACGATGGAGACGGTGTCCCCCACCACGGCGGCCTTCCGGCCCAGCTCACGGGCCTTCATCGCCATGACCGTACGGCCGTCCACGAGACAGGTGAGGCGGCCCCGGTCGACGGTGAGGACCATGCCATCCTCGGCGTCCTCGTGCTTCGGGCGGGTATGAGTGCGAGGCCGGTTGCCCTTCGGGTTGGGGCGGAACCGGATGTCGTCCTCGTCGGGGTTCTTGCCGTAGCGGCGCATGTCTCAGGCCCCGAGCATTCCGGTCCACATCTGCGGGAAGTCCGGCAGGGTCTTGGCGGTTGTCGCCACGTTCTCGATCTCCACTCCGGGGACGGCAAGGCCGATGATCGACCCCGCGGTTGCCATCCGATGGTCGTCGTACGTATGGAAGGTACCGCCGTGCAGCGGCCGGGGCCGGATGTGGAGGCCGTCGGCGGTCTCGGTGACATCGCCGCCGAGCTCGTTGATCTCCTTGGTGAGCGCGGCCAGCCGGTCCGTCTCGTGCAGCCGCAGATGGGCGACACCGCTCAGGGTGGACGGGGAGTCGGCGAGCGCCGCGACGGCCGCGATGCCGGGGGTGAGCTCACCGACCTCGCCGAGGTCGACGTCGATGCCGTGGATACGGCCCGATCCGGTGAAGGTGAGGCCGCGCTCGGTCAGTTCGCAGCTGCCGCCCATCGCGGTGAAGATCTCGCGCAGCGCGTCGCCCGGCTGGGTGGTGCGCTCGGGCCAGTCGGGGATCGTGACCCGGCCGCCGGTGACCAGCGCGGCCGCGAGGAACGGCTGGGCGTTGGAGAGATCGGGCTCGATGGTCAGATCACGGCCGAGCAGGGCGGAGGGGGAGACCCGCCAGACGTTCGGCTCGCCGCCCGTCTCCGGCTCGTCGACCTGCGCGCCGACCGCCCGCAGCATGTCGACGGTCATCCGGATGTGCGGCATGGAGGGGAGCCTGGCGCCGGTGTGACGCACCTCCACCCCCTGGTTGTAGCGCGGCGCCGACAGCAGCAGCGCCGAGACGAACTGGGAGGACGAGGAGGCGTCGATCGCCACCGGTCCACCGTCCAGCGCGCCGCCGCCGTGCACCGTCATCGGCAGCGAGCCGCGCCCCTCGTCGTCGATCCGGGCGCCGAGTACCCGCAGCGCGTCGATCACGCCGGTCAGCGGGCGCTCGTACGAACGCTGGTCGCCGTCGAAGCGGACCGGGCCGTCGGCGAGGGCCGCGACCGGCGGCAGGAAGCGCATGACCGTTCCGGCATTGCCGACGTCGACCGTGGTGGGGCCGTGCAGCCCGGCCGGGATGACCCGCCAGGCCTCGCCGGTGCCGTCCGGGCCCACACCCTCCTCGATGCCGACGCCCATCGCGCGCAGCGCCTCGGCCATCAGCAGCGTGTCACGGGAGCGCAGCGGGCGGCGCAGCCAGCCGGGCTCGGCGGCGAGCGCGGCGAGGACGAGCGCGCGATTGGTGACCGACTTCGATCCGGGCACGGTGACGGTCGCGTCGACGGGTCCGGTCGCATGCGGGGCGGGCCAGAGGGCGGGGTGCACGGAGCTTTCGGTCATGGACCTCACTTTAGTGGCTCACCGCAAACCCGAATCTCGATCAAATAGGCCGAAACCGGGGCGTAATGCAAGCGTGGTAGGTGCCGCAGGCCGCTGTCGGCCCTCACATGCCGAGCAGCCAGCGCCCGCCGCCGATCAGCGAGCAGAGCGACACCGCGTGGAAGAGGAAGAGCCAGAGCGCGGCCGGTACGTCCGTCAGCCGTGACAGCTGGTCCGCGTCCGAGTCCGGCGCACCGCCGTACCGCCGCTTGGACTGGAGCTCGAAGGCCGGGCGCACGCCGCCGAGCAGCAGGAACCAGACCACGGAGTACGCGAACAGCGACTGCCAGGCCGGCGAGGCCAGCCAGGACACCACCAGGAAGGCCGAGCCGGTGAGGATCACCGTCAGTGCCCCGTACACATTGCGGATCATCACCAGCATCACCGCGAGCAGTCCGGTGGCCACCCACAGCAGCAACGTGATCCTGCCGTCGACCAGCAGCCACGCGCCGCCCAGGCCCAGCAGCGGCGGGGCGGTGTAGCCGGCGGCCGCGGTGAGGATCATGCCGATACCGGTCGGCTTGCCGCGGCTGACGGTCAGGCCGCTGGTGTCCGAGTGCAGCCGGATGCCGGACAGCTGCCGGCCGGTGAGCAGCGCGATCAGCCCGTGGCCGCCCTCGTGCGCGATGGTGATCGCGTTGCGGGTCAGCCGCCATATCGGGTTCGGCACGACGGCGATCAGCGCGAGAGTGCCGGTCACCACCACCAGCCACTGCTCGGGGGCGGGCTGGGTGCCGAACACGCGGTCCCACAGATTGCCCAGTTCGGTGCTGTCCATGGCGTGGGCGGCTCCTTGCGGTGTCGGCTTGCGGTATCGGCGTCCTGCCGGTGTGACGGTCGTGGCAGTCTGGCACTTATGTGCGGACGGTATTCAGCGAGTCGGCGGCCCGAGGACCTGACCGGACTCTTCCAGGTCGAGAAGTGGGAACCGGCAGAGGCCCTGGCGCCCGATTGGAACGTGGCGCCCACCAAGGAGGTCTACGCCGTACTGGAGCGTCCCGTGAAAGACGCAGACGATCAGCGTCCGGTTCGCCAGATGCGCGCGCTGAAATGGGGACTCGTACCGTCCTGGGCGAAGTCCCCGGAGGGCGCCGCGCGGATGATCAACGCCCGCGCGGAGACCGTCCACGAGAAGCCGTCCTTCCGTCGTCCCTTCGTCTCCCGGCGCTGCATCCTGCCCGCCGACGGCTACTACGAGTGGGTCACCGGCGCGGACGAGCGGCAGCTGGAGGAGAAGGGCAGGAAGAAGCGCCCGCGCAAGCAGCCGTACTTCGTGACACCCGCCGACGGATCGGTCTTCGCGATGGCCGGGCTGTACGAGTTCTGGCGCGACCGGACCCTGCCGGACGACCACCCGATGGCCTGGTGGGTGACCTGCACGGTGATCACGACCGAGGCGGAGACCACCCCGCTCGCCGTCGCCCCCGCGGACGGCCCGGCCGCGCTCGCCGACATCCACCCCCGGATGCCGCTGATGCTGACCCCGGACCGCTGGGATGCCTGGCTCGACCCGTCGCGCACCGATGTCGAGGAGCTGAAGGCGCTGCTCGCACCGCCGCCGGGCGGGCTGATGCGGGCCTATCCGGTGGCCACGGCCGTCAGCAACGTCCGCAACAACGGGCCCGAACTGCTGGAAGAACTGGCCGCGCCGGAAGTGGGCACCCTGTTCTGAACTCCCGGCGGGGAGGATGGGGTACGTGAGTACTACAGAGACGGGCCGCCGATCCGAGGCGGCCGAAATGGTCGACACCGATGCCGGGCCGGCCAGGATCACCTGGTTTCCCGCGACGGGCACGACGAAGGCCGGGAGCGCGACGAACACGACGAAGGCCACGACCGCCGCGCCCGCCCGCCTCGTGCTCGCCCTCGGCCACGGCGCGGGCGGTGGCATCGAGGCCCGCGACCTCCGGGCCCTGGCCGCCGCCCTGCCCGCCCACGGGGTGACCGTCGCCCTGGTGGAGCAGCCGTGGCGGGTCGCCGGGAAGCGGCTGGCGCCCGCCCCGAAGACCCTGGACACCGGGTGGCGGGGGCTGTGGCCCGCGCTCACCGCACCCGGGCTGCCCGTCGTCGCGGGCGGGCGGAGCGCCGGGGCCCGGGTGGCCTGCCGGACGGCCGCGGAGCTCGGGGCCCACGCCGTCCTCGCGCTCAGCTTCCCGCTGCACCCGCCCGGTAAGCCGGAGAAGTCCCGCAAGGACGAGCTCCTCGGCTCCGGCGTACCCACGCTCGTGGTGCAGGGCGGCCACGATCCGTTCGGGCGGCCCGCCGAATTCCCGCCGGGGGAGTACGAGATCGCCGAGGTGCCGTACGGCGACCACGGGTTCGCCGTGCCGAAGAAGGCCGGTCCCGGCCAGGACGAGGCGATGGAGATCCTGACCGCCGCCGTGACCGGATGGCTGGCCGCCCTCGTGTGACGTGAGCCCCGGGAATGTTGAGCGAGGGGCCACTGTTGTCGGTGTCATCGGTACATCAACGTCGTACGTGGAGAGGGAGTCCGTCGCATGGGTTCGACCATCTGCCCGCGCCGCTCGAACGCCGCTGACCTGGAGTGGACGGTCCTGCATGCGGCCAAGACCACTCCCGAGCGGGCCCAGGGCGGATCGGATCGACAGCCCGTCTCGAAGCAAGGTCGACTATTCTCCGATTCGAGCGGGTCCGGTTTCGGCTCCGCCACAGCGTTGGAGGAGGTGGGTCCGGTCACTGGGACCGACACAGGGACCGACGACGGCCGCGCACAGGAGACGTCCGCCGAGCGCAACGCGCGCTTCGAGCGGGACGCTCTCGGTTTCCTCGACCAGATGTACTCGGCCGCGCTGCGCATGACGCGCAACCCCGCGGACGCCGAGGACCTGGTCCAGGAGACGTATGCCAAGGCGTACGGCTCCTTCCACCAGTTCCGTGAGGGCACCAACCTCAAGGCGTGGATGTACCGCATCCTCACCAATACGTTCATCAACTCGTACCGCAAGAAGCAGCGCGAACCTCAGCGCAGCGCCGCGGAGGAGATCGAGGACTGGCAGCTGGCGCGCGCCGAGTCGCACATGTCGACAGGTCTGCGCTCCGCCGAGTCGCAGGCGCTGGACCACCTGCCCGACTCCGACGTGAAGTCCGCTCTGCAGGCGATCCCCGAAGAGTTCCGCATCGCCGTGTATCTCGCCGATGTCGAGGGCTTTGCCTACAAGGAGATCGCGGACATCATGGGGACTCCCATCGGTACGGTGATGTCCCGACTGCACCGGGGCCGCCGCCAACTGCGCGGCATGCTGGAGGACTACGCCCGCGAGCGCGGGCTCGTCCCGGCCGGTGCCGGAGAGTCGGACGATCGGAAAGGCTCGGGCTCATGAGCTGCGGAGAGCCGCACGAGACGGACTGCTCAGAGGTCCTCGATCATCTCTACGAGTTTCTCGACCACGAGATGCCCGACAGCGACTGCACCAAGTTCGAGGTGCACTTCGAGGAGTGCTCCCCGTGCCTGGAGAAGTACGGCCTGGAACAGGCCGTCAAGAAGCTGGTGAAGCGTTGCTGCGGCCAGGACGACGTGCCGAGTGATCTGCGGTCCAAGGTGATGGGCCGGATCGATCTGATCCGCTCGGGGCAGGCCGTGCCCGAGCAGGATGTGGCGGCAGCGGGAAGCGAACAGCCGACCGCCGCCAAGGAGTGACACCCGGCGGCCGGGCCGTACCGGCCGCCGCCACCGAATCACCCGAATGTGCTAATCGGGCTCATTGATGCTCGGCCGGTCGCACAACTCGCTAGCCTGGCGCCTCCATTGACCATGTTGGGGGGCGGGCCGAGCGGGTGAGAGCCACACGCGGGGCGGCGCGCGCGTACATCGCGGCGGTCGTGGTGGGTGCTCTGTTCTGTGTGCTTCCCGCGCTGCGGAGCGGCGTGGGGACCCCGTGGGGCACCGTCGCACTGCTCACCGGGCTCTATCTGGCCTGTGAACTCCCCGGGCGCTGCCCCTTCTTCGGCAGCTCCGTGCGGATCCGTGCCGGATCGTTCTTTCCGCTGCTGCTGGCCGCCGCCTTCCTGCTGCCGCCCGCCGCGGCCGCACTCGTCGCCGTGCCCGGATCGCTCGTCGGCCGGGTGGAACAACCGCCCGCCACCGCACGGCGCGTCTGGCGGGCCGCGCAGCTCGCCGTCACGGTCTGGGCGGCCTCGGCCGTCCACGCGATGCTCGGCGGCACCGCCACGCTCGGCGGCACCGGTACCGGTCCCGACCGGCTCCCCGACCTGCCCTACGCGATCCTGCCCGCCTGCGCCGCCGCCCTGGCCTTCAGCCTCGTCCTGACCGCACTGGACGGCTCCATCCTGGCCGTGGCCGAACGGCTGCCCCTGCGGCGGGCCTGGAGCGGGCTGCTGCCCCGCTCGCTGGGGCCGCACCTGGTGCACGGACTCGCCGGGCTGATGATGGCGGTCCTGTGGCGCGGCCCGTACGGGCCGCTCTCCGCGCTCATCGTCCTGCTGCCGATGTACATCTCCTGCTGGGTCTTCGCCCAGTACCACCGCGAGCACGCCGCCCACCGCGCCACCATCAGGGCGCTGGTGCAGGCCGTCGACATCAAGGACACGTACACCCGCGGCCACAGCGAACGGGTCGGGCGGGCCTCGGTCCTCATCGCCCGCGAACTGGGCATGGACCAGGACCGCCTGGAGGTCGTCCGGTTCGCCGGCATCCTGCACGACGTCGGCAAGCTCGGGGTCCCCACCCGGGTGCTCCGCAAGGACGGGCCGCTCACGCCGGAGGAACGCCAGGTGATCGAACTGCATCCGGAGTACGGGCACGAGATCGTCCGCGGCATCGGCTTCCTCGGCGAGGCACGGGCCGCGATCCTGCACCACCACGAACGGCTCGACGGCAGCGGCTATCCGTACGGGCTCAGCGGGCGCGAGATCCCGGAGTTCGCACGGGTCGTCGCGGTGGCGGACGCCTTCGACGCGATGACCTCGACCCGGTCCTACCGGCGGGGGAGGCCGGTGCCGGCCGCGCTGGAGGAGCTGAAGCGGTGCGCGGGCACGCAGTTCGACCCGCAGATGGTCCGGGCGCTGGTGCGCGGTCTCGATCGGCACGGCTGGTCGGCGGTGACGAGGGCCGTGACGGCGGACGAGCCGGGGGTCCCGGGGCCCCGGGGCGAGAGCGCGAAGGCCGCCCCGGGCCGCCCTCGGCCGTCCGGCGGGCTCGACCACGTACCGCCGCCGCAGCCCCCGGCGGACGGGCTCGGCGCCGCGTCCGGTCCGCACTCGCCCGCGGACCGCCGCGGATGACCCGGGCCAGGACACAGCTGCCCCCCGCCGTCCTCACCGTCCGCGCCGCCGCGGCCCTGCTCGCCGTCGCCGGGCTCGGCCACACCCTCTGGCACGGCATCCACGACCCCGGCCACGCCCTCGCCTTCGGAGTGCTCATCACCGTCGGCGAACTGGCCCGCTGGGGCGCGCTGCCCGGCGAACGCGAGCCCGCACCGCTCGGAGCCGCCGGAGCACTCGCGTACGCCCTCCTCGGCCGCAGCGGCGGCGAACCGACCGAGCACGGTGTTTTCCAGGTGATCGCCGTACTCGTCGCGGCACAGCTCGTCGCCTGTGTGCCCCATGTGGCGCGCGGCACGGGACCCGCACCGGACCGGGTGGCCCGCCGCATCCTGACCGTCACCTTCGCGGCCGTGTGCTTCCAGCCGCTCTACAACAGCGGCCGCAGCGCGAACTGGTCCGGCGAAGGCCCGTACTGCGTGCTCGTCCTGCTCCTGATCCTCGTCCTGACCGCCCTGTGCGACGCCGTGCTCGCGGCGCTGCTGCTGCGCTCGCACACCCGCCACCCCTACCCGCCGCTCCTGAGGGACGAGCTGCGCGGGCTCAGCGGCATCGGGTCGGCGGTCTGCGCGACCGGGGTCGTGATGGCCCTCGGGGTGGCCGTCGCCGGGCTGTGGGCGCTGCCGGTGCTGTGCGTACCGCTGCTGCTGACCCACGTCTCCTTCCGCCGGTTCGTCGCCGTGCGCACCACCTACCGGCAGACCATCGCCTCGCTCGCCAGGTCCACCGAGATCGCCGGATACACCCCGCACGGGCATGCCCGCAGGGTCGCGGTGCTCTGCCGGGCCGTCGGACGTGAGCTGGGGCTCTCCGGGAGCCGGCTGACCGTGCTGGAGCACGCCGCCCTGATGCACGACATCGGCCAGCTCTCGCTCGTCGACCCGGTCCCGGACGGGGCGACGGCCACCCTGCCCGCCGCCGAGCAGCGCCGCATCGCGCTGCTCGGCGGGGCCGTGGTCCGGCAGACCGGGGTGGACACCGAGGTCGCCGTCGTCGTGGAACGGCAGGCCGACCCCTACCGCGAGCAGCCGTTGTCCGCCAGGATCGTCAGGGCCGTCAACGCATACGACGACCTGTGCGGGGAAAGTCTCATCGGGCCGCTGGGCGCGCTGGAACAACTCAGGCTCGGGACCGCTCACGACTATCAGCCCGAAGTCGTGGAATCACTGGCCAGGGTTCTCGCCCGGGGCGGTCTGACCCCGGTCCTGCCCGGGTAACCCATGGGTAATGAGCGGGCGTCCGGCCCGGCATGGTTGGATGCGAAGAAGAGCGGAAAACGAGGGTGTCCAGTCGGGACAGGCGGGAATCGTGAGGATCTTCGGGAAGGTACGGCATCGGCCCTCCGCCTCTTGGCGGCAGGCCACGGACCGCGCGTTCACGCTGATCGGCGACGGCCGGTACGAGGACGCGGGTGCACTGCTGACACGTGCGGCGGACCTGGAACCCTGGCTCTCCGAGTCATGGTTCAACCTGGCGCTGCTGCACAAGTTCCGGCATGACTGGGAACAGGCGAGAGCCGCCGGCCTGCGGGCCGTCGCGCTGCTCGACAAGGAATCCGGCGCTCCCGACTGGTGGAACGTCGGGATCGCCGCCACCGCGCTGCAGGACTGGCCGCTGGCCCGCCGGGCCTGGCAGGCGTACGGCCTGAAGGTGCCGGGCGCCGGCCAGCACACCTCGGCGGCCAACAGCGAGCCGGTCGGTATGGAGCTGGGCAGCGCCGCGGTACGGCTGTCGCCGGAGGGCGAGGCCGAGGTCGTCTGGGGCCGCAGGCTCGATCCGGCCCGGATGGAGGTGCTCTCCATTCCGCTGCCGTCGTCCGGCCGCCGCTGGGGCGAGGTCGTCCTGCACGACGGGGTGCCGCACGGCGAGCGGGTCACCGCGGCCGGCCCCTCGTACCCCGTCTTCGACGAGATCGAGCTGTGGGCGCCGTCCCCCGTGCCCACCTGGGTGGTGCTGCTCGAAGCGGCCACCGAGGCGGACCGGGACGCGCTGGAGCAGCTGGCGTCCGACGCCGGGTTCGCCGCCGAGGACTGGTCGTCCTCCGTACGGCTGCTCTGCCGGGCCTGCTCGGAGAGCCGGATGGAGAGCGACGAGGGCGACGGCGAGCACCTCGACCCGCACGACCACAGCGAGCCGGGGCATCCGGGCCCGCTGGGCCACCGCACCGCCGGTGAGCTGTGGGTGCCCGAGCGGGAGTGCGGGATAGCGGCACCGGCCGGGCTGGTGCGCGGGCTGCTGGACGGCTGGGTGGCGGACAGCCCGGACAGCCGCGAGTGGCGGGATCTCGAAGAAGTCTGCTGACCGGTGCCCGTAGGCTGTACGGGCACCGGTCGCGGTGCACGGGCGCCCGGGCCCCGGAACTGTCGGATGACCGGGTTTCAGGTTTTCAGGAAGGCGTACGGCGGACATGGCGCAGCAGGAGACGGACGAGCAGATCAGCGTCGACGACGAGGGTTTCGTCGTGGACACCGAGGACTGTGAGGCGCGCGAGGCGGCATACCGCGAGCGCGGCACCTCCCGTCCGATCACGGTCGTGGGCAACCCGGTGCTCCACAAGGAGTGCAAGGACGTCACCGAGTTCGGCGACGAGCTGGGCCGGCTGATCGACGACATGTTCGCGAGCCAGCGGACGGCGGAGGGCGTCGGCCTGGCCGCCAACCAGATCGGTGTCGACCTCAAGGTCTTCGTCTACGACTGCCCGGACGACGAGGGCGTGCGGCACGTGGGCGCGGTCTGCAACCCGGTGCTCGACGAGCTGGCGCCCGAGGACCGGGTCCTGGACGACTCCAACGAGGGCTGCCTCTCCGTCCCGACGGCGTACGCCTCGCTGGCCCGCCCGGACTACGCGGTGGTCCGCGGACAGGACGCCAAGGGCAACCCGGTCAAGATCCGGGGCAACGGCTACTTCGCCCGCTGCCTCCAGCACGAGACGGACCACCTGTACGGCTACCTGTACATCGACCGGCTCTCGAAGCGGGACCGCAAGGACGCTCTGCGGCAGATGGCGGAGAACACGCCGCGCTACGAGATCGTGCCGAACGACTGAGCACGCCGCCGCTGTCGCCGATGGGCCCGGTCCTCCCGCGGGGAGGACCGGGCCCATCGGTTTTCACTCCCGAATGGCCGTCAACTGCCATTAATCCGCGGGCAGTTGACGCGCGTCGACTCGTCCGACAGGCTCTCTCCCCATACCTCCGTCACGGTAGGGAGCCCCCCTCATGCTCAGACGCACCGCACGACTCCTGCTCGGGCTTGTCATGACCATGGCCTTCGCCTTGGGCGGTGCCGTGGTGACCGCCGGCACCGCCCAGGCCGACGGCTGCTACACCTGGACCCGCACGATGGCCCCCGGCGCCACCGGCAACGACGTCGTCCAGCTCCAGATCCGGGTGGCCGGCTACCCCGGCTACAACTCCGTACTCGCCATCGACGGCTCCTACGGACCGGCCACCACCGCCGCCGTCAAGCGCTTCCAGGCCGCCTATGGCCTCGCCGCCGACGGAATCGCGGGCCCGGCCACCCAGGCCAAGATCTACGAGCTCCAGGACAACGACTGCACCCCGGCCCACTTCACGTACGCCGAGCTCAACCAGTGCAACTCGACCTGGGCGGGTGGTGCCGTCGCGGCCGGCACGGCCAAGGCCAACGCCCTGAGCACCATGTGGAAGCTGGAGGCGCTGCGGCACGCACTCGGTGACCAGTCCATCCGGATCACCAGCGGGTTCCGTTCCCAGCCCTGCAACAGCGCGGTCGGCGGCGCGTCCAACAGCCGCCACATGTACGGCGACGCGGCCGACCTGGGTGCCGGACCGCACTCCCTGTGCACCTTCGCCAAGCAGGCCCGTTACCACGGCTTCAACGGGATCCTCGGCCCGGGCTACCCGGGTCACGGTGACCACGTCCACGTCAACCAGGGCCCCAGCCACTACTGGTCGGCGCCGAACTGCGGCGTCTGACACACGGGGGCCCCGTACGCCGGTTCTGTCCGGAACCGGCGTACGGGGCCCTTCCTCGTGGCGCGTCAGGCGGCCGTCGCCGTCAGCCGCCCGGGTCCTGGCGCAGCACGACATCGCCGGCCCGGGCCGCCGCGTGACCCCATGAAACCGAGGCCCTTCCGGTGGCCGGCTCGCCGGCGAAACGGCGCGCGTCGGCGGTCGTACGGCTGTCGCGCACCCCGTCCAGCACGATCCGCGCCCGGTCGGCCAGCGTGAACTCGCCCTCCCCGGGCTGCCACTGCCGCAGCGAGGGCAGCACTTCGGGCGGGGGCGCGGCGGAGGCGGTGTCCTCGGCCCAGGCGCTCTGCCAGGGCAGCAGCGCGGCGGTGAGCGAGGCCACCACGGCCCCGATGGTCCTTCGTCCTGTCATCCGCATGTCCATGCCGATGACCCTCTCGGGTCGGTCGGGCCGCGGTCCATGGACAGGTGTGGCGAGCGGTTGGTCGATTGATCCGACGTCAGATCTGTTGCGGATGTGGATGAGGGTGTGGATCAGGCTACTTCGATCACTGCGCCAGGGCCGCGGAAGGTGCGGCGGTACGCGTTCGGCGTGGTGCCCAAGGAGCGTACGAACTGGTGGCGCAGTGCGGCGGCGGTCCCGAAGCCGGTGCGCCCGGCGATCGTGTCCACCGTTTCATCGGATGTCTCCAACAGGTGTTGCGCCAGCAGCACCCGCTGGCGCAACAGCCAGCGGTACGGGGTGGTGCCCGTCTCCTGCTGGAAGCGGCGGGCGAAGGTCCGCGGTGACATGTGCGCCTGGGCGGCGAGCTGCTCGACGGTCATCTCCTGGTCGAGGTGGCGCTCCATCCAGACGAGCGTCTCGCCGACGGTGTCGCAGGGGGTGCGGGGCAGCGGCCGCTCGATGTACTGGGCCTGGCCGCCGTCCCGGTGCGGCGGCACCACCATGCGGCGGGCGATCGCGTTGGCGGCATCGGGGCCGTACGCCTGCCGGACCAGGTGCAGACAGGCGTCGATCCCGGCCGCCGTGCCCGCCGAGGTGATGACCTGGCCCTCGTCCACGTACAGCACATCGGGCTCGACGACGGCCCGCGGGAAGCGGCGGGCCAGCTCCGGGGCGTGGCGCCAGTGGGTGGTACAGCGGCGCCCGTCCAGCAGTCCGGCCGCGCCGAGCACGTACGCGCCGGAGCAGACGCTCATCACCCGGGCGCCCCGGTCCACGGCCCGGCGCAGCGCGTCGAGGACCTCCTCGGGGTACTCCCGGTCCATGAAGTGGCTGCCGGCCGGCACGGCGATGAGGTCGGCCTCGTCCAGGCGGTCGAGGCCGTGCGGCGTACTGATGGTGAAGCCGGCATGGGTCCGCAGCACCGGGCCCTCGGCGGAGACCACGGCGAAGTCGTGGACCGGCAGGCCCTGGTCGCTGCGGTCGAGGCCGAAGACCTCGCACAGCACGCCCAGTTCGAAGGGGTGGACCTCGTCGAGCAGCAGAGCGGCGACATTTTTCAGCATGGAACCAGTGTGGCAGTAATTCGATGTTCCATGACAGTCCTGCCACTGCCGCAATCCGTCCGCGCGGACGAGAGTAGAGCCATGAACACATTCCAGAACGTCCTGGGCATAGCCGCACTTATCGCTCTCGTCCTGCTGCCCGCCCTCGTCGGACTCGCCCGCGAGCGCCGCATCGACCGCGAGCTCCGCGCCGCGGAACGGGCCCGGAGCGACGGACCCCCGGAAACGGCGAGCGCCGCGCAGCCCGTCACGGCTGCGCGGCGCCCCTGCCTCAGAAGCTGGGCCAGGATCTAGCGCCCCTCGGTCCTAGAAGTCGTCGTCGAAGGCGACCGAGCCCTCCACCGCCACCTGGTACGCGGACGGCCGGCGCTCGAAGAAGTTCGTCAGCTCCTGCACGCCCTGGAGCTCCATGAACGAGAACGGGTTCTCGGAGCCGTAGACCGCCGGGAAGCCCAGCCGGGTGAGCCGCTGGTCGGCGACGCACTCCAGGTACTGCCGCATCGACTCGGTGTTCATGCCGGGCAGCCCGTCACCGCACAGATCACGGCCGAACTGCAGCTCCGCGGCCACGGCCTCCTTCAGCATGTCGGTGACCTGCTGCTGGAGCTCGTCGTCGAAGAGATCCGGCTCCTCCTTGCGGACGGTGTCCACGACCTCGAACGCGAAGTTCATGTGCATCGTCTCGTCACGGAACACCCAGTTGGTGCCCGTGGCGAGACCGTGCAGCAGACCCCGCGAGCGGAACCAGTAGACGTACGCGAACGCGCCGTAGAAGAACAGCCCCTCGATGCACGCCGCGAAGCAGATCAGGTTCAGCAGGAAACGGCGGCGGTCGGCCTTCGTCTCCAGGCGCTCGATCTTCTCGACCGAGTCCATCCACTTGAAGCAGAACTGCGCCTTCTCGCGGATCGAGGGAATCTCCTCGACCGCGTCGAACGCCGCCGCGCGGTCCTCCGGGTCGGGCAGGTACGTGTCCAGCAGCGTCAGATAGAACTGGACGTGCACGGCCTCCTCGAAGAGCTGCCGCGACAGATACAGCCGCGCCTCGGGGGAGTTGATGTGCTTGTACAGCGTCAGCACGAGGTTGTTGGAGACGATCGAGTCACCCGTCGCGAAGAACGCGACCAGCCGGCCGATCATGTGCTGCTCACCGGGGGACAGCTTGGCGAGGTCGGCGACGTCGGAGTGCAGGTCGACCTCCTCCACCGTCCAGGTGTTCTTGATCGCGTCGCGATAGCGCTCGTAGAAGTCCGGGTAGCGCATCGGCCGCAGGGTCAGCTCGAAGCCCGGGTCCAGCAGGTTCTTGTCGGAGTTGGTGGAGCTCATTACTGGCAGGCCTCGCAGGACTCGGGGTTTTCGAGGGAGCAGGCGATCGCGTCCGCGTCGGGCGCCGAAGCCTGCTGTACGGGAATGGGGGCGGTGGCCGCGGCCTGGCCGGAGGCGGCACGGGCGATCCGGGTCGCCGGGCGCGAGCGCAGGTAGTACGTCGTCTTCAGCCCCTGCTTCCAGGCGTACGCGTACATCGAGGAGAGCTTGCCGATCGTCGGCGTCTCCAGGAACAGGTTCAGCGACTGGCTCTGGTCCAGGAACGGCGTACGGGCCGCCGCCATGTCGATCAGACCGCGCTGCGGGATCTCCCACGCCGTGCGGTACAGCGCCCGCACCTCCTCCGGGATCCAGGCGAAGCCCTGCACCGAGCCGCTGGCCTCGCGCAGCGCCTCACGGGTGCGCGCGTCCCACACCCCGAGCTGCTTCAGCTCGTCCACCAGGTACGCGTTGACCTGGAGGAACTCACCGCTGAGCGTCTCGCGCTTGAAGAGGTTGGAGACCTGCGGCTCGATGCACTCGTAGACCCCCGCGATCGAGGCGATCGTCGCCGTCGGCGCGATGGCGAGCAGCAGCGAGTTGCGCATCCCGGTCCTCGCGACGCGGGCACGCAGCGCGTCCCACCGCTCCGGCCAGTTCAGCTCGGTGTCGTAGTGGTCGGGGTGCAGCACACCGCGCGCCGCACGCGTCTGCGACCAGGCGGGCAGCGGTCCGGACCGCTCGGCGAGGTCGCAGGACGACTCGTACGCGGCGAGCATGATCCGCTCGGAGATCTTCGTGGAGAGCGCGCGGGCCTCGGGGGAGTCGAACGGCAGCCGCAGCTGGAAGAAGACGTCCTGGAGACCCATGGCGCCCAGGCCCACCGGGCGCCACTTCGCGTTGGAGCGGCCGGCCTGCTCGGTCGGGTAGAAGTTGATGTCGACGACCCGGTCGAGGAAGGTCACGGCGGTACGGACGGTGGCGTCCAGCCGCTCCCAGTCGATGTCGCCGTCGACGACGAACGCGCCGAGGTTGACCGAGCCCAGGTTGCAGACCGCCGTCTCGCCGTCGTCGGTGACTTCGAGGATCTCGGTGCACAGGTTCGACGAGTGGACGACGGTGCCCGGCTCGGCGGTCTGGTTCGCGGTCCGGTTGGAGGCGTCCTTGAACGTCATCCAGCCCTGGCCGGTCTGTGCGAGGGTGCGCATCATCCGGCCGTACAGTTCGCGGGCCGGGATCGACTTGCGGGCCAGCCCCTGGGCCTCGGCGGCCCGGTACGCGGCGTCGAACTCGTCGCCCCACAGGTCGACGAGCCCGGGTACGTCGGCGGGCGAGAACAGCGACCAGTGGCCGTCCGCGTCGACCCGGCGCATGAACTCGTCCGGGATCCAGTGCGCCAGGTTGAGGTTGTGCGTACGCCGCTGGTCCTCACCCGTGTTGTCGCGCAGCTCCAGGAACTCCTCGATGTCCGCGTGCCAGGTCTCCAGGTAGACGGCGGCGGCGCCCTTGCGGCGGCCCCCCTGGTTGACCGCGGCGACGGAGGCGTCGAGCGTCTTCAGGAACGGCACGATGCCGTTGGAGTGCCCGTTGGTGCCACGGATCAGCGAACCGCGGGAGCGGATGCGGGAGTACGACAGACCGATGCCGCCCGCGTGCTTCGAGAGCCGGGCCACCTGGTGGTAGCGGTCGTAGATCGAGTCGAGCTCGTCCAGCGGGGAGTCCAGCAGATAGCAGGAGGACATCTGCGGGTGCCGGGTACCGGAGTTGAAGAGCGTGGGGGAGGAGGGGAGGTAGTCGAGCCGGCTCATCAGCCCGTACAGCGACGCCACTTCGTCCACGGCGCGCTGCGACTCGTCCTCGGCCAGCCCGGCCGCGACCCGCAGCATGAAGTGCTGGGGCGTCTCGATGACCTGGCGGGTGTGCGGGTGGCGCAGCAGATAGCGGCTGTGCAGGGTCCGCAGCCCGAAGTAACCGAAGCGGTCGTCCGCGCCGTCGGCGAGCGAGCGCTCCACCAGCGCGTCGAGGGCGGCCGCGTGACGGGCGACGAACTCGGCGGTCCGGTCCGCGATCAGACCCTCGCGGTGCCCGACGGCGACCGAGGCGGAGAAGGAGACCGCGCCCTGGCCGGCCGCCTCGTCCGCGATGGTGAGGGTCAGGAGCCGGGCGGCGAGCCGGGAGTAGGCGGGGTCCTCGGAGATCAGCCCCGCGGCGGCCTCGGTGGCCAGCGACCGCAGCTCGGCCTCGTCCGCCCGGGCGCTGCGGCCACGCAGCGCGGCAGCGGCGACCCGGCCGGGGTCGGTGTCGGGCAGATCGGCGGTCAGGTCGGTCAGGGTCCGCAGCAGTGCGGTGCCCGGTCCGTCCTGTGCGGCCGCCTCGGACTCGGCTGCTGCGGACGCGGCGACTGAAGCCGGATCGGCTGGCGCGATGGTCACGTGGTGCTCTCCCTCGCTCGGCTCGGGGCCGGCGGGGAACGGGGCAGCCCTACGGAAGCACACCCGGGGCAGGGCAGCACTCCGCACGGCGTCCACCGGCCCAACCGCGAGGCCCGGACGTCTGGGCATCCGGTTCGGTCGAGCCGGATGCGCTGCCGGCAGGTCATCGGACTGACTCGGGGGTGCACAAAAGCGCACTGAATACACCGTTGCGGGACAGTTCCGGATTCGCACCGGATTCCCCTGCGGCGACAGCGAGGACGAGCATACATGTGGGGGCTGCCCGATGAGGCAGCCCCCACATGTTGTGTCGCACCGGTCGGGCCGGGCCCACAGAATGAGCCGTACGGCCCTTTCCCGGGCCGGTGGGCCCGATCACGCCGACGGCCCGCCGCGCCCCTTCGGAGAGGGGTATGACGGGCCGTGAGCGGGTCTCAGTGACCGCCAGGCGCCCCCGCCGTGGCCGGCGGGAGCTCCGTCTTCACACCCGGGTCGCCCGCGTCGGCCGTGTAGTCGGCCGGGGAGGTCTCGTCGATCCCGGCGGGCGCCTTCACGGCGTTCAGGACGAAGGTGAGCACCACCGTCACCACCACGTTCAGCACGAACGCGGTGAGGCCGATGTAGCCGATCTCGCCGATGCCGGGGATCTCCTTGGAGGAGCCGCCGAAGTGCTTCTGCGTCGGCGAGGCGACCCCGTACGCGGCCACCGTCCCGTACACCATGCCGACCGCCCAGCCCGCGAGCAGCGCCCAGCGGTGGAACCAGCGGGTGAACAGGCCGCCGACCAGGGCCGGCATCGTCTGGAGGATCCAGATGCCGCCGAGCAGCTGGAAGTTGATCGCGACCGTCTTGTCCATCGTCAGGACGAAGGCGAGCGCGCCGACCTTGACCAGCAGCGACACCAGCTTGGAGACCTTGGTCTCCTGCTCCGGGGTCGCGTCCGGCTTCAGGAAGTCCTTGTAGATGTTGCGGGTGAAGAGGTTCGCCGCGGCGATCGACATGATCGCGGCGGGCACCAGCGCGCCGATGCCGATGGCGGCGAACGCGACGCCCGCGAACCAGTCCGGGAACATGTTCTCGAACAGCTGCGGGATGGCCAGCTGCCCGTTGTCCACCTTGATCCCGGCGGCGATGGCCATGAAGCCGAGCAGCGCCAGCAGACCCAGCATCAGCGAGTACAGCGGCAGGATCGTGGTGTTGCGCCGGATCACGTTGCGGCTGCGGCTGGAGAGCGTTGCCGTGATCGAGTGCGGATACATGAACAGCGCCAGCGCCGAGCCCAACGCCAGGGTGGCGTAACCCCATTGGCCCGCCTCGCCCGGCGCGAGCGCGCCGCGCGGTTTGCCGGTGGCCGGGTTGGTCTGCGAGAACGCCTCGCCCGCCTTGGCGAAGATGTCGTCGAAGCCGCCGAGCTTGATCGGGATGTAGATGATCGCCACCGCGATGACCAGGTAGATCAGTCCGTCCTTGACGAACGCGATCAGCGCGGGCGCCCGCAGCCCGGACGAGTAGGTGTACGCGGCGAGTACCGCGAACGCGATCAGCAGCGGCAGGTCCTTGATGAACCAGTGGGTGTTCTCGCCGCCGCCGACGCCCATCACGTCCAGCACCGCCTGGATGCCGACGAGCTGGAGCGCGATGTACGGCATCGTGGCGAGGATGCCCGTGATGGCGACCGCCAGCGAGAGGCTCTTGGAGCCGAAGCGCCCGCGGACGAAGTCCGAGGTGGTGACGTACCCGTGCTTGTGCGAGACCGACCACAGCCGCGGCAGGAAGGTGAAGATCAGCGGGTACACGAGGATCGTGTACGGCACGGCGAAGAAGCCCGCCGCGCCCGCCGCGTAGATCGCCGCGGGAACGGCGACGAAGGTGTACGCGGTGTACAGGTCGCCGCCGAGCAGGAACCAGGTGACCCAGGTGCCGAACGACCGTCCGCCCAGGCCCCATTCGTCGAGGCTGGCCTCGTTCTCGGCCTTGCGCCAGCGCGCCGCCAGGAAGCCCATGACCGTGACGGCCACGAAGAAGAAGATGAAGACGCCGAGCGCGACGCCGTTCACGCCGTCCTTCATGCCGACTCACCTCCCTTGCGGGCGCGCTGGTCACGCTGCCACAGCTTGTACGCGATGACCGTGAGCGCGGTGGAGATCAGCACCCAGAGCATCTGGTACCAGTAGAAGAACGGAATGCCGATGAAGGTGGGGTCCACCTTCGCGTACGAACTCACCCAGAGCATCGCCACGAACGGCGCGATGAGACAGAGGGCGATGACCACCCGGACCGGTGTGACGGTCGGTGGCTTTTCTTCTGGGGCTGCTGGCATGCGGCGACTCCGTCCCCTCGCTGATCACCTTGTAATGCGCAGGAAATCTAGGGGAGGCTTCCGGTCACCGTCACCCCCTGTCCGCATTGCGGTCCGGCAACGGTCCGCTGAGCAGGTACGTACGTTCGTAATCGCGCCAGACGTACGACAGTTGGTCCGTACCAAGGTATGTGAAAGGCCCCCGCGGGGTGGTGTGTTCCACGGGGGCCTTCTGCGATCGCGTGCTCAGTCCGTGGGCCGCTTCAGGCGCGCCACGAACTTGTACCGGTCGCCGCGGTAGACCGAGCGCACCCATTCCACCGGTTCGCCCTGTCCGTCGAGCGAGTGCCGGGAGAGCATCAGCATCGGCAGGCCCACATCCGTACCGAGCAGGCCGGCTTCGCGCGGGGTGGCCAGCGAGGTCTCGATGGTCTCCTCGGCCTCGGCCAGCCGTACGTCGTACACCTCCGCCAGCGCGGTGTAGAGGGAGGCGTACTTCACCAGTGAACGGCGGAGCGCGGGGAAGCGTTTGGCCGAAAGGTGGGTGGTCTCGATCGCCATCGGCTCGCCACTGGCCAGCCGCAGCCGCTCGATCCGCAGCACCCGGCCGCCGGTGGTGATGTCGAGCAGCCCCGCGAGCGTGTCGTCGGCCGTCACGTAGCCGATGTCCAGCAGCTGGGAGGTCGGTTCGAGGCCCTGGGCGCGCATGTCCTCGGTGTACGAGGTGAGTTGCAGGGCCTGCGAGACCTTCGGCTTGGCCACGAAGGTGCCCTTGCCCTGGATGCGCTCCAGCCGGCCCTCGACGACCAGCTCCTGGAGTGCCTGGCGCACGGTGGTGCGTGAGGTGTCGAACTCGGCGGCCAGGGTCCGCTCCGGCGGCACGGGGGTGCCCGGCGGCATGGTGTCCGTCATGTCGAGCAGATGTCGCTTCAGTCGGTAGTACTTCGGGACGCGCGCCGTCCGCGTGGCCGTGCCCGTCTCGTTCTCCGTACTGCCCCCGTCGGCACCCATGGTCCGCCTTCCCGACGCTTGCGTTGCTGCCGTCACCGGCTCCTCCGTCTGTCGCGGCTCACATGGTGGCACGGTCCGGTCACGGCTGGTCGCCCTCCCTTAGGTGTCGGTCCTATAACGGACGCGAGTGCACTTCTTATACACCCTTGACACCCCTAAAGGTCTAGGCCAAGCTCCCCGTGCTGGTCTAAACCATTAAAGACCAGGTCCAGCCCCAGCAGTACTCGTCGAATGTCTTCGCGGTGGGCGGGGTTGCAGTATCCCTGAGGAGGGTTTGGCGTGAAGCGCAAGCTCATCGCGGCGATCGGCGTCGCGGGCATGATGATCGGCCTCGCGGCGTGTGGGTCCGACGACGGCGGCGACAGCGGCAAGAAGGCCGGTCCGGACGCGTACAAGGGCCAGACCCTGACGGTGTGGACGATGTCCGGCTCGAACCCGGACGGGTGGACCAAGAAGGTCACCGAGGAGTTCGAGAAGAAGACCAAGGCCAAGCTGAAGATCGAAGTCCAGGACTGGAACGGCATCCAGCAGAAGGTCACCACCGCTCTCTCCGAATCCAACCCGCCGGACGTCCTGGAGATCGGCAACACCCAGACCCCGGCGTACGCCAAGACCGGCGGTCTCGCCGACCTCGGTGACCTGAAGAAGGAGATCGGCTCCGCCTGGGCCGACAGCGTCAACCAGCCCTCCATCTACGACGGCAAGCAGTACGCCCTGCCGTGGTACGTGGGCAACCGCGTCGTCATGTACAACAAGAAGGTCTTCAAGGACGCCGGCATCACCGAGACGCCGAAGACCCGCGCCGACCTCTTCAAGGCCTTCGAGGCCATCGAGAAGAAGGGCGACGCCGAGCCGATCTACCTGCCCGGCCAGAACTGGTACTTCTTCGACGGCCTGCTCGTCGGCAAGGGCGTCTCGCCGGTGAAGAAGGAAGGCGACAAGTACGTCTCCAACCTGGCCGACCCGAAGGTCGCCGAGGCCATGGACGTCTACAAGCAGTACCAGGCCTTCTCCAAGGCCCCCAAGGACAAGGACGAGGCCACCCCGCAGCAGGCCGAGGTCTTCGCCAAGGGCAAGACCGGCGCCATCATCGCGATGGGCTACGAGGCCGGCACGGCCATCAAGGCCAACCCGGAGATCAAGGACGACATCGGCTTCTTCACCATCCCCGGTGAGACGGCCGACAAGCCCGAGGGCGTCTTCCTCGGCGGCTCGAACCTCGCCGTGGCCGCGGGCAGCAAGAACCAGGACCTGGCCAAGGAGTTCCTGAAGGTCGCGCTCTCCGAACAGAACGACGGCGAGCTCATCAAGGAGGCCGGCTGGTCCCCGAAGGGCGACGCCATGCAGAAGTACACCGTCGGCCAGCCCGCCGCCGAGGCGGCCGGTCCCGCCCTCGCCAAGTCCGGTGGCACCACGCCGCTGATCCCGGAGTGGGCGCCGGTCGAGAACCCCCCGAACCCGATCAAGACCTACATGACGCTGGTCCTGCAGGGTAAGTCGCCCGCCGAAGCCGCCAAGCAGGTCGAGGACGAGCTCAACAAGCGCCTCAGCCAGCAGCAGTAGTCGCAGTAGCGCGTCCCGCGCCGGGGCGACGGGTCCCGACCCGCCGCCCCGGCTGTACGCACCGTTCCGTGTAGGGCTTTGTTGGAAGAGATGGCGAGCATGGCAGTGCAGACCGATCCCTCGGATGTGGCCAAGACGGCCGCAGTCCGCGGGCAGGACGGGAAACCACCCGTCGGGCAGCACGGGGGCAGCAAGCGGAAGCTGGGCATCGGCGCAGCGCCGTACCTGTTGATGATTCCCGCACTCGCGGTGACGGCGGTCCTCCTCGGGTACCCCCTGGTGAAGAACGTCCTGCTGTCGTTCCAGAACCTCAATATGGGACAGCTGATCCAGCATGTCACCGAGTGGAACGGCTTCAAGAACTACCAGGAGATCCTCACCGGTGAGGACTTCTGGAGAGTCACGCTCCGAACGATCGTCTTCACCGGCGTCAACGTCGTCCTGACCATGGTCCTCGGCACCCTGATCGGACTGCTGCTCGCCCGCCTCGGCAAGAGGATGCGGTTCACCCTGATGGTCGGCCTGGTGCTCGCCTGGGCGATGCCGGTCGTGGCCGCGTCCACCGTGTTCCAGTGGCTGTTCGCCTCGCGCTTCGGCGTGGTCAACTACGTGCTGGACCAGCTCGGCTGGCACTCGATGGCCGAGTACAACTGGACCGGATCGCAGTTCTCCACCTTCTTCGTGGTCACCCTGCTGATCGTCTGGCAGTCCATCCCGTTCGTGGCGATCAACCTCTACGCGGCGACCACGACGATCGCCAAGGAGCTGTACGAAGCCGCTTCGCTCGACGGCGCCGGCGTATGGAAGAGCTTCACCTCGGTGACGTTCCCGTTCCTGCGGCCCTTCCTCTACGCCACGACCTTCCTCGAAGTCATCTGGATCTTCAAGGCCTTCCCGCAGATCTTCACCATCAGTGAGGGCGGCCCCAACCGCCTCACCGAGACCCTGCCGGTCTACGCCTTCGTCGAGGGCGTCGGCAACCAGCACTACGGCATGGGCGCGGCGATCTCGCTGCTGACCATTCTGATCATGCTGGGGCTGACCTCCTACTACCTCCGCATCGTTCTCAAGCAAGAGGAGGACGAGCTGTGAAGCGCTCACTGTTCGGCCGCATCTGGCCCAACGCGACGGCGATCGTCCTCTTCGCCGCCCTGGTCTTCCCCGTCTACTGGATGTTCAGTACGGCGTTCAAGCCGACCGGCGACATCATCACCGAGGCGCCGGTCTGGTTCCCGACCGACGTCACGTTCGAGCACTTCAAGACGGCGTACCACGCACCGAACTTCCTGACCCTGGTCAGGAATTCGCTCACCGTCACCCTGGTCGCCGTGGCCTTCTCGCTGATCATCGCGCTCTTCGCTTCGTTCGCGCTGGCCCGGATGCGGTTCAAGGGCCGCAAGGGCATGATCCTGGTCTTCATGATCGCGCAGATGGCGCCGTGGGAAGTCATGGTCATCGCGATCTACATGCTGGTCCGCGACGCGGACATGCTCAACAGCCTGGTCCCGCTGACGCTCTTCTACATGGTGATGGTGCTCCCCTTCACGATCCTCACGCTGCGCGGCTACGTTGCCGCGGTGCCCAAGGAACTGGAGGAGTCCGCCATGGTCGACGGCTGCACCCGCCCGCAGGCGTTCGTCAAGGTGATCCTGCCGCTGCTCGCCCCGGGCCTGATGGCCACCTCGCTCTTCGGCTTCATCACCGCCTGGAACGAATTCCCGCTGGTCCTGATCCTCAACAAGGACCCCGAGGCCAAGACGCTGCCGCTCTGGCTCTCCCAGTTCCAGAGCCAGTTCGGCGACGACTGGGGCGCCACCATGGCGGCGGCCTCGATCTTCGCCATCCCGATCCTCATCCTGTTCGTCTTCCTGCAGCGCAAGGCCGTCAGCGGCCTCACCGACGGTGCCGTGAAGGGATAACGCCGCCCATGACCACCCTGATATCCGCCACGGACACCGTCACCCGCGACGCGCTCGCCGTCCTGCAGCCCGGATTCACCGGCACCACCGCCCCGGACTGGGTGCTGCGCCGGGTCGACGAAGGCCTCGCCTCCGTCGCCCTGTTCGGCCGCAACATCCGGACCCCCGAGCAGGTGGCCGCGCTCACCGCCCGGCTCAGGGCCGAGCGCGACGACATCCTCGTCGCGATCGACGAGGAGGGCGGTGACGTCACCCGCCTGGAGGTGCGCACCGGCTCCTCGTTCCCCGGCAACCTCGCCCTCGGCCACGTCGACGACCTCGCCCTGACCCGTGCGGTCGCCCAGGAGCTCGGCCGCCGGCTCGCCGAGTGCGGCGTCAACCTCAACTGGGCGCCGTCCGCGGACGTCAACTCCAACCCGGGCAACCCGGTCATCGGCGTACGGTCCTTCGGCGCCGACACGCAGCTCGTGGCCCGGCACACCGCCGCGTACGTCGAGGGCCTCCAGGCCGCCGGGGTCGCCGCCTGCACCAAGCACTTCCCGGGGCACGGCGACACCGCGATCGACTCGCACCACGCGATGCCGCGCATCGAGGTCGACCTGGAGACCCTGCACGCCCGTGAGCTGGTGCCCTTCCGGGCGGCCATCGCGGCGGGCTCCAAGTGCGTGATGAGCGCGCACATCCTGCTCCCGGCGCTGGACCCGGACCGCCCCGCGACGGTGAGCCCCCGGATCCTCACCGGTCTGCTGCGCGAAGAGCTGGGCTACGACGGCCTGATCGTCACCGACGCCGTGGAGATGCAGGCCATCGCCGCGACGTACGGCATCGAGCGCGGCTCCGTCCTCGCGATCGCCGCGGGGGCCGACGCGCTCTGCGTCGGTGGCGGCCTGGAGGACGACGGCACGGTGCTCCGGCTGCGCGACGCGCTGGTCCGGGCGGTGCGCAGCGGTGAACTCGCCGAGGAGCGGCTCGCGGACGCGGCCGCACGGGTACGTGCCCTCGCGTCGTGGACGAAGGGGGCCAAGGGGGCCGGTTCGGGGCCGGGCGGGGCAACGCAGGAGGGGATCGCGCCCGGCACCGGAATCGGCTCCGACATCGGCCTGGTCGCCGCCCGCCGGGCGGTGCGGGCGACCGGCTCCGCCGCTCCGCTGACCGAGCCCGCGTACGTCGCCGCGTTCACCTCCGCGGCGAACATCGCCGTCGGCGACGAGACCCCGTGGGGCGTCGCCGCGGAGCTGGCCCGGCTGCTGCCGGACACCCGGACCGACACGTACAGCAGCGAGACCGAGGCGCCCGTCGCCGCGGTGCTGCGGGCGGCGGGGGAGCGGCGCATCGTCGTCGTCGTCCGCGACGTCCACCGCCACGCCTGGACGGTCGAGGCGCTCGACGCCCTGGTGGCACAGCGCCCCGACACGGTCGTGGTCGAGATGGGCGTCCCGCAGGCGGCCCCCAGGGGCGCCCTGCACATCGCCACCCACGGCGCGGCCCGCGTCTGCGGCCTCGCGGCGGCGGAGCTCATCGTCAGGGGCACGGACGGCCCGACGGCCTGAGCGTCGGGCGTGATGCGGGGCCGGGGGGCATCACGCCCGACCGGGCCCGCGACGGCATACGAGAGGGCCGGGGGCACCCACCGCGGGTGCCCCCGGCCCTCTCGACGTGTCCGGGACCGTTACAGCCCCTGCCACGGCGGCTTCGCCGCGTACGTGGCGCGGAAGTAGTCCGCCAGCTTCAGCTTCGACGCGGCGGCCTCGTCCACCACCACCGTCGCGTGCGGGTGCAGTTGCAGCGCCGACGCGGGCACGATCGAGGCGACCGGCCCCTCCACCGTCTGCGCCACGGCGTCCGCCTTGCCCTCGCCGGTGGCCAGCAGGATCGGGTGGCGGGAATCCAGGATGGTGCCGATGCCCTGGGTGATCACGTGGTGCGGTACCTGCGCGATGTCGTTGTCGAAGAAGCGCGCGTTGTCGACCCGGGTCTGCTCGGTGAGCGTCTTGATCCGGGTACGGGAGGCGAGCGAGGAGCACGGCTCGTTGAAGCCGATGTGCCCGTCGGTGCCGATGCCGAGGAGCTGCAGGTCCACGCCACCGGCCTCGGCGAGCGCCTTGTCGTACGCCTGGCAGGCCGCCTGGACGTCCTCGGCGGAGCCGTCGGGGCCCATGAAGGACGCCTCGGACAGGCCGAGCGGTTCGACGACCTCGCGCAGCACCACCGAGCGGTAGGACTCGGGGTGACCCGCCGGCAGTCCCACGTACTCGTCGAGCTGGCAGATGCGGGCGCGCGAGGCGTCGACGGCACCGGAGCGGACCTTGGCCGCCAGTGCCTGGTAGACGGGCAGCGGGGTCGAGCCGGTGGCAACGCCGAGAAGGGCGTCGGGCTTGCGGCTCAGCAGGGCGCCGATGGCCTCCGCGATGAGTTCGCCGCCTGCCTTGGCGTCCGGGACGATGACAACTTCCACGCGGGGCCTGCCGATCTGAAGAGTGGAGTCAGGTGGTATAGACCAATCGGGTTCCAATCTAGCAGACCCCGGCAACGCGGGCACGGCGGACGTACGCGTCCCGCCGCAGCCCGCTGGCGGCTGTCCGGCCCCCCGTGGTCGACTGGTCCGGACGGTGTTGCCGACGCACCGGGACCCCTCTGGGAGGCACTCGACATGTCCGCCACTTCTCCGGCCGAGGAGAGCGAGCAGCCGGGCCGGATCATGTCCCGCGAGATGGCCGAGCAGCCCGCGATGCTCCGGCGCATCCTCGCCGAGGGCGCCCCCAGGATCCGTGAGGTGGCCGCCGCGATCGCGGCGAGGAAGCCGCGCTTCGTCCTGCTCACCGCCCGGGGCACCTCGGACAACGCCGCGCTGTACGCCAAGTACCTGCTGGAGATCCGGCTCGGCCTGCCCTGCGGTCTCGCCTCGATGTCGACCACCACCGCGTACGGCGCGAAGCCGGACCTCAGGGACGTCCTCGTCATCACCGTCAGCCAGTCCGGCGGCTCGCCCGACCTGGTGGAGGCCACCAGGTCGGCGCGCGAGGCCGGTGCGATCACCCTGGCCGTCACCAACAACCGGGACTCGCCGCTGGCCGCCGTCTCCGAGCACCACATCGACATCCTGGCCGGCCCGGAGAAGGCCCTTCCGGCCACCAAGACGTACACCGCGTCGCTGCTGTCCCTCTACCTCTTCGTGGAGGGGCTGGCCGGCGGCGACGGCTCGGCCGCCGCGGTCCTGCCGGAGCGGGCCGAGGAGATCCTGGCCCGCAGGGACGAGGTCAAGGCCCTGGCGTCGCGCTACCGCTTCGCCGAGCGCATGGTCATCACCTCGCGCGGTTACGGCTACCCCACCGCCAAGGAAGCTGCCCTGAAGCTGATGGAGACCAGTTACATCCCGGCTCTCTCGTACTCGGGCGCCGACCTGCTGCACGGCCCGCTCGCCATGGTCGACAACATCTCCCCGGTGATCGCCGTGGTCACCGACGGCCGGGGCGGCGCGGCGCTCCAGCCGGTCCTGGACCGGCTGCGCGGCCGCGGCGCGGACCTCTTCGTGGTCGGCCCCGAGGCGCAGGTCGCGGCGGCGTCCGCGGGCTTCGTGCTGCCGACGGCCGGGGTCGCCGAGGAGCTCCAGCCGGTCCTGGAGATCCTGCCCCTGCAGATGCTGGCGTACGAGGTGACGATCGCCCGCGGTCAGGATCCGGACGCGCCCCGCGCCCTGGCCAAGGTCACCGAGACCCGCTGAACGCCGGGAACGGCCCGGAAACACCCGCGGGCCACGGCGCCGGGACGGGACCCTCGGCCCGTCCGGCACCGCAGCCCGGAGTAAGACCGGCCATCACGGACGGTCTGTTCGGCCGGCGGTGTGCGGTGCCCCCGGCCGGGGAGAGGTACCGGCGCGGTCAGGGCAGAGAGCGCGGGTACCTCGATCCGCCCTCCTGTGCGGGGAGAGCGGAAGTTCTGGCTATAGCATTGTGGACTAGACCATTCGCCCGTGTCCATCCATAGGAGAGCCGTAATTTTCCGGCCTCCATCCCTACACGCACGGCCCGGTCGTTCGGTTCGGAACCATTGTCCATCCGCGGGTACGCTCGCACACGTGCCCTCCATGAACGACCTCGTCCGCCAGCACACAGCCCTCAGTGACACCGACCTGGAGTGGCTGCATCTGCTGGTCTCGGAGTGGCAGCTGCTCTCCGACCTGTCCTTCGCCGACCTCGTGCTCTGGGTCCCTACCCGCGACGGCACCCGCTATGTGTCCGTGGCCCAGATGCGCCCCAACACCGGCCCCACCTCCTACCAGGACGACATGGTCGGGCACCTGGTGCCGCGCGGCCGCCGTCCGCTGCTGGACGCGGCGCTGGACGAGGGCCGGATCGTGCGCGAGGGCGACCCGGAGTGGCGCGAGGAGGTGCCGGTACGGGTCGAGTCGATCCCCGTACGCAGGGAGGGCCGGGTCCTCGGGGTCATCGCCCGCAACACCAACCTCCTCACCGTCCGGACCCCGTCCAGGCTGGAGCTCACCTACCTCCAGTCGGCCTCCGACCTGGCCCAGATGATTGCCGCGGGGTCCTTCCCCTTCCCCGGCCAGCAGGTCGACATGGACGCATCGCCGCGCGTCGGCGACGGGCTGATCAGGCTCGACGCCGACGGAGTCGTCCAGTACGCCAGCCCCAACGGCCTCTCCGCGTATCACCGGCTCGGCCTCGCCTCCGATCTGGTCGGCCAGCACCTGGGCGGGATCACCGCCGAACTCGCCCCCTCCCGGGGTCCGGTGGACGAGGCCCTGGTCAAACTGGCCAGCGGCTACGCGCCCCGGGAGTTCGAAGTCGAGTGCGCGGGCGGGGTGATCCAGCTCCGGGCGATCCCGCTCAAGCCCAAGGGCGTCCGCATCGGCTCCCTGGTCCTGCTCCGGGACGTCACCGAACTCCGTCGCCGCGAACGCGAGTTGATCACCAAGGACGCCACCATCCGGGAGATCCACCACCGGGTGAAGAACAACCTTCAGACCGTTGCGGCCCTGTTGCGGCTCCAGGCCCGGCGGATGGACTCGGTACGGGGCCGCGAGGCGCTCAACGAGGCGGTACGGCGCGTCGGTTCGATCGCCATCGTTCATGAGACGCTGTCCCAGAATCTGGACGAGCGGGTGGAGTTCGACGAGATCGCCGACCGCGTCATCGCGATGGTCGCCGAGATCTCGCCGGGCAAGGTCACCTGCCGTCGGACGGGACGCTTCGGCATCCTCGACGCCGAAGTGGCCACGCCGCTTGCGATGGTGCTCACGGAGGTCCTGCAGAACGCCCTGGAACACGCCTTCACGCTCGCCGAGTCCGGCACGGTGGAGGTGTCCGCGGTGCGCGGCGGTTCCTCCGTCGAGACGCGGCTGCTGATCACGGTCCAGGACGACGGGTGCGGTCTGCCCGAGGGGTTCGACCCGCAGCGCGCCGGCAATCTGGGGCTGCAGATCGTCAGGACGCTGGTGGAAGGCGAGTTGGGCGGAACCTTCGGCATGGTCCCGGCCCCCGAGCGCGGCACCCAGGTCGTGCTCGACATCCCGGTCCGGTCCGAGAAGTAGCCCCGCCGGCCCGCCTGCTCTTCGGGTGCTCTTCGGGGCGACGGACGGGCGGGACACGAACACAGCAGTGAGCCCGGACCGTTGTCACGGTCCGGGCTCACTGTTCATGCATACGCTTCGGGGGTACTGCGCGCTGCGACTCGGGGGGCGGGGTTGTGCGTACGCTCTGTACGCGCCGCCTGGCTGAGGCTCGTAGCGGTGGCGTCGGTCAGGCGCTGGCGTTACGCGCCCGGTTGCGAGCGGCACGGCGCTTCATCGCGCGGCGCTCATCCTCGCTGAGGCCACCCCAGACGCCGGAGTCCTGGCCGGACTCGAGCGCCCACTGCAGGCACTGCTCCATGACGGGGCAGCGACGGCAGACGGCCTTGGCTTCCTCGATCTGCAGCAGCGCAGGACCGGTGTTGCCGATGGGGAAGAACAGCTCGGGGTCTTCCTCACGACAAACGGCGTTGTGACGCCAGTCCATGGCTGCTACCTCTCCTTGGTATTACATACTGGTGCTTGTGAATGTGAACGCTTTCACGAATCCCCCCGCAGATGATGGGCCGACGCCCAGATGAACTGGTTGTGGTCCTGTGAAGTGAGGAGGGGTTCTGGCTCTCAGTGGAGGCCGGTGTTGCGGGCCGTCCCGATCGCCATGTAGAGATTCGCAAACCTCAGCGGCGGATACAACCCCTTCTGGAAACTTTTTTTTGATTCCTCGGTGTCGACTAGGTCACAGCCGTACTTCTATGGGGTGGATCCCAGCCCAAACGTTCGAGTTAAAGGACTTTGGTCCCTTCCACTCACACAATCACACGCAGTGCACGGCGTACGCCTGTGAACGTCACACTTGTGCGTACTCCCAGGTGGTCGCCGTCCATCTGGAAGGGCAGTGGCACCTTTGAATGCAAGGTGAAGTCCGTGAGGTCGTGAAGTGAAACAGCGTGCTTGCCGGACGGGCCCTTCTCCGGGCTCGAAGTGAGCAGCTGGGTGCCGTACCGGGCGACCGCCGGGGTGGAGAGCCGCTTCAGGCCGAGCACGTCCAGGCCGGTGTCGAAGGTGGCCTTCGGGGACGCGTACAACGGACGATTGCCCAGGTAGGACCAGGGGGCGGTGTTGGAGATTATGGACAGTGCCAGGTCGGTGACCGGGTCATGTCCGGGAGTCTCCAGGGTCATCACGCCCTGTCTGCGGTGCGGCTCGTCGAGGAACTGCCGGACCACCTGGCGTACGTACAGCGCATGCGTCGAACGCTTGCCGCGTTCGCGCTGCTGTTCGACCCGGCCGACCACGCCCGCGTCGAATCCCAGTCCGGCGCAGAAGGTGAACCAGCGCTCCGGGACCGACTCGTCCTCGGTGCCGGGGGTGCCGGCCGCCAGTCCGAGGCCGACCGTGCGTTCGGTCCGGTTGGCGAGGGCGTCCAGGATCGCTCCGGTCGCCTCCACCGCGTCGTTGGGCAGGCCCAGGGCGCGCGCGAACACATTGGTGGAGCCGCCGGGAACCACCGCGAGGCTCGGCAGGTTGTCCAGGTCGGGGCCGTTGTGCAGGAGCCCGTTGACGACCTCGTTGACCGTGCCGTCGCCGCCCAGGGCGACCACGAGATCGATGTCGTCGGCGTCCGCGGCCCGCCGCCCCAGGTCCCGCGCGTGACCGCGGTACTCCGTGGTCACGGCCTCCAGCTTCATCTCGCTGGCCAGCGCATGGATGAGCACATCACGGGTCCGCGCACTGGTGGTGGTAGCAGCTGGATTGACCACGAGGAGTGCGCGCATGACCGCCAGACTACCTACCGCGCGGTATCACTCTGAAGTCCCGCCCCATGACCTTCACGCTCGGTGACGATCCAGGTGCTGCGGGCGGGTCCGGTCGTCCGTTCCCGTACCGATTCCGACCCCGTTCCGACCCCGGCTTCGCTTTCGTGGCGCCGGGATGCCAACCTGCAAGGGTGAGTACTCAGCAGAACACGCCCTCCTCGTCGCCCTCGCCGAGGCTCGAACCGGCGAAGCCGAGCAGGATCACTCTCGTTGCCGCACTCACCGCCCTGGAAGGGGCGGCGCTCGCCATCGGCGGGATCTACATGCTGGTCATGGGCCTGCTCGGACGCCCCGAGAGCCCGCAGCAGGCGGAGATGGGCGGGCTGACGCTGATCGCGCTCGCCCTGATCCCGTTGTTCGCCGCCCGCGGTCTGCTGCGGCGTCGCAGCTGGAGCCGCGGTCCCGCGCTCATCACGCAGATCATCGCGCTCCCGGTGGCCTGGACGCTGCTGAGGTCGCAAGGAGTGCTGATCCCGGCCGGGATCGTGCTCGCCGCGGTGACCCTGACGGCGTTCTACCAGCTGGTCAGGCCGACGACGGTCGAGGCTCTCGGCATCCGCCGGCCGGGCACCACGCCGGAGGGCTGAGCCGGCCGGTCCGATGCCGGGCGGGGCGGCGGGCATCGGACCGGCCGACGGCGCGGGCAGGCCCGCGCCGCGAGCGGCCCCGCCCGCTACTCCTCGACGAGCAGACGCTCGCGCAGCTGCGCCAGCGTGCGGGCCAGCAGCCGCGAGACGTGCATCTGTGAGATGCCGACCTCCTGTGCGATCTGCGACTGGGTCATGTTGCCGAAGAAGCGCAGCAGCAGAATCCGCTTCTCGCGCGGCGGCAGATCCTCCAGCAGCGGCTTCAGCGACTCCCGGTACTCGACGCCCTCCAGCGCCTCGTCCTCGGAGCCCAGCGTGTCCGCGACCGCGGGGGACTCGTCGTCCGTGTCCGGCACGTCCAGCGAGAGCGTGCTGTACGCATTGGCCGATTCCAGGCCCTCCAGGACCTCTTCCTCGGAGATGCCCAGCCGCTCCGCCAGCTCGTGGACCGTCGGCGAGCGGCCGTGCTGCTGGGAGAGCTCGGCGGTCGCCGTGGTCAGCGAGAGCCGCAGCTCCTGGAGCCGACGCGGCACCCGGACCGCCCAGCCCTTGTCACGGAAGTGGCGCTTGATCTCGCCGACGACCGTCGGGGTCGCGTACGTCGAGAACTCGACGCCGCGGTCCGGGTCGAACCGGTCCACCGATTTGATCAGGCCGATCGTGGCGACCTGGGTCAGGTCGTCCAGCGGCTCGCCGCGGTTGCGGAACCGGCGGGCGAGATGCTCCACGAGCGGCAGATGCATCCGCACCAGCTGATTGCGCAGCTCCGCCTTCTCGGCCGACCCGTCGGGAAGTGCGCGCAGTTCGATGAACAGCGCCCGCGCCCCGCTGCGGTCGTGTGGATCGTGGTGCCCGTGCTCGCTCATCTGGCCTGCCCGCTCCGCCTGCGACTGCTCCACCGCGACCGTACGGCCCGCCGCCCCGTCCGCCGGATGGGGCAGGGCCTGCTGTTCCGGGATGCCTGCTGCGCGCACCACCCCTGGTCGCATCGTTTCGTCCCGCACAGGACCGTCCCCGTTCCCGTTGCTCACGCCGGCCCGGGTCCCGCGCCGCGCTGTTTGTAGAGGCTGATGCTGACCGTACGGTCGTCGGCCACCGAGGAGTCGACCTTGCCGGCCAGTGCGGAGAGCACCGTCCAGGCGAAGGTGTCGCGCTCCGGTGCCCGGCCGTCCGTCGTCGGGGCGGCCACCGTCACCTCGAGAGAATCCTCGACGAGCCGGAAGACGCAGCTGAGGACGGAGCCCGGCACGGCCTGCTGAAGCAGGATCGCGCAGGCCTCGTCGACCGCGATGCGAAGATCCTCGATCTCGTCGAGAGTGAAGTCCAAGCGCGCTGCGAGACCGGCCGTGGCCGTACGCAGCACCGACAGGTAGGCACCCGCAGCGGGCAGCCGGACCTCTACGAAGTCCTGATTCCCGGGCTCGCCTGCGATCTGGGACACCCTCACCTCCAAGGTGGCACAAACTCTTTCGAGGATCCGGGAAGGGTGCCCCGGAGCCATGTGGTACGTCTTCGGTTCTGGTCCGCGACGCTATCGCGACCCATGATGCCGTGTCGCCAGAGCCCCAGCCCATGGCTGTCACTCATGGTAAGCCCACGAGTACGCACGGTGGGTAGAGGCCTGCGGCGGTCAATTACGAACAACCGGCGCCGGTTTGACGTACCCAGGCGTCAGACGATCGAACCGTCCTCGAAGCACCAGCGCCAGCTCTCGCCAGGTTCGAAGCTCCGCATCACCGGATGACCGGTCTCCTTGAAGTGCGCCGTGGCGTGCTGCAGGGGTGACGAATCGCAGCAGCCGACGTGGCCGCAGACCAGGCAGAGCCGCAGCTGCACGGGGTGGGTGCCCGCCGCGAGGCAGCCGGGGCACGTCCCGCTGAGCGGGGCCGGTTCGGGGCGCGGCAGTCCGGACACGTGGGGGCAGTCACTCATGATTGTCAGGTTACGACGGATGCGTGGACCGTGAAATGCGGATGCGAGGACGCTGGAATGGACGCATTGCCGCTGGTGGGACTGGTCGCGGCCAGTGCGGCGGTCGCGGGGGCGGCCCGCCGCACCCCCGTACCGGCCCCGCTGCTGCTCGTCGCCGTGGGCCTGATCGCCTCCTATCTGCCCGGGGTGCCCACGTACACCCTGGACGCGCACGTCGTGCTGCCGCTGCTGCTGCCGCCGTTGCTCTACACGGCGGCCGTCGACAGCTCGTACCTCGATCTGCGGGCCAATCTCCGGCCGGTCGCGCTGCTCTCGGTCGGTTACGTCCTGTTCGCGACCGTCGCGGTCGGCTGGCTGGCGTACCGCCTCGTGCCCGACCTGCCGCTCACCGCCGCGCTGGTGCTCGGCGCGGTCGTCGCTCCGCCGGACGCGGTCACGGCCGCCGCGATCGCGCGCCGGGTCGGACTGCCCGGCCGGGTCACGACGGTCCTGCAGGGCGAGTCCCTGGTGAACGACGCCACGGCGATCACCGCCTACAAGGTGGCGATCGCCGCCGCCGTGGGGGAGGGCATGAGCTGGGGCGCGGGGATCGGCGAGTTCTTCCTCGCCGCGGTCGGCGGTGTCGTGGTCGGCCTGGCGCTGATGGTGCCGCTGCACTGGCTCCGTACCCACCTCAGGGAAGCGCTGCTGCAGAACACGCTGTCGCTGCTGATCCCCTTCGTGGCGTACGCGGCGGCCGAACGCGTACACGCCTCCGGGGTGCTCGCCGTGGTCGTGGTGGCGCTCTATCTGGGGCACCGGTCCTGGCAGGTGGACTTCGCGACCCGGCTCCAGGAGGAGGCCGTCTGGAAGATGGTCGCGTTCATCCTGGAGTCCGCGGTCTTCGCGCTGATCGGGCTCCAGCTGCCCTTCGTGCTGAAGGGGCTCGGTTCGTACGCCGTGGGCGACGCGGTCCAGTACGCGGTGGTCGTCTTCCTCGCCGTCGTCGTGGTCCGCTTCATCTGGGTCTATCCGGCGACGTATCTGCCCCGGTGGCTGTCGAAACGGGTCAGGGAACGTGAGCCCGACACCGACTGGACGGCGCCGTTGATCGTCGGCTGGGCCGGGATGCGCGGTGTCGTCTCGCTCGCCATCGCCTTCTCCATCCCGTTCGCCATGTCCGACGGGAGCCCTTTCCCGGCTCGCAACCTGGTGCTGTTCCTGACGTTCACCACGGTCATCGGCACCCTGGTCGTCCAGGGGCTCAGCCTGCCGCTGCTGGTGCGCGTCCTGAAGCTCCCGGGGCGCGACGCGAAGGCGGAGACGCTGGCCGAGGCGCAGGCCCAGAGCGAGGCCTCCGCGGCCGCCGAGGCGCGGCTGGACGAGCTGCTCGCCGATCGCCGCAACCAGCTGCCGGGCCCCCTCGCCGACCGGCTGCGCACCGTTCTGGAACGCCGCCGCAACGCCGTGTGGGAGCGGCTGGGCGCGGCCAATCCGCTGACCGGGGAGTCGGCGGACGACACCTACCGGCGCCTGGCCAGGGAAATGATCGACGCCGAGCGCGCGGTCTTCGTGACGCTGCGGGACGAGCGGCGGATCGACGACGAGATGCTGCGGACCCTGCTCAGACGGCTCGACCTGGAGGAGGCGGCGGCCTACCGGGAGGAGTCGGACGCCTCCTGAGGGCTGCCCGTGACGACCGCCGCGACCGTGGTTCCCGGAAGGAACGCACCCTCCTCGGCCAGTTCGGTGAGCGCGTACAGCAGCTTGGCGACGTAGAGCCGCTCGACGGGCAGGCCGTGCCGCTGCTCGAAGTCGTCGGCGAAGGCGTGCAGGGCCGGGGGAGTACGGGCGTAGCCGCCGAAGTGGAAGCGTTCGTCCAGGGACCAGGACCCGGCCGGGCCGCCGAAAGCCTCCTCCTGCAGTTCCCGCACCGCGTCCCCGAGGAAACCGCCGCGCAGTACCGGGACGCCGAGAGCCCGCTGCCCCGGCGCGAGGCCGGCGGCGAGACCGGCGAGGGTGCCCCCGGTGCCGCAGGCCACCGCGACCACATCGGCCCGGCCGTGCAGCTCGCGCCCCAGCTCTGTACAGCCCTGTGCGGCCAGGACGTTGCTGCCACCCTCCGGGATGACACAGCACTCCCCGAAGGCGCTCAGCAGCCCCGCCAGGACCTCTGGATCGCCCTTCGCGCGGTAGGTCGCGCGGTCCATGAAGTGCAGCGTCATCCCGTCGGCGGCGCACCGGGCGAGCGAGGGGTTCAGCGGGCGGCCGGCCAGTTCGTCACCGCGTACCACCCCGATGGTGGGGAAACCGAGCAGCCGCCCGGCCGCGGCGGTGGCCCTCAGATGGTTGGAGTACGCGCCGCCGAAGGTCAGCACGGTGCGCCCGGCGGCGGCCCGCAGGTTGAGGGAGAGCTTGCGCCATTTGTTGCCGGGCAGATCGGGGTGGATCAGATCGTCGCGCTTGAGCAGCAGCCGTACGCCGTGGCGCGCGAAGCGCCCGTCCTCGACCGGCTGCAGGGGCGACGGGAGCACCGGCTGCAGCCGGGAGAGGTCGAGCGCTTCGGAGGGCATGCCGCAATTGTCGCCGCACCGGGTGGGCGCCGGTCATTTGAGGCGCTCGTGGATCCGGTTGCGCATCGAGTCCATGGTGAAGCCGCGCGGGTCGATCTTGCCCGGCTGCCACTCCTTGTGGCCGATCACCGAGCGGGAGTTCCAGTCGTGGTGACGGCAGATCGCGGCGGCGGCCTTCTCGATGGCTTCGAGCTGGACGTCGGGCCAGGGGTCCTTGCCGTCGCCGAGGTTCTCGCATTCGAAGCCGTAGAAGTGTCTGTTCCCGTCGGTATTGGTCTCGTTGTCGCTCGGGAGGAGCTTCTCGGCGACGACGGCGCGCAGTACGTCGTCGTCGCCGAGTCCGGCATGGTTGGCGCGGCCGTAGCCGACCAGGTGGACCCGGCCGTCCTTGGCGATCACGCCGTGGCAGAGCGGGCCGGGCAGATCCGGGAAGCCGTCACGGCAGATGCGCACGGTGGACGCGGTGCCCTTGGTGACCGTGTGGTGGATCATCACGCCGTTGACCGGACCCCACGGGCCCTTGTGGTTGCGGTTGTGGGTGCGCCAGTCGCCGACCTGGACGACGGTGAGCCCCTCGTTCATCAGGACTTCCAGGAACCTGCTCGCGGACATGGGCGAGGACATGGCCGTCTCCTTCGTGCGTGGGGGAACGAGCCTTGATCCGCTTGTACCGGAATGTCGCTCTCCGGGCCATGCCTTCGGTAGTTGTTCGAACCGTGTGCGATCCGAACCGGTCAACTCCGCGAGCTGTGGGCCGGATTCAGCCCTGTGCCAGCCACATGTCGGGGCCGAACACCTCGTAGTGGATGTCGTTCGCCGGGACGCCCTTGGCCAGCAACTGGGTGCGTACGGCGCGCATGAAGGGCAGGGGGCCGCAGAGGTAGGCGTGGGTGCCGGGGGCGACGGCGAGGTCGCTCAGATCGACCTGGCCGGTGCGGTCGGCGGGGTGGCCGGGCTCGGGGTCCTCGTACCAGAAGTGGGCGGCGGCGTCGGGGAGTTTGCCGGTGAGCAGGGCGTGGTCGGTGCGCATCGCATGGGTGGCGGGGGAGCGGTCGCCGTGCACGACGGTGACCGGGGCGCGGTGGCTGGTCGTCGCGAGGTGCTCCAGCATCGAGAGCATCGGGGTGCAGCCGATGCCCGCGGAGGCGAGCAGGAGCGGTGCGTCGGTGGAGTCGAGTACGAGATCGCCGTACGGGGCGGAGACCCGCAGCAGGTCACCGGCCTCCACCTCGGTGTGCAGATGGCTGGAGACCTCGCCGTCGGGCGAGCCGCCGCCGTGCACCCGCTTGACGGTGATCGAGCGGAGCCGCGAGCCGGGGGCGCAGGAGAGGCTGTACTGGCGTATCTGGCGGGCCCCGTCGGGGAGTTCCACCTGTACGGAGACGTACTGGCCGGGCCGGAAGGCGGGCGCGGGCGCTCCGTCGGCCGGGCGGAGCTGGAAGGTGGCGACGTCGGCGGTCTCCTCGATCCGGGCGGCCACCTCCCACTCGCGCCACACATCGCCGGCGACGACGCCCTGCTGTGCGTACAGCCGCTCCTCGATCGAGATCAGGGCGCCCGCCATCAGCCAGTAGACCTCGTCCCAGGCGGCGGCGACCTCCGGGGTGACCGCGTCGCCGAGCACCTCGGCGATGGCGGCGAACAGATGGGTGTGCACGATGTCGTACTGGGCGGCGGTGACGCCGAGCGAGGCGTGCTTGTGGGCGATCCGGCCGAGCATCACGTCGGGGCGGGTGTCCGGGTGCTCGATCAGCTGGGTCGCGAAGGCGGCGATGGAGCCCGCGAGGGCCTGCCGCTGGGTGCCGGACGCCTGGTTGCCGCGGTTGAAGAGGTCGCGCAGCAGCTCGGGGTGGGCGTCGAAGAGCTTGCGGTAGAAGAGATCGGCGATGTCTCCGATGGCCGCGCCCACGGCGGGGAGGGTGGCACGGACGGTGGCGGTCGACGTCTCGGAGAGCATCGGGACTCCTTGGGTTTGAATTGGTATTTGAGATTCGTATTTTTGGGCGGTGTGAAACCGGGCAGCGCGCAGCCGGGCGGTAAGGCCTGTGGTGTGGTGTGCGGTGGCTCGGCCGGCGGCTCAGCCGGTGTCCGGGCGGCCGCTGCTGATACCGATCAGCAGCGGTCCGGTGGGGGACGCGACGAGTTCGGTGACGGTGAGCGGATCGAGCGAGGCGTAGAAGGCCTCCTCCGCGTGGCGCAGGGCGCCGCGCAGCCGGCAGGCCGAGCGCAGGGGGCAGGGGGTGTTGCCCTCGCACTCGACGACGTCGCCGGGCCCCTCAAGCTCCCGGACGAGCCCGCCGATCGAGGCGGAGCGGCCCGCTCCGGTGAGGCTGAGCCCGCCGCCGCGGCCCCGTCGCGCCTCGATGAGGCCGAGGTGCTGGAGCCTGGCGACGACCTTCGCGGCGTGGGTGTACGGCACCTGCATGGTGGCCGCCACCTCCCGGGTGGTCGGCGGGTCCTCGTTCTCCGCGACGGCGAGGCGCATCAGTACGCGCAGCGCCACGTCGGTGAATCTCGTCAGCCGCATGGCAGTCAGCGTAGATAAGTTGCATCGAGGATGCAACTTAAAATGATCGGCGGACATCGCTGAGCGTCGTGCCCAGCCCAAAGCCGATTAGTCACACTCTTTTGTGTAATGGCGTGACCGCTCTCCGTGCTGAAGGCTTCTTCTCGCAGGTCAGCCGAAGAATCGAGAGGACGACAGATGTCCGTTGGTGAAGAGGTTCAGAACGCGTCGTTGCCGCCGCAGCAGAGTCTGGGGACGGCAGCGGCGCGGAACCTCGCGACGACCACCAAGTCCGCCCCGCAGATGCAGGAGATCACCTCGCGGTGGCTGCTGAAGATGCTGCCATGGGTGCAGGTGCAAGGTGGTACCTACCGGGTGAACCGCAGGCTGAGCTACTCGGTCGGGGACGGCAGGGTGACCTTTGTGCAGACCGGTGACCGGGTCGCGGTCATCCCCGCCGAGCTCGGAGAGCTCCCCGCCCTGCGGGGTTTCGACGACGAGGAGGTGCTGGGCGAGCTCGCCCGGCGGTGCGAACAGCGCGAGATCGCGGCGGGACAGGTGCTGGCCGCGTCGGGGGACGCGGCGGACAGCGTCTACCTGCTGGCGCACGGCAAGGTCGAGAAGATCGGCGCCGGCCCGTACGGTGACGAGACGGTGCTCGGAGTCCACGCCGACGGGGCCTACTTCGGGGACCAGTCCCTGGTCGACGGCGAGGCCGTCTGGGAGTACACGGCCCGTGCCGTCACCGCTTGTACGGTGCTCAGGCTGAGCCGGGCGGACGTGCTGAACCTCGCCGAGCGCGCGGACTCGCTCCGCGACCACCTCGCCGGACTGCTCAGCATCCCGGAGCAGCGCACCAACAAGTACGGCGAGGCGGCGATCGACCTCTCCGCCGGCCATGTCGGCGAGGCCGTCGTACCGCACACGTACGTCGACTACGACGCGGCGCCGCGCGAGTACGAACTGAGCGTCGCCCAGACCGTGCTGAAGGTCCACAGCCGGGTCGCCGACCTCTACAACCAGCCGATGAACCAGACCGAGCAGCAGTTGCGGCTCACGGTCGAGGCGCTGCGCGAGCGCCAGGAGCACGAGCTGATCAACAACCGCGAGTTCGGGCTGCTCAACAACTGCGACTACGGGCAGCGCCTCCAGCCGCACGACGGTGCGCCCAGCCCCGACGACATGGACGAACTGCTCTCGCGCCGCCGCGGATCGAAGCTCTTCCTCGCCCACCCGAGGGCCATCGCCGCATTCGGCCGCGAGTGCAACAGGCGCGGTCTGGTGCCGGAGAGCGTCGACATCGGCGGACACCATGTGCCGGCCTGGCGGGGCGTACCGATCTTCCCGTCCAACAAGATCCCGATCACCGACGCCCAGACCACGTCGATCATCTGCATGAGGACGGGTGAGGCCGAGCAGGGCGTCATCGGCCTCCAGCAGACCGGCATCCCCGACGAGATCGAGCCCAGCCTCTCGGTCCGCTTCATGGGGATCGACGAGCAGGCGATCATCTCCTACCTGGTGACGGCCTACTACTCCGCGGCCATCCTCGTGCCGGACGCCCTGGGCGTACTGGAAAACGTCGAGGTCAGCCGCTGGCGGTAGCCCCTCGGGGGCTCGGACGACGGCGTCCGGGCCCCCGCCAACCTCCGCCACCGGGCAGCCGTGCCCGGGGCGGCCCCGGGAGGACGTCCGAGTGAAGACCCACCACGCACCCCAACCACTCACACCCCGCGCCCCGGGCGACAACGCCCCGGCCACCCCCGCGACACAGGGCGCCGACGATCCGGCCACCCCCGCGGAGCCGACCGTCCCCGCGACACAGGGCCAGGAGGCCGAGGTCCTCCTGGAACAGACCCGGGCCCTCGTCGATCCCCAACTGCGCGCCGCCGTCGAATCCCTGCCCGGGTCGATCCGCCGCGTCGCGATGTACCACTTCGGCTGGCAGGAGGCCGACGGCACCCCGTCCTCGGGTTCGGCCGGCAAGGCGATCAGGCCCGCACTGGTCCTCGCCGCGGCCCGCGCGCTGGGCGGCGACCCGGAACAGGCGGTACGGGCAGCCGTCGCCGTGGAGCTGGCCCACAACTTCACGCTGCTGCACGACGACGTCATCGACGAGGACCGGACCCGTCGGCACCGGCCCACGGCCTGGGCGGTCTTCGGCATCCCCGACGCGGTCATCGCGGGCGACGCCATGCTCGCCCTCGCCCAGCGGCTGCTCGCCGAGGACCCGGCCCCGGCCGCGGCCCGCGCCTCGGCACGGCTCTCGACCTGTGTCATCGAGCTGTGCGCGGGCCAGCAGGCCGACTGCGCCTTCGAGGACCGGGCCCCCGAAGAGGTCACGCTGGACGAGTGCCTGACCATGGCCACCGCCAAGACCGGAGCCCTGCTCGGCTGCGCCTGCGCGCTGGGGGCGCTGTACGCGGGCGCGGAGGAGCGGGCGGTCCGCGGGATGGACGGATTCGGCCGGGAGGCGGGCCTCGCCTTCCAGCTCATCGACGACCTGATCGGCATCTGGGGGGACCCGGCACGGACCGGGAAGCCGGTCGGGGCGGATCTCACTGCCCACAAGAAGTCCCTGCCCGTCGTGTCCGCGCTGACCTCCGGAACCCCGGCGGGCGCCGAACTCGCCGCGCTCTACCGAGGATCGATGAACACACCCGGCGAGGTGAGCCGCGCCGCCGACGCCGTCGACCGGGCCGGCGGCCGGGACTGGGCGCAGATCTGCGCGGCCGACCGGATGGCCCGCGCGGTCCACCACCTGTCCCGGGCGGTCCCCGACCTGGCCCGGGCAGGCGACCTCCTGACCCTGGCGGAGTTCGTCACCCGCCGGACGCACTGACCGCGGAGAGGAGGCGGAACGGTACGCGGTGAAGGGTGCGCAGAAAGGAGAACGGAGAACGGGGCAAGGGGGGAGAACGGGGCAAGGGGAGCGGAGCAAAGCGCCGAGGTCACAAGGCCCGTGACAGGAAACGGAGGGCGACCGGGCGACTGTCATGGGCACGGGCTACAGTCCGTGCCCATGACAGATGAGTCATGGGCAGGGTGGTACCGGGACCGACAGGGTTCCGACGCCGTCGTCCTCACCACCGACGGACAGCAACTACGCCTCCGGACAAGGGGCATCGACTTCGAGGGCGTGAGCTTCGACGGCCTCACCCCCGTCGTCGGCACGCCACCGGCCGACGACCGGTTCGCCCTGGTGGGCGGAGCGCTGAGCGACTGCGTCCTGGAGTGGGACCTGCCGCTCCCGGTCGTCTGGGACGGAGCCGTCCACCAGGCCACGCTCAGCTGCCTGTTGTCGCTGCGCCGCCCCGATTCGCACCTCAGTCTTGAGCTGCAGTTCGGCGGTGCGGCCTACGCGTCCCATCGCGCCGAGAGCGACTTCGCGTCCGCCCTCGCCACGATCCAGCGCGCCCTGCCGCCCGACGTGCGTCTCCAGACCTGCATCGCCTGCGCCTTCTCGGACTACTTCCCGGCCCCGGTCGCAGGGCGCGGACTGTCCGGCGGCCTCGCCTGCTTCCGGGGTGCCAAGGACGCCTACCGCGGGGCGGCCGGCGAGGGCGACGTCCTGGACCTGTGGGACCGGCGCACCGGATTCGTCCAGGAAGTCTGGAGCTGCCGCGAGTACGAGCCCCGTCCGGACACCGGTGCGGGCACCGGGCACCGGGGCGCCTTCCCGCTGGAACACGCCTGATCGTCCGGAACAACGCCTGATCGCCCCGGCCCGGGCCGGGAGGGCGGCGTGGCTCAGCTCGGTCCGGGCCGGGAGGGCGGCGTGGCTCAGCTCGGTCCGGGCCGGGAGGGCGGCGTGGTGCCGTGCCAGTCGCCGGTGGCGTCGATGTTGGAAGTGGCGCTGCGGGCCGCGCGATCGGCGTCACCGGTGCGCAGGGCGTCGAGGAGGTCCTCGTGCCCGCGGGGGTCCGCGCCGTCGAAGCCGTGATCTTCCCAGTGGGCTGCCATGGAACGGCGCAGGGCCGGGCCGAGGGCGGCGTAGAGGTCGTTCAGCAGGCTGTTGCCGCCGCCGGCGGCAACAGCCTGGTGGAAGGCGTGATCGGCCTGGATCCACGCGTCGCGGTCGCGCTGCTGCCAGGCGGCGGCGCGCTGCGCCAGCAACGCGCCGAGACGGTCCAGTGCCTCGGGGGTGATGCGGGCGGCGGCCAGGCGGGCGGCCTGGGCGTCCAGCCCCTGGCGGACTTCGAGCACCTCGCCCAGCTCGCTGTCGAGCCGCTGGACGGCGCCGGACAGCTCGCTGGTGGCCCGCACATAGGTGCCGTCGCCCTGACGTGCCTGCAACAGCCCCGCGTGGATGAGCGCACGGGTGGCCTCGCGAAGCGTCCCGCGTGCGATGCCGAGCTGTTCGATGAGTGCGGTCTCGGTCGGGATGCGGGCCCCCATCGGCCATCGTCCCGAGGTGATCTCGTCGCGCAGTCGCTGGATGACGTCGTCGACCAGCACCGATCGGCGGACGGAGGGGAGAGCCACGGAGGGTCCTTCCTGGTCGGGGGCGCAGGCCTGGTCCGGCGAGCGGATCTGCCCGGGGAGCGGGTCTGATGGGCGGGTGAGCAGGTGGTGCAGAGGCAATCGTACTCTAAAGGTTGGACGTTAAAGGTCAGACGTTTTATGTTTCTTCCATGCTGCTCACTCGCCGCCCCCCGAACTCCGCCCCCCGTCCGAACACCCCCCGCCCGAACCCCGCCCGTCCGATGTCCCGTGCCGCCGCGGCCTGGCTGACCGCCATCGGCATCGTCCTGATCGCCCTCAACCTGCGGCTGAGCATCAGCAGCACGTCCGCGCTGCTGGAGCAGCTCCGGGCCCAGCTGGGGTTCGGGCCGCTCGTCGCGTCCATGGTCCCGGCGCTGCCGACTCTGTGCTTCGCCGCGGTCGGCGCGACCAGCGCCATGCTGGCCCGGCGCGTGGGCACCGAGCGTGCCGTCCTGCTGGCACTGATGGTGCTGACCGTGGGGCTCGCCGTGCGCGCGGTGCCCCGAACCGGGGCGCTGCTGGCCGGCACGCTGCTGGGCGCGGCGGGACTGGCGCTGTGCAACGTCCTGCTGCCCGCGGTGGTCAAGGCGCACTTCCCCGCCCGGGTCGCACTGCTGACCGGGGTTTACACCACCACGATGGCGCTCGGCTCGGCCGTCGCCGCGGCCGCGGCGGTCCCGGTCGCCGACCTGTTGGGGAAGCCTTCGCTGGGGCTGGCGGCCTGGGCCCTGCCCGCCGTGCTCGCCCTGGTGGTGTGGGGGCTGCGGCCGGGTTCCTGGAGGGCCGCGGCGTGGCGTGCGGACGGTGGCACGGTCTCGGCCTGGAGTGCCGGGCGCACCCGCTTCGGGCTGCTGGTGACCGCGTTCTTCGCCCTGCAGTCCCTCAACAGCTACGCGGTCATCGGCTGGCTGCCGACCGTCCTGTCCGACCACGGGATGAGTTCCGACCGGGCCGGGTTCATGCTGGGGCTGGCGCTGATCGTGGGGGTCCCCTCGACCTTCGCCCTGATGCCGCTCACCAGGACGGCGGGGCGGCTGCGGCTGGCGTTCGTCGCGGTCGGTGTCGCGCTGATGGCCGGTTATCTCGGCCTGCTCTGTGCCCCGTTGGCTCTGCCCGTCCTCTGGGTCGTGCTGACCGGCTTCGGGCTGGGGGCGTTTCCGCTGGTCCTGGCCATCATCGGGGCGAGCGGCCGGAGCGCGCAGGAGACCGCCGCGCTGTCGACCTTCTCCCAGAGCACCGGCTATCTCCTCGCCTCGGCGGGCCCCTTCGGCATCGGGCTGCTGCGCTCGGCCACCGGTGGCTGGGTGCTGCCCCTGGTCGTACTGCTCGCGCTCGCCGCGCTCCAGCTGCTCGTCGGACTGCGCCTGACCCTGACCCGTACCGCACTCGAGGACCGGTAGGCCGCGCCCGGAGGGGCCACCCCGTCCTACGAGGTGGCCCCGGTGGTGCGGTGCGTCCGGACCGGGGTCAGGAGGCGCTGCGCGCGAGTGCGGCCGCGAAGCCGTTCTGCCACAGGTAGTTGACCTGGCCGCGCTCGTTCGCGTCGGGATACGGGTTGGTGCAGGACGGGCCGGGGCCGCCACCCGACATCAACTCGCTGCACGGACCGGAGTAGTGGTCCGGGAGGCCGAGCACATGCCCGGTCTCGTGCGTGGTGACGCGGGTCGAGTCGTACTGCTGGTTCTGCGCGTAGTCCAGGAAGATGTACCCGTTGCCGTGCCCGTCGGTGCTCGCGTACGAGCCCCTGGAGTCATTGCCCTCGTAGTAGGTGAAGTCGGCGTTCGAGCCCTCCTGCAGCCGGACGCTGGAGACGGAGCCGTTCCAGATCTGCGCGCTGTTGGCTATCTCGGTACGGAAGCTCGGCGCGTTGGCGGTGCTGTAGACGACGGTGACCGACTGGGCGCCGGGGTTCGCCGCCCGCTTCTTCGCCACGGACTTGGCGACCGCCTCGAAGAACGCCTTGTTCGCGGCGGCGTTCTCGTGCGACCCGGCGTAGGCGGTGTAGCCCGCCCGGGCCTCCGACGTGGTGGTGGCGGGTGCGGCGGGGGCCGAGGAGGCGGCGATCGCGGGCGCCGTGCCCAGCGCGGCCGCGAGGCCGAAGCCGAGGCCGACGACGGCCGACATGACGGTCCTGGGGTGTCTCATGGGGGGTCTCCTACCGTTACCGGTCCGATGAACCCGTCCGATGATCGGACTCGGACGGGTGCGGTACGGAGAGAGTGTCGGGGAGCGGAAGCCGTGGCGGATGATGTCAACCGGCGATAGCACCGGGCTATCGCCAACCCCGGTACCGCCGCCGACGAGTCCACCAACTCCAGGTGAATTAACGGCCTTTGGTGCGATTGGGGAGTCTGGTGCGACAGTCGCCCGCCGCCCTACGCTCGACCGTATGGAGCTTGAGGTGAGGCACCTCAGGGCGCTGTGCGCCATCGCGGACACGGGCAGCCTGCACCAAGCCGCCCGAAGGCTGGGCGTGAGCCAGCCCTCCCTCACCACCCAGCTGCGCCGGATCGAGAACACCCTGGGCGCCGAGCTGTTCCGTCGTGAACGGACCGGCTGCCGCCCGACGTTGCTCGGCCACGCCGTCCTCAGCCGGGCCCGCCCCCTGGTCGACGGAATGACCGCCCTGGTCAGCGACGCGAAGGCGGAGGCCGACGCGGTCCGGGCCTCTGGGCCGCGGCTGCGCATCGGCTGCACCGCGAGCCGGGTCATCGGCGGCTGGCTGCGCAGGCTGCGGCTCCGGCTGCCCGACACGGACATCTCGCTGCGGGTGGACGTATCGGCCCGCGCACTGCTCCGCGACGTCGGGGCGGGCGGGCTCGACGTCGCCTTCGTGCACGAGGTCGAGGGATGCCCGCTGGCCGTCCCCGACGGCCTGGAACAGCGCGTACTCCTGGACCGCGAACCTCAGTTCATCTCCATGGCCAGGGACCACCCGGCCGCCGCCCGGTCCGTGGTCGACCTCGCCGATCTGGCCGCCGACCGGTGGATGGTCGACCCCACGGTGGACGGCGAATGGGACGGGCTGCGCCGGGTGTTCGGCGAGGCCGGTCTCGCGCCGACCGTCCTGCACGGCGACTACCTCACCGCCGCCTCCCTCGTCGTGCTCGGCGAGGCGGTCGCCCCCTGCCAGCCCACCTCCGGGCCGCGCGACGACATGGCGATCCGCCCGCTGCGCGACGACCCCCTCGCCGTACGGCTGCTGCTGGTGTCCCGGCCGGGCGCCGACATGGCGACGGTGTACGGGGAACTGGAGGCGGCCTACCGGGAGGCGGCCCGGCGCGCGGCCGGGTACCACCAGTGGCTGCTGCGCAACCGCAGCCCGCTCGCCCGCACACCGTGAAGGACCGGTTCCCGATTCCGCCGAGAGCGAGGACCGGTTCCCACCGGGCCGCCCGGCGGGCAGAGTCGGTCCCATGAGGCTTCTGATACTGGGTGGTACGGAATTCGTGGGGCGCGCCGTCACCGAGGCGGCGCTGGCGCGCGGCTGGGACGTCACGGTGTTCCACCGTGGTCGGCACGCGCCTCCGCCGGGCGTGACGGAACTCCTCGGCGACCGCACCACGGAGGGCGGCCTCGCCGCCCTGGCCGGAACCGGCAAGGGCCCCGGCGGCGGGTACGCCTGGGACCTGGTGGTCGACACCTGGAGCGGCGCCCCCTCGGCCGTGCGGGACGCAGCCCGTCTGCTGGCCGACCGGGCCGCCCGGTACGCGTACGTTTCCAGCCGCTCCGTGTACGACCACCCGGCCCCCGCCGGTCTGCCGGAGGAAGGTCCGCTGGTGGCCGGCGCCTCGCCCGACGCGGGCGGTGACGTCTCGTACCCCCTGGCCAAGCGCGGCGGTGAACTGGCCGCGCTCGACGCCTTCGGCGACCGGGCCCTCCTCGCCCGCGCGGGGCTGATCCTGGGCCCCTGGGAGAACATCGGCAGACTGCCCTGGTGGCTGCTGCGGATCGCCCGCGGCGGGCCCGTACTGGCCCCGGGCACACCGGATCTGATGCTTCAGTACATCGACGCCCGCGACCTCGCGAACTGGCTGCTGGACGCGGCCGGCGGCGGTCTGCACGGGCCGTACAACCTGGTCAGCCGCTCGGGTCACGCCACCATGGGGCAGCTGCTGGACGCCTGTGTGCGTGCCACCGGCTCCGACGCGGCACTGCGCTGGACGCCCGCGGAGACGGTCCTCGCGGCGGGCGTGGAGCCATGGACCGATCTGCCGGTCTGGCTGCCGCCGGGCGAGTCGTACGACGCGATCCACCGGGGTGACGTCAGCAGGGCGTACGCGACCGGTCTGCACTGCCGCCCGGTCGAGGAGACGGTCGCCGACACCTGGAAGTGGCTGGAGGAGCTGGGCGGGAAGGTCCCGCAGCGCCCGGACCGGCCCGCGGTCGGCCTGGACCCGCGCGTGGAGGCCGAACTCCTGGCGGCCTCGGCCTGACGGACCGTCGGGGGTGGCCCGGGGCGTGGCGCCGGCTCGCACGGGCGCGCCCGGTCGAGGCTCCGTGTATCCGGGTGCATCGGGCTCGAACCGGGTGTGGCATTCGTGTCGTTTGGTACGTAAACCTGCATATTGACCCTTATGGTCGGGCAGTCGCTGCCCAGACACGGGCCGAGCCCGCCGGGCAGCGGGTCGGCGAGAGCGATCGCCGTGGACGCCGATGTGGCGTCGGCCCAGGGCGGCCAGCAGGGCATCACGTTCAACGCGATCCCGGACGGTGCGACGGTGCTCGTCAATGTCTACGGGAGCAGCCGCAAACATCACCACGTTCATGGGTTCGCTGCCGCAGGCCGGACTCCGCGAGAGCCTGCCGTGAAACTTCCCGGACGCCACCGAGGTCGGCCTGCACGGCACCGGTCAGTTGCAGGGGAGCGTGCTGATCGGCCAGCAGTCGAGTACGGCCACCTTGGACATGAGCGGCACCAACGGCCGTTATTACACCGCCGGTTCACTGACCCACACCTCGGCGGGCCTGTCGGGCGGCCAGGAGCTGCACGCCTATCCCTTCGACGGTGATCTGCCGGCCTGCGGCGAGGAGCCGTTGCCCACGCCGACCCCGACCCCGACCCCGACGGACACCCCCACCCACACGCCGGGACCGAAGCCCACACCGACCCACACCTGGCCGCACAAGCCCGACGGGCCGGACAAGCCCGGTACCTGGCCGCACAAGCCCCATCCCGGAGGGGAGCTCCCGCACACGGGTGCGCGCGGCGGTGAGTGGATTCTCGGCGGGATCGCCGCCGTTCTGCTCGCGGCCGGATCGGCGGCCACGCTGATGGCCCGGAGGGCGCGTCGACGCGGCTAGTTTTGGCCCATGGCCGAACTGCTGCTGCACCTCACCGAAGGCCCCCTGTGGGAGGCGGCCCGCGGGATCGGGACGTATGAGATGTCCACCCGCGGCCGCACCCTGCACGAAGAGGGCTTCATCCACTGCTCGCTGCCGCACCAGCTCCCCGGCGTGGCCGAGATGCTGTACGGCGCCGGGAGCGGGGCAGGGACCGGTGACCAGGAACTCGTGGTCCTCGTCATCGATCCCGACCGGCTCCCGGTGCCCGTACGGTACGAGCCCGTCGCGCCCGGCGGCGAGGAGTTCCCGCACATCTACGGCCCCGTCCCGGTGGACGCGGTCGTGGAGGTGCGCCCCTGGCTGCTCAAGGAAGGTGACCCCGCATGAACAACCCACCCCCCACCGGCCCGGAGAACCCGGGCGCCCCCATCGTCGCCGTCACCGGCGCGAGCGGAGCTGTCGGCGGCCGTGTCGCCCGGCGCCTGGCGCGCGCCGGCGTGCCCGTACGGTTGCTCGGGCGCGACCCGTCCCGGCTGCCCGAACTGCCCGGCGCCGTCGCCGCGCCGCCCGCCCCGTACGGCGACGGGGAGGCCATGCGCCGCGCCCTGGCCGGGGCGCACACGCTGTTCCTGGTCTCGGCGCACGAGAGCCCGTACCGGGTGCGCGAGCACACGACGGCCGTGGACGCGGCGGTCGCCGTGGGCGTCGAACGCATCGTGTACGTCTCCTTCCTGGGTGCGGCGCCGGACGCCACGTTCACCTTCGCCCGGGACCACTGGCACACCGAGGCGCACATCCGGGCCACCGATGTCCGCTACACCTTTCTGCGCGACAGCCTGTACCTCGCCGGGATCCCGGCCATGACCGGCGCCGACGGGGTGCTGCGCGGCCCCGCCGGCGACGGCCGGGTGGCGGCGGTGGCGCACGACGACATCGCGGACGTCGCGATCGCCGTCCTGCTGGCCGACACCGAGAGCGCCGACACCCGCTACGACGGGATCACCTACGACCTCACGGGTCCCGAGGCGTTCACCCTCGCCGAAGCGGCCGAGGAGCTCGGCAGGGTCACCGGCCGGACCATCACCTACCTGCCGGAGACCCGTGAGGAGGCCTATGCCTCCCGGGCGCAGTACGGTGCCGAGGACTGGGAGGTGGCCGGCTGGGTGACCTCGTACGAGGCCATCGCCACCGGTGAGATGGCCACGGTCTCGGACGCCGTGCCGGACCTCACCGGGCATCCGGCGACGAGCCTGGCCACCTTCCTGAGGGAGCATCCGGACAGCTACCGCCACCTGCTGAACACGGACTGACTCCACAACGGGCGGTATCGAAGGGGTAAAGGGGCCTGCGGCAACATGCGTACGGAAACCCCGTGGGGCCCCTGGGACCAGCCCCCGCCGGACGAGGCCGCCCGTCTCTTCGCGCCGTTACGTGTCCCCTGGTGGATCGCCGGGGGACACGCGGTCGAATTCGCCGTGGGCCACGCCTTCCGGGACCACGGCGACATCGACGCACTCCTGCTCCGCCCGGAGCGCCGGGGCACCCGTGGGCGGTCCGCCTGCTCGCCCATCCGGCGGGCTGACGGGACGGCCGGCCGTCAGCCGACGTACGCGCCCGCCCGCGCCGCCGCCGCGGCAGCCTCGGCGGCACGGTCCGCCGCCGCCTCGTCGAGCGGATCGCCGCTGGCCAGCAGCCGGTAGTAGAGCGGTGCTGAAACGGCGCGGATCACCTCGTCCGGGTCCGTGCCCGCAGGCAGCTCCCCGCGCTCGACGGCCTCGGTGACGCAGCCGGACCACTCCCTCGCCACCTCGCCCGAAGCGCTGCTCGTGGCCAGGGTGTTGCAGGGTCTCGCCACGGCGGCCGTCACCCCGGCCGGACTGGCGCTGCTGACCACCGCCTTCAAGGAGGGCCCACTGCGGGGACGCGCCCTGGGCCTCAACGGGGCACTGATGTCCGCCGGATTCACCGCTGGTGCCATCCTCGGCGGCCTGCTCACCGATCTGCTCTCCTGGCGCTGGGCGTTCTTCATCAACGTGCCCGTGGCCGCCCTGGTGCTCGCCCTCGCCCCCGCCGTCATCACCGACTCGCGGCCCGCCGTGCGCCCCCGGCTCGACGTTCCCGGCGCCGTGACCGTCACCGGCGGACTGCTGCTGCTCGTCTACGGTCTGACGCAGGCCGGTGAGTCCGGCTGGACCAGGCCGGATCCACCGACTCCCGTCGGACCCACCCTCCGGCATCCCCGCGTCCGGGCGGCTCAGCCCTCGTCGTGCGCCTTCCGCAGCGCGGCGATGTCCAGCTTCTTCATGGTCATCATCGCCGCGGTCGCCCTGGCGGCCTTCGTCCCGTCCGGGTCGAGGAGCAGTTCGATCAAGCCATCGGGCACGACCTGCCAGGAGACGCCGTACCGGTCCTTCAGCCAGCCGCAGGGCCCCTCTTCGCCGCCGTCGGTGAGGCTGCTCCAGTAGTAGTCCACCTCGGCCTGGTCCGCGCAGTCGATCTGGAACGAGATGGCCTCGTTGAAGGTGAACTCCGGCCCGCCGTTCACCCCGACGAACCTCTGGCCGTTGAGCTCGAACTCGACCGTCATCACCGAACCGGCGGGCCCCGGCCCCGCCTCGTTGTAGCGGCCGATCCTGCCGAGGCGGGAGTTCTTGAAGACCGAGAGGTAGTACTCCGCCGCCTCCTCGGCCTGTCCGTCGAACCACAGACATGTGGTGAAGCCCTCGGTGGTCATCGCTGTCTCCCCTCGTGTACGCAGCCCCGTCGTCTGCGCATGTCCACCCATACCGACTGATCCTGCCCCGAAAACTCATCGGTGGCACCAGGAGTGAATCGACAGGGGGACCGGCATCGGCCGACTTCATATGGTCCCCTCAGGAGGGGCGAAAACACGCCGGCGACACGGCCGCGTTCCAGGCAAACCGCTTCGCGAACGCCTTCGTAAACGGCTTTCTCACGCTGGGGAGTTGCCCCTACGATCACCGGAGCGGGATCGCGCGGTCCCGCAGACTGCGGTGCCGTGGCAGAGCGGCCCATTGCGATCGGCGTGCGGAGGTCACCCGTACGCCGACTGAGGGGAACAGGGCGGACCTGCCCTCCCCGTCCGCGGGTTCGAATCCCGTCGGCTCCGCAGTCGACCGCAGGCAGATGCGTCTCCCATCTGCCTCCCGAACAGCTCCGCAAACGCGGAAGGGCCCGACCGCTCGAAGCGGTCGGGCCCTTCCACTTGCCCGTCCGGCCTGCGGCGGAGCCGTGGCCGTCGGGGCGGGGGATCAAGCCTTCTTGGTCTCCCAGAAGATCTTGTCGATCTGGGCGATGTAGTCCAGCGCCTTCTGGCCCGTCGCCGGGTCCGTGGAAGCCTTCGCGGCCGACAGCGCCTTGAGGGCGTCGTTGACCAGCTGGTGCAGCTCCGGGTACTTCTCGAAGTGCGGGGGCTTGAAGTAGTCGCTCCACAGCACCGAGATGTGGTGCTTGGCGAGCTCGGCGCGCTGCTCCTTGATGACCACCGCGCGGGCCCGGAAGTGCGGGTCCTCGTTGGCCTGGTACTTCTCCTGGACGGCCTTGACGGACTCCGCCTCGATGCGGGCCTGGGCCGGGTCGTACACGCCGCAGGGCAGGTCGCAGTGGGCGCTGACCTTCACCTTGGGGGCAAACAGGCGGGAAAGCATTGAGCTGTCCTTCCTCGTGATCGTCTTCTCAGGTGGGACATTACTCCGTGAGAGACGTGTTTTCGTGGGTGCCCCCATGGGCTTAGGCCAAAAGTCCAGGGCGAGGATGGGACCAGTGGCCGAATGTACGGAACGCTGTAACAGGACGTGTACTGGACGGACCGGGGAGGTGCAGGAGAGATGCGGGAGGTGCCGGAAGTGCCTGAGCTGACGCAGGAACAGCCCGGGCGGGGGCTGGCGGCGCGTGTGCCGTTCCAGGTGGTGGAGGTGACCGGGCCGTCGATGGTGCCGACGCTCCATCACGGGGACTGGCTGCTCGTGCAGTACGGGGCGACGGTGCGCCCCGGTGACGTGGTGATCCTGCGGCATCCGTTCCAGCAGGACCTGCTGGTCGTGAAGCGGGCCGCCGAGCGCCGTCGGGGCGGCTGGTGGGTGCTGGCCGACAACACCTTCGCGGGCGGGGACAGCACGGACTACGGGACGGTGCCCGAGGAGTTCGTACTGGCCAGGGTCCGGGCGCGCTACCGGCCGCTGAAGAAGGATCAGCGGTCGGTGCGGGGTGTGGTGGCCTGGGCGGTCTGTGCGCTGCGGCCGGTGTCGGCCGCCCGTTCCGTCTCCAGGCGCTTGCGGGCCCGGTAGGCGGCCACATTGGCGCGGGTCGCGCAGCGGTCCGAGCAGTAGCGGCGGGACCGGTTGGTGGAAGTGTCGAGATAGGCGTTGCGGCACGGCGCTGCCTCGCACAGGCCGAGCCGGTCGACCCCGTACGAGGTGAGATGGAAGGCGAGGCCCATCGCCGCGATGGCGGCGTACCCGGCCGTCGCGTTCGACGGATGGTCGGCCAGGTGCATGTGCCAGTCCGGTTTGCCGTCCTCGTCACGGATGTCGTGCCCGGAGATCTGCGGGCTGACCGGGAATTCCAGCAGCAGTGAGTTGAGCAGGTCGACGGCGAGCGTCTCGTCGCCGCCGTCGGCCGCTTCGAAGACCGAGCGCAGCCGCGCCCGTACCGACCTGAAGCGGGTCACATCCGCGTCGGTCGCCCGCCGGGCCGCCTGGCCGTTGGCGCCGAACAGTTCGCGGACCGCCTCCACGGAGGTGAGGGAGTCCTTGTTGCGGGCCGGCTCCTCGGTGTTGACCAGACGTACGGCGTAGTCCGAGTAATAGGCCAGTTCCACTTGTAGTCCTTACGGCGTCGGTCTATGGTCGGTGCAGCGAACGATGTAATGGGCTTTTGTGGGTCCAGGGTATTACATGGAGGTTCCCGGTGGCGGAGACATCGACAGGTACGGACTGGCGGGCCTGGCAGGAGAGCTGGGACCGTCAGCAGGAGTGGTACATGCCCGACCGCGAGGAGCGGTTCCGGGTGATGCTGGACATGGTCGAGGCCCTCGTCGGGCCGCGGCCGAGGGTGCTCGATCTCGCATGCGGTACTGGAAGTATTACGGACCGGCTGCTCAAGCGGTTCCCGGAAGCGACCAGTACCGGTGTGGACCTCGACCCGGCGCTGCTCGCCATCGCGCGAGGTTACTTCGACGGCGACGAGCGCGTCACCTTCGTCACCGCGGACCTCAAGGACCCCGGGTGGGCCGGGCAGTTGCCGTACGAATCGTACGACGCCGTCCTCACCGCCACCGCCCTGCACTGGCTGCACACCGAGCCGCTCACCGCGCTCTACGGGCACATCGGCGGGCTCGTCAGGGAAGGAGGGGTGTTCATGAACGCGGACCACATGATCGACACCGCGACGCCCCGGATCAACGCGGCCGAACGCGCCCACCGGCACGCCGCCATGGACCGTGCCAAGGTCGCGGGTGCACTCGACTGGGCCGACTGGTGGGCGCTGGCCGCCAAGGACCCGGTCCTCGCCGGACCGACCGCGGAGCGGTACAAGATCTACGGTGAGCACGCGGACGGCGACATGCCCTCCGTGCGGTGGCACACCGACACCCTGCGCGCGGCCGGATTCGGTGAGGCGCGGACCGTCTGGGCCTCGCCCTCGGACACCCTGGTGCTCGCCGTGAAGTAGCGGAGGGACGTGTGGGGAGGGGCGGTACGGGGCGGGTGCCCGTACCGCCCCTCCTTTTCTGTCTTCTGCTGCAACCCGCTGTGCCTCCCGCCGCACTGGAAGGGTGAGACGGTCCGCACCCGCGGACCCGGAGAGGGGCGCCGACGATGCGGATCGATGACGATGCCGCGCTGCACGCCTTCGTCGAAGGCAGACGTACCGCGCTGTTCCGCAGCGCGTATCTGCTGTGCGGCGACCGGCACGAAGCCGATGACCTGGTCCAGGCGACGCTGGTCAAGGTGGTGCTCGGGGGGCGGCGGTACGGACGACTCGACAACATCGAGGCGTACGCGCGCAAGACGTTGATCAACACCTTCATCGCATCCCGCCGCCGGTTCTGGCGGCGCGAACAGTCCTATGGCGAACTGCCCGACCACGCCGGCCAGACGCCGGACACGGACACCGGCCTGGCGGTGCGGGCGGCACTCGCCCGGCTCACGGACAAGCAGCGAGCGGTACTGGTGCTGCGCTACTGGGAGGACCTGAGCGTCGAGGCCACGGCCGGCCTGCTCGGGATGCGGGAGAACACGGTCAAGAGCCACGCGGCTCGGGGGTTGGCGGCGCTGCGCGCCGAGATGGCGGAGGAATTGGTATGAGCAACGACGTGCACGAGCTGTTGGGGCGGGCCGCGGAGGACGCGGGGCAGCCGGCCACCTCCACCCGGACGGTGTACGCAGGGGTCGCCCGGGTGCGGCTGCGGCGCCGGGTCACCGTCTCGGTCGCGGCGGTCGCCGTGGTCGCGGCCGGAGCCGTCGCCGCGCCGAACCTGGCCCCGAAGGGGGACACGCAGGAGACCTCGGTGGCGGCCCCGGTCGAGCTCGCGGGGAACGGCGGCCGGGCGAAGGAACTGGCGAAGGTGCTGCCCAGGGACGTCGGAGCCGTCGCGCAGGTCTCGCTGTCCGTCATCCTCAAGGGCGACACCACCCAGCGCGAAATGCCGCACCTGGAGGGACCGCTGGACGGGCACTTCTCCGTACGCCGGGACGGCGGCGTCGGCTACCTGGTCATTGGCTACATGGACACCGGGAAGCCAGGCGCGGCGGACCCGAACGGCGATCCGTGCAAGCCCGCCCAGGGGCAGCCGGGTCTGGCGGACTGCGTGAACGAGGAGCTGCCGGACGGGCGGGTGCTGACGACCTGGAGCGACCCGATGAATTACGAAGGGGCGCCGCCGTGGGGGCAGGAGCTGGTCGGCAGGCTCACCCTGAAGGACGGCGGGGTGCTCGCCGTCCGTGACAGCACCGGCTTCAAGGGCGAGCGGGCGCAGGGCCCGCTCCTGAAGACGCTGCCGCTGACCCGCGCCCAGCTGCGGGAGCTGCTGCTCAGCCCGGAGCTGCTGCCCAAGAAGTAGGGGGTATGGGAGAGGGCGGTACGGAGGCGACCTCCGTACCGCCCTCCTTCCGCGCTGCTACAGCACCTTCGACAGGAACGACTTCGTCCGGTCGTGCTGCGGGCTGGTCAGCACGTCGCGCGGGTGGCCCGACTCGACCACCACGCCGTCGTCCATGAAGACCAGCGCGTCGCCGACCTCACGGGCGAAGCCCATCTCATGGGTCACGACGACCATCGTCATGCCCTCCTCCGCGAGCCCGCGCATGACGTCCAGGACGTCGCCCACCAGCTCCGGGTCGAGCGCCGACGTCGGCTCGTCGAAGAGCATCAGCTTCGGCTCCATGGCCAGGGCACGGGCGATGGCCACCCGCTGCTGCTGTCCGCCGGAGAGCTGGGAGGGGTAGTTCTTCGCCTTGTCGCCGAGGCCGACCCGGTCCAGCAGCCGCTCGGCCCGGGCCCTCGCCACGGCCTTGGACTCGCGCCTGACCTGGACGGGGGCCTCCATGACGTTCTCGATCGCCGTCATGTGCGGGAAGAGGTTGAAGCGCTGGAAGACCATGCCGATGTCCTGGCGCTTCAGTGCGACCTCGCTGTCCTTGAGCTCGTAGAGCTTGTCGCCCTTCTGGCGGTAGCCCACCAGCTCGCCGTCGACGTACAGCCGGCCGGCGTTGATCTGCTCCAGGTGGTTGATGCACCTCAGGAACGTCGACTTGCCGGAACCGGACGGGCCGATCAGGCAGAAGACCTCCCTCGGGGCGACCTCCAGGTCGATGCCCTTGAGGATGTGCGCGGCGCCGAAGGACTTGTGGACACCCTCGGCCTTCACCATGGCGTTGGCGGTCATGCCATGCCTCCCTTCGGGCGGCCCAGGGACAGCAGGTTGGCCCTGACCTTCTGGAACGGGGTGGGCGGCAGGCTGCGGCTCGAACCCCGCGCGTAGTACCGCTCCAGGTAGTACTGGCCGATGCTCAGCACCGACGTCATGATCAAGTACCAGGCCGCGGCCAGGAAGTACATCTCGACCGGAGCTCCGGATCCCTGCCCGATGTCCTGGGCGTACTTGAACAGCTCGTAGAACTGCACGGCCGCCACCAGCGACGTCGTCTTGAGCATGTTGATCACTTCGTTGCCCGTCGGCGGCACGATCACCCGCATCGCCTGCGGGATCACGACGCGGCGCAGGGTCTTGCCGTGACTCATGCCCAGCGCGTGCGACGCCTCTGTCTGGCCCTCGTCGACCGAGAGCAGCCCCGCACGGCAGATCTCGGCCATGTAGGCGGCCTCGTTGAGACCCAGGCCGAGCAGCGCCGTCAGCAGCGGCGTCATGAAGCTCGACCAGTAGTCCTTGTAGATCGGCATGAGGTTGATGTACTCGAAGACCAGGCCCAGGTTGAACCAGACGAACAGCTGGACCAGGACCGGGGTGCCGCGGAAGAACCAGATGTAGAACCAGGCGATCGACGAGGTCACCGGGTTCCTCGACAGCCGCATCACGGCCAGCAGGATGCCGCCGACGATGCCGATGACCATGGACAGGGCGGTCAGCAGCAGGGTCTGGGTAACACCCTTGAGGATGCGGTCGTCGAAGAAGTAGTCGGGGACCGCACCCCAGTTGATCTTGCCCTGGCTGAAGGCGTAGACGATCGCGGCGAATGCCGCGATGGCGACGACCGCCGAGACGTACCGGCCGTAGTGCCGGACCGGAATGGCCCTGATCGCCTCGGGTCCGGACGGTGGAGTGGGGGGTATGGGCGGCTGGTCGGCCGGGCCCGACTTCTTGATGTCAGTCACAGAAAGAACCTTTCAGCGCCGATGCCTTCTCAGGATCCGCCGTTCAGCTTGGCCTCGGTGACCGCGCCGGCCTCCACGCCCCACTTGGAGATGATCTTGTCGTACTCGCCGTTCTTGATGATCGCGTTCAGGGCCGCCTGAACGGCCTTGGTCAGCTGGTCGTTGCCCTTGGCGACGGCGATGCCGTACGGGGCGGCCTCGACCTGCTCGCCGACGATCTGGAAGTCCTTGCCGCCGCCCGAGGTCTTCACCGCGTACGCGGCCACCGGGAAGTCGGAGGAGCCGGCGGCGGCGCCACCGCTGCGCAGCCGGGTCTGGGCCTCCAGGTCGTTGTCGAAGGTCTCGATCGCGATCTTCTGGCCGCCCGCGCACTTCTTCGACTCGGACTTGGCGAGGTTGTGCGAGACGGTGCCGCGCTGGACGGCGATCTTCTTGCCGCAGAGGTCGGCCCAGGTCTTGATGCCCTGGTCGTCGCCCTTCCGGGTGTAGATCGAGACGCCGGCGGTGAAGTAGTCGACGAAGTCGACGCCCTCGCCGACCTTCTTCTTCGTCTCGGAGTCGATGCCCTGCTGGCGGTCCTTGGTGTCGGTCATCGACGACATCGCCAGGTCGTAGCGCTTGGAGCGCAGACCGGTGATCAGCGTGTCGAACGTGCCGTTCTGGAACTGGAAGGTCACGCCGAGCTGCTTGCCGAGCGCGGCGCCGATGTCGGGGTCGATGCCGACCGTCTTGCCGGACTTGTCCTTGAATTCGACCGGCGGGTAGGCGATGTCCGAACCGACCTTGATGACGCCCTTGTCCCTGATCTCCTTCGGCAGGAGATCAGCGAGCGGTGCCTTGGCCGACGCCGGGTTGTTCGTCGACCCGTTCTTGGTCTGGTCGCCACAGGCGGTCAGCAGCATGGTGCCGGCGACCGCGATGGCGCCGACCGCTGCAATCCTGGATTTCGCGGCCGTGCGACGTGTGGTGCTTGCGGTCATGATCGGGTTGCCTCCGGCAGGTGAGGGTGGTGTTACCAGGCGGTATGGACACACGACTTCGAATGTCGCCCCCCTGTGGGATTAGGGCATCTTGCCATTCGGACTGGCTCAAACTGGTCGCCGATCGTGTCAAAATCGGATAACGGGTGATCCCCGAACCTCACGGGGCCGGTACACAGGGCCGGACCATCTGTGGGGTTTTCATCTTCACGCCGGAAGATCTGCGGCGCGTCTCGACAGGTGGACGCTTTCGTCGCTTGGCGGACTTGTCCAGATATTCGACTATGAGTCACGTCACCGAGTCGATATGGACTCGTCCATGACGCGGTCCGTCGGGTAAGAAAGACCTTTACACCCCTCATCCGGGGCTCAGGGCGCGTGTGCGGCGCGCCCGCGCGTAGGTATTTCCCCCTGCTGGGGCGGGCCAACCGCCGACGCAGGGCACGTACGCGGTGCCCGCCCACCCCTCCTCAACCAGGAGTGGCCACCCTCAAACGATGAAGACTTAAGGGGTCAACACCATGGCAGCGGAGATCGTCAATCCTCGCAGCGACAGCACTACTGACAGCACCACCGATGAGCCGTTCGATCCGGCCTTCGCTCTCCACCGCGGGGGGAAGATGGCCGTGCAGGCCACCGTTCCCATCCGTGACAAGGACGACCTGTCCCTCGCGTACACGCCCGGCGTCGCCAAGGTGTGCAGCGCCATCGCGGAGAACCCCGAGCTGGTCCACGACTACACCTGGAAGTCGCAGGTCGTCGCCGTCGTGACGGACGGCACCGCGGTGCTCGGCCTCGGTGACATCGGACCCGAGGCCTCCCTCCCGGTGATGGAGGGCAAGGCGATCCTCTTCAAGCAGTTCGGCGGCGTCGACGCGGTGCCGATCGCGCTCGCGACCACCGACGCGGACGAGATCGTCGAGACCGTCGTCCGGCTCGCGCCGTCCTTCGGCGGCGTGAACCTGGAGGACATCTCGGCGCCGCGCTGCTTCGAGATCGAGCGCAAGCTCCAGGAGCGGCTCGACATCCCGGTCTTCCACGACGACCAGCACGGCACCGCCGTCGTGACGCTCGCGGCCCTGCGGAACGCCGCGAAGCTGTCCGGCCGGAGCCTCGGCGATCTGCGCGCCGTCATCTCCGGCGCCGGCGCCGCAGGCGTCGCCATCGCGAAGTTCCTGCTGGAGGCGGGGCTCGGCGATGTCGCCGTGGCCGACCGCAAGGGCATCGTGAGCCGGGACCGCGAGGACCTGACCGAGGTCAAGCGCGAGCTGGCCGAGCTCACCAACCGGGCCGGGATCTCCGGCCCGCTGGAGGCCGCGCTGGCCGGCGCCGATGTCTTCATCGGCGTCTCCGGCGGTACGGTCCCCGAGGCGGCCGTCGCCTCGATGGCGCCCGGCGCGTTCGTCTTCGCCATGGCGAACCCGAACCCCGAGGTCCACCCCGACATCGCGCACAAGTACGCGGCCGTCGTGGCGACCGGGCGGTCCGACTACCCGAACCAGATCAACAATGTGCTGGCCTTCCCCGGCATCTTCGCGGGCGCCCTCCAGGTCCGGGCCTCCCGGATCACCGAGGGCATGAAGATCGCCGCCGCGAACGCGCTGGCCGACGTCGTGGGCGAGGAGCTCGCGGCGGACTACGTGATCCCGTCGCCGTTCGACGAGCGGGTGGCGCCTGCCGTCACGGCCGCGGTGGCGGCGGCCGCGCGGGCGGAAGGCGTGGCCCGGCGCTGAGCCGGTGGGGTGGGTGGGGTACGGGTTCCCGGGTGCGGGGTGCGCCTGCGGCGGGCTTGTTCCCCACCCCGCCCCTTCCCGTAACCCGGGGCTCCGCTCCCGGACCCCCGCTCCTCAATCGCCGGAGGGGCTGGAATGCGCGGTGCGCGTCACACCCGCGGCCGGTTACGCCCGGCCGCGCCCCGGCCTATCGTCGGGGCCATGTTCGCCGCCTACGCATCCCGCATCGACCGCGACCAGCCCCTCAACGGCCTTGAGCTGGGTGAACGCCCCGCCCCCGAGGCACGACCCGGCTGGACCACCGTCAATGTCCGGGCCGCCTCCCTCAACCATCACGACCTCTGGTCCCTGCGGGGCGTCGGCCTCGCCGAGGACAAGCTGCCGATGATCCTCGGCTGCGACGCGGCCGGAATCGACGAGGACGGCAACGAAGTCGTCCTGCACTCCGTCATCGGGCAGACCGGTCACGGCGTCGGCCCGAAGGAACCCCGCTCCATCCTCACCGAGCGCTACCAGGGCACCTTCGCCGAGCAGGTCACCGTCCCCAGCTGGAACGTGCTGCCCAAGCCGAAGGAGCTCACCTTCGAGCAGGCCGCCTGTCTGCCGACCGCCTGGCTCACCGCGTACCGGATGCTCTTCACCAACGCCGGGGTGCGCCCCGGCAACTCGGTCCTCGTCCAGGGCGCGGGTGGCGGCGTCGCCACCGCCGCGATCGTGCTCGGCCGGGCGGCCGGGCTGCGGATCTACGCCACCAGCCGCGACGAGGCCAAGCGCAAGCGCGCCGTCGAACTCGGCGCGATCGAGGCGTTCGAGCCGGGCGCACGGCTGCCGCAGCGCGTCGACGCGGTCATCGAGACGGTCGGCGCGGCCACCTGGTCCCACTCCGTGAAGTCGCTGCGCCCGGGCGGCACGCTCGTCATCTCCGGTGCGACCAGCGGCGACCGGCCCTCGCACGCCGAGCTGACCCGGATCTTCTTCCTGGAGCTGAAGGTCGTCGGCTCGACCATGGGCTCCAAGGACGAGCTGGAGGACCTGCTGGCGTTCTGCGCGACCACCGGTGTGCGGCCCGTCATCGACGAGGTGCTGCCGCTGGAGCGGGCCCGCGAGGGGTTCGAACGGCTGGAATCGGGCGACCAGTTCGGAAAGATTGTGCTCACCTGCTCTTGAGGTGTGCGGGGTGAGCTGCTCTGATCTGCGCCATGCGAATACGGACGCGGATGCGGATGGGCAGCGTACTCACCTCGATCGTCACTTCGTTCGTGCTCGCGGCGGGGGCGCTCGCCCCCGCCGCCGACGCACACCCCGCACCACCGGAACAGACCGGCATCCCCCGTCTCACCGACGACCGGGGCCGCACGCTCACCCTGCGGGGATGGAACGTCGAGGACAAGGCGAACCGCGGTGACCAGGCACTGACCGCCATCACCGAGAAGCACTTCCGCGATCTGCGCGACAAGGGCTTCAACTTCGCCCGGCTGCTCATCTTCTGGGACGACCTGGAGCCGCGCCGGGGCCACTACAGCGCCGAGTATCTGCGCCGGATCGACCGGGTCCTGGACTGGGCGCGGAAGTACGACATCCAGGTGCTGCTCGACGCCCATCAGGACGTGTTCGGCCCGGCGTTCGGCCACCGGGGCATCCCGGCCTGGGCGACCCGCACCGACGGTCTGCCCTTCACCCCGCACCCCGAGGACTGGTTCGCGGAGTACTTCGAGCCGGCTGTGCAGCGCGCGTTCACCCATCTCTACGAGGACCCCGACCTCCAGCGCGCCCAGGCGCGGATGTGGCAGGTCGTCGCCGAGCGCTTCCGGCATCACCCCGCCGTCCTCGGCTACGACCTGATCAACGAGCCGATGGGGGAGATGGGTCAGGGCGAGGACCTGCCGACTGCCGCCCGCCGCATCGAGGCCCGGCAGCTCACCCCGATGTACAACCGGCTGGCCCGCGCGGTCCGTTCGGTCGACCGCGGCAACTGGCTGTTCATAGAGCCGACCCCGATCGTCGGCGAGGGCGTACCCACCGGTCTGGGAGCGGTCAGGGACCACCGGACCGTCTACGCCCCGCACTTCTACAACACCGCGATGGAGGCGGGTGCCGACTACGACCCGTCGGCAGGCTGGATCGAGTCGTACGAGGCCGCCGTCACCGCGTACCCGGAGCAGCGGCACATCCCGGTCGTGGTCGGGGAGTGGGGCCCGCTGAACAACAGGCTGCCGCTGATGGGCCGTTTCTACCGGGACGCGATGACCTCCCTGAGCCGCTACACCTCGGGCTGGGCGGGCTATGTGTGGTGCTACGGCGGCGGCTACTGCGCCCTGGACGAGAACGGCGTCTTCGCTGCCAACAAGGACCGGACCGCCACACCGTACGCACCCGCCGTCGCCGGAACCGTCCACTCCGACACCTATGACGACAACGCCCGCGTCTACCGGCTCACTTATACGGCGGGCCGCCACGGCGCCACGGAGATCTCCCTGCCGCCGACGGCCGGGCGGTGGCGGGTCTCGGTGGACGGTCGCGCCGAGGCCCGCCGGCACGGGGGAGAGGTGCGTGTCCATGCCCGCAAGGGGGCGCGTGTCACGGTGACGGTGACCGGGACGGCACGCGGCTGAGCGGTCCGCACACCCCATCTGTCAACTACGGTTGACGGATGGGGCGTGTCAACGTAGGTTGACGTCATGACGGAAGCAACGGATCTTGCCGCGCGCGCCGGTGACCGCGACCCCCGGGTGGGGCTGCGGGCGGTCGCCGCGCTGCGCCGGCTGCTGGAGCAGCTCGAAGCCGTACAGGTCAGGAGTGCCCGCGTGCAGGGCTGGTCGTGGCAGGAGATCGCGGCCGAACTGGGCGTCAGCCGGCAGGCCGTGCACAAGAAGTACGGGAGGCATTGATGTTCGAACGCTTCACCAGGAGCGCCCGGGGAGTGGTGACCGGCGCCGTGAGCCACGCCGAACGGACCGATGCCGCATCGGTCACCGAGGAACATCTGCTGCTCGCACTGCTGGACCGGCCGGAGGGCCGGGCCGCCTTCGCCGCCACCTCGCTGGGTCTCGCGGACCGTCGCACGGCCGTCGAGGCCGATCTGGCCGCGGCCCGCCGCCGCGGCGGGCTGACCCGGGCCGATACGGACGCGCTCGCCGGCCTCGGCATCGATGTGACCGAGATCGTCGCCCGCGTCGAGGAGGCCCACGGGGAGGGGGCGCTGGACCGGGCCCGGCGGCGTGGCACGGGGCGTCGCCCGTTCACCCGTGGGGCGAAGGACGTCCTGACGAAGTCGCTGCGGATCGCGGTGGGGCGCCAGGACCGCTTCATCGGCGACGAGCACCTTTTCCTGGCGCTCACCGCCTGCCCCGGCGTGGTCGCCGACGTACTCGCCGCACATGGCGCGACGTACGGGACGGTGAACCGCGCGTTGTACGGGGACGGGGGAGAGGAGGGGGACGCGGGGCGGTTCAGGAAGGCGGGCTGAGCCCCGGGGCCCGGCGGGTCGTGCCCCGGGCACGCCCCCGCCCCGTCACTTCTCCCCGCCGTCGCCCTTCCGCAGCAGCGCCCCGATGTGGGCCGCCGCCGTCGACAGATGGCGGCGGGCCTGGGTCAGCTGCTCCTCCGTGACACCCCTGTCCCGGGCCGCGTCGCGGATGTCGTCGCGGAAGCGGTCCAGCAGGCGGTCCAGGTCGCGGGCCGGGTCGCCGGTGCCGGCGGTGTCCTTGCCCCAGTCGGGGTCGGCGTCGGCCGGCTCCGGCTTGATGTACGGGGGCCACCCGCCCGTCCTGGCGAAGCCGCCCAGCTGGCCGGTGATCTCGGCCAGCCCCTCCCGTACGCCCGAGGGCCAGTCGCCCCGGGCGAAGTGCTCCTGGACCTGGCGGGCGGCGTTCTGCATCTGCTCGCGCGCCCGGTCCTGGGCCTCCTTGGCCTGGCGGCGGGCCTGCTGGGCGTCCTCGCGGGCGCGGCGGGACTCGTCCTTCGCCCGGCGGGCCTGCTCCTTCCACTCCTGCTTGGCCTTGCGCAGCTCCTCCTTCGCGGCGCGCCACGCCTCCTTGTCGCCGAAGTCCCCGAGGTCGCCGAAGGCGGACTCCCAGTCGCCCTTGCGGCGGGAACCGGAACCCGTGTGCCTGGTCTCGTCCGCCGCGGCCCGCATCTCGCTGCGCAGCTTGCCGGCGGCGCCGCGTACGTCGTCCCGTATCTCGGCGGCCAGCTCGGAGACCGAATCCCGGATCTCCAGTTCCAGATCGGCCAGTTCGCCCGTACGGCCGGCCAGTTCGGCGCGGCCCGCGTCGGTGATCGAGTAGACCTTGCGGCCGCCTTCGGTGGCATGGGTGACGAGGCCCTCGGCCTCCAGTTTGGCGAGGCGCGGATAGACCGTGCCCGCCGAGGGGGCGTACAGCCCGTGGAAGCGCTCCTCCAGGAGCCGGATCACCTCGTAGCCGTGGCGCGGGGCCTCGTCGAGGAGTTTCAGCAGGTAGAGGCGGAGGCGGCCGTGGGCGAATACGGGGGGCATGTCAGAGCACCTTTCCGGTCGGCTCGGCATCGTACGGGGCGTCCTCGGCCGGCGGGCGGCGCAGCAGGGCGATCGATCCCGAGACGGTCGTCGCCCTCAGCTTCCCGGTCCCGGCACCGAGCGTGCCGGTGATCTTCTTCGCTCCCCATTGGCCGCTGACCCGCAGGTCATCGAACCCGTTGGAGACGGAGCCGCTCGCGGTGTTGGCCTCGACCGTCGCGTCCGCCGGGTGCGGCAGCCGGATGGCGACCTCGCCGGAGACCGTGGTCAGCCGGATGTCCGTGGGCTTCCCGGTCGGGTCCAGGTCGAGCACCATGTTGCCGCTGACCGATTCCGCCCGTACCGAGGCCCCGGCGCCCTCGACGACCGTCAGATCGCCCGAGACCGAGTGGAAGCGGAGCTCGCCGGTGACCGACTGGGCCTCCACGCTGCCGGAGACCGTGTCGGCCAGGACCGGCCCCGCGAGCCCGACGAGCGTGGTGTCGCCAGTGACGCCCCGTACGTCCGTACGCCCGCGGATTCCGGACACGACGGCGCCCGCGCCGACGACGCCGACCCCCACCGCCGACCCGGCGGGCACGGCGAGCGAGACGACCGCGCTGCGGTGCCAGCCCTTGCGGTCGAGCCAGTTGAGGAAGCCGTGCCAGGGCAGGTCCTCGTAGGCGACCGTGAGTGTGCCGTCCTCCAGGGTCACGATCAGCGGCGGTCCCTCGACCCCGGAGACCTCCAGCCGGGCGGTCGGCTCCTCGGTGCCGACGACATTGACGGTGCCTCCGACGATGCGCACATTGAGTGACGTCACGGGGTCGTCGAAGGTCAGCTTCTGGGGCTCGGCGATGGCCCATGTCGACGCAGGCATGGATCTGACCTCCCGGGGAGCACGGAATGACGCAACATATCGCGTCTCTTGATGGACACGATATATCGCGGATCGGGGAAGTCAAGGCGCGTCACACGGTGTCGGTGGGTGATCAAAGTGCGCCAAATGTGGGCAAATTGCCCTAGCGTGTGGGGCGTGACCGCGACATCCCCCGCGGGGGCGCTGCTGCTGTGCCGTGCCGAACCGGAGACCGTACGGCCGGTGGCCCATCTGCTGCTCGCCCCCGCCGGGGACGGCTGGTCCGTCCTCGTGCCGGAGGGCTGACCCGCCCGGACCCGGATGCCGGCGCGCGCATCCGGCTGCGCGGGCTGCTCGCCGTCCTGACCCGGATCGGGCTCATCGTCCCGCCCGGCCCAGACGCCGCGCGGCGACGGCAGTTTGACGACAGGGCCTGGACCCGGACACGCCCGGCGACCGGCTGTACGCGGCGGCCGACGGCCGGCCCGAAGCGGAACCGGTCGCCTGGACCGGCTGGCGCGAGGCCGTGAGGGTGGAACTCGACGCGGTCGGGAGCAGCCGCCTCGGCCCCTGGATGTGCGGCCCCAGGACCTGGGGGCTCCGCCGCCGCGGCGGCGGATGGGCGCTCGCGGGGACGCTGCCGCTGGCGCACGGGGCGCTCGGGCTCGCCCACGACCGGATGAGGGGCGCCGAAGGGCCCGGGTACGGGTACGGGCGCGACTGACTACTCGTCCTCGTCCTCGTCGTCGAGGCGGGCCAGCCAGGTCGCGAGGCGCTCGACCGGCACCTCGAAGTCGGGATTGAGATCGACGAACGTACGGAGCTGCTCGGCGAGCCACTCGAAAGTGACCTCTTCCTCGCCTCGCCGCTTCTCCAGCTCCTCGATACCGCGGTCGGTGAAGTACATGCGGCAAGCCTAATGCCTGGTGGCAGCCCCACGAAGGCCGGGAGCGGGTCCCCGGGCCGCGGCTCCCGGCGGCCGCGCGACCCCGCCGAGAACCGGCCCGCACCACCCCTGCGTCCTGGTCCATGTACCTCGCATCGGACGCGTACTGCCGTTAACCTGCGGGTAGTTGGGGAACGGGGGGTTTCATGGGTGACAGTGACGCCCGTATTACGCGCATTGAGATGCCCGACGGTACGGAGGTCTGGGCGCGGATCTCCGGTGCCGAGGAGCTGGCGCAACCCGGATCGGGCCCGTCGTTCACGGACATCGGCGCGGGGAACCTCGCGGATCGGGTGCAGGCCCGGGTCGAGAGCCTGCAGGGCGTCGTGACCAGCGTCGCGCGTTCGCTCGCCGAGCCGCTGCGGTCCGTACGGCCCGACGAGGTAAGCGTCGAATTCGGCATCGAACTCACCGCGAAGTCCGGCAAGGTCGTCGGGCTCCTCGCGGACGGCGAGGCCAAGGGGTCCATCAAGGTCACGCTGACGTGGAGCGGCGGCGGGCCGCCCGTCGATCCGCCGCCCGCACCGGTGCCCGCGCAGGCGTCGGGGCAGCGGGCCACCCCCTCCGCTTCCCCCTCCACTCCTCCCTCCGTTTCTCCTTCCGTTTCTTCCGCCGGGGCACCCACCGGCGCATCGGCGCACGCGAGCGGCACCGGGCCGGACGACGGCAGCGGATCGTGACGCAGCCGCCGGGCGGGGGCGCGTGGCAGAGGCCGAACGGCGCGGAATCCGCGCTGATGAGCCTCGTGAAGGACGCGACGGTGCGCATCCATCGTCCGGAGCCCGGGTATGCCCCTGAAGGATCCGACGGCGACTTCCTGGGGAGCGGATTCTTCATCGCCCCGAGCTGGGTCCTCACGTGCGCGCACGTCGCGATGGAGGGGAGGGGGCGTCAGGTGAACGTGGTGTACAAGACCGCACGCGGCGGCGACGCCGTCAGGGTCGAGGGCACGGTCGTGGCGGCCCTGCCCGAGGAACGGCCCGGCACGGGCGGCTGGCCGGCCCCCGACCTCGCCCTCATCCAACTGCTGCGTCCGGTCGAACACCCCTGTGTGTACCTCAGCGAGCGTTCCACGGGCATGAACCGCGGCGCGTACTACTTCGCGGGCTGGGCGGACGGCGGCGCGGGATCGCTCAAGCGGCTCGGCCGGGAGTGCCGGGTGGTGGGCACTGTCGACGACTGGGCCGACGGCGACGAACAGGTGCTGATCGAGGCGAGCCAGCTGTACGCGGGCATGTCCGGCGGCCCCGTCGTCGACCTGGCCCGGGGCGAGGTCGTCGGCGTACTCAAGTCACGCGCCACCGATACGAACGGCGGTACGGCGATCGGTGTGGAGCGGCTGCGCACGCTGCCCGTGCCGGTCCGGGCGGCCACGGCCGAGTCCGACGACCCGTACCAGGCCGTGTTCCACGCCCACGACCGCTACCACGCCGACCGGCACAACAACCCCGTCGACGACGAGGAGACCTGGGCGGACGTCCAGCGGGACCTGGGCTCCGTGGCCGGCCCGGCGCTCACCCCGCAGCAGCGCGTCGACCTGCTGGGGCGACTCGCCAAGCTACCGCCCCCGGTCAGTACCCGCAGCCTTCTCGACATCCTCGGTGGCCTGGGGTACGGATACCGGACCGTCGGCGTCCCGGCCCCCCGCGGCTGGCGCGACGGGCTGGGCGTCCTGTACGACGCACGCGAGGGCGACGAGGCGCTGGAGCGGATCCTGCGCTACTGCATGAGCGCCATCGCCGCCGAGCGCCCCTACGTGGTGCCGTCCACCAAGCTCGCCGAGGACGCCCTGTGGGACTGGGTGAAGGAGACCGCGGAGGACCGGCTCCGGCGGCCGTTCCGCCGAGAGATGGCCCAGCTCCGGTACCAGGGCCGGTACGACCGGGGCCCCGAACACCTGCGGACCCCCGAGCCGGCCGGCGAACCGGTCCGGCCGCCGAGGTCCCCCTCGTACGTCCTGCTGTATCTGGAGCCCCGTGCCTGGCAGCCGGACCACTACGACTGGCGGGTCGTCGCCCGCCTTTCCGCCGACGATCTGCCCGTGACCGAGAACTACCAGGGAACCAGGGCCGACGAACTGCCGGCCAGGCTCGCCGCCGCCCTCGGGAAGGCGTTCCGGATGTGCGACGAACCGGACAGCCCCGCCATCCTTCAGGTGGTGGTGGAACCGCCGCTGTTCGACCTGGAGGTCGAGAAGTGGCAGCTGCCCGCGGACAGCCGGCCGCTCGGAGTCCAGCGGCCGGTGGTCATCCGCTGCTCGGACGAGCGCCCCGCCCTGTCCGACGACGTCGTCCGCGAGCGCGAAGCGCGCTGGAACCGCATCCACACCGGCCCGATGCGGGCCGCGGTCCTCGACTGCGACGACGGTATGCGGGTACCCGTGCCCGTGACGGCGGAGCTGCGCGGACTGGCGTACGAGACCGTCCCGGTGCTCTGCCGGTACGGCGGCCGGACCGACGCCCGGAGCATCGCGGGGTTCGCGCGGGTACTCGACAGCGGGTTCGACGTGGTCCTGTGGCGGCGCCCGAGGGGCGAACGGACCGCGGCCTGCACGGAGTTCCACCTCCGTGTCGTCGACACGGTCGACGGGGCGGGCGTGGCCGCCCGGCTTCCGCAGAAGATCCATGAGCTGAGAAAAGGGGTGCGCGAGGGCCGTACCGACATGTTCTGGTCGGATGGGATCGCCCTGGTCTACGGCGGTCCGCAACTGCCGCCGCCCGGCCCGTTGTTGCAGGCACCGTGAATCCTCTTACGGGGGGTGTCCCGGATGGCTACGGTGAACCACGTTCGACTGCTGCCCCTGGCGGACGAGTGATGACGAGGAACACGTTATGAGTGAACCCAGCGAGTGGCTCATCTACCGAGGGGCCGGCGAACCGCACGAAGGCATCGAGCAGTTGCCTCCGCCGCCGCCCTGGCGCGACTTCGCGAGCCGCGGCGCCCCGGCCCCCGAGGCGCCGGACGGGGACGGTTCGGCCGACCGGCGCCTCGGCGGCCACCGGCACATCGCCGAACTCCACCGGCCGGGCGCCGAAGAGCTCGAAATGATCAACGCCGCGCTCTATTTGCGGCGTCCGCTGCTGGTCACCGGCACCCCCGGCGCCGGAAAGAGCACGCTGGCCCACTCGGTCGCCCATGAGCTCGGGCTCGGACGGGTCCTGCGCTGGCCGATCGTGAGCCGGACGACGCTGCTGGACGGGCTCTACCACTACGACGCGATCGCCCGGCTCCAGGACGTGCAGATCGCCGCGCACAGCGCCGCGGCCGGCGCGGGCGGCGCCGAGGCCGCCGACGGCGTGGGCAGCTACATCCGGCTCGGACCGCTCGGCACCGCGCTGCTTCCCTCGGACCGGCCCCGGGTGCTGCTCATCGACGAGCTCGACAAGAGCGACATCGATCTGCCGAACGACCTGCTCAACGTGTTGGAGGAGGGCGAGTTCGGCATTCCCGAGCTGGAGCGGATCGCCGACCGGCTGCCCGACGGCGAGGCGGAGGTCCTCGACGACGACGGCAACAAGGTGAAGGTGCGGGGCGGCCGCGTGCAGTGCACGTCCTTCCCGTTCGTGGTGCTCACCAGCAACGGGGAGCGGGACTTCCCGGCGCCCCTGATGCGCCGCTGCATCCATCTGGAGCTCGGGCGCCCCGACCACCAGCGTCTCGCGACCTTCGTACGCGCCCATCTCGGCGACGAGGCGGCGCGCGCCGGGGACGACCTCATCGCCCACTTCCTGGAGCGGTCCCGCAGTGAACTGCTCGCCACGGACCAGCTGCTGAACGCGATCTACCTCACCGACGCCGCCGCCCCGGCCGGCCGCGACCGCCTCGCCGACCTGCTCATCCAGCGACTCGACCGGCCGAGGTGATGTGCTGATGGCGGGCGCGGGGCCCGAGGGCTCCTTCGATGAGCGTGGCGCCGACGACGCAGGGCTCTATCCCGCCTTCGTGGCACGGCTGCGCGAGGCCGGGCTCGACCCCGACGTCGAGCAGCTCCGCGACGCGCTCTGGCTGGCCCGCTGGGCCCGCCACCCGGACGCACCAGCGGCCGAGGACGAGGTGCCGGGGCACGTACCGCCCGTTCGCCTCCCCCCGGAGCGGGTGGACGGGCGGCCCGCCGTCCCCGAGCCCGATGCCGTGGGACCCGCGCGCGACGTGCCGGGCGACGAGCCCGTGCCGCGGGCGGACCCGGGGGACGCGGACCAGCGGATCACCCTCTACCCCGTACCGCGCACCGGCCCCTCGGGCCGCGCTCGTTCCGGTGGCCCGTCCGGGGTGGGCCCGGGTGCCGCCGGGGAGAGGCGCACGACCGCACTCACCTTCGGCGTGCCCGCCGCCCCGGCGCTTCCCGCGGCCCTCGAACTCCAGCGGGCCTTACGGCCGTTGCAGCGCTACCAGCCGCCCTCGCCACCGCTGCGCAGCACCCTGGACGAGACGGCGACCGCCGAACTGAGCGCCCGCGCGGGCGGGTTGATCATGCCGGTGTTCCGTGGCGTGTCCCGGGGCGAGGCGGTCCTGCAATGCGTCATGGACGCCTCGTCCTCGATGCTGGTGTGGGACCGGATGTTCGGCGAACTCCAGCAGATATTCGGCCAGTTGGGTGCCTTCCGGGATGTCCAGGTGCGCTATCTGCACCAGGGGCCCGACGGCGCGGCCGCGGTGAGCCGCAGCCCCGACCCGGCCGCGGCGCCACTGAACTCCGCGGACCGGCTGAGCGATCCGACCGGCCGCCGCGTCACCGTCCTGGTCAGCGACTGCGCCGGTCCGCTCTGGCACAGCGGACGGGCCCACCGGCTGCTGCACCAGCTGGCCGCACAGGCCCCGGCCGCCGTGCTCCAGCCGCTGCCGCAGCGGATGTGGAACCGGACCAGGCTGCCGGTGACCTACGGTTCGCTGTCCCGGGCCGACGGACCCGGCGGGGCCGCCGTGCTCAAGGTCGTGGAGCAGCCGGGTACGGGCCCCGCCGTGCACCCGGGGGCCCTCGCCGTGCCCGTTCTCCCGCCGGTCGAAGGGGCGCTGGCGGCCTGGGCGAGACTGCTCTCCGGCACCGGCTCCGGACAGATCTCCGGCGCGGTCGGCTGGGTGCGGGCCGACCAGCCGGCGGCGGCCGCGCAGCGCCCGGGCGGCGGACTCTCCTCGCTCCAGCTGGTCAGCCGCTTCCGTTCGGCGGCCTCACCGGCCGCCGGGCAGCTGGCCGTCTACCTCGCGGCGGCCCCGCTGCATCTGCCGGTGATGCAGCTGGTGCAGCGCACGATGCTGCCCCACTCGGGCCCCTCCGAACTCGCCGAGGTGCTGCTGAGCGGGCTGCTGACCCGGATCAGGGGCGAGGACCGCGGTGCGTACGACGACGGTGGTGCGTACGAGGACAGCGGCGGTGCGCACGAGGACGGCGGTGCGCACGACGGCCAGTGGTACGAATTCGTGCCCGGCGTCCGGGAGGCGCTGCTCGGCCCGCTGGGCCGCGACGAGGCGCTGCTGGTGCTCAAGCACTGTTCGCAGTACATCGAGCAGCGGTTCGGGAAGGGCGGGCCGAACTTCCCGGCCCTGGCCTTCGCCCAGCTCGGCGAACGCAGACATGTGTCGCCGTCGGCCGTCCTCGGCACGGGCCCCATGGAGAACGGCGCGCCCGACGGGGAGAGCGAAGAGGGTGGCGAGAACGGGGAGAGCGACGCAAGCGGCGGGTCGCGCGTCCCCCATCCCTTCGCCGAGGTCGCGGTCCGCGTACTGGAGCGTTTCATGCCCCTGCCCGAGCAGTTCGTGATGCAGACCGGACGGGGCGGCCACCGGAGCCCCGTCCAGACCCCGAACGCGGCGGTGGAGAGCGCCCGCGCCCTCCTGCGGCAGTTCGAGTCCGACGGCATGGTGCAGTACCTCATCGACGCCGTGCAGCTGCTGCGAGGCGCCGCCGAGCGCGAGGTGCAGCCGGGCGCCGACCCCGGACTGTGGGCGGAGTACTCCCGCTGCGTGCTGCGGCTGTGGGAGGTCCAGGGCGACGCCGAACTGCTCCGCGAGGCCGAGTACGCCGCCGAACGCGCCGCCGCAGACCCCGCGCCGGTACATGAACGGGCCGTACTGGCCAAGGTGTTGCACGCCGCGGCCGACGACCGGCGGCGGCGCGGCGACCGGCGCGGCGCGCTGGAACTGCTGCGCCGCGCCGACCGCGAGTACACGGCCGCCTGCTCGGCCCCCGGCCTGGCGCCCGCCGAAGCCCTCCGGCTGGCGCTGGAACGGGTCCGGGCCCTGGAGGCGCAGTGGCGGCTCGACGGCGACACCGCCCTGCTCCAGGCCGCGTGCGGGATGCTGGAGGCGTTCGCCGACGTCTGGCCCGACCAGGAGAACCGGCCCACCACCCTGCCCCTGGCGCACGGCCGGACCCTGCTGAAGCTGGCCGGGGCCACCGCCGACACCGAACAGTCCCGGGTGTACGCGGGCCAAGCCGCACGCTCCCTGCGCACCGCGTTCGAACAGGGCGGCGGCCGGCATACCTTGGGCACCGAGGTGCGCATCCTGCTGGACCTGGTGGACGCCCTGCTCGGCTCCGGCGAGGAACCGGACGAGGCCGCGACCCTGATCGAGCAGGCCCTGGCGACCGTAGGCGATCAGCGGCTGCTGGCCTCGCTCCGGATCAGGGCCGGCCGGGTCCGGGTCGCACGGTACGAGCACACCGGTGAGCCGGACGAACTCGTCGCCGCCGCCGACTGGTTCGCCCGCGCCGCCCGAGGAGTACCGCGCGACTCGCGGGCCCATGCCGACCTGCTCGCCGAATGGGGCGGCACCCTGCTGCGCCGGGCCCAACTGCCGGACGGGCGCCCGCACATCGGCGCCGCGATCCGGGTGCTGCGCGACTGCCGTACGGAAACGGCGGCGGGGAGCGCCCGCCAGGCCGGACGGCTGCTGATGCTGGGCCGGGCGCTGATGCTCCGGCACCGGGCCACCGAGGACCGGGTCGATCTCAGGGAGGCCGAGCACCTCTTCGGCCTCGCGGCCCAGGAGGCGGCCGACCCGCTGACCGAGGCGCGCTGCTGGCTGGAGCTGGGCCGGTCCCACCTCGACGCCTCCCGGGTGCTGGAGCGTCCGGCCCGGCTCGACGAGGCGGCCGAGGCGTTCCGGGACGCGGCCGAGGCGGCCGGCCGGGCAGAGGCGGAGCTGGACAGTCCGCAACAGCTCGGACAGGCCGTCGAGTTGAGTGCTACAGCCAATCACTGGCGGGGTATGACGTACGAGAGGGCGGGTCGCCCCCGGGCCGCTCGCGAGGCGTACCGGGCGGCCCATCGGGAATGGCGCAAACTGCCGGACGGCGGCGGCGCGGCGGGCGAGTCGACCGCCGAGCGGCTGGCGGAACTGGAACGCTGAGCCGCTCGACGGAGAGCGCTCGGCGGTGCGGTGCGGCCGGTGAGTGCTTCACCAGGCGTAGGCCCGGTCGTGCGGGGCATCCGTACAGGGGCGGTCGGCGCGGGCGGGGCCCGTGCCGGTACACAGGTCAGGGACGCGGGTTCGACGGGGTGCGCTCAAGGGCGAGCACGCCACCGCGAGCACGATGCGGTGTTACGGGGAGGAACGATGAGCGAGACAGCACACCAGGGCATACCGGACGGCAGCGTGTCCGGCGGACCGGACGCGCTGCCGGACCTGCTGGGGCTCGATCTGGAGTCGCTGCGGACGCTGGACCATCCGGTGCTCGCCGAGGTGGTGGCGGATCTGCGCGGGCGGGCCGAGCAGCCGCGGGAGATGCTGTGGGGGTTCACCAACGCCTTTTGAGGCCGCACGATTTCGGTCCGGGGCACGGTTGAACAGGACATCGTGGTGAGGGACACGTTTGCCCGTACGGCAGGCCAGGGATACTCGCCTCGGGGCGGCAACGGGGACCGTACCGGCGGATGTGAACGGCGCGGGGGTGCGGGAGTGTCTCGACAGGCGACGCCGAAACCGCGCCCGGGTGCCGAAATCGGCCGGCTTCCGTTCTCCTTCGGGCAGTTCATCGTCAAGGTGCACGGCCGCTGCAACCTCGCCTGCCACTACTGCTACCTCTACGAGGGCCCCGACCACACCTGGCGCGACCGTCCGGCCGCCGCCGCGCCCGCCGTCCTCGACCGCACCGCGCACCGTATCGCCGAACACGCGGCCACCCACGGACTGCGGGACGTCGCGCTCGTCCTGCACGGCGGCGAACCCCTTCTCGCGGGCGCCGGCCGGCTGGCCGCCTTCGCCGACCGGGTACGCGACCTGACGCCCGACGGCTGCACCGTCCACACCACCGTCCAGACCAACGCCACCCTCCTCACCGAGACCCGCATCGCCACCCTCGCGCGGCACGGCATACGCATCGGCATCAGCCTCGACGGCGGCCGGCCCGCCCACAACAGCCGGCGCACCGACCACGCCGGACGCCCCTCCTGGCCCGCCGCCTCGCGCGGCGCCCGGCTCCTCGCCGACCGGCACCCCGATGCGTACGCGGGCATTCTCACCGTCGTCGACCCGGACACCGACCCCATCGAGATGTACGAGTCGCTGCTCGAACTGCGCCCCCCGGCCCTGGACCTGCTGCTGCCGCACGGCAACTGGACGAACCCGCCACCGGGACTGCCGCGTACCGGCCCCGGCCGCCCGACCCCGTACGGCGACTGGCTCACCACTGTCTTCGACCGCTGGTGGCGCACCGGACGGCGGGAGACCCGGGTGCGGCTCTTCGAGGAGTGCATCGCCCTGCTGCTGGGCCTGCCCGGCGCCACCGAGTCCCTCGGCCTCGACCCCGTCAACGCGATCGTGATCGAGACGGACGGGGCGATCGAACAGGTCGACTCCCTCAAGTCCGCCTACGACACGGCCGCCGCCACCGGGCTCGACGTCTTCCGCCACACCTTCGACGACGCCCTGCGCCACCCCGGCGTCGCCGCCCGCCGGGCAGGCGCCGACGCACTCGCCGCAGGCTGCCGAGCCTGCCCCCTGCTGACCGTCTGCGGGGGCGGTCACTACGCACACCGCTACCGCGCAGAGAACGGCTTCGCCAACCCGTCCGTCTACTGCGCCGACCTCGAACGGCTGGTACGCCATGTCGCCGCCCGGCTGTCCGACGCAACCGCAGGAGAACGCCGATGATCCCCCCACTCCCGGACCACATGCTGCGCCGGCTCGGCCGCACCGAGGGCGACGCCGACACCCTCCGCGTCCTCGTACGCGATCAGGACACCCGCAGGCTCCTGCTGCTGCGGGCCCTGCTCGACGCGGCCGAGGCGGCCCCCGCGGCGGTCTGCCCGCCCCGGGCGCTCGACCGCCTGCGCCAGGACTGGGCGCTGCTGGAGACGGCCGAGCGCGCCGACCGGACTGCCGTACGCACCGTCCTGCTCCACCCCCTCACCGGCCCGTGGGCGCAGCGCTGCCTGCGCGGCCTCTCCGGCCCCGGACCCGCCACCGGCCCCGGACCCGAACTCCGGGCCGACCTCGACCACTTGAGCGCCCTGGCCGCCGCGGCCGCGATCCGTGCCGGAATCCCGTTCACGACCCGGCTCACCGCGCACGGCGGGCTCCTGTCCCTGCCCACCCTGGGCGCCCTGCGCACGGCATCCGAAGTATCCGGCCCGGTCGACATCGCCTTCTCCGACGGCGAACTGACGATGCGTGAGAGCGGTTGTGAATCCATATCGGCACACACGCAGCCGGACGGCACGACCGGCTCGGCAGACCCGCGCTGGCTGCCGGTGCTCGCCCTGCCCGCCGTACAGTCCGGCATCGGACCCGTGCCCCTGGACGACGTCGACCCGTACCGCACCGACGGCAGCGGACTCCAGCGGCACGGGCTGAGCGCCGCCACCCATATCGACGACCACGAACGCAAGGCGTGGGCCGAGTCCTGGGCCGGTGTGGCGCCACTGCTCCGCATCGGCGGCGAACACCGCCTCACCGAGGCGACGGTCCTGCTGCGCTGCCTCGTCCCGCTCGGCCCGCCGCCCGGCTCCGGGCCCACCGGCGAGAGCGCGGCACATTGCAGCGGCACCAGGCGCGAGGCGTTCGGCGCCGTCCTCAGCAGCAAACCGGCCACCCCCGCCTACTTCGCCTCCACCCTCGTCCACGAACTCCAGCACACCAAACTCGCCGCGCTCGCCGCCCTCGTACCCCTGCACCACGAGGGCCCGGAAGCACGCCACTTCGCACCGTGGCGCTCCGACCCCCGCCCCTTCGACGGTCTCCTCCAGGGCGCCTACTCGCACATCGCGCTCGCCGACTACTGGCAGCGGTTCGCGCTCTCCGCGCGGCGCGTCACCCACCGCGACCTGGCCTGGGCCGAGCACGCCCGCTGCCGCGAACAGGTCGGAGCGGTACTGCCCGTGCTGGCCGGATCGGCGGCACTGACTCGCGAGGGCCGGGTGCTGGTCAACGAGATGATCACGCTCTACCACCATCTGGACGATTGCCCGCCTCCTACGGGGCACCTCGCGCGTGCGGAGGCATACGTGGCCACCACGAAGGTGATATGGCAGCAGAGGAACGGCCAGCACAGGCCGTGAGAACCCCCGGGATTGTCCGCCGGAACGACCAGGCTCCGGTGTATGTTGACAAGGCTCGAATCGAGGCAGGGAGACGGTTGAATGCCCGGAACGCATAGGCAAGTTGGAGCAACCGGGGCGCAAACCGTCACCATCAGTTTCGCCGGTTTCAACCGGGCCTGGGCGACGTGGATCGGGGACCGTCTGGAGCGGCGCGGAGTGACGGTCGTCCCGCAGCGCTGGGACCCCCCGGTGGAGGTTCCGCTGGCGGAGTCGCTGCGCGATCTGACGCTCTCCCGGGGCCGCGTCCTGGTGATCCTCAGCGACTGGTACTTCCAGCTCGGCCCGCGCAGCCACGACGAGTGGAACAGGGCGCTGCGCGAGGTCGTCGCCCCCGACCCCGACCGCTTCACCGCCGTCTGCGTCACCACATCCGCGCTGCCCGGCGCCACCTCGGCCTTCGGCGCGGCCGACCTGACCAATGTCGGCGCCGACGAGGCCGAGCGGCGGCTCCTCGTCCGCCTGGGCCTGCCCACCGACCCCCTGCCCGAGCCCGTCGAGGCCAGGCCGGGGCCCCGGTATCCGGCCGACACCCCCGAGGTGTGGGGCGGCGTACCGCGCCGCAACACCCGGTTCACCGGCCGCGAGGAGCTGCTCAGCAAGGCGTACCAGGCCCTCCAGGACGCCGGCCCCGGTGCCGGGGTGGTGGCCCTGCACGGCATGTCCGGCGTGGGCAAGACCCAGCTGGCCGCGGAGTACGTCTACCGGTTCGGCTCCGAGTACGACGTCGTGTGGTGGGTGCCCGCCGACCGCCGCGCCCTCTACCGCCAGAAACTCGCCGAACTCGCCCCCGAACTCGGCCTGTCCACAGGCGCCGAGTACGGCGAACGGCTGCGCGCGGTCCGGGACGCACTGCGCCGCGGCGAACCGCACTCCCACTGGCTCCTCGTCCTGGACGGCGCGGACGAGCCCGAGCACATCTGGGACCTGGTGCCGACCGGCCCCGGGCATGTGCTGATCACCTCCCGCAACCCGGAGTGGAGCGAACACAACAGCAACCTCGTCGAGGTCCCGGTCTACGAACGCGACGAGTCCGTCGCCTTCATCCGCCGCCGCGCACCACGCCTGACCCCGAACGACGCCGACCAGCTGGCCGAGGCCCTCGAAGACCTCCCGCTCCTCCTCGACCAGACGGCGGGCTGGCTCAACGACTCCGACATGTCCGTCGAGGAGTACATCGAACTCCTCGAAGGCGGCATCGACCAGGACGTCGTCAAGGTCTCCGCCGACTTCCCGCTCGCCTTCCAGACCGCCTGGTCGATACTGCTGAACAAGCTCAAGGAGACCGTCCCGGAATCCGTCGACCTGCTGCGGCTGTGCAGCTTCTTCGCACCCGGCTCCATCCCCGTGCGGCTGCTGAGGGAAATGCCCCCCGGCGAACTGCCGGAACAGCTCTCCGGCCTGATGAACGACCCGCTGCTGTGGAACAAGGCGATCGGCCAGCTCCGTCAGTACTCCGTGGTCCGCCTGGAGTCCCACGAGGTGGCCGGCGAGGAGGCCTCGTCCGGCGAATCGCTCTACATGCACCGCATGGTCCACCAGATCGTCGGCAAGGACATGCCGGAACGCGACCGCCACGAGTTCATCGACGTGGTCCGCAGGGCCCTCGCCGCCGCGGACCCCGGCCGCCCCACCGACACCCGGCTGTGGCCCGCCTACGCCGAGATCACCCCGCACCTGAAGTGGGCCGACGTACTCCGGAGCACCGACCCGGCCGTGCACACGCTGGTGCTCAACTGCCTGCGCTACATGTACCTCTCCGGCGAGTACCGGGCCGGCATCAAGCTGGGCGAACGCGCCATGAAGGCCTGGCGGGAGCTCCTCGGCGAGGACCACCCCAGGGTCTGGGACCTCAGCTACAACTACGCGAACCTGCTGCGGGCCGTCGGCAACTACGCCGGCACGGAAGCCATCGAACGCGCCGCCGTCGACCACCTCCGTGCCGAGCGCGGCGCACAGGACCTGGAACACCTGCGCGCCGCCGGCGGCCTCGCCGCCGACCTGCGGGGCCTCGGTCGGTACGACGAGGCACTGGAGATGTCGACCTGGATCCTCGCGGCATACCGCGAACTGCTGGGCGACCAGGATTCGCGCACGCTCAATGCGCAGAACAACCTGGGTACGTCGTTGCGCCTGCTGGGACGGTACGAGGAAGCACTCGAACTCAACCGCCGCACTCTGGAGGCCCGCCGCCAGCTGCTGCGGCCACGACACGGCTGGACGCTCTACTCCGAGATCAACTACGCCACCGACCTGCGTCTGCTCGGCCGCTACAGCGACGCCTTCTCGCTCCAGAACCAGAGCGTCCGGGTGCATCGGCTGGTCATGACGCCTGACAACCCGCAGACCCTGCGTGCCGAGCACAACCTCGCGCTGTGCCAGTACCGCTCGGGGGAGCGTGCCAAGGCCGCGACGTTGTTCACCCGGGTTCTCGAACGAAGCGAGCGGGTGCTCGGCGAGAACGACCCGCTGACGATGATGTTCGCGGCCAGCCAGAGCTTCTTCGCCCGTGAGCACGCCGACATCGACCAGGCCAGGGCCATAAGCGAGAAGGTGGTCGACGGCTATGTGGACATGCTCGGCGAGGAACACCCGTACGTGGCGGGAACCCGGGCCAACCACGCCCTGATCCTCCGCAACGTGGGTGAACGCGACCATGCGCACGCCCTGTTGGAGGAGGCACTCGCTGACATGACGCGAGCCGTGGGCGAGCACCACCCCTGGACCCTGGGCTGCGCGGTGAACGCCTCGGCCCTGCGCAATCTGGTGGGTGACCCCGAATCCGCGGCCGCGCTGACGGACGCGGTCATCACCAGGGCCACCGAGGTCCTCGGCCGGACCCATCCGCTGACCCTCTCCGCCCGGATCGCGCACGCCGCGGACCTGCGCGGCATCCGTGACCGCGAGCGCGCGGAGAAGATCGAGCGGGAGGCATTGGGCGATCTGGTCGCGACGCTGGGCGCCCAGCACGTCCACACGGTGTCGGCCCGCTCCCGCAACCGTCCGTACTGGGACTTCGAGCCGCAGATGATCTGATTCGTTTCAGGAAAGCGTCTCAATAAATGAATGACCGTCAGTATCCTTTCGGGACACGTCAGTTGCGATGCAACGGGGGAGCGGATGACGGTCATCGTCGGGTCCACGGAACCGGGGGAGGGCGACCCGATCCCGGTCGTCGTGGATGCCGAGGCCTTCGCGGCGGAACCGGCGTCGACCGGGGAGGACGAGTCCTTCTACAGCTCCGGGGAGACCAGGGGCGGCGCGGACGCCGCCCGGCGTGCCCTGAGCGGCGCCCGTGATCTGTACGGCGACGGACTCGATCTGGCGCGACGTTGCGCCACCCAGGCGATGCGCAGGCTCGGGGACCTCGGTGAGGGGATGCGGCCCGACGAGATCGAACTCCAGGTCGGGATCACCTTCGAGGCCGGCATGGCGGCCGTGGTGAAGGCCGGTGCCGAGGCGCAGATCCAGGTCACCTTCCGCTGGCAACCCGGCAACGAGGGGCAGGCCACCACCGCGGCGACACCCTCATGAGCGAGTCACCCGCCAGGTCCGCCGACCCGGCGGCCCGGGTGTCGATTCTCCCGTACAGCCGGATCGTCGGGCAGGACGAACTCAAGCTGGCCCTGGAACTCAACTTCATCTCCCCGAGGATCGGCGGCGTGCTGATCGCCGGGCAGCGTGGCACCGCCAAGTCCACCGTCGTCCGTGCCTTCGCGCTGATGTCCGGCGGCGAACTGCCCGTCACGCTGCCGATCAACGCGACCGACGACCGGGTCGTCGGAGGCTGGGAACTGGACTCGCTGATGCGGGGCGTGGCGAAGCCCCAGCCCGGCCTGCTCGAAGAGGCGGACAGAAAAGGGCTGTTGTACATCGACGAGGTCAACCTGCTGGACGACCATCTCGTCAACATCATCCTGGACGTCGTCTCCACCGGTGTGCTCTCCGTCCAGCGCGAGGGCATCGACATGGCCAGGCAGCTGTCCTTCGGGCTCGTCGGCACCATGAACCCCGAGGAGGGCAGCCTGCGGGCCCAACTGCTCGACCGCTTCGGGCTGATGGTGACGGCCGCCGAGCTGGACCTGGCGGACCGCCAACGGATGATCACCACCGTGCTGACCTTCGAGGAAGAGGCGGAGGCCGAGGACTCCGCCTGGTTACGCGCCGCACAGGACGAGAACGACACTCTGCGTACCGCGCTCCTGGCGGCGAGGGACCGGCTGAAGGACGTCCGGCTCGACGACAGCGTGAGCCGGCTCTGCGCCGAGGCGGCGGAACTGATGGGCGCGGTCGGGCAGCGCGGCGATCTCCTGGTGGCGAAGACCGCCCGTGCGCTGGCCGCACGGGACGGGTACCGGCAGGTCGAACCGGACCACGTCCGCCGTGTGCTGCCCCTCGCCCTGCGCCATCGCAGGCCGGACTCCGCCCACGGCGCCGCCGTCACCTGGGGACCGGACGAGAACGACCGCGTCAGCGCCCTCTTCGGCTGAGGCGCCGATGCCCGTATCCGTGCCAAGGCCCGTGCCCGCCGCGGACGCCGACGAACTTCCCCGGCGGCTGCTCACCGCACTGGTCTGCGCCGCCGTCGAGCCGAAACTGTCCGGGGTGCTGCTGTTCGACCTTCCCGACGCGCACCTTGCCACCGTCGCCGGCGTGTTCGACCGGCTGCTCGCCGGGCCCACCGGCACGCCCGTTCCCCGTACCACCCTCACCGCCGCCACCACCGACGAGGACCTGTGGTTACGGCCCCGGGTGAGCCGCGGCCCGAACGGCATCGACTTCGCCCTGGACCCCGGACCGCTCACCGAACCCGTGCCCGGCCCCTCTCTCGTCGTCGTCCCCGACCTCGCCAGGCTCAGCCTGCCGGGGAAACGGGCTGCCGTACAGCTCCTCGGCGCCGATGCCGCCACTGTCGAACACGCCGGGCTGCGACGCCGGTGGCGGCCTGGAGCCCGCTGGCTGGCCGTCTGCCGCACGGAGGACGTCGAGCGCGTCTCCCCGCACCTCCTGGACCGCTTCCCGCTCCGCCTCACCGTCCCGGAGCTGTGCGTCCGGCAGGGCGACGCCCCGCTCGGTCCGCTCCCGGCCGCCTGGGCCCCGGCCCTGGACCGGGCCCGCTCCACCGCCCCCCGACCGCCCCTCCACCCCGCCGCCGACTTCGCGTCCCGGGTACTGGAACTCCTCGACGACCAGGACGGCACCGGGCAGCGCAGGCCCCTCGCCCTGGCCCGGACCGCCCGCGCGCTGGCCCGGCTCGACGGCGCCGAACGGATCACGGCCGACCACGCCGAAGCGGCCGCCCGCCTCATCCGCCTGCGCGGCGCCCGGCGCCCGTCCGCCGAGCCCCCTCCCGAGCCCGGCGCCGTGGACACCGCACGGGGCGCTCCCCGCGTCCTCCCCGAACCCCGGCCCGGCACCGACCGACCTCCCTCGCCCGGTACGCCCGTCCTGGAACCCGGACCCGCCGAGCACATCGGGTCCGGGCCGGCGGCCGGCCCCTGGCCGACCACCGACACCCCGTATCCGGAAGACACCGCCGGACCGCCGCCGGAGGACGCGGCCCTGCGCACCCCGGCCCGGCGCACCACCGGCCCCCGGGCCGCACGCGGCCCCGTCGTCGGCGTACGCGCCGCCCGGGACCTCTGGGACCTGGCGCCCGTACGCACGGCGATGGAAGCGGCCAAGTACCGGGCGGTACGGGACCGGAGAGACCGTCTGGTGATCCTGCCGCGCGATCTGCGCGGGTACGTCCGGGCCCCGGAACCCGTCCGGATGCTCACCCTCGTCCTGGACCACACCTGCCGCGAGGACTGGGACTGGCACGCGGCGCTCGACCCGTTCCTGCAATGGGCCTATGTCACCCGCGCCCCGGTACACGTGGTCGAAGTGGGCGGACGCGGGGCACCGAACGAGTTACGGGCCGAGTTCTTCACCGCGCTGTCCACCCGATCCCCGCGGATCACCGCGGCCCTGGACCGGCCGCCCGGCCGGGCCACCCCGCTCGCCCACGGACTGAACCTGGCCGAACAGACCCTGCGCCGGGCCTTCCAGCACCACCGCGCGGGCCTGGTGGAAGCGCTGCTGGTCGTGGTGACCGACGGACGCGGCAACGTACCGCTCGCCGCGAGCCACCGCGGCCGGGCCGGACGCGGCGCCGTGGGCCGCACCGGCATCGACGACGCGCTCGCCGCGGCGGGCCGGATCAGCGGCATGGACCGCACCCGGTTGCACAGCGTGGTGGTCGACCCGGGACGACAGCCGTACCCGGAACTTCCGCATCTGCTGGCCGAGGCCCTCGACGGCAGCGTGGTCGCGGGCAGGCCGGAGCACGAGGCGGCCGACCGTGGGCGGTGACTCCGCGAGGCTCCGCCGGCTGCTGGACAACTCCGTGGCGACGGGCCGGCGACTGGCCAGGACCCCCGTACCGGTCGGCGTGCGCACGGGACTGCGCGAACGGCTCGGGCTCACGGAGGCCGCCGCCGACAGCCGGCCCCCGGCGCACGCCGCCCGGATCACGGTCGTTCCGCACCACAACTGCCAGGGCGGCCCCCAGATGTTCGGCGTGAGCGCCTGGTGCGAGGGCGTGCCCGCGCTCCCGTACACCACCGGCCCGACCCAGCTGCGTCCCACCGACATCGGCCTCGGCAACGCACTCGGCGACGGCCCCGCCCCCTCTCAACTGCTCCGCGACATCAGGCACTGGTCCCGCAACCAGCAGCCGCTCGCCGCCTGGATCAACAGGGCTCGCGCGGCGCACGGCGACGAACTCCAGGTCACCATCCACGACGACACCGGTTACGAGATCCCCTGGGAGGCGTTGTGGCTGCCGGCCGACCCGGCGAACGGGCTGGACGAAGGACTGCTCGGCGCACTGGTCGCGGTCACGCGGTGGCTCACCATCCGCAGCGCCGACCTGGTGCTGCCCGAAGCGTCCGTGTCGGCCGCGGGCGATGTGCTCGGCTACTACTTCCACGACGCGCGCCCGGCCCGCCCGCACCGCGACGGAGCACGGCACATCCATGACATGCGGGCCGACATGGCGGTCTTCCAGGGGTATGCGCACCGCCCGCACGTGACGATCGACGGCTTCCTCGACGAACTCGACGCATGTCCGACCGATCCCGTCGGTCTCGTCTACATGGCGGCCCACGGCACCTACGACGATCGGGTCAACACGCTCACCCTCGCCGAGGTGACCTGGGCCGAGTACGACGACCGCCCGATGACGGTGCTCGACAAGGACCACTCGATGGTCTGTCTCAACGCCTGCCACTCGGCCAGATTCGTCCGCAACACCGGGCTGGGGGAGACGGACCTGCGGGGATTCACCGAACTCTTCCTCCGCAAGGGCGCCGGAGGCTGCGTCGTCGCGGCCGGACAGGTCGGCGACAGCGAGGCACACGAACTCATCCGGCAACTCGTCGGCACCCTGGCAGCCGAACCCTGGCGGCCGGTCGCCGACTCGCTGCGCCTCTTCCGGGCCCGCGCGCTGGAGGAGTTCGGCCCCTTGACGAACCTGCCGCGCGCCCGGCACGAAGGGCGGTTGAACGTGGACGGGCAGAGGCCGGTCCTGCGTCTGCTGTACAGCCTCATGTTCCAGTACTACGGGCATCCGCTCAGCACGCTCAGCCTGAGCGGACCACGCCCCGGCAGAGCGACGAGCGGGGAAGGGGGCACACGGTGAACGGTGACGGACCGCCCCTGCTCATCGAACCCGTCGTCAGCCGGCCCCGTGAGGCCGAGGCGGGATGCGCCTATCTCGTCACCGTCGACCTGTGCGGTCCGCTCGGGCCGCAGGGCGAGGAGGACCCGGAGGCCTGGCCGTACCAGGACGAGGAACTGACCTTCACCGTCGCACTGGACGGGGGCCGGCACTTCGTCTGCGAGGTGCTCGACGACCCCGCGCTCGTACTGCACCGCTACGGGGGCACGTACGGCCCGGCCCGGTTCGTCGTCACGGCGGGCCGGGCCACCGGGCCCGCCGAACTCTGGCTCACCATCACCAACCAGTGGGGGATGCCGGTCCGCAAGGCCGCTCTGCCCTGCACGATCACGCAGTCGGGACAGACCGCTGAGGTCGTCGGATACGTCCCCGCCCAGCCACCCGCCTCCGAGCCGTACGGACCGTCCGCCGTGGACCCGGAGACCGATCCGGCGGACGCGCTCTGGTTGGCACGCCGAGCGGAGGAGACGGAAGAGGCCGAGGAGACCGGGCCGGAGGAGGAACAGGCGGCGGCCGGCGGCGATGACACGGAGGACCCGGGGGAGGACGCCGAGGACCTCGTGCCCTCCGAAGCGCCCCCGGTCCCGCGCACCACGCCCGGCCCGGTGGACCACATCACCATCAGTTTCGCCGGTTTCAACCGGGCCTGGGCGGCGTGGATCGGGGACCGTCTGGAGCGGCGCGGGGTGACGGTGGTCCAGCAGCGCTGGGACCCGCCGGCGGAGGTTCCGCTGGCGGAGTCGCTGGGTGAGCTGGCGCTCTCCCGGGGCCAGGTTCTGGCAGTCCTCAGCGACTGGTACTTCCAGCTCGGTCCGCGCGGTCACGACGAGTGGAACAGGGCGCTGCGCGAGGTCGTCGCCCCCGACCCCGACCGCTTCGCCGCGGTCCGCGTCGCGACCTCGGTGTTCCCGGGCGCCACCTCGGCCTTCGGCGCGGCCGACCTGACCGACGTCGGCGCCGACGAGGCCGAGCGGCGGCTCCTCGTCCGCCTGGGCCTGCCCACCGACCCCCTGCCCGATCCGGTCGGGCCCAGGCAGGGTCCCCGGTATCCGGCCGGCATTCCCGAGGTGTGGGGCGGAGTGCCGCGCCGCAGCCGCCGGTTCACCGGCCGCGAGGAGCTGCTCGCGGCGACGTACGAGGCATTGCACGATGCGCACCCCGGTGCCGGGGTCGTGACCCTGCACGGCATGTCCGGTGTGGGCAAGACCCAACTGGCGGCGGAGTACGTCTACCGGTTCGGCTCGGAGTACGACGTCGTGTGGTGGGTGCCCGCCGACCGCCGCGCCCTCTACCGCCAGAAACTCGCCGAACTCGCCCCCGAACTCGGCCTGTCCACAGGCGCCGAGTACGGGGAGCGGCTGCGGGCCGTGCGGGACGCGCTGCGCCGCGGCGAACCGTATGCGCACTGGCTGTTGATCCTGGACGGCGCGGACGAGCCCGAGCACATCTGGGACCTGGTGCCGACCGGCCCCGGGCATGTGCTGATCACCTCCCGCAACCCGGGATGGGGCGAGTACAACAGCAGCCTCGTCGAGGTCCCGGTCTACGAACGCGACGAGTCCGTGGCCTTCATCCGCCGTCGCGTACCACGCCTGACCCCGAACGACGCCGACCAGCTGGCGGAGGCCCTCGAAGACCTTCCGCTCCTCCTCGCCCAGACGGCGGGCTGGCTCAACGACTCCGACATGTCCGTCGAGGAGTACATCGAACTCCTCGAGGGCGGCATCGACCAGGACGTCGTCAAGGTCTCCATGGACTTCCCGCTGACCTTCCGCACGGCCTGGTCGATACTGCTGAACAAGCTCAAGGAGACCGTCCCGGAATCCGTCGATCTGCTGCGCCTGTGCAGCTTCTTCGCACCCGATTCCATCCCCCTGCACCTGCTGAACAGGGTCGCCTGGGACACCGTCGGCGGCCTGGAGGCATTCACGAACCCGGACGTGCTCGACCGGGCGGTCCAGCATTTGCTGCGCTACTCGGTCGTCAGGCTGGAGGCGACGGGCCCGCCGATCACCGGGTCGGCAGAGCCGGGCAGGGCTCTCCACATGCACCGCATGATCCACCGCATGGTGCGGGGCGAACTGACGACGGCCGACCGCGCGACCTACGCCGACGCGGCCCGTGGCGCACTGGCCGCCGTCGACCGGGGGCAGCCCTCCGACGCCCGGATGTGGACCACGTACGCCGCGATCACCCCGCACCTGAAGTGGGCGGAGGTACTGGAGAGCACCGAAACCGCGGTGCAGGACCTCGTCCTCGACTGCCTGCGCTACATGTACCTCTCGGGCGAGTACGGCAGTGGCGTCCGGCTCGCCGGACCGGCCATGACCTCCTGGCGGGCCCTGCTCGGCGAGACCCACCCCCGGATCTGGGACCTCGGCCACCACTACGCCAATCTGCTCCGGGCCCTCGGCGACTACCGCACGAGCGAACGCGTCGAGCGGGCGGCCGCCGACTACCTCGGGGCCGAACGCGGCGAACAGGACCTGGAGCATCTGCGGGCGGCGGGCGGCCTCGCCGCCGACCTGCGGGGCCTCGGCCGCTACGACGAGGCGCTGGGGCTCTCCGCCTCGATCAGGGACCGCTACCTCACCGCCCTCGGCCAGGAGGACTACCGCACACTGAACGCGGACAACAACCTCGCGGTGTCGCTGCGGCTGCTCGGCCTGTACGGCGAGGCGCTGGAGCAGGACCGGCGGACTCTGGCCCTGCGGCGATCCGTGCTGGGCGGGCAGGCCCCCGCCACCCTGTACTCGGAACTCAACTGCGCCATCGACCTTCGGCTGCTCGGGCACCACCGCGAAGCCGAGAAGGCCCTGGGACAGACGGTCCGCAGGCATCTGGCGGCGGTCGGCGCCAACAATCCGCAGACCCTGCGCGCCCAGCACAACCTCGCGCTGTGCCGCTACCTCACCGGGGACCCGGCCGCCGCCCGGCCCGCCCTCGCCAGGGTGCGGCGGGACTGTCTGCGGCTCCTCGGCGAGCACCACCCGCTCACCCTGCTGATCACGGCGAGCGTGGCCTGCGCGGAGCGGCGGGCGGGAGACCCGGACCGGGCGCTGCTGCTGCACGAGCAGGTGGTGGCGGGGTACCGGTCGATGCTGGGCCACGAACACCCGTACACCATCGGTACGGAGGGCAACCTCGGACTGATGCGCTGGACGCTGGGGGAGCAGGACGTCGCGAGCCACGAGATCGAGCGGGCCGGCTCCCTGATGGCCGGGACGGTGGGGGAAGGCCATCCCTGGGCGATCGGATGCACGTTGAACGCGATGATCGCCCGGATGAGGAGCGGACGGGCCGACGAGGCGTACGAGCTGGGCCGGGCGAACGGCCCGCGGGCGGCGGCCCTGCTGGGAACGGACCACCCGCTCACCGCGGCCTACCGGCAGGCGGAGGACCCGGAACGTGTCGAACGCCTGGACTTCTGGGACTTCGAACCCCAGATCGTCTGAACGGGCTGCGCCCCGCCCGTACGCCGAAGGGCCCGGCCCCGCGATCAGCTCGCGGGGCCGGGCCCTTCGGGTTGTGTACAGCGACCGGTCAGGCCTCGAAGACCTCGGCGACCAGCTGTGCCTGCTCGGCCTGGTGGCGCTTGGCCGAGCCGACCGCCGGGGACGAGCTGTGCGGACGCGAGATGCGGCGCAGGCGCTCACCGTGCGGGACGTCGGCGCCGACGGCCAGGTCCAGGTGGTCGATCAGGTTCAGGGCGATGAACGGCCAGGCGCCCTGGTTGGCCGGCTCCTCCTGGGTCCAGAGGTACTTCTCGGCGTTCGGGTACTTGGCGATCTCGGCCTGGAGCTCGGCACCCGGCAGCGGGTACAGGCGCTCCAGACGGATGATCGCGGTGTCCGTGACGCCGCGCTTCGTACGCTCGGCCTCCAGGTCGTAGTAGACCTTGCCGGCGCAGAAGACGACCTTGCGGACGTCGGCCGGGTTCACCGATTCGTCGCCGATCACCGGGCGGAAGCCGCCGGTGGTGAACTCCTCGACCTTCGACGCGGCCGCCTTGAGGCGGAGCATCGACTTCGGGGTGAAGACGATCAGCGGCTTGTGGTGCGGGTTGTGCACCTGCCACCGCAGGAGGTGGAAGTAGTTCGACGGCAGGGTCGGCATGGCGACCGTCATGTTGTTCTGCGCGCACAGCGTGAGGAAGCGCTCCGGGCGGGCGGACGAGTGGTCCGGGCCCTGGCCCTCGTAGCCGTGCGGCAGCAGCAGCGTGACGCCGGAGGTCTGGCCCCACTTCTGCTCGGCCGAGGAGATGAACTCGTCGACGACGGTCTGCGCGCCGTTGACGAAGTCACCGAACTGGGCCTCCCAGACGACCAGCGACTCGGGACGGGCCAGCGAGTAGCCGTACTCGAAGCCCATCGCCGCGTACTCGCTGAGCAGCGAGTCGTAGACGTTGTAACGGGCCTGCTCGTCGGAGAGGTAGAGCAGCGGGGTGTGGTCCTCGCCGGTCACCTGGTCGACGAGGACCGCGTGCCGCTGGCCGAAGGTGCCGCGGCGGGTGTCCTGGCCGGCGAGCCGGACCGGGGTGCCCTCCATCAGCAGTGAACCGATGGCCAGGGTCTCGCCCATGCCCCAGTCGATCGTGCCGTTCTCCACCGAGGCCGCGCGGCGCTGCATCTGCGGCATCAGGCGGGGGTGGACGGTGATCCGGTCGGGGATGTTGACCTGGGACTCCGCGATGACCTTGACGACCTCCGGGGAGATCGCGGTGGTCACGGAGACCGGGAACTCGGGCTGGACCTCGGGGGTGTGCGCCGGGGCCGGCAGCGAGGTGGCCTCGCGGACCTCCGCGAAGACCTTCTCCAGCTGGCCCTGGAAGTCCTGGAGCGCCTGCTCCGCCTCTTCCAGCGTGATGTCGCCGCGACCGATGAGGGACTCGGTGTAGAGCTTGCGCACCGAGCGCTTCTTGTCGATCAGGGTGTACATCTGCGGGTTGGTGAACTCCGGGTTGTCGCCCTCGTTGTGACCGCGGCGGCGGTAGCAGATGAGGTCGATCACGACGTCCTTGTTGAACGCCTGCCGGAACTCGAAGGCGAGCCGCGCGACGCGGACGACGGCCTCGGGGTCGTCGCCGTTGACGTGGATGATCGGCGCCTCGATCATGCGCGCCACGTCGGTGGCGTACATCGAGGAGCGCGAGGACTCCGGGGCGGCGGTGAAGCCGACCTGGTTGTTGATCACCACGTGCACGGTGCCGCCGGTGCGGTAGCCGCGCAGCTGCGACATGTTGAGCGTCTCGGCGACGACGCCCTGGCCCGCGAAGGCCGCGTCGCCGTGGAGCGCGACGGGCAGGACCGTGAAGTCCGTGCCGCCCTTGTTGATGATGTCCTGCTTGGCGCGGGCGATGCCCTCCAGGACCGGGTCGACCGCCTCCAGGTGCGAGGGGTTGGCGGCCAGCGAGACCTTGATCTGCTCGCCGTCCAGACCGGTGAAGGTGCCCTCGGCGCCCAGGTGGTACTTCACGTCGCCGGAGCCGTGCATCGACCGGGGGTCGAGGTTGCCCTCGAACTCGCGGAAGATCTGCGCGTACGACTTGCCCACGATGTTGGCGAGGACGTTGAGCCGGCCGCGGTGGGCCATGCCGATGACGACCTCGTCGAGGCGGGCCTCGGCGGCGGAGTCGATGACCGCGTCGAGCAGCGGGATGACGGACTCGCCGCCCTCCAGCGAGAACCGCTTCTGGCCGACGTACTTGGTCTGCAGGAAGGTCTCGAACGCCTCGGCGGCGTTCAGCCGGCGCAGGATGCGCAACTGCTCCTCGCGCTCGGGCTGCTGGGCGCGCGGGCGCTCCACCCGGTCCTGGAGCCACTTGCGCTGCTTCGGGTCCTGGATGTGCATGAACTCGATGCCGGTGGTGCGGCAGTACGACTCACGCAGCACACCGAGGATGTCGCGGAGCTTCATCATCGACTTGCCGGCGAAACCGCCGACCGCGAAGTCCCGCTCCAGGTCCCACAGGGTGAGGCCGTGCTCGGTGATGTCCAGGTCGGGGTGCTTGCGCTGGCGGTACTCCAGCGGGTCGGTGTCGGCCATGACGTGGCCGCGGACCCGGTAGGAGTGGATCAGCTCGAAGACCCGCGCGGCCTTGGTCACGTCGTTGTCGTGCGAGGCGTCGATGTCCGTGAGCCAGCGGACCGGCTCGTACGGGATGCGCAGCGACTTGAAGATCTCGTCGTAGAACTCGTTCTCGCCGAGCAGGAGTTGGGCGACGATCCGCAGGAACTCGCCGGAGGCGGCGCCCTGGATGACCCGGTGGTCGTACGTCGAGGTCAGCGTCATGACCTTGGAGATGCCCAGCTTGTTCAGGGTGTCCTGCGAGGTGCCCTGGAACTCGGCCGGGTAGTCCATCGCGCCGACGCCCATGATGAGGCCCTGTCCGGGCATCAGGCGGGGCACCGAGTGGACGGTGCCGATGCCGCCGGGGTTGGTCAGCGAGGCGGTGACCCCGGTGAAGTCGTCCATGCCGAGCTTGCCGTTGCGGGCGCGGCGGACGATGTCCTCGTAGGCCTGCCAGAACTCGAAGAAGTTGAGCGTCTCGGCCTTCTTGATGGCCGCGACGACCAGCTGGCGGTCGCCGTTCGGCTTCACCAGGTCGATGGCGAGACCGAGGTTGACGTGCTCCGGCTTGACCAGGGTCGGCTTGCCGTCCTTCAGCGCGAAGGAGTGGTTCATCGCCGGCATGGCCTTGAGGGCCTGCACCATCGCGTACCCGATGAGGTGCGTGAAGGAGATCTTCCCGCCCCGGGCGCGCTTGAGGTGGTTGTTGATGACGATGCGGTTGTCGAAGAGCAGCTTCACCGGGACGGCGCGGACGGACGTGGCCGTCGGCAGCTCCAGCGAGGCGTTCATGTTCTTCGCGACGGCGGCCGACGGGCCGCGCAGCGTCACGTACTCCGCGCCGGCCGGGGCCTCGGTGGCCGGTGCGGCCGCGGCCTTGGCCGGGGCGGGCGCGGCCTTGGCCGGTGCGGGCGCGGCTGCCTTCGCGGCCGGAGCCGGGGCGGCCTTCGCCGGGGCTGCCGGAGCAGCGGCGGCGGGGGCGGCCTGTGCGGGCGCCGGAGCCGCCGGAGCCGCCGGGGCCGCCGGGGCCGGGGCGGGTGCGGCCGGAGCCGGGGCCTGTGCCGGGGTGGCCTGTGCGGGTGCGGCCGGGGCCGGGGTCACCGCAGCCCCTGCGGCCGGGGCGCCGGGAACGGGCTTGTCCGCCGTGCCGGACGTACCCGGCTTGTAGTCGGCGAAGAAGTCCCACCAGGCGCGATCGACCGAATTGGGATCCTGGAGGTACTGCTGGTAGATCTCGTCGACGAGCCACTCATTGGGCCCGAAAGCAGCGGCCGGGTTCGAACCCGGGCTGGCTTGGTCGGTCGAGATGCTCGAGTTACTGGGGGACTGAGACGACACGGCGGCAACCGCCCTCTTCCGCTTCACAAGGTGATGGACAGCGGAAATCAAGGCTACGCCTCCCCAGCCGTTCCACGCAGGCCGGGCCGGTCTTCGTCGCGCAAGTCACATCGGAAGGCGGGTTTCGGTACGGGAATTGGCGGGAAACAAGCTCAGTTCCGCTTTGATTTGGGTATGTGGAACCGCGGCTACGGCCCCCTGGGCCGTACCCCATGAACGGAACACGCAGAACGTGCCCTTCCGGTTCGAACCCTATGTCAACCTCGCGGTTGAGGGATCCCCGGAAGAGTGACCTGAATGCGGCAGCCGCGAACGGATTCGGCCACGCCGATGCGTCCGCCGTGCAGATCCACCGCCCAGCGGGCGATCGCCAGCCCGAGGCCCGTGCCGCCGTCGCTGCCCGGACCGTGCGGAGAGGGCACCTCGCCGCGGTTGAAGCGCTCGAAGACCCGGTGCCGCTCGGACTCCGGAATGCCCGGCCCCTCGTCCAGGACCTCCAGCGTCAGGGACTCGGGTTTGGGCCCCCGCCGGGCCAGCACGGTGACCCGGCCGTGCGGCGGGCTGTGCTTGACAGCGTTATCGATCAGATTGGCCACCACCTGGTGAAGGCGTTCCGCGTCCGCGTGCGCGGTCAGCTCCGGCGGCGACACGTCCAGATGCAGATGCACGTCCTTGCGGGTGTGGTTCCCGGAACCGGACGACAGCCGGCGGTGCGAGGCGGCGAGGTTCGCCTCCTTCAGCACGCCCGACAGATACGGCCACACCTCGAAACGGCGGGCCTTGAGCGTGACGACCCCGTTGTCCAGGCGGGACAGGTCCAGCAGCGTCTCCACCAGCCTGCCGAGCCGCTCGGTCTGCTTCAGCGCCGTGCGCATCGTCTCGGGATCGGCCGAGGACACCCCGTCCACGACGTTCTCCAGCACGGCTCTCAGCGCCGCGATGGGTGTTCGCAGCTCATGCGAGACGTTGGCGACCAGCTCCTTGCGATGCCGGTCCACGGCCTCCAGATCGTCCGCCATGCGGTTGATCGTCTGGGCCAGGTCGCCGAGCTCGTCGCGCCGGTCGGCGCCGCTCACGCGTCTGGTGTAGTCGCCGTGCGATATCGACCGGGCCACGGTCGTCATCTCGTCCAGCGGCGCGGTCAGACCGTGCGCCACGAACTGGGTGATCAGCAGGGTCGCGATAACCGAGAACACCGTGATGAACCGAAGCTCGGTCCTGGTGCGCACGGCCACCATCAGCAGACCGGTGGTGATGAAGACCGAGACCACGACGAGCGTGCTCATCTTGGCCTTGACCGAGAAGGGACGCAGTCCGGAACCGGGCCGGGTCATGGCGCCGGGGTCTCCAGGGCGTAGCCGACACCGTGCACGGTACGGATCCGCTCCGCGCCGATCTTCCGGCGCAGTGCCTTGATGTGGCTGTCGACCGTACGGGTGCCGGAGGCGTCCGCCCAGTCCCAGACCTCGGCCAGCAGCTGCTCCCGGGAGAGCACCGCTCGCGGCGTATTGGCCAGACAGACCAGCAGATCGAACTCGGTCGGCGTGAGGTGGACGTCGTCGGCGCGCACCCGGACCCGGCGCTGCGCGTGGTCGATCTCCAGCTCGCCGAGGCGCAGTATCCCGCTGCGCGGCGTCACCGCGGCCAGCGCCGCGCGCTCGACCCGGCGCAGCAGGACATGGACCCGGGCCGCCAGCTCGCGCATCGAGAACGGTTTGGTCATGTAGTCGTCGGCGCCGACCCCGAGACCGACCAGCATGTCCGTCTCGTCGTCCCTGGCGGTCAGCATCAGCACCGGCACCGGCCGCTGGGCCTGCACGCGGCGGCAGACCTCCAGGCCGTCGAAGCCGGGAAGCATGATGTCGAGCACCATCAGATCGGGCTGCCACGCCTCGGCCGCGTCCACCGCCGCGGGGCCGTCGAGTGCGGTCTGCACCAGAAAGCCCTCGGCCCGCAGCCGGGCGGAAATGGCATCGACGATCGTGGCGTCGTCCTCGACCACCAGCACCCGGCGCTGCGCGCCCGGGGTGGCCGCGACACCGTTGTGGGTGGTGTGTGTCTGTTCCATCGCCCCGCCCCTGCCCGTCCTCACGGGGGCCATTCCCCCGGACGCACGGTCTTCGCTTGTGGATTTCGTGGGTGATCCCGTTACCGGTCAGCAGCGTAAAGGCAGCGGACTGTTCTCGGCTACGCAGGGTGTAACGCCGCGGACGCGAGGAAGTGGCGGAGTGTCGGTCTTATGGCGCTTGGCCCCCGGACTTCCGGGGGTCGGGGGTACCCGGTGGGGGATCTCAGTCTGTCCGAAGTGCGAGATGGACCACGTCGGGAACACCTCGGGCAACACTGACCTCTTCGGTTCTTACCCCACCGAATCCGGCATTCCGCAAGGCCTGTTCGAAGTCGGCGGACGGCTGTGCGGACCATACTGCGAGAACGCCACCCGGCGTCAGCCGCTCCCGGCAGTCCGCCAGACCGGCGGGGGAGTACAGGCTCGTGTTGTCCTCGGTGACGGTCCAGTCCGGTCCGTTGTCGATGTCCAGACACAGAGCGTCGTAACGGTCCGTAGTCGTATTCAGGTACGCGACGAGATCCGTCGTCAGGATCCCGGTCCGCGGATCGGCGAGCGCCGCACCGGAGATCGCGGCCAGCGGCCCCTCCAGATGCCAGTCCACGATCGCCTGCTCCCGCTCGGCCACGACGATCCGCCCCCACCGCGGCTCGGCGGCGGCCCGGACGAGCGAGAAACCGACGCCGAGACCCCCGATGAGCACGGACGGGGCGGGCCGGCCGGCGGGCAGAGCGGCCAGTGCCGCGTCGATCAGCAGCCGCTCGGAGCGCCCGTCCGAAGTGTCCATCAGGAAGCACCCGTTGGCGATGATCTCGAAATCGTCCCCCCGCTCCCGCAGAACGACCTCGCCGTACGGGCCTTCGCGGCGGTCGAGCGTGACGGGGGCGAGGGCGTCGGAGTGGTGCATGTCGGGCATGGTGCGGGTCTCCGGTGGGTGGCGGACAGGGTCCCCGCCATCCTGTCCGGTCGGCGCGGCCCGGTGCCAGCGGATTGCCGGATCCGCCCCAAGTGCCGGGAGGGCAACGGCAGCTACCCGCGCTCCGGGCGTGCGCCGCGCACCGCGAGGAGTGCCGCCCCGGCCACGTACGCCGTCACGGCCACCGCCCACGCCGCACCCTGCGGGCCCGGCTGCATCGGCCAGGCCCACACCGCCGCCGCGCCGCCCGGGGTGCGGGGCGCCGCCAGGTAGACGGCGCCGCCGTAGACCGTCATCGGCAGCCAGCTCAGCCGGGCACCGAGCAGGGCGACGGAGGCCGCGGCCACCCCCGTCGCGCCGAGCACGTTGCGCACCATGGCCGGTACACCGAACTCCTCCGGGTGCCCCGGGACCGCTGCCGCGAGCGCCCCGGCCGTCACCGCGGTCAGCGCCAGCAGATGCAGCAGCCGGCCCGGCCACCAGCGGCGTACGGCGGTCCGGTCCAGCTCCTCGGTGTGCGAGTGCAGGCTGGTGCCGATCGCCGCAGAGGCGAGCAGCGGGGCCAGCACGACGACCGGGACGCGGGCGGTGTGGTCGAAGTGCGGCTGGGCCTGCAGCCAGTGGGCGGCCCAGGCGGCGACGAGCGCAATGCAGGTCAGGGTGGCGATGGTGAGGGGGAGGGCGCGGGAGCGGACGTAGAGGAGGGGGAGGGCGGCGTGGGCCGGCTGAGCGCTCACAGGGCCGGCACCTCCGCGGGAGCGCAGCTCTTCAGGGTGGCCAGGTAGCGGCCGAGCCAGGCCTTGCGGCCGGCGTCGGGCATGGCCTCGAGACGGGTGACGAGGGGGCGCGCTTCCGGGTCCCAGGTGGCGTCATTGCCGGCCAGCCAGCTGCGTACGGCGTCGTCCGTGAGACCCACCCGTTTCGCCCCTTCGCGCTTGTCCCAGTGCGAAACGGCCGAGCAGTCGCGCGATGTCAGGCTCAGGGCGGTTTCCGAGGCGTACGCCTGAGGATCGGTCAGCTCGTTCCGCGTGGTGCCCCAGCCGCGCATGGCGTGGGCGAGGGCTGCTTCGCCGTCCTTCGGATCCGACTCCGTGCTCACGTATCTGACCGGCGCCCCCGGAACCCCCGCCAGCCGCGAGAACATTCCCGCCAGGGCCTCGGACACACTGGGCAGCACCGGGGCGTCGGACGCCTGCACACAGAGCTGCGGCGTGCCGGGCGCCGGCGCCGAGCAGACCCTGCGCGTCGTGGCCGGGTCGTCCCGGAACAGGTTCTCGCCCGTCGGCACGATCACCGCCCCGGCCGCGACCGCCAGCGCGAGCGGCACGACGGCCAGCAGACGCCGCCGGGCCGCGTGCGCGAGCAGCACGGTGGCGGCGATGCCGCCCGTCCAGGCCAGCAGGACCGGCGCGAACCACCACACCGGGACGGACCCTTCGAGCATGTACTGCTCGGCGGGGCTCAGGAACCGGGCATCCGATTCCATATAGCTCGGGACCCCCAGGAGCACGTAGAAAGCGGCCGCGAGCACCGGAGCGATCAGCCGCCACCGCACCAGCCGCCCGACCACGAAGCCGACGAAGCCGATGGACAGCAGGAGACCGAGATCCGTCGCGACGATCGAGAGCGACGGACCGCCGGCCCCGGTGTACGGAGCCGTCGCCGCGAACACCACGCCCAGCGCGAGCAGATACCCGGCCGCCGCCCACAGCACGATCGGCGTCGCGGCCGTCGTCACCTGAGCGAGCCGGCTGCGCGGGACCGAGAGCAGCAGCTCGGCGGTGCGCCGGCGGTGCTCCCGGCCGCCCTGCCAGCAGGCGGCCGCGGCGACGAGCGGGCCGCCGAGCAGTGCCGTCGCCGCGTGCAGTTGGGACTGAGTCTCGCCCCAGCTCCCCTGCCACTCGGACGCCTTGCTCCACAGCGGAACGAGGAGGGTGAGGGCGACGGCGAGACCCGTCCACGGGGCGATCCCGCGCCGGAGTTCGGTCCGCAGGACGGTGCGGGCCGGATTCTTCACGGACGAGGCGGAGGCTGTCATCGGTTCGCCACCGCCGCCCGGTGCGCCCGCAGCGCGGAGGTGTAGCCGCGCTCGATCGGGTTGCCGTCCGGTCGCTCCGCTCCGCCGTCCGCGGTGCCGCCGAGCTCCGTCAGCTCCCGCGTCGTACCCCGGTACGCGATCCGGCCCGCTTCGATCAGCGTGACATCGGTGCAGGCCGCGGCGACGTCCTCGACCAGGTGGGTCGAGACGATCACGGTGGTGGTGCGGCCCAGCTCCCGTATCAGCGCCCGGAATTCGACCCGCTGCTCCGGGTCGAGACCGGCGGTCGGCTCGTCGAGCAGCAGCAGGTCCGGATCGTTGACGATCGCCTGGGCGATGCCGACGCGCCGCACCATGCCGCCCGACAGGGTCTTCACCCGGGCGTCGATCCGGTCCGCCAGACCCACCCGGTCGACCGCGCGTTCCACGGCCGCCGGGACCGCCGACGCGTCCATCTCCTTGAGCCAGGCCACGTAGGAGACGAACTCGCGGACCGTGAATCCCGGGTAGTGGCCGAACTCCTGCGGCAGATAACCGAGCCTGCGCCGGACCGCCGCCCGGCTGCGGTGGTCCGACCCGGCGCCGACCTCGCTGCCGAGCAGCTCCACCCGGCCGCCGGAGGGCGCGGCGACGGTGGCGAGCACCCGGATCAGCGAGGTCTTGCCCGCCCCGTTCGGTCCGAGCAGCCCGTGCACACCGGGCGCGAAGTCGAGATCGACGGCGTCCAGCGCGGTCGTCCTGCGGTGCCGGACGGTCAGTGCCCTGACCTCGACCGTGTTCACGGCCTCGGTGCCGTTCATGCGTTCACGCTCACAACGTCTCCAGATGGTCGAAGGATCTACGGCGTACGGCGAGCAGCGCGGCGCACACCAGCGCGCCCGCCGCCCAGCCGGCCTGTGCGGCGGGCCCGGCGAAGTACCGTGCGGCCGCGGCCGCCGCCTCGGCGGCCCCCGGGGGCGATGCGGCGAAGGCGGGCAGGACGACGGCGGCCGCCCAGGCCGCGGCGATGGACGTGGCCCCGGTGCGGCAGCCGACGTACGAGCCGAGGGCGAGCGCCGCCAGCGTCATCGCGAGTCCGGGCAGCAGCCATGCCGCCGCGCCGGGCCACCCGGCGGACGGGGGCAGCACCGCCCCGGCGAGCGTGAGCGTCGGGATGCTCACGGCGAGCACCGCGGCGGTTCTGGTCAGCAGCAGCCGCAGCCCGCCGGACGGGGTGGCGGCGGTGATCTCATGCATCGGGTCCGCGTGCCGGCCGTACGAGAGGGCGACCCCGGCGAGCGGCAGCACCGGCGCGACGACGAGGAGCAGCGGGCGGATGGCGTCGTCGGCCCCGGCCCCGTACGCCAGCGCGAGGGCCCCGACGGCCACCAGCACCAGCGCCAGCAGCCACGGACCCCGCAGCGCGGGCCCGGCGGCCCACAGCAACCGCCCGGTGCGGGTGGCGGCCCCGGGGGAGCGGCCGCGGGCGGCCCGGGTGGCGACCCCCGGGAAGCGGCGCCGGACGCCGCGGGCGGGCGCCCTCGCCGGTGCCCCCTCCGCCGCCACCGCGGCCAGCACCCCCGCGCGCACCCCGTCCAGCACCGCCCCGGCCTCCGGCCGTGCCCGTACCGCCGCGGAGATCCGTGCCGCACATCCCCCGCACGCCTCCACGTGCTTCTCCACGGACCACGCGTCCGTCTCCGTCACCGAACCGGCGGCGTACCGCCCGGCCAGCTCCTCGCTCACGTGCCAGTGGGGCATGCCGTCACCTCCCGTCCTGGTCATGCCGTTCCTCCCAGCGGTCCGGACTGCGGAGCCGACAGTTCCAGTGCGGCGCGCAGCTCGCGTCTGGCCCGCATCGCCCTGGTCTTGACCGTGCCTTCGGGTATGCCGAGGAGCCGGGCCGTCTCGCGGGTCGTCAGTCCGTCGATGACCGTGGCGCGCAGGACCTCCCGCAGCTCGGGCGAGATCCGGTCGAGCGCGGCGCCCACATCCCCGTACTCCAGCCCGGCGAGCACCCGCTCCTCGGCGGACGGCGCGGTGGCGGCCCACTCGTTGCTTCCGGTCCGCTCGGCCCGGGCGGCGAGATCGGTACGGGCATGGACCCGCTGGGCGTCCACCAGCCGACGCGAGGCGATCACCCAGAGCCAGCCGCCGACCCTGGCCCCGCGGTGCGAACCGGCGGAGCGCCAGACCGTCACGAAGGTGTCCTGCAGGACCTCCCATACGGTCTCGGCATCCGCGCACCGCCTGCTCAGCCGGGCCAGCAGCCAGCCGGCGTGCCGGTCGTAGAGCGTCGCCAGGGCCTCCGTATCCCCCTGCGCGACGGCACGCAGCAGGGCGTCGTCGTCGTTCGGGTCCTCCCCCGAGGGGCGCAACAGCTTCACACCTCTCTATCGGGCGACGGACCCGGACCGGTTCACGGGCGGCGTGTGTGGCTCACGCCATAGACGGAGCAGGGGAAGATCACAGAGGGTGGGACGTTGCTTCGGGGGGCTCGTCACGGGAGAGGGGCCTCACGCGGTGCATCAGCGTACGGACAGGGCGGTCCACGAAGAACCCTTCGCGGCTCCGCTGCTCGACGCCATCCCGCGCCAGAGCCGCACGGGCCGTGCCGCGGCCCAGCCCCCGGTCCGTGGGGCCCGCCGATGGCTGCGGCTGCTGCCGGCACCCACTGGTACCCCGTTCACTTTTGGGTACCTGCTGGTGCTGGTCGCCACGTCCCTGTTCATGGAGTACGCCGATCCCGACACCGTCGCCGCCGTGCTGCGCGAGTCGAGCACGGACGTCGCGCACCTCGGCGAGACCCCGTTCCTCGTCCTGGCCGCCAGCGCCCTGTGGGTCGTCGGCGGGCTCACCTCCCCGCACGTCTTTTTCTTCGCTCTCGTACTGACCGCACTGGAGCGCCGCATCGGGGGCCTGCGGGCCGCCGCGGTGTTCGTGCTCGGTCATGTCGTGGCGACGCTCGCCACGGAGATCCCGGTCGGGCTCTCCGTGGTCGCCGGGCATCTGCCGGAGTCGTCGCTGCACCGCCTCGACTACGGCATCAGCTTCGGGCTGATGGCGAGCGTGGGCGCGCTCACCGGGCTGTTCACCCCGCTGCTGCGGGTGCTGGTGCTCGGCGGGATGGGCGTGATGCTGGTGCTCGATCTGGTCCGTCTGAGCAACCCGCTGACCGACTGGGGCCATCCACTGGCGCTGCTGTTCGGCGTGGCCTGCCGGCCGCTGCTGCGCCGGGCCGGTGCGGTCGGGGAACCGGTGGTCAGGGGCGTGGCGCCTTCTCGCCGTGCACCGCGAGGTACTCGGCCGCCAGCCAAGGTGCCAGGTCCTCGATGAGCGTCGCGAGGACGGCCGGGTCGGCGGAGGGATTGCGGCCGGTGTGCGCGGCCAGCCTCATCTGCTCGATCCGCTCCGGGTGGTCCGGGTAGTAACGGGCGAACACCTCGGCGGACTCGGCCAGGTCGCTGGTCCAGCCGCGCCACTGCGGCATGACCAGGGTGAAGCCGGACCGGACGATCCGGCGGGCGGCGCCGCGGCTGAGGCTGCGGCGTTCGGCGTCGGTGGCCGCCTCGGCGGCCCTGCGCCGCCAGCGGGGCAGCGAGAGAACCAGGTCCCCGTTGGTCTCGCGGGCGAGCAGCGGGGTCGGGCGGTAGTGCGGCAGCTGCTCGGCCAGGTCGTCGCCCAGCAGCGGGGTGCAGAGACAGGCGAGGAAGAAGCCGAGGTCGTGGCGTTCGAGCTCGCTGGTGAGGGTGGCGGCAGCGGACAGCAGGATGCCGACGCCGTCGATCTGGCCGAACGAGGCGTTCAGGTCGGCCTCCATGGCACGGACCGCCGCTTCGTCGGCGGCCGTGGGCGCGCTGTGCAGCGCCAGCAGCAGATCCAGATCGGAGACACCGGGAAGGGCCGTGCCGCGCGGAATGCTGCCGTAGATGTACGCGCTGTGCAGCCGTGTGCCGTCGAACGCCTCGGTGATCCGGGACCGGGCCGCCGCCACCACGGGGGCGAACGGAGCGGGCACGCGGCTCAGCGAGCCCTCCCGCCGGATCGTCCCGTCGTGGTTCAGCCCTCGGCTGCCGCTGTCGCCGCTGTCGTCGTTCATGCGGGCACTGTGCCCGCATTTCCGTGACGGGCCGAATGATTTATCCGGCCCGTCACGGCCGCGACCGGCCCGGACCGCGAGCGCGACCGGGTGATCGCTCACAGCGAACATGCCCCGGGGAACAACGGGGCGGCTCAGAAGCATTGAGTCTGCATAGCTCAACTTGACTGCCGAAGGGGAGATCATGGCTATCGATTCCAATGCGGTCACTCCGCTCGCCCTGCCCGTGCTGCCGCTCGACGACGAGGTCGTGCTGCCCGGGATGGTGGTGCCTCTGGACCTGTCCGACACCGATGTACGTGCCGCCGTGGAGGCCGCACAGGCCGCGGCCCGTGACGGCGGCGGCAAGCCCGAAGTGCTTCTGGTGCCGCGGATCGACGGTATGTACACCGGCACCGGTGTCATCGGCACCGTCGAGCAGGTCGGACGGCTTTCGGACGGGGATCCGGGCGCGCTCATCCGCGGCCGGGGCCGGGTGCGGATCGGGGCCGGGACCAGCGGGCCGGGTGGAGCGCTCTGGGTGGAGGGGACCCGGGTCGACACGATCGTCCCCGACCCTCTTCCCGGAGCCGCCGCCGAGCTGGTCAAGGAGTACAAGGCACTCGCCACCAGCTGGCTGAAGAAGCGCGGCGCCTGGCAGGTCGTGGACCGGGTCCAGCAGATCGAGGACATCTCCGCGCTCGCCGACAATTCCGGTTACTCGCCCTTCCTCACCACCGCCCAGAAGGTGCAGCTCCTGGAGACCGCCGACCCGGTCGCCCGGCTGAAGCTCGCCATCCAGTGGCTCGGCGAACACCTCGCCGAGCAGGACGTCGCCGAGTCCATCGCCAAGGACGTCCAGGAGGGCGTCGACAAGCAGCAGCGCGAATTCCTGCTGCGGCGCCAGCTCGACGCCGTGCGCAAGGAGCTCTCCGAGCTCAACGGCGACCCGGAGGACGAGTCCGACGACTACCGGGCGCGCGTCGAGGCCGCCGAGCTTCCCGAGCACGTCCGCGAGGCCGCGCTCAAGGAGGTCGACAAGCTGGAGCGCTCCTCCGACCAGAGCCCCGAGGGCTCCTGGATCAGGACCTGGCTCGACACCGTTCTCGAACTGCCGTGGACCGAGCGGACCGAGGACGCCTACGACATCCGGGGCGCCCAGCGGATCCTGGACGCCGAGCACGCGGGCCTGCAGGACGTGAAGGAGCGCATCACCGAGTACCTGGCCGTCCGCAAGCGGCGTTCCGACCGCGGCCTGGGGATCGTCGGCGGGCGGCGCGGCGGTGCCGTGCTGGCGCTGGTGGGGCCTCCGGGCGTGGGCAAGACCTCCCTCGGTGAATCCGTCGCGCACGCCATGGGCCGCAAGTTCGTCCGCGTCGCGCTCGGCGGTGTGCGCGACGAGGCGGAGATCCGGGGCCACCGGCGTACATACGTCGGCGCCCTGCCGGGCCGTATCGTCCGGGCCATCAAGGAGGCCGGTTCGATGAACCCGGTCGTCCTGCTCGACGAGATCGACAAGGTCGGCTCCGACTTCCGGGGCGACCCGGCGGCCGCCCTCCTCGAAGTCCTCGACCCGGCGCAGAACCACACCTTCCGCGACCACTACCTGGAGGTCGAGCTCGACCTCAGCGACGTTGTCTTCCTGGCGACGGCCAACGTGCTCGAAGCCATCCCGGAGGCCCTGCTCGACCGCATGGAGCTGGTCAGGCTCGACGGCTACACCGAGGACGAGAAGGTCGTCATCGCCCGGGACCACCTGCTCCCGCGTCAGCTGGAGCGGGCCGGCCTGGAGAAGGACGAGGTGACGCTCGACGAGTCCGCGCTGCGCAAGCTGGCCGGCGAGTACACCCGTGAAGCGGGCGTGCGGAACCTGGAACGGGCCGTCGCCCGGCTGCTCCGCAAGGTCGCCGCCCAGCACGAACTGGGCGACCGGGAGCTCCCGTTCACGGTCGGCGACGAGGACCTGCGCGCTCTGATCGGACGGCCGCACCACGTCCCCGAGTCCGCCCAGGACCCGGCCGAGCGCCGCACCTCGGTGCCCGGTGTGGCCACCGGACTCGCGGTGACCGGCGCGGGCGGCGACGTGCTGTTCGTGGAGGCGTCGCTGGCCGACCCGGAGACCGGGGCGTCCGGACTGACCCTCACCGGCCAGCTCGGCGACGTCATGAAGGAGTCCGCGCAGATCGCGCTGAGCTTCCTGCAGTCGCACGGCGCGGAGCTGGAGCTGCCGGTCGCGGACCTGAAGGACCGCGGCGTGCACATCCACTTCCCGGCGGGCGCGGTCCCGAAGGACGGCCCGAGCGCCGGAATCACCATGACGACGGCACTGGCCTCGCTGCTCTCCGGACGGCTGGTCCGTACGGACGTGGCGATGACCGGTGAGGTCTCGCTGACCGGACGGGTGCTGCCGATCGGCGGACTGAAGCAGAAACTGCTGGCCGCGCACCGCGCCGGAATCACCACCGTGGTGATCCCGAAGCGGAACGAGGCCGACCTGGACGACGTCCCCGCCGAGGTCCTGGACACGCTGGAGGTCCACCCGGTGACCGATGTCCGCCAGGTCCTGGAGATCGCCCTGGCCCCGGCCGGGGCCAGGACCGGGGAGAGGATCCCGGCCGCGGCGTGACGGGCGTGGCACCACGTACGCGGGACCCCCGGCGCATCGGCGCCGGGGGTCCTCGGGTTTCCCGCCCTTGGCTCAGGGGCGGTAGATGGTCCCCGGGACCGGCTCGGCGGGCGCCATCAGCTGCGGGACGGTGACGAAGGTGTAGCCCCGCTTCTTCAGTTCGTCGATGATGCCCGGCACCGCGGGCACCGTGCCCTTGTAGATGTCGTGGAGCAGGATGATGCCGTCCTTGTCCGCCTGCTCCAGGGTGCGCTTCTTGATCAGCGCCGAGTCGGTCGTGGAGTAGTCCTTGGCGGTGGTGCTCCACAGGATCTGGGAGAGCCCCAGGTCTTTGCTGATGTCCGAGACGGTGTCGTCGGTGCGGCCCTGCGGCGGACGCATCAGGCGCGGCTTCTTGCCGGTTATCTCCGCTATCGCGTCCTGCGTCTTCGCCAGCTCGGCGCGTATCTCGGCCGGCTTCCGGTCCGTCAGGATCTCGTGGGTCCAGGTGTGGTTGGCCACCTCGTGCCCCTCGGCGGCCAGCCTGCGCACGGTGTCCGGGTACTTCTTGACGTGGTTCTTGCCCAGCAGGAAGAAGGTCGCGTGCACCTTCTTCTCCTTGAGGATGTCCAGCAGGTGCGGGGTGTCCTCGCCCGGCCCCGCGTCGAAGGTCAGCGCTATGCACTTCGCCTTGCGGCAGTCCACCGGGCCGAAGGAGCCCTTGGAGTCGGAGCCCGCGTCACCGCGGGCCGAGGCGGGCGCGGTGGTCTGCATGGAGCAGCCGCTCAGCGTCAGGGTGAGCACTGTCACAAGGGTGGCGGCCAACCCCGTACCGATCGACTTCATCTTCATGGGCAAGACGGGTCACTCCTCCGTAGCTGAACAGGGCGCACGACGTGCGACAGAGAAGGACTATACACAGCGTGTATACATCGAGTGCATAGGGGGTCCGCTGTCGGCCCGGAGGGCGAAGTCCCTGGTCGGGGGCGTGAAATGGAGAGAGCCCCGGCGGGTCACCGGGGCCCTGCTGGGTGAAGCGATGGGCCGCGGGGGTGCGGCGGGCGGACTCAGCCGTTGGCGAGGGCCTGTACGCGGTCGAGGGCGCCGTTGAAACGGTCGTGGTCGCCGACGGTGGGGCCGGACGAGGTGTACTGCCATATCGTGTAGAAGCCCCAGCCGGCCGGGAGCTCGCCGACCGTGGAGGCGTAGCGGGCCACCCACAGCGGGTTGGTCGCGCCGAAGCTCGCGTTGTTGCCGGTACAGGTCTTCCACCAGCTGGTCGCGGTGTAGATGACCGCGTCGCGTCCGGTGCGCGCCTTGTACGTGTTCACGAAGTCGCGGATCCACGAGACCATGCCGGCCGCGGTCTTGCCGAAGCACTGGTCGCCGTACGGGTTCCACTCGATGTCGAGCACGCCGGGCAGCGTCTTGCCGTCCCGCGACCAGCCGCCCCCGTTGTCCACGAAGTAGTTGGCCTGGGTGGCGCCGCTCGTGGTGTTCGGGGTGGCGAAGTGGTACGCGCCCCGGATCATGCCCACGTTGTAGGAGCCGTTGTACTGCTGGGCGAAGTACTCGTTCTTGTAGTACGTGCCCTCGGTGGCCTTGGTGTAGGCCCACTTCACCCCGCTGTTCCAGAGCGTCGACCAGGCGACGTTGCCCTGGTGGCCGGAGACGTCCACGCCTTCGGTCTGGACGGCGCGGGTGTCCCGCGGCAGTCCGCCCTGTCCGTCATGGGCGATGACGCCCATGCCCATCGTGGCGGTGCCGCGGGCGGGCTTCTTGGCGGCTGCCGCTGCGTCATGAGTGCCGGCGGCGCTCGCCGCGCCGGGCAGGGTGAGGAGGAGCGAGAGGGCTGCGAGCAGGGTTCCGGCCGCCGCGAAGCGTGAGCGGCGGGACGTCTTGGAAGTGGATCTGAGCACCGGCATGGGGAATGCCTCCGAGGACGTGGTGGGGGGACGTGCTGATCCCAGGGGGGCGCTGGGCGCACCCCTGCAGACATGTAATGGTGTGAACATGCCATGCATGACGCTACGCACGTAGACCCGTGCTGCGGAAGGGGGCCTGGTCGCTGCCGTTGGTCTACGCCTGCGAAATACTGGCGGAGCTGCGGTGATGACCAGCGGCGAAAGAAATTTTCAGCGACAGGAAAGCTCACGAGGGGTGTTGACGTGCACGGGAGCGAAAGCGGTAGTGAACCCGGCGCGACCGGGGGGAGTGGTGTGGACCACGCATTCCTTGCCCTGGAGCGGGAGTTGGCCGTCTTTCTGCGCCGGGCACGGGCCAATTCCGGGGAGATGGCGCGCGAGGTCCACCCGGAACTGGAGGCCGCCGCGTACGGACTTCTCGTCCGGCTGGAGTCGGCCGGGCAGCAGCGGGCCACCGATCTCGCAGCCTACTTCGGGGTGGGCAAGGCGACCATGAGCCGTCAACTGCGCGCTCTGGAGGGCCTCGGACTGGTGGCCCGTGAACCCGATCCGGCCGACGGACGGGCCTTCCTCGTCCGCCTCACTGCCGAGGGGCTGGCCCGCTACCGGAGTGTGCGCGACGCCCGCCGCGAGCGCTATGTCCGCAAGCTCGACGACTGGGACCGGGCCGAGGTGGCCGAACTGGCCCGGCTGCTGCATCACTTGAACGCCCGCGCCGAGGACTGACGCCCGCCGGGCCGGCCTTCCGTTGCGCCGGCCCTTCGTTGCGCCGGCCGACGCAGCGTCGCCCCCGCTGCGTCGGCCCCTCCCGCTGCGCCGTCACAGCACCGCGTAGACCGCCGTCGCGTCGTCGTGGGTCTTGCTGCGGCGCAGCTGCCTGCGCTCCGTGTCGGCGTCCTCCAGGGCCCTGACCCGGTCGATCAGCGCCTGCGTCCCCTCCTTGTGGAGGACCCCGAGGCAGTCCGCCCAGTCGCCCTCGTGGAACATCTGGGTCCAGCGGGCCGCCCCGTCGGTCAGCGCGGCAATCGCCCGCACCTGGCCGATCGGGGTGCGCCCGGTGACCGCACGGGCCGCCACGGAGGGGTCGGCGGCGGCGGTGAAGAAGCCGCCCTCCTTGTTCCGTACCCGGGCGTCGGTGATCGCCTCGGTGCTCAGCGAGCCGGGCGGCAGGCGGTCGAGCCGGTCGTCGAGCAGGGGGCGCACACTTCCGTCGTGCGCCTCGAACAGCAGTACGGAATCGGAGAGCACCAGATGCTCGACCTCGCAGTCGTCCCAACGCGCCATGGCGACCGTCGCCTGAGGTGTCCGTACGTGAGAAAGGTCACACAGGGAACGGTGCGTGTCGGCGGTGCGCCGGATGGAACCTGCCAGGATCTCCTGAAGGGTCAGATCCTTCCGCGAACTGGACAGTTCGACCAGTGCGCCGCCCAGTCGGGCGGTGAACCAGGGGACCGAGTGCACACAACCGTCGTCGCCCCGGGGCGGGGTCACCCCGTCGAGCAGGATCAGCGCCCCGCCTTGGCCGGAAGCGGGAAGTGCGGTGGCGGCCCAGTCCTCGTTCGGGCGTTCCGGGCTGCCGGCGACGGTGGCCAGTTCGATGCGCATACGGCCAGTCTGCACGACGCCTTCACGAGCCCTGCACTCGCCCGGAATTGGCCTGCACCGGCAGGTCAGAAGAGTGCCCGGAGCGGAAGGAATGACTCCGTGGGGCGTGCGGGCGGGCATCCTGCCAAAGCCTGCGCGGAAGTTCCAGCCGACGGGCCAGGTGTGACCGAGGGCCCCCCGGGGAAAACTTGTTCGCCAACTCTGGAGTGATGTTCACTCGTTCAGGTGGCGGAGTGGTTGATGCGCGCCCCCCTCTCAAAAGCACTGGAATGGTCAGAAGCCGTACCAGGGGTCGGGGCGCTCATTACATGTGACCGTGCGTCACCTCTGCTTCAAGGGCGGACGAGTCAAGATTGCGAGCACCGGTGCAGAAGAAGCGGCCTCGGAGCAAGGGCAGCAAGCAGCGCGGTTCCGGGGTGACGCCACCGGCACCTGTCGAGAGCGAGGGCACCCGGCGCACCGTGCGGGTGCGGAGCCGGCTGGTGGCCGGTGTCGCGGTGGTCGGTATCACCGTCATCGCCGCGGGCACGCCCGCGATCCTCGCCGCCTCCTCCGAACTGAACGAATCGCAACGGCTGGTCACCCTCGCCGAGCTCAACCAGCAGGCCATCGCCCTCGCCCACGCCCTCGCGGACGAGCGCGACGAGGTCACCGCCCGGATCGCCGCCGGACGTGACGAGGCGTCCGGCGCGACGGACGACAAGGACGACTCCCGCGGCCGGAGCGCCCGCGTCGACCAACAGGTCGACGAGATCCGGTCCACGGCCCCGGCCGCACTGCGCCGTGACCTCTCCACCATCCCGTCCCTGCGCCGCGACGCACTCAGCGGCAAGGGCACGGCGCTGGAGGCCCACCAGGCCTACTCCGAGGTCATCGCCAAGCTCCACGAACTCGCCGACGAACTCGCCGAGAAGACCCCGCCGCGCGCGGCCGAGGCCACCCGCGCCCCGCTCGCCATCGGGCAGGCCACCGAGCAGGCCTCTGCCACCCGCGGGCTGCTGATCGCCGCGCTCTCGGTACCCCGCAAGGTCTCGGTCCCGCAGCTCGACCCGGTGACCGGACTGCCGGTGCAGACCCAGGACGGCGGCAGCGACAAGGACGACCGCACCCGTGACGAGCTGAGCGCCGCCGCCCAGCAGGCCCGGGTCCGCGAACTCGGCTCGCTCGCCGACTTCGACCAGGCCGCGGGCTCCACCGCCCGCGACAAGCTGTCGTCCACGGTCACCGGACCCGAGGTCAACAGCGCGGAGAAGTACCTCAACTCCCTCACCGACCGCCCCGAGCTGTCGGACTCCGACCAGCGGACCAGCAGCAAGAAGGCCGATGCGGCGCTCTCCGCCCGGATCGACCGGATGCGGAGCGTCGAGTCCGCCCTCGGCACCGAACAGATCCAGCGCCTGGAGCAGCTGCGCGACGACGACGTCACTGCGCTCGAACTGCGCATCGCGCTGCTGGGCGGCTGCCTGCTGATCGCCGTCGGCGTCTCCACCGCCGTGGCCCGCACCCTCACCCAGCCGCTCGCCGTCCTGCGGATCGGCGCCGCCCGCCTCGCCACGGAGCCCGACACCGCCGAACCGGTCCGCTACACCGGCCGCAACGACGAGTTCGCCCAGGTCGTACGGTCTCTCAACAGCCTGCACGGCAAGCTCCAGGGGCTCCTCCACGAGTTCAACGGCCGCTTCGAGAGCCTGCAGGCCGAGCGCGGCGAGCTGATCGCCGGGCGCGAGGCCCTCACCCTCCAGCGCGCCGAGCTCCAGGTGCTGGCCTCCGACCTCACCGCCCAGCTGGAGCGGCTGAAGAACACGGTCCACCACACCTTCGTCAATCTCTCGCTGCGCACCCTCGGCCTCGTCGAGCGCCAGCTCGGCGTCATCGAGAGCCTGGAGGAGCGGGAGCACGACCCGGAGCGGCTCGCCACCCTCTTCAAGCTCGACCACATGGCCACCGTCATGCGCAGGCACAGCGAGAACATGCTGGTCCTCGCGGGCGCCGAGCACGGCCACGGGCACGCGGGACCGATCCCGCTGGTCGACGTGTTGCGTGCGGCCGTGTCGGAGATCGAGCGGTACGAGCGGGTCACCATCCAGTCCCTGCCGCCGCACGCCCAGATCGCCGGTTTCGCCGCCGACGACCTCAGCCACCTCGTCGCCGAACTCCTGGAGAACGCCACCTCCTTCTCGCCGCCGGACTCCCACGTCCAGCTCTCCGGCTGGCTGCTGGAGAGCGGCGAGGTGATGCTTTCCGTCCAGGACGAGGGCATCGGGATGTCGGCCGTACGGATGGGCGAGCTCAACACCCGGCTCGGCGACCCTGCTCTGTTCGAGGCGGGCGAGCAGAGTGCGGACGGGGCCGGTCTCGGCCTTCAGGTCACCTCCCTGCTGGCCGCGCGCCACGGCGTACGGGTCCAGCTGCGCGACCACAAGGGCAGCGGGATCACGGCGGTCGTCGTCCTGCCCCAGGCCCTGCTGCCGAAGGCGCCCCCGGCCGCGACTCCGCCGCCGGTGAAGATCTCCGGGGACGCGCCCGCGCTGAACCTGCCGGGCTCGGTCGCCGAAGCCAACTCCAACGCGCTGCCGGGCCGTACGCTCGCCATGCCCGGTGACCCGCTGATCGCGGCTGCCGAGCAGACGATCCGCGAGTCGGGCGCCGAGTCGGCACCCGCCGTCGTTCCCGAGCCCGCCGTCGTTCCCGAGCCCGCCGTCGTCCCCGAGCCCGCCCCGGCCGAGGCGCAGGCCCCGGCCGAGGTGGAGTCCGAGGTCACGATGCAGGTCCGGCTCCCGGTGGTGCCGGAGTTCGCGGACGCCCCCGAGATCAAGGCGCCCGACCCGTACGCCATCGGCCCCGACCGCCATGAGCGCACCGCGGACGAGGCCCGGGAGCCGCACACCGCCGCCCCCCCTGCCCCCACGCCCGTGGCCGACGCACTGCCCGGCCCCAGGCAGCCGGAGCAGCAGCCGCAGCCCCACGCTCAGCCCCAGCAGGCCGAACGCATCACGGACAAGGGGCTGCCCAAGCGCACCCCCAAGGTCGTCAAGCCCACCACGGCACCCACCACCGAGCGCAAGGGCAGCCTGGACAAGGAGGCGCTGCGCCGTCGGCTCGGCGGCTTCCACCAGGGTGCGAAGGAGGGCCGCCGGGACGTCGAGGCGGAGATCGCCGAGATCACGACCACCCAGTCGCTCCCGGGAGCCACCGCACCAGGTGGACGCCCCGCACGTACCGATCAGGCGGATGAGACGGGGGACACAGTCGAGGAGGCACGCAGTTGACTGCGCCCAGCACATTCGGGCTGAGTACCGAGGCCCGTAACCTTCACTGGTTGCTGAGCAATCTGGTGGAGGAGGTGCCAGGGGTCCACTCGGTCACCGTCGTCTCGTCCGACGGACTGATGCTGCTCTCCTCCGACCCCGGCCATCTGATCACTCGGACCGGCGGCGGACAGGGCGGCCCCAGGGGCTCCAGCGCCGACCTGGCGACCATCGTCTCCGGCATCGGCAGCCTCACCATCGGCGCCGCCAAGCTGATGGACGGCGGCGGCGTCAAGCAGACGATGGTCGCCATGGACGAGGGCAGCGTCTTCGTCATGTCGATCAGCGACGGCTCGCTGCTCGGTGTGCACGCCACCCCGGACTGCGACATGAGCGTCATCGCCTACCACATGGCGCTCTTCGTCGGCCGAGCCGGACACGTACTCACCCCCGAACTCCGCAGTGAACTGCGCAAATCGATGGAGAGCACCCAGTGAAGCCCGCTGCTGAAACCGCCCACAGGCTTCCCGTCCGCGGGGCCGACCGAAGGCCCGCCCGGGTCCGTCCGTACTCCCTCACCGGCGGACGTACCCGCTTCGGGCACGTCCTGCTCGTCGAGACGTTCGTCGCCGCGCTCGAAGCGCCCGAGGAGCGCCGCGAGCTCACCAACGGCAACCTGGCCGGCCGCCTCATGCCGGAGCTCCAGGCCATCGTCGAAATCTGCCGCCGGATGCGTACGGTCGCGGAGATCTCGGCCCTGTTGAAGATGCCGCTCGGCGTGGTCCGGGTGCTGCTCAGCGACTTGGCCGACCAAGGAAAGATCCGCGTGTACGGGACCGGTCACGGCACCGGCCAGCCCGACCGCGTACTGCTCGAAAGGGTGCTCAATGGACTCCGCCGTCTCTGAGTCGCCGCTCTTCGCCCCGCGTCAGCCGGGCGCCAAGGACCAGGCCGAGGAATCGCTGCAGGCCTGGCAGCTGGACCACACCAGGGCCCCGATCGCCACGAAGATCGTGGTCGCCGGTGGGTTCGGCGTGGGCAAGACGACCTTCGTGGGGTCGGTCTCCGAGATCACCCCGCTGAAGACCGAAGCGATGATGACCCAGGCCAGCGAGGAGACCGACGATCTCTCCGCGACGCCCGACAAGGTCACCACGACCGTCGCGATGGACTTCGGCCGGCTCACGCTCGACGACGACCTCGTGCTGTACGTGTTCGGCACACCGGGCCAGCAGCGCTTCTGGTTCATGTGGGACGACCTGGTGCGCGGCGCGATCGGCGCGGTCGTGATGGCCGACACCCGCCGGCTCGCCGACTGCTTCCCCGCCCTCGACTACTTCGAGAGCTGCGGGCTGCCGTACATCGTGGCCGTCAACCACTTCGAGGGAACACCCGGGTTCGAGGCCGAAGACGTCCGGGAGGCCCTGACCGTACCCCCGCACGTGCCTGTTGTGATCATGGACGCGCGTAACAGGATCACCGTCGTCGAGGCGCTGCTGGCCCTGGTCGGCCACGCCCTCGACGCCACCCCCGCATAGATCACACACAACGGAGAACCGCGATGCGGAAGATACTCATAGTCGGAGCCGGTCAGTCCGGTCTCCAGCTGGCCCTCGGGCTGCAGTCCCGCGGGTACGAAGTCACCCTGATGTCCAACCGCACCGCCGACGAGGTCCGCTCCGGCCGGGTCATGTCGACGCAGTGCATGTTCCACACCGCGCTCCAGCACGAGCGTGACTACCAGCTCAACTTCTGGGAGTCCCAGGCCCCGCGCATCGAGGGCCTCGGCGTCTCCGTCGCGGCGCCGGACTCCTCGCGCGCCGTCGACTGGGTCGGCAAGCTGGACGGCTTCGCCCAGTCCGTCGACCAGCGCGTGAAGATGGCCGGCTGGATGGAGACGTTCGCCCAGCGCGGCGGACAGCTTGTGATCCATGGCGCGGCCGTCTCCGACCTGGACTACTTCTCCCGCACCTACGACCTGGTGATGGTCTCCGCGGGCAAGGGCGAGCTGGTCTCCATGTTCGGCCGGGACGCCTCCCGTTCGCCGTTCGACGCCCCGCAGCGCGCCCTGGCCGTCGCGTACGTCCACGGCATGGGCCCGCGCCCGGAGCACCCCGACTACGACGCGGTCCGCTGCAACCTGGTCCCCGGCGTCGGCGAGCTCTTCGTGATGCCGACCCTGACCACGTCCGGCCGCGCCGACATCCTGTTCTGGGAAGGCGTCCCGGGCGGCCCGCTCGACGTGTTCCAGGGCATCAAGGACCCCTCCGAGCACCTGGCGAAGACGCTGGAGCTCATGGAGCGGTTCACGCCGTGGGAGTACGCCCGCGCCACCAAGGTCGAACTGACCGACGCCAACGGCACCCTGGCGGGCCGCTACGCCCCGACCGTCCGCAAGCCGATCGGCCGGCTGCCCGGCGGCGGTCTGGTGCTCGGCGTCGCGGACGTCGTCGTCGCCAACGACCCGGTCACCGGCCAGGGCTCCAACTCGGCCTCCAAGTGCGCCAACGCGTACCTGGACTCGATCATCGAGCGCGGTGACCGGGAGTTCGACGCGGAGTGGATGCAGGCGACGTTCGACCGATACTGGGACACCGCGCAGCACGTCGTGAAGTGGACCAACGCGATGCTCGGCGTACCGCCGGAGCACGTACTGAACCTGATCGGCGCCGCCGGTCAGCTCCAGCCGGTCGCCAACCGCTTCGCCAACGGCTTCAACGACCCGGCGGACTTCGACAACTTCTTCTTCGACCCGGAGAAGACCAACGCGTACCTCGCCGAGGTCTCCGGGGCGGCGCAGACCGCCTGAGCAGCGCGGCAGGGCCGGGTCCCGTCAGGCATCCGACCGGCCCCGGCCCTGCCGGCTTCCGTTCCCCGCCACCTACTCCCCGGAGGCCGAGGGGGCCGACGACGAGCTGTACCCCGCGTCCGAGCCCGAGGAGGCCCCCTGCGGGAGCTCCGGCGGCTTGTACGTGGACAGTGACGAGCCCTGCGGGTCAGGCCGTACGGCGCCGAGCAGCGGATTCGACGCCACCGGCGAGACCTTCACGCGCGAGCCCGGCCGGGGGGCCTGCACCACCAGGCCGTTGCCGATGTACAGCGCCACATGTGTGGCCTTCGGGAAGTAGATCACCAGGTCGCCCGGGCGCAGCGCGTTCACCGCTACCTTCCGCAGCTGCCGCCACTGCTCCTGCGACGTCCGCGGAATGACCCGGCCCGCCTTCGCCCAGGCCTGCGAGGTGAGCCCCGAGCAGTCGAAGGAGTCCGGCCCCTCCGCTCCCCACACGTACGGCTTGCCGACCTGCTTGATCGCGTACTTCACCGCCTCGCCGCCCGCCTCGGACGGCCGCCTCGTCGAGGAGAGCGCCCCCGAGGCGGCCAGGGCGCCCTGTGCCTTCTCCACGTCCCGCTGCTCCAGCCGCGACAGCTCGGTGAGCTGTGCGCCGGAGAGCGTGGCCAGCTTCGTCTCGACGGCCTTCAGCCGCGACCGGACCGTGTCCCGCTGCTTCTTCTGCTTCGCGGCCAGGACCCGCTGCCGGTCGAGCACCTTGCGGGACTCGGTCGCCAGCTCGTCAGCGCGCTTCTCGGCACCGGTGAGCCGCTTCACCGTCGCCGCCCGTCCGGCCGCCGCATGCCGGATCACATGCTCCTGGTTCAGCAGATGTTCGGGGTCCCGGGACAACAGGAGCCGCATGTACGCGGAGAAGTCGGACCGGCCCTGATACTGCTCCCGGGCCAGCCGCCCGGCCTCGTCGCGGCCGTCGGCCAGCGCGGTCCGGGCGGCGACGAGTTCGACATCGAGCTTCTTCGCCTGTGCCGCGCGCTTCTTCAGCTCCGCGGCGGTCCCGTTGTACGTCTCGGTGGCCTCCTCGGCCTGCTGGTACAGCTTCCGCAGCTCGGACAGGAGCTGGGGGACGCTGCTGTTCGCCCCCGTGGGCGCGGCAGGCGCCTTCGCCGTGCTGCCCGCGGCGGGGTCCGGGGCCACGGGCGCGGCGGCCGCCGGCGAGGTCACGACGAGCGCGGCCAGGGCGGCGGTGCAGACCGTACGCAAGACTCCGCCTGACACGACATCACCTCCGGTGACGGGGCGATCACGGGACTACCCCATGAGTGAGCGCAACGTGACAATACGGTCACTCGGTGTCGGGAGATGCAAGAACCGCGCGGTGTGGCGGCAGGCGGGTTCGCCCGGAAGGCCGTGGTGGGCGAACCCGCCGTTCGCTAGGCGACCGGGAACGCGTAGAAGATCCGGTCGCGTTGTACGACGGCCGTCCGCCCGGCCGCCAGCACCCGGTAGGGGGCGGTGACCGTGGCCCCCTTCGGGTCCTGGGCGCCGATGTCCTGGAACTTCCACAGTCGCCGCCCGTCCTCGGCGGCGAACGCGGTGACCTGGGATCCGTCCGCGGCCAGCAGCGTCTTGCCGGTCGTGCTGAGGGTGACGGCGGGCGCGGCGGTGCCGATCGCCGCCTCCGTCGAGCGTCGCCAGCGCAGCCGCCCGGTCTCCCGCTCGACCGTGCCCACCTCCTGGTTGCGGTTGGTGGTGTGCAGCACGGTGCCGGTGGCGACGGGGGTGCCGAACGGGGTCCCGCCGGTGCCGTTCAGCGTCCATTTCGGCTTGCCGGCCGGGGTCTCGAACGCCTGGAGGTCGTCGCCCACCGCCGCGTACAGCAGGCCCTGCTCGTCGCCCATGGCCGCCGCGTCCGGGGCGACCGTGCCGAACTGCTTGCTCCACAGCGCCTTGCCGGTCTTGCGGTCGAAGCTCCGGAAGACGGCCTTGCCCTTGGCGGCCCTGACATCGCCGGGGGCGAGGGTGGCCGGGCTCTGACGTACCACCAGGTCGTTCTGCCGGACCGCGATCAGCCGGTGGACGGGGGCGCCGGGGCCGCGCCCGGCCGGTACGGGGGCCCGCCACAGCTGCTCGCGGCGCACGATGTCGTACGCGAAGAGATAGGCCCTGACGACCTGCTTGTCCTTGCCGCGCTTCTTGCCCTTCTTCGGCGGCGGGGCCTTGACGGTGACCTTCTCGGAGCCGGTGAACCAGATCACCGGCCCGGACGAGCCGACGATCTCCGGCGCCGAGAGCTTCGGAGTTTCGGCGGACAGTTCCGCGTGGTCCACCCGGTGCGCGGTCTTTCCGTCCTTCGGCGACAGCCAGAGGAATCCGGAGGGGGCGGCGATGAAGCAGAGGTCCTTCCCGGCGGGGAGGGCGGCGCGCCCCTCGGTGGCGTCCGCGTTCTCCCAGAGGCGGCGTCCGGTGCGCAGGTCTACGGCGGTCGCGCCGTTCTTGCCGGTCAGCACCAGCAGTCGCTCGTTCCAGACGGCGGCGGTGAGCGGTGCCGGTTCCGCCGCCGGGTGCGTGTACACCCAGCGGGGTTGCGGCGGCAGTCCCGCGACGGTGGGACCGCTGCGGCTCGGCACGGGCTTGGGGTCGTCGGTCGTCCCGTCGCCGCTGCCCAGGACGAGGGCGCCGCCTCCGCCGACGACCAGCCCGGCGGCCCCGGCGGCGAGCCCGATGAGCAGAGTGCGCCGGTCGGCGGCGGGGGAGGCGGGCCTCGCTGCGGCGCGCCCTGCGGGGACCGGCAGCGGGACCGGCGGAACCATCGGCGGGGGCACGGCGGGCACCCCGCCGGGCAGGGCCGCGGCGGGTCCGGCGGGGAGAGCCGCCGGGGCGGGGCCGGCAGCCGGACGTCCGGTCAGCTCGGGCGGGACGGACAGCTGGGTCGTCGGCCGGTCGGTCGTGGGGTCCTGGCGCCCGAGGTTCCCGAACTGGGCGGTCTGCGTGTCCGGGATCGGGAGCGGCTCGACGGCGGCGGCCCCGGGGGCGGCTGCGTCGGCCGGTGCACCCGGCGGTGTGTCGACCGGCTCGCGGGGCGGGGCGTCGGCCGGGGTGTCGACCGGGTCTTCGGTGGATCCGGCAACCGGCCCGTCGACCGGGCCTTCGGCGGAACCGGGCACCGGCCCGGTAACCGGCGTACCGGCCGCGACCGCCTCCCGTGCCCGCGCCCCCTGCTCCGCCACCGCGGCCGCCAACACCTCCGGCAGCCAGCCGCCCTTCGCCAGGCTCGCAGCTCCCTCCAGGGCGAGCTCGGCCGCCACCGTCCCGGCGCTCGGCCTGTCGGCCGGGTCCTTCTCCAGGCAGCGGGCGATCAGGTCGCGCAACTCCTCCGGAACCGCGCCGAGTTCGGGGGCGGTGCGGGCGATCCGCTCGGCGCCCTCGGCGGCCGGGCCGTCGGCGAGCGGGGTCGTGCCGGTTGCCGCGTACGCCAGCAGCAGGCCCAGCACGAAGAGATCGGAAGCCGGTCCGGGTTCCTCGCCCGCGACCTGTTCCGGGGTCAGATAGCCGAGCCGTACGGACAACTGCCCGCCCGGACGGGCCTCCGCGGCGGCCGCGGCGCCCAACGGGCCGAACGCGGTGAGCCGCGGCCCGTCCTCGGCCAGCAGTACCGTCCGGGGAGCCAGGCCCTGGAGCACGGCACCGGTGGCGTGCACCCGGGAGAGGGTCTCGGCGAGGCCCGCGCCCAGTATCCGCACGGCACGCTCGGGAAGCGGCCCGGTGAGCTCGATCGCCTCGGCGAGCGTCAGCGCCGGTACGTACGGGCCTGCCGTCCACAGCGGTTCTTCGTCCGCGGTGTCAGGGCCGCCCAGTTGCAGCTGGGCCCAGCCGCCGGTCAGCCGGTCCGCGGTGCGGGCCTCCGCCTGGAAACGGCGCCGGAAGGCGGGCAGCGCGGCGAGTTCGGGGCGGGCGGCGGTGATCACCACCGCGTCCTCGGAGGCCGCGCCGCGCGCGAGGTACTGCACGGTGCTCGCGGTCCCACGCAACCGCGCCAGCACGGTGTACGGGCCGAAGCGGCGTGGATCGTCCTGACGCAGCGCCTCCATGGCGCACCCCCCTCGCTGACCGTGCCTGAGCACCGGAGCGTCGATCTTAGACCGACCGGCAATTGGGGGGCGGCGTCGCGGTGCTGGGCACGCGCATCTGCCGCGTTGTCGTCAATCAACAACGCTCCGCGTTGCCTCAATCCTCCGCCTTGCAGCTGCACGCACCCAGCACCGCTCCTTCTCCCACCCCCCAATTACCGGCCGGTCTCGGACCGAGTGCCCGTCACCCCATCGGGCCCCGTCCCCTCAGTCCGGCTTCGACCAGGGCCACTTGGGGCTGTGCCGCTCACGGCCACCGGGGGCGTACTCGTACACCCAGCCGCGCGGCAGCCCCAGCCGCTTGCTGTGACCGGCCGGCACCCTGCGGTACGCGTACACGGTGGCGGGACCGCCGTCGGAGGCCGGTACCGGGACCTCGTACCACTTGGGCGGATGACCGGTCGGGCCGACGAGGACGGGCAGTACCCGCCCGTCCAGGGGGCCGCCGGTGAAGGCGGTGTTCTCGCTTCGCACCGCCCCAGTCTGACCGATCAGCCGTCCTGGGGCAGCAGATGGGCCGCCTCGCCGAGCACCGGGATCAGCCGCTCCGCCAGCCGTCCGGCCGGACCCGCGGCGGTCTCCAGCGGAAGCAGCGCCGCCACCGCCGACGCGGTCTCCGGATCCGTCGCCGCCGTGGCGGCCAGCAGCACGATCAACTGGTCCATCAGCCAGTCGCGCAGCTCTGCCGCGGCGGGCTGCTTCCCCTCGTCCAGCCAGATCAGGGACGCCGCCTCGACAGCCGCGATCCAGGTGCGCACCATCATGCGCAGCCTCGGGCCGGCCGCCGCGCCACTGCCCAGGTGCAGCAGGATCTGCTCGGCCGCCGCCCGCCGTACCTCGTCGACGATCGCCGACGTACGGGAGGTCTCGACGACACAGCCGCCGCGCAGCAGCGCGCTGAAACCGGTGTCGTGCTCGTCGACGAAGGCGAGGTAGCGGTCGAGCACCCGCGTCACCCGCTCGGTGGGCGGTCCCACGGGCGGCTCGCCGAAGCACAGGATCAGCTGCTCGGCGGCGGATCTCAGCGCCGCCTCGTACAACTGCTGCCGCCCGCCCGGGAAGTAGCGGTAGACGAGCGGGCGGGACACCCCGGCGACCGTCGCGACCTCGTCGAGCGAGACCTCGTCGGGGGCCCGGTGGGCGAAGAGGGTCAGGGCCGCACCGAGGAGCTGGGCGCGGCGCTCCTCGACGCCGAGCCTTCGGTACGCGCGGGCCGGCGGCGCGGTGGCGGCAGCAGGGGTCATACGCCGAAGCCTAGGGCCTCCCGTCCGGATCACGTCGGCTCAGGCCAGCAGGCCGGAGCGCTTCCACAGCCTGCGTCCCACCCCGTTCAACACCCCGATGTCGTCGAAGAAGTCCGTCAGCCGCTTCGCGCCCGACTGCATGACCTCCGCCCGGTGGCCGCTCGCCTTCACCTGGGCGACGGCCTCGTGGCGGTCCAGGCCGACGTTCGCGTACACCTGCGGGTTGATGAAGCAGACGGAGAAGACGCGGGCCGCCTCGCCGCAGCTCAGCCGGGTCAGCTCGCGCTCCCAGCGCGGGGCGGTCACCATCTGGCGGCGCAGCTCCTCGCGGGCGTAGCGGACGTGCCGTGCCTCCTCGACCACATGGATGCGGGTCACGCCGCGCACCAGCGTCTGGACGCGCTCGTCCGGGAACGTCAGCCGCTGCATCCAGTCGAGGATCTCCTCGCCGAGCAGGGTCGCGGCGAACGAACCGGGGGTGGTAGAGACGGTCTTCAGCACCCGCGCGAGGTTGTGATAGACGCGCGGCACGGGGTAGTCGGGCGAGCCGCCCCACTTGATCATGCGGCCGAACATCATCGAGTGCCGGCACTCGTCGGCTATCTCGGTGAGCGCGTAGCGGACGTGGTTGCTGGTCACCGGGCGGTCGTAGATGTGCCGGACCAGCAGCTGCATGAGGATGATCTCGAACCAGATGCCCAGCGAGGCGAGCGACGCCGCCTCGTGCCGGGAGAGGTCCATCCGCTGTTCCTCGGACATCTTCCGCCACAGCGGGGTGTCGTAGAGCGAGACGAGCTCGGGCGGCCAGAACCACTTGCCTTCCTCGATCGCCGCGTCCCAGTCGAGCTCCTTGTCCGGGTCGAAGGAGTGCTTGGCCGAGGAGTCGAGCAGCCGCTCGGCGATCTGTTCGCGGTCCCGGAGCGGGCCGAGTGCGTCGCGAAGCAGCTGGACGTCGCGTTCGGTCACTGGGGTCATGCTGGAGGCACCTCACACATGGGGTTACCGGCGGTCACTCCTTATGAGACTCCTAGTCAGTAAGGCCGTCAATCCCTTGCGCACGACTTGTTGACCCGGCGTCTACCAACGTGTGAACCTGCCAACTGACGCAACTGCCAAGGGAATTGCCGAAGCACGCCAGGCGAAGGAGTTGTCCGTGTCGACACACGACCTCTACACCACTGCCCCCGAAGCGCCGTTGTGGCAGGTACCCGCCTCCGGCGCCGCCCGCTTCAGCTGGGACTACGACGACGGTCGCGAACGCCTGCTCGCCCTCTACCAGAAGGGCAAGGACAAGCAGTGGGACGGCAACAAGCGCATCGACTGGTCCCTGGAGGTCGACCCCGCCGACCCGCTCGGCACCCCTGACGAGGCCCTCACCCTGTACGGCACCCCGCACTGGGCGAAGATGACCGACAAGGACCGGGGTGAGCTGCGCAAGCACTACACCTCCTGGCAGTTCAGCCAGTTCCTCCACGGCGAGCAGGGCGCCATGGTCTGCGCGGCCAGGATCGTGGAGTCCGTCCCCGACCTGGACGCGAAGTTCTACTCCGCGACCCAGACCATGGACGAGGCCCGGCACGCGGAGATATACGGCCGGTTCCTGCACGAGAAGGTCGGGATGCTCTACCCGATCAACGACAACCTCCAGGGACTGCTCGGCGACACCCTGCGCGACTCCCGCTGGGACATGCCCTATCTCGGCATGCAGGTCCTCATCGAGGGGCTCGCCCTGGCCGCGTTCGGCATGATCCGGGACACGACGACCAAGCCGCTGCCCAAGCAGATCCTCGCGTACGTCATGCAGGACGAGGCCCGGCACGTCGCGTTCGGGCGGATGGCGCTGCGTGACTACTACAAGCAGCTGAGCGACGCCGAACTGCGTGAGCGCGAGGAGTTCGTCATCGAGGGCTGCTACCTGATGCGGGACCGGCTCAGCGGCGTCGAGGTGCTGGAGAACTTCGGCATCGGCAAGCAGGAGGCCAAGGACCTCTCCGAACACTCGGAGTTCCTGCAGCTCTTCCGCAAGCTGCTGTTCAGCCGGATAGTGCCGTGTGTCAAGGACATCGGCCTGTGGGGCGAACGGCTCCAGAAGGCCTACGTCGACATGGGCGTCTTCGAGCTCGGCGACTCCAGCCTGGACCTGCTGATGGCCCAGGACGAGGAGATAGCCGAGCAGCTCGACCGGGACCGTTTCGAGGCGGAGGAACTGGCCAGGGTCGCCGAGGTCGAGGAGGCGATCGCGCAGGGCGCACCGGGAGAGTGACGGGAAGCGGCGCACGCCGCGAGCCGCTGGGCCGAGGCAGGGCGGCGGACGATCACCGGGCGGGCGACCGCCCGCCTGGCCGGCCTGCGGGCCGTTGTGCGTCATGGCCGCACAGTAATCAGCGCGTCCTCCACCGCACAGGCCGTTCCGAGCAGCGAGACATCGGCCCCGCGCTCCGCGACCAGCTGGAGCCCGACCGGGCAGCCGTCCGCCGTGAATCCGGCGGGCACACTGGCGGCCGGATGCCCACTCAGGTTGAACGCCCAGGTCAGCGCGGTCGAGAAGAGCTCGCCCGGACCGTCGTGGCCGTGCGGGCGGTTGGGGGTGGTCGGCGTGAGCAGCAGAGGCGTACGGGCGAACAGGGCGTCGAGCGCGGTGTCGTTCGCGCGCCGGATCTCCGTGGCGCGCGGGGACGGCGACCCGCCCCGGACCGCCTGCCAAGCCTCCCACGGGTCGAGCAGCTCGCACGTACGGTCCACGAGCCGCACCACCCCCGCCGCCACCAGCCGCCCCACCGCACGCCCGACGACCGCCGCGACCTCCGGGTCGACCTCGGCGTACCCCAGGTCGGGGCTGAAGACGGCCGGTACGGGAAGGACGGGCGGCTCCGGCTCGTAGGCGTCCAGGACGCAGCGCAGGTACGTCGCAGCCCCGGCGGCCGACCGGGTCAGCACCCCGGCGGAGGCCAGCCCGGAGCGGTCGGGGGAGGGCAGCAGGCCGTTCGTCGTCTTCAGGCCGAACACCCCGCACCACGCCGCCGGGATCCGCACCGACCCCGCCCCGTCGCTGCCGGTCGCCAGCCCCACGAGGTCCGCCGCGACGGCGACCGCCGAGCCCGCCGAGGAGCCGCCCGGCGTGCGGTCGGGGCGCCACGGGTTGACCGTACGGCCGTGGGCGCCCAGCCCCCAGGTCTGCCAGTAGGTGCCGGCGCCGGGCACCGAGGTCGCACCCACCGCGACCCCACCGGCCGCTATCAGCCGCCGGGCCGCGTACGAACGGATTCCGGTGCGTCCCTTGACCGCGAACGGCATTCCGGCCAGCGGGAGCCCACCGGCCCGCTCCGTGTCGGCGAGCGCCGGCTCGTGCCACACCTCGATGAACGCGGACAGGCGGGGATCCTCCCGCCCGATGCGTTCCAGCGCCCGGCCCACCCCGCTCACGTCTGCCACCCGGTCAGTCTCGCAGGGCCGCCTCCATGACGGAACGGGCGATCGGGGCCGCGCTGCCGCCGCCACTGATGTCCGCCCGGTTCGCCGCGGCGTCCTCGACGACCACGGCGACCGCGACGGCCGGCTGTCCCGAGTCCGGCGACTGGGCCCAGGAGATGAACCAGGCGTACGGCCTGCCCGAGTTGTCGATGCCGTGCTGTGCGGTGCCGGTCTTGCCGCCGACCGTCACCCCGTCGATCGCGGCGTTGGACCCGGTGCCGTTCTCCACGACGTCGACCATCATCTCCCGCAGCTGCATCGCCGTCCGCGGGTTCATCGCCTGGTGGTAGGTGTGCGAGCCGTTCCGGTGGACGGTCGTGCCGTCGTGCGTGGTCGTACGGTCCACCAGATACGGGGACTTGAGGTCACCGCCGTTGGCCACGGCGGACGCCACCATCGCCATCTGGAGCGGTGTCGCCGTCGTGTCGAACTGCCCGATCGACGACAGCGCCAGCTGGTCGTCGGTCATCTCGGTGTCGAAGTTGCTCTTCACCACCCCCGAGGGGATCTTCAGCCCGGTGTCGTTGAAGCCGAACTTCCGCACCGCCTCCACCATCCCGTCGAGCCCGACCCGCACCCCCAGATCCGCCATCACGGTGTTGCAGGAGACCCGGATCGCCTCCGCGAGCGAGGCATTCTCGCAGCCCCGTGCCTCGTTGGGCAGCGTGGTCGACGTACCCGGCAGCACATACGGGGACGGGGTGTCGGTCTCCGCGTCGGGATCGGTGACGACGTCCGCGTCGAGCGCCGCCGCCGCCGTCACGATCTTGAAGGTGGAGCCCGGCGGATAGGTCTGCCGGATCGCCCGGTTGAGCATCGGCTGGCTCTTCGACGCGTTCAGCCGCGCCCAGGCGTCGGTGACGGACGAACCGGTGCCCGAGAGCTGCCCGGGATCGTACGAGGGGGTCGAGACCAGCGCCAGGATCTTCCCGGTGGACGGTTCGACGGCGGCGACCGCGCCCCGCCGGCCGCCGAGCCCTTGGTACGCGGCGCGCTGCATCGAGTCCTTGACGGTCGTGACGACGTTGCCGCCGGGCTGCTGACTGCGGGTGATCTCGTTCCACAGCGGGAGCGGGGCGAGCATCGAGTCGGTGCCGGAGAGGATGCCGTCCTCGGCGTTCTCGATCAGGGTCGTGCCGTACGTCTGCGAGGCGTAGCCGGTCACCGGCGCGTACAGCGGGCCGTCGCGGTACGTGCGCTCGTACTTGAGCTGCTCGCCGGTGTTCTTCGAACCGGTCACCGACTTGCCGCCGACCAGGATGTTGCCGCGTGGCTGGCCGTAACGGGCGATCGTGAGGCGGCGGTTGGCGGGATTGTTGTCCAGGCTGTCGGCTTCGAAGACCTGGATACGGGCGGCGTTCAGCAGCAGCGCCACGAGCAGCAGGAGAAGAAGCGCGGCGGCCCGCCGGATGTAGCGGATCACCGCTCGTCCTCCGTGATCGGCGCGATGATCCCGGTCTCCGCATGGCCGGGCTGCGGTCTGCGGGCCTGGTCGCTGACCCGGATCAGCAGTGCCACGATGATCCAGTTGGTGACGACGGACGAACCGCCCTGGGCGAGGAACGGCATCGCCATGCCGGTCAGCGGGATCAGTCCCATCACCCCGCCCGCGATCACGAACACCTGGAGCGCCAGGATCGAGGCGAGACCGATCGCGAGCAGCCGCCCGAAGGGGTCGCGCAGGGCGAGGCCGGCCCGGTAGCCGCGGGCCACCAGCAGCGCGTACAGCAGGAAGATCGCGGTCAGCCCGGCCAGCCCGAGCTCCTCGCCCGCCGTCGCCAGGATGAAGTCGGACTTGGCGGCGAAGCCGATGAGGATGGAGTGGCCGAGGCCGAGCCCCGTGCCGAGCATCCCGCCCGCGGCGAACGCGAACAGCGACTGGGCCAGCTGGCTGGGGCCCTGACCGGCATCGATGGAGGCGAACGGATCGAGCCAGTCCTCGACCCGGCTGTGCACGTGCGGTTCGAAGGAGCCGACGACGAACGCGCCGACCGCGGCGAGCACCAGACCCACCGCGATCCACCCGGTCCGGCCGGTGGCGACGTACAGCATGATCACGAAGAGGCCGAAGAAGAGCAGCGAGGTGCCCAGATCGCGTTCCAGGACCAGCACACCGACGCTGAGCAGCCAGATCGCCACGATCGGACCGAGCACCCGGCCGGTGGGGAGCTGGAGCTTCCAGATCCGGCGGCCGGTGTAGGCGAGCGCGTTGCGGTTCGCGGCGAGATACGCGGCGAAGAACACGGCGAGCAGGATCTTGGCGAACTCGCCCGGCTGGAAGGAGAGTCCGCCGACCCGGATCCAGATCTTGGCGCCGTTCACCGCGGGGAAGAAGATCGGCACGATCATCAGGACCAGCGCGGTGGCGACCGAGAGGTACGCGTACCGCTGGAGCACCCGGTGGTCGCGCAGGAAGACGACCACCGTGGTGAACAGCGCCACACCGAGCGTGGACCAGATCAGCTGGGTGGGCGCCGCCTGGTCCTTCGGCGTCTCCAGGTCGAGCCGGTAGATCAGCACCAGACCTAGCCCGTTGAGCAGTACGGCGATGGGCAGCAGCAGCGGATCGGCGTACGGGGCGCGGAAACGGACCGCGAGATGGGCGAGGAGGGCGAGCAGCCCCAGGCCCGCGCCGTAGCCGGCCACATCGGGCGGGACCGCGTCGTTCTTGGCCAGGCCGACGGCGGCGTAGCCGTAGACGGAGATGAGGACGGCCCCGATGAGGAGCAGCAGCTCGACTCCGCGCCGCTTGGGCAGGCGTAGATCGGGCGGGGGTGCGTCCGCCGTCGTTGCGGTCATGCCAGGCAACGTAGCAAGAGCTGGTGTGTATTTCCCTTATGTCGTAGTAGGTATGTCCGAGGGCCTGGCCGCCGGCTTCTTCCCGTTGCCCGATGCTCCGTCACTCCCCGTTACGGGGCCCGGACTTCGTGCCGGTCCCGGATTCTGACGCCCCGTCGTCCGCTCCCGTGTACTCGGGCAGTGTCACCCGGGCCACCGCCCCGCCGTCCGGGGCGTTGCGGAACGCGAGCCCGGCGCCGATCACCGCGGCCTGCCCGGCGGCGATGGTGAGCCCGAGACCGTGCCCCTTGCCGCCGCCCTCGGTACGGAACCGCTGCGGGCCGTCGTCCAGCAGATAGTCCGGGAACCCGGGGCCGTGGTCGCGCACGGTCACCACCGGTCCGTCGACCGTCAGTACCACCGGGGGCCGGCCGTGCCGGTGCGCATTGGTGATCAGATTGCCCAGCACCCGCTCCAGGCGCCGCCTGTCGGTCTCGACGCGTACGTGTGCGGATTTCTCCGGCCGCTCGATCCGGATCTCGGTCCGCGTCCCGGACGCGCGCACCACCCGCTCGACGAGCGGCACCAGTTCGTACCCGTCGAGATCGACCGCTTCCGTACGGGCGTCGAGCCGGGAGATCTCCAGCAGATCCTCCGTCAGCGCCCGCATCGCCCGGACCCGGTCCCGCACCAGCTCGGACGGCCGCCCCGGCGGCAGCAGCTCGGCGGCGGCCGAGAGACCGGTCAGCGGGGTGCGGAGTTCGTGCGCCACATCGGCGGTGAAGCGCTGCTCGGTCTGTAGTTTGCGCTGGAGCGTGGACGCCATGGTGTCCAGCGCACCGGCGACGACAGCGACCTCGTCCTGCGGGCGCGAGGGGTCCGCCGTACGCGGGTCGCGGACGCGGGCGTCGAGGTCCCCGGCGCTGATCCGGCGGGCCACCTGGGCCGTCAGGTGCAGCCGCCGGGTGACCCGGGTGACCGCGAACGCGCCGACCAGCAGGGTGGCGCCGATGGCCAGCAGGGAGGAGCCGACGATCGCCCCGTCGAGACTCTCGATGGTGCGGGTGCTCAGGCTGTAGTCCACCTGCGTGGCCAGTGCGCGGCCGTCGGCCGGAGCCGCTGCCCACATGGCCGGACGCCCGTCGTGATCGCCGACGAGCGTGCCGCGTTCGCCGCTCGTGGCCAGGGTGCGCAGGGCAGCGGGCAGCCCCGGGGGATCGATCCCGGAACCGGGCGGCAGCGCCTCGCCCGTCTCGTACGCGGTGGTGACGTCCGCCAGCCGGTCCAGGGCCTTCTCGCGGGCCCGGCCCACGGTCTGGCGGGTCACCTCGGTGTGGACCAGCACACCCAGCAGCGCGGCGAGCACGCAGCACATCACCGTGATGAAGACGGCCGACTTCCAGGTGAGTGTCGCGGCCCAGGAAGGCACCCGCGGCCGGCGCCGTCCCGTTCCGCGCCCGCTCGTGCCGGGCCCGCTCGTTCCGGGCCGCCTCATCGGCGCTCCGCGGAGACGCCGGCGGACGGTGCCGCGGTGGGGCCGGTGGGTGTGGTGGTGGGCGTGGCGGCGGGCGCGGTGGCCGGCCGGGTGGCCGTGGGCCGTGGACGCGGTGCCCGGGACGACGGGATCCGCTGGATCTCGTCCTGCGTCGGCAGCATCGCGCGCTGCCGGGCGTCCCAGGACCAGGCGGTGCGGTACTGGTACCCCGTGATCGCGGACGGCACCCGCATGATCAGGTCCCGTCCGGCCAGCTCGACGCTGATCACGGCGTCCGCGGTGGACAGGATCCGGGTCAGTCCGCCCGCGTCCGGCATGTAGACCCGCACGGAGAGCTGGTGGTCGGCCAGCCGGATGCCGAGCACCATCTCGTCCCTGCCGTCACCCGTCAGATCACGGAAGTACGGCCGGAGCACGGGGCAGGAAGCCGGTTCGGCCCGGCAGGCGTTGATCTTCCGGACGGTGTCGGCGGAGAGGTCGGCCGCGCCGCTGGACCGGTTGGGCCGGGCCGCCAGGCCCGCCTGCACCACCGTCACCGGATCCAGCCGGTGCACATCGCCGTCCGGCACCGCGATCCCCGGGATGCGCGCGGTCTCGCCCTCGCCGTAGTCGTACGGGGCGGCGGAGGCGGGTGGCAGGCCGGGCCAGAGCCGGGCGGGCCCGACGGCGGTCGGGGTCGGTCCGGCGCTCCGCAGCCCGCCGCCGTTGCCGCAGCCGGTCAGCAGCGCCAGGCCGGCGGCGGCCCCGAGGGCCGCCGCCGTGCGCCACTGCACACGGCGATGCGGACGCATGACTCCCTCCCTTCCGGAGGCCCATGTCCCATGACCCTATTCGGAAGGAAGTCCGTTATGTCTATTTAGTACGGATGAGGGCGTTCGTTTCGGCACCCGGCGGGAATGCTTCCGTGCCCGGCAGGCATGTATCGGTGCCGACAAGCAGTGCCGATCAGCTCTGGTAGGGGTTCTGTCCCTGTCCGTTCGGCGCGTACCCCGCCTGCCCCTGCTGCTGCCCGTACGGATTGCCCTGCTGCGAGGCCGCGTGCTGCGCCAGCAACTGCTCGGCCTGCTCCTTGGGGATCTGCTGCTCCCCGCCGCAGAACGTGCACTGGGTCGCGAACTTCGTGGAGAACGGGAAGAGCGGCACGAAGAACAGCGTGAACTTGGTGACCCTCTTGCGCAGCGTGTGCGCGGCCGGGTTGCCGCACCAGCCGCAGACCAGCGTCAGTATGGCCAGTTGGTACAGATAGCCTCGCGTACCAAAAATGATCATGTTGGTTCCTTCCCCGTATTTCCCAGAAGCGCCTGCCGGCAGAGCGCCAGCAGCTTTTCGTCCTCGTATGTGTCGTGGCTGCCGTACCCGCCGTCCATCGCGTTGTGACGGCGTACGGAGATGAGTTCGGCGCGCAGCACATGTGCCGCATCCGACCCTGCACCAGCGGCACCCATTCGCGCCAGGCCTTCCGTCACCCGGACGCGAACATGACGATTCTCCTCCCAGGCCGCCAGGAGCACCGGCACGGACTCCTCGGCCCGCCCGGACACCTCCCACAGCGCCACCGCCGCGTCCACCCGCAGCCACAGCTCCTCGTGCCACAGCAGCGCGCGCAGCCGCGGCGCGACCACCGCGGCCCTCGCCCCGAGCCCGCCCAGCGCGTTCACCGCGGACCGGACCTCGTGGACGCGCTCCGCCCGCAGGCCCTCGATCAGCACCGGCAGCACGGCATCGGCATCCCCGTCCACCGCCCACAGGGCCTTCGCGACCTCGGTCGCCGAAGTCGCCCCGGGACTCCGCAGCAGCGCCCGCAGCTCCGGTATTGCACCGCGCGCCGCGGGCCCGAACGAGCCGAGCGCCCGCAGCGCCGCGGTACGCACCCACTCGCCCCGGTACTCCGGCACGCCGCGCAGCACCCGTAGCGCCTCCGGCAGCGCCTCGTCCGCCCGCAGCGCGGCCAGCCCGGTGAGCAGCGGGCCCGCCCGGTCGTGCGCCCGCTCGTCGAGCGGGACCTCGCCGAGCCGGCGGCGCAGCACCTCGGCCAGCGGGGCCGCCGCCGCCCCCAGACAGCCGATGGCGAACCCCGCGTCGTGCGGCACCTCGGACCGCTCCAGCGCGGCGGCCAGCGCGGGCACGGCACGGGCGTCGCCCAACCTGGCCAGCGCCTTCACCGCACTGCCGAGCGCCGGAGGTCCGCTCGGCCACTCCCGCACCCAGGCCCCGGGATCCGCCGCCACCCGCGCCGCCAGCGCGTCGGCGGCGGGCGCGGCGAGCCCGAAGAGCTCCTCCAGCACGTGCGAGGCGGCCTCGGCCAGCCGTGGATCAGGTGTGGCGAGCTGCTCACCGACCAGCCGGACCAGCTCCTCGTACGAGCCCCGCCAGACCCGGATCAGCCCGCTGCTCATCCGGAGCGCGTCGATCCGTTGCCGGCGGTCCGGGCTGCGCAGCTGATCCGTCAGCAGCGCCGTCCGCTCGGCGACCCGGTCGTCCAGCCCCACGTGCAGCGTGCGCAGCAGATCCGCCGTCCAAGGGGCGGTGGGCGCCGGAGCCTCCTCGTCGGACAGCGCCCGCAACTGGCCCACCAGGGTCACCGGCACGACCCGCTCCTCGGCGGGCGGCTCCCCGGCCCCGGCCCCGGCCCCGGCCGCGTCGGGGTACGCCTCGACGGCCGCGACCGCCTCGGTCGCACCGGCCTGCGCATCGACCGCGGGGGCCGGCCCGGGCCGGTGTCCGGGCGTCGAGCGCAGCTGCCGCAGCAGCCCCGTCACCACCCGCACGACATCGCCCGGCAACGCGTCCGGTGCGCACCGCGCCAGCTGTGCCAGCGCGGCCAGCCGCAGCCCCGCCGGGAAGCCCTCGCCCGCCAAGCGGCTCAGCCACGCCGCCGCCTGCCCGGCCAGCATCCGGTGACGCAGGGCGACCCGCCCCGCGGCCTCGACCAGGGCGAGCCGCACCTCCTCGTCCGGCTCGATCGGCAGACGTTCCCGCAGCAGCGCGAGAACCCTGTCCGGATGGCCGTGGAGCGCGGCGAGCGCCAGGGGCGCGTTGAGCCGTACCCCCGGGTCCTCGTCGGCAATCAGCTCGAAGAAGACCCCGGCGTCCGCGGTGACGGCGGTCGCCGCCATCGCGTAGTTGGCCGCGCCCTCGATCTCGTCCTCGTCCATCTCGTCCTGGTCGTCCTCGTCCAGGTCGATACCGCCGATGCTGGTGAGCAGCTCCACGATGCTGCCTCGGTCCTGGACGCCCGGGTCCACGACCAGCTCGAAGAGAAAAGGAATGCTCGCCAGCGTGCAGGCGTACACGTCACCCTGATGGTGAACCGCGCCGTACATCCCGTCCAGCGCCTGCTCGCGCTCCGCCGGATCGGCGGACGCGAGACCCCGCAGCATCGCAGGCACATCACCGGCCGGCCCGTAGGCATGCTCCATCGAGGCCCAGTCGACCTCGTCGATTCCTGCGAACACCCCATCGCCTCCCCACGCATTTCAACGAAGCAGTGTCTGCGAGGAGTGTGCACCACGGGTCGGATGATCCGCCCGCCACATGCGGTCTTTTCCTGGCGAGCATGACAAAGGTCCATGCCATGCGTTATTGGTGGACCGGCGAGAAACAGCCACTTCCGGTGACGGATGACAGAAGGGCTCCTGCGCGCCCGTGTCGCCCATCAGCGGGCCGGACACACCTACCGCGCGTCCGGCAGTCGTCCGGCCCCGTCCGGATCGGCCAGCGGCCCGAGCAGATCCCCGTACCGCTCCAGTCGTGCCCCCATCCCGCCCGCCAGGAAGACCAGCTCCCCGGGGGTCCGGCACTTCTCGACCTCCGCCCAGGTGACGGGCGCCGAGACGGTCGGTTCGGGCCGGGCGCGCAGCGTGTACGGGGTGGCGGTGGTCTTCGCCGCCGCGTTCTGGCTGAAGTCGACGAACACCTTCCCCGGCCGCAGCGCCCGCTTCATCCGGTGCACGACCAGGTCCGGAAGCTCCTGCTCCGCCTGGACGGCCAGCCCTTTCGCGTAGGCCGACACCCGATCGGAGGGGGTCGGCTCCAGCGGTACGAGCAGATGCAGCCCCTTCGACCCGGAGGTCTTCCCGTACGCCCGCAACCCGTCCGCCGCCAGCCGCTCGCGCAGCCACAGTGCCACCGCGCAGCACTCCACGACGGTCGCGGGCGCGCCCGGGTCCAGGTCGAACACCATCCGGTCGGCGATCCCCGGAGCATCGGCCCGCCACTGTGGGGTGTGGAACTCCACCACCAGATTGGCCGCCCACATCAGCGAGGCCAGATCCTGCACGACCACCTGCCTGGCCTTCCTGTCCTCATGGTGCGGCACGGGGGTGGTCCGTACCCAGGACGGCGTACCCGGCGGCGGATTCTTGGTGAAGAAGCGCTGCCCGTCCGGCCCGTCCGGATAGCGCAGAAAGGACACGGGCCGGTCGCGCAGATGCGTGAGCAGGACCCCCGCGGCAGTGGCCGCGTAGTAGTGCAGCACCTCGCCCTTGGTGGTTCCGGTGGCCGGATACAGCACCTTGTCGAGATTGCTGAGTGCCAGCCGCCGCCCCTCCACCTCTGTGATCGGCGTCATACGATAAGAATCACATGATTCACGGACCTATAGGTATCTGCACGGACACAAGGGGTGAACGGTGAGGTCCATATGGAACGGCGCCATCTCCTTCGGGCTGGTCAGCATCCCCATCAAGCTGGTCAACGCCACCGAGAGCCACTCGATCTCCTTCCGCCAGATCCACCTCGCCGACGGTGGCCGGATCCGATACCGGAAGGTCTGCGAGATCGACGAGCAGGAGGTCTCCGCCGGAGAGATCGGGAAGGCGTACGAGGAGGCCGACGGTTCGGTGATCCCGATCACCGACGAGGACCTCGGCTCGCTTCCCCTGCCCACGGCCAAGACGATCGAGATCGTCGCCTTCGTGCCGGCCGCCTCGATCGACCCGCTCCAGATGGACGCGGCGTACTACCTCTCCGCCAACGGAGTCCCGGCGGCCAAGCCGTACACGTTGCTCCGTGAGGCGCTGAAGCGGAGCCAGAAGGTAGCGGTGGCGAAGTACGCGCTGCGCGGCCGCGAGCGGCTCGGCATGCTGCGGGTGGTCGACGACGTGATCGCCATGCACGGCCTGCTCTGGCCGGACGAGATCCGCAGCCCCGAGGGCGTCGCCCCGGAGACCGAGGTCAAGGTCCGCGACACCGAACTCGACCTGGCCGACGCGCTGATGGACACCCTCGGCGAGGTCGACATGGATTCGCTCCACGACGACTACCGCGAGGCGGTCGAGGAGCTCATCGCCGCGAAGGCGGAGGGCCGGACCCTGGAGCCGGCGGAGGCGGACGACTCCGGCGGCAAGGTCATCGACCTGATCGCGGCCCTGGAGAGCAGCGTCCGCGCGGCGAAGGAGGCCCGCGGCGAGGAGCCGGAGACCGCGGAGGAGCCGGCGGGCGCCCCGGTGGCCAAGGTCACCTCGCTCGCTGGCCGCAAGAAGTCCGGCGGAACCGGGGCGAAGAAGAAGGCCACGGCGGCCACCAAGAAGACGGCCTCGGCGAAGAAGTCCGCATCGAGCAGGGCGCCCGCCAAGAAGACCGCCGCACGCTCGACGAAGAAGTCCACCGCCAAGACGACCACCGAGCGAGCCGCCACGACGACGGCGAAGAAGACCACCGCGAAATCGGACTCGAAGACGCACTCGCAGTCGGACTCGAAGCCGACGGCGAAGAAGGCGGCCCCCCGCAAGCGCGCCTCTGCCTGAGACGGGGACGGGCGCGTACGGGCTGTCGCAGGCGCTGCCGTCCCCATGCGCACGGCGGGGGAACACTCACCGCGATCACACTCCGAGCGCTGTCAACCGTCGTGTGATCGTTGTCAGTAGGGTATCCGCCGGGGCCATCCGAGTCAGGGCATTCGTTATTCCTCGAACCTCATGAAAAGCCAGCTCATTCTTGAGGATTCGTATGAGGCGATTGATGCACTCCGCGGCCTCATTCTGCGATTCGGGAGAGGTGGCAATGCGCGCGGCGACCTGGACCAGCGTGGCCACCATTTGGTGTTGAGGGCTCGGGTCCTTGTAGTAGAGGTCAGTGACTTCCTTGATCGCCTGTCCGGCGAAAGCTTCCCAGGTGACGGCCGGCTGGCCGCCTTGTTGCTGTTGCGCCGACGGGTCAGTCGTTCCATTGCGTGCCGCGAGGGCGCCGTCAAATGCTTCCCGAGACCATTTCTCCAGCAGCCCGACGTCTTCTCGCAAGTCCGGAAAGTTCGTGAGCGAGGGGCCGAACGAGCGCATTTCCAGGGGAATTACAGGGACGCCCTGGACGAAGTCCGGACCCGGCAGCTCCGTCATGCCGCCGAAGGCGTGGGCCTGATATCCGGGTTTGATGGGTTGATCGCCCTGGAGGGCGGACTTGGTGTAAGTTCTCAAGATCGCTTCGTCCTCGGTGGCTATGCGCTCGCCTTCCTTCATCGGGTTGACTTCCCGGTAGTGTCTCCAAAAAATATCGTCGATTTCTTCGGAGCTCTCCCGCAGGAATTCTTGAGCACTTCCGGAAAGAGTGGTCCGTACCGAATCGAGACCGACGCGGGACAGTGCGGCGGTCTTGTTCTTTATCTGGCCGCCGGAGAGGTCGGGGTTTTCCTTGCGTCCCTTGTCGGCCAGGGCGGCCACCTGGGTGTAGTACAAGGTGCCGAACCCGCGCAATTCCTCGCGATCCACATGCATCGCCTGATCGTCCGCAAACATGCTGGTTGCATACATTTCAGCCAGAGCCGCACCGAATTCGAGTGACTTGGCTAGGTGTCGCTCTGAATGGTTCTTCGTGCTGCGGATCTTGTTCCCTGAGTTCGTTCTGGCATCGGGTTCGTTGAGCGCATTGGTGAAGAACCCTGCCATGCCATGCAGGGGAACTCCCACGGTCTCATGGACGAACAGCCCGCCACCGTCTGGTCCGCCGCGCTCCACGTGGGGGTTCTCAGGTGCCACCCTGGCCGTCTTGAACCCCTCTTTGGGAACGTAGCCCTCGTCGGCAAAGAGAGCCTTCATCTGCTTCTCGGAATTCGGGGAGCCCGCGGTCGGTCTGTAGAGCCGACTGTGAGCATCCTCAAGATGATCGAGGGTTTCACTGAGGGGAGAGAACTCCTCGCCAGGCAGTACTGAAGCGGGCCCGGATACGATTTCTGCATTCGTGTAGAGCCCCGATTTGTCCGGGAGCCAGCGCGCATCCGAGACAACCTTGATGCCGCGCTGCTGATTTTCCGCCAAGGTGAATCCGGTGCTGTTACCGTTCATGACGTTTTCACCGTTGCCCCGGACGACGGGACGGTCGACCTCGATCTCCAGCCCGATCGCTCGTTGGACGGTGGGTTCCCCGCTCCCGGCCGATCGGTCCGCCTGGTTCTGTCCGTCGTCCAGGCGTCCACCCTGTGGGCTGGGGGCGCTCATCAGCCGTGTGGCGTTTGCTTCGGCCTCGCGTTCAAACCGGTCGGAGGGGTCGGAGACCTTCAGTCCCGCACCGTTGTCGGTCCCGGTGACGGGGCCTTGACGTTGCTGAATGACATGGGTCAGTTCGTGGGCCAAGGTGTGCTTGGTGCCGCCGCCGTCGCCGAGGACGATGTGGTTACCGGAGGTGTAGGCGCGGGCGCCGATCTCGGCCGCGGACGCCTTCGCCGTGCTGTCGTTGTGAATGCGGACGTCGGAGAAGTCCGCGTCGAGCCGGGCTTCCATGTCGGTGCGGGTCGCCTTGTCCAACGGCCGGCCTCTGGTGCGCAGGACCTCGTGCACCGCGGAGCGCTGCACCGCGGGTCGTTCCGTCGCCCGGCCTTCCTGGTGTCCGCAGTCGGGGCCGTGTTGGTGCTGGTCGGATTGCGCCGGGACATGACCGGCCTGACGGAGCATCTGGACGACGGCGGCGTTCCCGACGTCGGCCTGAAGAGCGAGCAGGCCGAGAGGGACCGAATGCGGCGTGGCCGCAGGCTTGAAGGAGGTGATGCGCCCGCTGTCGGCTCCGGTGGTTCGGTGGATCTCGTGATCGCGCAAGGGAACTTCTTCCGGCGTGGGGTGTCCAACCCTTCCTGGATACGCGCTGAGCGCGTGCTGGTCCAGGTATCCAGGGGCAGTGTGGTGTGACCGGACGGGGCAACGCCTGGGCTCTCCGGGACAGGTGTCCGGGAGGTGGACGACGACAGCGGGCGCCTCGCGGACTCAGCTCGGTCGGCTACCGAGGAACGTGCGCCAGGCGTTGGGGCTGAAGGTGATCACGGGTCCGGCGGGGCGCTTACTGTCGCGGACGGGGACGAGGTGGGGGAGGTTGGTGGCGGCCTCGACGCACTCGTTGTTGCCACCGCTGTACGAACTGATGCGCCACATCGCGCCCGACAGGTCCGGCGTGCTGCGGTGTGCGCTCTTCATGGTTGATGCTCCTTGGCCCTGCGGTGGATGACAGCGCGGGACTCGGTCGGAGAGAGCGCTGAAGTGCGCGCGGCGTCGAACAGGTCCTGATAGCGCGAGACGTCCGTCTGCCGCTCCAGCCACATGGAGCCGGACGGATTGTCCGCCAGGACCACGTCGAGCGCCCCCTCCTCGGGAAATCCCAGTACTACGTACGGGCCGAACATACTCGCATGGGCTCCGCGGGAGAACGGCAGTACTTGAACGGTCACATTGGGGCGCTCGGAGCTGGCCAGCAGGTGCGTCAGCTGCGCGCCCATCACTTGGGCACCGCCCACCTGCTGCAGAAGCACCGACTCCGAGAGCACGGCCCAGAGCCGCAGCGGGTTGTCGGACAGAAGCCTCTCCTGGCGCGCGAGGCGTACCTGGACGAACTTCTCGATCTCGTCCGCCGTCTGCCACTGCCGTGAGGCCACGGTGACCGCCCTGATGTACTCGGGGGTCTGGAGCAGGCCGGGGATCAACTGCGCCTGGAACGTGCGGATCGACGCCGCCATGTCCTCCAGGGAGATGTAGTCCCGGTAGGTGTCGGCGAGTACGTCGCCGTACTGGTTCCACCACCCCTCTCTGCGCCTGCGATTGGCCTTGCGCGCAAGGGAACTCAGTCGCTCGCGGGTCTCGTGCTCCGAGACCTGATACGCGTGCAGCATCGCCGTCAGGTCGGGGAGCCGAACTGCCACGCGTCCGTTCTCGATGCGGCTGATCTTGCCCTTGGTGCAGTCGAGCGCGTCGGCGGCCTGCGCGGTGGTCAGCCCCGAAGTCTCCCTCAACCGCCTCAACTCGTCGCCCAGTTGTCGCCCGAGGACGGTCGACGGGGTCGCGCTGGTGCTCTTTGCGTACATGCGAACAGCTTTACCGAACCGGCAGCTTCAGTGAGGCACGGTTACCCGAAAGAGGGAAAAAGGGCACCACATCAATCGGCAACGTTGCAATCACACGTCGTGCCCGTTCATTCTGCTCGTGAGGCCGAGGAACCCGGCAGCGCGAACAGCGTTCTCTGGCGCGGGATTCCGAGCGAAGGCCGACTTTCTGGGAGCTGCCATGCGTGAACCGTGTGAAGTGAGTTTCAAGCTGCCTCGTGATCGCGGCAGCGTGCCCCGGGCCCGAGCCGTGCTCCGCGCCAGACTCGGCGAATGGCGGGCACGCCAAGACACCGCCGAATCCGGCGAGTTGATTCTCTCCGAGCTGGTCACCAACGCCCTGCGCGCACCCGCGCCCGGCGACCGGATGGTCGGCGTACGCATCGTCTGCCGTGAGCGCGGGGCACTGCTCCGGCTGGAGGTGAGCGACGCGGGGGAGGGGCGGCCACGGATTCGGCGCCCCGGCGCGTTCGAGACGACCGGCCGCGGCCTCCAACTCGTCGACGCCTTGGCGGACCGGTGGGGCGTGGACGAGCGGTGGGGCGGGATCGGGAAGACGGTCTGGGCGGAGCTGCTGGCCTCGGGGCCACTCCCGTAACCCGGCCCGACGGGGCGGAGGCCACGTCGGAGCCCATGACCGTGCGGGCCGAGGGCAGGGCGGTACGACCCCGGGATCATGCTGGTCCGAACCCGCTGGGTGGACCGGCGCCGACACATCGGGATGGCGGCAGGAACACCGATTGATCACCGACCGCAGGGCTTCCCGCCTATGCTCGCCGGATGGAGCAGAGCGAAGTGGTGAAGCGGGTGGTGGGCATCCTCACGGAGGCGGGCGAGATCCGTCGGCTCCTCGAAGAGAATGTCGACCGCGACGACCTGGAAACCGATCCCAGCGTGGTGACCGTGCTCCTCAACGAGACGATGCCCCGGATCTCCGTCCCCGAGGACGCCTCGATCGAGGAGGTCGCGACGCTCGTCGGCCGTGAGGTCGGTGCCGCGGTGGAGCAGCTCGTCGGCGCGTTCACCCTGGCCTTCGCGATGCTGGCCCAGGTGCACGACTCCGGGCAGACGGATGTGACCTCCGCCGATGTGCTCCAGGACCTGGCACTGCGGGCCGAACAGATCGGCTCCGACGGGCCGGATGACGAGGGGGCGTAGCCAGTACGGACGAGCGTCCCCGGGCCGGCGGCCGGCAGCAGCCGGCCTACGGCTCGGTGACGCCCGGCCGGGAACCGGGGCTCGGCGCACCCTTGTCCGCGCGCCGCAGCAGGACGACCGCCGACACCGCCGCGGCGAGCGCGACCAGCGCCGCGACGGCACCGGCCTCGCCGACCGCCGTCGTGTACTCCCGCCGCCCGGGAGCGGAGACACCGATGAACAACCCGCCGCATACCGCGGTGCCCAGCGCGAGACCCACCTGGCGGGCGGTGTTGGCCACGGCCGCGGCCGTGCCCGCGCGGGACGGGTCTGCGTCCCGCATGGCCGCGGACGGAAGCACCGGCGACACCATGCCCGCACCGATCCCGGTCAGCAGGAGCGACGGCACGAGCGGCACCGGGCCCGTACGAGACGCCCAGCAGCGCGAAACCCGCACACCCCGCGGCGCAGGGCGCGGTGCCGACGCCCAGCGGGACCCACCGCCGTACGCGCTGGAGCACCGCCCCGCGCGTGGCGGAGACGACGAAGAAGACCGCGGGCTGGAGGGCCGCAGGAGCGAGGTGTCGACCGACGCCGGCGGGTGAGCACCGGTAGGCCATGCCGAGAGGGGGATCAGGACGGACTGTCCGGCGACGGGTGTGGAGCCGACGGCCCCGGAGCCGTATGCGGATGTTGCGGCCGGGGCCCTGGCAGGCCTTGTCCGCCCAGCGCTCCACGTCGGCGCGCGTAGATGATCGCCAGTGCGATGAAAAAGACCCTCCGCTCAGCGTTTCCGCTGGTCGGAGGGTCTATTTGAGGTGCCCTCGGCAGGATTCGAACCTGCGCACACGGCTCCGGAGGCCGATGCTCTATCCCCTGAGCTACGAGGGCGTATCGCTGTGTTGCTCGGCGACGGGTGAAACACTACCAGCTTCCGCGGGGTGTCCGTGAACAGGTATTTCCCGGCTCGCCGGAGGTGCGGTGGGGGGCCGGACGGAGGGGGCGTGCGGTGTGTTCCGGATGCATCCGGCCATCCCTTGCGCCACTCGTCCGGGGGCGGAAGTGGGTAAAACCCGGACGCAGCCACGGGGTCGCCCCTACTCTCGGAGTGTGTCAGGGGCGTGTGGCCGCGTGCTTGTTGTCGACGACAACAAGGTCATCCGGCATTTGATCAGGGTCAATCTCGAGCTTGAGGGCTTCGAGGTCGTGACCGCGGCCGATGGTGTCGAGTGTCTTGATCTGGTGCATCGGGTCCGTCCCGATGTGATCACGCTCGATGTCGTCATGCCCAGGCTGGACGGTCTGCAGACCGCCACCAGACTGCGCTCCGATCCGCGGACCAGACATCTGCCCGTGGCGATCATCAGTGCCTGTACTCCGTACGAGGTGGACAGCGGGGTCGCCGCAGGGGTCGATGCCTTCCTCGCGAAGCCCTTCGAGCCGACCGAGTTGGTGCGGCTCGTACGGCAGTTGATGGAGCGGGAGGACCCGCCGTCGCTCGACGGCAGGCGGAGCGCCGGGACCGCGGAGCGTGCCGCGGGGTGATCGCATGGCGAAACCGGGTCGCGGGGTGCCCCCCTTCCTCCCATACGCTTGTCCTGTGACCCCCGCCGATCTCTCCAGGACCGTGCTGCACGCCGTGCGCCGCGCGGTCGACGAGGATGTCCTACGCGCGCCCGTGCCCGCGCGTGTGCGGGTGGAGCGGACCAGGCCCGGCGGGCGTGGGGACTACGCCTGTGCCGTCGCCCTCCAGCTGGCCGGGCCCGCCGCGCTGCCGGCCAGGGACGTGGCCGAGATCCTCCGGGAACGGGTACTGGAGGCGCCGGGGATCGGGGACGTCGAGGTCACCGGACCGGGATTTCTGAACTTCACGCTGCAAGCCGGTGCGCGCGGCCTCGACGCGCTGGTCCGGGCCGTCGGAGCGCGCGGTACGGCGTACGGGCACGGGGACGCCCTCGCCGGGGCGGCGGTCTCGTTCGCACCCGTCGAGGAGCTCCGCGCCAGGATCGTCACCGGGGCCGTCGAGCGGCTGCTCCGGGCCCAGGGGGCCGAGGTCGGGGAGCGGACGGCGGGCGGGGAGGCGCTGCATGTGATGCCGGTGCCGGCCGCCGACCGTGATCTCTTCGAGCGGCTGGGGAGCGACGCCGCGCGGTGGTCGCTGCTGCGGGCCGCTCCGCACGACCGGCCCCGGGGCACGGGGAGCGGCGAGTTCCTCGTGCAGCAGGAGAGCAATCCGTTGTTCCGGGTGCGGTACGCGTACGCCCGGACCCGTGCACTGAGCAGGAACGCCCGGCAGCTCGGGTTCGGTGCGGCGTACGAGGAGAGCGTGGACGCGCCCGTGCTCGGTGCGCTTCTCGCCGACCACCCCGGGGTGCTCGCCGCCGCCGCCCGGTACCGCGAGCCCGACCGGGTCGCCCGGCAGCTGGAAGCCCTCGCACAGGCCTTCTTCGACTTCCACGACAGCGCTTCGCCGCTCCCCGTCGGTGACGAGAAACCCTTGGCCGCCCACCGTTCCCGGCTCGCTCTTGCCGAAGCCGCCGGGACGGTGCTGGCAGGCGGCCTGTCCCTGCTCGGCATCAGCGCACCCGAAGTCCTCTGAGAGACCCGAGAGAGCAGAGCAGCACCATGAGCCGATCCGCACACCCCGCCGGGCCCCGTCACGCCGATGTCATGACGGAGGGGCACTACACTGCCCCGCCCGCCGATCTCAACGCCCTGGACGAGAAGGTCTGGGCCCGTACCGTCTCCCGCAACGAGGACGGTGCGGTCGCCGTCGGCGGGATCGAAGTGACGCGGCTGGCCGAGGAGTTCGGCACCCCCGCCTACTTCCTCGACGAGAGCGACTTCCGGGCCCGCTGCCGCGCCTGGGCCGACGCCTTCGGCCGCGACGCCGACGTGTTCTACGCCGGAAAGGCCTTCCTGTCGCGTGCCGTCGTGCGCTGGCTCCAGGAGGAGGGGCTCAACCTCGATGTCTGCTCCGGCGGCGAGCTGACCACCGCGCTGGACGCCGGGATGCCGGCCGAGCGCATCGCCTTCCACGGCAACAACAAGAGCGTCGCGGAGATCGAGCGGGCCGTCGAGGTCGGCGTCGGGCGTATCGTGCTCGACTCCTTCCAGGAGATCGCCCGGGTCGCGCACGTCGCGCAGCGGCTCGGCAGGCGGCAGCGCGTACAGATCCGGGTGACCGTCGGTGTCGAGGCGCACACCCACGAGTTCATCGCCACCGCGCACGAGGACCAGAAGTTCGGGATCGCGCTGGCCGGGGGACAGGCCGCCGAGGCGGTGCGCCGGGCGCTCACCCTCGACGGTCTCGAGCTCGTCGGCATCCACTCGCACATCGGCTCGCAGATCTTTGACATGGCCGGCTTCGAGGTCTCCGCCCGGCGCGTGGTCCAGCTGCTCGCCGAGGTGCGCGACGAGCACGGGGTGGAGCTGCCCGAGATCGACCTGGGCGGCGGGCTCGGCATCGCGTACACCTCCGAGGACGACCCGCGCGAGCCGCACGAGATCGCCAAGGCGCTCGGCGACATCGTGACCCGCGAGTGCGAGGCGGCCGGGCTCGCCACCCCGCGGATCTCCGTCGAGCCGGGCCGCGCCATCGTCGGCCCGACCGCCTTCACGCTGTACGAGGTCGGCACCATCAAGCCCCTGGAGGGGCTGCGTACGTACGTCAGCGTCGACGGCGGCATGTCGGACAACATCCGCACCGCGCTGTACGACGCCGAGTACAGCGTCGCGCTCGCCTCGCGCACCTCCGACGCCGAGCCGATGCTCGTCCGCGTCGTCGGCAAGCACTGCGAGAGCGGCGACATCGTGGTCAAGGACGCGTTCCTGCCGTCCGACCTCGCCCCCGGCGACCTGATCGCCGTGCCCGCCACCGGTGCGTACTGCCGTTCCATGGCGAGCAACTACAACCACGCCCTGCGTCCGCCGGTCGTCGCCGTGCGCGATGGAGAGGCGCGTGTCATCGTCAGGCGCGAGACGGAGGAAGATCTCCTGCGTCTCGATGTCGGCTGATGAAATAGATGTCTCAGGATCCGGACGAGTGGCAGAAACTCCCGTCCGGTGAGTGAGACTGGTCCACACATCAGATGTAAAGGAAACGAGGTCGGATGATGCGTACGCGTCCGCTGAAGGTGGCGCTGCTGGGCTGTGGAGTGGTCGGCTCAGAGGTGGCGCGCATCATGACGACGCACGCCGACGACCTCGCCGCGCGCATCGGCGCGCCGGTCGAGCTCGCCGGTGTCGCCGTGCGCCGGCCCTCCAAGGTGCGCGAGGGAATCGACCCCGCGCTGATCACCACCGATGCGACAGCCCTGGTCAAACGGGGCGACATCGACGTCGTCGTCGAGGTCATCGGGGGCATCGAGCCCGCCCGCACGCTCATCACCACCGCCTTCGAACACGGCGCGAGCGTCGTCTCCGCCAACAAGGCGCTGCTGGCCGAGGACGGCGCCGCGCTGCACGCCGCCGCCGAGCAGCACGGCCGGGACCTCTACTACGAGGCCGCCGTGGCCGGTGCCATCCCGCTCGTACGGCCGCTGCGCGAGTCCCTCGCGGGTGACAAGGTCAACCGGGTCCTCGGCATCGTGAACGGCACGACCAACTTCATCCTCGACAAGATGGACACGAGCGGAGCCGGGTACTCCGAGGCGCTCGACGAGGCCACCGCCCTCGGATACGCCGAGGCCGACCCGACCGCCGACGTGGAGGGCTTCGACGCCGCCGCCAAGGCCGCCATCCTGGCCGGCATCGCCTTCCACACCCGGGTGAAGATCGGCGATGTGCACCGCGAGGGCATCACCGAGGTCACCGCCGCCGACATCGCGTCCGCCCGCCGCATGGGCTGCACCGTCAAGCTCCTCGCCATCTGCGAGCGCGCCGCCGACGGGCAGTCGGTCACCGCCCGGGTGCACCCGGCGATGATCCCGCTGAGCCACCCGCTCGCCTCCGTCCGCGAGGCGTACAACGCGGTCTTCGTCGAGGCGGAGGCGGCCGGACAGCTCATGTTCTACGGCCCCGGCGCCGGTGGCTCGCCGACCGCGTCCGCGGTCCTCGGCGACCTGGTCGCGGTCTGCCGCAACAAACTCAACGAGGCCACCGGCCCCGGTGAGTCCGCGTACACGCGCCTGCCGGTCAGCCCCATGGGCGACGTCGTCACGCGGTACCACATCAGTCTCGACGTGGCCGACAAGCCTGGCGTACTCGCCCAGGTCGCGACGGTCTTCGCCGAACAGGGCGTATCGATCGATACCGTCCGCCAGCAGGGAAGAAATCCGGGCAGCGGCGACGAAGTCGCCATCGAGCAGAGTGGCGGCGGGCGACGGGTGGGCGGCGAGGCATCTCTCGTCGTCGTCACCCACCGCGCGTCCGACGCCGCCCTCTCGGCGACCGTCGAGGCGCTGCGCAAGCTCGACACCGTGCGCGGTGTCGCCAGCATCATGCGTGTTGAAGGGGAGTAAGGACCCATGACCAGCAAGGGCACCCACCAGTGGCGCGGCATCATCGAGGAGTACCGGGACCGCCTTCCGGTCACGAGCACGACGCCGGTCGTCACGCTTCGTGAGGGCGGTACGCCGCTCGTACCCGCCCAGGTCCTCTCTGAGCGCACGGGCTGCGAGGTCCACCTCAAGGTCGAGGGCGCCAACCCCACCGGGTCCTTCAAGGACCGCGGCATGACGATGGCCATCACCCGGGCCAAGGAGGAGGGTGCGAAGGCCGTCATCTGCGCCTCCACCGGCAACACCTCCGCCTCCGCCGCCGCGTACGCGGTGCGCGCCGGCATGGTCTGCGCCGTCCTCGTGCCGCAGGGCAAGATCGCGCTCGGCAAGATGGGCCAGGCGCTGGTGCACGGCGCCAGGATCCTCCAGGTCGACGGCAACTTCGACGACTGCCTGACGCTGGCCCGCTCGCTCTCGGACAACTACCCGGTGGCACTGGTCAATTCGGTCAACCCGGTCCGTATCGAGGGCCAGAAGACCGCCGCGTTCGAGATCGTCGACGCGCTCGGCGACGCCCCGGACATCCATGTCCTCCCGGTCGGCAACGCGGGCAACATCACCGCGTACTGGAAGGGCTACAAGGAGTACGCGGGGGACAACATGTCCACGCACACCCCGCGCATGTGGGGCTTCCAGGCCTCCGGCTCCGCGCCCATCGTCCGCGGCGAGATCGTCAAGGACCCGTCGACCATCGCCACCGCGATCCGGATCGGCAACCCGGCCTCCTGGCAGTACGCGCTGGACGCCCGGGACGAATCGGGCGGTTTCATCGATGAGGTGACGGACCGCCAGATCCTGGCCGCCTACCGGCTGTTGGCCTCCCAGGAGGGCGTCTTCGTCGAGCCCGCGTCGGCCGCCTCCGTCGCCGGCCTGCTGAAGGCTGCCGAAGAGGGCAAGGTCGACCGCGGCCAGAAGATCGTCTGCACGGTCACCGGCAACGGCCTGAAGGACCCCGACTGGGCCGTCGCCGGCGCACCGCAGCCGGTCACGGTCCCCGTCGACGCGGCCACCGCCGCCGAGAAGCTGGGCCTCGTCTAAGGGCTCTCGCCCGGACCTCCCCGGGCCCGGGGAACCGCGTTCCCCCGTCGGCAAGAAACCAGCTCAACCGCCCCTTTTCGGGGCGGAGAGCGCATAGGAGGCGTGCGACACGCATCGTGCGCCTCCTGTGCGCCCTATGTCGCGACAGAACCTTCCTTCGATAAGCTGTACTCAACCCGCCCCGCCGCATCTGCCGCGGTGCATGGGCCGTTGTGGCCGTCGGGTTCCCCGGAACACCACTCCCCGCCGCCACGACCTTCCCGCCGCCACGAAAGCGCTTCACCACCCCCCGCTGCCTCACAAGGAGAGTCCTCCAACCGATGGCCGGTCCCGCCTTCCGAGCCGCCGCCGTCCGGGTGCGCGTCCCCGCGACCAGCGCCAACCTGGGCCCGGGTTTCGACGCCTTCGGCCTGTCGCTGGGGCTGTACGACGACGTCGTCGTCCGCGTCGCCGACTCCGGACTGCACATCGACATCGCGGGTGAGGGTGCGGACACGCTGCCCCGCGACGAGCGCCACCTCCTCGTACGCTCCCTGCGCACGGCCTTCGACCTGCTCGGCGGTCAGCCCCGGGGCCTGGAGATCGTCTGCGCCAACCGCATCCCGCACGGACGCGGCCTCGGCTCCTCCTCCGCCGCCATCTGCGCCGGAATCGTCGCCGCCCGCGCCGTGACGACCGGTGGTGACGCCCGGCTCGACGAAGCGGCGCTGCTGGAACTCGCCACCGAGATCGAGGGCCACCCCGACAATGTCGCGGCCTGTCTGCTCGGCGGATTCACCCTCGCGTGGATGGACGGCGGGTCGGCGCGCGCGATCAGGATGGATCCCGCAGAATCCATCGTTCCGGTGGTTTTCGTACCCGGCAAGCCGGTCCTCACCGAGACCGCCCGCGGACTGCTCCCGCGTACGGTCCCGCATGTCGACGCCGCCTTCAACGCCGGCCGTGCCGCACTCCTCGTCGAGGCCCTGACCAGGCGCCCCGAGCTGCTGCTCACCGCCACCGAGGACCGGCTGCACCAGGAGTACCGCGCCCCGGCGATGCCGCAGAGCGTGGAACTTGTCAACCGACTGCGCGCGGACGGCGTCCCCGCGGTCATCTCCGGTGCCGGGCCGACCGTGCTCGCACTGGCCGAGGACGGTGCGGCCGACAAGGTCGCACAGCTGGCGGGCGAGGGATGGGCGGCCAACCGCCTCACTCTCGACGCCCCGGGCGCGAGTGTGCTGCCGCTCGCCCCGTAGCCGAGAAGTGATTGCCGGTGAGTGAGAGGGGGAATGTTTGTTGGAGCCGGTAGTGTTAACCTCAAGTCTGCAACCGACGTCTATGTGGCGCGTTGCTTCGTGTCCCTTTCCGGGACCACCAATTCTTCCGGGAGCCTCCCCAACTGCCTGAGCAGCCTGCCTGAGCAGTTTCGTGCACGCTCCGGAACCGGCACGACACCCCTCGCTTGTCCAGGAGTGGGCCGAGCAGGGGGATGCTCGCGCCGGGCCCTTGCACACCTTCATCTCTCCGCCGTACCCGGCGGACCACCGCCCCGGCACGGTCCGCAAGAAAAGACCGCAGTCGGACAGCACAACCGGTCGCCGAGCCAGAAGGCCGACGTCCGCTCCAGGGAAGGACCCTTCGTGAGCGACACCACCGATCTGATGGGCGTGACTGCCGACAAGAGCGTCGACAGCGCCGCGCCCGCCGAAGGTGCTGCCACTGGCACCACCGCACGGCGCCGCCGCTCCGGCACCGGCCTTGACGGCATGGTCCTGGCCGAGCTGCAGCAGGTCGCGTCCGGCCTCGGCATCAAGGGCACTGCGCGGATGCGCAAGGGCCAGCTGATCGAGGTCATCAAGGAGGCGCAGGCCGGTAGCTCCGCTGCGCCCAAGGCCGCCGCGCCCGCCGCGGCGTCCGAGACCAAGCCGAAGCGCCGCGCCACCTCCAAGACGCGCACCGGGGACGAGCCCGCGGCCGCCGCGCCCGCCGAGAAGGCCGCGGCCCAGCAGCAGATCGACATCCCCGGCCAGCCGGCCAGCGACGACCAGCCCGCGGGCGAGCGCCGTCGGCGCCGTGCGACCGCGCAGGCGGGCAGCCCGGAGACCAAGGCGGAGGGCAAGGCGGAGGGCAAGGCCGCCGAGGCCAAGGCGGACACGCAGGCCGAGCCCAAGGGCGACGACCGCGCCGACGCCAAGGCCGAAGCCGCCGCGGACACGGCCGAGGGCCGCCGCGGCGACCGTCAGGACCGCGGTCAGCGCGGCGACCGGGGCGACCGCCAGGAGCGGGGCGAGCGCGGCGAGCGCCGTGACCGCCAGCGCGACCGCAGGGGCAAGGGCGACGAGCAGGGCGGTGGCCAGGGCCAGCAGGGCGGCCAGCGTCAGCAGCGCCAGGGCCAGCAGCAGAGCGGCGGCCCGCAGGACGACGGGTACGACGACGAGGCGGGCGGCCGTCGCGGTCGTCGTGGCCGCTACCGCGACCGTCGTGGCCGCCGTGGCCGCGAGGACTTCGCCAGTGAGGTCCCCGTCTCCGACGACGACGTCCTGATCCCCGTCGCGGGCATCCTGGACATCCTCGACAACTACGCGTTCATCCGGACCTCCGGTTACCTGCCGGGCCCGAACGACGTGTACGTCTCGCTCGCCCAGGTCCGCAAGAACGGCCTGCGCAAGGGTGACCACGTCACCGGTGCGGTGCGCCAGCCCAAGGACGGCGAGCGCCGGGAGAAGTTCAACGCCCTGGTCCGCCTCGACTCGGTGAACGGCATGGCGCCCGAAACCGGCCGTGGCCGCCCGGAGTTCCAGAAGCTGACCCCGCTCTACCCGCAGGACCGGCTCCGCCTGGAGACCGACTCCAACGTCCTGACGACGCGGATCATCGATCTGGTCGCCCCGATCGGCAAGGGCCAGCGAGGCCTGATCGTGGCCCCGCCGAAGACCGGCAAGACCATGATCCTGCAGGCGATCGCCAACGCGATCACCGTCAACAGCCCCGAGTGCCACCTGATGGTCGTCCTGGTCGACGAGCGTCCGGAAGAGGTCACCGACATGCAGCGGTCGGTGAAGGGCGAGGTCATCTCCTCGACCTTCGACCGTCCCGCCGAGGACCACACCACCGTTGCCGAGCTGGCCATCGAGCGCGCCAAGCGTCTCGTCGAGCTGGGTCACGACGTGGTCGTCCTGCTGGACTCCATCACCCGCCTGGGGCGCGCGTACAACCTCGCGGCCCCCGCCTCCGGCCGCATTCTGTCCGGTGGTGTCGACTCGACCGCGCTGTACCCGCCGAAGCGCTTCTTCGGTGCCGCGCGCAACATCGAGGACGGCGGTTCGCTGACCATCCTGGCCACCGCGCTCGTCGAGACCGGCTCGCGCATGGACGAGGTGATCTTCGAGGAGTTCAAGGGCACCGGCAACATGGAGCTCAAGCTCGACCGGAAGCTCTCGGACAAGCGCATCTTCCCGGCGGTGGACGTCGACGCGTCCAGCACCCGCAAGGAGGAAATCCTGCTGGGCAGCGACGAGTTGGCGATCGTCTGGAAGCTGCGCCGGGTGCTGCACGCGCTCGACCAGCAGCAGGCGATCGAGCTCCTCCTGGACCGGATGAAGAAGACCCAGTCCAACGCGGAGTTCCTGCTCCAGATCCAGAAGACGACGCCGGCCCCGGGCAACGGCAACGACTGACGTCGTACCGGATCGGCTGAACCACAGGGCCGCCCCCGTCACTTCGGTGACGGGGGCGGCCCTGTGTCGTGGGCCGCGCGGAATGTGACGCAGGCGACTCGGTCCCCGTAGCCGTTCCGAGACCTTTGCCACATGCCGGACCCGCCACGGGCGCCGCAGTGATGGCTGTATCGGACAAGAAACCGCAGGTGAGCGCGGTATCACCGGCTGTTCATCAATGCCGGGTGTCCGTTTCGTCCTCACGCGGAAACAACAGGTGGCTGTGCAACCCTTCTTCGAGCCACGGCGTCGTACGCAGTACCGACAAGTCGACGTTCCCGTGCCCGAACACCGCTGCTGGGGTAGCCGGGGACAGCTGACGACCGAAGGAGACCCATGACCGAGCAGAACGGGAGCGGGGGCCGAATACGCCCCACCGGCAAGCGCCGGAAGAAGCCCTCCCGTCGCCGCAGGGCGAAGGCGATCATCGCCTGGAGCCTGGCCGGTGTCGTGGTCGTCGGCGGTGCCGGACTGGGATACGCCTACTTCAAGCTCAACGGCAATCTCAAGGCCGTCGACATCAACGCCGCGCTCGGCAAGGACCGCCCCGACAACGTCGACAACGGCTCCCAGGACATCCTCGTGCTCGGCTCGGACTCCCGGTCCGGCGCGAACTCCGAGTACGGTGCCGACGAGGGCACGGCCCGCTCCGACACCGCGATGGTCGTGCACATCAACAAGGGCCACAAGACTGCCTCCGTCGTCTCCATCCCGCGCGACACCCTCATCACCCGCCCCGACTGCACCAGCGACACGACCGGGCAGACCGTCGCCGGCCTGCAGCGCGCGATGTTCAACACGGCGTACGAGGTCGGCGGACCGGCCTGCGCGGTCAAGACCGTCGAGTCCATGTCCGGCATCCGCATGGACCACTACCTCGAAGTCGACTTCACCGGCTTCAAGAAGCTCATCGACGAGCTGGGCGGCGTCGAGATCACCACCACCGCGGCGATCGACGACCCCAAGAGCCATCTGAAGCTCGAACCCGGCACCCACACCCTCGACGGAGAGCAGTCGCTGGGCCTGGTCCGTACCCGCAAGAGCGTCGGCGACGGCAGCGACCTCGGCCGCATCCAGCTCCAGCAGGCATTCATGAAGGCGCTGATGGAACAGGCCAAGAGCGTCGGGGTGTTCTCGAACCCGAAGACCCTGTTCGACCTCGCGGACACGGCCACCAAGATCATCACCACCGACTCCGACCTGGGCTCGGTCCCGGAGCTCACCGCCTTCGCGAACGGCCTCAAGGGGCTCGACTCGAAGGACGTCCACATGGTCACGCTGCCCGTGGAGTACGACCCGGCCGACCCGAACCGCGTCATACCGCTGGAGGAGTCCGCGCAGCAGGTCTGGTCCGCGCTCGCGCAGGACAAGGCCATCCCCGCCTCCGCCACCGAGAAGTCGGCGGGCGACAAGGGCACCGCGGGCAGTGTCGTGCGGTGACCGGGCGGGCCGGGAATAGTTGCGGCCCGCCCCCGGTTTTGGGAGATACGGCCGGTCCTGGCAGACTGGTACGTCGGCCCCGGTTCACGGACGCGCAATCCGCGCGTACGACCCGGCGCCCTCCCGAACCTAGGAGAAACCCTTGAAGCGCGACATCCACCCCGAGTACGTCGAGACGCAGGTCAGCTGCACCTGTGGCGCGTCGTTCACGACCCGGAGCACCATCGGCGGCGGCACCATCCGCGCCGACGTCTGCTCCGAGTGCCACCCGTTCTACACGGGCAAGCAGAAGATCCTCGACACCGGTGGCCGCGTGGCCCGCTTCGAGGCCCGCTTCGGCAAGGCTGCCGGCTCCGCCAGCAAGTAGCGAGCCACTGCGCCGGTTCCTGGCGCCCTCTTCCGGGGGCGTCGGGACCGGCGTTTTTTCCGGCCGGGGGTACGCGGCCCCGTTCCGTATCCCCGCCCGGCCGGCATCACGCCGTCCAGCAGGCACGTATGAGTGAAGAAACCAGGAGCCCGAAGATGTTCGAGGCGGTCGAGGAACTGATCGGCGAACAGACCGATCTCGAGAAGAAGCTCGCGGACCCGGCGGTCCACGCCGACCAGGCCAACGCGCGCAAGCTCAACAAGCGCTACGCCGAGCTGACCCCGATCGTCGCGACGTACCGCTCCTGGAAGCAGACCGGCGACGACATCGAGACGGCCCGCGAGTTCGCCGCCGACGACCCCGACTTCGCCGCCGAGGTCAAGGAGCTGGAGAAGCAGCGCGAAGAGCTCACCGAGAAGCTCCGCCTCCTCCTGGTCCCGCGCGACCCCAGCGACGACAAGGACGTGCTCCTGGAGATCAAGGCGGGCGCGGGCGGCGACGAGTCCGCCCTGTTCGCCGGCGATCTGCTGCGCATGTACCTGCGCTACGCCGAGCGCGTCGGCTGGAAGACCGAGATCATCGACTCCACCGAGTCCGAGCTCGGCGGCTACAAGGACGTCCAGGTCGCCGTGAAGACCAAGGGCGGCAACGGGGCCACCGAGCCCGGCCAGGGCGTGTGGGCCCGGATGAAGTACGAGGGCGGGGTACACCGCGTGCAGCGGGTGCCGTCCACCGAGTCGCAGGGCCGCATCCACACCTCCGCCGCCGGTGTGCTCGTCACGCCCGAGGCCGAGGAGGTCGACGTCGAGATCCACGCCAACGATCTCCGTATCGACGTCTACCGCTCCTCGGGCCCCGGCGGCCAGTCCGTCAACACCACGGACTCGGCGGTCCGCATCACCCATCTGCCGACCGGTGTCGTCGCCTCCTGCCAGAACGAGAAGAGCCAGCTCCAGAACAAGGAGCAGGCCATGCGTATCCTGCGTTCGCGACTGCTCGCGGCCGCCCAGGAAGCCGCCGAGCAGGAGGCTTCGGACGTACGCCGCAGCCAGGTGCGTACGGTCGACCGTTCCGAGAAGATCCGTACGTACAACTTCCCGGAAAACCGGATCTCGGACCACCGCGTCGGCTTCAAGGCGTACAACTTGGACCAGGTGCTCGACGGCGACCTGGATTCCGTGATCCAGGCGTGTGTCGACGCCGACTCCGCCGCCAAGCTCGCCGCTGCGTGAGCAAAGCCCGCCCCACCCGTAAACCGTACGGAGAACCGCGATGAACCTGCTGCTCGCCGAGGTGGCCCAGGCCACCCAGCGGCTGGCCGACGCCGGTGTGCCCTCGCCGCGATTCGACGCGGAGGAACTCGCCGCATTCGTGCACGGCGTCAAGCGGGGCGAGCTGCACCGGGTGCCGGACGCGGACTTCGATGCCCGTTACTGGGAGGCCATCGCCCGCCGCGAGGCCCGCGAACCGCTCCAGCACATCACCGGCCGCGCCTTCTTCCGCTACCTGGAGCTCCAGGTCGGACCCGGTGTCTTCGTCCCCCGCCCGGAGACCGAATCGGTCGTCGGCTGGGCGATAGACGCCGTGCGCGCGATGGACGTCGTCGAACCGACCGTCGTCGACCTGTGCAGCGGATCGGGCGCCATCGCCCTGGCCATGGCCCAGGAGGTGCCGCGCTCGCGCGTGCACGCGGTCGAGCTCTCCGACGACGCCATCGAGTGGACCAGGAAGAACGCCGACGGCTCCAGGGTCACCGTCCACCAGGGAGACGCGCTGACCGCCCTCCCCGAGCTGGACGGCCAGGTCGACCTGGTCATCTCCAACCCGCCGTACATCCCGCTCACCGAATGGGAGTACGTGGCACCCGAGGCCCGCGACCACGACCCGGAGATGGCCCTCTTCTCCGGCGAGGACGGCCTCGACACCATCCGCGGCATCGAACGCACCGCACACCGCCTGCTGCGCCCCGGCGGCCTCGTCGTCATCGAGCACGCCGACACCCAGGGCGGCCAGGTGCCGTGGATCTTCACCGAGGAGCGCGGCTGGGCGGACGCGGCCGACCACCCCGACCTGAACAACCGGCCCCGGTTCGCCACGGCCCGCAAGGCCATGCCGTGAGCGGCGGCCAGCACCCGCACGACCCGTACCCGCGACACCCGTACACGCTTGAGGAGGCCGGCTGATGGCACGGCGATACGACTGCAACGACGCGACCGACCGTACGACGGGTCTGCGTGAGGCCGCGTCGGCCGTCCGCCGCGGCGAACTGGTCGTGCTGCCCACCGACACCGTGTACGGCATCGGTGCGGACGCCTTCAGTTCCGAGGGCGTCGCCGATCTGCTGGACGCCAAGGGCCGCGGCCGCAACATGCCGACCCCCGTCCTGATCGGCTCCCCGAACACCCTGCACGGCCTGGTCACCGACTTCTCCGAGCAGGCCTGGGAGCTCGTCGACGCCTTCTGGCCCGGCGCCCTCACGCTCGTCGCCAAGCACCAGCCGTCGCTCCAGTGGGACCTCGGGGACACCCGCGGCACCGTCGCCATCCGGATGCCGCTGCACCCCGTCGCCATCGAACTGCTCACGGAGGTCGGCCCGATGGCCGTCTCCAGCGCCAACCTCACCGGCCACCCCGCCCCAGAGGACTGCGACTCGGCCCAGGAGATGCTCGGCGACTCCGTCTCCGTCTACCTGGACGGCGGCCCGACGCCCGGCATCGTGCCCTCGTCGATCGTCGACGTGACCGGCAAGGTCCCCGTGCTGCTGCGTGCCGGCGCGCTCTCCGTCGAGGAGCTCCGCAAGGTGGTACCCGACCTCGAGGTGGCCAATTGACCGCCCCTGAGGGGCGTGGCATAGCGGGGCGGGCCGACTCTTTCCGCATCCTCCACGTCAGCACCGGCAACGTCTGCCGCTCACCGATCACCGAGCGGCTGACCCGCCATGCCCTGGTGGACCGCCTCGGCGATCCGCTCGGCGGCGGACTGATCGTGGAGAGCGCGGGCACCTGGGGCCATGAAGGCGCCCCCATGGAGGCCAACGCCGAGACCGTCCTCGCCGACTTCGGCGCCGACACCAACGGCTTCGTCGGCCGGGAACTGCTCGACGAGCACGTGATCCGCGCCGACCTGGTGCTCACCGCCACCCGCGACCACCGCGCGCAGGTGATCTCGATGGGTCACTCGGCCGGCCTGCGCACCTTCACCCTCAAGGAATTCACCCGGCTGGTCCGGGCGATAGACCCCGCCACGCTGCCCGACCCGCGGGACGAGGGCGTCGTCGAGCGCGCCCGCGCACTGGTCCGCGCCGCGGCCGCGCTGCGCGGCTGGCTGCTGGCCCCCACCGCCGAGGCGGACGAGGTGTACGACCCGTACGGCGCCCCGATCACGTTCTTCCGTTCGGTCGGCGACGAGATCAACCAGGCCCTCGACCCGGTCGTCACGGCGCTGACAGGCGTACCCGCACCGCACTGACGGGCGTGCCTGCAACATCGCGTCCGCGCCACTCTGACGGGCGTACGCACCGTCCGGGCAGGGGAGGGCCCAACGGGTGCACGACGGCGCCGCACAGCAGGCAGGAGGCCCGTCGCGGGCCTACATTGGACCTGACGCCAGCGCACCCCTCCCCAGGTCCGGAGCCCATCGATGCCGGTCACCACTCCAGCCGCACCGCCCTCCGCCCCCGGGACCGCCCTGCCGCAGGACTTCGACGCCCTGCTCCGGGAGGATCCGGAGATCGCCGCCGTGCTGCTGGGGGAGCTGCACCGCCAGTCCAGCACCCTGCAGCTGACCGCCGCCGAGAACTTCACCTCGCCCGCGGTCCTCGCCGCCCTCGGCTCACCGCTCGCCAACAAGTACGCCGAGGGCTATCCCGGCGCCCGCCACCACGGCGGCTGCGAGCAGGCCGACGCCGCCGAACGCATCGCCTGCCGCCGCGCCACCTCGCTCTTCGGCGCCGAGCACGCCAACGTCCAGGCGCACTCCGGCTCCTCCGCGGTCCTGGCCGCGTACGCCGCCCTGCTCCGCCCCGGGGACACGGTGCTCGCGATGGGGCTCCCGTACGGCGGACATCTCACCCATGGTTCGCCCGCCAACTTCTCCGGCCGCTGGTTCGAGTTCGTCGGCTACGGGGTGGACTCCGAGAGCGGTCTGATCGACTACGAGCAGGTGCGCGCCCTGGCCCGTGCCCACCGCCCCAAGGCGATCGTGAGCGGCTCGATCTCGTACCCCCGTCACCCCGATTACGAGCTGTTCCGGGAGATCGCCGACGAGGTGGGCGCGTATCTCATCGCCGATTCCGCGCACCCGATGGGGCTGATCGCCGGGGGAGCGGCACCGAACCCGGTGCCGTACGCCGATGTGGTCTGCGCGACCACGCACAAGGTGCTGCGCGGGCCGCGCGGCGGAATGATCCTGTGCGGTGCGGAGCTGGCGGAGCGGATCGACCGGGCGGTCTTCCCGTTCACCCAGGGCGGTGCGCAGATGCACACGGTCGCCGCGAAGGCCGTCGCGTTCGGGGAGGCGTCCACCCCGGCGTTCACGACGTACGCGCACCGGGTGGTGGCCCATGCCCGGGTGCTGGTGGCCGGTCTGGAGGCGGAGGGCTTCGAGGTCACCACGGGCGGCACGGACACCCACCTGATCGTCGCGGACCCGGCCCCGTTGGGCGTCGACGGACGGACGGCCCGCACCCGGCTGGCGGAGGCGGGCCTGGTGCTGGACACCTGCGCGCTGCCGTACGGGGACGCCCGGGGCATCAGGCTCGGCACCGCGGCCGTCACCACCCAGGGCATGGACGACACCGACATGGCCCGGCTCGCGGTGCTCTTCGGGACGGCGGTGCGTGAGGACGGCGACATCCGCGCGGAAGTGCGGGAACTGGCGGAGCGGTATCCGCCCTACCCGGGGTAGGCGTCCGGTGCGGAACCGAACGGCCTGCGCACTGTGTCCTCGGTCATGAGGCCCGTGCAGCGCGGCCGTCGGTGATTGCCGGACGGTTTAGGGTGTGGGCTGAGATGGCCGGCGAAATCTATGGGGCAGCCCGTGCGTGATTACCTGCTGACGCTCTGTGTCACGGCCGCGGTGACCTATCTGCTGACCGGTCCGGTGCGTAAGTTCGCCATCGCGATCGGGGCGATGCCCGCGATCCGTGCGCGTGACGTCCACCGAGAACCGACACCGAGGCTCGGTGGCATCGCCATGTTCGGCGGGCTGTGCGCCGGACTGATCGTCGCGGCCCATCTCCATAACCTCGACTGGGTCTTCCAGCTCTCCACCGAGCCGCGGGCGCTGCTCTCCGGCGCCGCGCTGATCTGGCTGATCGGTGTCCTGGACGACAAGTTCGAGATCGACGCCCTGATCAAGCTCGGCGGGCAGATGATCGCCGCCGCGGTCATGGTCATCCAGGGTCTGACGATCCTGTGGCTGCCGATCCCCGGCGTCGGCACCGTCGCGCTCACCCAATGGCAGGGCACGCTGCTCACGGTCGCCCTGGTCGTCATCACCATCAACGCGGTCAACTTCGTCGACGGTCTGGACGGCCTCGCGGCGGGCATGGTGTGCATCGCCGCCGCTGCGTTCTTCCTGTACACGTACCGGCTCTGGTACGGGCACATGATCGAGGCGGCGGCCCCGGCGACGCTCTTCATGGCGATCCTGATGGGCATGTGCCTGGGCTTCCTGCCGCACAACATGCATCCCGCGCGGATCTTCATGGGCGACTCGGGTTCGATGCTGATCGGGCTGGTGCTCGCGGCCGGCGCGATCTCCGTGACGGGCCGGGTAGACCCGGACACGATGAAGCTCTTCGCGGGCAGCGAGCGCGAGGCCACCCAGGCGATGCTGCCGGTCTTCATCCCGTTGCTGCTGCCGCTGACGATCATCGCGGTCCCGGCCGCCGACCTGGTGCTGGCGATCGTGCGCCGGACCTGGAACGGCCAGTCGCCGTTCGCGGCGGACCGCGGCCATCTGCACCACCGCCTGCTGGAGATCGGCCATTCGCACAGCAGGTCCGTGCTGATCATGTACTTCTGGTCGGCCCTGATCGCCTTCGGAGCGGTCGGCTACTCCGTGCACTCGGCGTCCCTGTGGATCGTGCTGGTGATCATGGGGATGAGCACGCTGGGCCTCGTACTGCTGCTGATGCCCCGCTTCACCCCGCGGGCGCCGTACTGGGCGGAACGCTTCGTACCGCCGCGCTATCGCCATAGGCGGCGGGACGAGGAGCCCGGGACCGAGTCGGCGGAGGCCCAACAGGGGCCCCTGGAAAGCCGGATGGGGCAGACGGGGCCCGAGTCACAGGAGCGCACGCCGGTCGTCGTGGGAGTCTCCGGCGTCAACGGGGCGACCGCCATCGGCCCCCGTTCGCGTTTTTCGGACAGAGACAGGGCTGAATCCGCACATTGAGAATTCGGGCACCAAGGGGCAATAGCACACAATAAATTTCGTTGCCTTGCTCACATGGGCGAATTCACTCTCACGTGTGACAGTAAGCACACTTTCTTGGTAAAGACCTCATCAAATAGTTTGTGATACCGTTCACGAAGCCCGGTGACGGAGCCGAAGGACCTGAGTAGCACGGTCCATTGGCCCGAGGCATCGACTCGGACCGGGCCTACGCTCGTCCATGACGACACACTGCCCACCCCCTGCAAGCGGAGCTGCCGCCATGCCGTCCAACGACGCCCGGACTCTCCTTCAAGCCGCTGTACCCACCGCTGTCGCCGGTGCTGTTGCCACCGCCGTCAGCGCTGGCGTGGCCGGCGGCAAGGGAGCCGTGGGTGCGGCCGTTGCGACGATCGTGGTGATCGTCTTCATGGGGATCGGACTCGTGGTCCTGCAGCGGACCGCACGGTCCCTGCCTCACCTGTTCCAGGCAATGGGGCTGATGCTCTATGCGGCTCAGCTTCTCCTGATGTTCATCTTCGTCGCCGCCTTCAAGGACACGACGATGTTCAACCCGAGGGCTTTCGCGATCACGCTGGTCGCGACGACCCTCGTGTGGATCGGCGCACAGACGCGTGCACACATGAAGGCCAAGATCCTTTACGTCGAACCCGAGTCCGACAAGGCGGAAAAGCCCAAGAACACGGGCTCGAAGTCGTGAAGGGTAGGGGCGGGATAAGTGCGGGTCCAAGACCCTGCTATCGTCCGGTTCCAACTGCGGCACTGCGGGCGCGGGCATGTGAGCTGACGCCTGCTCGATCGCGAGGCTCAATGCCTGACTGCCGCTCACACATCCGTAACACCAGTCCAGTGCCGAACCGCGGCTGCGCGCCGCGCCGACACAACGAGGTTGCCGTACCTATGCGCCACGCTGAAGGAGCCCGCGGTGAGTGCTGACCCGACACAGGTGCTCGCCTTCGAGACCGATTGCCACATCTTCGACGGTTGTGGTTTCCCGGGTCCTGGCTTGCACTCTTTTCTGTTCGAGCCGATCTTCGGTGACGCGGACAGCAACATCTACTTCAACAAGACGATGCTGTTGGCGCTCCTCGGTACGGTCATCATCGTCGGCTTCTTCTGGGCCGCCTTCCGTAAGCCGAAGGTCGTTCCGGGCAAGCTGCAGATGGTCGCCGAGGCCGGCTACGACTTCGTACGCCGCGGCATCGTCTACGAGACGCTGGGCAAGCGCGAGGGCGAGAAGTACGTCCCGCTGATGGTCTCGATCTTCTTCTTCGTGTGGATGATGAACCTCTGGTCGATCATCCCGCTCGCCCAGTTCCCGGTGACGTCGATCATCGCGTACCCGGCTGCTCTGGCCTTGATCGTCTACGTCCTCTGGATGAGCGTCACCTTCAAGAGGCACGGCTTCGTCGGTGGCTTGAAGAACCTGACGGGCTACGACAAGTCGCTCGGTGGGGTTCTGCCGCTGATCATGGTCATCGAGTTTTTCTCGAACGTCCTGGTCCGCCCGTTCACGCACGCGGTCCGACTCTTCGCGAACATGTTCGCGGGTCACACGCTGCTGCTGCTCTTCACCATCGCCAGCTGGTACCTGCTCAACGGCATCGGTATCGCCTACGCGGGTGTGTCGTTCGTGATGGTCATCGTGATGACCGCCTTCGAGCTGTTCATCCAGGCCGTTCAGGCGTACGTCTTCGTGCTTCTGGCGTGCACCTTCATCCAGGGCGCTGTCGCCGAGCACCACTGATCGCGCCTCCCATACCCCCAGTCGTCCGGTGGCCAACCCCCGCCGGTCCGTGAAAGAGAAGGAAGAACTGGCATGTCCCAGACCCTTGCCGCCGTCACCGGTTCCCTCAGCTCCGTCGGTTATGGCCTGTCCGCCATCGGCCCCGGCGTCGGCGTCGGCATCATCTTCGGTAACGGCACCCAGGCTCTCGCCCGTCAGCCCGAGGCTGCCGGCCTGATCCGCGCCAACCAGATCCTCGGCTTCGCCTTCTGTGAGGCGCTCGCCCTGATCGGTCTGGTCATGCCGTTCGTCTACCCGACCTCCTGACTGGTCGCGAACAGACCATTCGACGGAAGGCACTGACGTGAACCCTCTGGTTCAGCTCGCGGCGGAGAAGCCGGAAAACCCGCTTGTCCCGCCGATCCCTGAGCTCGTCATTGGCTTCATCGCCTTTGTCATCGTCTTCGGTTTCCTCGCCAAGAAGCTCCTCCCGAACATCAACAAGGTTCTGGAAGAGCGCCGCGAGGCCATCGAAGGCGGTATCGAAAAGGCCGATGCGGCCCAGACCGAGGCCCAGAGCGTGCTTGAGCAGTACAAGGCTCAGCTCGCCGAGGCCCGCCACGAAGCCGCGCGCCTGCGCCAGGAGGCGCAGGAGCAGGGCGCTGTGATCCTGCAGGAGATGCGGGCGGAAGGCCAGCGGCAGCGCGAGGAGATCATCGCTGCCGGCCACGCCCAGATCGAGGCCGACCGCAAGGCCGCGGCCTCCGCGCTGCGTCAGGACGTGGGCAAGCTCGCCACCGACCTGGCCGGCAAGCTCGTCGGCGAGTCCCTTGAGGACCACGCCCGGCAGAGCGGCACCGTCGACCGTTTCCTCGACGAGCTCGAGGCGAAGGCCGAGGCCGTCCGATGAACGGCGCGAGCCGCGAGGCACTGGCTGCCGCACGTGAGTCGCTCGACGCGCTGACCGACAACACGTCGGTCGACGCGGCGAAGCTCGCCGAGGAGCTGGCCGCCGTAACGGCGCTGCTCCAGCGCGAGGTCTCACTGCGGCGGGTCCTGACCGACCCGTCGCAGGCCGGCGAGGCCAGGGCGGAGCTGGCCGGACGACTGCTGCGCGGTCAGGTGGGCGGCGAGACCGTCGACCTGATCTCCGGCATGGTCCGCTCCCGCTGGTCGCAGTCGCGTGACCTGGTCGACTCGGTCGAGGAACTGGCGAACACCGCGGACCTCACCGCCGCCCAGCGCAGCGGAGACCTCGACGACGTCGAGGACGAGCTGTTCCGGTTCGGCCGGATCGTCGCCTCCGACAAGGAGCTGCGCGCCGCGCTCACCAGCCGGTCCGCGTCCACCGCCGCCAAGGGGCAGCTGCTGCGCAGCCTGCTCGGCGGCAAGGCGCGGCCCACCACCGAGCGCGTCGTCACGCGGCTTGTCACCCAGCCGCGTGGACGTAGCCTGGAAGCGGGACTCGAGTCCCTCTCCAAGCTTGCCGCGGAGCGCCGGGACCGCATGGTCGCCGTGGTCACCTCGGCAGTGCCGCTGAGCGATCAGCAGAAGCAGCGCCTCGGCGCCGCACTGGCGAAGATCTACGGCCGCCCGATGCACCTGAATCTCGATGTGGACCCCACGGTCCTCGGCGGGATCGTGGTGCGGGTCGGCGACGAGGTCATCAACGGCACCATCTCGGAGCGCCTCGAAGAGGCGACCCGTCGCATGGCCGGCTGACCAGCGCAACGCAGCAACAGAACAGAGCAAGACCAGCGGCCCGGTTGGGCCGTGCAGAAATTGCAGAAGATTCCTGGGGGTCGGCCCCCAGACCCCCTTAAGAAACTTCGGGCCCAACAAGGAGAGCAGGGAACCCAGATGGCGGAGCTCACGATCCGGCCGGAGGAGATCCGGGACGCGCTGGAGAACTTTGTCCAGTCGTACAAGCCGGACGCGGCCTCGCGCGAGGAGGTCGGTACGGTCAGCGTTGCCGGCGACGGCATCGCAAAGGTCGAGGGTCTTCCCTCGGCCATGGCGAACGAGCTGCTGAAGTTCGAGGACGGCACCCTCGGTCTCGCCCTCAACCTCGAGGAGCGCGAGATCGGTGCGATCGTCCTCGGCGAGTTCAGCGGCATCGAAGAGGGCCAGCCGGTGCAGCGCACCGGTGAGGTGCTCTCCGTCGGCGTCGGCGAGGGTTACCTCGGCCGCGTCGTCGACCCGCTCGGCAACCCGATCGACGGTCTCGGCGAGATCGCGACCGACAGCCGCCGCGCCCTCGAGCTGCAGGCCCCTGGCGTCATGGTCCGTAAGTCGGTGCACGAGCCGATGCAGACCGGCTACAAGGCCGTCGACGCCATGGTGCCGATCGGCCGCGGCCAGCGTCAGCTGATCATTGGTGACCGTCAGACGGGTAAGACCGCTCTGGCCGTCGACACGATCATCAACCAGCGCGACAACTGGCGCACGGGCGACGTGAACAAGCAGGTGCGCTGCATCTACGTCGCCATCGGTCAGAAGGGCTCCACCATCGCCTCCGTGCGCGGTGCCCTCGAAGAGGCCGGCGCGCTCGAGTACACGACCATCGTCGCCGCCCCGGCGTCCGACCCGGCCGGCTTCAAGTACCTGGCGCCGTACACCGGTTCGGCCATCGGCCAGCACTGGATGTACCAGGGCAAGCACGTCCTGATTATCTTCGACGACCTCTCGAAGCAGGCCGACGCCTACCGCGCCGTGTCGCTTCTGCTGCGCCGTCCGCCGGGCCGTGAGGCCTACCCGGGCGACGTCTTCTACCTCCACTCGCGTCTGCTGGAGCGCTGCGCGAAGCTCTCCGACGAGATGGGCGCCGGTTCGATGACGGGCCTCCCGATCGTCGAGACCAAGGCGAACGACGTGTCGGCGTTCATCCCGACCAACGTCATCTCCATCACCGACGGCCAGTGCTTCCTGGAGTCCGACCTGTTCAACGCCGGTCAGCGTCCGGCCCTGAACGTCGGTATCTCGGTCTCCCGTGTCGGTGGTTCCGCCCAGCACAAGGCGATGCGCCAGGTCTCCGGCCGTCTCCGTGTCGACCTCGCCCAGTACCGCGAGCTGGAGGCGTTCGCCGCCTTCGGTTCCGACCTGGACGCGGCCTCGAAGGCGTCGCTGGAGCGCGGTAAGCGCATGGTCGAACTGCTGAAGCAGCCGCAGTACTCTCCGTACCCGGTCGAGGAGCAGGTCGTCTCCATCTGGGCCGGCACCACCGGCAAGATGGACGACGTCCCGGTCGAGGACATCCGTCGCTTCGAGAGTGAGCTGCTGGAGTACCTGCGCCGTGAGCGCAAGGACCTCCTGACCAGCATCGCCGAGGGCGCCAAGATGTCCGACGACACGCTGCAGTCGGTCGCCGACGCGGTCGCCGCCTTCAAGCAGCAGTTCGAGACCTCGGACGGCAAGCTCCTGGGCGAGGGCTGATCGATGGGCGCTCAGCTTCGCGTTTACAAGCGCCGCATTCGCTCCGTCACCGCCACGAAGAAGATCACCAAGGCGATGGAGATGATCGCCGCTTCGCGCATCGTCAAGGCGCAGCGCCAGGTGGCGGCGTCGACGCCGTACGCGACCGAGCTCACCCGTGCGGTGACCGCGGTGGCGACCGGCTCCACCACCAAGCACCCGCTGACCACCGAGGCCGACACCCCGGCACGGGCCGCGATCCTGCTCATCACGAGCGACCGCGGTCTGGCCGGCGGTTACTCCTCCAACGCCATCAAGGCCGCGGAGCGACTGACCGAACGGCTCCGGGGCGAGGGCAAGGAGGTCGTCACGTATGTGATCGGCCGCAAGGGTGTCGCCTACTACGGCTTCCGCGAGCGCAAGATCGCGGATTCGTGGACCGGCTTCACCGACAGCCCGACGTACGCGGATGCGAAGCGGGCTGCCGGCCCGCTGATCGAAGCGGTCACCCAGGAGACCGCCGAGGGCGGCGTGGACGAGCTGCACATCGTCTTCACGGAGTTCGTGTCGATGATGACGCAGAACCCGGTCGACGACCGGATGCTGCCGCTCAGTCTCGATGCCACGAAGGACGAGGTCGGCAAGGGCGAGATCCTGCCGCTGTTCGACTTCGAGCCGTCGGCGGAGGACGTCCTCGACGCCCTGCTTCCGCGGTACGTCGAGAGCCGGATCTACAACGCGCTGCTGCAGGCCGCTGCTTCCGAGCACGCTGCCCGCCGCCGTGCGATGAAGTCGGCCACCGACAACGCCGGTGAGCTCATCAAGACGCTCTCCCGGCTTGCCAACGCGGCCCGCCAGGCCGAAATCACCCAGGAAATCAGCGAGATCGTCGGTGGCGCCAGTGCGCTGGCCGACGCGACCGCGGGGAGTGACAAGTAATGACCACCACAGTTGAGACGGCCGTTGCCACGGGCCGCGTCGCCCGGGTCATCGGCCCGGTCGTCGACGTGGAGTTCCCCGTCGACGCGATGCCGGAGATCTACAACGCGCTGACTGTCCAGGTGGCCGACCCGGCCGAGGACGGCAAGCTCAAGAAGCTGACCCTCGAGGTCGCCCAGCACCTCGGCGACGGCGTGGTCCGCGCGATCTCGATGCAGCCCACCGACGGTCTGGTCCGCCAGGCCGCGGTGACCGACACGGGCACCGGCATCACGGTGCCGGTCGGCGAGATGACCAAGGGCAAGGTGTTCAACACCCTTGGTGAGATCCTGAACAAGCCCGAGGCCGAGGCCGAGGTCACCGAGCGCTGGCCGATCCACCGCAAGGCGCCCAACTTCGACCAGCTCGAGTCGAAGACCGAGATGTTCGAGACCGGCGTCAAGGTCATCGACCTTCTCACCCCGTACGTCAAGGGTGGAAAGATCGGTCTGTTCGGTGGTGCCGGTGTCGGCAAGACCGTTCTGATCCAGGAAATGATCTACCGCGTGGCCAACAACCACGACGGTGTGTCGGTGTTCGCCGGTGTCGGCGAGCGTACCCGTGAGGGCAACGACCTCATCGAGGAAATGGCCGACTCGGGCGTCATCGACAAGACGGCGCTTGTCTTCGGTCAGATGGACGAGCCGCCGGGCACGCGTCTTCGCGTCGCGCTGGCCGGTCTGACCATGGCGGAGTACTTCCGCGATGTGCAGAAGCAGGACGTGCTCTTCTTCATCGACAACATCTTCCGGTACACCCAGGCCGGCTCCGAGGTGTCCACCCTGCTCGGCCGTATGCCGTCCGCGGTGGGTTACCAGCCGAACCTGGCCGACGAGATGGGTCTGCTGCAGGAGCGCATCACGTCGACCCGTGGTCACTCGATCACCTCGATGCAGGCGATCTACGTCCCCGCGGACGACCTGACCGACCCGGCCCCGGCCACCACCTTCGCCCACCTCGACGCGACGACGGTTCTCTCCCGTCCGATCTCCGAGAAGGGCATCTACCCGGCCGTGGACCCGCTGGACTCCACGTCCCGGATCCTGGACCCGCGTTACATCGCGGCGGACCACTACGAGGCCGCCATGCGTGTCAAGGGGATCCTCCAGAAGTACAAGGACCTCCAGGACATCATCGCGATCCTCGGTATCGACGAGCTGGGCGAGGAGGACAAGCTCGTTGTCCACCGTGCCCGTCGTGTCGAGCGCTTCCTGTCGCAGAACACCCACGTCGCCAAGCAGTTCACCGGCGTGGACGGTTCGGACGTTCCGCTCGACGAGTCGATCGCCGCGTTCAACGCGATCTGCGACGGTGAGTACGACCACTTCCCCGAGCAGGCGTTCTTCATGTGCGGTGGCATCGAGGACCTCAAGGCCAACGCCAAGGAGCTCGGCGTCTCCTGAGCCCATGGCTCACCGAGGGGGACGGGTGTGTCCCGTCCCCCTCACCACGCCCCGTAGAATTGACCCAACACCCGGCTCGAACGGCCGGGTGGTGACCCGAGGAGCCACCCTTGGCTGCTGAGCTGCACGTCGAGCTGGTCGCCGCGGACCGCAGTGTCTGGTCCGGCGAGGCCACCCTGGTCGTCGCGCGCACCACGTCCGGCGACATCGGCGTCATGCCCGGTCACCAGCCGCTTCTGGGTGTGCTGGAATCGGGCCCGGTGACGATCCGTACGAGCGATGGCGGCACCGTGGTCGCCGCTGTGCACGGCGGTTTCATCTCGTTCGCGGACGACAAGCTCTCGCTGCTCGCGGAGATCGCGGAGCTGGCGGACGAGATCGATGTCCAGCGCGCCGAGCGTGCGCTGGAGCGCGCGAAGTCGGACACGGACGCTGCCTCCGAGCGGCGCGCCGAAGTGCGACTGCGTGCGGTGGCGGTGCGCTAGCGCCCCGCGACCACGTAGCTTTACCCTCAGCCGCGGCCCGAGCTGGAGACCACTCCAGACCGTGCCGCGGCTGAGGCGATGCAGGTGCGGTTGTAGTTCTGGCGGTATCCGTTACTCGACGACGCGAGGAGGTCGGTGGAGATGTTCCTCGCGCTGTGGGTGGGCGGGCTGGTCGTCGCACTGGTCCTGATTGGACTCTTCGTCTTCGGTCTGCGCCGGCGGCTGATTCAGCGTTCCGGCGGGACCTTCGACTGCAGCCTGCGATGGAACGTTCCGGAAGAGCCCGATATTTCGGGCAAGGGCTGGGTGTACGGGGTCGCCCGGTACAGCGAGGACCGGATCGACTGGTTCCGGGTCTTCTCCTACGCTCCTCGCCCGCGCCGGGTCCTGGAGCGTTCCTCGATCGAGGTGGTCGCCCGGCGGCTGCCCGAGGGCGAGGAGGAGCTGGCGCTCCTGTCCGACGCCGTGGTGCTCGGCTGTCTCCACCGGGAGACCCGCCTGGAGCTGGCCATGAGCGAGGACGCGCTGACCGGATTCCTCGCCTGGCTGGAGGCGGCTCCGCCCGGCCAGCGGGTCAACGTGGCCTGAGCCCGAGGTCCGTACGACGTGGCCTCGCCCGTACGGCAGCCGACGAAATACCGGGGAGACAGGGGGCGGACCTGTCTCCCCGGCTGCTTTCCGGGGGCGTGCGCGGTACTGAGTGGGGGTGGTGAGCTGCTGTCGGTTTGCTGAGCTGAAGTGCGTTGTAGTGGGCAGGAGTGAGTCCTGTCGGCGGCTTCGCGGGGCGGGAACGGACGTTCTGGGATCGAATGGGTGACCCTGGCGTCTGCTGCTCGTTGGGCAGGTGGCAGGTTTCCAGTCTGGGGGAGAGGGTGTTGTGGTGGGTGGTGTGCGGGAGTTGACGGCACCCTTCGTGGCGCCCGCGCCGTGCGGGGTGGCGGTCCGGGACCGTCTCAAGCACCTCACCCCGCAGGACGAGATGGTTTTGCGTGCGGTCGGTGTGCACCAAGGCGCGCTCGCTTCCCGTGATCTCAGGGCCCGTTGTGCGGATGGTCTGGAGCACAGCGCGGGCACCTGGGCGTCGCGTAAGCGGGACCTGACCGCCCAGTCGTCGTCGCGGATCGCCGGTGCGATCACCAAAGCCACACACGATCAGTGGGCGCTGGCCCGGCGTTGTCAGGCGGCGCACATCCGGAATCTGGAAGCCGGGATCGGGACGCTGCGGCATCGACTGTCCCTCCCCATCGGCGCGAGGGGCACGAAGCGGGCAGCCGGTGGCTACCGCTCCAAAGGCGAGTGGTTCCACAAGTCCCGACGCCTCGCGGTGCTGGAAGCCCGGCACGATGCCGCGGTCCGTGACCGGCAGGCCGGACGCGTCCGGGTCGTACGCGGAGGCAAACGTCTCCTCAACACCCGTCACCACCTCGTCGACGCCCACCTCACCCAAGAGCAGTGGCGGGAGCGCTGGGAGGCGGAGCGCTGGTTCATCGCTGCGGATGGCGAGTCGGGGAAGCGGTTCGGGAACGAAACGATCCGCGTCACCCCGGACGGCGAGGTGAGCATCAAACTGCCTGCCCCGCTCGCGCACTTGGCCGACGCCAAGCACGGCCGGTACACCCTCACCTCGACCGTGGCGTTCGCGCACCGGGGCCAGGAGTGGGCCGACCGCATCACCGCGAACCGGGCCGTCGCCTACCGCATCCACCTCGACGTGGACCGCCGCCGCTGGTACCTCACCGCGTCCTGGCAACGCCCCGTCGTGCAGACCATGCCGCTGGCCACCGCCCGCGCCCGGGGCATGATCGGTGTCGACACCAACGCCGACCACTTCGCCGCCTACCGCCTCGACCGGCACGGCAATCCGGTCGGCGACCCGCACCGCTTCGGCTACGACCTGTCCGGCACCGCCGATCACCGCGACGCACAGATCCGCCACGCCCTGACCCGGCTGATCAACTGGGCCAAGCAGGCCGGTGTCGCCGCGATCGCCATCGAAGACCTCGACTTCACCGCCGAGAAGACCCGCGAGAAGCACGGCCGCAGGAAGCGGTTCCGGCAGCTGATCTCGGGCATTCCGACCGGCAGACTCAAGGCCCGGCTGGTCTCCATGGCAGCCGAACAGGGCCTGGGCATTGTCGCGGTCGACCCCGCCTACACCTCCCTGTGGGGTGCCCAGCACTGGCAGAAACCGCTGGCCACCCCGCACCGCAGAATGTCCCGTCATGATGCCGCCGGTATCGCGATCGGACGACGCGCCCTCGGACACCCGGTCCGGCGTCGGACGGCACCGCCCCCACACGACCGGAGTGATCGTGCGGGGCATCGGACCGCCCAGGCCGGGCCAGGTGTCCGAGGGCGTGAGGGAACCCGCCCACCCGCAACGGACCACGCCCCCAGAGACGTGCCGCCGAACGGGACGAGAAAGCGGCAACCCAGCGCATCCAAAACCGTTCGGGATGCGCCCAGTACACATCGGTGGGTCCAAGACTCACTCATGCACACTGGCTAGGAACGGTGGTCCGTGGACTGCAAACCCTGCGCCGCCCTGAGCCCGCCCTGTCATGGCGTGCTCACCGCAGTGTGCTCGGTGAGATTAGGAAGGTCTGGACCAATCGTCAAGAGGTCTGGACCAAAGTTCGCGGCTAAACCTCAGATGCCCAACTCCTGTGCGAGTACGGCTGCCTGGACCCGGCTGCGCAGCTTCAGCTTGCCCAGCAACCTGCTCACATGTGTCTTCACCGTCGCCTCCGCCATGGAGAGCCGGACCGCGATCTCGGCGTTCGACAACCCCTCGCCGAGACAGCCCAGAACCTCCCGCTCCCGCCGGGTGAGCGCGTCGAGCACCGAGGGGTCGGGCGCGTTCGCCGGCCGTACGGGAGCGGTCCCGGCGAACTCGGCGATCAGACGGCGCGTCACGGCCGGGGCGATCAGCCCCTCGCCCCGGGCCACCGTGCGTACGGCTTCGAGCAGATCGCGCGCGTCGGTGTTCTTCAGCAGGAACCCCGCGGCCCCCGCCCGCAGTGCCCCGAAGACGTACTCGTCCAGATCGAACGTCGTCAGCACCAGTACGTCCGCGAGCTGTTCGGCCACCACCTGCCCGGTCGCCGACACCCCGTCCAGCCGCGGCATCGACACGTCCATCAGCACCAGATCCGGCCGGAGTTCGCGGGCCAGGCGCACCGCCTCCTCGCCGTCCCCGGCCTCGCCCACGACCTCGATGTCGGGCGCGCTGCGCAGAATGAGCACCAGTCCCGCCCGTACCGCCGACTGGTCCTCGGCGACCACAACCCGGATCGTCATGTCCTCGACGCCCCTTCCTCCACGGGCAGTTCGGCCCGTACCCGCCAGATCTTCGTACCGTCGCCGTCGGAGGACGGACCGGCCTCGATCGCACCGCCCAGCAGCGCCACCCGTTCCCGCATTCCCACCAGGCCGGCCCCCGAGCCGGGTGCGCGCGGCCCGGGGCGGTCCCCGATCACACTGCTGACCTCCACCGTGAGCAGCTTGCCGGACTGCCCGAGCCGCACCACGACCGGGCCGGGCGCGGCATGCTTGAGCGCGTTCGTCAGGGACTCCTGGACGATCCGGTACGCGGCCAGCTCGACCGGCGCGGCGAGCGGGCCACGTTCGTCCCGGGTCTCCTCGAACGTGCAGGTCAGGCCGCTCGACGCGGCACTCGTACGGGCCTGGTCGACCAGTGCGTCCAGCGAGGCGAGCGTCGGCGAGGCGGCGGGAGCCGAGTCGGCCCCGCCGGTGCGCAGCAGCCCGATCAGCCGGCGCATCTCGGCGAGGCCGTCGACGCTGTTCTCCCGGATCACTCCGAGCGCGTCGCGCGAGGTGTCCGGGTCGTCGATGGAGAGCGCGGCGGTGGAGTGGATGGCGATCGCCGAGAGGTGGTTGGCCACCATGTCGTGCAGTTCGCGGGCCATCCGGGTGCGCTCGGCGGTCACCGCCTGGGTCCGGTCCATCTCGGCCAGCAGCGCGGTCTGGTCGGCGCGCAGCCGGGCTGCCTCGGCGGCGTCCCGGTGGTTGCGGACGCTGACCCCGGTGATGGCGGGCAGGAACGAGACCATGCCGGTGACGACGCCGATGAGCAGCGCCTGGGGGTTGCGGAACCACGCCAGGAACCCGATGGTGATCCCGACCGTGATCAGGAACGTGGTCACCGGGATGCGGCGGGCGGCGGACGGTTTTCCGTACAGCACGGCCGCGTACATGAGATCCGTGAACATCAGGACCGTAGCGAGGTTCCCGACCGTGAACTGGTCCGCGACCAGTGCGATGGTGCCGATGACCAGGGCCGCCTGCGGGGCGGTCCTGCGTACCAGTTCGAGCCCCGAGACGACGGCGAGCGGCACCAGGGAGACCCACGGGGCGATGAAGGCCCGCTCGCCCTGTATGTGCAGGCCGAGCGCCCACAGGACGAGGCCGCCGAAGAGTCCGATGGCGGCCATGAGCACGTCGTGGCGGTGCGGCCGGGCGATGGAGAACACCCTCCCATCCAACACGGCGGCCCGCGCCCGGACCTCCGTACCGGGGGTGAGGCGCGAGTACATCGAAGGATGCAGTCGCGGTTCGTCACTGCCGACGACGAATCCGGGCGGCGCGGCCGGAAGGCTGGAGGTGAGGGGAAGGAGAAGTGACGTGATCGTCACGCTGATCGTGCTCTGCGAAGTCGCCTTCTGGGTGCTGCTGGCCGTGGGGCTCGCGCTGAGGTACCCGGCGAAGAAGCCGAGGCTGGGCGCGGCCGTGCTGCTGTGCGAGCCGCTGCTGGAGGTCGTGCTGCTGGTGGTGACCGCCATCGACCTGAAGAACGGGGCGCAGCCCGACTGGAAGCACGGGCTCGCCGCGGTCTACATCGGTTTCACGGTGGGGCTCGGCCACTCCACGATCCGCTGGGTCGACGCCCGGGTGGCGCACCGCTTCGCGGGCGGACCGCCGCCGGTGAAACCGCCGAAGTACGGCATGGCACGCGCGGCGCACGAGTGGAAGGTCGCGGCGCGGTGGACGGTCGCGGCGGTGACCGCGATGGCGCTGCTCCAGGCGGCCGTCTGGTACGTGGGCGGGGACGGCGATGTGTCGTCGTTGCAGGCGTGGCAGCAGAAGATGCTGTTCGTGATCGGGCTCAACGTGGTCATCGCGGGCAGCTACACGTTGTTCCCGAAGGCGGCGCCGGGGCCGTCGCGCTGACCCCGGCCCGTCCCGGTTCGCGGACCGGGACGGCTACCGCTCGCCGCCCGGAACCCACAGCACGTCGCCGACCTCCTTGTTCGCCGTCCTCGCGAGGATGAACAGCAGGTCGGAGAGGCGGTTGAGATACGTCGCGGTCAGCGCGTTCATCACCTCGCCGTGCACCTCCAGCGCCGTCCAGGTGGACCGCTCCGCGCGCCGGACCACCGTGCACGCCTGGTGGAGCAGCGCCGCCCCCGGCGTACCACCGGGCAGGATGAAGCTGCGCAGCTTCTCCAGCTGCTCCAGGAAGTGGTCGCAGTCCGCCTCCAGGCTGTCGATGTAGCTCTGTTCCACCCGCAACGGTGGGGCCATTTTTTTTAGCAGCGCCGGGTCCTCGACGACCGGGGTCGACAGATCCGCGCCCACGTCGAACAGGTCGTTCTGCACACGGACGAGGACCTTCACGACCTCCTCGGAGAGCTGCCCGAGCGCGATCGCGGTACCGATGACGGCATTGGCCTCGTTGGTGTCGGCGTACGCGGAGATCCGCAGATCGGTCTTGGCGGTCCGGCTCATGTCGCCGAGGGCGGTGGTGCCCTGGTCGCCGGTGCGCGTGTAGATACGTGTCAGATTGACCATGCCGTCAGGCTAGTGCCCCACCCGGCGGAAGACCCGGGCACCCACCGCCACGGCCGCGACCGCGAAGACGACCGCCATCACTGCCCCGTACAGCATGTGCGAGGTGGCGTACGAGCCCACGTACGCGTCCCGCACCGCGTCCACGAGATAGCGCAACGGTGTGAAGCGCGACGTGATGTCCAGCCACGCCGGTCCCAGAGTCATCGGCAGCATCAGGCCGGAGAGCAGCATCGCCGGCATGGTCACCGCGTTGATGACGGGTCCGAACTCCTGCGGCGTCGCCACCTTCATGGCCAGCGCGTAGGACAGCGAGGCCAGCGCGACCGTGAGCAGACCGACGAACGCGAAACCGATCAGCACCCCGGGCAGGGGCGCGCGCAGGCCCATGAGCAGGGCGGCCAGCACCAGCAGCACCGCCTGGAGCATGAAGAGCAGGGCGTCCCGCAGGACCCGGCCCAGCAGCAGCGCCAGTCTGCTGACCGGCGTCACCCGCATCCGCTCCACGACCCCCGTGGACTTCTCGACGATGATCGAGAATCCGGCGAACGAGGCACCGAACAGGGCGAGTTGAAGCAGCAGTCCGGGGATCAGGACCTGCCAGGAGTCGCCGGACGAGCCGAGCGGCAGACCGTCGAGGAGCGGGCCGAAGAAGAGCAGGTACAGCAGCGGCATCAGTACGCCGAAGAGCATCTGGAAGCGGGAGCGCAGGGTCTGGCGGGCGTAGCGCCCGAAGACGAGCGCGATGTCATGGAGAAGCATCAAAGCCCCTGTACGGAGAGGGGTGCGGCATCGGCGGGCGCGGCGGCGCGGCCGGTGATCGCGAGGAAGGTGTCCTGGAGCGAGGCGGCGGGGGAGCCGGCGTGCTCGGCCCTCAGGGCGGCCGGGGTGCCCTCGGCCACGACCACGCCCCGGTCGATCACGATCAGCCGGTCGGCGAGCGCGTCCGCCTCGTCGAGGTAGTGGGTGGTGAGTACGACCGTCGTGCCGAATTCGTCGCGCAGCCCGCGCACCAGGTCCCACAGATCGGTGCGGCTGCCCGGGTCGAGTCCGGTGGTGGGCTCGTCGAGGAAGAGGACGGGCGGGCGGTGGACGATGCCCATCGCGATGTCCAGGCGGCGGCGCTGACCGCCCGAGAGCGTGACCGCCTTCCGGTCGAGCAGATCGTCGAGGCCGAGCCCGCGGGCCAGTTCCGCGGCCCGCGCGGTCGCGTCCGCCCTGCTCAGCCGGTACAGCCGCCCCTGGGTGACCAGCTCCTCCCGCACGGTGAGGTGGGGGTCGACACCGCCGGACTGGGCGACGTGTCCGCACTTGGCGCGCACCCCGGCCGGGTTGTCGGCCAGGTCGTGCCCGGCGACGGTGGCCGTGCCGCCGGTGGGGGCGAGCAGGGTGGTCAGCATCCGCAGAGTCGTGGTCTTGCCCGCCCCGTTGGGGCCGAGGAGGCCGACGATCTCGCCCGCGGCGACCGTCAGGTCGACGGACCGCACGGCGTGGACCGGCCCGTTCCCGCTGTCGAAGGTCCGGGCGAGCCCGGCCGTACTGATGATTGGCATAGTGACCACAAAAACAGAGTCGCTTGAAAAATGCAATGACACCAATTTTTCATCGGCTCACGCACCGGCCCTACGATGGGCGGATGGCTGAGGGACTCAGGGAACGCAAGAAGCGCCAGGCCAGGCAGCACATCTCGGACCTCGCGACCGGGCTGTTCCTGGAGCGCGGTTTCGTCACGGTGACCGTCGCCGAGATCGCCGAGCTGGCGGACGTCTCCGTCAACACCGTCTACAACTACTTCCCCGCCAAGGAGGACCTCTTCCTCGACCGGATGAAGGGCGTCACCCAGCGGGTGGCCCGCTTCGTCCGCGCCCGTGACAAGGGGGAGTCGGCGGCCGAGGCGGTGCTGCGGGAGCTGCGGGCCCTGGTCGTCGCGGTGTCGCCGGAACTCGGACTGATGGACGGCTTCGCCGACTTCATGCGGGTCATCGAGGAGGCGCCCACGCTCCAGGCCCGCCTCGGCCGCCTCCAGCAGGAGGTGCTGGACGCCGTCGTCACGACCCTCCGTGAGGAGGTGGGCGCGACGGCGGACGATCCGCTGCCGGGCCTGGTGGGTGGTCAGCTCGCCTGGATCGAGGGGGCCCTCGTCGGCCACATCAGCCAGGAGATGCTGGCCGGGCGCAAGGCGGCCGAGGTCTCGCGCGACGCGCTCGTCCTGCTCGACGAGATCGAGGACCTTCTCGGCGAAAAGGTCCTCAACTACGCCCGGCGCGCCGCCGAATGAGGTGTCCCGGTGTGATGTCCGTCATGTGAGACGTGACGCGCATCTCTTCACGGCCCCAGCGCCCCTCACGGGTACTAATCTCCGCCGGAGAGCATATGAAAAACCGTTGAGACCGGCCGTGCAGGGACCAGCTGCAGAGGCGAACAGAAACCAAGGGGTGCAGACGTGGCCAGGAAGCTCGCCGTCATCGGAGCCGGACTCATGGGGTCCGGCATCGCGCAGGTCTCCGCCCAGGCGGGCTGGGACGTGGTGCTGCGCGACGTCACCGACGAGGCCCTGGCCCGTGGACGTGACGGAATCAAGGCCTCGTACGACAAGTTCGTCTCCAAGGGCAAGCTGGAAGCGGCCGACGCCGAGGCCGCGCTCGCCCGCATCACGACCACCACCGACCTCGATGCGGTCGCCGACGCGGATGTCGTCGTCGAGGCCGTCTTCGAGAAGCTGGAGGTCAAGCACGAGATCTTCCGGGCACTCGACAAGATCGTCCGGGACGACGCCGTCCTCGCCTCCAACACCTCCGCCATCCCGATCACCAAGATCGCGGCCGTGACGGAGCGCCCCGAGCGCGTCGTCGGTGTGCACTTCTTCTCGCCGGTCCCGATGATGCAGCTCTGCGAACTCGTACGCGGCTACAAGACCAGCGACGAAACCCTCGCCACCGCACGGGAGTTCGCCGAGTCCGTCGGCAAGACCTGCATCGTCGTCAACCGCGACGTCGCCGGCTTCGTCACCACCCGGCTGATCTCGGCACTCGTCGTCGAGGCCGCCAAGCTGTACGAGTCGGGCGTCGCCTCGGCCGAGGACATCGACATCGCCTGCAAGCTGGGCTTCGGCCACGCCATGGGCCCGCTCGCCACGGCCGACCTGACCGGCGTCGACATCCTGCTGCACGCCACGAGCAATATCTACACCGAGTCGCAGGACGAGAAGTTCGCCGCGCCGGAGCTGATGCGCCGGATGGTGGATGCAGGTGACATCGGCCGCAAGAGCGGGCAGGGCTTCTACACGTACTGATCGTTTTCGGTCCTCCGGTTGCCTGATCTGCCGTCGGTCAGGCCTGGAGGTCCGGGGGGAGTCTCCCGGAATCAGTGGGTCCGAGCGGGCCCTCGCCGCGCCTCAGTCACTCCACGGAGTGAATTCGGTATCGGTTCGCTTACAGACGGAAACTTCCCTGTCTCTGTCGCAGTCAGTTGTGGGAGAGACAGAACAGACAGACGAACCATGCCACGGAGCATTCCAGGGGAGCGCATATGCACATCAGGGGCGACCACGCCGAGCTGGTCGTCGGGGGCCGCCTCGACGTCCGAAGCGCGGCGGACGCCCGTACGGCCCTGCACTCGGCCCTCGACGACGGTGTCGGCGACCTGGTGCTCGACCTGACCGAGCTGGATTCCTGGGACGCCACCGGACTCGGCGTCATCATGGGCGCACACCGCCGGGCCGGACGGGCCGGGCGGCGGCTGGTGCTCCGCGGCGTGCCGCCGCAGATGCAGCGCCTGCTGGTGGCGACCCGGCTGCACCGCATCCTGGCCATCGAGGGCGGAATCGCCGCGGACTCGCTGCCGCGCGTGTAGCGGCGTGCGCCGCGACCGAAAGCGCGCAATCCGCACGAGAACGCGCGCTTCGGACGGCGTGACCCCCCGACTGTGCGGGGACCCCGTGCGACGGTCTAGGGTTCGGCCCGTCCGCCGATTGACGAACCCACCTGGCGGACACCGGACCAGAAGCGACAGCGGGGCGTGCGAGGCCGGGAGGGGCAATCGTGCGCGACGCGTCTGGGGGCTTTGGCGATGGACCCGACACACCGGGGACCGGAACAGTACGGCCGGGACAACGACAGCTTCGGCGAGGGGCCCGGCCGCAGACGGCCGGCCCGTGACCAGCTGACCCCGGATCCCGGTCAGCCGACGCCGGCACAGGCGCGCGTCGTCCGGCTCATATCGGGCGACTACCTCCTCACCGTCAACCCGGTCGACGGCAGCGAGGTCGAGCTGTGCCCGCCGGGGGAGCAGCCCGGTCCTCCGGCCCGGCGCACCGCGACCGGGCGCGCCGACCGCGAACGCGCCACCGCGCCGCCCGTACCGCCGGGCCCGCCCGCCCCCCAACTGCCGCTCCTGGAGCGTGCGCAGGAGCGCGAACGGCTGGTGCGCCTGCTGGCCCAGGGCCGCTCGGTGCGGCTCACGGGACCGGCCGGATCCGGCCGTACGGCACTGCTGGACGCCGTCGCGGCCGACTGCGCCGACCTCGCACCGGACGGAGTCGTACGGCTCAACGGCTACAAGCGCACCGCCGCCGACCTGCTGTACGGGCTCTTCGAGGCCGTCCACGACGCGCCGCTGCACCGACCCGACCGCGCCGGTCTGCTCGACAAGGTCCGGAGCATCGGCGCCGTCGTCCTGCTCGACGACCTGGAGTTCGGCGGGGCCGCGCTGGAGGAGCTGCTCGACGCGACACCGGAGTGCGCCTTCCTGTTCGCGACGGTTCCGGACGTCGCCGCACCCACCACGGACTCGCACCTCGAAGAGGTCTTCCTCGCGGGCCTCGGCCGCAGCGCCGCGGTCGAGCTGCTGGAGCGGGCCGTCGAGCGTCCGCTCACCGACGAGGAGGCGAACTGGGCGGGAGACCTCTGGTTCGAGTCCGAGGGACTGCCGCTGCGCTTCGTCCAGGCGGGCGCCCTGCTGCGCCAGCGCGACGTGCTGCGCACCGACCCCGAGGCGTACGGCGAGTACGGCGGCCGCGACGGCATGCCCGCGGACATCCCCTTCGGGCACGACCAGGCCGTCGACGGCGTCCACGTACCGCTGCCCAGCCTCGGGGAGGGCGCGGCACCCGCCGCACTGCTCGCCTCACGGCTGAGCGGTCCCGCCCGCGACACCCTGCGCTTCGCGGTGGCCCTCGGCGGCGAGGTGCCGCACCAGGCGCATCTGCCGGCGCTCATCGGGGACACCCACGCGGACGCCGCGCTCGGTGAGCTGGCCGGCTGCGGGCTGCTCTCCCCGGCCGGTTCCCGCTACCGGCTGGCCGCCGGTGTCGTCACCCAGCTGGAAGCCGCCGGATACGGCGAGGACACCACCGACCGGGCCCGGACCGCGGCCCAGCACTACGCCTGGTGGGCCGGTCACCCCTCGGTCACCCCCGAGCGGGTGACGGCCGAGGGCGACGCCGTCATCGCGGCGATGGCGCAGCTGGTGCCCGGCGACGGGGCGGGGCAGACCAGCGTGGCCGTCCTGCTGGCCCGCAGCGCCTCTCCGGCCTTCGCGGCGGGCCTGCACTGGGGAGCCTGGGAGAAGGCACTGCGGATCGGCCAGGAGGCCGCCAGGATCGCCGGGGAGGTCGCCGAAGAGGCGTACTTCCACCATGAGTTGGGCGTTCTCGCGCTCCTCGCCGGCAATCCGGACCGGGCCAGGGCCGAACTGGAGACCTCGATCGGCATGCGCGGGGCGCTCGCCGACAAGTCCGGCGCGGTGGCCGGACGGCGCGCCCTCGCGCTGGTCGCGGACCGTACCGGCGGCCCGTTGCCCGTCGTCCTCACCCCGCCGGGAGACGAGCTGCCGGTCCCGCGGACCGAGGAGCCGCCGACATCGCCCACCCGCGCGGCGCCGTCCGTGACGCAGACGCTGTCGGGGTCGTACGAGGGCGCCACCGCGGTGATATCGCGGCAGAGCGCCCCCAAGGCCGCCGGGGGCGCACGGGGAGGCCGCTTCTCGGCGCTCGCCGGGGCCCGGCGCAACCTGGTCGCGACGGCAGCGGGCGTACTCCTGACCGGCGTGCTCGGCACGGTGGTGGCGCTGGGACTCACCTCCGGCGACGACGACGTCCAGGGGAACCAGGACGTCACCACCGAGCAGTCGCAGAGCCAGGACGGCGGCGAGGACGAGGTCCCGGCCGACAGCCCGGAGGAAGGTTCGACGCCCGGCGACACGGCACCCGGCTCCAGCGCGGCGACGCCCGGCCCGTCGGGCAGCGAGATCACGCCGAGCGGCAGCGGTACGCCGTCCTCGGACCCCTCGGGACCGAGCGGCACCCCGTCGTCGGACACGCCGTCCAGCGGCAGGCCGACGTCGGACAAGCCGACCAAGTCGCCGAGCCCGACGAAGTCGCCCACGTCGACGAAGTCGCCCAGCCCGACCGCGAGTCCGACGGACACCGGATCCCCGACCCCGACGGACACGGCCACCGAGCCCGAGCCGTCCTCGCCCGACACCTCCGACTCGGCGAGCGGGCCCTCCTCCTCCTCCTCGTCATCGGCGGCGGCGAGTGCGGACAGCAGCCCGACGGTGGCCTGAGCCGCCCCGGAAGCAGCGAACGCCGGACGCGTGACACACACGTCCGGCGTTCGGGAGCAGAGGAGAACGGGAGGGGAGCGGGAAGGGTCAGAACAGCCGCAGCTTGTCGTCCTCGATGCCGCGCATCGCGTCGTAGTCGAGAACGACACAGCCGATCCCGCGGTCCGTCGCCAGCACCCGCGCCTGCGGCTTGATCTCCTGGGCCGCGAAGATGCCCTTCACCGGGGCGAGGTGCGGATCGCGGTTGAGCAGTTCCAGATAGCGGGTCAGCTGCTCCACGCCGTCGATGTCGCCGCGCCGCTTCAGCTCCACGGCGACGGTCTGGCCGTCGGCGTCCCGGCACAGGATGTCGACCGGTCCGATGGCGGTGAAGTACTCGCGGCGGATCAGGGTGTAGCCCTCGCCGAGTGTCTCGATCCGGTCGGCGAGCAGTTCCTGCAGATGCGCTTCGACGCCGTCCTTGATGAGACCGGGGTCGACACCCAGCTCATGGGACGAGTCATGGAGGATCTCCTCCATCGTGATGATCAGTTTCTCGCCCGCTTTGTTCACCACGGTCCAGACGCCCGCGGTGTCGTCGGTGCCCTCCTTGAGGGTGCAGGGCGGTGACATCCAGTTGAGGGGTTTGTACGCCCTGTCGTCGGCGTGGATCGACACGCTCCCGTCCGCCTTCACGAGGATCAGACGGGGAGCGGAGGGCAGGTGGGCCGTGAGCCGGCCGGCGTAGTCCACGGAGCAGCGGGCGATGACGAGACGCATGGTCGGCAACGCTACTCGACGAGAGGTACTCCACGCGATTCTCCCCCTGCCTCACCCGTCACCCTGCTTGCGTTCAAGGGGTGCCGCTCGGGCTTGCCCCTCTTTGCGCCCCTTCGTTATTGGCCGGTTGTGTTCCCAATCTCCTGGTGCGGCCAGGACTGCGCCCTTACCGTGTAAGCAGGAGGTCGCCGTCCGTGTACGCTGCGTCGCCGTCCTCCTTCCCTGCCCGTAAGGCCCCGGCCCGGCGTCGGGGTCGCGAGAGGAGAACCCATGTCGCTCGACGTCTCACCGGCCCTGTTGGAACAGGCCGAGCGAGGCGAGGTCGACGAAGCCGACTTCGTCGACTGCGTCCGGACCTCCCTGCCCTACGCATGGGAGATGATCAGCTCGTTGGTGGCTCAGCTGAAGGTCGACGGCGGGGAGTTCGCCGACAACCAGACGCCGCCGCCCAACGAACAGGCACGTGGTCAGCTGCTGCGCGCGCTCGCGAGTGATGCGATACGCGGCGCGCTGCAGCGGCACTTCGGGGTGCGCCTGGCATTCCAGAACTGCCACCGCGTCGCGGTGTTCCCGCTGGACTCCTCGGTCGACGAGCGTCTGGCCCGCTTCACCTCGGTGAGGGGCCAGTTGCTCAATCAGTCGCCCGAACTACGGGACTGCTAAACGCCTGCTGCCGTTCCGGACCGCGATCGGTGCAACTGGCTCCGGGGCGGCAGCGCCCGTACTTCTTACGACTTGTCAGGTGAGCAGCGGGAGCACTTCGGTGCCCAGCCGCGCTACGTTCTCCTCCGTGGCCGTCAGCTCTCCCGAACCCTCCACCAGGAGCGCGAAGCGGGTGATGCCTGTCCGCTCGGCGGTGGCGGCGAGCCGGTCTGCGGCGAGCCGGGGCGGGCCCACCGGATGAAGGCCGCACAGCAGTTCCGTGTACGCGACCGGATCGCGCATCACCCGGTGCCGGCCGTCGACGGTCACATGGGCATCCAGTCCCTGTCGCAGCCAGCCCGGCATCGCCTTCACGAGCGTCTCCACCGCATCCTCGGGGCGGTCGGCGATCTGGGCCACCCCCGCGGACACGTGTCCGGCCTCGTGGACGCTCTCGGGCGAGCGGCCCGCGGCGAACGCGGTGGAGCGCCACAGGGCGACCATGTCCGCCTTCTCCTGGTCCCCGCAGTGCATCCCGAGCAGCATCGGCAGCCCCTTCTCCGCGGCGAGTTTCACCGTCTTCGGAGAGGTGCACGCGACGACCACCTCGGGGCTGCCGGGGTTTTCGCCGCCGTCCCCGGCGAGCAGCTCGTCGGCCCGGGGGACCACGGCGACCTCGCGGAAGCCGTACCGCTCCCCGCGCCCGGCCACCCGCGGCTTGCCCAGCCAGTCGAGCAGCAGCTCCAGGGACTCCGGGAAGCCCTTCTCGTACGCATCGAGGCCACCTCCGAACACCTCCAGATCCACCCAGGGGCCGCCCCGGCCGACGCCGAGGGTGAATCGGCCGCCGCTGGTGAGATGGAGCAGCGCAGCCTGTTCACCGAGCGCCACCGGATGCTGGGTCGGCAGCACGCTCACCGCCGTGCCCACCCGGATTCTGCGGGTCCGGCCGAGCAGCAGCGCGGCCAGGGTGACGGCGGACGGGCAGACCCCGTACGGCACGAAATGATGCTCTGCCAGCCAGACCGAGTCGAGCCCGGATTCCTCCGCGACCTCGGTGGACCGGATCGCGCGGTGCAGCGCTTCTCCCGGCCCCTGCCCCGGAAACTGGGCTGCCAGTACGAACGTTCCCACACGCATCGCCAATTGCCTCCTTGCGGCCGACGCGGCTCTCCCCTATGGAGCAACAACGTCTGACACGTGCCAAAGGCACGGTCCACCGGCAAGTTGTTGCGATTTTCCGGTAACTCACCCCGTCCGGGGCGCCGTCCCGCGAGGCGCCGGACGCCCGCGTCGGCCAAATGGCCCTACGCTGGACGGGAACTGCCCAGACCACCCTGTGAGGTGCCACGTGTCCCCGCGCCGCAACCGCCCCCGAGGCGGCGAGAGTCCCCACGACAGCACAGCGGAGCCGGGGGCCAGGTACGGCGGCGGCGGGCGTGCCGAGGAGTGGCAGGGCGAGCAGTGGTCGGTCCGCCCGGTGAGCGGCGCGAGCGCGGCGGGCAAGCGGTACCGCTGCCCAGGCTGCGACCAGGAGATCCCGTCCGGCGTCCCGCATCTGGTGGCCTGGTCCGAGTACGGCGGGATCGACGACCGCAGGCACTGGCACAAGGCGTGCTGGAACGCGAAGGACCGCCGCACCACACAGGTGCAGCGGTCCAGGAACGCGCCTCGCTACTGAGCCCCTCCGGGCGGGGGCGGGTCAGACGTCCCGGCGGTCCAGAGTGGCGAACGCGCAGACCATGGCCACGGCCGTGACGCCGAGCATGATCCACAGCGGGTCCCAGCCGGTCGGCCCCGAATCGGCGACCGAGGTGGAGTAGAAGGCGCTGAGCTGGCTGGGGATCGAGTACTGGAAGAGCGCCAGCTGCAGGTCGGAGAGCGACTCCGCGAACATGAACATGGCCAGCACGAGCGGCAGCAGCACCACTCCGATCATGATCGTGATCGCCCCGGCGGAGTGCCGGATGAGAGCGCCGATCGCGAGCGAGAGCAGGCCCAGCGTCGCGATGTAGAGGCCCACACCGACCGTCGCGCGCAGCCAGTCGCCGCCACTGGGCGCCGCGCTGTCGATGAACGCAGTCTGCAACACCGCGACCAGCGCGGTCGTCACGGTCGTGATCACGAAGGTGAGCAGGAAGAAGACGATCGCCTTCGCGCTCAGCACCCGCGCACGGCTGGGGCAGGCGGTCAGCGTCGTACGGATCATGCCCGTGCCGTACTCCGACGCGATGGTCATCACACCGAGCGTGATCACACAGATCGAGCCCAGCAGCACCCCGAAGAAGCCGAGGCTGAGCACCGGCGTCGTGCCGAGATCGGTATCGGCGGCGTTGACCGTGACCGCGGCCAGCAGCCCGATCCCGAGCAGCAGCACGATCATGACGCCGAGCGTCCACATCGTGGAGCGCACCGAGCGGATCTTGGTCCACTCGGAGGCGATAGCGTCGCCGAGAGTGGCCCGGCGCACCGGGATCGGAGAGGTGTAGAGACCGGCCGGCGCGGCCTGCGGGCTCTGCTGCGGGGCCGGGGCCTGCTGCTGGTACGGCGCCTGCGGGGTCGGCGGCGTTGTCATCGGGCGTCCTCGCTGGTTTCGCGCTTGGTCAGGTCTGCGGCGGGCCCGGCGGGCCCGGCCGGGGCTCCCGCGTACGGGTTCTGTCCGGGCGGCGGCGGGGCGTACCAGTTCTGCTGCGGCATCTCCGGGGCCGGTGGCTGCGGCGCTCCGTACCCCGGCTGCGCGTACCCGTGGTCCACCGGCTGCTGCAGACCTGCCTTCTGGTCCGCCGTCGAGCGGTAGTCCACGGCGCCCTGCGTCATCCGCATGTAGGCCTCCTCCAGCGAGGCCTGGTGCGGCGAGAGCTCCCACAGCCGGACATCCGCCTCGTGCGCCACATCGCTGATCCGCGGCAGCCGTAGCCCGGTGACCCGCAGGGCCCCGTCCGGCTCGGACATGACCTGGCCGCCCGCCTCGGTGAGCGAGGCGGTCAGCTTCTCGCGCCGCTCCGCGGGGCCGTCCGCGACCCGCACCCGGGCGAAGTCGGCCGAGTTGGCCGAGATGAAGTCCTTGACGCTCATGTCGGAGAGCAGCTGCCCCCGGCCGATCACGATCAGATGGTCGGCGGTGAGCGCCATCTCGCTCATCAGATGGCTGGAGACGAAGACCGTACGGCCCTCGGACGCCAGCATCTTCATCAGATTGCGGACCCAGAGGATGCCCTCGGGGTCCAGACCGTTGACCGGCTCGTCGAAGAGCAGCACCTGCGGGTCGCCGAGCAGCGCCGCCGCGATGCCGAGCCGCTGGCCCATGCCGAGCGAGAAGCCCTTGGACCGCTTCCGCGCGACGTCCTGGAGACCGACGACTCCGAGCACCTCGTCGACCCGGGCGGCCGGGATGCCGGCGAGCTGGGCGAGCGAGAGAAGGTGGTTACGGGCGCTGCGCCCGCCGTGCACGGCCTTGGCGTCCAGCAGCGCGCCCACCTGGCGCGGTGCGTTCGGCAGGCTGCGGAAGGGGTGGCCGCCGATCGTCACATGGCCGGAAGTCGGCTGATCCAGGCCCAGGATCATGCGCATGGTGGTGGATTTGCCCGACCCGTTGGGACCGAGGAATCCGGTGACGGCGCCCGGCCGCACCTGGAAGGAAAGGTTGTACACGGCCGTCTTCGCGCCGTAGCGCTTTGTCAGGCCGACTGCCTCGATCATGCTCCAGCCCCATCGACTCACATGTGTCGTCGGGGCCCAGGCCGAGCGGCCGCACGCCCCCGTAAGAGTTAGGAGGATATCCAGGCATTGACGGTTCCGCCCAAGCCGTTGCGGACGCGCGTCGCTCCGGACCGGGCGGACGGAGAGCTTCCGGGCAGGTCCCGGCCCCGCGAACGGTCATGCGTCCCGCTTCTTGAGCACGAGGTAGCCGCCGATCAGCGCGGCCGCCACCCAGGCGAGCAGAATGCCGAGCCCTCCCCACGGCCCGTAGGGAGCCGGGTCGCTGTTCATGGCGTCGGGAACCACCTGCATGATCTTGGACCCGGCCTGGTCGGGGAAGTACCGGGCGACCTTCTTCGCCCCCGGCACCGCCGACAGGATCTGGGAGACCAGGAAGAAGAACGGCATCAGGATGCCGAGCGACAGCATGGAGCTGCGCAGCATCGTCGCCACACCCATGGAGAAGATCCCGATCAGACCCATGTAGATGCCGCCGCCGACGACCGCGCGCAGGACGTTGTCCGCACCGATGTCCGTGTGGTGGTCGCCCAGCAGGGCCTGTCCGAGGAAGAACGAGACGAAGCTGGTCGCGACGCCGACCACCAGCGCCAGCACCCCGGCCACCGTGATCTTGCTGAACAGGAACGAACCGCGCTGGGGCACGGCCGCCAGCGAGGTGCGGATCATGCCGGAGCTGTACTCCGTACCGACCACCAGCACACCGAAGACGACCATGGCCAGCTGACCGAGGACCATGCCGGAGAAGCTGATCAGGGTCGGGTCGAAGGTGGCCCGCTCCATCTCCGGGAGGTCGTCGAACTGGGAGTTCATCAGGGCGCAGAGCGCCGCGCTCATCGCGACGGTGACGACGAACGCGGAGATCAGCGTCCAGACGGTCGAGGAGACCGTACGGATCTTGGTCCACTCGGAGGTCAGGACCGCGGGTACCGATGCCATCGTCGTCACACCCCCTTGCCGGTGCCGGTGGTGCCGGCCGGGCCGCCACCGGTCTGCTGGTTCCACTGATCGCCCCACTGCGGGCCTGTGGGCGGTGGTGCCGCGGCGTGGTCCGAATGCGCGTGGTACTCCACGGAGTCCGCCGTCATCTGCATGAACGCTTCCTCCAGGGAGGCCCGCTGGGTACTCAGTTCGTGCAGCACGATCTGGTGCTGCGCGGCGAGCTCGCCCAGCGCCTCGGTCGTGGCGCCGTCGATCTCCAGCGTGCCGCCCCCCGTCTCGACCACGATCAGGCCCGCCCCGTGCAGCACATCGCGCAGCCGCTCCTGCTGCGGCGAGCGCAGCCGTACGTAGCTGCGGGAGTTCTGATGGATGAAGTCGGCCATCGATGTGTCGGCGAGCAGCCTGCCCTGGCCGATCACGATCAAGTGGTCGGCGGTGAGGGCCATTTCGCTCATCAGGTGCGAGGAGACGAAGATGGTCCGGCCTTCCGCGGCGAGCGCCTTCATCAGATTGCGGATCCAGTGAATGCCCTCGGGGTCCAGGCCGTTGACCGGTTCATCGAAGAGGAGCACCTGCGGGTCGCCGAGCAGCGCCGCCGCGATGCCGAGCCGCTGACCCATGCCGAGGGAGAACCCCTTCGACTTCTTCTTCGCCACCGCGGTCAGACCGACGGTGTCCAGAACCTCCGCGACCCGGCTCTCCGGGATGCGATTGCTCTGCGCGAGACAGAGCAGATTGTTGTACGCGCTGCGCCCGCCGTGCATCGACTTCGCGTCCAGCAGCGCCCCGATGTACTTGAGGGGTTCTTCCAGGTCACGGTAGTGCTTGCCGTCGATGCGCACCGAACCGCTGGTCGGGTTGTCGAGATCGAGCATCATCCGCATCGTGGTGGATTTGCCCGCCCCGTTGGGCCCCAGAAAACCCGTCACCATTCCGGGTCTGACCTGGCAGGAGAGCCGGTCGACGGCAACCTTGTTGCCAAAGCGCTTGGTGAGGCCATCGAGCTCGATCATGCGTTCACGCTAGAACGGCCGCGCGCCCGGCGCCACCACAGGGGCGGAACCGGGCGCGTGAGGAGGATCTTCAGTGTCCTCCTGGGGTACAGCTGAAGTACTCGGGGTCAGCGGCCCTGCTGAGCCGGGACACCACGGGTGACCGGCTCGTCGTCGGCGGGGGTGCCGGCGGCGGCGACCGCGGCACCGGTCAGCGTGGCCAGCATCTCGCGGACGTTGGTCAGCTGGGCGTTGATCGAGTCGCGGCGGTTGGTGAGCGCCGCCAGCTCGCGCTCCGATTCGCTGCGGATCCGGTCGGCCTTGGCGTTCGCGTCGGCCACGATGTCCTCGGACTGGCGCTGCGCGGTCTCCACCGTCTGACGGGCCCGGCGCTCGGCGTCCGTACGGAGCTTCTCGGCCTCCAGGCGGAGCTGCTCGGCGCGGTGCTCGATCTCGGCGAGACGCTTCTCGGCCTTGGCCTGACGGGACGCGAGGTCGCGCTCCGACTGGTCGCGGCGCTTGGCCAGGTTGGTCTCGAAGTCCGCGGCGGCCTGGGCGGCCTTGGCGCGGGTCTCCTCGAAGAGGGCGTCCGCCTCCTCGCGCTTCTGCGCGGCGTCCTTCTGCGCCTCCGTACGCAGCGAGCCGGCCTCACTCTTGGCCTTCTCGACGATACGGACACCCTCGTCCTCGGCCTTCGCCTTGCGCTCGGCGGCGAACGTCTCGGCGTCGTTGCGCACCTGCTGGGCGGCCGACTCGGCGAGCTCACGGTGCTGCTCGGCGGCGCGACGGGCCTCCTCACGCAGGTCCTTCGCCTCCTCCTCGGCCAGGCGGAGGATCTTCTCTACGCGGGCACCGAGACCGGCGTACGACGGCTCCGCGTCGTTCACCTGGGCCTGGGCGTTCTGCGTTTCGAGGTGGAGCTCCTCGATGCGCTTTTCCAGAGACGTGATGCGGGTCAGGGCACTATCACGGTCGGCGACGAGCTTGGTAATGCGGTCATCCACCTGACCGCGGTCGTATCCACGTCGCACGAGCTCGAAGCCGAAGGGGGAGGAAGGGTCGCTCATGGGGTTCCTGTCGAATGAGACCGGTGAGGTGTTAGAGGGAATCCTATGGGCCCGGACGGCGTGTCACCGAGCGGATGCCCTTTTGGTCTGGAGAATGACACCTCTTTTGAGTGGCTGACCCCCGCAACTCTTGCCACTCGGAGGGTTGAACGTTCCTTACGGAGCACGGGAGCTGACAAGGCGACTACCCCTCGGACGACTTGCCACTCGATCGAGTGCCCGCCGAGGCCCCGGCTTTGACGTTGCCGCTGGAGCCGCTCCCGCCCTTGCCGCCACCCGTCGGCGTCTCGAAGGACTCCAACGCCTCCAGCACGTCCTGGACACGGGAGATCTCGGTGTTGATGTCCTCGCGCCGACGCACCAGCAGATCGAGCTCGCGCTTGCCCTCGTCGACCGTGCGCTTCGCCTCGGCCTCGGCGTCGGCCCGCAGCTTCTCGGCCTCGCGGACCAGCGTGGCCTTCTTCTGCTCGGCCTCCTTCAGCAGCGACTCGGCCCGCTTCACCGCGGCGATCCGGACCTTGCTCGCCTCCGAATTGGCGTCCGCCAGCAGCTCCTTGGCCTTGGCCGCCGCATCGTCGCGCTGCTCCGTCGCCGCCTTCATCAGGTTGTCGACGCGCTCGCCCGCCGTCTTCATCTGCTCGGAGGTCTCCCGCCGGGCCCGGTCGTGCAGCTCCTCGATCTCGCCCTCGATCCGGGTCCGCAGCTCCTCGGCCCGCTCCCGGATCGCCGTGGCGTCCCGGCGCGCGCCGACCAGCAGCTCGTCCGCGTCCGTACGGGCCCGCTCCACCAGGGAGTTGCCCTCGACGGTGGCCTCCGAGGTGATCCGCACGGCCTCCTTGCGGGCCGCGCCGACCATCGTGTCGGCCTGCTCCTCGGCCTCGGTGGCGGCGCGCAGCGCCTCCTCCTGGGCCTTGTTGATGAGCTGGTCGGCCTGCTCGGCGGCATCGGCCCGGCGCTTCGCCGCGGCCTCCCGCGCCTCGTCGAGCAGCCGGTCCGCCTCCTGGCGGGCCTCCGCGCGCATCTGCTCGGCCGCCGACTCCGCGTCGGCGCGCACCCGCTCCGACTCTTCGCGGGTGCGGGCCGCGTGCTCCTGCGCCGAGCCGACGGTGGCCGCCGCCTCCGCACGCAGCCGCTCGGCCTCGTCCGCGGCCTCGTCCGACAGCCGGGCCGCCTGCTGCTTCGCGTCGTCGACCAGCGTGGTGGCCTGCTGGGTCGCCTCTTCCACGAGCTGGGTGGCCTGCTGCGTCGACTCCGCGCCGATCCGCTCGGCCTCGCTCGTCGCCTCGCCCACCAGCCGGTCGGCCTGGGTCGCGGCATCGGAACGCATCCGGTTGGCGTCCTCGCGGGCCTCGGCGCGGCTGCGCGAGGCGTCCTGCTCGGCCGAGGCCAGCGCGTCGGAGGCCTCGGTACGCATCCGCTGGCTGTACTCGGCGGTGTCCGCCCGCAGCCGCTCCGACTCGGCGATCGCGTCGGCGACGGTCCGCTCGGCCATCGCCTTCGCGGCCTCGGACTCCTCCTGCGCCTCCCGGCGGATCCGGGACGCGTCCTCGCCGGCCCGCTCCCGCTCGGCGTGCGCGTCGGTGCGGACCCGGTCCGCCTCCTCCTGCGCCTCGGACTTCGTCCGCTCCGCGACGTGCTCGGCGGTCGAGCGCAGCCCGGCGATCTCCGCCTCGGCCTGCTCCTGCAGCCCGCTGACCGAATCCCGTACCTGCTGGGCGGTCTGCTCGGCCGCGGAGACCAGCTCGGTCGCCCGGCTGTCCGCCTCCTCGACCAGACGCTGCGCCTCGGCCTGCGCCTGCTCGACCCGCTTGCGGGCGGAGGCGAGCAGCTCCTCGCTCTGCTCGCGGGCCCGCTCGCGCTCCTGGTTCGCCTCGGTGCGCGCCGCGTCGAGGGTCTCCTCGGCCTCCCGGCGGCGCCGGTTGGCCTCCTCCTGGGCGGCGGCCAGCGCCTCGGCGGCCTCCGTGCCCACCCGCTCCGCGGCGGCGGCGGCCTCGGACCTCACCCGGTCGGCGCTCTCCTGCGCCTCGGACTTGAGCCGCTCGGCCTCGGCGGCGGCCTCGGAGCGCAGCCGTACGGCGACGGACTCGCCCTCCGCGCGCGACTGCGACGCATCCGCCACGGCCTCGTCACGCAGCCGCTCCGCCTCGGTCTCCGCCTGCTCCCGCAGCGTCCGGATCCGCTCGGCGGCCTCCGCGCGCAGCCGCTCGGACTCCTCGTTCGTCTCGCGCCTCAGGCGCTCCGCCTCGGCGCGCGCGTCCGTGAGCGCCTGCTCGGCGGTGGCGACCCTGGTCTCGGCCCCGGCATGCAGCCGGGCCAGCTCCTCGGCCGCCTCCGCCTGCCGGGCCGCGACCGCACGCTCGGTCTCCTCGCGCAGCTCCGCCGCCGCCCGCTCGGCCGCGGTGGTGGTCGAGCCGGCCTGCTCCTCGGACTCGGTACGCAGCTGCTCGGCCTCGGCGCGGGCTCGCTCCAGGGCCTCCTCGGCCTGCTTGCGCAGCGCGCCGGCCCGCTCGGTGGCCTCGGTGCGGACCCGCTCGCTCTCGGTGCCCGCGGCGCCGCGCAGCTCCTCCGCGTCCGCCTTCGCCTTGGCCAGCAGCTCCTCGGCGGTCTTGGCGCCCTCCTCGATCTGCTGGACGGCCTCGCGGCGGGCCTCGCCGCGGATCCGCTCGCCCTCGGCGACCGCCTCGGAGCGCAGCTGCTCGGCCTCGCCGCGCAGCCTGCGCGCCTCCTCCTGCAGCTCGACCGTCTTGGCCCGGTACTCCTTGGTGTCGTCCTTGGCCGCGCCCTTGAGCTGATCGGCCTGCTCGGCGGCCTCGCCGCGAAGGCGGTCCGCCTCGGCCTCCGCCTCGCGGCGGATCCGGTCGGCCTCCTCGCTCGCCGCCCTGGTGGTGGACTGCGCGTCCTCGGACGCCTTGGTCAGCACCTCCTCGGCGCTCCTGGCGGCCTTGGCGAGCTGGGCCGCGGTGTCCTCGGCGGCCGCCGTGCGGGCCCTCTCGGACGCCTCGGACTTCAGCCGGTCCGCCTCGGCCCGGGCGTCGGCGAGCGCCTGCTCGGCCTCCGCCTTGAGCGTCTCGGCGTCCTTGGTCGCCTCGCCGACCAGCCGGGCGATCTCCGACTTGGCCGTACGGGTGCGCTGCTCGTTCTGCGACTCGGCGGCGGCCAGCCGCTTGACCGCGGCCTCCTTCGCCTCGGAGGTGACCTTCTCGGCTTCCAGTCGGGCCTCGCGCAGCTGGGTCTCGGCCTCCTGCATGCGCTGTTCGGCGGCCCGGTTCAGCTCGGCGGTCTGCTGCCGGGTCTGCTCGGTCTCGGCCGACGTCGACGTACGCAGCTGCTCGGCGTGGCTGGTGGCCTCCTGCGCCTGGCTGGAGGCGGCGTCCAGCAGCCGTTCGGCGTCCTTGCGGGCGCGCAGCAGGATCGCCTCGGCCTCGGTCCGGGCCGTCTCCGCCTCGGAACCGAGCCGCTGGCGGGTCTCCTCCGCCAGCCGGCTCGCCTCGGTGCGCGCGGCCGTCAGGGACTGCTCGGCCTCGGCCCGCGACTCCTCCAGCAGCCGCCGGGCCTGGGACTCCGTCCTGGCCCTGAGCTGCTCGGCCCAGGCGACGTTCTCGTTGACGTGGGACTCGACGGTCTGGCGGCGCTCCGCCAGTTCCTGATCGAGCCGCTGGCGCCGCTGCACCGCCTCGTTGTGCAACTCGGCCTGGAGCCGTGCCTGGTGCTCGGCGTGCTCCTGGAGGATCCGCTGTGTCTGCGCACGGGCGTCGCGGAGCTCCCGCTCGGCGTCGGTCCGCAGCTGATCCGCCTGGATCTGGGCATTACGGAGCAACTGATCGGCCTGGTAGCCGATGTCCGCGCTGTCGTACGCGGGACGGGTCGCGAGATTGCGCCGAGCCTCGTGCAGCTTGGCGCGCAAGACCTCGACCTGGTAACCGAGGTCCTCGGCGTGCTGGACGGCCTTCTCCCGGTCGGTCTTCAGCCGGTCCATCTCGGCTTCGAACCGCGAGAGATGGTCGTCGTCAGCTCGGTGGCTCTCCTGGCGTTCGTAGCCCCGCACTGCGCGGTCCCATCCGTCCCCTGGTCGCAACTCTCCAACGAGTACCGTTCACCGGTGAACGGTCTCCCGGGGAATGGTGACAGATCAACGGCTGGGGACGCGGCGCGGCCCCGACCCGGCCCCGGCCCGGAACAGCCCACTCTACCGGGCCGGGTATCCGGAGGTCAGTGCTCCGCTGCGGACGTGACCAGTTCGGTGAGGACGCCATGGCAGTCCTTGGGGTGCAGGAAGGTGATCCGGGAGCCCATGGACCCTGTCCTCGGCTCCTCGTACAGCACCCTGACCCCCTTCTCCCGGATGTCCGCGGAATCGGCGTCGACATCCGGGGTGCCGAAGGCGATGTGGTGGACACCCTCCCCGTTCTTCGCCAGCCACTTGCCCACGGCCGAGTCCTCCCGGGTCGGCTCCAGCAGCTGGAGGTAGGAAGCGCCGCCGTCGGACGTATCGTTGATCTTGAGCATGGCCTCCCGTACGCCCTGCTCCTCGTTGATCTCGGAATGGAACACCTCGAACCCGTAGGTCGAGCGGTAGAACTCGACGGTCTTGTCGAGGTCGAAACAGGCGATCCCGATGTGATCGATTCGCGTCAGCATGGAACCAGTGCAACGCCACACGGATGGTTACGCAACGTGCGCGCCGTCACACCCGCTGCCGGATGACGGGCGAGGTACCGCTCAGTACATTCAAGTAAACCCTCGTTCACTCCTCATCCCAAGGGGCGCCCCTCATGTCTGGAACGACCGGTACCACCTCAGTGATCGTCGCGGGCGCGCGTACGCCCATGGGCCGCCTCCTCGGCTCGCTGAAGAGCTTCTCCGGCTCCGACCTCGGCGGTTTCGCCATCAAGGCCGCGCTGGACCGGGCCGGCATCGGCGGCGACCAGGTCGAGTACGTGATCATGGGCCAGGTGCTGCAGGCCGGTGCGGGCCAGATCCCGGCCCGTCAGGCCGCGGTCAAGGCGGGCATCCCGATGAACGTTCCCGCGCTCACCGTGAACAAGGTGTGTCTGTCCGGGCTCGACGCGATCGCCCTCGCCGACCAGCTCATCCGCGCCGGTGAGTTCGACGTAGTCGTCGCCGGTGGCCAGGAGTCCATGACGAACGCCCCGCACCTGCTCCCGAAGTCCCGCGAGGGCCACAAGTACGGCGCGATCGAGATGCTCGACTCCATGGCGTACGACGGTCTGACCGACGCCTACGAGAACATCCCGATGGGCGAGTCCACCGAGAAGCACAACTCCCGCCTCGGCCTGGGCCGCGCCGACCAGGACGAGATCGGTGCCCTCTCGCACCAGCGCGCCGCCGCGGCCCAGAAGAACGGCCTCTTCGAGGCCGAGATCACCCCGGTCGAGATCCCGCAGCGCAAGGGCGACCCGGTCCTCTTCGCCAAGGACGAGGGCATCCGCCCGGAGACCACCGTGGAGTCGCTCGGCAAGCTGCGCCCCGCATTCGCCAAGGACGGCACGATCACCGCGGGCACCTCCTCGCAGATCTCCGACGGCGCGGCCGCGGTCGTCGTCATGAGCAAGGCCAAGGCCGAGGAGCTGGGCCTGGACTGGATCGCCGAGATCGGCGCCCACGGCAATGTGGCGGGCCCGGACAACTCGCTCCAGTCGCAGCCCTCCAACGCCATCAAGCACGCCCTCAAGAAGGACGGCCTGGAGGTGGCGGACCTCGACCTCATCGAGATCAACGAGGCGTTCGCCGCGGTCGCCGTCCAGTCGATGAAGGACCTCGGCGTCACCCCGGACAAGGTGAACGTCAACGGCGGCGCCATCGCGCTGGGCCACCCGATCGGCATGTCCGGCGCCCGTGTGGTGCTGCACCTGGCGCTGGAGCTGAAGCGGCGCGGCGGCGGCACCGGTGCGGCGGCGCTGTGCGGCGGCGGCGGCCAGGGCGACGCGCTGATCATCCGCGTTCCGGGCAAGTAGTACGTTCCGGGCAAGCGGTACGCGGTACACGTAGAGCACGCAGCGAGTGAACGGAGCGGTGATGGTGGACGTCCCCACCCTGGTCGAGCAGGCACGTGCGGGCCGGCCGCGGGCCGTGGCCCGGCTCATCTCCCTGGTGGAGGGGGCGTCGCCGCAGCTGCGCGAGGTGATGGCGGCCCTGGCGCCGCTGACCGGCAACGCGTACGTCGTCGGCCTGACCGGTTCACCCGGTGTCGGCAAGTCGACATCGACGTCGGCGCTCGTCACGGCGTACCGGCGGGCCGGCAAGCGGGTCGGCGTCCTGGCCGTCGACCCGTCCTCGCCGTTCTCGGGCGGGGCGCTCCTCGGCGACCGGGTCCGGATGTCGGAGCACGCCTCCGACCCGGGCGTCTACATCCGCTCCATGGCCACCCGCGGACATCTGGGCGGTCTCGCCTGGTCGGCACCGCAGGCGATCCGGGTGCTGGACGCGGCGGGCTGCGAGGTGATCCTGGTGGAGACGGTCGGCGTCGGCCAGTCGGAGGTGGAGATCGCCTCCCAGGCCGACACCTCCGTCGTCCTGCTGGCACCCGGCATGGGGGACGGCATCCAGGCGGCGAAGGCCGGAATCCTGGAGATCGGCGATGTCTACGTCGTCAACAAGGCCGACCGGGACGGCGCGGACGCCACCGCGCGCGAGCTCAACCACATGCTGGGCCTCGGCGAGTCGCGGGGCCCCGGCGACTGGCGGCCGCCGATCGTGAAGACGGTCGCCGCCCGGAGCGAGGGCATCGACGAGGTCGTCGAGGCGCTGGAGAAGCACCGGGCGTGGATGGAGGAGCGCGGAGTGCTCGCCGAGCGGCGCACGGCGCGCGCTGCCCGCGAGGTCGAGACCATCGCCGTCACCCGGCTGCGCGAGCGCATCGGCGACCTGCACGGCGACCGCCACCTCGGCGCGCTCGCCGAACGCATCGTGGCGGGCAGCCTCGACCCGTACGCGGCGGCGGACGAGCTGGTGGCGGGGCTCACCGGCGAGGTGTGATCCGACGGGACGACCGGGCGGGGTCCGGGGGCGGCGTGCGGGCCGCTCCCGGTCCCGCCCGGTCGCGTTCGTCCGGCCTTCGCTGCTGAGCGTGCGTCAGTTGTGTCCCCGGCGTGCGAGTTTCGTGCGGTCCGGCGCTGCGGCAGATGACGTGTCCGTGGCAGGATTACCGCCGGATACGTGCACGGGGTGTCCGCTGGTTCATGCGTACCGACGGGGGGAGTGGCGCATGTTGGGTCCGCTGCGGGAGGACTCGCCGAGACGGATCGGTCCGTACGGGATACGGGCCCGGCTCGGCGCGGGCGGCATGGGTGAGGTCTTCCTCGGCGTCCGGGACGACGGCGGCGAGCCCGTCGCCGTCAAGACCGTCCGCCGGGACGTGGCCCAGGACCCCGGCTTCCGCAGCCGCTTCCGCCGCGAGATCACCGTCGCCCGGTCCGTCGCCGGCCCCCATCTCGCCCTGTTGCTCGACGGGGACGCCGACGCCGAAGTGCCCTGGCTCGCCACCGGATACGTGGCGGGGCCGACCCTGTCCGCCGCCGTCCGCCGGGCGGGCGCGATGGACGAGGCCGAGGTACGGATGCTCGGCGCCGGACTCGCCCGCGCCCTGGCGGCCGTCCACGCGGCCGGGATCGTCCACCGCGATGTGAAGCCCGGCAACGTGATGCTCGCGGCGGACGGTCCGAGCCTGATCGACTTCGGGATCGCCCGCGACTCCGGCGCGACCCCGCTCACCACCACCAGCCGCATGGTCGGCAGCCCGGCCTTCATGTCCCCGGAGCATGTGGCGGGCAGCGGACGCGTCGTCTCCGCCTCGGACGTCTTCTGCCTCGCCACCGTGCTCTGTTACGCCGCCACCGGACGCGATCCCTTCGGGGACGGCCCGGTCGCCGCCGTGCTCTACCGGGTCAAGTACGTCGAGGCCGACCTCGACGACGTGCCCGACGCGCTGCGTGCCGTACTGGAACGCTGCCTGGTGGCCGACCCGGCCGCCCGCCCGGCCGCCGCCGAACTCGCGGAGCTGCTCGACCCCGGCGCGGCACAGCGGTGGCCGGACCCGGTGGCGCAGCACATCGCCGAGCACGGGCGCGAACTGGCCCGGGTCATGGCGCTGGGCGGCCCGCTGCTGCCGGGGTACACGCCGACCGAGGTGGCTGCCGGAGGCCGACCGGGCCTCCACCAACTGCCTACCCAGGGGGCCGACTTCACCCCGGGCCTGCATGCCGCACCTACTCAGGGCCCCGGTGTCGCCCCGCCCGCCGGGGGCACCACCCAAACCCCGCCGCCGCGCCGCTCCCGTCGCGCCCTGGGCGCCGCCCTCGCCGCCCTGATCGTGCTGGGCGCGGCCACGGGGGGAATCCTGGCCTGGCGCAACGGCGGTGAAGCGCCCAACAAGGCTGCGCCCGAGGGAAGTTCGGCCTCGCCCGTCAAGATCGTGGCGGGCGTGGACGAGAACGGCGGTCCCGACGCCTCGGGCACGGTCCCGTACGGTCGCGATGTCCGGCCGGCGGGGTGGAAGAAGTCCTGGAAGGGGAAGTTCACGGGGTCGCCGATCGGTTGTTCGGCGGGCCGGGATGTGGTGGTCTGCCGGATGGTGGACGGCACGTACGAGGCGTTGTCGGCCGCCGACGGGCACCGGATGTGGACGTTCGACTCCGGAGAGTCCGGACGGACCGCGGGTTACGGGCCCCGCGGCCAGTTCTTCATGCCGGCCGGTGCCACCCGCCCCACCGTGTACGACGACACCGTCCTCCTCGCTGCGGGCGACCGGCTGCGGTCACTGGACGCCAGGACCGGCAAGGTCCGTTGGGAGACCCGGTCGGGCGGCGCGCACAATCTGGACAGCGCGCCGGTCGTCGTCGACGGCCTGGTCTTCGCCGCCACCACAGCGGCTCCCGAGGGAGCGGAGCTTGCCGCGTACGACCTGAGGACCGGCGTCGAAAAGTGGCGCGAGCAGTTGGCTCCGCAGGACATCTCCCACGCGCAGAAGGGCAACTTCTGGCCGGTCGCCACCGACGGCAAGGTGGTGTACGCCGTCGGCGAGGACGCACCGAAGGCGTTCCGGCCGAAGGACGGCACGGTGCTGGGAACGGCCGGCGGTGAGGCCGTCCAGGGAGCCGGCGACGGGACGAACTCGGGGTGCGGATCGCTCCGGGCGCGAGGACCTTTCGCCTTCTGTACGACATACGTCATCAACGACGATCCTTCCGGCTTCGGCGATGACATGGTCGTGCTGCGGTTCGCGACGGGGACGCTCCGGACGCAGGGCCGGGTGTCGGTCGATTCCTCGCTCGTCGCCGGGGCGAAGCTGACCGCGCTCGACGACCGGGTGATCACGATCCGCCGGGGCGACGAGTACGCCGAGAGCGTGCCCGACGAGGTCGTCGTCGTGGGCCGTGACAGCGGCCGACCGCTCGGTCGGTTCCCGCTCGGTCGGAAGGTGGCACAAGGCATGAGCAACCCGGTCTCCGACCCCATGATCGACGCGGACACGGTGGTGTGGGCGGACAGCACGACGCTGTACACGGTTCCGATGCGCCCCGATGGCAGCCTGGGCCCACTTGTCAGGACCCGGATTCCGGGCGCTCCGGGCCGGACCAGGACGCCGACGTACGACTCCGTCACCAACGGCATCGATCTGGAGCAGGAACTGCTCGACCCGCAGGTGCTGCCGGTCGGCGGCGTCGTGCACACCGTGTACGACGACGGCACCACGGTCTCCGTACCGCTGCCCGGATGAACGACGAACCGCTTGAGGGGACCGCGCAGTGATCGAGCCGCTTCCACCCGGCAGAGCCCGGCTGATCGGCCCGTACCAGCTTCTCGGACTGCTGGGCGCCGGCGGCATGGGCGAGGTGTATCTCGCCCGGCCCGCCGGTGCGCCGGACCCGCTCGCCGGGCTGGTCGCGCTGAAGACCGTACGCGCCGATCTCGACCTCGACGACGGCTTCCGGATCCGCTTCCGGCGTGAGATCGACGCGGCGGGGGCCGTGCGCAGTCCGCACACCGCGGCTCTCGTCGGCGGCGATGCGGGCGGCCGGCTGCCTTGGCTGGCGACCGAGTACGTCCCCGGCCCCTCGCTGGCCGAGGCGGTGATCCGCGGCGGGCCGATGCCCGAGCCGGTGGTGCGCGAGATGGGCGCCGGTCTCGCCCGCGCGCTCGCCGACATGCACGCCGTACGCGTACTCCACCGCGACCTCAAGCCGGGCAACGTGCTGCTCGGCGCCGACGGCCCGAAGGTGATCGACTTCGGGATCGCCCAGGCCTTCGATGCCACCCAGCTGACCCGGACCGGTGTGGTCGTCGGCAGCCCCGGCTACATCTCGCCGGAGCACGTCAACGGTTCACGCGCGCTCGTACCCGCGTCGGACGTCTTCTGCCTCGGTGCGGTGCTCGCCTTCGCGGCGACCGGCCGGGGCCCGTTCGACGACTCCGACATGGCTGCCGTGATCTTCCGGATCGCCCAGGGCGAGGCCGAACTCTCCGGCGTACCACCGCAGTTGCGCGCGGTGATCGAGGAGTGTCTGCGCAGCGAGGCCGAGGCCCGGCCGACGCCCCATCAGCTGGCCGAGATGCTGCTGCCGGGCCGGGCGACCCCAGGGGCATTCCCCTGGACGGAAGCGGTACGAGGGCAGCTCGCCGCGCACGCGGTGGGGGCGCGCGCCGCCGCCGAGGCGGCCGCCCCGGCCGCCGCCGCACCGCCGGCCCCGTCCGGCGCCCCGCACCCCGGCGGACCCGCCTTCGCCCCGACGCCGGTCGTGCCGGTGGCCGTACCGGGTGACCGGCAGGGCAACAAGCGGCTGTGGATCGCGTTGGCGGCGGCGGCCACGGTGGTGTGCGTGGTGCTGGGTGCGGTGCTGCTGCCGGGACTCTTCGAGGGGGACGGCGGGAGCGACGACAACGCGGGCGGAACCGGTGGCGGCGCGGGGCCGACCGCATCCGCCTCGGACGCCGTGCGGACGAAGGCGGGACCGGCGGTCGTTCCGGGCGCGGACGCGGGCCACACCGGGGACTTCGGGGCGGCCGCCACCGACGTCTCCAGGAAACCGGCGGGCTGGAAGGCGTGGAAGGCCAGGATCGAGAACGGACCGGTGGAGTGCGTGCTGGCGGACACGTCCCTGGTCTGCGGCGGCCCCCAGCGCGTCACCGTGCTGGACGCCGCGAACGGCGAACAGCGCTGGCGGACCGAGCCGGGCCGGGCGGGCAGTGGGCCGGCCTCGGTGGCCGCCGTCATCGGCACCACCGTCTACGCCTTCCAGGACGGTGCCCTGGTGGCGCTCGGCCTGGACGACGGCGCGCGGAAGTGGCGGGAGCCGCTGCCCGAAGGGACGCAGGTGACCGACTCGGTCCAGTCGGACGGAGTCCTGTACTACGCCACGAAGGCCACCGGCACGGGCGCGTCCCGGCTCCTCGCCCACCGGCTCACCGGCAGTCACGCCGGCGTCTGGGACAAGCCGTGGAGCGACCGGGCCGCCACGGCGCAACTCGCCCTCGCCGACGGCCGGCTCGTCGCGGTCGGAGCGGGCATCACCGTCCTGAAGAGCACAGACGGCACCCCGCTGGCCAACGTCGCCGCCGATGACGTCACCTGCCGCACCCCCGTCCTGAAGGGCAAGGACCTCCTCTGCTCGGGCCCGGACGGACTGACCGTCGTCGATGTGACGGACCCCGGCAGCCGCCGGTCGTACGCCCCCGGCGTGGACATCGCCTACCGACCCACCGTGTCACGGGACGGCACGATCGTGATCAGCGACAAGAAGCAGGTGTACACGCTCCGGCTCTCCGACGGCCAGCTGGTCTGGTCGACGACCGAGGCGTCCGAGGGGCTGGAGACCGAGGGCGCCCCGGTCCTGGCAGGGGACCGGGTCGTCCTCGTCGCGGGATATGGCACGGAGGCCCTCGACCTGAAGCCGCCCGACACGGGGAACGTGGAGAGCTCGGGCGCCAAGCTGTACACGGGCTGGCCCGCGCCCCCGGGCGATCCGCTCGATCCGGCGACGGTCTCGCTGATCGCCCAGGGCGATGCCCTGTTCATGGGCTTTGCCGATGGCACGGTCCTCTCGGGCAACGCTCCCTGAGTTCCTGGGCCGCGTCCGGCCTAGTCGTCGTCGCGACCATCGCTGTCGTGACCGTCGCGGTCGTGGCTGTCGTCGTCTACGTGGTCCGCCGTCACCTTGCCCGTGTTCGCGTCGACGTTCAGCTCGTGCTGCTTTCCGTCCTTGCCCCGGACGTCGACCTCCCAGTGCAGCGCCCCGCCGTTCCGGCCGTCGTGGTCGTCCAGGTCGATCGACGTCACGGTCCCGGGGTTCGCCTTCAGCGCGGCGTCGACGGCCGCGTCCAGCGACACCCGGGCCGACCGGGGCGCGTGCCGGTCGCGGTCGTCGTCATCGTCGGAGACGTGCTTGCCGAGCACCTTGGCGTTGCCCGCGTCCACCGTCACGTCGTGCCAGGCCTTGTCGGAGCCGTAGACATCGAGCTCCCAGACGAGCCCGCCGTCCTCGTCGTCCAGCTCGGCCTCGGTGACCGTGCCCGGGACGGCCTTCACGGCGGCCGAGGCGGCGTCGCCGACGTCGACGCGGGCGGTGCTGCCGCTCGTCGCGCTGGACCGGGTCCCGCGGTCGTGGCCGTCGTCGTCCGCGAAGGCGACCGCCGTGGCGGCTCCGCCGCCGACGAGCACGGCCGCGGTGACTGCGGCGATGACGATCTTGCGCTTCATGAGGGTTCCTCCCCGATCGGGTGGCCGGTTTCGACGAGGACCACATTGCCCGGGTGATGCTGAACGCAGCCTGAAGCCACCTGAAGCCGTCTTCAGGTTCGGTTTGCGACCCTGTGCGTATGCGCCTGTTGATCGTGGAGGACGAGAAGCGGCTCGCGACGGCCCTGGCCGCGGGGCTCACCGCCGAGGGCTTCGCCGTGGACGTGGTGCACGACGGCCTCGAAGGGCTGCACCGGGCCGCCGAGGGGGCGTACGACCTCGTCGTCCTCGACATCATGCTGCCCGGGATGAACGGCTACCGCGTCTGCGCCGCCCTGCGCGCCGCCGGACACGAGACGCCCATCCTGATGCTGACGGCGAAGGACGGGGAGTACGACGAGGCGGAGGGCCTCGACACCGGGGCCGACGACTACCTGACCAAGCCCTTCTCGTACGTCGTCCTGGTGGCCAGGATCCGGGCGCTGCTGCGGCGCCGGGGAGGCGGCACCGGCTCGCCGGTGGTCACCGTCGGCGCCCTGCGCATGGACACCGCCGCCCGGCGCGTCCACCTCGACGGGGCCGAGATCACCCTCACCACCAAGGAGTTCGCGGTGCTGGAACAGCTCGCGCTGCGCTCCGGACAGGTGGTGAGCAAGGCGGACATCCTCGAACACGTCTGGGACTTCGCCTACGACGGCGACCCGAACATCGTCGAGGTGTACGTGAGCACGCTGCGGCGCAAGCTCGGCGCGGCCGCCATCCGCACGGTGCGCGGCGCCGGGTACCGGCTGGAGGCGCTGTGAGGTCGGTACGGGCCAGGGCCGCGCTGGGTGCCACCGTGGTGGTCGCCCTCGCGCTGATCGGTGCCGGGCTCTCCGTGCTCCTCGTCCTGCGCGCCAACCTCACCGACCAGGCGGGGCTGCAGGCCGAGGTGGTGGCCCGGGAAGTGGCCGGACAGCTGGCCCTCGGCGTGCCGTACGACCGGCTGGAGATGCGCGACGAGGAGGACCACCCGGTCCAGGTGACCGACGAGGAAGGGCGCGTGGTCGCCGTCTCCAAGGACCTCCGGGCGATCTCCGGCACCGGCACGGACCGGGTCACGCCGGTCCCGTCACCGACCGCCGGGCAGTCCGACGGCGGGAGCGGCGACGACGACGGGAGCGACGACGACGGAGGGGATGACGACGACGGTCGCGGCACCCCCGGCCGGGGCGAAGTCGACTCCGACGAACCGGACTTCGGCAACGGCACGGCCGACGTCGACGGCGACACGGCCGACTACCGCTTCGCGTCCGTCCGGGCGACGACTCCCGACGGGGTGACCCTGACCGTCCACGCGGGCGCCCCGCTGGCCGCCGAGCAGGAGGCCGTGGGCACGGTGCGCGGAGCGATGCTCATCGGGCTGCCGCTGATGCTGCTCGTCGTCGCCGGGGTGACCTGGCTGGTGACCCGGCGGGCGCTGCGCCCGGTCGAGGGCATCCGGCGCGAGATGGCCGCGATCACCGCGTCCGAGGACCTGAGCCGGCGGGTACCGGAGCCCGGCTCGCGCGACGAGATCGCCCGGCTGGCCCGTACGACCAATGAGACGCTCACCGCTCTGGAGGCCTCCGTCGACCGGCAGCGGCGGTTCGTCGCGGACGCCTCGCACGAACTGCGCAGCCCGATCGCCTCCCTGCGCACCCAGTTGGAGGTGGGCGCGGCTCATCCGGAGTTGCTGGACGTGCCGGGCGCGGTCGCCGACACCGTACGGCTCCAGGCGCTGGCCGCCGATCTCCTGCTGCTGGCCAGGCTGGACGCGGGGGAGCGGCCGGGCCGTACGGCGCTGGACCTGGGCGCGCTGGTCCGCGAGGAGGTCTCGCAGCGCAGTGGTGACCGGATCGCGGTGACGGTGTCCGTGCCGGACTCAGGGCCGGACTCAGGGCAGTTCGAAGTGGCCGGATCGCGTGGGCAGTTGGCGCGGGTGATCGGCAATCTGCTGGACAACGCGGAGCGTCATGCACGGAGCGCGGTGACGGTCTCGGTGCGTGCGGCGGAACGGGGCGGCGTGGTCGTCGCCGTCACCGACGACGGGGCGGGAGTGCCGCCGGACGAGCGCGAGCGGATCTTCGAACGTTTCGTACGGCTCGACGACGCCCGTACCCGGGACGACGGCGGCGCGGGCCTGGGCCTGGCCATCGCCCGGGACGTCGCCGCCCGGCACGGGGGCCGGCTGACGGTCGACGGTGCGCCGGAGGGCGGCGCCCGGTTCGAGCTCTGGCTGCCCGGCGCCGGCTGAACGCCGCCCCGCCGGGGTCACGCGCGGTGTGCGTCACCGGTGCCGAACGCCGCCCCGCCGCTGATCACGCCTTGCCGCGTCGTCCCCGCAGATGGTCCGCGACCGGGGTCAGCGCCGCGTGCAGGTTCGCCAGCGCCTCCGGCGTCAGCAGGTCCATGAAGTGCTTGCGGACCGACGCCACGTGGTGCGGCGCCACCTTGCGCATCGTCTCCGCGCCGTCCTCGGTGAGGACCGCGTACAGGCCGCGCCGGTCGGACTCGCAGTTCTCCCTGCGGACCAGGCCCGCGTTCTCCATGCGGGTGATCTGGTGCGAGAGCCTGCTCTTGGACTGCAGCGTCGCGGCGGCGAGGTCGCTCATCCGCATGCGCTGGTCGTCCGACTCCGAGAGGTTGACCAGGATCTCGTAGTCGTTGTTGGTCAGGCCGAACGGCTGGAGATCCTTCTCCAGTTGGTGCATCAGCAGCCTGCTGACGTCCAGGTGGGTGCGCCAGGCGCACTGCTCCGCGTCGTTCAGCCAGCGGGTGGCCGTCTCGGTCTCCATATATGGATTCTACCTAAGAAGTTGAAAGCCGGACGAAGTGGGAGAGTGTGACGGTCGGCACCCGTCCGGAGGCGGGTCCGGGTGCGGGGTGCGGACGTTCGACGTCACACTCCGCAGACTACCGTTCACAAACCGAAGCGACGCTGGAGGTCCCCGAGCTGACCGGGCGTACGGGGTGAGGCGCCAGGTTGACTCGCGCCGCCCGGGACCCCCGCCTGACCCGGCACCGCGCCCGTCGGCTGTTCGGCCATCAGGATCTCGGTGGACTGGAGCAGCACGGTGCCCGCACCGACGAACTCGAACTGGTGTTCCTCGCCCGAGGTGCCCCCGAGGCCCGTCAGCGACCGCAGCCCGCCCAGTACGCCCGTCATGTAGCCGTGGTCGTAGTGGTGGCACGGCGAGGGGCAGTCCGCCCAGCCCACCAGGGCCTGCGGGTCGACCCGCAGCGGCGGCTCCATGAAGACCACCGGACCGTTGGAGGCGGCCACGAACTTCCCCGTACCGATCAGGGTCAGAAAACCCGGCACGATCGACTGCTTGAGTGCCAGGGTCGGCTGGTAGGCGAGGAGATTGCCCGACCGGATCGTCAGATTCCCGTCCTCCAGGTCGTACGAGTTCACATCGAAGGCCCGGTCCGCGAGCAGCATCTTGCCGCTGCCCTCGGCCACCACCCAGTCGCTCGCGTGCAGCGGCGAGTGGAAGCTCGTACGGATCAGCCGCTCGAAGCGGCCGTGACCGACGCCGTTGAAATCGATCCGCCCGTAATAGGCGATCATCTTGCCCTTCTGCAGGAACCACTGGCTCCCCTTGAGCTCCACACAGAAGGTGTACGCGTTGACGTTGTCGTCCGACGGCAGCGTCATCGGGTCGAAGACCACGGGCGTGCTCACAGCTTCTCCTCCGAGGCCTGGACGTACACCGCACCACTGCCGCTCAGCTCCAGCTGGAACGCCTCGCCGGAGCCGCGCCCCACCATGTCGCGCCAGCCGAGCGCGGTCGAGAGCTTGTTCCGTACGTCGCCGTGGTGCGCGACATACGCCTGCGGGTCCACATGCACATCGCGGCCGGGAGTGATCGGCAGCTCGATCACCCCGCCGTGGGCCATCACCGCAACCGCGCCATGGCCCTTGAGCGTGGTGGTGAACAGGCCCTGCCCGGTCACCTGGCCGCGCACCATGCCCATCACGCCGCCCTGCGAGCCCATGAACATCGTGCCCTGCTGGAGCGTCCCGTCGAAGGCGAGCAGCCGGTCGGCCTCCACGTACAGGGTGTCCCCGGCCAGGTTGATCACCTGGATGTGATGGCCGCCGTGGCCGAACATCACCGTTCCGCTCCCCTCGACCGTCATCAGCGGGGTCGCCTCGTTGGCCACCCGCCGGCCGATCATCGACATCACGCCGCCCTGGCCGCCCTGGATGCTCGGCGTGAACGACACCTCGCCGCGGTAGGCGAGCATCGCGCCCCGCTGGCTGTACATCTTCTGGCCGGGAACCACCGTCGCCTCGACCATCTTCGAGTTGATCTCGCGGAACGGCATCAGACATCGCCCCCGATGGTGTTCCGCTCGCTCGGCTGGACGTAGACGAGGCCCTCGCCCTCGAACCGGATCTGGAAGGACTCCCCGGAACCCTCGCCGATCAGCGTCCGGAAGTTCACGCCGGACTGGAAGTGCTGCTGCAGATTGCCCTGGTGGGCGATGTAGGCGCCCGGGTCGACGAACAGCGGGTACTGGGCCGAGACCCGCAGCGCCACCGCCGAGCCGTGCGACATGATCGCCACCTGGCCGGTGCCCTCGACGGTGGTGGTGAACAGGCCGTTGCCGCTCGCCCCGCCGCGCAGGCCGGTGAAGGTGGTGCCGGTGCGCAGCCCGGCGTCGGTGCAGAGCAGATTGCTCGCCTCGACGTAGAGCTTGTCGCCGTGCAGCGAGACGAGGTTGATCTCGCTGGCGCGGTCCGCGAAGTAACAGGTGCCCTGGCCGGTCACCTCCATCACGGTCATCTGCTCGCCGGTCAGGCGCCGGGTCACCATGCCGCGCAGCCCGTCACCGCCGCCGGTCATCTTCTTGAACGTCATCCGGCCGTCGTAGGCGACCATCGAGCCGTTCTTCGCCTTGACGGCGTCGCCGGCCAGGTCGACGGCGAGCGTTCTGCTGCCTTGGAGTCGGAACATTGCCACGGAGCGACGTTAACGGCAGGCCTCCGGCCGGGACAGGGTCCGAGGGAGGATCCGGCCCCCTGAATCGCCCCTGATACGCATCCGGTACGGGACCCGTACGCAACCGGGACGTATCCAGCGCCCGGTGCGGACGCATCCCCTACCCGGCACATACGCATCTTCACCCGGCCCATACGGCCCCCGGCGCCGAGCACCGTCCGCGCGATGCCACAATGGGGCGAGCTTGTGCCTGTATTCACAAGCTGTCACCGTCCTCCCACCGAAGGTGCCCTCGTGGACATCAAGACCGCTACCGCCCTGCACCGGCTGCGCCTCATCTCGATTCCCGAGGCGCTCTCCTTCCCGGCGTTGATCATCTTCGGCTCGGTCCTCAGCCGGGTCTCCGACATCGACTTCCTGATGATGCCACTCGGCATCCTGCACGGTGTGCTCTTCGTGATCTACGCCGTTCTGCTGCTCGACGTCTGGGCCAAGACCAAGTGGCCGCTGAAGCGCGTCGCGCTCTTCTTCCTGCTCGCGCTGCTGCCGTTCGGCGGGCTGTACGGCGACAAGCTGCTCAAGCGCTACGAGGCCGACGGCGTCATCGCCGCCCGCGCCCGCCGCGAAGGCGTGGTCAGCGCATGATCGTCGCGTTCTCGGTCAGCCCGCTGGGCGTCGGTGAGGACGTCGGTGAGTACGTCGCCGACGCCGTCCGGGTCGTCCGCGAGTCCGGGCTGCCCAACCGCACGGACGCCATGTTCACCTCCATCGAGGGGTAATGAGTCTGTGGGAGTGGGCATAGCAATGCCCGGCATCCCATGTACTCAAGCCTTGTCACGTTCGGGCGAATGGGACGAGGTCATGGACGTCGTCAAGCGGGCCGTCGCCGCTGTCGAGGCCCGCGCCGGACGCGTCTCCCTCGTGCTGAAGGCCGACATCCGCCCCGGCGTCACCGACGGCCTGACCTCCAAGGTCGAGACGGTCGAGCGGTACCTCGCGGACTGACGCCCGTCCGCCCCGTACCCGACGACGAGCCCCCGGCCCCGGCCGGGGGCTCGTCTCATTCCTGCCCGCCGTGCTCCGGCACGGCCAGGGCGATCCCGAGCGGAGTCCGCTCGTACAGCACCTGGTGTCCGTACCGGCGGGAAGTCAGCAGCCCCGCCGCGCGCAGCACCGACAGATGCTCCGACACGGAGGACACCGCGAGGCCCAGCCGGTGCGCGAGCGCGCTCGGGCCGGCCGGTTCGTCGAGCGCGCACAGGACATCGGCCCGGCCGCGTCCCAGCAGCCGGGCGAGAACCTGCGGGGTGCGGTCGGCGGGCTCCGTCCACAGCCCGCCGATGCCGCGCGCCGGATAGATGATCGCGGGCTGCCACGGCGGTTCGAAGCCGCTGACCGCGTCCGGCCAGCAGAAGACGCTGGGGATCAGGACCAGCCCCTGCCCGCCGAGCACCCGGGTGTGCCGGCCGCGCATCCCGACGATGGTGAGCGTCGAACCCGACCAGCTCAGCTGGGGGCTCAGCTCCCCCAGCAGCCGCTCGAAGCCGACCGCGGCGAGCCTTCGCGAGTGGTAGGCGATGTCCGCCTCCAGCAGGGCGCGCAACCGGGGCCAGTGCGGCTCGATCAGCACCCGCCAGGCCTGTTCCAGCAGGTCGGCCAGGTCCCGGGCGGTCCGGACGGGATCGGCGAGCATCGCCTGCCCGGTGGGGGAGCGCAGCAGCTCCGGCCGGTTCGCCAGCGCCAGCGCGATGTCCTGGCGGGCGACATCCGGATCGACGGACCGTACCCCCGCGATCTCCTCCTCGAAAGTGGTGACCGGACCGGGCGGCGGCGGGCTGAAGAAGTCGGGACTGTGCCCGTGCCGCGCCATCAGCAGCCACAGCGGCCCGAGTTCGAGTCCGCCGGCCGCGTCGCGGATCAGCCGGAGCCACGGCAGGTGGTACCCGTGCCGCTCGGGCTGGGCCAGGACGCGCACGGCGGCCTGGGTCTCGCCGAGCGGTGAGAGCGCGAACCGGCAGCGGAGCAGATCGCTCTCGTCGAGGTGCAGATGGAACGGCAAGCGTGGACCTCCCCCGCTGACTTTCGGCGTGGGCCGAAAGTCTACGGAGAACCGCTGCGGCCCAGCAGGCTGCGCCCATGCCGACCGACACCCCGAACCCCGCGGACCGTCCCCGCGACGCAACGGACACCCCACCCCCGCCCGCCTCCCGTGGCTACGGCCCCGTCTTCGCCGTACGGGAGTTCCGGGCGGTCTTCGCCGCTCACCTGCTCTCCCTCCTCGGCGTCGTCGTCAGCGAGCTCGCCCTCACCGTCCTGGTGTACGGACTCACCGGCTCGCCCCTGCTCAGCGCCCTCACCTTCGCGCTCGGCCTCCTCCCGTACCTCGTGGGAGGCACCCTCTTCGCCGGGGTCGCCGACCGGTACCCCGCTCGCCGGGTCCTCGTCACCTGCGACCTGATCTGCGCGGGCTGCGTCACCGTGATGGTGCTGCCGGGCATACCGGTCGGCGGACTGCTCGCGCTGCGCTGCCTGGTCGCCGCCGTGTCGCCCGTCTTCACCGGGACCAGGATGGCCGCGCTCACCGACATCCTGGGCGAGGGCGATCTCTTCGTACTCGGGCGTTCGCTGCTCCGGATCGTCTCGCAGAGCGCGCTGCTCGCCGGCTTCGGCGCGGGTGGGGTGCTGCTCGCCGTACTGTCCCCGCGCGGAGCGATCACGATCACCGCGGTGACCTTCCTCTGCTCGGCCGCCCTGCTCCGCTTCGGCACCCGTGACCGGCCGGCCAGGTCCGACGGGGACGGCCGTGGCGCCCTGCTCAGGGAATCGCTCTCCGGAGCCCGTACCGTCCTCACCGACCGGAGGATCCGCGGACTGCTGCTGCTGTTCTGGCTGCCCCCGATGTTCGTCGTCGCACCGGAGGCGCTCGCCGCACCGTACGCGGACGAGATCGGCGTGGGACCGGTCGCGCTGGGACTGCTGATGTGTGCGATGCCGGTCGGACAGATCGCCGCCGAACTGTACGTGGGTACGGCGCTGACCCCGCACCTGCGCTCCCTGATCGTGCTGCCGGCCGCCGCCGCGGGACTGCTGCCGCTGATGGTGTACGGATTCCGCCCCGGCACCGTCGCGACCGCGCTCGCACTGGTGCTCGCCGGGGCGGGCGGGGCGTACGTCATCGGCCTCGACCAGTGGTTCGTCGAAGCCGTTCCGGAGTCTCTGCGCGGCAGGGCCATGACCCTGCTCACCGCCGGAATGATGACGCTCCAGGGGGTCGGCATGGCCCTCGCCGGACTCGCCGCCGAATTCCTCCCCGTACATCAGGTGATCGCCGGAGCCGGCGCGGTCGGCGCCCTCTGCGTGCTGCTGCTCGTCCTGGAGGTCCGGAGGACCGCCCCCGCCGACCGTATTCGGACCGAAGTTCGAGACGGGGCTGACCAGCATATGGCCAGTGGGTAAGGTCGATGACGTGCCGAAGCCGCTCAGTCTCCCCTTCGATCCCATCGCCCGCGCCGACGAACTCTGGCAGCAGCGCTGGGGCCCCGTGCCCTCGATGGGGGCGATCACCTCGATCATGCGCGCCCAGCAGATCCTGCTCGCCGAGGTCGACGCGGTCGTCAAGCCGTACGGACTGACCTTCGCCCGCTACGAGGCGCTGGTGCTGCTCACCTTCTCCAAGGCCGGTGAGCTGCCGATGTCCAAGATCGGTGAGCGGCTCATGGTCCACCCCACCTCCGTCACCAACACCGTGGACCGGCTGGTGCGCTCCGGCCTGGTCGCCAAGCGCCCCAACCCCAACGACGGTCGCGGCACCCTCGCCTCCATCACGGGGAAGGGCCGCGAGGTCGTCGAGGCGGCTACCAAGGACCTGGTCGACATGGAGTTCGGGCTCGGTGCGTACGACGCCGAGGAGTGCGCGGAGATCTTCGCCATGCTGCGCCCGCTGCGGATCGCCGCCCAGGATTTCGAAGAGGCGTAGCGGACGAGGAACGGGGGGGCGTAGAACGGCGTTTCGAGAGCCCGGCCCGCTGCAAGATCGCCCCGGCCGTCCGGTTACGCTCGATGCCATGAAACGCAGTGTGCTGACCCGGTACCGGGTGATGGCCTACGTCACCGCCGTCATGTTGCTGGTGCTCTGCACCTGCATGGTTTTCAAGTACGGCTTCGAGACGGGCGAGGGCCTGACGCTCGTCGTCTCCCAAATCCACGGTGTGCTCTACATCATCTACCTGATCTTCGCCTTCGACCTCGGCTCCAAGGCGAAGTGGCCGATGGGCAAGCTGCTCTGGGTGCTGGTCTCCGGCACCATCCCGACGGCCGCGTTCTTCGTCGAGCGCAAGGTCGTCCGCGAGGTCGAGCCGCTGATCGTCGACGGCGCCCCCGCGACCGCCAAGGCCTGACCGGCCTGACCTCAGGGCCTTTCGTTTGGATCAGGCCGGATCCAAACGAAAGGCCCTGGTCCGCGCCGCCCGAACCGCCCCGTGCGAAGCACCGGGCGGTTTGCCATCGACATTTACTAGGACGTCCTAGTAAATTCGATGGTATGGACGCTGACGCGATCGAGGAAGGCCGCCGCCGCTGGCAGGCCCGTTACGACAAGGCCCGCAAGCGAGACGCGGACTTCACCACACTCTCCGGGGATCCGGTGGAGCCCGCGTACGGCCCCCGCCCCGGGGACACGTACGAGGGGTTCGAGCGGATCGGCTGGCCCGGTGAGTACCCCTTCACCCGGGGGCTCTACCCGACCGGCTACCGCGGCCGGACCTGGACCATCCGCCAGTTCGCCGGCTTCGGCAACGCCGAGCAGACCAACGAGCGCTACAAGATGATCCTCGCCGCGGGCGGCGGCGGGCTCAGCGTCGCCTTCGACATGCCGACGCTGATGGGCCGCGACTCCGACGACCCCCGTTCGCTCGGCGAGGTCGGGCACTGCGGTGTGGCCATCGACTCCGCCGCCGACATGGAGGTCCTCTTCAAGGACATCCCGCTCGGCGACGTCACGACGTCCATGACGATCAGCGGACCCGCCGTCCCGGTCTTCTGCATGTACCTGGTCGCGGCCGAGCGCCAGGGCGTCGACCCGGGCGTGCTCAACGGCACGCTCCAGACCGACATCTTCAAGGAGTACATCGCGCAGAAGGAGTGGCTCTTCCAGCCCGAACCCCATCTGCGCCTCATCGGCGACCTGATGGAGCACTGCGCCCGCGACATCCCCGCCTACAAGCCGCTCTCCGTCTCCGGCTACCACATCCGCGAGGCCGGGGCGACGGCCGCGCAGGAGCTCGCGTACACCCTCGCCGACGGCTTCGGCTACGTGGAGCTCGGCCTTTCCCGCGGTCTGGACGTCGACACCTTCGCGCCCGGTCTCTCCTTCTTCTTCGACGCGCACCTCGACTTCTTCGAGGAGATCGCCAAGTTCCGTGCGGCCCGCCGGATCTGGGCCCGCTGGATGAAGGAGACCTACGGAGCGAAGACCGACAAGGCGCAGTGGCTCCGCTTCCACACCCAGACCGCCGGTGTCTCGCTCACCGCCCAGCAGCCGTACAACAACGTCGTGCGGACGGCCGTCGAGGCGCTCTCCGCGGTCCTCGGCGGCACCAACTCGCTGCACACCAACGCCCTCGACGAGACCCTCGCGCTCCCCTCCGAGCAGGCCGCCGAGATCGCGCTGCGCACCCAGCAGGTGCTGATGGAGGAGACCGGCGTCGCCAACGTGGCCGACCCGCTGGGCGGTTCCTGGTACGTCGAGCAGCTCACCGACCGGATCGAGGCCGACGCCGAGAAGATCTTCGACCGGATCAAGGAGCGCGGCGCCCGCGCCCACCCGGACGGCCAGCACCCCATCGGGCCCATCACCTCCGGCATCCTGCGTGGCATCGAGGACGGCTGGTTCACCGGCGAGATCGCCGAGTCCGCCTTCCGCTACCAGCAGTCGCTGGAGAAGGGCGACAAGCGGGTCGTCGGCGTCAACGTCCACCACGGCTCGGTCACCGGCGACCTGGAGATCCTGCGGGTCAGCCACGAGGTCGAGCGCGAGCAGGTCCGGGTGCTCGGCAGCCGCAAGGACGCCCGCGACGACGCCCGGGTCAAGTCGGCGCTGGACGCGATGCTGGCCGCCGCCCGCGACGGCTCCAACATGATCGCGCCGATGCTCGACGCCGTGCGGGCCGAGGCGACGCTCGGTGAGATCTGCGGCGTCCTGCGCGACGAGTGGGGCATCTACACGGAGCCGCCCGGCTTCTGACGGGCGCGGAGGAGGGACCCGCCGCCCGGCGGGTCCCCGCCCTCGAACGTCAGCGTGAACAGCGCTCCGCCGCCCGGCGCCGCCCGTGCCGTCAGGTCCGCGCCATGAGCCCGGGCGATCTGCCGGGCCATGGCCAGTCCCAGCCCCGAGCCCGGCAGCGCACGGGCCGCGTCAGCGCGGTAGAAGCGGTCGAAGACGTACGGGAGGTCCGCCGCCGAGATCCCGGGACCGTGGTCGCGGACCGTCACCTCCAGCCCGCCCCCGAACGCGGTCAGACCGATCTCCACCGGGGCGTCCGGCGGGCTGAACTTGGCCGCGTTGTCCAGCAGATTGGTCAGCAGCCGACTCAGGCGGGCGGGCACGCCGGGCCGGGTCACCTCCGCCGCCGGGGGCGCGATCTCCAGCAGGAAGCGGGTCTCCGGCCAGTGCGCACGGGCCGTGGTCACCGCATGCCCGGCCAGGTCCGCGATGCGTACCTCCTCCAGCAGCGGCAGCGGCTCCTCGTCCCTGGCCAGCTCGATCAGGTCGTTCACCAGGCCGGCCACCTCGCGGATCTGCCGGCCCAGCGCCTTCGCCGCCCGGTCGCGCTGCGCGGGCGTCAGCCGGTCGGCCCGGGCCAGCAGCTCCGCGTTGGTGCGCAGCGCGGTCAGCGGGGTCCGCAGCTCGTGCGAGGCGTCCGCGACCAGTCGGCGCTGGGCGGTCACCGACTGCTCCAGCTCCCCGAGCATCGTATTGAAGCTGGCCGCCAGCCGGGTCACTTCGTCCTGGCGACCCGGCGGCCCCGGCGGCAGCTCGATGCGGTGGCGCGGGTCCCGTGTGGCTGCGATCCGCTCGGCGGTCGAGGTCAGCCGGGCCACGGGTGCCAGGCCGGTGCGGGAGACCCCGTAACCGAGCGCCGCCGCCAGCAGGACGCCCGCCCCGCCGACCGCCGCCAGCAGTACGGCAGCTTGCCGGACGCCCTTCTCCACCGGGTCCGAGCGCAGCGCCACCTGGAGCGCCCGCCCGTCACCGAAGCGAGTCGTGAGCATCCGCAGGGGCCGCCCGAAGCGGGTGACGTTGCTGAAGTACGGGGCCCGGTCGCCCGCCGCCACCTCTCGTACCGGAGCGGAGACCGGCAGCGGATACGCCTCGCCCGGGTCCGCCGCCGGGGCGGCCGGGACCACCTGCGCGCAAGCGGGCGCGGAGAGGTACCGGCACTCGCCGGCCAGTACCCGTGGGCCGCCGCCCCGGTTCTCCTGGATCACCCGCGTCGCGGACTGCGTCAGATTCAGGTCCAGCTGGTGCAGCAGCTCGTAGCGGATCACGAAGAAGGCGGCCGTGCACACCCCGACCGCGACCAGTGCCACCGCCGCAGAGGCCGCCAGCGCCAGCCGCGTACGCACCGGGCGCCGACGCCGCCACCGGGCGCCCAGCCGACGTACCCCGCTCATGCCACGTCAAGCCGGTAGCCGAGACCGTGCACCGTGTGGACGAGCCGCGGTTCGCCGCCCACCTCCAGTTTGCGGCGCAGGTAACCCACGTACACCGCTAGCGAGTTGGAGTCCGGCCCGAAGTCCTGCCCCCAGACGCGCTCCAGGATCATCGCGCGGGGGAGCACCTGGCCCGGGTGGCGCAGGAGCAGTTCCAGCAGGGCGGCCTCGGTGCGGCTGAACTCCAGCGGGCGGCCCGCTCGTCGCCCCGTGCGGGCCACCGGATCCAGCGTCAGGTCCGCGAAGGACAGTTCCGCCCCGTCCGCCGCGGGCGGGGCGGCCCGCCGCAGCAGCGCTCTGACCCGGGCCACCAGTTCGTCCAGCGCGAACGGCTTCACCAGATAGTCGTCGGCGCCCGCGTCCAGGCCGTCGACGCGCTCGCTGACGGAGGCCAGGGCGGTGAGGACCAGGACCGGGGTCCTGTCCTCCATCGCGCGCAGCCGACGGCACACCGCGAGCCCGTCCAGGACCGGCATCATCACGTCCAGGACGAGCGCGTCGGGCTGCCAGGACGCCACCGCCGAGAGCGCGGCCAGGCCGTCGCCGACCCCTCGTACCTCGTACCCCTCTACGCTCAACCCGTCCTCGACGGCGGCCCGAACTTCCGGCTCGTCGTCAGCCACCAGAATCCTGTTCATACCCCGAAGAATGCCAAAGCGGACTCTTAGAACCTTCTTAAGCCGCTTCCCGAGAGTGGCGGCCATGCGCACACCACTCTCCGTCGTGATCGGTGCGGGCGGCACCGGCGGCCACATCTACCCCGGGCTCGCGCTTGCCGAGGCCCTGCGCCGCGCCGACCCGGACGCGGTCATCTCCTTCGTCGGGACCGAGCGGGGCCTGGAGACGACCCTGATCCCGGCGGCCGGATACCGGCTGCACACCGTCGACATGATCCCCTTCGACCCCGCGCTGGGAGCCAAGCGCTTCCTGCTCCCGGCCGCCCTCCTGCGCTCCGGCGCCCAGTGCCGGTCCATCCTGCGCACCCAGCGGGCCCAGGTCGTCGTCGGCATGGGCGGCTACCCGAGCGCCCCCGCCGTCCTCGGGGCCCGGATGGCCGGGCTGCCCAGCGTCATCCACGAGTCCAACGCCGTCCCCGGCCGCGCCAACCAGTTTGCTGCCCGGCTCACCGAACACCTCACGGTCGCCTTCGACGGCAGCCGCCCGCACCTGGCGGGCGGAGAGCGGGCCCGGACCGTCGGCATGCCGATCGCCGCCTCGCTGGCCGCCCTGGACCGCCCCGCGCTCCGCGACGAGGCCCGGGGCGCCTTCGGAATACCCGCCGGAGCCCGCGTCGTCCTCTTCAACGGCGGCAGCCTCGGCGCGGCCCGGCTCACCGCGGCCGCGGTCGGCCTCGCCGCCCGCTGGCGCGACCGCCGGGACGTCCACCTCCTGATCAAGACGGGTCCGGCGGCGCTCGCGGAGACCCGACAGCGGCTCGCCGACACGGGCGCGGGCCCGGTCGCGCAGGCCGTCCCCTACCTGGACCGGATGGACCTCGCCTACGCCGTGGCCGATCTGGTGGTCTGCCGGGCCGGGTCCGCCACGATCGCCGAACTCGCGACCACCGGGGTGCCCGCCGTCCTCGTGCCGTACCCGCACGCCCCCGGCGACCACCAGACCCACAACGCCCGGGTGCTGTCCGAGGTGGGTGCCGCACACCTCGTGCCGGACGCCGAAACCACCGCCGACCGGCTCGCCGCTGTTGTCGAGCCGCTGCTCACCGACCCCAGCAGGCTCGCCGCGATGGGCCGCGCCGCCGATCCCGGCAACCATGCGCAGGCTGCCGACCTGCTCGCTGCCACCGTCATCCGCCTCGTCACCGCCCCGTAACCCCGCCCACCGCAAAGGAATTCACCGCATGAGCACCAACCGCAACGGCCGCAGCATCGACTGGAAGGGCCGCACGGTCCTCGTCACCGGCGCCGAGGGCTTCATCGGCTCCACCCTCGTGGACCTGCTCGTCGAACGCGGCGCGCACGTCCGCGCGTTCGTCCACTACAAGCCGTACGCCGAGAAGGGGCACCTCGCCCGCTACCTCGACGACCCGCACAGCCCCGTCGAGATGATCGCCGGGGACATCGGTGACGCGGGCCGTGTGATGGACGCGGTCGCGGGCTGCGACACGGTCTTCCACCTTGCCGCGCTCATCGGCATCCCGTACAGCTACGACGCGCCGGCCGCGTACGTCCGCACGAACGTCGTCGGCACCGAGAACATCGCCGAGGCGTGCCGCCGCCACTCGGTGCGCCGCCTGCTGCACACCTCAACCAGCGAGGTGTACGGGAGCGCGCTGACCGCCCCGATCAGCGAGAGTCACCCGCTCCAGCCGCAGTCCCCATACTCCGCCTCGAAGATCGGCGCCGACATGATGGCGCTCTCGCACTGGCACGCCTTCGAGCTTCCGGTGACCGTCGTCCGCCCGTTCAACACCTACGGCCCGCGCCAGTCCGCCCGAGCGGTGATTCCCACGATCCTGGCCCAACTGCACGCGGGCGCACGGGAGATCCGCCTTGGCTCACTGGCCCCCACCCGGGACTTCACGTACGTCACCGACACCGCGGCCGGATTCCTGGCGCTGGCCGGCTGTGACCGGGCCCTGGGCGAGAGCGTCAACCTCGGCACCGGCCGGGAGATTTCGGTCGGGGACCTGGCGAAAGCCCTGATCACCGCGTCCGGTCGGGACGCGGAGGTGGTGGTGGACCCGGCGCGGCTGCGGCCCTCCGGCAGCGAGGTCCAGCGACTGCTGTCCGACAACACCAGGGCCCGCGAGTGGGCGGGCTGGCGGCCCGAAGTCTCCCTGGAGGAGGGCCTGGAGCGGACCTCCGCCTGGGTGGAGAAGCACCTCCACCTCTTCGCGCCGGGGCGCTATCAGGTCTGAGCCTCGGCCAGCCCGAGCAGCAGCAGAGAGGTGAAGCTGCGCGCCCACTCGGCGTCCACCGGCTCGGCGCTCACCAGTGTCCGGTGCACCACGGCACCGGCGATCACATCGAAGATCAGGTCCGCGTTGCGGGCCGCCGTCTCGGCATCGTCCTCGTACGACAGCTCGCCGCGGGCCTGGGCGCGCTCCCGGCCGAGGACGACCAGGCGCTTCTGCCGGTCCACGATGGCCGACCGGATCCGCAGTCGAAGCGAATCGTCCCGGGTGGACTCCGCGACCACCGCCATCAGCGCGGTGCGGGTCTCCGGCCGCTCCAGCAACGCGGCGAACTGGAGCACGACGCCCTGCACATCGGCCGCCAGGCTGCCCCGGTCGGGGAGCTCCAGCTCGTCGAAGAGGACCGCGACCGCGTCAACGACCAGCTCGTTCTTGCCTGCCCAGCGCCGATAGAGGGTTGTCTTCGCGACCCCCGCCCGGGTCGCCACATCACCCATGGTCAGCTTCGACCAGCCGAGATCGACCAGGGACGCCCGGGTCGCTTCGAGGATTGCGGCATCGGCCGCGGTACTGCGCGGACGTCCTGTCCGGGAGGGGGTTTGGTCGCTGTGGCTCAGCATGCGGTGACCATACCGGTCAGTAGCAAGAACGGAGCGGTCCCGGTGTCCGTGAGACAGATCACCGAGATCATCTGTTCGAGAGAGCCCATCGGCAGTTACGCTACGGGTCGTAGCGTAAGGAAGGCGGCCAGGGCGCCGTGTCTCGCGCCACGAACGAGCGACAACCACAGGCACCGGGTGGGGACCCGGAGCCGCACCAGGCACTGGGCGGGGGTCCGGCTGCCGAACTGGGGTCTTTCAGGGGCCACCGGGGGTTCTTTTCGGCCCCTTCCGGGGTCTTTCGCGGGGCCCGGAACCGTGTCTGTCCGTGCACCCCGCACACCGGCGGGGGCTGCGGACGGGCACGGTTCCCGTATCGCTTTCCGGATCGGTGCGCCAAGGGGGGAGGATGTACGTATGCAGCCTAGGAACATGTCCATGAGCGGCGTCGTCGACCTCGCCGCGGTGAAGGCGGCCGGCGAGGCCAAGGTGAAGGCGGAGCAGGCCCGTACCGAGGCCTCCCGGCAGGGTGGCGGCGGTGCCGTACCGCCGTCCGCCCTGGTGATCGATGTCGATGAGGCGGGCTTCGAGAGCGATGTCCTGCAGCGTTCCGCCGAGGTCCCGGTCGTCATCGACTTCTGGGCCGAGTGGTGCGAGCCGTGCAAGCAGTTGGGCCCGCTCCTGGAGCGCCTGGCCCATGAGTACAACGGTCGCTTCGTGCTGGCCAAGGTCGATGTCGACGCCAACCAGATGCTGATGCAGCAGTTCGGTATCCAGGGCATCCCGGCGGTCTTCGCCGTCGTCGCCGGGCAGGCCCTCCCGCTCTTCCAGGGCGCGGCCCCCGAGGCCCAGATCCGGCAGACGCTGGACCAGCTGATCCAGGTCGGCGAGGAGCGGTTCGGGCTCACCGGGATCGTGGTCGACCAGGACGCCGCCGCCGAGGCCGCCGACCGGGCTCCGGCCGAGGCGCCCGCGGGGCCGTACGACGCCCTGCTCGAATCCGCCGTACAGGCCCTGGACGCCGACGACTTCGCCGGTGCCGTCCAGGCGTACAAGAACGTCCTGTCCGAAGATCCGGCCAACATGGAGGCCAAGCTCGGCCTCGCCCAGGCCGAACTCCTCTCCCGGGTCAAGGACATGGACGCGCAGCGGGTCCGCGAGGAGGCCGCCGCGAACCCGGCCGATGTCACGGCGCAGCTCGCCGCCGCCGATCTGGATCTGGTCGGCGGTCATGTCGAGGACGCCTTCGGCCGGCTCGTCGAGACGGTGCGGCGCAACTTCGGTGACGACCGGGACACCGCGCGGGTGCGGCTGCTGGAGCTGTTCGAGGTGATCGGCCCCGACGATCCACGGGTCGGCGCCGCGCGTGCCGCGCTGGCGCGGGTCTTGTTCTGATGTGACAAGCGGCCGCGGTGCCCTTCGGGGGACCGCGGCCGCTTTCGCGATCGGGCGATAAGAGACGCCTCTGCTTTACCAAATCTTGATAAAGCAAGGGCCTGTTACTCGCAGTAAATCAAGCCCTGGGATCTGTCCGTATTGGCGCACCGATCCCCCTTTCGTCCTTCAGTTCGGCGCCACCCTGTGTGGCCGGGCGGTACCAGCCGGTCGCGCATCGGTTATCGGGCCGTTACTAGCGAGTAACGAACCCCCTTGTGTCACGGGCGGGAATGCACCACGATCGGCCACGCTCGGTCCAATAACGCCAGCCCGGCTGCCAGTCGGTGCGGCGGCCCCGTTGGGTCCCCACCGAGTGGGTCGGCGGCAGTGGCGCCGGCTCCGGACAGGGGGGTTCCTGTCGTCCGGCAGGGCCTGTCCGAACAGGTTGCGCGAATGCGTGGCCAGTGGTTGTCGCTCGGGGGTGATCGCCGGTGATTCGGACGCGGTTCATGCCTCCGTCCGTAGGCGCTCTCCTTGCCGAGGACGTAGCACTTCTCCCATCCCAGGACGGGCCCAGGCCCGGACCGGAGATGTACGTCCGAGAAGGAGGAAAAAGTATGAGTTCCCAGATTCGTGGCGGCACCAGATGGAAGCGTTTCGCTCTGGTCATGGTGCCGAGCGTCGTCGCGACCGCGGCGGTGGGTGTCGGTCTCGCGCAGGGCGCCCTCGCGGCGTCGTTCAGCGTGTCCGGCCAGAGCTTCAAGGTCCGCACCGACAAGCTCGTCGGCCATGACTTCGTCCAGTACGGCAGCATTGCTACCGGCAAGGACCTCAAGGGCGACGACGCGGCGCACGCCGTGGCCGTGTCCGGCTTCAGCGATGCCACGATCACCAACATGTGCCAGTCGGTGGTCACTCCGAACCTTCCGTTCGGCCTCGGCAACGTCACGCTGGTGCTGAAGGCGGGTACGGACCCGGAGAAGCCGGTCGAGGCGACCAACCTGTACCTCGACATCTCCGAGCTCGACGCCGACGCGTACTTCGAGCACATCGACATCGGTGTCGCCGCGGGAGACGTCGGCAAGCCCGGCATCCAGTCCGGTACCGAGAAGAAGGTCAACCCGAACGGCTTCGCGCAGCGCGCCGAGACGGCGACGCTGACCAACGTGAAGCAGACGGCATGGGCGACCACCGCCGGCACCTTCAAGCTCAGCAACCTGAGCCTGCGGCTGCACAGTGGCGTCAAGGAGTGCTACTAAGCACCCGCCCGGGTGGCCGGAGCGCTCCTGAGGGGACTCCGGCCGCCCACCTTTTCTCTTCTCACAGCAGTACCGGTTCCAGGGAGCTGTTTTCCATGAGCCCCGAGTCCACAGGGCAGAACGAGCACTACCTCCGCGTCTTCTGGCGGAGATTCCGCACCTGGCGGGGTAACCGGCCGTTCTGGGCGGGCCTGTTCACGATGATGGGTGGTCTACCCATCGCGTACTTTCCGTACGCCAACATGCACCTCGGCAACGTCACACTGGCGATGTCCACCACCGCCGGTGCCGGATCCCTGATCATCGGGATCCTGCTCGTCACGCTGGGCCTCACCATGTGGTTCCACCACATCGTGAGGGTGTTCGCCGGAGTCGCCGCGATCCTGCTGGCGCTGATCTCGATACCGGTCGCCAACATCGGCGGATTCCTGGTCGGCTTCCTGTTCGCCCTGCTGGGTGGAGCGCTCTCCGTCTCCTGGGCCCCGGGCGAGCCGAAGCCCGACCTCGTGCCGGTCGGAGCGGCGGGGGAGAAGTCGGTGCCGAGCGGCCCCGGGCAGGAGTCCGGAAGCGAGTTCCACAGCTCGGCAGCGGTGCCCCAGCAGCAGCCGGAGCAGTACGACACGACAGTTGAGGTCGACGGCGGGAGGCATCGTGCGGGGTGACGAGAGGCAGCTGAACTCGACCGGGGATGACCTCGGGACGAGAAGCGGACCGCGCCACGCGGCCCCGAAGAAGTCCTTGCTGACGAAGCTGCACATTCCCGCGGGCAAGGCGTTCGCGCTCGCCGCGATGCCGACGGCCGTCTTCGTGGGCATGGGGCTCACCCCCAAGCTCGCGCTGGCCGACGACAACTCCGACATTCCCTTCGCGCCCGGCCCCTGCGTGACCCGCTCCGACGAGCCGAGCGAGTCGCCGTCCCCGTCCGCGTCGCAGTCCACATCGCCGTCGCCGTCCCCGTCCTCCTCCGCCACCGGCTCCGGCTCCGGCGACAAGGGCGACACGGCGACCCCGAAGCCCTCGACGACCCCGTCCGCGAGCGACGCGGCGAAGCCGAAGGCCGAAGCGGCCGAGGCACCCGCCGCCACGCCGAGTGCCTCGCCCACACCCACGAAGTCGACGAACCCGCTCGACCCGCTGGGCGTCGGCGACGCGCTCAGGGACCTCTTCGACGGACCGGACGAGGAGACGGCGAGCCCGTCCCCGAGCGCGAGCACCGCGTCCCCGGAGCCGTCGGAGACCAACACCGCCGAGAAGCCCGTCGAGAAGCCCGTCGAGAAGGCCACGGACGCCGCGAAGGAGACGGCCGACAAGACCGCCGCCGCCATCCGCGAAGCCGCGGGCAAGGCCGGCAAGACGGTCAAGGAGCTCGACGACAGCGCCAAGGGGCTCGACGCCAAGAAGGACGAGGACATTCCGGACGGCGCCAAGGAGCGCTTCCCGTGTCCGACTGCCGACCCCAAGGCGCTGGCCGCGGCCGATCTGGAGACGGGTATCCCGCTGCTCCCGACCGACCCGTGGATCCTGGAGAGCTCGATGCTCACCCTCAACGGGCTCGACTACAAGGGCATCGTCGAGGTGAAGACGTACGACGGCACGGTCAAGAAGGCGCTGAAGTTCACCGCGAGCTCCATCGACATCGACAACCTCCACCAGAAGACGGTCGGTCCGGCCGGTACGACGGGCCATGTCGAGGCGCGGAAGGGCTCCAAGTCCACCATCCGCAACGGCACGGTGACCATGTACACGGAGGAGCTGAAGGGCAACCTCTTCGGCCTCATCCCGGTCACGTTCAGCCCGGAGACACCGCCTCCGCTGAACGTACCCTTCGCCTTCTTCACCAAGGTCAAGGTGACGCAGGCCGGTCAGTTCGGCGGCTCGCTCAAGGTCCCCGGGCTGCACAACTACTTCACCGGCGGCAACAGCTAGGGCCTCTCAGCGGTACCTGACCCGTTCGGGAGCCGCACAGCACCGTGGGCCGCACTCCTCAGGGAGTGCGGCCCACGGTCGTGCTCACGGGTGCCGGACGCGTCAGTCGCGCGCGCCGCCGCCGACGTGGTGCACCCGGACCATGTTGGTCGTGCCCGGGATGCCGGGGGGCGAGCCGGCCGTGATGACCATCGTGTCGCCCTCGTTGTAGCGGCCCAGCTTCAGCAGCTCGCCGTCGACCAGGTCGACCATCGCGTCCGTGTTGTCCACGTGCGGCACGACGTGGGCCTCGACGCCCCAGCTCAGCGCGAGCTGGTTGCGGGTGGACTCGTCCGTGGTGAAGGCCAGGATGGGCTGTGCCGCGCGGTAGCGGGAGAGGCGGCGGGCCGTGTCACCGGACTTGGTGAAGGCGACCAGCGCCCTGCCGTTCAGGAAGTCCGCGATCTCGCAGGCCGCACGGGCCACCGAACCGCCCTGGGTACGGGGCTTCTTGCCCGGCACCAGCGGCTGCAGGCCCTTGGAGAGCAGCTCCTCCTCGGCGGCGACGACGATCTTCGACATCGTCTTGACCGTCTCGATCGGGTACGCGCCCACGCTGGACTCGGCGGACAGCATGACCGCGTCCGCGCCGTCCAGGATCGCGTTGGCGACGTCGGACGCCTCGGCGCGGGTCGGCCGCGAGTTGGTGATCATCGACTCCATCATCTGGGTCGCGACGATCACCGGCTTGGCGTTCCGCCGGCAGAGCTCCACCAGGCGCTTCTGCACCATCGGGACCTTCTCCAGGGGATACTCGACGGCCAGGTCACCACGGGCGACCATCACACCGTCGAACGCCATGACGACGCCCTCCATGTGCTCGACGGCCTGCGGCTTCTCGACCTTGGCGATGACGGGGACCCGGCGGCCCTCCTCGTCCATCACCTTGTGGACGTCCTTGACGTCGTCGGCGTCCCGCACGAAGGAGAGCGCCACCAGGTCGCAGCCCATCCGCAGGGCGAACCGCAGGTCGTCGACGTCCTTCTCGGACAGGGCCGGGACGTTGACCGCCGCGCCGGGCAGGTTGATGCCCTTGTGGTCGGAGATGACACCGCCCTCGATGACGATGGTCCTCACCCGGGGGCCCTCGACCGCGACGACCTTCAGCTCGACGTTGCCGTCGTTGATCAGGATCGGGTCGCCCTTGGCGACGTCGCCCGGCAGGCCCTTGTAGGTCGTACCGCAGATCGACTTGTCACCGGGGACGTCCTCCGCGGTGATGGTGAACTCGTCCCCGCGGACCAGCTCGACGGGGCCCTCGGCGAACTTCGCCAGGCGGATCTTCGGGCCCTGGAGGTCGGCGAGCACACCGATCGCACGACCGGTCTCGGCGGCGGCCCGGCGGACCCGGTCGTAACGACCCTGGTGCTCCTCGTGGCTGCCGTGACTGAAGTTGAAGCGGGCCACGCTCATGCCGGCCTCGATCAGAGCGACGAGCTGCTCGTGGGAGTCGACGGCGGGACCGAGTGTGCAGACGATTTTGGAACGGCGCATGAGGCGGATCCTATCGGTTTGTTTCGCTACGGAATATTCCGTCTGGTGGAAGGTACAAAGGGGCGAGGGGGTGCTCAGTTGTGGGCTTGTCCGACGGCGTCGTGGGCCCGGCCGGCCACGCCGTGGGCCTGTCCGACGAGCGCGAAGGTCTGGACGGCGATCTCCAGTTCCTCGTCCGTCGGCACCACGGCGACCGCGACCCGCGCGTAGTTCGGCGAGATCAGCCGGGGCTCGCCGGACCGTACGGCGTTCAGATCCGCGTCAACCGCCAGGCCGAGCTCCTCGAGACCGGCGATGGCAGCCTCCCGCACCGGTGCCGAGTTCTCCCCGACCCCCGCCGTGAACACCACGGCATCCACCCGGCCGAGGACCGCCGAATAGGCGCCGATGTACTTCTTCAGCCGGTGCACATAGATGTCGAAGGCCAGCGCCGCACGCTCGTCGCCCTCGTCGATCCGGCGCCGGATCTCCCGCATGTCGTTGTCGCCGCAGAGGCCGACCAGACCGCTCTTCTTGTTGAGCAGCGCGTCGACCTCGTCCGCCGACATCCCCGCGACCCGCATGAGGTGGAAGGTGACGGCCGGATCGATGTCCCCGGAGCGGGTGCCCATCACCAGCCCCTCCAAGGGGGTCAGCCCCATCGAGGTCTCCACGCACCGGCCGCCGGCCACCGCCGAGGCCGAGGCGCCGTTGCCCAGGTGCAGCACGATGACATTGACCTCCTCGGGGGTGCGTCCCAGGAGCTCGGCGGCCTTGCGGGAGACGTACGCGTGCGAGGTGCCGTGGAATCCGTAGCGCCGGATGCGGTGCGCGTCGGCGGTCTCCGTGTCGATCGCGTACCGCGCCACGTACTCCGGCATCGTCGTGTGGAAGGCCGTGTCGAAGACCGCCACCTGCGGAAGGTCCGGTCGCAGGGCCCGGGCGGTACGGATACCGGTGATGTTCGCCGGGTTGTGCAGCGGGGCCACCGGGACCAGGCGCTCGATCTCCTTCAGCACCTCGTCGTCGATCACCACGGGCTCGGTGAACCGCAGCCCGCCGTGCACCACCCGGTGGCCGATCGCCGCCAGCTGCGGGGAGTCCAGGCCGAGCCCGTCGGCCGCCAGTTCCTCCGCCGCCGCCTTCAGCGCCGCCTCGTGGTCGGCGATCGGGCCGACGCGCTCGCGCTGCTCGGCGCCCCCGCCGACCAGCGGGGTGTGCACCAGGCGGGAGGTCTCCTCGCCGATCCGCTCGACCAGGCCCACCGCGAGCCGGGTGCGGTCGCTCATGTCCAGCAGCTGGTACTTCACCGACGAGGAGCCCGAGTTGAGGACCAGCACGCGGTATGCGCCCGTCCCGGCGGTGCCCTCGGTGGTCGGGATGGTCATCCGTTCACTCCTTGCCCTGCGCCTGGATCGCCGTGATGGCCACGGTATTGACGATGTCCTGGACGAGTGCGCCGCGGGACAGGTCGTTGACGGGCTTCCGCAGCCCCTGGAGCACCGGTCCGACGGCCACCGCGCCCGCCGAGCGCTGCACGGCCTTGTAGGTGTTGTTGCCGGTGTTCAGGTCCGGGAAGATCAGCACCGTCGCCTGGCCCGCCACCTCGGAGCCGGGCAGCTTCGTCGCGGCGACGCTCGGCTCCACCGCGGCGTCGTACTGGATCGGGCCCTCGATCCTGAGGTCCGGCCTGCTCGCGCGGACCCGGTCCGTCGCCTCGCGCACCTTGTCGACATCGGCGCCCGAGCCGGAGGTGCCCGTCGAGTACGACAGCATCGCGATCCGCGGATCCACGCCGAAGCGGGCGGCGGTGGCGGCCGACTGCACCGCGATGTCGGCGAGCTGCTCCGCGTCCGGGTCCGGATTGACCGCGCAGTCGCCGTACACCAGCACCTTGTCGGCGAGGCACATGAAGAAGACGGAGGAGACGATCGAGGCGTCAGGCTTGGTCTTGATGATCTCGAACGCCGGACGGATCGTCGCCGCCGTGGAGTGCACGGCTCCGGAGACCATGCCGTCCGCGAGCCCCTCCTGGACCATCAGGGTGCCGAAGTAGTTGACGTCCGCGACGACGTCGTACGCCAGCTCCACCGTGACCCCGCGGTGGGCCCGCACCTGCGCGTACCGCTCGGCGAACGTCTGGCGCAGCTCGGAGGTCTGCGGGTCGATGAGCTGTGTGCCGGCGAGGTCGATGCCGAGGTCGGCGGCCTTCTTGCGGATGACGTCGGGGTCGCCGAGCAGGGTGAGGTCGCAGACGTCGCGGCGCAGCAGTACGTCGGCGGCGCGCAGCACCCGGTCCTCGGTGCCTTCCGGCAGGACGACCCGGCGCCGGTCGGCGCGGGCCTGCTCCAGCAGCTCGTGCTCGAACATCATCGGGGTGACGCGGCCGCTGCGGGCCACCGAGATCCGCTCCAGCAGAGCGCCGGTGTCCACATGGCGCTCGAAGAGACCCAGCGCGGTCTCCGCCTTGCGGGGCGTCGCGGCGTTCAACTTGCCTTCGAGGGCGAAGAGCCGGGCCGCGGTGGGGAAGGATCCGCCGGCCACCGACACGACCGGGGTGCCCGGTGCGAGTCGCGCGGCCAGCCTGAGTATCTCCTCGCCGGGGCGCTCGTCCAGGGTCAGCAGCACCCCCGCGATGGGCGGCGTCCCGGCGCTGTGCGCGGCCAGCGAGCCGACCACCAGGTCCGCCCGGTCCCCGGGCGTGACCACCAGGCAGCCCGGCGTCAGCGCGTTCAGCATGTTCGGCAGCATCGCACCGCCGAAGACGAAGTCCAGCGCGTCCCGCGCCAGCCCGGAGTCGTCGCCCAGCAGGACCGTGCCGCCGAGTGCCGCGGTGATCTGGGCGACGGTCGGTGCGGAGAGCGCCGCGTCGTCGGGCAGGACCGAACAGGGGACGGGCAGCCTGGCCGCCAGCCGCTCCGCGATGGCGTCACGGTCCTCGGACGCCACCCGGTTCACGATCACCGCGACGACGTCGCAGCCCAGTCCGGCGTACGCGCGGTAGGCATTGCGGGTCTCGGCCCGCACCGACTCCGCGGTCTGGCCCTTGCCGCCGACCACCGCGATCACCGAGGCGCCGAACTCATTGGCCAGGCGTGCGTTGAGCGCCAGCTCGTCGGGCAGCTGGGTGGCGGCGAAGTCGGTGCCGAGCACCAGCACCACCTCGTACTTCTGGGCCACCTGATGGAACTGCTCGACGAGCCGGGAGACCAGCTCGTCCGTGCCCTGTTCCGCCTGGAGCGCGGACGCCTCGTGGTAGTCCAGCCCGTAGGCCGACTCGGGGTCCTGGGGGAGCCGGTAGCGGGCCCGCAGCAGTTCGAACAGGCGGTCGGGTCCGTCGTGGACGAGCGGGCGGAACACCCCGACCCGGTCCACCTGACGCGTCAGGAGCTCCATGACTCCCAGATCGACGACCTGCCGGCCGTCTCCCCGGTCGATCCCGGTCACGTACACGCTGCGCGTCACGCGTGTTCTCCCGTCGAATTGCGGTTTGGGATGGTATTGCCATGTTGACGATACCCGCGGGGTCCGAGGCGTCGCCCGCCGGGCGAAGACCCCGTACCGGGGCTGAGGCGAGCGCGAGGTCGAGACCTGACGTGGGACAATCGTTGTGGCTCACGGTACGGGGGATTCAGTGGACGACCCCCGAAATGCACGGCACTAGCGAGCAGGAGACAAGGCACGATGCGCATCGGAATTCTCACCGCAGGCGGCGACTGCCCAGGCCTGAACGCAGTGATCCGGTCGGTCGTGCACCGCGCCGTGGTGGGGCACGGCGATGAAGTCATCGGCTTCGAGGACGGGTTCAAGGGACTCCTCGACGGCCACTTCCGCCCCCTCGACCTCAACGCGGTCAGCGGCATCCTCGCCCGTGGCGGCACCATTCTCGGCTCGGCCCGGCTGGAGCGCGACCGGCTGCGCGAGGCCGCCGAGAACTGTGCCGAGCTGAGTCGCCGTTACGGCATGGACGCCCTCATCCCGATCGGCGGCGAGGGCACCCTCACCGCCGCCCGGATGCTGTCGGACGCGGGCATGCCCGTCGTCGGCGTCCCCAAGACCATCGACAACGACATCTCCGCCACCGACCGGACCTTCGGCTTCGACACCGCGGTGGGCGTCGCCACCGATGCCATAGACCGCCTCAAGACCACCGCCGAATCGCACCAGCGGGTCATGGTCGTCGAGGTGATGGGCCGGCACGCGGGCTGGATCGCGCTGGAGTCCGGAATGGCGGGCGGCGCGCACGGCATCTGCCTCCCCGAGCGTCGCTTCCAGGTCGAGGACCTGGTGAAGATGGTCGAGGAACGCTTCGCGCGCGGCAAGAAGTTCGCGGTCATCTGCGTGGCCGAGGGCGCACACCCGGCCGAGGGCTCCATGCCGTACGCCAAGGGCGAGATCGACCAGTACGGCCACGAGCGCTTCCAGGGCATCGGCAACCGGCTGGCCATCGAGCTGGAGACCCGGCTCGGCAAGGAGGCCCGGCCGGTCATTCTCGGCCATGTGCAGCGAGGCGGCACGCCGACCGCGTACGACCGGGTGCTCGCCACCCGCTTCGGCTGGCACGCGGTCGAGGCGGCGCACCGGGGCGACTTCGGCAGGATGACGGCGCTGCGCGGCACCGACATCGAGATGGTTCCGCTCGCCGACGCGATCACACAGCTCAAGACGGTGCCCAAGGACCGGATGGACGAGGCCGAGTCGGTCTTCTGACCCCGGCTGACCCCGGCCGCGCGGCAGCGGCCCGACCGGAACGGCCCGGCGGCACTGACTGTCCCCCCGTGGACGGTCAGGGCCGCTTGCCGTTCCCCCGGCGCCCGGGGCCGTTCCGGATGGTCGGATCCGGACGGGCCGCGGTGCCGGAAACAACTCTTGAGCCGACGGACCGGATCAACAAGGCTTGTCCCTGTCCCGGACATGTCCCAACCTTGTCCGAGCGTGGAATCCAGGGGAGAGGCACAGCCGATGGTCGTCGAGGGCAGAGCTCCGGATCCTCGTGAGGCGCACAGCGCGTCCGAGTTCATCGCCCTGTTGGGGGTGCTCAAGGAAGCGTCGGGTCTGACGTACCGCGAACTGGCCCAGCGGGCCGAAGCGGTCGGGGACGTGCTCCCGCGCTCCACGATCGCCAACATGCTGGGGCGTACGTCGGTCCCGCGCGAGGAACTCCTCGCCGCCTTCGTACGGGCCTGCGGCTGCGGGCCCACGGAGGTGGCGGACTGGCTCGCCGTACGCAAGGAACTCGCCGTGCACGGGCGGCGGGCCGGGGAAGGGGGAGGGGAGGCTTCCGGGACGGCACGGGACGAGGCGGCCGGGCGCTCCCCGGGGCAGTCCGATGAGCTCTCGTCCGAGCCGCCCACCGTCCCGTTTCCCGAACCGTCCCCCGCCCGTCGTCGCCGGTCCAGGACCGTCCTGGCGGCCGTCGTCTCACTGGCCGTGCTCGCCGCAGGGGCGGTGACCGTCGTCCTTCTCGTACGGGACGACGACCGGCCGGAATCCCGTCGTGCGACCGGGCCCGTGGCGGGGCGGACGGTGCAGATACGGTCCATGCACTCCGGGTTCTGCCTCTCCGAGGAGCGGGGCAGTGACAGCGGGCGGCTGTACCAGGTGTCGTGCGAGGAGGAGACGATCCCGAGTTTCTCCCTCAAGCCGCTGGACGGCGGCGCCTGGCGGATCGTGACCGATCACCCGGACTACGACCTGGGCTGCACCGGCGTCTGGGACGGGATGCGGGACGCCGGAGCCGGGTTGCAGGACCAGGGGTGCGGCAAACGCGGCGACGCGGAGGTGTTCTTGATCGAGTCCGTGGGCCGCCCCGTCGAGGGGTACCGGATCCAGCCCGCCCACACCCGTCTGTGCGTCGGTGCCGAGGGGAACGGCAAGGAGCGCGGCGCCAAGATGGTGCAGACGAGCTGCGACGGAGCGGACCGGGGGAACCTGTTCTCCTTCGACCCGGTGGCCGCGGATGCCGCCGACGGCTGAGAACGTACGACGGAGGCCGGACGGGTAGAGGCTGTCGGGTGACCGACAGCCTCTACCCGTCCGGCCCCGGCACCCCCGCCGCCCGCCAGAACCGTTCCAGGATCTCCGCCAGGAACACCCGTCCCGAGTCGCCCGTCGCCCCGGCCCGTTCCGTACCCGTGCTGCTCCAGCTCAGCGTCGACACCATCAACGCCTGGTAGTCGGTGTGCAGTTGTTCCAGTACGTCCTGGAGGAACCCGCGCTCCAGCGGCACCAGCTTCGCCACCGGCCGCAGATGGGCCTGCCAGCGCGTGGTCACCGCGCCGCGCAGCAGCTCCGCCAGTTCCTCGTCCCGGCCGGACACCGTCACGAACCCGGCGGCCGTCAGCCCCAGCACCTCGGCGAGCGCCGCGGACTGGCGTTCGTTGCCGCGCCAGCGCCCCGACTCCTCCATCCGCAGATAAGCGGAGGCGGTCAGACCCAGCAGCCGCGCCAGCTCCTCCACGGCCAGCTCCCTGGCCACCCGGTGCTCCCGCAGGGTGCGTGCGGCGGTGAGCAGTTCGCCCGGCGAGCACCACAACACCCCGGCCAGCGCCTTGAGTTCGTACTCGCTCGGCACGGCGAGCCCGCGCTCCCAGGCGACCACCGTCTCGGTGCTGACCCGGAGCCCGTACTGGGCCCCGAGACCGTACGCGACATGGCCGGGAAGCATCCCCAGGGCCTCGCGCAGTCGGCGCGCGGCGGGGGCGTTGAACGGCGGGGAGGGGTGCACGGCCCCACCGTAGGAGTCAAGACATGGCATGACTACGGTGTGTTCCACCGATATCCACAACTCGTAGGAACGTCCTAGAAGATTGCTGAACGCTGCCGACGGTGCTGCCCGCACGCGGGGCGCGGGATCACGACGGTGCTGCTCACAAGGCGGATCGAGTGGCTGGGTGGGACGATGGAAGGGATGGTTCCCGGTCAGTAGTGGCGGGAGGAGCAGAGATGGAGATCAAGCCGCAGGCGGCCGTCCTCCCCAAGGAAGCAGACCTCGAACAGGGCAAGTACGGCCCCGTTTTCCCGAAGACACCGGCGTGCTACGGGTTCACCATCGTCGCGAAGGTCAAACCGGGCCGGGCCGAGGCGATGCGCGAGTACGGCAACGTGCTGGCCGAGGCGCTGGAGAAGGATCCGTACCTTCTGGCGCCGCTGAAGTTGCATTACCTGCGCTGGGTGCTCTTCGACGACGACACCCGTTTCATGTATCAGGGGATCTTCGACACCGATTTCGACAAGTACACCGAGGACGCCATTGCCCTTTTCGGTAAGGCGCAGGTGAGCACGGCTTTCGAGAATCTTGAAGGATTCCCCGAGGACTGGAAGACCAACCCCGAGGCGTTCGGCAGGTTCGTGCGCGAACACCATTGTCCGAGCTTCATCGAGTACGGAGAGTATCCGTTCGTCACGGCTGACGAGATCAAGAAGGCACTGCGGATCAAGAGCGCCCTGTCGGAGATGCTCGACCAACTGCAGTGAGAACCGCTGCCGCACGCTCGTCCCACTGTCCGGTCCGGTTGGGGCCGTTGTGGATCGGAGACGAGATGAGCGAGATCCAGACCGCACGCACCTACAACCAGAACCACCTCCCGCGCGAATACACACCTGGCCGGCGACGGGTGAGCATCTACGTCGCGTGGAGCTATCCCGCGGAGGCAGGCAGGAATCCGGCCGAGTTGGACAACCGGTTCTCCACCATGACCGAGGTCCGCCGGGTGGCCTGGCCCGCCTACGAGGACCCGAAGTGGTCCGACCCGTTGCACTTTCAGCAGGGCATCGCCGGCTCACTGGAGTTGTTCTTCCGGGCCTGGGTGCCGTTCCAGCAGTTCGTCGAGGAGATCTCCGGACACGCTGTCCCCGTGTACCAGCGCATCGACCAGGCCGGTTTCCGTACCCCACTCGACGAGCGGGTACTGGCTGACACCGACACCTTGTTCGTGTTCGGGCTGGATCACATGATCACAGGACAAGAGGCCGGGCCTGGGGAGGTCGAGGCACTGCGGGCTTTCCTCACGCGGGAGGACGCCCGCCTGGTCCTGGGGCCTCACCACGACGTCGGGGCATCGGACGATCTGACGGTGCGGGAGGTGGAGTACCGCCATCACGGCGATCCCCTGGTTCCCCGCCAGCAGCGGTTCGCCGGCTATGTCCGGGGCCTGATGCAGGGCCTCGGGGTACCTGTCGAGAACCGCTACGGACTGCGCCCCGCCGTACAAGCGCCGAACCGAATTGCCCCGTTCTCCGCGGTCAGGGATGCGGATACGAAAGGGTGGCTGGACGGGGTGACGAACTTCAACTTCCACCAGCATCTTCCGCATTACGCCGTGACGAGCGACGAGCCGGATGCCATACGTGTGCTGGCCCGGCAGCCGGTCGACACCTCCAGGCCGCATCCGTTCATCGAGGCCGGCAACACCGAGTTCAACATGTTCCTGTGGATGCCCCCGAGCGGTGAGCGGGCCGGCGATGTGCTGCTGGCGGACTCCACGATTTTCAGTACGTTGTTCGGCGGCGACGAGAGCCTGCGGAATTTCTGGCGGAACCTCGTCACGAAGTAGTGCCGTAAGGAGGCGAGGCCGTGAGCGTGCACACGCCGGCCGCGTTGGAGCTGGACGACATTCAGAGCGGGGTTCTCAGCCCCCGCCCGACCCCCTACACGGCGACCTACCTGGTGTTCCGTGTCGATGACCGGGCGCATGGGCGGGAGCTGATGCGGCGCGCGAGCGCGGTGGTGACTCCTGCCGCCGACGCGGTCAGTGCCCTGGGGGAGACATGGGTGAGCGTCGCGGTCACCTTTCACGGGCTGGAGGTCCTGGGTGTGCCACGGGCATCGCTGGACACGTTCGCCTGGGAGTTCCGGCAGGGGATGGCCGCCCGGGCCCAGGCGCTGGGTGATGTCGGCGAGAGTGGCCCCGAGCACTGGGAAGCGCCATTGGGCACGTCGGATGTCCATGTGGTGTTCGCGGCGATCGCCCCTGATGCCACGCGGTTGGAGGCGGCCATCGACAGAGCCCGCCCTGCTTACGACCGGCTTCCCGGGGTGACCGCGATCTGGCGGCAGGACTGCTACGCGCTGCCCACCGAGACCGAGCATTTCGGCTACCGCGACGGCGTCAGCCATCCGGCCGTGGAGGGCAGCGGTATCGCCGGGTCGAACGAGCTGGAGGTGCCCTTGAAGGCGGGCGAGTTCGTGCTCGGCTACCAGGACGAGATCGGGGGCACCCAGACCCCGCAGCCGGAGGTGCTGGGACGTAACGGCAGCTACGCGGTCTTCCGTAAACTCCACCAGCGGGTCGCCGCGTTCCGGCGCTACCTGCGGGACAACGCCACCAGCCCCGAGGACGAGGAACTGCTCGCAGCCAAGATCATGGGACGCTGGCGCAGCGGGGCACCGCTGGCACTCAGCCCGGAGCACGACGACCCCGATCTGGGCGCCGACCCGCACCGCCGCAACACTTTCCTGTACGCGCGGGACGATCCGGCGGGATTCGCCACGCCCAGCGGCTGCCACATCCGGCGGGCCAATCCCCGCGACGCGGCGGTGGCGGGTGAAGTGCGGCTGCACCGCATGATCAGACGCGGCGCCGTCTACGGTCCGCCGCTGCCCGAAGGAGTCATGGAGGACGACGGGGCCGACCGCGGTCTGATGTTCGCGTTCATCGGAGCCCACCCAGGGCGGCAGTTCGAATTTGTTCAGTCCGAGTGGATGAACGACGGCGTCTTCTTCGGCGGGGGCAGCGCCAGAGATCCCGTCACCGGATCCCACGACGGCGTCACCGGCTTCACCGTTCCCCGGCGGCCGCTGCGACGACGCCTGTCCCCACTGCCGCGGTTCGTCGTCACCCGCGGTGGCGAGTACTGCTTCCTGCCGGGCCTGAACGCCTTGCGGTGGCTCGGTGATCTCCCGGACTGACATGCGGTCACGCGCGCCGTGGCACCGGCCCGCCGAGGCGCTCGGCCGCCCGAGGGGACACATCTCATGGAAGCCCTGCACCTCTTGTTCAACGCCGTCACCGTGATCTTCATCGCGGCCACCATGTTCACTGCCGGTCCGGGGGCCACCATCCCGGCACTGCGGAGCGTCTTCACCGACATCCCGCTGCCGGCGCCGGCTCTGCTCGCCAGCATGGTGGTCATCCCGCTGCTCGGCCGGGGCATCGGTGCACTGTTCGGCTCACTCACTCTCCTGGCGGGGTTCGTCCTCGCCTCCGACGCCTTCGGCACACTGCTGGCCACGGGCCCGCCGGTGCGCCGCACCGCCATGGGCAGCGTCGCCGCAGTACGCAACGCCACCCAGGCCCGCGGGATGGTGGTCGAGGTGGGTCAGAGTGGTCGGGTCGTGGCGACCAGGCGTCCCGCGTGGTCCATCACGGAGATGGACCGGATGTCGGGAAGGTGCAGGGCACTCGCCCCCGTCACGGCGGCGCTGCCGTTGGGAGTGATCGCCCAGGTGGCCGCCTGCTCCTTGCGGCCGTCCACCGAGGAGACCTGGAGGACGAAGGGTCCTGGTGCTCCTGCGGGCAGGTCGGCCAGGGTGACGCTCACCGCAGTGCCCCAGGGCTTGGCCGTGAGCGTGGCACGGCCGGACACGGAGTACCCGGCGGCCGAGGTGAAGGCCGTGGCCGGGCCGGTCGAGGGCCGGAGCGGCAGCATCGACCACAGTCCGAGCCCGGCGACCACGATCAGGGCCGCAGCCAGTGCCAGCCACTGCCGACGAGCCCGGCGCCTGCGTGCGACATCGGCGGCGCGGACCTGCTCCAGCAGGCGGCCGAGCCCGGCCGGCGAAGCCGGCGCCGCCGCATCGGTGCCGGCCTCGCGTGCGGCCCGGGGACGGGGCGCGGACATGCCCGGGGCACGGCGGAGCAGTCCCGCCAGCGGGGCCGAGCGCGCGAGCTCGTCACGGCATTCCTGGCACGTGGGCAGGTGGGACTCCAGGTCGCGGCGGTCGGTCTCGCTGAGACCGCCCAGCACATATGCGCCGATCAGCATGCGCACGTCATCGTGGTCGGTGCTCACCGCAGAACTCCCATTTCTTCAAAGGCTGCGCGCAGGTTGCGTACGGCGTAGTAGGCGCGGGACTTGACCGTTCCCTCCGGGATCGTGAGCCGTGACGCGGCCTCGGCGACGGTCAGCCCCTCGAAGTACAGCGCCTGGATCACATCACGATGCTCGCTGGACAAGCGTTCCAACGCTGCGGTGATCACGTGCCCCTCCAGCGCCGCCTCCACATCATCGGCAGAAGGTACAGCCGCGAGTGCCTCGTCGTCGTAGAGCGGTTCCGGACGCCGCTGCTCAGCGCGCCAGCCGTCGGTGAGCACGTTGCGGGCGATCGTGAAGAGATAGGAGCGGATGGTGACGTGGCGTGGCTCGATCTTGTCGATGCTGCGCCACGCCCGCAGCAGCGTCTCCTGCACGACGTCCTCCGCCTGCTCGGGACTGCGCACGTACCTGCGCACGAAGGAGAGCAGCACATCGTGGTGCTCGGTGTACAACGCAGTCATCAACTGCTCGTCCGGCGTCACGCTCGATGTCCTCATCTCGCAGGCTGGGGCCGCTTGGAGCATCGCCGGGCCCGTACTGCAGGCGGTGGACAGTCCGCGCCCCGGGGAGGCGCGGAACCAGATCCGATCCATCCGACCCACTTCCATACATGACCGCACCGGCTGCGCCGTCTTCGAGGACGGCTGCGACATGCGGCTTCTTGTGTTCTGAGGCACTGATCGTGTGCCCTTGCGGCTACGTGTACGACGAGCTGGGGGTTCAGGTTCACCCGAAGACAGCGGACGAACTCAGGTTCTCGCCACTCGTCGGAGCGAAGGCCCGTCGGCGCACTTTGTAGCAGGGGTGTGCACGGGAGTGCCGACACGGGTCCGGCGTCGAGACCACGGGCACGGGCGCGCTGGACGGCATCCCGCTCCCCCGCAGCCCTGACGGAACCGGAGCGGTTCAACCTGCGGATTGAACCGGGTGCCGCAGGCGGTCGTACACATGGCCGCAAGCCTCCCAACACTCAGGAGAACAAGTCATGAGCAAGAAGAAGCTCGGCTGGGCCCTCGGCGCGAGTGCGGCCATGATCCTCGGCCTGGGCGCCACGGCCTTCGGGCTGTCCAGCGCGAACGCGTCGAACCTGGACACGTCCGCCTCCGCCGCGACGCACCCGGTCAAGGTGAAGGTCGTCGCGCCCAAGCGCGGGGACAACGCGGGAGTGGAGGGCAAGGGCTGGATCGTGGACCTGAAGCTCTCCTTCCGGGGCAAGACCCTGGCCCAGACCGGCTACAACGGGCTCCAGCTCACCGGCCCGGCCGCGCACAACAACATCGCCCCCTTCCCAGGCACGTTCTCCACCGGCCAGGACGAAAAGATCCCTGGCCTGGTCGTGCTGGACTCCACCACCAACAGCAACCTCCCCGGCTTCTCCGGGCCCGGCACCAACCTGGCCAACCTGTTCAACCTCTCCGGCGTCACCGACCGCACCCCGCACAAGACCGAACTGTGGGACACCTGGATCGTCGGCGCCCCCATCGTGGGGCAGAACGTCGACACCACCCTGACCGTGGCTGTCGTCGACGACCTCAACCACGACGGCATCTACAACGACGCACCCGGCGTCGTGAAGGACCTCGACGGCGATGGGAGGATCGGCGCCAAGGACCTGGACCTGATGGGTGTCGCCTCCAACATCGTCACCGTCCCCTTCCACATCAACGCCGACCCCGCCTGAACCCCGCCAGGTCAGGAGGGCGCCGCTGCCGGGCCCGTGAACACCTGCGCGTGTGCCGCAGTGTGTGCGCCGGCGCTGATGATACGGAGCGACGAAAAGACCGCTCCTGCCTGCGGCGGCATCCCTGAGGGCAGGGCGTCCGGTCCGACACGGCACCGTGCTCCGCAGGTTCCCGGGCCAAGGCCCCTCGGCTTCGTCCGGGAACCTGCTGCGGCCGGTGCGAGGCCCTCGAATCTCTACGTCCCGTCGCACATGACTGCCGGACGGACGAACCGACATCCGGCGCCCGACCCCACCATGAGGAGCTACTCCCGTGAACTTCCCGAAGACCCGTGCGGCCCTGGTGGCCTCCACGGCACTGCTGGTCGCCTCCGGCGCAGCGCCGAGCGTCGCCGCCCCTGTGCCCGGGCACGGCCGCACCTCCGTGGCGCTCGCCTGGTACGACACCACGGCCGACACGATCGCGACGGCCGGATCATCACTCCCTGCGGTGACCAACAGCCGTACCTGGGCGATCAGTTGGATCGCAGCAGCGCGGGCCCTGCAGCATGTGCCGTCCGGGGTCGACCGCAGGGACTACCAGGACGCGGCGCTGGCCGCCGCGGTGCACCGCGCCCTGGTCGAGCTGGTGCCCACCCGTGCCCCGGAGCTGGATGCCGCCCTGCAGCAGACCCTGGATCAGACTCCCGACGGCCCGGCCGAGACCTTGGGCGCCGCAGCCGGCGAACGCCAGGCGCTGGAGATCCTGCACGACCGCGAGGGAGACGGCCTCGATGCGGCCGCCGTGAACGCCCCCTTCACCGTGCCACCGGCCGCGCCAGGCGTCTGGCAGCCCACCCCGCCCGCGTTCGCCCCCGCCATCCAGAACGGCAGCCGGTTCGCCCGGCCCTTCCTGCTGAAAAGCGCCGGCCAGTTCCGACTGCCCGCGCCTCCCGCTCCGACGTCCAAGCGGTACCAGACCGACCTGAAGGAGGTTCGAGACTTCGGCGAGCTGAACAGCACCGTGCGCACCGCGCGGCAGACCGACACGGCCAACTTCTGGTTCGACTCCTCGCCGGCCCTGTGGACCAAGCCGATTCGCGTCGCGCTCGCCGCCACCTCCCACCAGCCGCTGCTCAAGCAGGCCGAACTCGTCGCCCTGACCCACGCCACGCTGGTGGACACCCAGATCGCCACCTCCGACAGCAAGTACACCTACCCGCTGTGGCGCCCCGTCACCGCGATCCGAACAGGCGTCGGCGAGATCCCTGCCGACCCGTCATGGACCCCACTGCACACCACTCCGGCGCACCCGGACTACCCCAGCGGTCACAACACCTACGCAGGCGCGGCGGAAACCGTTCTCACCGCCCTCGTAGGACCGCGCACGGCCCCGTTCACCCTGACCAGCGGCACCGCACCAGGCGTTGTCCGCACCTACACCGCATGGCACCAGCTCACGCTGGAGAACATGGACGCGCGGGTCTGGCTGGGCATCCACACCCGACTCGCGGACGAGGCCGGGGTCGGACTGGGTACCGATGTCGCCAGGTACGGCCTGAACCACGCCCGGTCGTTGTTCCAGGAGCACTGAATCGCCCGGGCGAACACCGCCGTCCGCGTCGGCGTCCGCGTCGAGCCGGCGAGGACGCGGGCCCGGGTGCCGTCGGTCCGTCAGCCGTCGCGGGCCACCCACCGGTAGTGCAGCTCCGGACGCCCGATCTGGCCGTACTGCGGGCTGCGCACCACGTGCCCCACCGTCACCAGATGCTCCAGATAGCGGCGCGCGGTGATCCGCGAGATGCCCAGCTCCGCCCCGGTCGAGGCTGCCGTCACCCCCTCCGGGGCGGCCCGCACGACACGGGTGACGGCCTCCAGAGTCGGGCCGCTCAGCCCCTTCGGCAGCCGGGCCGGCTGCGGTGCGCGCAGGGCGCCGAGGGCCCGGTCCACCTCGTCCTGGCCGCTCGCCTCACCGGCCGCCGCGCGGAACTCCGCGTAGCGCACGAGCCGGTCGCGCAGGGTGGCGAAGGTGAACGGCTTCAGCACGTACTGGACGACCCCGAGCGACACCCCCTCCCGGACCACCGCCAGATCGCGGGCCGACGTCACCGCGATGACATCCGCCGAGTGTCCGGCCGCACGCAGCGAGCGCAGCAGCTGCAGACCGTGCCCGTCGGGCAGATACAGGTCCAGGAGCAGCAGATCGACCGGCGTACGCTCCAGCGCCCGCACTGCCTCCGCACGCGAATGCGCTACGGCCGCCACCGTGAATCCGGGGACGCGGCCCACGTACAGCCGATGGGCGTCCGCGGCGACGGGGTCGTCCTCGACGACCAGCACCTGGATCACGCCGTGGTCTCCTTCGTGGTGTGCGTCGTGCGGCCGGCGGCGGTCAGCGGCAGCCGCACCGTGAAGCGCGCACCGCCGTCCGCACCGCCGTCCGGGCCGCTGTCCAGCGCCACCGTCCCGCCGTTGCGGTGCACCGCCTGCTGCACGAGGGCGAGCCCGATGCCCCGCCCGGCGCCGTGCGTCGTCCAGCCCCGGCCGAACACCTCGGCGGCGTCCTTCGGATCGATCCCGGCCCCGGTGTCGGCGACCCGAAGCAGCAGTTCGCCCTCTCCGGCCAGCGCGGTGACGGTGACCCGGGCGCGGGCGGCCCGCCCGCTTCCCGCTCCCCGCTGGGCGGGCACGGACCCGGGTCCCGGGGTGCCGGTCACCGCCTCCGATGCCGCGTCCACCGCGTTGTCGATCAGATTGCCGAGGATCGTCACCAGGTCCCGGTGCGGCAGCGTGGCCGGCAGGTCGCCGTCGTCGATCAGACTGTCGTCCGCGAGCACCAGCTCCACCCCCCGTTCGTTCGCCTGCGCCGCCTTGCCGAGCAGCAGTGCGGCCAGCACCGGCTCGGCGACCGCTCCCACCACCCGGTCGGTGAGGGCCTGGGCCAGCTCCAGCTCGGCGGTGGCGAAGCCCACCGCCTCGTCGGCCCGGCCCAGTTCGATCAGCGAGACCACGGTGTGCAGCCGGTTCGCCGCCTCGTGCGCCTGCGAGCGCAACGCCTGGGTGAACCCCCGCTCGGAGTCCAACTCACCGGACAGCGCCTGGAGTTCCGTGTGATCGCGCAGCGTCACGACGGTGCCGCGCTGCTCCCCGCCCACCACCGGACGGGTGTTGACCACGATCACCCGGTCCGCCGTCAGATGCAGTTCGTCGACCCGCTCCTCGGAGGCGAGCAGCGCACCGGTCAGCGGCGCGGGCAGATCCAGCTCGGCGACCCTGCGCCCGACCGCACCCGGCTCCAGACCGAGCAGCTCCCGGCCCGCGTCGTTGATCAGCGCGATCCGTCGCTGCCCGTCGAGCATCAGCAGCCCCTCGCGCACCGCGTGCAGCGTGGCCTGGTGGTAGTCGTGCATCCGGCTCAGCTCGGCGGCGTTCATGCCGTGCGTGTGCCGCCGCAGCCGGGCGTTGATCACGTACGTGCCGATGCCGCCGAGCGCGAGCGCCCCGCCCGCCGCCAGTCCCAGCGCCCCGAGCTGCGCCCGCACCTGCGAGGAGACCCGTTCGACCGTGATGCCCGCGCTGACCAGCCCGGTGATCCGGGAGCCGTCCCGGATCGGTGTGACGACCCGGATCGAGGGGCCGAGCGTGCCGGTGTACGTCTCCGTGAACGTCTCGCCGCGCAGTGCCTGCGCGGTGTGCCCGAGGAACTCCTCGCCGATCCGGTCGGTGTCCGGGTGCGTCCAGCGGACCCGGTCCGGGGACATGATCGTGACGAAGGTGATCCCGGTGTCCCTGCGGACCTGCTCCGCGTACGGCTGCAGCACGGTGGACGGGTCCGGGGTACGGATCGCCTCCCGTACGGACGGCGAGTCGGCGATCGCCAGCGCGGCCGCCCGCACCTGCCGGGTCGCGGTCTCCTTCGCCTGCTCGCTGCCGGAGACGTAGGCGAAGAACGCGCAGCCCGCCACCACGGCCGCCACCAGCACCACCTGCATGGCGAAGAGCTGACCGGCCAGGCTGCGCGGGCGGGTACGGGGGCGGGGGAGACGCATGCCCACAGTCTGCCTGGCCGAAAACAAATGAACGAAATGCACGCAACGGTGACCGCCGTCACAGGGAACGAGATATTCGCCAAGGGTTTTTTCCGGCCCGGATCCGCCGGACAGCCCTTGCACCCCCCAGGGACGGGGGGTGACCCGGACGAGCCGAGGAGAACCCCCGTGGGAGTGGCAGCAGCCAAGCGGGACCGCACGCACTATCTGTATCTCGCCGTGATCGCGGCGGTGGGCCTCGGCATCCTCGTGGGCTTCGCGGCCCCGGACTTCGCCGTCGAGCTCAAGCCGATCGGCACCGGCTTCGTGAACCTGATCAAGATGATGATCTCGCCCATCATCTTCTGCACGATCGTGCTGGGCGTCGGCTCGGTGCGCAAGGCCGCCAAGGTCGGCGCGGTCGGTGGCCTCGCCCTCGGCTACTTCCTGGTGATGTCGACCGTCGCGCTCGCCATCGGCCTGCTCGTCGGCAATCTCCTGGAGCCCGGCCAGGGCCTCCACCTCACCGAAGCCGTACGCGCCGCCGGTGAGAAGCAGGCGGCCGGGGCCAGCGAGTCCACCGTCGACTTCCTGCTCGGCATCATCCCGACGACGATCGTCTCCGCCTTCACCGAGGGCGAGGTGCTCCAGACCCTGCTCGTCGCGCTGCTCGCGGGCTTCGCGCTCCAGGCCATGGGCTCGGCCGGTGAGCCGGTGCTGCGCGGCATCGGCCACATCCAGCGCCTCGTCTTCCGCATCCTCGCCATGATCATGTGGGTGGCCCCGGTCGGCGCGTTCGGCGCGATGGCGGCGGTGGTCGGCGAGACCGGCGTCGACGCGCTGAAGTCGCTCGCGATCATCATGGTCGGCTTCTACCTCACCTGCGCGATCTTCGTCTTCGTGGTGCTCGGCACCATCCTGCGGCTGGTCGCCGGGGTCAATCTGATCGCTCTGCTGAAGTACCTGGGCCGCGAGTTCCTGCTGATCCTCTCCACCTCCTCCTCCGAGTCCGCCCTGCCGCGGCTCATCGCGAAGATGGAGCACCTCGGGGTCAGCAGGCCGGTCGTCGGCATCACCGTGCCGACCGGCTACTCCTTCAACCTCGACGGCACCGCGATCTACCTCACGATGTCCTCGCTCTTCATCGCCAACGCGATGGGCGACCCGCTGAGCGCCGGTGAGCAGGTCTCGCTGCTGCTCTTCATGATCGTCGCCTCGAAGGGCGCCGCCGGAGTCACCGGCGCGGGCCTGGCCACCCTCGCGGGCGGCCTTCAGTCGCACCGCCCCGGGCTGGTCGACGGCGTCGGCCTGATCGTCGGCATCGACCGCTTCATGAGCGAGGCCCGCGCCATGACGAACTTTGCGGGCAACGCGGTGGCCACCGTCCTGGTCGGCACCTGGACCAAGGAGATCGACAAGGAGCGGGTGGACAAGGTCCTGACCGGCGCGCTCCCGTGGAACGAGCAGATGCTCAACCAGGACGCCGACGCGCACAACGTCCCGGAGCCGCGCGACGGCGACGAGCAGCACGCGATGGCGAAGGCGTAGCCACCACGGAGCACCATCGCAAGGGCCGCCGCGGGAACTCCCGCGGCGGCCCTTCGCGCTTGCCTTGACGTCAGCGTCAAGGTCTACCGTCGAGGACATGCGAATCGGTGAGCTGGCCGAACGGGCCGGGACGACCACGCGGACCCTGCGGTACTACGAGTCACGCGGACTGCTGCCCGCACGGCGGGCCGACAACGGCTACCGCGCGTACGACGAGGACGATCTGCGGCTGGTCCAGCAGATCCGGACCCTGCAGGACTTCGGGTTCGAACTGGAGGAGACCCGGCCGTTCGTCGAGTGCCTGCGCGCCGGCCACCCCGCCGGTGACGCCTGCCCCGCCTCGCTCGCCGTGTACCGGCGCAAGGTCGGCGAGCTCGACGCGCTCATCGAGCAGCTCCAGGCGGTCCGCGCCCAGGTGGGCGCAGAGCTCGCGAGGGCCGAGCTGGAGGCCGGGGCGACGCTCCCCGGCGGTCCGGAACCACGTTGTGAACTGGGAGGATGACAGATGATTCATGCAGAGGGCGTGGCCGAGGTCACCGACACCACCTTCGACACCGAGGTACTCGCGGCGGACCTTCCCGTACTGGTCGAGTTCACCGCCGACTGGTGCGGCCCCTGCCGCCGGCTCGCCCCGGTGCTCAGCGCCGTCGCCACCGAACTGGCCGGGCGCATGGAGGTCGTCCAGCTGGACATCGACACCAGCCCCGGCGTCGCGAGCCGGTACGCGGTGCTGTCGGCGCCGACCCTGATGGTCTTCCGCAACGGCGAACCCGTGAAGTCCATGGTGGGGGCCCGGCCCAAGCGCAGGCTGCTCCAGGAACTGGAGGACGTTTTCGAGACGGTGTGAGGCGGGGAGCCTGCCCGAACCGGAACGAAGGGGCTCCGGCGATTCAGGGTGACTTGGGAAGGTCACCCCGTTCGACCGGAGCCCCGTTGCGTCCATAACAGGCAGGCGCGGACTCAATGCCCTGCTACGGCCTGCGGACTCATATGCTCACCGGGACTTCGAGACGTCCCTGGAAGAAATCCTTACAGGATTTCGATGGCATCGACCTTCGGTACATTCGAATATTTAATATTCGACCACCGGGCGATTTTCACTACATCGCCATTGGCGTCGTAGTACTTCACGTCGTTGTTCCCCGTGGAGATCTGGTCGACCCACCACCCGCCGAAGTCGATTTTCCCGCGGTTCGCATAGCAGTCCACGCTGTCGCGCCCGCTGCCGTCGTGCGGCCAGATCTTCAAGAAATTCTCGTCGGGGTTACAGGTGACGTGATCGATGGCGGAAGCGGTTCCGGCCAGCCCGGCCAGGGTGAACGCGGCGGCTGCGGCAAGCGCTGCAGCCATGGTGCGCACAACGTTCCTCGTTCTTGAGATCATATTTTCCCCTTGAATCGAATGCGGAACCAAGAGCCCACTTCGCCATCGTGGGCATCGGTGCTGAACAAGCATCTTACGAAGCGATCCATCCACCCAGGAGGGCCTCGAAGGGAAATCACCTGAACGTGAATCCCTGACCGTATGCACCGGGGCTCGACGCGGCCATGAACCTGCGATTTCGGGTAAAGAATCACACAGTTAATACGTCGAACCTCTGGTTCGATTCCCGCGAGTGGTGGCAACTGCATCGCAGGGGCGTTTCGAAATTGTGGTGCTCAGGTATTGATCCGGGCTCGGGCCCGGCGGCCAGTCGTCCGGGCCCGGGGGTGGGTGGCGGTGGCGGCCGTCAGGGGGCTCTCATCAGGTCGCGCAGGTTGCCGACCAGTGCGTGGATGTCACGTTCGGCGGTCGGGTCGGCGGGGGCTGTCGGGGCCGCGCCCGACCCGGACTTGCGGCAGGTGCGGCAGAGGCCGTCGGGGAGTGCTTCGGGCGGGCCGGGTGTGCCGCACTCGGTGCATTCCACCATCAGACGGCGGACGGGGGTCCCTGGTGTGGCCGGTGTCGGGGCGGTGGGCAGGTGGGGCGGGATCTTGTCGTTGAGGCGGCGGCGCACGAAGCCGACAGGGGAGCCGACCTGGGCGGGGAGGCCCGAGGTGAGGGCGTGGGTGAGGTAGTCGGTGTCCACGCCCCGGGTGAACCACTGGGCGGCCAGGGGCTCCAGAACGGCGCAGTCGGCGGCGGAAAGGGCCAGGCGCGGTTCGATTCGGCCCAGTTGGGCCAGGGCGAGGTACGCGGGCGAGGGGGGCGCCGGGGCCGGTTCGGGGTTTCGCTGCTGCGGTACGGCGGGAGCGGGCGCGGGAGCGGACGAGGCGGGCTGCGCCGCGGGCTCGGCCGGGGGCGCGGGGGCCGGGACCGGCGGTTGTGCTTCGGTCTGGGGAGCGGGGACTTCCGCGGGACCCCGGGGCGGCTGGGAAACGATCCCCTCCTGGGCGGCTCGGCCGTTCTCGGCGTCCAGGAAGGTGCCCCACCATTCGTTGTCGCGGGCGGTGCGGGACCAGAAGGTCCGGGTGACCCAGCGGACCTGGCCGCGCACCTCGATCCGGCACTGGGCGTGCCGCAGGTGACCGGCCACTCCCAGCGCCCTGAGGGCGCTGCCGACGGCCATCTGTCCGTACAGGGGGATGTTCTTGGCGAGCGACTTGATGTCCATGGCCGCGCCGTCGGGCAGATGGTCGACATACCCGGCGATGTAGCGCTCACGCTCGGGCAGCAGCACGAAGTCGTCGGCACGCGACGGGTGTTGGTCCGGTGCGGATCGCTTGCCGTAACCGGGATTGGCCTTCGCGTACGGGCGCGAGGATGCGGGCGTACGCAGGGCGGGGCTAAAGTTCCCACTAGCCACAGGATCGGTCTCCGTCGATCTTGGGGTGAGACCCCGGCCGGTGCGCTAACACCGCGTCCGGGGTCGCTTGGTCCAGGGCACCGTAAGCAGCCGCGACAGCGCGCCGCAAGCCGGTCCGGGTTAGTCGTACTTGCTGGCCGTGACGGGTCGGGGAGGGCAGGGAGGTTTCCTCAACCCCCTTATTTCACCTACCGGTTGACCAAGAGCGCTCGAATCCCGGCCCTCGGACTTCGACGCCCGGATCCCGAAGCTCAAGCGCCGGTCCCGGCTCCCTCCTCGCACCCACGAAAGAGTGAACCAGCCGGTCTCGAAGCTCGAACCCCGACCCTCGAAGCCCGGAACTCGGGTTCCGGACCGCGGGGTGGCGTTGTCTCGGTCGGCGGAGCTGGAAGCAGCAACCACCCGGGCGTGATGCTTCATGGATGTCTTGCTGAGCGTTTTCAGCGTTGCCTCTCCAGGGTGAGGACGGCCTTCGCGATTGACGTCATGCGGTTGGGGCTGATCCGGGATCTTCGGAAGATGCGCCAGGACTTCAGTTGTGCCATGCCGCGTTCGACGGGTGCCCGGGATGCGGCCAGCGCCCGGTTGACCGTCTGCTGTGTTGGGGGCAGTTGCCCACCGGGCGGCCGTCTGCGCCCGGTGGTGACCCAGGGGCCGCCGCCCTGGTAGGCGCGGTCGGCAAGGACGGGGACACCTTGGCGTTCGCAGATCCGGATGATCCGGTGAGTGCGGGCCGCCGTCAGGTCATGGCACCGGCCCGGCAGGGCCGGCGAGATCCACAGCACCCGCCCGGTTGAATCGGTTACGACCTGCACGTTCACGCCGTGGCGGCCGTGCTTGTGCGAGTAGTCGGCCCGGCCGTCGCCCACGCGGTCGCACTCGGCGAGCGTCCCGTCGAGCAGTACGTACTGCGGTTCGTGCTCGCGCAGGACCTTCAGCAGGCCGGGGGCCCGGGCAGCCAGGAGGTCGATCACTGCGGTGGTGTAGGCATGGGCGGTGCCGACCGAGATACCGAAGCCGGCGGCTATCTGTGCCAGGGTGTCGTGCTTGCGCAGGTACACCAGAGCGACGAGCGCGCGTTGGCGCGGCGGGAGCTTGCAGTGGCGGCTACCCTCGCGGGTGACGATGAGCAGGGCGACCCACTCGACCAGCGAATGAGGCAGGTCGAGTGCGGCAGGACAGAAGGCCAACGAGGCACCTGCGCTGATGAGTTGAGACTTCGAACACCTCCCTCAACGGCACGGGTGCCTCGTGCGTTGCGCCCTCGCCGCCGTCACCCCATCGGTGGCCACTCTGAAAACGCTCAATGACCGACGAAGGCTCGGCCGCCCCCGCAGACCGGCACAGGAGACCACCTCATGCTGTTTGTCATCGCCATCATCGGAATCTCCATACTGGGCGTCACCCTGTGGTGCTCGGTGCACGTCGCGAAAATGAGCGACCTGCCCACGTGGCGCAGGTTCCTCCCCCTCGGCCTTCTCGTGCTGTCCCTCGCAGCCAGCCTGCTGCGGGCCGCCGGCACCCCCCAGTTCGCGAACGCAGTCGCCTTCCCGCTGCTCCTGGCCGCGCTCGCGGTGTCCCTGATGGATATACGCGCCCAGAACAACCGGCGTGCGGGAACCACCACGCAGTAAGCATCTGTGGCGTCCGGCGGCTTCCTCGCAACCGCGTCGACGCCGGGCCGTGCACAGCGCTCCAAGGAGCGGACGGAGGCGCCGTACCAAGGCGACGCCGCCTATCGGGTCCAGGCCGTCAGCCCCCCACTGTCGAGGGCGTGTTGATGTGTGGTGACCGGGGGGAAGGAACAGCGGCATGTCGCTGCGCAAGGTGGCGCTGCAGGTCGATGTGCCTGAACTGGTACGTCGCCCCGACCTTGCGCAGTACGCCACGTTCATGCGCGTCCTCCAGGAACGCCATCAAGCGGAACGGGACTCGGCGCCTCGACGCCAGATAGATCCGTGCCATGGCCGACCTTCCCCAGGCCGCGCGTTTGAACCCGCTCAGGACCCCGACGAAGGTGCCGAACCCTGTCCACGGCAGGAAGATCTCCAGGGCCTCGGATCCGGATAGCTCCGGGCTCACGCTCGCGAACAGGGCCATGAATCCGCATACCAGTCCGCACACGGTGGCGCCGGCGGTCTCGAACACCCAAAAGGTCCGGCGGTCCAGGGCGAGAAGTGCTGTCGGTCCGACCACGGATGCCTGGTCGGCCTTCCTCACCCTCAGCCCGTCCACAAGTCCGACGAAGAGCCCGCTGATGACTCCGCACAGACAACCAAGAATGATCACTCCCGAACGTGGGGCATCCGGCAGGAACGAGAGGCCGAGGAACGGGACGAAACCAATGGCGAACCCGACGACAAATGAGCGGAATGACAGGCGCATACCTGCGTTGGGGGTTCGTGGGTGCACGCGACGGGGGATCCCGAATGCCACTCCGTACGCGATCCCGCACACCAGGCTGAGGACGATTCCGTACAGGACAGCGAAGAGGAGCAGGGGGATGCCGGTGGGCTGGACAGCACCACCTGCCGTCGGGCGCCCCGGCTGCAGGTAGAGCAACAATGCACTTGTGAAAGCTGCGAGGATTCCACCGGCGAAACCGTAGAAGGCCCCATAAATAGTTCCGATTCCGAACAAACGGGGTGACAGGCGTCGTGACGAAGCAGCCGCTGTGGGGCGCATCCGTAGCGGAACCGCAACCATGACTCCGAACAGGATCCCGCCCGTCAACCCGGCCAGGAGCCCGAAGTTGGCCAGTTCCACGCCGTTGAGCTCGACGTCCGCCATGGCCGGGATGTCATCCGGGTCGAGGCGTCCGGGCGCTGTTTTTACCGCGACCAGAACGGCGAGCGCGATTCCGTAGGTGATCGCGTACGCAAGACCGATCCCGAAGGTGCGGAGCGACCAGGGGCGCCGGGGGTCGAGGGGCGTAGGACGCATGGTCGCGGGGATGGAGAACATGAGCGTGAACATGGCCCAGTACATGGGCCATGTCATCAGCACGCGGTCGAAACTGCCGTACAGGAGCCCGCCGCCGAGAGCCATGGCGAGACCACCCATGCACCCTGCTGAGAGCCGGCGGATGAACGCCGGAACGGCCTCGTGCAGCTCCCACCAGGCGAGGTCCGGGCTGCCGCCGCGGTTGTCCTCCAGGTGTCGCGCCAGGAAGCCCAGGTACTGCCCGGCTTCGACGGCGTTCCAGCGGGGCTCACCGGCGCCGTCCCAGCCGTAGGCAGCCGGAATATAGGCGTTGAACAGATGGGCGTCGAGGTCGGCACGGGTGGGGTAGACCGCCGTGTCGCAGAGCCGGTCCGGGTGAGGGGCCGGATCGGGTGCGGTCCAGGTGCGGACCTGAGGGCGGCGGTTGTAGCTGGTTCGCGCAAGGAACAGGCCGAGCGGGGTGCTCAGCGACTGCCCGACCGCGGAACCACTGCCCAACTGGGCAGCTACGTTGCGCCAGCGCTCCATGGCCGGGGCGTCGGCAGCACCGCCACCCCGCTGCAAGTAGTCGGCGGCCAGCTCGGGACTCAGCGGAAGCAGCCGGACCACGGCGGCGCTGTTGAACCGCACAGTGACGTCCGGCCCGTTGAGCGCGGCGCGGTAGGGCTCGGTCCTGCTGGTCAGTACGGCGGCCTGCCGTGCGGGCAGGGATCGGTTGAGCGTGTCCAGCGCGACGGCGTGCAGCGCGGGCGGCAGCTCGTCGAAGCCGTCCAGCAACGGCACGATGCGCCCCGCCTCCAGCAGGGACTGCGCAAGACTGGGCCCGGACCTGGAGCGGGATGCCGGCGCGCGCAGGTTGGGATATGCGCTCTGCAGCCGTTCGACCATCCATACGTTGAGGGGCTGGACCGGGTCCCATGAAGCCAGGGAGAACAGCACCGGCACGGGGTCACCGCTCTGCCGGCGCTGGATCAGATCCAGCAGCAGCCGGATGAGCAGAACCGTCTTGCCGGAACCCGGTTCACCGAGAACGACCAGCCGGCGCGTGGGGATCCGCCGGGAGAATACGTCACCGATCTGCGCACCGTCCCCCGCCAGACCGGCAGCATCCGCGGGCCATTCGGCAGGGTCACCCGGCGCGCCACCCGGCCAGGAGCGTGCCACGTCGGCCAGGTGGGGCCATGGTTCCATCAGGGTGTCGTCGACGCTGCTCCACGCCACCGGCAGTGTGTACGAATCGTTGATCTGGCGGCCGGTGGCCTCCTTCTCCCACTGCGGTCCCACCGCCGCCGCGAGTTCGTCCGCGGCCGCGTCCAGATCGGTTGCGCCGGCGTGCTCACGACGGTAAGCCATCCACGCCAGATACATGGGAGCGAGAGCCAGGAGGGTGGCACTCGCCACCCCGATCTTGTCCCCGTGGAGGGTCAGGGCCGCTACCACCCCGCCGGCAATCCCCACAACCACGAGTAGCCCGTACCACTTGCCAGTGGTCATCCTTGTTCCCCCATCGTGCAGCGAGCGGTCCCGTCACATCATGAGGTTTCATATAGTCCGCGTCGGCGCGGAATTGCCAATTCGCATTCGAGGGGAAGGCTCGCTTTTGAGCCATTGAGCGTTTTCAGAGTGGCCACCGATGGGGTGACGGCGGCGAGGGCGCAACGCACGAGGCACCCGTGCCGTTGAGGGAGGTGTTCGAAGTCTCAACTCATCAGCACAGGTGCCTCGTTGGTCTTCTGTCCTGCCGCACTCGACCTGCCTCATTCGCTGGTCGAGTGGGTCGCCCTGCTCATCGTCACCCGCGAGGGTGACCGCCGCTGCAAGCTCCCGCCGCGCCAACGCGCGCTCGTCGCTCTGGTGTACCTGCGCAAGCACGACACCCTGGCACAGATAGCCGCCGGCTTCGGTATCTCGGTCGGCACCGCCCATGCCTACACCACCGCAGTGATCGACCTCCTGGCTGCCCGGGCCCCCGGCCTGCTGAAGGTCCTGCGCGAGCACGAACCGCAGTACGTACTGCTCGACGGGACGCTCGCCGAGTGCGACCGCGTGGGCGACGGCCGGGCCGACTACTCGCCAACGGACGTACTCTGGAAGGGAGGTGAACCCATGCCGCTACCCGAGAACATTCGTAACTTCCGTCGCCGCGTCGGCCTGAGCCAGGAACAGCTCGCCGAGCAGGCGGGCCTTTCCCTGGGTGTTGTTCGGAAAGCTGAACAAGGCGGAAGCGTGCGGGTCGAGACACTTCACATGCTGGCCAGGGCGCTCGGCACCACCACATCCAGTCTCTTCGAGACCGCTGCTCCCGAGCCTGTCCGTGGAGACGAAGGCGACAGCGCCCGCCTCATGGAACTGCGCCGCGCGCTCATGCCTCCTGTCGGACTGTCCGAGACTTTCGTGGAACCCGGGCGGGGAGTCGGCCTGGCTTCCATCCAGCGGGACATCGGCGACACCCATGCCCTTTACCAAGCCGACCGCTACGACTCCGTCGCGAAGCGCTTGCCGGGCATCCTGAGCGTCGCCGAGGCCGCCGTCGTGCTCAGCGACGCGGGGGAATCGCGGCGGAGGGCCACCACCGTCAGGGCCAGTGCCTTCCTTCTGACGGGCAAATACCTCACTCAGGTCCGGCGCTACGACATGGCGTATTACGCCCTCTCGCAGGGCATCAGGGATGCCCGTGAGACCGGACAGACTCTCCTCGCCGCCACCGGGGTCGTCGGCATGGGCTGGCTCCTTCTACGACAGGACAGGTTCGACGAAGCCGAGGACCTGGCCACCGTCACGGCCGCCGAGGTGGAGCCGCGTATGTCCAACGCCTTGCCGGGCCAGCTTGCCGTCTGGGGGGAGCTTTGCCAGCGCGTAGCCGCCGCAGCTGTGCGGAACAACCGCCCCGAGATCGCCAAGGAGGCCCGGCGCATGGCTGCGACTGCAGCCTCGGCCCTGGGCGCCGAGCACATGGACTTCAGGGAGCACTGGTCCACCTTCGGGCCTGTCACGGCAGAGATGAAGACGATCGAAGACCTCTCTCTCATCGGTGATGCCCGCGGAGTGCTCAGCCGGGCCGATGAGGGAGCCCTCAGCCGCAAGGCGCTGAAGAGGCTCGGTCGTCCGAGCGCGAACAACTGGGACCGGCACCGTCTCGATGTCGCCGGAGCCCACGCGAAGATCGGCGCCCACCAGGATGCGATGGACGAGCTGAGCGCCATCAGGCGGGCCTCTCCCGAGTGGCTCAAACACCAGCAAATGGCCCGCTACATCATGAGCGACATCCTGGCCGGCCGGAAGCGGACCCTCACCGAGGACATGCGCGGCATGGCGGTCCACCTGGGCGTCGCCGGGTAGCAACTACGGGGCGTGGTACTTTCCGTCGGGTAGCTGCGAGAGTGTCATGCTCCGTGTCTGGTTCGGTGCATTGTCCGCACGTACCGTCTTCGGCATGGCGAACAACCAGCAGACCGAACCCCGGATCGGGGCGGTAGTCAAGGACCTGAAGGGCAACCGCTTCGGTGTTGTGATGGCCACCATCGGCGGGCTCATCCAGCTCCGCCCGGTCAGCGGCGGACTGTCGTGGGAAGTCGCGCCGGACGGCATCGAGGCGCTCTCCTCGCGCCAGGAGTTGACCGTTCGCCTCGCTGCCCTCAATGCCGAATCCAGGCGCGGAACATGAGCGCGCCCCGCGCCATCGTGAGGCACGTCCGGTGGACGCTCGCGCCGAATCAGGAGCCGGATGCCGAACCGCAGACGTACACCATGCTGTGTGTTGTCTGCGGAGAGTCCTCCGCTGCGGCGGAGGAGTGGGACGCCCCGCAAGGTTGGGCTCTTTCCCACTCGGGGCGTAAACCCTCCCACCGCACCTACCGAGAGCTGACCACCAGGCCCTGGCGAACCTGGATGAACTCTTGATCTGGCGCGGGGCGCGCGACCACTTCCGGGCCGCGCGCCCCGTGCCCCGGCTCAGACCGGCCGGAACCAGACCGTCGCCAGCGGGGGCAGCGTCAGCAGCAGGCTGCCGGGCCTGCCGTGTGCGGCCACCGGCTGCGGCTTCAGCGGATCGGGATGACCCACATCGCTGCCGCCGTACCGCGCGGCGTCGGTGTTGAGGACCTCCGCCCATGACACCCGGTCCCCGAGCACATCCGGCACCCCCACCCGGTAGTCGTGCCGCACCACCGGGGAGAAGTTGCTGACGGCCAGGAGCGGCGAGCCGTGCGCGTCGTAGCGCAGGAAGGCGAAGACGTTGTCCTCGGCCGCCCCGCCGTCCACCCAGTCGAAGCCCTCCGGAACGGTGTCGCGCTGCCAGAGCGCGGGGGTCTCGGCGTACACCGTGTTCAGGTCGCCCACCAGGGTGCGTACGCCCCGGTGGTCGCTCTCCGCCGCGTACGAGGGGTCGAGCAGCCACCAGTCCGGCCCGTGCCCCTCCGACCACTCCGCCCCCTGGGCGAACTCCTGGCCCATGAACAGGAGTTGCTTGCCCGGGTGGGCCCACATGAAGCCGAGGTAGGCCCGGTGGTTGGCGCGCTGCTGCCACCAGTCGCCGGGCATCTTGGAGACCAGCGACCGCTTGCCGTGCACCACCTCGTCGTGCGAGATCGGCAGGACGTAGTTCTCGCTGTACGCGTACACCATCGAGAAGGTCATCTCGTTGTGGTGGTATTTGCGGTGCACCGGCTCCTTCGACACGTACTCCAGGGAGTCGTGCATCCAGCCCATGTTCCACTTCAGCCCGAAGCCGAGACCCCCGAAGCCGCCGGGGCCGACATGGTGGGTGGCGCGGGTGACACCGTCCCAGGCGGTGGACTCCTCGGCGATGGTCACGACACCCGGATTGCGACGGTAGACGGTGGCGTTCATCTCCTGGAGGAAGGCGACGGCGTCCAGATTCTCCCGGCCGCCGTGCTCGTTCGGGGACCACTCGCCCTCCTCGCGCGAGTAGTCGAGATAGAGCATCGAGGCGACGGCGTCGACCCGCAGCCCGTCGATGTGGAACTCCTCGCACCAGTAAGTGGCGTTGGCCACCAGGAAGTTGCGCACCTCGGTGCGCCCGAAGTCGAACTCCAGCGTGCCCCAGTCGGGATGCGCCGCCCGCGACGGGTCCGAGTGCTCGTACAGCGGCCGGCCGTCGAACTCCGCCAGCGCCCAGTCGTCGCGCGGGAAGTGCGCGGGCACCCAGTCGACGATCACCCCGATCCCGGCCCGGTGCAGGGAGTCGACGAGGAAACGGAAGTCGTCGGGTGTGCCCATGCGTGACGTCGGGGCGTAGAACCCGGTGACCTGATACCCCCAGGAGCCGCCGAAGGGGTGCTCGGAGATCGGCATCAGCTCCACATGCGTGAACCCCAGATCCCTTACGTACGCCGGGAGTTGGGAGGCCAGCTGGCGGTAGGTGAGCCCCGGCCGCCACGACGGCAGATGCACCTCGTAGGCGGACAGCGGCGCCTCGTGCACCGGGACGTCCCCGCGGTGCGCCATCCACTCCTGGTCCCGCCATTCGTGGTGCGAGGCCGTCACGATCGAGGCGTTGGCGGGCGGCACCTCGGTGCACCGGGCCATCGGGTCGGCGCGCAGCGTGTGCGAGCCGTCCGGGCGGCAGACGTCGAACTTGTAGAGCGCGCCCTCCCCGATCGCGGGCAGGAACAGTTCCCACACCCCGGTGGAGCCGAGCGAACGCATCGGGAAGCCGGTGCCGTCCCAGTAGTTGAAGTCCCCGACGACCCGCACACCGCGGGCGTTGGGTGCCCAGAGGGTGAACCGGGTGCCCGCCACGCCCTGGTGCTCCATGGGCTGCGCGCCGAGGGCGGTCCACAGCTCCTCGTGCCGCCCCTCGCCGATCAGATGCAGATCGAGATCGCCGAGCGCGGGCAGGAAGCGGTACGGATCCTGCACCTCGATCTCGTTGTCCTCGTAGGCGACCAGCAGCCGGTACTCGGGCAGCGCGGGCATCGGCAGCAGCCCGGAGAAGAAGCCGTCGCCGTCGTCGTGCAGCTGCGCCCGCAGCCCCTTGGCGAGCACGGTCACCGAGCGGGCGTACGGGCGCAGCACCCGGAAGGTCACACCACCCCGGACCGGGTGGGCGCCGAGCAGGTCGTGCGGGGCGTGGTGCTCACCGGCGAGCAGCCGGCCCCGGTCGCAGTCGTCGAGGGGGCGGGCCTGTCGTACGCCCTGGCTGCCGGTGCCGGCCCGCTTGGCCGCCGGCTTCTTCCGTCCGGCCGGGGCGGCCGGTTCCGGCGACGGCGATGCCGCCACCGCCTCGGCCGGGGCCGCGGGGGAAGCCGCCCCGTCGGGTGCCGGTGGCTCGACTCGGGGGGCCTCGGTGGGGGCGGGCTTCTTGCGGGACGGCTTGCGGGCGGTCACGGGGACAGCCTCCTCGGAGGGTGTTGAGGGGGGGGAGAGGGAGGGGCGGGAGCGCGTGCCGGGCCGTCAGTCGTCGGCGGCGGCCAGGCGGTGGATCGCGGCCATCGGGACCGGAAGCCAGTCGGGCCGGTGCCGTGCCTCGTACAGCACCTCGTACACCGCCTTGTCGGTCTCATGGGCGCGCAGCAGCTCCGGTTCGCTGCGCGGGTCGACGCCTGCGGCGCGGGCGTACCCCTCGCAGTAGGCGGTCCGGCAGCGGGCCGCCCAGTCGGCGTTCCACGGGCGGTGCGAGCGGGCCGCGTAGTCGAAGGAGCGGAGCATCCCGGCGATGTCGCGCACCGGGAGCTGCGGCCGGCGGCGCTCGGGCAGCGGTCTGGCCGGTTCGCCCTCGAAGTCGATCAGCGACCAGAAACCGTCGGCCGCGCGGAGTGTCTGGCCGAGATGGAGGTCGCCGTGCACCCGCTGGGCCGCCCAGTCGCGTCCCCGGTGCCCCAGCGCGGCCACCGCGTCGAAGGCGGTGCGCAGCCCGGGGACGTACGGCAGGAGCTCCGGTACCGCCTGGGCTGCGACCTCCAGCCGGCGCACCATCGAGGCGGCGAGGCGCTCGGTCTGGGCGCGGTGCAGGGCGGGCGTCGGCAGGGCGGCGGCGAGCGCGGTGTGCACCTCGGCGGTGGCCCGGCCCAGCGCGCGGGCCTCGCCGGTGAAGTCCCGGCCCTCTGCCAGGGCGCGCAGGGCGAGCTGCCAGCCGTCCTCCGCACCGCTCAGGAACGGCTGCAGTACGCCGAGGGTGAGCGGCCGGGGCGTGGTGACCTCGAACCAGGCGACGGGGGCGGGCACCCGCCCGCAGCCCTCGCGCGCGAGTGCGAGCGGAAGCTCCAGATCGGGGTTGGTGCCCGGGAAGATCCGGCGGAAGATCTTGAGGATGTAGGCGTCGCCGTAGACGAGCGAGGTGTTGGACTGCTCGGTTTCGAGCAGCCGCGGTGCGAGCCCCGCGGCGATGGCCGGACCGCTCCGGTCGAAGCGCAGGGCGCCGAGGGGGCCGGGCGTACGGAATCGTTCCAGCAGAAGTTCGGCCAGGCGCGGGTCGTGCAGCCCCTCGTAGACGGTGCGGCCGGCCAGCGGCCCTTCGGCCACATGGCCGATGAGCGCGGGCGCCAGCCGGGGCGGCAGCGCGGCCCGTACGCCGAGCAGCAGTTGGTAGCAGTCGTCCGGCGACTGCGCGGGCGTGGACGGCTGGTGGACCCGGACCAGCAGATGGAGCAGCCCGGTTCCGGTTCCGGCGGCGACGGAATCGGTGCCAACCGGCAGTATTTCGGTCGCCGACACCAGCGAGAACGCGGTGACCGGCCGCCCCTTGCCCGCGAACCACCGCTGCCGGGGCAGCCATTCGTGCAGCAGAGGGGCGAGCGACGGGAGCAGGGTTGTGCTGTCAGCCAGGGCGACCCGAGTGGATGCAGCCTCCGACATGGCATCGCGTCCTTTCCCCGGGCACACCACAGGATGCGAAGAGTGTCCCGGATTGCGGCAATAGCCGTCCGGCTGTGCGGGACGTGTCGGGTCAGGATGGTCCGTACGGACTCGACTCGATGGGATCGAAACGCCAGATGGGGCCCGGAGGGGGCCGTACGTGTGCGATGTGGGGGAGGGTGCTCCCCGTGCGGGGCGGCGGGAACCGCCCCGCGGTCGGTGGTGGGATTGTGTCGTCCGGTCAGCTCGGCGGCGCGTCCTTGCGCAGCCGGAACCAGTAGAAACCGTGCCCGGCGAGAGTCAGCAGGTAGGGCAGATGACCGACGGCGGGGAAGCGCACCCCGCCGATCAGCTCCACCGGATGACGCCCGTCGAACGACCGCAGATCGAGCTCCGTCGGCTGTGCGAACCGCGAGAAGTTGTGCACGCACAGCACGAGATCGTCCCCGTGCTCACGAGTGAAGGCGAGCACGGCCGGGTTCGACGACGGCAGCTCGTTGTACGAGCCGAGACCGAAGGCGGGGTTCTGCTTACGGATCTCGATCATCCGCCGCGTCCAGTGCAGCAGCGACGACGGGGACGCCATCGACGCCTCGACGTTGGTGACTTGGTACCCGTAGACCGGATCCATGATGGTGGGGAGGTAGAGCCGCCCCGGGTCGCTGGAGGAGAAACCGGCGTTGCGGTCGGGCGTCCACTGCATCGGGGTGCGTACGGCGTCCCGGTCGCCGAGCCAGATGTTGTCGCCCATCCCGATCTCGTCCCCGTAGTAGAGGATCGGGGAGCCGGGCAGCGACAGCAGCAGCGCGGTGAACAACTCGATCTGGTTGCGGTCGTTGTCCAGCAGGGGCGCGAGCCGCCGCCGGATGCCGATGTTGGCCCGCATGCGCGGATCCTTGGCGTACTCCGCGTACATGTAGTCGCGCTCTTCGTCCGTGACCATTTCGAGGGTGAGCTCGTCGTGGTTGCGCAGGAAGATGCCCCACTGGCAGTTCTCCGGGATCGCCGGTGTCTTCGCCAGGATCTCGGAGACCGGGTAGCGGCTCTCGCGCCGCACGGCCATGAAGATGCGCGGCATCACGGGGAAGTGGAACGCCATGTGGCACTCGTCGCCGCCGGCCTGGTACTCGCCGAAGTAGTCGACGACGTCCTCCGGCCACTGGTTGGCCTCGGCGAGCAGCACGGTGTCCGGGTAGTGCGCGTCGATCTCCTTGCGGACCCGCTTGAGGAAGTCGTGGGTCTCCGGGAGGTTCTCGCAGTTGGTGCCCTCCCGCTGGTAGAGATACGGCACGGCGTCCACCCGGAAGCCGTCGATGCCGAGGTCCAGCCAGAAGCGGAGCGCGGAGATGATCTCCTCCTGCACCGCCGGGTTCTCGTAGTTGAGGTCGGGCTGGTGCGAGAAGAACCGGTGCCAGTAGTACTGCTTGCGCACCGGGTCGAAGGTCCAGTTGGACGTCTCCGTGTCCACGAAGATGATCCGGGCGTCCGGGAACTGCTTGTCGTCGTCGGCCCAGACGTAGTAGTCGCCGTACGGACCCTCAGGGTCGGTGCGGGACTGCTGGAACCAGTCGTGCTGATCGCTCGTGTGGTTCATGACGAAGTCGATGATCACGCGCATCCCGCGCTGGTGCGAGGCGTCGACGAACTCCACGAAGTCGGCCAGGTCGCCGAACTCCGGGAGCACGGCGGTGTAGTCGGAGACGTCGTAGCCGCCGTCGCGCAGCGGCGACTTGAAGAACGGCGGCAGCCAGAGGCAGTCGACGCCCAGCCACTGCAGATAGTCCAGTTTGGCGGTGATGCCCTTGAGGTCGCCGATGCCGTCGCCGTTGGAGTCCTGGAAGGACCTGACGAGGACCTCGTAGAAGACGGCGCGCTTGAACCAGTCGGGATCGCGGTCCTTGGCCGGGGTGTCCTCGAACGTGTCGTGGACAGGCTCATTGACGATCATGGTGTGGGTGACCCTCCGGTCGGCGGGGACGGTCGCAGGACGACGACGTGCGCGGGCGTGACGCCCGGCTCTAGGCGCACGTAGAAGGTCCTGCCCCAGTGATAGGTATCGCCGGTGAGCTCGTCGCGCACCGGCACGCGATCGTGCCGGTCGAGGCCGAGTCGCGGCATGTCCAACGAGACCGTGGCCTCGTGGGTGTGGTGCGGGTCGAGGTTGACGACCACCAGGACGGTGTTCGACCCCGAACGCTTGCTGTACGCGATCAACGCGTCGTTGTCGGTGGAGTGGAAGTGCACGTCGCGCAGCTGCTGCAACGCCGGGTTGCGGCGTCTGACGCGGTTGAGCGTGGTGATGAGCGGGGCCAGCGAACGGCCCTCGCGCTCCGCCGACTCCCAGTCCCTGGGCCGGATCTCGTACTTCTCCGAGTCGAGGTACTCCTCACTGCCGGGCCGGACCGGGGTGTTCTCGCACAGCTCGTAGCCCGCGTACACACCCCAGGAAGGGGAGAGCGTCGCGGCGAGGACGGCCCGCGCCTCGAAGGCCGGGCGGCCTCCGTCCTGGAGATAGCCGGACAGGATGTCCGGGGTGTTCACGAAGAAGTTCGGCCGCATGCAGGAAGCGGTTTCGCCCGACAGCTCCGTGACGTATTCGGTGATTTCCTGCCGGGTGTTGCGCCAGGTGAAATACGTGTAGGACTGCTGGAAACCGATTGCCGCGAGCGTCTTCATCATCGCGGGCCGGGTGAATGCCTCGGCCAGGAAGATCACATCGGGGTCGGTCCGGTTGATGTCCGCGATCACCTTCTCCCAGAAGATCACCGGTTTGGTGTGCGGATTGTCGACGCGGAAGATCCGTACCCCGTGATCCATCCAGAACCGCAGAATGCGCACGGTCTCGGCGACCAGTCCGCCCAGGTCCTTGTCGAAGGCGATCGGATAGATGTCCTGGTATTTCTTCGGCGGATTCTCGGCATAGGCGATCGTGCCGTCCGCGCGATGGTGGAACCACTCCGGGTGTTTCTTCACCCAGGGGTGGTCCGGAGAACACTGCAGCGCGAAATCGAGTGCGATCTCCATGCGCAGATTGCGGGCGGCCGCGACGAAATGATCGAAGTCGTCGAGGGTGCCGAGCTCGGGATGGACGGCGTCGTGACCGCCCTCGGCCGAGCCGATCGCCCACGGCACTCCCACGTCATGGGGGGCGGGGGAGAGCGAGTTGTTGGGGCCCTTGCGGTGGGTGGTTCCGATGGGGTGGATGGGCGGGAGATAGACCACGTCGAAGCCCATCGCGGCGACCGCGGGAAGCCGCTCGGCGGCCGTGCGGAAGGTGCCGCTGATGATCCTCGCCGGCGCCTTCGCCGCCTTCCCCGTCCTGCCCTTCCGCTTCGCGGGCGGACCGGCCTTCTCGACCCTGGCGCCCTCCGAGCGGGGGAACAGCTCGTACCAGGAGCCGAACAGGGCCCGCCGGCGCTCGACCACCAGCGGCACCGGCGGCGACGCGCTGACCAGGTCGCGCAGCGGATGACGGGCGAGCGCGGCCTGCGCCTCGGGCGCGAGCGCCGCGGCCAGCCGGGCAGCGGCCGGGCGGGACTCGTCGCGCAAGGCGTCGACGGCGGCCAGCACCGCCTCGCGCCCGTCCCGCTTGGGTACGCCGTCTGCGGCCCGCTCGTACAGCTCCGCACCCTCCGCCAGGACGAGCGCGGTGTCGATCCCCGCCGGAATCTTGATCCGGGCGTGCTGCCGCCAGGTGGTGACCGGATCGCTCCAGGCCTCGACCGTATACGTCCAGCGGCCCTCGGAATCCGGGGTGACGTCGGCGCCCCAGCGGTCGGTGCCGGGAGCGAGCTCGCGCATCGGCGTCCAGGGACCGGGACGCCCGCCCGGGTCCACCAGGACCACATTGGCGGCGACGGCGTCATGGCCCTCGCGGAAGACGGTCGCGGTGACCTGGAAGGTCTCACCGGCAACGGCCTTGGCGGGCCTTCTGCCGCAGTCGACGAGGGGACGGACGTCGAGGACGGGAATGCGACCGATCATGGAATCACCTGGGGACTGGGGTTCGGGCTGAACGGGGCGCGGCACAGTGGCGGAGGGCGAATTGCGCGCACCGCGACCGATCGGGTCCGTCCTTTCTAGCTGCTCCGTCGACGGCTGATGGGGTGTGGGCATGGCCGCTCCTGTCCGCATTCACTCGAATGGCAGTCGAATGGCCGGGGCACGGGTGTGTTGCGCGGATGTGAACCGGATGAAAACCGGACCCGCGGATGCCTCGCATTCGTGCTGCATTCGGGCGGCATTCACATGCCGCCCGGTGCGCACTCGGACTGTGTACCGGAGAAGCCTTCCCACGATTCTCGGTGGGCCAATCCGGTGGTTTGTTAACTACTCGGGCGTATCTGTGACGACCTGTTTGCGTCGGGCGCCGTCCCGAGTTCGCGGGCTCGCCGGTGCCCTTCCGGACGCCACTGGGCAGCTTTCCTTCTGGTGTGGAGTGCCACAAGACCGAATGAGGGAATGGAATCGGCCATTACCTGTGTGGCCGATGTGACTGGACGGGTCGTGAGGGAATCCGGATACGGATGGGGCGGCGTCCCGCCACCGCCGTCGAGGGTGACGGAGCGGCGCACACCGTGGTGCGTCCCCTCGGATCCGTACATCCCCTGCGAAGGTGGAATACGTGAAGGCCATTCGTCGATTCACCGTGCGCCCCGTCCTCCCCGACCCCCTTCAATCGCTCAGCGACCTCGCCCGTAACCTGCGCTGGTCCTGGCACACCGAGACCCGTGAGCTGTTCCACGCCGTCGACCCGGAGGTCCGGCGTACGGCGGAACGCGATCCCGTGCGGCTGCTCGGCGCCGTGTCCGCCGGACGGCTCGCCGAGCTGGCCCGGGACGAGCAGTTCCTGCACCGGCTGGCCGAGGCGTCCCAGGACCTCCGGGACTACCTGGGCGGACCCAGGTGGTACCAGGAACAGCTGGGGCTGGGAGCCGAACTCCCGGCCGCCGTCGCCTACTTCTCGCCCGAGTTCGGAGTGGCCGCGGCCCTGCCCCAGTACTCCGGCGGGCTCGGCATCCTGGCCGGCGACCACCTCAAGGCCGCCAGCGATCTCGGCGTCCCCCTCATCGGGGTCGGCCTGCTCTACCGGCACGGCTACTTCCGCCAGAGCCTGTCGCGCGACGGCTGGCAGCAGGAGCACTATCCGGTACTCGATCCGAACGAGCTCCCGGTCGCCCTGCTGCGCGAAGCCGACGGAACCCCGAGCCGGGTGGTGCTGGCCCTGCCCGGCGGCCGTTCGCTGCACGCCCACATCTGGCAGGCCCGGGTCGGACGCGTACCGCTGCTGATGCTCGACTCCGATGTGGAGGAGAACGCGCCGGGCGAACGCGAGGTCACCGACCGGCTGTACGGCGGCGGCAGCGAGCACCGGCTCCTCCAGGAGATGCTCCTCGGCATCGGCGGCGTGCGGGCCGTGCGCACGTACTGCCGTCTCACGGGGCACCCGGAGCCCGAGGTGTTCCACACCAACGAGGGGCACGCCGGCTTCCTCGGACTCGAACGCATCCGGGAACTCTCCGGCACCGGCCTCGACTTCGACTCCGCGATGGAGTCCGTACGGGCCGGCACGGTCTTCACCACCCACACCCCCGTGCCCGCCGGCATCGACCGGTTCGACCGGGAACTCGTCGCCCGGCACTTCGGCGACGACGGCGAACTCCCGGGCGTGGGCGTCGAACGCATCCTGCAACTGGGCATGGAGACCTACCCCGGCGGTGAACCCGGCCTCTTCAACATGGCGGTGATGGGCCTGCGGCTCGCCCAGCGGGCCAACGGCGTCTCCACCCTCCACGGCGCGGTCAGCCGGGAGATGTTCGCCGGACTGTGGCCGGGCTTCGACGCGGCCGAGGTCCCGATCACCTCGGTGACCAACGGGGTCCACGCACCCACCTGGGTCGCCCCCGAGGTCTTCCGGCTGCGCAACCGCTACGGCGGCACACCCGGACGCTGGGACTCCGCCGCCGAGGTCCCGGACCGGGAACTGTGGGACCTGCGCGGCTCCCTGCGCGGACAACTGGTCACCGAGGTGCGCGAGCGGCTGCACGCCTCGTGGCGGGCCCGGGGCGCCGAGCCGGCCGAACTCGGCTGGATCGACGGTGTGCTGGACCCGGACGTGCTGACGATCGGCTTCGCCCGGCGCGTTCCCTCCTACAAGCGGCTGACGCTGATGCTGCGCGACCGCGACCGGCTGACAAATCTGTTGCTCCACCCGACCCGGCCGATCCAGATCGTCGTCGCCGGCAAGGCTCACCCCGCCGACGACGGCGGAAAGCGGCTGGTGCGGGAGTTGGTGCGGTTCTCCGACGATCCCCGGGTGCGCCACCGCATCGTGTTCCTGCCGGACTACGGGATGGCCATGGCGCAGAAGCTCTACCCGGGCTGCGACGTATGGCTGAACAACCCGCTGCGCCCGCTGGAGGCCTGCGGTACGAGCGGGATGAAGGCCGCGCTCAACGGCTGCCTCAACCTCTCGGTGCTCGACGGCTGGTGGGACGAGTGGTTCGAGCCGGACTTCGGCTGGGCGATCCCGACCGCCGACGGTCTGGCGCTGGACGAGGACCGTCGGGACGATCTGGAGGCGGCCGCTCTCTACGAGCTGATCGAGGACAGGGTCGCGCCGCGCTTCTACGACCGGGGCGGTGCAGGACTTCCGGAGCGCTGGATCGAGATGGTCCGCCGCACACTGGGCACGCTCGGTCCCAAGGTGCTGGCCGACCGGATGGTGGGGGAGTACGTGGAGCGGCTGTACGTGCCCGCCGCTCGCGCCCGGCGTGCGCTGGACCCGGGGACGGCGCGCCGGCTCGCCGACTGGAAGGCCAGGGTCCGGGCCGCCTGGCCGCGCGTGGCCGTCGACCATGTGGAGGCCGTGGCGCCCACCGCGGCGGACGACTCGGCCGAGCTGGGGTCGACGCTGCTGTTCCGGGTCAGGGTCGCCCTCGGGGCGCTGGAGCCGGACGACGTGGAGGTGCAGGCGGTGGCCGGCCGGGTGGACGCCGCCGACGGGATCTCGGACGCCCAGGTCTTCCCGCTGAAGCCGGCCGGGGGCCAGGACCTGGAGGGCCGCTGGCTCTACGAGGGGCCGCTCGCCCTCGACCGCACGGGGCCGTACGGCTACACGGTGCGGGTGCTGCCGGCCCATCCGCTGCTGGCGACCGGGGCGGAACTCGGCCTGGTGGCGCTGCCCACGGAGGCGGCGGGGGACGGCGCGGGCGTGCTGATGCGCTGAGGGCCTGACACGGAACCGCCCGGCAGGGGCGTGAGCTCCTGCCGGGCGGTGGTCACCGGGTCATGACCGGTGTGGGGTTCAGAAGGTGAGCTTGAAGCTGTTGATCCGGCCCGTGTCACCCGAGTAGACGTCCTGGACCTTGAGCTTCCAGGTGCCGTTGGCGACCTCGGAGGACGCGTTGACCGTGTACGTGGCCTTGACGTCGTCCGCGGAGTCGAAGCCCGAGTTCTTCAGGCGGTACGAGGTGCCGTCCGGGGCGACGAGGTCGATGACCAGGTCGCCGCGGTAGGTGTGGGTGATGTCCACGTCGGCCTTGAGGGTGCTGGGCGCGTTGCCGGTGACACCGGTGACGTTGACCGAGCTGTAGACGGCCGCACCGCGGTCCGGGATGGCGACCGAGGTGGTGTTCTCGAAGACCTTGCCGCCCGGGTCGGGGTTGCCGCCGTCACGGGTGCCGACGTTGATGGCCGCCCAGGCGTCGCCGACCGCCTTGTACTCGGCGCTGGTCGTGCCGTACAGCTCACCGGCCACGGCGAGGGTGCCGGTGCGGGCCGCCGCGTAGTTCGTGGTGGAGGTGAACTTGGTGGTGAGCGCCTTGAACCAGATCTGCGCGGCCTTGTCGCGGCCGATGCCGGTCACCGGCAGGCCGTCGGAGGTCGGGGAGTCGTAGGAGACACCGTTGACGACCTTGGCGCCGCTGCCCTCGGAGAGCAGGTAGAAGAAGTGGTTCGCCGGGCCCGAGGAGTAGTGGACGTCGATGTTGCCGATGCCCGAGTACCACGCGTCCTTGGACGCGCCGTCCTTGCTCGGCTTGTCCATGTAGCGCAGCGGGGTGCCGTCGCCGTTGATGTCGATCTTCTCGCCGACGAGGTAGTCGCCCGGGTCCTCGGTGGTGTTGGAGTAGAACTCCACGCCCGCGGCGAAGATGTCGGAGGTGGCCTCGTTCAGGCCGCCGGACTCTCCGCTGTAGACCAGGTTGGCGGTGGCGGCGGTGACACCGTGCGACATCTCGTGCGCGGCCACGTCGAGCGAGGTCAGCGGCTTGGCGTTGCCCTCGCCGTCGCCGTACGTCATGCAGAAGCAGCTGTCCTGCCAGAAGGCGTTGACGTAGGCGTTGCCGTAGTGGACGCGGGAGTACGCGCCGACACCGTCACCGCGGATACCGCTGCGGCCGTGCACGTTCTTGTAGTAGTCCCAGGTCTCGGCCGCGCCGTAGTGGGCGTCCGCGGCGGCGGTCTCGGCGTTCGACGGGTTGCCGTTGCCCCACACGTCGGTGGTGTTGGTGAACAGCGTCCCGGTGCCGGACGAGCCGTGGTTCAGGTTGTACGTCTTGTGGTTGCCGCGGCCCGTGTCCGTCAGGGTGTACGACGGGGCGGTGCCGAGGGTGACCTGGCCGTTGTACTGGGTGTTGCCGGTGCCGTTCTCGACACCCTGCCACTCGTACAGCTTCGCCCCGGTGGCCGCGTCCGTGATGACGTGCAGCTCGTTGGGGGTGCCGTCGTGCTGGAGGCCGCCGACGACGGTCTCGTAGGCGAGCTGCGGCTTGCCCTGCGCCATCCAGACCACCTTGCGGGGTGCCCGGTCGGCCTCGGCCTTCTTCGAACCGTCGGCCTGGGCGAGCCCGAGGGCCTGCTTCTCGGCCTTGGCGGGCGCGATGTCCGCCTTCAGGTCCACGGCCTTCAGCTGACCGCTGGTCACCTTGGAGGCCTTGGTGACGCCCTGGGTCGCCCCGGCCTTGGACTCCTTGACGACCATGTCGCCGCCCAGCACCGGGAGTCCGGCGAAGGTGCGCTCGTAACGCGTGTGCGTGGTGCCGTCGTTGTCCTGGATGACATCCCGGACGACGAGCTTCTCCTGCGAGCCGAGACCGAGGTCCTTGGCCGTGTCCGCCTTGCTCGCGTCGGCCTCGCGGATCAACTCGGCGCGCTGGGACGGGGAGAGCTGCTTGGCCAGGGAACCCTGGTCGGCGCCGGCGTACGCCGGTACCGCCGAGGTGGTGCTGCCGGGGGTGGCAGTGGCCGTACCGGTCTGGACGCCGACGGCGAGGAGGGCTGCTGCGGCTATCAGAGCGCCGGTCGCGGTGGCACGACGGCTGGGCGTGGATCTCACGCGGACTCCTTCTGCGAGGGGGGTACCGGCGGCACGGTGAGCCGTCCGGGGTGAGTCGAGAAGTGCGCAGAACGGGGTGAAGAGTGTCAGCCGGAGGCCGTCTCTGTCAGGAGCGCGTCAACAACTTGGCCGGAACTCGTCCGTTGCTGGAAAGGTCGTGTTCGTTAAGCGGACGTTTCGCCGCTCGTCGCCCGGGTGCTGTACGGCGTCCCTCGGGGGCCGAATTCGAGGAGCGGGCCGGGGTCGGCCCGAACCCGCCGTGTTCGAACGAGGGCGGGGAAGGGGGCGTTCCCGGCTGGCCGAGATGGCATCGGGATGTGGCTTGTTTCTTACCATCTACTGGTCGGTGGAGAGCCGGTGCCTGGAGGAGTCCGTCACTCGGGGCAGCCGGCCGTGGCGGCGGCCGGATTCGCCGCGTTCGCCCGGCGGCCGACCTCGGTGCGCCGGGGACGGAGGGGCCGGTCGTCTCCGCCGCGGACCTGCTCTCGTTCACCCGTATCGGCGGGCTCGGCGCTCCGTACGACACCCACCGGGTCCGCCGTTCACGACCGGGGCACGGGTACTACGGCTCCCGGCGTAGCCGACGCCGCGCCGGCGCCCCCGGGAAGCGCGGGCGCGACCGGTGCCGCCCGTAAGGAGGAGCGGAGCCGGTCGCGGAGAAGCCCGGAAGCCCGGAAGGCCGGGCGTCAGGCGGTGGTGAGCACCATCCGGAAACGGGCGGCGCCGGACAGCATCTTCCGGTACGCCTCCTCCGCCCCGTCCAGCGGCACGGTCTCGGTCATCGGACGGATCCCGTGCAGGGCGCTGAACGCCAGGGTGTCCTGCACGTCCTGCGCGGTGCCGGACGGGTGGCCGCGGACGACCTTGCCGCTCATCAGCAGCTGGTTCGGGCTGATCCCCAGCGGCTCCTGGTCCGCGCCGATGACCACCAGCTCGCCGCGGGGCGCGAGCCCCTCCACGGTCGCCGTGATGGCCCCGGAATGGGCAGCGGTGGCCAGGACGGCCCGGGCACCGCCCAGGGCCTGCAGCGCGTCCGCGACGCTGGTGCCCGCGGTGCTGTCGACGTAGTGGTGCGCGCCGAGCTCCTTCGCGAAGTCGGCCTTGGCGGCTCCGCGGGCGATCGCCACCGTCTCGAACCCCATCGCGGCCGCGTACTGCACGCCCAGGTGCCCGAGGCCACCGATGCCGAGCACGGCGACCAGGTCCCCCGGCCGGGCGGAACTGCGCCGCAGCCCGTTGTACGTGGTCACCCCCGCACAGCCCATGGGCGCCGCGTCGGCCGCCGACAGCGCGTCGGGGATCCGGGCCAGGGCGTCCGCCGGGACGGTCACGCTCTCGGCATAGCCTCCGTCGTACGCCCACCCGGGCACCTTCAGGTTCGGGCAGACGACGAAGTCGCCCTGTCGGCAGGGCGTGCAGTGGCCGCAGCTGCCACCGAACCAGCCCACCGCCACCCGGTCGCCCACCTGCCAGGAGCTCTGCGTACCGTCGCCGAGCTCCGCGATCCGGCCGGCGATCTCGTGCCCGGGGACCACCGGGAACCGTACGCCCGGGAGCGCGGCGTTCACGAAGAGCGCGTCGCTGTGGCAGACGCCGCAGGCGTCCACGGCCACCCGGACATGACCCGGGCCAGGCTGCGGCACCGCGCGCTCGACGATCTCGAAAGGACCGCCGGCGGCGGTGGCCTGCGCGGCTCGGTAGACGCTGGAGACGCTCATCTGGATCTCTCCGGTATTACGGGTGGACGGCCCCCGCAATCAGCAGACCAGCTCCGGTCCGGTCACGCGCGCTGGGCGGAGCGGACGGGGGCCGGGCCCGCCGCGGCCGCGCGTCGCCGGCTCAGGGGGAAGGCGGCCGTTCGCCGTGCCAGGAGCGCCAGAGCGCGGCGTAGGCGCCGTCCGCTGCCACGAGCTCGTCGTGGGTGCCCAGTTCGCTGATCCGGCCGTCCTCCATCACGGCCACTCGGTCGGCGTCGTGGGCCGTCTGCAGGCGGTGTGCGATGGCGACGACGGTCCGGCCTTCGAGGACGGCGGCCAGCGCCCGTTCCGTGTGCCGGGCGGTCCTCGGGTCCAGGAGCGCGGTGGCCTCGTCGAGTATCAGCGTGTGCGGGTCGGCCAGCACCACGCGCGCCAGGGCGAGCTGCTGTGCCCGGGCGCCGTCCGGCCGATGCCCTCCGTGGCCCAGATCGGTGTCCAGGCCGTCCGGCAGCTCGTCGGCCCAGGCGGCGCCGACGGCGGCGAGTGCCGCGCGCAGTTCGGCGTCGGTGGCGCCGGCCGAGGCGATCCTCAGGTTGTCCCGGACCGTGCCGAGGAAGACGTGGTGCTCCTGGGTGACCAGGACGACGTGCCGGCGCAGCCGGTCGGGGTCCAGGCCGGCGACCGGGACCCGGCCGACCGTCACCGAGCCGGTGCGCGGTGCGTCCATGCCCGCCAGCAGTCTGCCCAGGGTGGTCTTGCCCGCGCCGGAGGGGCCGACGATCGCCAGCCGCTCGCCGGGACGGACCGTCAGGCCGACACCGTGCAGGACGTCGTCCCCGTCGTCGTAGGCGTAGTGCACATCCGTCACTTCGATCCGGTCGTCGGCCGGCGCGGGGGAGGCGGCCGGTGGGGTGTGCGCCGCCGGACCGAGGCCCTCGACCCTGGCGAACGAGGCGCTGCTGCTCTGCAGCTGTTCCAGCCGCTGGAGGATGGTGTCCAGCGGCTGGGAGAGCTGCCGCAGATAGAGGGCCGAGGCGACCACTGCGCCGAGGCTCACCGTGCCGTGCTCGTGCAGTACGCCGCCGATCAGCAGGACACCGGCCACCGGAATGACGTACGAGATGTCCACGGCCGGGAAGAGCACACTGCGCAGGAACAGCGTCCGGGTCCGGGTGGTCCAGCACTCTTCGATGGCCTCCTGGCATGCCGTGATGCGGCGCTGCTGAAGCCCGAGGGCCTCGACGGTGCGGGCGCCGGCGGCGGTGGCCGCGAGCTGTTCCGCGAGCGCCGAGTTGGCGGCTCCCTCATCCAGGTACGCGGTGAGCGCCCGGCGCAGATACCAGCGGGCGGCGAACCAGATCCCGAGCAGACCCAGCACCCCGCACGCACCGAGCAGCGGGTCGAGCGCGAAGACCGCGCCGAGGATGAACAGCGCCTGGACCGTGGCGATGAGGACCTCCGGCCCGGCATCCCGGAGGGTGGCGCCGACCGACGCGACATCGGTGGTGCCACGGGTCATCAGGTCGCCCGTGCCGGCCCGCTCGACCACCGGGGCGGGCAGCGCGAGCGCCCGGTCGGCGAACTGCTCGCGGATACGCGCCAGGGTCCGCTCGCCGAAGCGGTGTCCGACGTAGCCGGCGTAACGGGCCAGGAGGAGTTGCGCCACGGCGAAGACGAGGATGGTGAGCGCGAGGCGGTCCACCGTGGCCACCCCGCCGCCGGCCCCCACCTCGTCGATGATGCGGCCGAGCAGCCACGGGCCGACGAGTCCGGCACCGGCGGCCAGCGCGTTGAGGCCGATCATGGCGGCGAAGACGCGACCGTCCAGTCGGATCAGCCGGAGCGCCGCCCGGCGTATCCGGGACGGTTCGGCGATGGGCAGGGCCTGGGGCGCAGGCCCGGATCCGGCGGTCATCGCACGGCCTCCCTGGACGGCGGGACGTTTCCTTCGTCGGCGGGGTCGTCGTCCGCGCCGCGGGACACCAGGAGGCGGTAGCCGGACTCCCGGTCCAGGAGCTCACGATGGCTGCCGACGGCCGCGACGCAGCCGTCGACCAGGTAGTACACGGTGTCCGCCCGGTCCAGCAGGAGCGGTGAGGTGCTGGTGACGACCGTGGTGCGGCCGGAGCGTGCGGCGCGCAGCCGGGCCGCCATGGCCGCCTCGGTGTGTGCGTCGACCGCCGAGGTGGGCTCCACCGCCAGGAGCACCTCGGGATCGGCCAGCAGGGCACGGACCAGCCGGATGCGCTGGCGCTGGCCTCCGGAGAGGTTGCGGCCCTGCGCGTCGACGGGCGAGTCGAGCCCGTCCGGCAGACCGCGGACGATGTCCTGCGCCACGGCCGCGTACAGGGCGCGACCGATGGACTCCTCGTCCCGGTCCCGGACCCCGCCGATCACCTCGCGCAGCGAACCGGCGAACAGATCGGCCTCGTTGTCCGCGACCAGGATCCGCCGGCGCACCTGCGTCAGGTCGATCTCGTCGAGGCGTATCGCGCCCCAGGCCGCCGCCGAACCGGTGAACCGCCCCAGCCGCTCGACCACCGCCGCGGACTCCGACGGCCGGGCGCCGACCAGCGCGGTCAGCCTCCCGGGCACCACCTCGACGCCGGATGCCGGATCACGCAGGACGGACGGCTCGGCGGGCCCGTCCGCGGCCGCGTCTCCACCCGCGTCCCCGCCCTCGGAATCGGGCTCCAGGGCCAGGAAACGTATGACTCTGCGGGCGGCGACCAGTCCGCGGCTGAGGTCGTAGCCGCCCTCGATGAAGAACGAGACCGGCACCACGAGCACCGCGGCGTACCCGTAGACCGCGACCAACTCGCCGACGCTGATGGTCCCCTGAGCGGCCATCCGGGCCGCCAGCCAGGTCACGGCCCCCAGGAACAGGGTGGGCAGGCCGACGCCGAGGGCCTGGATCCAGCTGGTCACCGCGCCGACGCGGTACCCCTCCGCCTGCAAGGCCCGCGAGCCGCTCCGGTAGCGCTCGGCGTACACCTCCTTGCCGCCGATGCCGTTGAGTACGCGCAGGCCCCCGACCATGTCCTCGAACCGGTCGGCGAGCCGGCCCTGCCGCTCCCGGTACGTCGCCTCGACGCCCTGCAGCCGCCCCAGCAGCGGGCCGACCAGCACCGCGAGCAGCGGTACCCCGAGCAGCACCACCGCGGCGAGCAGCGGTTCCACGGCCAGCAGCAACGCGGCCACGACGACGAAGGCGAGGACCGCGCCGACACCGGGGCCCGTGATGGTCAGCGTGCCGGCGATCACGGCGACGTCGCCGAAGCCGATCGTGACGACTTCCCCGGCCGTGACCCGCCGCGGCAGCGCCCCGCCCAGCCGGGTCGCCTGTCCGACCACGACCCGCACGGAACGGAAGGCGGCGTCCAGCCGCACCCTGGTCATCGTGCGGTGCCGCATGATGGCCAGCCACGCGTTCAGCACCCCCACACCCAGCAGCGCCGCGACCCAGCCGGCCAGTGCGGGCCACCGTCCCGGTTGCAACCCGTCGTCGATGGCGCGGGAGAGCAGGTACGGCGGCAGCGTCAGACAGACCATCCAGGCGCTGCCGAGCAGCGCACCGGCGGCGATCCGGCGGCGCTGACAGACGATCAGCCACCAGAGGTATCGCAGGGCGCTGCGGTGGTCGGGGGGTCGTATGGGGTGCGGTGGGCGATTCCTGATCTCGATCCCTCCCTGGGACGGCAGCGGAACGCGGTCGCGGATGCCTGCTCCATGGATCGTACGGACAGCGTGTACGTGCAGTCCGTGTCGGGGACGACGACGAGGAGCGGGGCGCCGGTCTTGATGTGTGCGTGGGCGGCGCGTTGGCTCTCGCGGTCCTCGTACCAGGCGCGGAGTTCCGCGAGGTGGCCGAGGCGCGGGTCGAGGCCGAGCCGGTCCACGATCCACAACGCCTGCCCGCCGAGCCACCGCAGCGCGAGGACGGGGGAGATCGTCCGGAAGGTGCCCAGGACGTACCGCGCCGTTTCATCGGCGCCGTACACGAGCCCTTCGGCGATTGCCGCGCACAGGTAACTCGCCTGCTCGGGCGATGCGTTCACGTCGCCGGTCACAGGATCCGCCCCTCGCTCCGGGCATTGCACCGCGCGATCTCGGCCCGCAACCGCTCTATCGGACTCGGAGCCCGCACGCTTGCGGGCTCCGCCTCCCACTCCGTCCCGCCACAGACCGGCCGCAACGACCAGTACGGGCCGGACGTCCCCCGGAACTCTCCGACCTGGTCACGGCGGCTGGTGTCCACCAACAGCGTGCCGGGTGAGGGCAGTTGTGGGGGATTCTGCTCGTTCGGGGGGCCGTTTTGCACAGACACGGGCCACTCCTCTCCGTAACGGTTCCGCTACCAAGGGGGATCAGCGTGGCCTAGAGTCGAGAAGGTCTTCAACTTACGCAGATTGACAGGCAAGTTAGGTGCCGGATGGTGAATCGGAAGGAACTGGACCCCGATCGATCGCCGAGTGCGGCGTTCGGCGCGCGTCTTCGCAGTTTGCGGGATGAGCGTGGCTGGACGCAGGATGAACTCGGCGAGCGCATGGGGTGTTCCGGGGCGCACATTTCTGCTGTTGAAACTGGACGGCGGAAACCAACTCAACAGTTCGCAGCAAGTGCTGACAGGACGTTTGGAACCGGCAACCGGTTCGAACGCCAGAGCCGGGCGGTCAGGCACAGGGCGCTGCTTGAGGGCTTCCCGGAGTACGTCACTCACGAGGCGCGCGCGGTAGAGATCAGGCTCTACGAAGTTGGTGTCATACCTGGCCTGCTCCAGACTCCGGAGTACGCATCAGCGCTCGGAAAGAGCACGGTGAAACGGGGCGTTGCCTCGCGGGAGCAAGCCGACGAGCGGATTGCGCTGGTGGCGCAGCGCCAAGCGTCGCTCACACGAACACCGCCCCCGTTGGTTTTCGTGGTGCTTGACGAAAGCTGTCTCCTCCGTCCCATCGGGGACGGCGCGCTCATGGGCGCACAGTTCGCGCGTTTGATGGAGTTTGCCGAGCTGCCGAACACCGTGCTTCAAGTCGCTCCGTTCGCCATCGGGGTTCGTCGTCCGATGACGTTGCCGGTAACAGTGCTCACGATGCCGGACCGTTCGCTCATGTCGTACGCGGAGTCCGCCAACCGGGGCCATCTTGAGCGGGACAGCGCATCGGTGCTGCCCATCCTGACGGACTACCATCAACTACAGGCCGAAGCGCTGTCGCGAGCGGCGTCCGTGGCCATGATCAGCCAGTTACGAAAGGGCACCCCGTGACGACCGAGTCCCCCCGTTGGTTCAAGTCTTCATTCAGCGAGAACGGCGGCCAGTGCATCGAGGTCGCCGCCAACCTCGTCGCCCCGCTCGGCGTGGTTCCCGTCCGCGACTCCAAGAACCCGAGCGGCCCGGTGCTGAATGCCTCCGCCGCCTCGTTCGCCTCGTTCGTGGCGGGCGTCAAGGCCGGAGAGCTCGGCACCATCTGACCGCCCGGTCAATGCACACCGTTGCAGGCTGCCCCATCGTGCCGAGTGCGGTGGGGCTTCTTCCGCACAGGCCGATCAGGTAGCCCTGGGAGGGAACCGGTCATGACCCTGTGTGTGAAAGCTGCGCCGGTGGCACAGCCGCCCCGCGATGCTTGATGTTGACGGCCGAAGCCTTGGCCAGTGCCACGGGGTTCACTGCCGTCAGGCGCATGACAACTGTGCGCCTTCGGGAACTGGTCAGCCGGCTCCCCGGGTTCGTCCGGGACCCATCACGCCAGGAGGTCGCGCCAGCGGTCGGCCGACTCCAAGGTGTCCAGGCTGACCTGCTCCAGGAACGCGCCTGACCTGGCCTGCCGCTGCCCCACGGGGCTGTCGGGTCCGTACGTCTGTGCCGAGGCCATCGCAGCCCGCGCCGCCTCCAGCGTCTGCCGCGCGCTGAGCACGACGGAGTGGTACCAGGCCTCGTCGTCGATCACGTAGACGTCGCGACGCCGCTGCGGATCGCGTTCGCGCCGGACATAGCCGTGCTGGACGAGGTAGTTGACGGCCACGGAGACGGAGGCGGGGCTGACCTCCAGCCTGCGGGTCAGCTCGGCCGCGGTGCGCCTGCCGTCCTCGGACAGCAGCAGGTCGACGTGCACGCGTGCTGTCATCCTCGGCAGCCCCGCCCGGACCGCTATCTCGATGATCTCCTCTCCCGTTGTGCCACTCGGCGGTCCGGCCGTGCGCGGGGGTGTTGGTGTGCCACGCCGCGCCCGCTGGGCCGTCGCCCGATGCGCCTGCTGGGGCTGGTAGCCGCTGGGGCCGCCGTTGCGTCCGATCTCCCGGCTGATCGTCGAGGTCGGCCGGTCGAGCCGCCTCGCGATCTCGGCGTAGGAGAGCCCGTCGGTGAGTCCGGCCGCGATGCGCTGGCGGTCCTGCTGGGTCAACCGTCCTCCTGGCATGCCGTCAGTATTGCTTTCGCCGCCATTCATTGCAACGCGATATTGCATTCAGGCCCATCGTCATTGCATCAATATTCCGCTATTCATCTGGGGAAACGCCTTTCTGCCGATTGACGCCATTCTGAATGCAACGTAGCTTTCGAGCATCGTCAAACGCGTACTATCGCGAGATGAGGAATGGTCATGGGTGAATTACTGCACACCGTCACGACGATGCCGACGGAGCGTCGGTCCGGCTGTCCCTTCGACCCGCCGGCGGAGCTGGTCGACGCCCGCCGGCACGGCCCCATCAGCGGGTACACCTTCCCCGGCGGAAAGCCCGGCTGGCTGATCACCGGATACGACCTGGTCAGGGCGGTCCTGGCTGACCAGCGGTTCAGCTCGCGCAAGGAGCTCCTGCTCCACCCGACCATCGACTACGGAGACATGAAGTCACCCCCGGCGCCGCCCGGTGAGTTCCTCCTCATGGACGAGCCCCTGCACAGCCGCTACCGAAAGCCGCTGATGGGCAAGTTCACCGTACGGCGGATGCGTCTGCTCACCGAGCGCGTCGAGCAGATCACCGCCGACCACCTGGACGCCATGGAGGAGGCCGGGCCGTCGGCGGACCTGGTGACCGCGTTCGCCAAGCCCGTCCCCGCCATCGTGATCTGTGAACTGCTGGGGGTGCCGTACGAGGACCGGGGGTCCTTCCAGGAGCAGGTCGACTCGTTCATGAGCGGGGAGACGAGCGACGAGGACCTGATAGCGGCCTACACCGCGACCCAGGAGTACCTCGCGGAACTGGTGGCCGCCAAACGCGCGAACCCCACCGACGACGTGCTCAGCGACCTCACCACCGACAGCGATCTGACCGACGAGGAGCTGAAGGGGATCGCCCTGGTCCTGCTGGCGGCCGGGTTCGACACCACCGCGAACATGCTGGCCCTCGGCACCTTCGCGCTGCTGCGCAACCCGGAGCAACTGGCCGCGCTGCGTGCCGATCCCACGCTCGCCGACCCGGCCGTGGAGGAGTTGCTGCGGTACCTCAGCGTCGCCAAGACGTTCATGAGGACGGCGCTGGAGGACGTCGAGGTGGGCGGCCGGACCATCAAGGCCGGCTCGCCTGTGATCCTGTCGTACAACACCGCCAACCGCGACCCCGAGCGCTTCGCCGATCCCCACGTGCTCGACCTCCGCAGGCAGGACGGTGGACACCTGGCCTTCGGCCACGGCATCCACCAGTGCCTGGGGCAGCAACTGGCCCGCGTCGAGATGAAGGTCGCGTTCCCCGCGCTGTTCAACCGCTTCCCCACGCTGCGCCTGGCCGTACCGCCCGAAGAGGTTGCCCTGCGTCCGGAGATCGCGGACATCTACGGGGTGAAGAGCCTCCCGGTCACCTGGGACGTGTGACCGATGAGGATCACTGCGGACGCCGAGCGCTGCGCTGTCGTGGAACCGTCTGCCTGCCGGGAGGCCGCAGACGGTGCGACACGAGCCGCACGATCCGCCCCGCGAGTGCCAGAGGCATCCTCGTTCGTTGCTATCCGTTCGCCCCGACCGGCGGCACATCTTTCCTCAGCCGGAGAAAGGCTCAAGGACGAAGCGACCCCACGCGACAAAGGCTGCGAGCACGAGGTAGACCGAGTTCAGCATCACGAGCTTGTACTGACCAAGGCGGCCATGAGTGATCATCGCGCCGACCATGAGAGCAACCCAGCACACAGCGGTTACCGGAACCATGACCGGTGCGATGTCGAGCACGGCGGGCAGGATCAGGCCGACTGCGGCCAGCAGCTCCAGGAACCCGAGGGTCTTGACGAAACCGATGCCGGCGTCTTGGGTCCATTCCCCGCCATCGTGCGCGGCCAGTTTCTCCTTGGGTATGAACGCCTTGCTGATGCCGCCGCCCAGGGCGACTGCGGCCAGCAGTCCGGTCGCAATCCACAGAGTGAGGTTCATGGGGTTTCTCCTTGCCTTGTGTCGGTGGCTCCGGGTGTCGACAACCGACCGTGAACGCTTGGCCGAACTGCTGGTTCAGCGGTGGACAGCGGCCTCGCCGCGCTTGGCCTGCAGCAGTTGCCGGCGCTTGTCATCCTTGAAGCCCCAGGTGAACGAGCCGGGCTTGCGTGCCTCGTCCACCAGTTCCTTGACGACGCCCTTGCAAGCGCGCTCCTTGATCCCTGCGCCGAGGCGGCCGCCGATGCAGTACCTGTTCGCGGTGTCGTCCTTGGAGGCGATCTGCACGGTGGCGGCGCGACGGCCCAGGGCGATGCACTGGCCGAAGAAACCCACGTTGATGGCCTCGGGCTGCGCACCCGCGATCCGGGCCAGCACCGTGTCGGCGGCGTGCGCTCCCAGCGGACGAGCGGTCTGGCAGCTCATTCGCAGCGGCAGGTCCGACGGTGCCGCCGAATCCCCGGCCGCGACGATGCGCACATCGTCCACGCTCGTCAACGTCTCGTCGGTGAGCAGGCGGCCCAAGGCGTCGGTGCTCAGCCCGCTGCACGTGGCCAGGTCCGGCACGCCGAACCCGGCGGTCCAGATCGTCACCGTGCTCGGCAGCGTGTGGCCGCCACTGAGCTGCACGGTATCGCGGGTCACCGCCGTCACCTTCGCGTCGGGGCCTTCGAGTACGGTCACCCCGAGCCTGGCCAGCCTCTTGGCAACCGAGCGCCGAACCCGCGGATGCAGATAGGAGCCGAGTACCCCGCCGCACACCAGGGTCACCCGACGGCCCTGCTC